>CAVPAZ010000016.1:0-281632 GCA_963701725.1 uncultured bacterium | reverse complement strand
TACGATCAAGCGCAGAACTTGCTTGAAGTCGACAGCGGACTGTCGAGGCTCGGCCGCAACCACCTGCTCGGTATTCGAAGGCTTCGCAATCGACTTGATGCTGACAACCTTGGACGTCTTCACTTCGGCGCCACCCGGACAGGAATGTTGAAGCCTGCTGGCCAAGATGGGATGCCAGGTACCCAGCGGGCCAGGAGCCGGCAAGACTTGGGCTACATAGCAGAACGCCGACCTTCCGGCCGGCGTTCTGCGTGATGCGAACTTGTCTTCTTGTCGAGTATCTTGTGGTTGCGGGGGAAGGATTTGAACCTTCGACCTTTGGGTTATGAGCCCAACGAGCTACCAGACTGCTCCACCCCGCGACTGAGCCGCGAATTCTAGCACAGTGTGAGCGTCGCTCACGCTTCAAAGGCCGGCCAGCTGCAGGGTCTGAACGAACCGCTCAGCGTTCTGGAAGCCGATCACGCGTGCGTCCGCGATCTCGTGCCCCTGGGCATCGAAGAACAGGGTCCCGGGTGGTCCGAAAAGCTGGAAACGCCTGAGCAGCTCCCGATCCTGCGCGGCGTTGGCCGTCACGTCCGCCTTGAGCAGCAGCGCGCCAGCTAGGCGTGCCTGGACCGCAGGGTCGGTGAAGGTGAATCGCTCCATCTCCTTGCACGAGACGCACCAGTCGGCGTAGAAGTCGAGCATCACGGGGCGTCCCGCCGTGCGCAGCGCCAAGTCGAGTTCGGCCACGTTGCGCACTGGCACGAATCTCAATGCAACCGAGGCGCTGCTTCCGCCGCCGCGCAGATGCTCCAGTGGTTGCAGTGGGTCGCTTCCACCCGAGGCTGCGCCGACGAATTGCATCACTCCGATCACGCCCGCCACGGCGGCCACGACCAATCTCCACAGCGGTCGGCGACCGGCGCGCCTGAATTCGACCAGGGCCACGGCGCTTCCCACCAGCAGCGCGCCCCACAGCGCGAGCGCCAGTTCGGCGGGTAACACCGGTTGCACGGTCCAGATCGCGACGCCGACGAGCAGTACGCCGAAGAACTGCTTGACACCCTCCATCCACGCACCTGCACGCGGAAGCAGTGCGCCTTCGGAAACGCCCAGCACGAGCAGCGGCACGCTCATGCCGCAGGCCAGCGAGAAGAGGGCCGTGCCGCCGAGAGTCACGTCGCGCGTCTGACTCAGATAGACGAGCGCTCCGGCCAGTGGAGCCGCGACACAGGGGCTGACCAGCAACGCCGAGACCCCGCCCATCGCGAACACCCCGGCCACACGCCCGGCTGGAAGCTTGTGGCTCGCTCGGTGGACATGGCCGCGCAGCGCGTGCGGAAGCTGCAATTCGTAGAAGCCGAACATCGATGCGGCAAGCACGAGCAAGCCTACGGCAAAGCTGCCCAGCACCCAGGGTGTCTGCAACGCCGCAGCCAACCCCTCGCCGACCAGTCCGGCCGCGATGCCGAAGCCCGTGTAGACCAGCGCCATACCCAGCGAGTAGCTCGCCGCCAGGGCCAGCCCGCGAAGGCGCGACACGTCGGCGCCCTGGCCTGCGATCAGCGACGACAGGATCGGCAGCATTGGCAGCACGCAGGGCGTGAACGAGAGCAGCAGCCCGGCAATGAAGAAGATCCCGACGACCGGCCAGAACCGGCCACTGCGCAACGCAGCGTCGACCCGCCCATCGCCCTCGAGCGCCACCACCGGTGTCTCCGTCGCCGAAGTTCGGGTAGCACCACCCGCACCCGCCGCGGGCAGCACGCGCGCGCTACCGTCACCGCCAAAGGCTGCCAGGCTGACTGCGACTCCCTGCTGCTGCGGCGGGTAGCACAGACCGCGATCGGCGCAACCCTGGCTTCCTACCTGGAGGTGGAACTCTCGCTGTGCCTGCTGCACCGGTAGCACGATGCGCACCTGGCCACGATGAGTCTCGACATCCTTCTGGAAAGTCTCGTCGAACTTGACCTTGCCCTGCGGCAGCACCGCAGCACCGAGCGTTGCGCCGTGGGCCTCGAACTTGAACTTGTCGCCATACAGGTAGTAGCCTGGGGTCACATCGAACGTCAGTTCCAATTGGCGCTCGTCAAGCACCCGGGCGCCGAGCACGAAGGCCCGCTCGGGCTCGAGAAACTCGTCGGCCGCGCGAGCGCACAGCAAGGCACCGAACAGCAGGATCGACAACAGCACGAGGCGCAGCGGGCGGCAAGTCAGCATGTTCATCGCGAGAGCAGGGTACGGTCACCCCGTTGAGTGAGCCAAGAGGCCGCGATAGGTTTCACTGCCAAGCCTAGCGGAAGAAGCGCCGGCGCGTCAGCACCAGTGCAATGTAATAGGCAGACGCAGCACAGGTGGCGAGCACCGCCATCGGCTGCAGCATCTGTGCTGGCCAGCGTCCGATGATCAGCGGTCGCACGAGTTCCACGGCTGCCGTCAGCGGCAGCGCGTGAGCCACGTGCTGCAACCAGACCGGCATCTGTTCGATCGGAAAGTACGCCCCCGACAGGAAGGTCATCGGCGTCAGCACCAGCGTGAAGTAGTACGTGAAGAAGTCGTAGCCCTGCGCAAGCGCGTTGAAGACCAACGCGATCGACGCGAAGGTGATGCCGACGAAGCCCAGCACCGGCAGCGCGAGCAGCATCGTCGGCGCACGGCTGATGCCGAGCAGGAAGATCACCATGATGATCGCGCTGACCGAGAACAAGGCCTTCAGGGCCGCCCACAACATCTCGGCGAACACGATGTCGTCGAGCGCAACGGGTGCGTTCATGATGCTGTCCCAGGTCTTCTGCACCTGCATCCGCGAATAGGCCGAGTACAGAGCCTCGAATGTGGCCGCCAGTGCAGCACTGACGGCCACGCTGCCCGAGGCGAGATACTCGATGTAGGGCAGGCCCTGGACCTGGCCGATCAGCGACCCGAGCCCGTAGCCGAAAGCCACGAGCGTGATCAGCGGCTCGGCGATGTTGCCGATGATGCTAGGCACGGCGAGCTTGCGCCATACCAGCCAGTTGCGCAGCAGCACGGGCCAGAAGCGCAGCGACACGCGTGGAGCGGCATAGATGGGGATCAGCATGGGCTCGTCATGCTACGCGTCGTCACGGATCTGCCGGCCAGTGAGCTTCAGGAACAGGTCTTCGAGATTTGCAGGGCGGTGCAGCGTGCGCAGCCTGGCATGGTCAGTCAGTGCCTGCAGCAGCGGCCGCGCCTCGTGCAGGTAGAAGAACACCGTGTCGCCACTGTGTTCGACGCGCTGTGCGAGGTGCCGGTGGGCATCCGCCACGCCTCGCGCGCCTTCGCCGTAGACCTCGACCACGTCGCTCTCAAGATGCTCGGAGATCAGCCCCCGTGGCGTGCCTTCGGCGATCTTGCGCCCGCGATCGAGCACCAGCAGGCGGTCACAGAGCCGTTCGGCCTCATCCATGAAGTGCGTCGTCAGCAGGATCGCCTTGCCCTGCTGCAGCAGCTGCTGCAGTCGCTCCCACATCAGGTGCCGTGCCTGCGGATCGAGCCCCGTAGTGGGCTCGTCGAGCAGAAGCAGGTCAGGGTCGTTGATCAGAGAGCGCGCTAGGCTGAGCCTCCGCCGCATGCCGCCCGAGAGCTCGCTCGGCTTCGCGTGGGCCTTGGATTGCAGTGCAGAGAACTCGAGCAGCAGGGGAATCCGCGCTTCGATCGTCTCCATCGGCAGTCCGAAGTAGCGGCCATAGACACGCAGGTTCTCGGTGCAGCTGAAGTCCGGGTCCAGGCTGTCGAGCTGGGTGACTACGCCCATGCGCCTCTTAGCTTCGCGCACCTGCTGCGGGATGGGCAGTCCGAAGGCCTGGATACGCCCGGCATCGGGCGCAACCAGGCCGAGGCACATCCGGATCGTCGTCGTCTTGCCGGCGCCGTTGGGACCGATCACGCCGAGGCACTCGCCAGCGTCGATGTGCAGCGATAGATCGTCGACGACGGCGTTGCCGCCGTACTTCTTGCTCAGATGGTCGACGCGGAACAGCGACATGGGTACGAGTGTGCCGAACGAGCAGCCCGGGTGCCTCGAGCGCGAAAGGCCAGCTCGCGCTGGCGTCCCGGACTGGCGGCAGCGCCCGGCCGTGCGGCCAGGCTGCGTGCCCCTACTCGACCTTGTCCGCCGCAGCCTCGGCCGCGACCTCGGGCCGGTCCACCAGTTCGACGAATGCCATCGGTGCGTTGTCGCCGACGCGAAAACCCATCTTCAGGATCCGTGTATAGCCGCCCGGACGTGCCTGGTAGCGCGGGCCGAGTTCGTTGAACAGCTTGGTCACGACGGCGCGGTCGCGCGTGCGGTCGAACGCGAGCCGGCGGTTGGCCAGCGTCGCCTCCTTGGCCAGAGTGATCAGCGGCTCGACGACACGACGCAGTTCCTTGGCCTTCGGGACCGTGGTCCTGATCGCCTCGTGCGTGAGCAACGAGTTGCACATGTTGCGCAGCATCGCGAGTCGGTGCTCCGACGTGCGGTTGAGTTTGCGGAGTCCTTGACGGTGGCGCATGGTGCTGTCCTTTCTCTCACTGTTTATGCCGGCAGCCGTGTCAGGAACTGCCGGGTGCACCGGGTTGCCTCGATGGCAACCCATCCGATGACGGCGCTTGCGCCGTGTCTACCTCTTGTCCAGGCCCTGAGGCGGCCAGTTTTCCAGCCGACCGCCGAGCGTGAGCCCGCGCGACGCCAGCACTTCCTTGATCTCGTTGAGCGACTTGCGGCCCAGGTTCGGCGTCTTCAGCAGCTCGGTCTCGGTGCGCTGGATCAGGTCGCCGATGTAGTAGATGTTCTCCGCCTTCAGGCAGTTCGCCGAACGCACGGTGAGCTCGAGCTCGTCGACCGGACGCAGCAGGATCGGATCGAACGAGCCAGGGCGCTGCTGCGCCGGCTGGTCGAACGCGCCCGACTCGCTGACGTCGATCTGCGCGAACACGGCGAGCTGCTCGACGAGGATCTTCGCTGACGCGCGGATCGCCTCTTCGGGGCTGATGGCGCCGTTGGTGACGATCTCCATCACCAGCTTGTCGAGGTCGGTGCGCTGCTCGACGCGGGCGCTCTCCACCGTGTAGCTCACGCGCGCCACGGGCGAGAACGAGGCGTCGAGGACGATCCGCCCGATCGACTTGGTCGGCTCGTCGCCATAGCGTCGCATCGTGCCCGGCACGTAGCCGCGGCCCTTTTCGACCTTGATCTGCATGTCGAGCTTGCCGCCGTGCGACAGGTGCGAAATCACGTGCTCGGGGTTGACGATCTCGACGTCGTGCGGTGTCTGGATGTCGCCGGCGAGGACCGGGCCTTCGCCTTCCTTGCGCAGCACCAGCGTGACTTCATCGCGGTTGTGCAGCTTGAAGACCACGCCCTTCAGGTTGAGCATGATGTGAACCACGTCTTCCTGCACGCCATCGACGGTGGAGTACTCGTGCAGCACGCCGGCGATCGTCACCTCGGTCGGCGCGTAGCCGACCATCGACGACAGCAGAACGCGCCGCAGCGCGTTGCCGAGCGTGTGGCCGTAGCCACGCTCGAAGGGCTCTAGGGTGACCTTGGCACGGTTGCCGCCGAGCGGCTCGACGTGGATGGCTTTGGGCTTGAGGAGATTCGTTTGCATGAGGTCTTTCTTTCAATACCCTCGGTTCGTTACACCGATAAGGCTGAGGGACCAACCGGGAAGCCGCGTGTTGCGCCTCCCGGACGAGAAGGGCCGCCCTGCTTGCTCGCGGTTCGCAAGAGCACCAGGCCCACGCGCCGCAAACCGGCCGGCGGCTCGCACGTCAGCGGGAGTACAACTCGACGATCAGCGCTTCCTTGATGTCGGCGCCGAACTCGTCGCGATCAGGCGCTTTCTTGAACACGCCCTCGAGCTTTGACGCATCGACCGACACCCAGGCCGCCATGCCTTGCGCCTCGGCGAGCTTGAGCGAATCGGTGACGCGCAACTGCTTCTTGGCCTTGTCGCGCACGGCGACCACGTCACCCGCTTTGACCATGTAGGAGGCAATGTTCACCAGTGCCCCGTTGACGGTCAGCGCCTTGTGCGAAACGAGCTGGCGTGCCTCCGCGCGCGTGGAGCCGAAACCCATGCGGTAGGCGACGTTGTCCAGCCGCGACTCGAGCAGCGTCAGCAGGTTGGCGCCGGTGTTGCCCTTGCGTCGTTCGGCTTCGGCGAAGTAGCGGCGGAACTGGCGTTCCAGGATACCGTACATGCGCTTGACCTTCTGCTTCTCGCGCAGCTGCAGGCCGAAGTCGGAGGTTCGCGAACCCGAAGTGCGACCGTGCTGACCGGGTTTGGCTTCGAACTTGCACTTGTCGCCGATCGGTCGGCGCGCGCTCTTCAGGAAGAGATCGGTGCCTTCACGGCGGGAGAGTTTGGCCTTGGGGCCGAGGTAGCGTGCCACTTGATGTCCTTTTCAATCTGACGCAAGGCCTGCTAGAGGGCGCCTGCGCGAGTCTGGCGTGTGTTGTTCTTGGCCGCTCAGACGTTGGCGTTGTGAAGCCTCTGGTTTCCGGACAGGGCTTCAACGAAACCGCCGGCAGGCGCGCGATGGCACCGGCCGGCGAACGAAACTGTTCGAAATCTCAGATTCGACGGCGCTTCTGTGGACGGCATCCGTTGTGCGGTACCGGCGTCACGTCCGAGATCAAGTTGATACGAATGCCGAGCGCGGCCAAAGCGCGAACCGACGACTCCCGACCCGGCCCGGGGCCCTTGATGCGAACGTCCAGGTTCTTGATGCCCTGCTCCTGCGCCGCGCGACCGGCCATCTCGGCGGCCACCTGGGCAGCGAACGGAGTCGACTTGCGCGATCCTTTGAAGCCCTGCCCCCCACTGGAAGCCCAGGACAGCGCGCCGCCCTGGCGATCGGTGATCGTGATGATGGTGTTGTTGAACGACGCGTGGACATGCGCAATGCCGTCCGCGACGTTCTTGCGGATCTTCTTGCGCACGCGCTGAGCGGCGGTATTCGGTGCTTTAGCCATTTTGACGTTCCTTCAGTCTTTGCCGGCGCGGATCGGTTCTTGCTTGGTCACTTCTTGACGACCTGATGAATGGTCATTTCTTGACCATGGCGCCGGACTTGCGCGGTCCCTTGCGCGTGCGCGCGTTGGTGCGGGTGCGCTGGCCGCGCACCGGCAGCCCGCGGCGGTGTCGCACGCCACGATAGCAGCCCAGGTCCATCAGGCGCTTGATGTTGATCGACATCTCGCGCCGCAGGTCGCCTTCGATCGTGATGCGGCCGAGTTCCTCGCGGATCCGCTCCAGGTCGCTGTCGGTCAGGTCCTTGATCTTGCGGTCGAGCGGCACGCCGCTGTTGACGCAGATCTTCTGCGCCGTGCTGCGGCCGATGCCGTAGATCGCGGTTAGGCCGATCTCGGTGTGCTTGTGGGGCGGGATGTTGATGCCAGCAATGCGTGCCATGTGCGTCCTATCGATTCCTGTCTTCTGTTCGCGGTGCGAGCCGGGGTTGTTCTAGCGAGATCAACCCTGGCGCTGCTTGTGCCGCGGATCGGTGCAGATCACCCGCACCACGCCGTTGCGGCGGATGATCTTGCAATGGCGACACATCTTCTTGACTGATGCTGCGACTTTCATGCTCTTCTCCTTGACCCGGCGTCGGGTCCCTCTCGATTCAATCGTTCACTTCGCCCGGAACACGATGCGCGCCCGACTCAGGTCGTAGGGCGTCAGCTCAACTGTCACCTTGTCACCGGGCAAGATGCGGATGTAATGCATGCGCATCTTTCCCGAGATGTGGCCGAGAACGATGTGCCCGTTCTCCAGCTTCACGCGAAAGGTGGCGTTAGGGAGATTCTCGAGAATCTCGCCCTGCATCTGAATGACGTCGTCCTTCGACATGCCTTGGTTTCTGTTTCGCCCTGCGAATCTGTTGCTGGTGGATCGAGGTCAGCGTTTCAGCCAGCCTTGAAGTTGGCCTTCTTCAGCAGCGACTCATATTGCTGCGACATCACATAGGACTGCACCTGTGCCCAGAAGTCCATCGTCACGACGACGATGATCAGGAGCGACGTTCCGCCGAAATAGAACGGCACGTTGTACTTGAGTACCAGAAACTCGGGCAGCAGGCAGACCGCAGTGATATACACCGCGCCGCCCAGTGTCAGCCGCGACAGGATGCGGTCGATGTGGCGTGCCGTCTGGTCGCCCGGGCGGATGCCCGGGATGAAGGCGCCGCTCTTCTTCAGGTTGTCGGCTGTCTCGCGACTGTTGAAGACGAGCGCGGTATAGAAGAAGCAGAAGAACACGATCGCCGCAGCGTAGAGCAGCACGTAGATCGGCTGGCCCGGCGACAGCAGCCCGGCCAGGTCCTTCAGCCAGCGCAGGCTTTCGCCGGTGGCGAACCAACCGACGACGGTGGCTGGCAGCAGGATGATCGACGACGCGAAGATCGGCGGGATCACGCCAGACATGTTGAGCTTGAGCGGAAGATGCGACGACTGTCCTCCGTAGACCTTGTTGCCGACCTGACGCTTGGCGTAGTTGACGAGAATCTTGCGCTGACCCCGCTCGACGAACACGACCACATAGGTGACGGCGCCGACGACGAGGACGATGAACAAGGCGACGACGATGCTCATCGCGCCGGTGCGCACGAGCTCGAGCAGCCCTCCGATGGCGCTCGGCAAGCCGGCGGCGATACCGCCGAAGATCAAGATCGAGATGCCATTGCCCAGGCCGCGCTCGGTGATCTGCTCGCCCAGCCACATCAAGAACATCGTGCCAGCCGTCAGGCTGATCATCGCCGTCATGCGAAAACCGAAGCCCGGAGCGATCACGAGGCCGGGGGAGCTCTCGAGCGCGATCGAAATGCTCAACGACTGGAACAATGCCAGGCCCAGGGTGCCGTAGCGTGTGTACTGCGTGATCTTGCGTCGGCCCGATTCACCCTCCTTCTTCAGCGCCTCGAGCGTCGGCACCACGTAGCTCATCAGCTGCATGATGATCGAGGCCGAGATGTAGGGCATGATGCCCAGCGCAAAGACGGTGAAGCGCGAAAGCGCGCCGCCCGAGAACATGTTGAAGAGGCTCAGGATGCCGCCCTGCTGACCCTTGAAGAGCTGCTGCAATGCGACCGGGTCGATGCCCGGCACCGGAATGTGCGCACCCAGGCGGTAGACCACCAGCGCGAGCAGCAGGAACGTCAGCCGGCGACGCAGGTCACCGAATTTGCCGCTCTTGGCGAGCTGGTTTGCGTTGGTTGCCACGGATCAGTTTCCTGGAGGTGGTCGTGCGCGCTCAGGCAACCGTACCGCCAGCCGCCTCGATCGCCGCCTTTGCGCCCGCCGTTGCAGCGACGCCCGATAGCGAGATCTTCTTCGTCAGCTTCCCGGCCGCAATGACCTTCACGGCCCGCACCAGTTCCGGTACGAGACCCGCCTGCTTCAACGTCAGGATGTCGACCTCTGTCGTCGTCAGCCTCTCGAGGTCGGAAAGCCGCACCTCGGCGTTGAAGCGCAGCGTCAGCGACTTGAAGCCGCGCTTGGGCAAGCGGCGCTGCAGCGGCATTTGGCCACCCTCGAAGCCCACCTTGTGGTAGCCGCCGGCGCGCGACTTTTGGCCCTTGTGGCCGCGGCCTGCGGTCTTGCCGATTCCCGAGCCGATGCCGCGCCCGACGCGACGCTTAGCGTGCTTGGCGCCGGAGGCCGGCTTGATGGTGTTGAGTTGCATGTTCCTGTCCTGTGTCCGCGGCCGGGCGAGCTTCGCGCTCAGAGCACCAGCACGAGATAAGAAACCTTGTTGATCATCCCGCGCACCGCGGGTGTGTCTTCCAGTTCGGACACGCTGTTGAGCTTGCGCAGGCCCAGACCTGTTACCGTGGCGCGGTGGGAAGCATGCGTTCCCGCGACGCTGCGAACCAACTTGACTTTGACGGTCTTCTTCTCGCTCATGACTTCTCTCCGCTCGGCGTGCTTCAGCCGAAGATCTCTTCGACAGACTTGCCGCGCTTAGCCGCGATCTCGGCCGGCGTGCTGGTGCGCTTGAGCGCGTCCAGCGTTGCGCGAACCAGGTTGTACGGGTTGGTCGATCCGAGGCTCTTGGCCACGATGTCGGTCACGCCCATGACCTCGAACACGGCGCGCATCGGGCCGCCGGCGATGATGCCTGTCCCCGCGGGCGCAGGTGCGACCAGCACATGCGCCGCGCCGTGCTCGCCGACCACCTTGTGATGGATCGAGCCTTCCTTGAGCGACACCTTGATCATGTTGCGTCGAGCATCCTGCATCGCCTTGGTCACAGCCACGGGGACTTCCTTGGACTTGCCCTTGCCCATGCCGATGCGGCCATCGCCGTCGCCGACGACGGTCAACGCGGCGAAGCCCAGGATGCGGCCGCCCTTGACGACCTTGGTGACGCGGTTGACCGCGATCATCTTTTCCTTCAGGCCGTCTTCGCTGGCCTCGGTCGGCGCGCGGGGTTGAAACTTTGCCATTGTCGAATTCCTTGATCGTCGCTTGTGCTGAGCTCAGAACTGCAAGCCGGCTGCCCGCGCAGCCTCGGCCAGGGCCTTAACGCGGCCGTGATAGGCGTAACCGGCACGGTCGAACGCAACCTTCTCCACGCCGGCCGCCTTGGCGCGCTCGGCAATCCGCTTGCCGATGATCGCGGCCGCGGCAGTGTTGCCACCCTTGCCTGCTGCGCCGAGTTCCTTGCGCACCTCGGCCTCCGAGGTTGAGGCGCTGGCCAGCACGCGCGCGCCGTCGTCGGAGATGACGCTGGCGTAGATGTGCTGGTTCGAGCGGAACACCGTCAGACGAACCACGCTCTGCTTGGCAATGCGGCCCCGCGTAGTGCGCGAGCGGCGAATGCGTTGCTCTTTCTTGTTCAACATGGTTCGACTCCCTACTTCTTCTTGGTCTCTTTGAGCGAGACCTTTTCATCGGCATACCGGATGCCCTTGCCCTTGTAGGGCTCGGGGGGGCGGATCGCGCGCACCTCGGCAGCAATCTGACCCACGACCTGGCGATCCGAGCCCTTGATCAGAATTTCGGTCTGCGTCGGCGTGGTCACCGTGATGCCGGCCGGCATGTCTTTGGAAACCGGATGCGAGAAGCCGATCTGCAGATTCAGCTTGGCACCCTGGGCCTGTGCCCGAAAACCGACACCGACCAGCGTCAGCTTCCTTTCGAAGCCCTTGGTTACGCCATCGATCATGTTGGCCACGAGGGCGCGCATGGTGCCCGACATCGCGTCCGCGCCCGGCGCATCGCCGACAGCAGCAACGACAAGCTTGCCGTCTTCCTTCTTCACCGACACCAGCGGGTTTGCGGCACGCAACAATGTGCCGAGGGCGCCCTTAACGCTGATCTGCTCGGCGGTGATCGAAACGTCCACGCCTTGCGGGACGGTGATCGGCATTTTTCCTACGCGGGACATGAAAGTCTCTCCTCGGTCAGACGTCGGTCAGGCGACGTAGCACAATACTTCGCCGCCGATGCCGACCTGGCGCGCCTTGCGATCTGTCATCACACCCTTGGGCGTAGTGACGATCGCCACGCCGAGCCCGTTCATCACGTTCGGAATGTCGTGGCGGCCTTTGTAGACGCGCAGGCCGGGACGGCTGACACGCTCGATGCGCTCGATCACCGGATGCCCGGCGTAGTACTTCAGCGCGATCTCGAGCTGCGGCTGGCCCTTCTCGCCGCGCACCGCGAAGCCGTCGATGTAGCCCTCGTCCTTCAGAACCTGCGCAATCGCCACTTTCAGCTTCGACGCCGGCATCGCAACGACGGACTTCTCGACCGCCTGCGCGTTGCGAATCCGGGTCAGCATATCGGCGATAGGATCACTCATGCTCATGCGAATATCTCCTGATCGAGCCGGTTACCAGCTGGCCTTGACGATGCCGGGAATGTCGCCCTTGAAGGCGAGATCGCGGATCTTGTTGCGGCCCAGGCCGAACTTGCGAAAGGTGCCGCGCGGGCGACCGGTCAGCGCGCAGCGATTGCGCTGGCGCGTCGGGTAGGCGTTGCGCGGGAGCTTCTGCAGTTCCAGGCGCGCGGCGTAGCGCTCTTCGTCCGACTTCTTGGCGTCGTTGGCGGTTGCCTTCAACTCGGCATGTTTCTTGGCGAACTTGGCGACCAGGGCGTCGCGCTTGAGTTCGCGCTGAATGAGGGAAGTTTTGGCCACGGGCAACCTCAGTTCTTGAACGGGAATTTGAAGGCGGTGAGCAGCGCCTTGCACTCGTCGTCGCTCTTCGCGGTCGTCGTGAAGCTGATGTTCAGCCCACGCAGCGCGTCGATCTTGTCGTAGTCGACTTCCGGGAAGATGATCTGCTCCTTGACGCCGATGTTGTAGTTGCCACGGCCGTCGAAGGACCGCCCGGAGATGCCGCGAAAGTCGCGCACGCGCGGCAGCGCAATGGTGACGAAGCGGTCGAGGAACTCGTACATCTGCACGCCACGCAGCGTGACCATGCAACCGACGGGCACGTTGTCGCGGATCTTGAACCCGGCAATGGCCTTCTTGGACTTGGTAACGACGGGCTTCTGGCCGGCGATCTTGGACAGGTCGGCCACAGCGTGGTCCATGACCTTCTTGTCCGACACCGCCTCACTCACGCCCATGTTGAGCGTGATCTTGGACAGGCGCGGCACCTGCATCGCCGACGTGTAGCCGAACTTTCGCATCAGGTCCGGGGCGATCTTGTCGCGATAGATCGCCTGGAGACGGGCTTGTTGTTGAGCCATGATGAGCCCCCTATGCCTTGATTTCTTCGCCGCTGGACTTGAAGACGCGAACCTTCTTGCCGTCGGCAAGTAGCTTGATCCCGACTCGGTCGGCCTTGGCCGTTGCCGAGTTGTAGATCGCCACGTTGGACTGGTGGATCGGCATGACCTTGTCGACAATGCCGCCGGTCGAGCCCTTCATCGGGTTTGGCTTGACATGCTTCTTGACGACGTTGACGCCCTCGACGCTGACGTGGTCGACATCGACGCGCGCCATCACCTTGCCTCGCCTGCCCTTGTCACGGCCGGTCAGCACGATGACTTCGTCGCCTTTGCGAATCTTGTTCATGGTCCGTCCTTCGAACTCAGAGCACTTCGGGTGCGAGCGACACGATCTTCATGAAGCGCTCGGTGCGCAATTCGCGCGTTACCGGACCGAAGATGCGGGTGCCGATCGGCTCGAGCTTGGCGTTGAGCAGCACGGCGGCGTTGCCGTCGAACTTCACCAGCGAGCCATCCTGACGGCGCACACCCTTGGCGGTGCGAACGACCACGGCACTGTAGACCTCGCCCTTCTTGACACGAGCGCGCGGTGCGGCTTCCTTGATGCTGACCTTGATGACATCGCCGATGCCGGCATAGCGCCGCTTGGAGCCGCCCAGCACCTTGATGCACATGACAGACTTCGCGCCCGTGTTATCCGCGACGTCGAGCCGCGATTGCATTTGAATCATGTTCTGTCCCCAACTTGTCCCGCTCGGCCGCGCAAAGCGCGACTCTGCGGTCAGTCTTGGGCCCGTCAGCCGGCGCCGCTGGTGTGCGGCATCGGCTGGTTGGGCGGAACCGGCGTTTCCGGCCCGCACGGCAAGTGCGGCCTAGACTCCGGCGAAGCTTTGCATTATGCCACCTGCCGGCCTGGCGAGTCAAGGCCGTTCGCGAAACAGCTCCCTAGAGCCGCCCTGGCCTGTGGCGCTCGAGCTTCAGGCCTTGGCCTGCGCCAGCATCGTGGCGGCGCCGCTGACCTCGAACTTGCCTGGTGCCTCGATGTTTAGCGTCTTTACCACGCCATCGACGACCAGCATCGAATAGCGCTGCGAGCGCAACCCCATGCCGCGCGCGGTCAGGTCCAGCGTCAATTCGGTCGCCTTGGTGAAGTCGGCGCTGCCATCGGCCATCATGCGCACCTTGCCCTGCGTCTTCTGGTCGCGACCCCAGGCGCCCATCACGAAGGCGTCGTTGACCGAGATGCACCAGATCTCGTCCACACCTGCCGCCTTCAGCGCGTCGGCCTGCGCAACGTAGCCGGGCACGTGCTGCGCCGAGCACGTCGGCGTGAAGGCACCGGGCAGTGCAAAGATGGCGATCTTCTTGCCAGCGCTTTCCTTCGCGACGTCGAAGTTGTTGGGCCCGAGCGCGCACCCGTTGCCTTCGACCTCGACGAACTCCTGCAGACTGCCTGCGGGCAGCCTGTCACCGACCTTGAGCATGCGAACCTCCGTAGTGCGTAAGGGTGATCAACACAAGACAGCGACGGCCGGACGCCTGCATTCCAGCGTTCCGACCGCGATGAGATGGGCCCGGCGAACGCCCATAAGGCAGGCAGCGCCAGGCGCGGAAGTCAGACTGTGCGCGCCTTGTCTACCATGCGCGTCACAACCCAGGCCTTGGTCTTAGAGATCGGGCGGCATTCCGAAATCTCAACCACGTCGCCCAGCCTGCACTCGTTGGCCTCGTCGTGCGCGTGGTACTTGCTCGTGCGGGCGACGATCTTGCCGTAGAGCTCGTGTTTGGTACGCCGCTCGATCAGCACCGTGATGGTCTTGGCGCGCTTGTCGCTGACGACCTTGCCAACCAGGGTGCGAGTGTTCTTCGCCGGCGCCGACACTTGTGTTTGTGGTGCTTCGGTCATTTCGCTGCCCCTTGTCTCTTCTTTTCGGCCAGCACCGTCTTGGCGCGAGCAATGTCACGCCGCGTCTTGCCGAGCGTGGTGTGATTGTTCAGTTGCTGGGTGGCCCTTTGCATGCGCAAGCCGAAGTGGGCCTTCAGCAGGTCGGCCACTTCCTTTTGCAGACCAGCAACATCTTGGCCGCGCAGTTCAGATGCTTTCATGAATTTCTCTCCGATCAGGCGTCAGGCGCCCACCTGGCGCGACACGAAGGCCGTGCGCAGCGGCAACTTGGCCGAGGCCAGTTGGAATGCTTCGCGCGCGAGTTCTTCGGGCACGCCGTTGATCTCATAGAGCACCTTGCCGGGTTGGATTTCGGCCACGTAGTATTCCGGGTTGCCCTTGCCATTGCCCATGCGGACCTCGGCTGGCTTCTGCGAAATGGGCTTGTCCGGGAAGATACGGATCCAGATCCGGCCGCCGCGCTTGACGTGGCGCGAAATCGCGCGGCGCGCGGCCTCGATCTGGCGCGCAGTTAGTCGGCCGCGTTCGGTTGCCTTGAGGCCGAAATCGCCGAACGACACCAAGGCGCCGCGCGTGGCGATGCCCGTATTGCGGCCCTTTTGTTCCTTGCGGAACTTGCGACGTGCAGGTTGCAGCATTCCTATTCCCCCTTCGGCTCGACCGCGGCGGGCATTGCCGGCCCGGCGACTTTGCGTACGCGCTTGACGGTGCCGGTCTTTGGAGATTCCTGGCCTTCGACCGGCTTGTCGCCGGCCTCGACCGCAGCCGCCGCGACTTGACGCGGTGCGCCACGGTCAGTACCGCCACCTGAGCCACCCGGTCGGCCGCGGCCAGCCGGTGCGCCCGGGCGGGCGTTGCGGCGCGGACGTCGATCGTCGTCACCCGCATCGGGACGCGCCACCATGCCCGGCGATTCGCCGTTAGCCAAGCGGTCGCCACGGTAAACCCAGCACTTCACGCCGATCACGCCATAGGTTGTCTTGGCTTCGGAAAAGCCATAGTCGATGTCGGCCTTCAGTGTGTGAAGCGGTACGCGACCTTCGCGATACCACTCGCAGCGCGCGATCTCGATCCCGTTCAAGCGACCCGACGACATGATCTTGATGCCCTGCGCGCCCAAGCGCATCGCGTTTTGCATCGCTCGCTTCATCGCGCGGCGGAACATGATGCGCTTTTCCAACTGCTGGGTGATGCTGTCGGCAATCAGTTGCGCATCGACTTCGGGCTTGCGCACCTCTTCAATATTTACCGCCACCGGTACCCCGAGGCGCCGCGTTAGCTCGGCCTTCAAGTTCTCGATGTCCTCACCCTTCTTGCCGATCACGACGCCAGGCCGTGCCGAGTAGATCGTGATGCGGGCGTTCTTGGCCGGGCGCTCGATCAGGATGCGCGAGACCGCGGCATTCTTCAGGCGCGCCTTCAGGAACTCGCGCACCTTCAGGTCTTCGGCCAGCATTGTGGCGAAATTCTTGTTCCCTGCATACCAGCGCGAAGCCCAATTGCGAGTGACTTGCAGCCGGAATCCGGTCGGGTGGATCTTTTGTCCCATGGTATTCCTTGCGCCTCAGTTGCCGACGGTGATGTAGATGTGCGCAGTCGGCTTGCTGATACGATTGCCGCGGCCCTTGGCCCGGGCAGAGAAGCGCTTCAGCGTCGCACCTTGCTCGACGAAAATCGTCTTGATCATCAGCTCGTCGATGTCGGCGCCGTCGTTGTGCTCGGCATTGGCGATCGCCGACTCAAGGCACTTCTTGATGATGCCAGCGGCCTTCTTCGGGGTGAAGGTCAGGATATTGAGCGCCTGGTCCACCTTCTTGCCGCGGACGAGGTCAGCCACCAGCCGACCCTTGTCGGCGGACAGGCGAACACCGCGGACGATTGAACGGGTTTCCATCGTCGTCATTCCCTTACTTCTTGTTAGCCTTCTTGTCGGCCGGGTGCCCCTTGAACGTGCGCGTTAGCGCAAATTCACCGAGCTTGTGGCCCACCATCTGGTCCGTCACGTACACCGGCACGTGCTGCTTGCCGTTGTGCACGGCGATGGTCACGCCGATAAAATCGGGCAGGATCGTCGAGCGACGGGACCAGGTCTTGATCGGCTTCTTGTCCTTCGTCGCCGAGGCCTTTTCCACCTTGGCCTGCAGGTGATGGTCGACGAACGGGCCCTTCTTGAGTGAACGAGTCATGCCGTTCCCCTTACTTCTTGCGCCGCGCGACGATCATCGTCTGCGTGCGCTTGTTGTTGCGAGTGCGATAGCCCTTGGTCATCGTGTTCCACGGCGACACCGGCACTTGGCCCTCGCCGGTGCGGCCTTCACCGCCGCCGTGCGGATGATCGACCGGATTCATAGCGACGCCGCGCACCGTCGGACGGATGCCGATCCAGCGCTTCGCGCCAGCCTTACCGTACTGGCGCAGGTTGTGCTCTTCGTTGCTGACCTCGCCGATCGTGGCGCGGCAGTCGATGTGGACCTTGCGGACCTCGCCCGAACGCATGCGCACCTGGGCATACGTGCCTTCGCGAGCCAGCAGCGTGCACGACGTGCCAGCCGAACGCGCGATCTGCGCGCCCTTGCCGGGCAGCATCTCGATGCAGTGGATCGTCGAGCCAACCGGGATGTTGCGGATCGGCAGCGTATTGCCGGCCTTTATCGGCGCTTCCGCACCGCTCAATAGCGTCGCACCGACCTCTAGCCCACGCGGTGCGATGACGTAACGACGCTCGCCGTCGGCGTAGCACACCAGCGCGATGTGCGCGGTACGGTTCGGGTCGTACTCGATGCGCTCGACCTTCGCCGGGATGCCGTCCTTGTTGCGCACGAAGTCCACCACGCGGTAGTGGTGCTTGTGCCCACCACCCTTGTGACGGATCGTGATGTGACCGTTGTTGTTGCGGCCAGCGTTCTGCATCTGCGGCTCCAGCAGCGAAGCCTCTGGCCTGCCCTTGTACAGATGGGCATGCACCACCTTCACGACGGCGCGGCGGCCGGGCGAGGTGGGTTTGACTTTGACGACGGCCATTTAAGCGCCCTCCCCGGAGAGGTTCAGCTCCTGGCCCGCCTTCAGCGAGACATAAGCCTTCTTTATGTGGTCGCGGCGGCCGATCGACTTACCGAAACGCTTGACCTTGCCCTTGTGCTGCACGGTCTGCACCGACTCGACGTCGACCTTGAACATCAGCTCGACTGCAGCCTTGATCTCCGGCTTCGTCGCGTCACGCAGCACCTTGAAGAGCACCTGGTTGTGCTTCTCGGCGACCATCGTGCCTTTTTCGCTGACGATCGGCGCGACCAGCACCTGGGCCAGCCGGCTTTCGTTGAATTTCTTGCCTTGGAGCGCGCTCATGCCAGCATTTCCTTGAGTTGCTCGATCGCGGCCTTTGTCACCAGCACCTTTTTGTAGTGCACCAGCGATAGCGGATCGGCGTAGCGCGGCTCGACCACCAGCACGTTGGCCAGGTTTCGCGAGGCGAGCAGCAGGTTCTCGTCGACCTGGTCGGAGATCACCAGCACCGAGTCGAGTCCCATGGCCTTGAACTTGGCCGCGAGTTGCTTGGTCTTGGGCGAATCGACCGTGATCGAATCGACCACCGCCAAGCGGCCTTCGCGCGCAAGCTGCGAGAAGATGGCGGCCATGCCGGCGCGGTACATCTTCTTGTTGACCTTGTGGGTGAAGTTCTCGTCCGGGCTGTTCGGGAAGATCCGTCCGCCTCCGCGCCACAGCGGTGAAGAGGTCATGCCGGCGCGCGCACGGCCAGTGCCCTTCTGACGCCACGGCTTCTTCGTGGAGTGCTTGACCATCGTGCGGTCCTTCTGGGCCCGCGTGCCCTGGCGGGCATTGGCCTGGAACGCGACAACGACCTGGTGTACCAGCGCTTCGTTATAGTCGCGCGCGAACACAGTGTCCGGCGCATCGACCTTCGAGGTCGACTGACCTTGATCGTTAAGGAGCTCGAGTTGCATCAGTTGGCCCCTTTCGTGACTTTCGCCTTGACGGCGGGGCTGACAACCACATGGCCGTTCTTCGCACCCGGTACGGCGCCGCGCACCAGGAGCAACTGGCGCGCCTCGTCGATGCGGACGATGTCCAGGTTCTGGATCGTCTTGGTCACGTCGCCAAGGTGGCCCGACATCTTCTTGCCGGGAAACACCCGACCAGGGTCTTGAGCCATCGAGATCGAGCCCGGCACGTTGTGCGAACGACTGTTGCCGTGTGACGCCCGCTGCGAACTGAAGTTGTGGCGCTTGATCGTGCCGGTGAAGCCCTTGCCGATGGAGGTGCCCTGCACGTCGACCACTTGGCCAACGGCGAATAGGCCAACCGGCACTTGCGCACCGGGGGTGTATTCAGCGGCAACTTCGGCGGGAACGCGGAATTCCCTGAGGATGGTTCCGGCTTCGACGCCCGCCTTGGCAAGATGGCCGGCTTCCGGCTTGTTGACGCGCGATACCTTGCGCGCGCCAAACGTCACCTGGAGGGCGCTGTAGCCGTCGGTCTCTTCGGTCTTGATCTGGGTCACGCGATTGTTGGACACGTCCAGCACCGTCACCGGAACGGCGTCGCCGTCGTCGGTAAAGATGCGCATCATGCCCACCTTGCGGCCCAGCAACCCGAGGCGATTGCTCAGACTCATGGTTCTTCTCCAGCCCCTGTACCGTGAGGTGTTCAGAGCCTTTGTTTCGAATGCCCGACATCGATTGGCCGGGCTGACTTTTCGCGACGACCGGAGCCCCGCGAGACCCGGCCCGCATGTAGCGTGCCGGGAAAAGCTGTAAATTATAGCAGTTGCGCTGCAATCCGCAACGGCATGATCAGCGGCCGACTACTGCAACTTGATCTCGACGTCGACGCCCGCCGGGAGATCGAGCTTCATCAACGCGTCGACCGTCTTGTCCGTCGGATCGATGATGTCCATTAAACGCTGGTGGGTGCGGATCTCGAATTGATCGCGCGAACTCTTGTTCACGTGCGGCGAACGCAGGATGTCGAAACGCTGCAGGCGCGTTGGCAGAGGTACCGGGCCCTTGACGATAGCGCCCGTGCGCTTGGCGGTGTCTACGATTTCGAGCGCCGACTGATCGATCAGCTTGTAATCGAACGCCTTCAGGCGGATGCGAATCTTTTGCTTTTGCATGACTGTCCTTCAAAGAGCGGAGCAGCCCGCCGACGCATCGACGGAACTGCGGGTTTGGCAAAGAGCGTGCGTCCGGCGAGTGCCCGGGGCGCGCAGGTCACGCATGGCAACTCACTCGATGATCTTGGCCACGACCCCTGCGCCGACGGTGCGCCCGCCTTCGCGGATCGCGAAGCGCAGACCCTCTTCCATCGCAATCGGGTTGATCAGCTTGACCGTGATGCTCACGTTGTCTCCAGGCATCACCATCTCCTTGTCCGTCGGCAGCTCCACCGCCCCCGTCACGTCGGTCGTGCGAAAGTAGAACTGCGGCCGGTAGTTGTTGAAGAACGGCGTGTGGCGCCCGCCTTCGTCCTTGCTGAGCACGTAGATCTCGGCCGTGAAGTGGGTATGCGGCTTGACGCTGCCGGGCTTGCACAGCACCTGTCCGCGCTGCACGTCCTCGCGCTTGGTGCCGCGCAGCAGCACGCCAACGTTGTCGCCCGCCTGGCCCTGGTCGAGCAGCTTCCTGAACATCTCGACGCCGGTGCAGACGGTCTTTTGCGTCGGCGTGATGCCCACGATCTCGATCTCCTCGCCAACCTTGATCACACCACGCTCGACACGTCCGGTGACCACGGTGCCGCGGCCGCTGATGCTGAAGACGTCTTCCACCGGCATCAGAAAGGCCCCGTCCACCGCCCGCTTGGGCTGCGGAATGTAGGTGTCCAGCGCTTCGGCGAGCTTCAGAATAGAACCTTCACCGAGTTCGCTCTTGTCACCCTCCATCGCCAGCTTGGCGCTGCCGTGAATGATCGGCGTGGCGTCTCCCGGGAAATCGTACTTGTCGAGCAGTTCGCGCACCTCCATCTCGACGAGCTCGAGCAGCTCGGCGTCGTCCACCATGTCGCACTTGTTCATGTAGACGATGATGTAGGGCACGCCCACCTGGCGCGCCAGCAGGATGTGCTCTCGGGTCTGGGGCATCGGGCCATCGGCAGCGCTCACCACCAGGATCGCGCCGTCCATCTGCGCCGCGCCAGTGATCATGTTCTTGATGTAGTCGGCGTGCCCGGGGCAGTCGACGTGCGCGTAGTGCCGGTTCTTGGTCTCGTATTCGACGTGCGCTGTGTTGATGGTGATGCCGCGTGCCTTCTCTTCGGGCGCCGCGTCGATCTGGTCGTACGCCTTGGCTTCCCCACCGAACAGCTTGCTCAGCACCATCGTGATCGCCGCCGTCAGCGTCGTCTTACCATGGTCCACGTGCCCAATCGTCCCTACGTTCACGTGCGGCTTCGTGCGCTCAAACTTGCTTTTTGCCATCTTGAAATCTCCGGATAAAGAGCAGCGCCAGTGGTTTTGGTTTAAGGTTTCCGACGGGGTGTCCTTTCGTCTGCCGCTGGCAGCAGACGGCACCCCGCCGAAGACCGGTTGAATCTATTTTCCGCGCGCAGTGATAATCGCGTCGGCGACGTTCTTGGGCGCTTCGCTGTAGTGCTTGAACTCCATCGTGTAGGTTGCACGGCCCTGGCTCATCGAGCGCAGCGTGGTGGAGTAGCCGAACATCTCCGATAGCGGAACCTCGGCCTTGATAATCTTGCCGCCGCCAGGCATGTCGTCCATGCCCTGCACCATTCCGCGGCGGGACGACAGGTCGCCCATCACGCTACCCGCGTAGTCTTCCGGCGTTTCCACCTCGACCGCCATCATCGGCTCGAGAATCACCGGGCTCGCCTTTCGGCAACCATCCTTGAAACCGAACGAGGCAGCCATCTTGAACGCGTTCTCGTTCGAGTCGACTTCGTGGTACGAACCGAAGGTCAGCGTGACCTTCACGTCCACCACCGGATAGCCGGCCAACACGCCATTGGGCAGTGACTCTTCAACGCCTTTCTTGACCGCCGGAATGAACTCGCGCGGCACGACGCCTCCCTTGATCGCATCGACAAACTCGAACCCCTTACCATGCTCCTGCGGCTCGATCTTGAGCACGACGTGACCGTACTGGCCCTTGCCGCCCGACTGACGAACGAACTTGCCCTCGACATCGGAGACCGGCTTGCGGATCGTTTCGCGATACGCCACCTGAGGCTTGCCGACGTTGGCCTCGACGCCGAACTCCCGCTTCATCCGGTCGACAATGATCTCCAGGTGCAGCTCGCCCATGCCGGAGATGATGGTCTGGCCCGACTCCTCATCGGTCTTGACGCGGAACGACGGGTCTTCTTGCGCCAAGCGGCCGAGCGCAATGCCCATCTTTTCCTGGTCGGCCTTGGTCTTGGGCTCGACGGCCTGCGAAATCACGGGCTCAGGGAAGATCATCTTCTCGAGCGTGATGATCGCGCTCGGGTCACAAAGAGTCTCACCAGTGGTCACCTCGCGCAGGCCCACGCACGCGGCGATGTCGCCGGCCAGGATTTCCTTGATTTCCTCGCGCTGGTTGGCATGCATCTGCAATATCCGACCGATGCGTTCCTTCTTGCCGCGGATCGGGTTGTAGACCGAGTCGCCCGACTTGAGCACGCCGGAGTACACGCGCACGAACGTCAGCTGTCCGACATACGGGTCGGTCATCAGTTTGAATGCGAGCGCGGCAAACTTCTCGCTATCATCGGCGCGGCGCACGATTTCCTTGTCGTCGTCGTCGTGGCCAGGCACCGGCGGCACATCAATCGGCGAAGGCATGAAGTCGATCACCGCGTCTAGCATGCGCTGCACGCCCTTGTTCTTGAACGCGCTGCCGCACAGCATCGGCTGGATCTCGGCGGCAATGGTCCTCGTGCGAATACCGAGCTTGATTTCGGCTTCGGTCAGTTCGCCCGACTCCAGGTACTTGTTCATCAGGGCTTCGCTCGACTCCGCCGCCGCCTCGACCATGTTTTCGCGCCATTTCTGCGCGTCAGCGAGCATGTCGACAGGGATTTCCTGGTAGTTGAACTTCATGCCTTGAGAGGCCTCGTCCCAGATGATCGCCTTCATCTTGATGAGGTCGATCACGCCGGTGAAGTGCTCTTCGGCACCGATCGGCAGCACGATGGGCACTGGGCTCGCCTTCAGCCGAACCTTCATCTGCTCGTAGACCTTCATGAAGTTTGCGCCTGTGCGGTCCATCTTGTTGACGAACGCCAGCCTCGGCACCTTGTACTTGTTGGCTTGGCGCCAGACGGTCTCGGACTGCGGCTGCACACCGCCGACCGCGCAATAAACCATGCAGGCACCGTCGAGCACACGCATCGAGCGCTCGACCTCGATCGTGAAGTCGACGTGGCCCGGGGTGTCGATGATGTTGATGCGGTGCTCGGGCAACGTCAGATCCATGCCCTTCCAGAAGCACGTGGTCGCCGCCGAAGTGATCGTGATGCCGCGCTCCTGCTCCTGCTCCATCCAGTCCATCGTGGCGGCACCGTCGTGCACTTCACCGATCTTGTGGTTCACACCGGTGTAGAAGAGGATGCGTTCGGTCGTCGTCGTCTTGCCGGCGTCGATGTGAGCCGAGATACCGATGTTGCGGTAGCGCTCGATGGGGGTCTTGCGGGACATGGTGTCACTCCAGATGCGAACAGCGGCCCGGGCCGGTCTCGTGGACCCGCCGAGGCGGCACTACAGAATCAGATTCAGAAGCGGAAGTGCGAGAAGGCCTTGTTGGCCTCGGCCATGCGGTGCACTTCGTCGCGCTTCTTCATCGCGCCGCCGCGGCCTTCGCAGGCTTCGAGCAGCTCGTTGGCGAGACGCTGCGCCATCGACTTCTCGCCGCGCTTGCGAGCCGATTCCTTCAGCCAGCGCATCGCGAGCGCCACCCGGCGGACGGGGCGAACTTCCACGGGAACCTGGTAGTTCGCCCCGCCGACACGGCGAGACTTCACTTCGACCATCGGTTTGACATTGTTCAGCGCGACCACGAATACTTCGAGCGGATCCTTGCCCGACTTCTTTTCGACCTGCTCGAGTGCGCCATAGATGATGCGTTCGGCAACGGCCTTCTTGCCGGACTCCATCACCACGTTCATGAACTTGGACAGATCGACACTACCGAACTTGGGGTCGGGCAAGATTTCTCGTTTGGGGACTTCGCGACGACGAGGCATGATTTCTTCCTTTTCACTTCAGTTGGCGCAGGCAATCTGCCTGAACCGCGGAAAACCACGAGGGCTTTCCACTTACTCGGTGACCCGGATTGGGCCACCGCAACATGTCGGCCCGCCGTACTGTCGGGCAGCGACGAGATTCGGGCCCTGACGCGGGCCCGGCGGTCTTCAGGCCTTCTTCGGACGCTTGGCGCCGTACTTGGAGCGAGACTGCTTGCGATCTTTCACGCCTTGCAGGTCGAGTGAACCGCGCACGATGTGGTAACGCACACCCGGCAGATCCTTCACGCGGCCACCACGCACGAGCACGACGCTGTGCTCCTGCAGGTTGTGGCCTTCGCCACCGATGTAGGAGATGATCTCGAAGCCGTTCGTGAGTCGGATCTTGGCCACTTTGCGCAGAGCCGAATTCGGCTTCTTCGGCGTCGTCGTGTACACGCGCGTACACACGCCGCGGCGCTGCGGGCTGCCTTGCATGGCCGGCGACTTGGACTTCGTGGTTTCGACCTTGCGGCCTTGACGCACGAGTTGGTTGATGGTTGGCATTGTTACTTGTTCCCGTTTGAAGTCACACGCGCGCCAGCATGTGCGGCGCATTCAGCCAATTTCGGGAGAAGCCGGGCGCCCTGAAAGAGACTGGCTCGAGACCGGAACCCTGGGCCGAAACGCGTCCGCGCCAGCCTGACCGGTGAGCCGCCCGACAAAGAGCGAAGCAGAGTCTGCCGAAAAGTTTTTGATTATATTCGGGAGAACCCCCAACCGCAAGCGCCTCAGGCTCGCTTGCTGTGTCTCGCTTGCTGCAACAGGCAGCGGCCCGAGCCGCTTCGCACCGCCCGTAGCGCTTGAGTAATCGTGTCCGACGCCCAAAATCGTCTCAGCATCGTCGAATCAGCGCCGCATCATGCCGTGCTCGACACGCAGGTCGTGCTGGACTGGTTGGTCTTTCGTGACATCGGCACCGAGCGAATGGTCCGCTCACTCGAAACTGGCACTCTGCACTGGATTACATGCCAAGCGATGCTCGACGAGTTTGAGCACGTATTGAGCGGTAGCGCAATCGCCGCCTGGATGCCAGATCGGGCGACCGTTTCCCAGACCATCGAATACCTAGCGCGGCAGTATGAAGCGTGCATCCCTCCGGTCACGCCGCTGCGCTGCACCGACACCGACGATCAGATGTTCATCGACCTCGCCCTGGCCGCAGGTGCGCAATGGCTGTTCACGCGCGACCGCGCCCTGTTGCGGCTGGCGCGCCGCGCTCGAGAGCGGGGCGTGATCGTGCTCAGGCCAGCCGACTGGCACCCAGCGATGAGTCCGGCCGTTTCGCGCTGATGATGGCCGCAGCCCGATAAGGAAGGCCGCCCGAAGGCGGCCTCTCGATGACGCGGACGCGCCGCCGGCTACTCGCTGGCTTCGCCCGCCGCCGCATCCAGGCTCGCCAGTTGGGCCGACGCCAGTTCCTCGGCCTCCTGCTGCGCAATGGCACGGCGCTCGGCGTCGTCCATCGCCTCCTTCGCCTTGCGTGCTTCGTGGAACGCCATGCCGGTACCAGCCGGAATCAGCCGGCCAACGATGACGTTCTCCTTCAGCCCGCGCAACTCATCGCGCTTGCCCATGATGGCAGCCTCGGTGAGCACGCGCGTGGTTTCCTGGAACGACGCAGCGGAGATGAAGCTGTCGGTCGATAACGATGCCTTGGTAATGCCGAGCAGCACGTCAGCATGCGTCGCCGGCAGTTTGCCGGCAGCGAGCATGCGGTCGTTCGTGTCGAGCAGTTCCGAGCGCTCCACCTGTTCGCCGCCGATATAGCCGGTGTCGCCCGGATTGACGATCTGAACACGGCGCAGCATCTGGCGAACGATCACCTCGATGTGCTTGTCGTTGATCTTCACGCCCTGAAGACGGTACACATCCTGCACCTCGTCGACGATGTAGCGCGCCAGATCCTCGATGCCAAGCAGGCGCAGGATGTCCTGCGGATCCTCCGAGCCGTCGACGATCAACTCCCCCTTGTTGACCACCTGGCCCTCGTGCACGAGGATGTTCTTCTCCTTGGGCACCAGCTCCTCGTGCACCTTGCCTTCCGGGTCAGTGATCTGCAGGCGATTCTTGCCCTTGGTCTCCTTGCCGAACGACACCGTGCCTGTCAGCTCGGCCAGGGTGCCGGTGTCCTTCGGCGTACGAGCTTCGAACAGTTCCGCGACGCGCGGCAAGCCGCCGGTGATGTCGCGCGTCTTCTGGCCTTCGACCGGAATGCGCGCCAGCACCTCGCCCGGCGCGAGATCCTGCCCGTCACGGACCTGGATGAGCGCGCCCACCGGGAAGCCGATCGTCACCGAGTGGTCGGTGCCGGGGATCTTCACCTCGTTGCCGGCGACGTCGAGCAACTTCACCTGGGGCCGCACCACCTTCGCCGCACCGCGCCGCTTCGGGTCGATCACCACCAGCGTCGAGAGCCCCGTGACCTCGTCGACCTGCTTGGCGACGGTCACGCCCTCTTCGACGTTCTCGAACTTCGCCTTGCCGGCGAACTCGGTGATGATCGGCCGCGTCAGCGGGTCCCAGGTGGCCAGCGCAGTGCCCGCCTTGACCTGCTGGTCGCTCTTGATGTTGAGCGTGGCTCCATAAGGCAGCTTGTGGCGTTCGCGTTCCCGGCCGTGCTGGTCGGAAATCACGATCTCGCCGGAACGCGAGATCACGACCAGGTCGCCCTTGCCGTTGGTCACATAACGCATCGTCGCGTTGAAGCCGATCCGCCCCTCCGACTTGGCGTCGACGCTCGAGGCCACCGCTGCCCGCGACGCCGCGCCGCCGATGTGGAAGGTCCGCATCGTCAGCTGTGTGCCCGGCTCGCCGATCGACTGCGCCGCGATCACGCCCACCGCCTCGCCGATGTTGACCAGGCCACCACGACCGAGGTCGCGTCCGTAACACTTGGCGCAGATGCCGAACCGCGTCTTGCAGGTCAGCGGCGTGCGCACCTTGACCTCGTCGACGCCGGCGGCTTCTAGCACGTCGAGCGCATCCTCGTCGAGCATTTGGCCGCTGCCGAGCAGCGACTCCTGCGTCTCCGGGTGCAGAACATCGATCGCCGTGACGCGCCCGAGGATGCGGTCGCGCAGACTCTCGATCACTTCGCCGCCCTCGACCAGCGCGCGCATGTTCATGCCATCGTGCGTGGCGCAGTCGTCCGACGTGACCACGAGGTCTTGCGTCACATCGACCAGGCGACGCGTGAGGTAGCCCGAATTCGCGGTCTTCAGCGCCGTGTCCGCCAGGCCCTTGCGGGCACCGTGGGTCGAGATGAAGTACTGCAGAACGTTCAACCCCTCCCGGAAGTTCGCCGTGATTGGCGTCTCGATGATCGAGCCGTCGGGCTTGGCCATCAGGCCGCGCATCCCGGCAAGCTGGCGGATCTGTGCTGCCGAACCGCGGGCACCCGAGTCAGCCATCATGTAGATGGAGTTGAACGACTCCTGTTCCACTTCCTTGCCGTGGCGGTCGAGCACCTTCTGCTTGGAGAGCTGGGCCATCATGACCTTGCCGACTTCGTCGCCGGTCTTGCCCCAGATATCGACTACCTTGTTGTACCGCTCGCCCGCGGTCACGAGGCCGGAGACGTACTGCTGCTCGATCTCCTTGACCTCCTTCTCGGCGCGCTCGATCAGGCCAGGTTTTTCCTTCGGCACGAGCATGTCGTCGATGCAGATAGAGATGCCCGCTCGCGTCGCAAGGCGGAACCCGGCCTGCAGCAGCTTGTCGGCGAAGACGACGGTCTCCTTCAGGCCGCACTTGCGGAACGACGCGTTGATCAGGCGCGATATCTCCTTCTTCTTCAGCGCCTTGTTGAGGTTGGAGAACGGCAGGCCCTTGGGCAGGATCTCCGACAGCAGCGCTCGGCCGACCGTCGTGTCGACGAGTTGTGTCTCGGGGGCGAACTCGCCGGTCAGCTTGTCCTTCACGTACTCTGTCAAGCGTACCGAAACCTTGCTCGTGATCTCGACCATACCGTTGTCGAGCGCACGCTGGACCTCGGCAACGTCGGAAAAGATGATCCCCTCGCCCTTGGCATTTATGCGCTCGCGCGTTGCGTAGTACAGGCCGAGCACCACGTCCTGCGATGGCACGATCGACGGCTCGCCGTTGGCCGGGAACAGGATGTTGTTGGAGGCCAGCATCAGCGTGCGGGCTTCCATCTGCGCCTCGATCGACAGCGGCACATGAACGGCCATCTGGTCGCCGTCGAAGTCGGCGTTGAACGCCGAGCAGACGAGCGGGTGTAGCTGGATGGCCTTGCCTTCGATCAGCAACGGCTCGAAGGCCTGGATGCCGAGCCTGTGCAAGGTTGGCGCGCGGTTGAGCATCACCGGGTGCTCCTTGATCACTTCCTCGAGGATGTCCCAGACCACCGGCGTACCCGATTCGACTTCCTTCTTCGCCGCCTTGATCGTCGTCGCGATGCCCATGGCCTCGAGTCGCGAGAAGATGAACGGCTTGAACAGCTCCAGCGCCATCAGCTTCGGCAGCCCGCACTGGTGCAGCTTCAAGGTCGGGCCGACCACGATGACAGAACGACCCGAGTAGTCGACGCGCTTGCCCAGAAGATTCTGGCGGAATCGACCGCTCTTGCCCTTGATCATGTCGGCCAGCGACTTCAGCGCTCTCTTGTTTGCGCCCGTCATCGCCTTGCCGCGGCGGCCGTTGTCGAGCAGTGAATCGACGGCTTCCTGCAGCATGCGCTTTTCGTTGCGCACGATGATCTCGGGTGCCTTCAGTTCCAGAAGCCGCGCGAGGCGGTTGTTGCGGTTGATGACGCGCCGATACAGGTCGTTCAGGTCCGAGGTCGCGAAGCGGCCACCGTCCAGTGGAACGAGCGGGCGCAGGTCCGGCGGCAGCACGGGCAACACCTGAAGCACCATCCAGCTCGGCTTGATGCCCGAGCGCTTGAAGGCCTCCATCACCTTCCGGCGCTTGGCGTTCTTCTTGATCTTGAGATCGGAGCCCGTCTCGTCCTTGCTGATCTTCTCGATCTCGGCATCGAGATCCAAGTCTTCCAGCAATTTCTTGACGCCCTCGGCACCCATCAGCGCGACGAACTCGTCACCGTACTCGAGGCGCTTCGCGTCGTGGTCGTCCTCGGTCATGATGCTGAACTTCTTCAGCGGCGTCATACCGGGATCGACGACGACGTACGCCTCGAAGTAGAGCACGCGCTCGATGTCGCGCAGCGTCATGTCGAGCACGAGGCCCAGGCGACTCGGCAGGCTCTTCAGGAACCAGATGTGCGCGCACGGCGCGGCCAGGTCGATGTGACCCATGCGGTCGCGCCGCACCTTGGTCTGCGTGACTTCGACACCGCACTTCTCGCAGATCACGCCTCGGTGCTTCAGGCGCTTGTACTTGCCGCACAGGCACTCGTAGTCCTTGATGGGTCCGAAGATCTTGGCGCAAAAAAGGCCATCGCGCTCCGGCTTGAAGGTCCGGTAGTTGATGGTCTCCGGCTTCTTCACCTCGCCGAACGACCAGGAGCGGATCTTCTCCGGCGACGCGAGGCCGATCCTGATCGCATCGAAATGCTCGTCAGGGGTGAATTGCTTGAAAAGATCGAGTAAACCCTTCATGCATCTTCTCCTTTAGTTACGACATGACTCGAGTACAAGTCAGTCTTCACTGAACTACCGTTTAGTTGCGCTCGAGCTCGATGTCGATACCGAGCGAACGAATTTCCTTGACCAGCACGTTGAACGACTCCGGCATGCCGGCCTCGATCGCGTGCTCGCCCTTGACGATGCTCTCGTAGACCTTGGTGCGCCCGTTCACATCGTCCGACTTGACCGTCAGCATCTCCTGCAGCACGTAGCTGGCGCCGTAGGCCTCGAGCGCCCAGACTTCCATTTCGCCGAAACGCTGGCCGCCGAACTGCGCCTTGCCGCCCAGCGGCTGCTGCGTCACCAGGCTGTACGGACCGGTCGAGCGGGCGTGCATCTTGTCGTCGACCAGGTGGTGGAGCTTGAGCACGTGCATGTAGCCCACCGTCACCGGCCGCTCGAAGGCGTCACCGGTACGGCCATCGCACAGCGTCGCCTGGGTGCGCGACTCGGTCAGGCCCTTGGCCTTCGCGATTTCGTCCGGATACGCGAGCTTCAACATGCCGCGGATCTCTTCTTCCGCCGCCCCGTCGAACACCGGCGTGGCGAACGGAACGCCCTTGGCGAGGTTGTTCGCCATTTCGATCACGTCGTCATCACTCAGGCGATCGAGCTTCTCGGTCTTGCCGCCCGACTTGTTGTACAGCTCGTCGAGGAAGCGGCGCAGCTCGGCCACCTTCGCGTGCTGCTGCAGCAGATCGCCGATGCGCTGACCGATGCCCTTGCCGGCCCAGCCCAGATGGACTTCCAGAACCTGCCCGACGTTCATCCGCGAAGGCACGCCCAGCGGGTTGAGCACAATGTCGCAGGGCGTACCGTCAGTCATGTAGGGCATGTCCTCGACCGGAACGATCTTCGAGACGACGCCCTTGTTGCCGTGGCGGCCAGCCATCTTGTCTCCCGGCTGCAGGCGACGCTTGACGGCCAGGTAGACCTTGACCATCTTCAGCACGCCCGCGGGCAGTTCGTCGCCCTGGGTCAGCTTCTTGCGCTTCTCCTCGAACGCGAGGTCGAAGCTGTGGCGAGTCTGGTCGAGCGAATTCTTGATGCTCTCGAGCTGGTTGGCGATCTCGTCGTCGGCTGGGCGGATGTCGAACCAGTGGTACTTCTCGACGCTCGCGAGGTAGGCCTTGTCGATGGCCGTGCCCTTGGCGAGCTTCTGCGGACCGCCGTTGGCGGGCTTGCCCACCAGCAGCTTCTCGATGCGGTCGAACGCGTCGGCCTCGACGATGCGCAGCTGGTCGTTCAGGTCGAGGCGGTAGCGCTTGAGCTCGTCGTCGATGATCTGCTGCGCCCGCTTGTCGCGCACGATGCCTTCACGGGTGAACACCTGCACGTCGATCACCGTGCCGTTGGTGCCCTGGCTGACGCGCAGCGAGGTGTCCTTCACGTCGGAGGCCTTCTCCCCGAAAATCGCGCGCAAGAGCTTTTCTTCCGGCGTCAGCGTCGTCTCGCCCTTCGGGGTGACCTTGCCGACCAGCGTGTCACCCGGGTTCACTTCGGCACCGACATAGACGATGCCCGATTCATCGAGGCGCGCCAGCTGCTGCTCCGACAGATTCGGGATGTCGCGCGTGATTTCTTCCGAGCCCAGTTTGGTATCGCGCGCCATCACGACCAATTCCTCGATGTGGATCGAGGTGTAGCGGTCCTCGGCGACGACGCGTTCGCTGATGAGGATCGAGTCTTCGAAGTTGTAGCCGTTCCAGGGCATGAACGCGACCAGCATGTTCTGGCCGAGCGCGAGCTCGCCGAGGTCGGTCGAGGCTCCGTCGGCGATGATGTCCTCGCCCGCGACGATGTCGCCGCGCTTGACGATCGGGCGCTGGTGGATGCTCGTGTTCTGATTGCTGCGCTGGTACTTGATGAGGTTGTAGATGTCGACCCCCACCTCGCCGGCCACCGTTTCTTTGTCGTTGACGCGGATCACGATGCGGTTGGTGTCGACGTAGTCGACCACGCCGCCGCGCCTCGCGGCGACGACGGTGCCGGAGTCCTTGGCCGAGACGCGCTCGACGCCGGTACCGACGAAGGCCTTCTCGGGCCGTAGCACCGGCACCGCCTGGCGCTGCATGTTGGCGCCCATCAGCGCGCGGTTCGCGTCGTCGTGCTCGAGGAAGGGCACCAGCGAGGCCGCGACCGAGACGATCTGCGTCGGCGCCACGTCCATGTACTGGATGCGCTCGGCCGAGGTCAGGATCGACTCACCGTTGTCGCGCGCAGAGACCAACTCGTCGATCAGTCGGCCTTCCTTGTCGAGCGAGGCGCTGGCCTGCGCGATCACGTACTTGCCTTCTTCGATGGCCGACAGGTAGTCGATATGCATCGTAACCTTGCCATCGGCAACGCGGCGGTATGGCGTTTCGAGGAAGCCGTACTCGTTCAACTGCGCGTACAGTGCGAGCGAATTGATGAGGCCGATGTTCGGGCCTTCCGGCGTCTCGATCGGGCAGACGCGGCCGTAGTGCGTCGGGTGCACATCGCGCACCTCGAAGCCGGCGCGCTCGCGCGTCAGGCCGCCCGGGCCGAGGGCCGAGACGCGACGCTTGTGCGTGATCTCGGACAGCGGGTTGGTCTGGTCCATGAACTGGCTCAACTGGCTCGCGCCGAAGAACTCCTTCAGCGCCGCGGAAATCGGCTTGGAGTTGATCAGGTCGTGTGGCATCAGCGCCTCGGTCTCTGCCTGACCGAGACGTTCCTTGACGGCCTTCTCGATGCGCGCGAGGCCCGAGCGGTACTGGTTCTCCGCCAGCTCGCCGACGCAGCGCACGCGGCGGTTGCCGAGGTGGTCGATGTCGTCGACTTCGCCGCGACCGTTGCGAAGTTCGACGAGGATCTTTACGACGTCGAGAATGTCGTCGTTGGACAGCGTCATCGCGCCTTCGGGCACGTCGCGCCCGACGCGGGCGTTGAACTTCATGCGGCCGACGCGAGACAGGTCATACGTATCGGCGTTGTAGAAGAGGCGGTTGAAGAGCGCCTCGACGGCGTCTTCGGTCGGCGGCTCGCCGGGGCGCATCATGCGGTAGATCGCGACGCGCGCAGCGAGCTGGTCGGCGGTCTCGTCGGCGGCCAGCGTCTGCGAGATGTAGCCGCCTTCGTCGAGTTCGTTGGTGTAGATGCACTGCAGCTCTTTGACGCCGGCCACGCGCAGCTTCTTGAGCAGCGCTTCGGTCAGTTCGTCATTCGCCTTGGCCAGGATTTCGCCGGTGTCGGAGTCGACCATGTTGCGCGCCAGGACACGACCGACCAGCAGGTCTTCGGGCAGGCTGATGAACTTCGTGCCTGTCTCCTCGAGCTTGCGGGTGTGGCGTGCGGTGATGCGCTTGTCTTTCTCGACAACGACATTGCCGTCCTTGTCGGTAATGTCGAAGCGCGCGATCTCGCCGCGCAGCCGGTCGGCGATGAACTCCATTTGCGCGCCCGTGTCCATCAGGCGGATCGAGTCGAAGACGAAGAAGTGCGCCAGGATCGCTTCGGGGTTGAGGCCGATCGCCTTCAGCAGAATGGTCACCGGCATCTTGCGGCGGCGGTCGACGCGGAAGAACAGGATGTCCTTCGGGTCGAACTCGAAGTCCAGCCACGAGCCACGGTACGGAATGATGCGGGCGCTGAACAACAGCTTGCCGCTGGAGTGCGTCTTGCCCTTGTCGTGCTCGAAGAACACGCCCGGCGAGCGATGCAACTGCGAAACGATCACGCGCTCGGTGCCGTTGACGATGAACGAGCCGTAGTCGGTCATCAGCGGCACTTCGCCCATGTAGACCTCCTGCTCCTTGATCTCCTTGACCGTCTTGGCCTGCGGGCTCTCACGGTCGTAGATGATCATCTGCAGCTTCGCGCGCACGGCAGCGGCGTACGTCAGGCCGCGCTGCTGGCACTCGCGCGTGTCGAACGGCGGCTTGGCGATGTTGAATTCGATGAACTTCATCTCCACGAACCCGTTGTGCGAAACGATCGGGAACGCGGACAGGAAGGCGGCTTGCAGCCCCTCGGGCTTGCGCTTGCTCGGTGGCACGTCCTTCTGCAGGAAGGCGACGTAGGACTCCTTCTGCATCGTGAGCAGGTAGGGGACCTTCAAGACGCTCTCGCGCTTGCCGAAGCTCTTGCGGATGCGCTTGCGTTCGGTGAAGCTGTAGGGGATGGCTTGCTGCGTCATAAACACTCCGTGTCGGGAAGGCCCGCGCGTGGGCGCTTCCGTCGGCGACTGGCTATTCAGAACTTGCGTCTGACGCTTGGTGGCTGGCCACTACCAGCCGCTGGCGGACAACCCCGGCATTGCACCGGAGCCCGACCAAACCAGTTCTCTGCAGTCGGATCAGAGAACACTTGCAAGGGCGGCACGCCACCCTTGCAGGTGCTCCCCGGGGCAAAGGCCCCGCGGAGCGACTGTCCTACTTAATTTCGGCCTTGGCGCCGGCGTCGACCAGCTTCTTCAGGGCCGCCTCGGCATCAGCCTTGGAAACGGCTTCCTTGACGGCCTTGGGCGCACCGTCCACCAGGTCCTTGGCTTCCTTCAGTCCGAGGCCCGTCAGTTCGCGCACTGCCTTGATGACCGACACCTTGTTGGCGCCGGCTTCGAGCAGCATCACGTTGAACTCGGTCTGCTCTTCCACGACCGCCGCGGCAGCACCGCCACCGCCGGCGGCCGGCGCTGCCATCGAGGCGGCAGAAACGCCGAACTTCTCTTCGATGGCCTTGACCAGGTCGTTGAGGTCCATGACGGACATGTTGTCCAGGGATTGCAGGAATGCGTCTTTGTCGAATGCCATGTTGGGCTCCAGATAATGTCTTTGAAAGGGATTTGCTTCAGTGCAGGCCGGTCAGGCCGCGGGCGCTAGTTCAGGCGCGGGCTCGGCAGCAGTGCCTTCGCCGCGCTTCTCAGCCAGGGCCGCCAGCACACCCGCCAGGCGGGTGATTGGCGACTTCATCAGGCCCAGCAGCTGCGACAGCAGCACTTCCTTGCTCGGGATCGCCGCCAGTGCCTTCACGCCGTTCGCGTCGAGCTGCTTGCCGGCGTAGGCACCGGCCTTGACGATCAGCTTGTCGTTGCCCTTGGCGAAGTCTGAAATGACCTTCGCCGCGGCCACCGCGTCCTCGGAAAAGCCGTAGATCAGCGGGCCGACCATGCTCTCCGAGGCACACTCGAACGCTGTGCCGACAACGGCGCGACGAGCGAGCGTGTTCTTCAGTACATGAAGGTACACGCCCTTGTCGCGCGCCTGCCGGCGCAGCACGTCCAGATGCGCCACGGTGAGGCCACGGTACTCGGCCAGGGCCAAGGTCTGGGACCTCGCCGCCTGCGCCGCCACGTCCGTCACCACGACCTGCTTCTCGCTCTTGTTGAGACTCAAGGTTCACTCCTCACTCGATCGTGCCCTCTGGCGCTCTTCGCGCCTCGGGGCACAGGTTCAGCGACCATCACCAACCAAGGACCACAAATCCTTTTCGGCGGGACCGCCATCTGCGCAGGCTTCGAACGAGGTCCCTGGCGTACTGCATTCGGGGCACCGTTCTCGATTAAGCAGCCCGAGGGCTGCGCCAGCGGTCTTCAATGGCCCGGGACAGCCCTCACAGCAACCGCCCCGGCCCACCAATTCACACCAAGACGCGCCGCGCCAGACAAGCGCGAAGCATCCAGTTCAACCCCCTCAGCTCTGTGCCGGCGCGACGTTGATCGACGCCGCGTCCACACGCACGCCGACGCCCATCGTCGACGACAGCGCGACCTTGCGCAGGTAGATCCCCTTGCTGGTCGCCGGCTTGGCCTTGTTCAAGGCCTCGATCAGCGCGCGCAGATTGCCGACCAGCTTGTCCGACTCGAACGAGCGGCGGCCGATCGTGGCATGCACGATGCCGGCCTTGTCGACGCGGAACTGCACCTGGCCAGCCTTTGCATTACGCACCGCCTGCGCCACATCGGGCGTCACGGTGCCGACCTTCGGGTTCGGCATCAGGCCTCGCGGGCCCAGGATCTGGCCCAGCGTGCCGACGATACGCATCGTGTCCGGCGAGGCAATCACGACGTCGAAGTTCATGTTGCCGGCCTTGATTTCGGCGGCCAGGTCGTCCATGCCGACGATGTCGGCGCCGGCGGCCCTGGCTTCCTCGGCCTTGGCGCCCTGGGCGAACACGGCGACTCGCTTGGTCTTGCCCGTGCCGTTGGGCAACACGACGGCGCCGCGAACGACCTGGTCGGACTTCTTCGCGTCGATGCCGAGTTGAACCGACACGTCGATCGATTCGTCGAACTTGGCGATCGCGCACTCCTTGACGATACCCAGCGCATCGGTGATCGGGTACAGCTTCGTGCTGTCTACCTTGCCGGCGTAGGTCTTCTGGCGCTTGGTCAGCTTGCTCATGATCAGACCCCCTCCACCGTGACGCCCATCGAACGGGCGGTACCTGCGATCGTGCGCACGGCGGCGTCGAGGTCAGCGCCGGTCAGGTCCTTGATCTTGACTTTGGCGATGTCTTCGGCCTGCACGCGGGTGAGCTTGCCTACCTTGTCCACGTGGGGCTTGGGCGAACCCTTGTCGAGCTTGAGCGCCTTCCTGATCAACACCGATGCGGGCGGGCTCTTGAGGACGAAGGTGAACGACTTGTCCGCGAACGCGGTAATCACCACCGGCAGCACGAGACCCGGCTCCATGCTCTGCGTCTGGGCATTGAACGCCTTGCAGAACTCCATGATGTTCAGACCGCGCTGGCCGAGCGCCGGCCCGATGGGCGGCGACGGGTTGGCCTTGCCGGCCGGGACTTGCAGCTTGATGAAGCCGACAATCTTCTTGGCCATCTCTTCTCTCCAACAATGGACCCATGGCGTCTTCGCGCCGGGTCCTTGAGTACAAACGCAAGGGACTGGCTACCCTTGCTCCTCGTGCCGATATCTCGTCATCGACAGCAACGGGCGGGATGGGCACCGGCTTGGCAGCCAGAGCCGGCCTCCCGCCGGGCCCTAGATCTTCTCGACCTGCGCGAAATCGAGCTCCACCGGCGTGGCGCGGCCAAAGATCGTCACCGACACGCGCACCTTCGACTTGTCGTAATTGACGTCCTCAATCGCGCCGTTGAAATCCGTGAACGGGCCTTCCTTGACGCGGACCAGCTCGCCGACCACCCATTCCACCTTCGGACGCGGCTTCTCGACGCCCTCCTGCATCTGATGGACGATCTTCAACACCTCGGCTTCGGAAATCGGCGACGGGCGGTTCTTCGCCCCCCCGACGAAGCCGGTGACCTTGGCAGTGTGTTTCACCAGGTGCCAGGTGTCGTCGGCCATGTCCATCTCGACGAGCACATAGCCGGGGAAGAAGCGCCGCTCGGTGACAGCCTTCTTTCCGTGCTTGAGCTCGACCACTTCTTCCATCGGCACCAGGATGCGGCCGAACTTGTCCTGCATGCCTGAGCGATCGATGCGTTCGCGCAGATTGCGTTCGACGGTCTTCTCCATGCCCGAGTACGCGTGCACCACGTACCAGCGCTTGGTGGACGGCGCGGCGGCTGGCGCCGATTCGGGCGTCACGTTGCCTGCAAGTTCTGCTGTCATCGATCCGATCCTCGTTTCGTCGCGGCCTAGTGCTTCCAGCCCAGCAACAGGTCGTAGAGCACCCATTCCAGCGTCTTGTCAGTCAACCAAAGGAACAGTGCCATCACGACGACGAAGGCGAACACATAGCCCGTCATCTGCATCGCTTCCTTGCGCGTCGGCCACACGACCTTGCGAATCTCTCGCACTGCGTCTCGACCGAAGGCGATCAATGCCTTGCCGTTCTCGGACGTGAAGAACACCGCGACGGCACCGCCCATGACCAGCAGCAACACGATGACGCGAAGCCACAAGTCCTGCTTGCCGAGGGCATAGAAGGCAGCCAGCGCCGCAACGAGCAGCACGCCCGCGGCGGCGAGCTTGGCCTTGTCAGCACCCGTGGACACGGTTTCGACTTGAGGATTAGACATGACTCTCACTTCACCTTGCAACGACACCCGGCCCATCGAGGGCTGGTGACCGGCTCGCCGGCCGGACTGCAGACTGCCACCCTGCGGCGGCAGGTCCGACCATTACCCGAAGGTGGCAGGGGCGGAGGGCATCGAACCCCCAACCTCTGGTTTTGGAGACCAGCGCTCTGCCAATTGAGCTACGCCCCTGTGGACCAACTTGGCAACTCACTCGATGATCTTGGCCACGACCCCTGCGCCGACGGTGCGCCCGCCTTCGCGGATCGCGAAGCGCAGACCCTCTTCCATCGCAATCGGGTTGATCAGCTTGACCGTGATGCTCACGTTGTCTCCAGGCATCACCATCTCCTTGTCCGTCGGCAGCTCCACCGCCCCCGTCACGTCGGTCGTGCGAAAGTAGAACTGCGGCCGGTAGTTGTTGAAGAACGGCGTGTGGCGCCCGCCTTCGTCCTTGCTGAGCACGTAGATCTCGGCCGTGAAGTGGGTATGCGGCTTGACGCTGCCGGGCTTGCACAGCACCTGTCCGCGCTGCACGTCCTCGCGCTTGGTGCCGCGCAGCAGCACGCCAACGTTGTCGCCCGCCTGGCCCTGGTCGAGCAGCTTCCTGAACATCTCGACGCCGGTGCAGACGGTCTTTTGCGTCGGCGTGATGCCCACGATCTCGATCTCCTCGCCAACCTTGATCACACCACGCTCGACACGTCCGGTGACCACGGTGCCGCGGCCGCTGATGCTGAAGACGTCTTCCACCGGCATCAGAAAGGCCCCGTCCACCGCCCGCTTGGGCTGCGGAATGTAGGTGTCCAGCGCTTCGGCGAGCTTCAGAATAGAACCTTCACCGAGTTCGCTCTTGTCACCCTCCATCGCCAGCTTGGCGCTGCCGTGAATGATCGGCGTGGCGTCTCCCGGGAAATCGTACTTGTCGAGCAGTTCGCGCACCTCCATCTCGACGAGCTCGAGCAGCTCGGCGTCGTCCACCATGTCGCACTTGTTCATGTAGACGATGATGTAGGGCACGCCCACCTGGCGCGCCAGCAGGATGTGCTCTCGGGTCTGGGGCATCGGGCCATCGGCAGCGCTCACCACCAGGATCGCGCCGTCCATCTGCGCCGCGCCAGTGATCATGTTCTTGATGTAGTCGGCGTGCCCGGGGCAGTCGACGTGCGCGTAGTGCCGGTTCTTGGTCTCGTATTCGACGTGCGCTGTGTTGATGGTGATGCCGCGCGCCTTCTCTTCGGGCGCCGCGTCGATCTGGTCGTACGCCTTGGCTTCCCCACCGAACAGCTTGCTCAGCACCATCGTGATCGCCGCCGTCAGCGTCGTCTTACCATGGTCCACGTGCCCAATCGTCCCTACGTTCACGTGCGGCTTCGTGCGCTCAAACTTGCTTTTTGCCATCTTTCGCTCCTCGACTACGACAAATCAGGAATCAATCTCTGGTGCCCATGGCGCGGATCGAACGCGCGACCTCCCCCTTACCAAGGGGGTGCTCTACCACTGAGCCACATGGGCCATCGACACAATGTCGACACAGGCCTGGCGGCTGCGCTTGCAACCACCAGGCCTCTGCCGAAGACAACACTGGAGCGGGAGACGGGAATCGAACCCGCATCATCAGCTTGGAAGGCTGGGGTTCTACCATTGAACTACTCCCGCCCGGGACCCTCCCTGGGGCCTTCCCCGTCGGAGCCGGATATCGTCATCACCTTCACGTCTAGCTACGACATGACTCGAGTACAGGTCAGTCTTCTCCGAAACTTCGTCTTGGTGGAGGAGGGTGGATTCGAACCACCGTAGGCGTAAGCCAACAGATTTACAGTCTGCCCCCTTTAGCCACTCGGGCACCCCTCCACGCAGAGCCTGTGATGCTAACACAGGACATACCGATTCTTTGGCCCAGGCCGTCTGCCCTTGCCCTGCATTCAGAGCGACCACCAGTCCACGAGGTCGGCTGTCTGCACGAAATGGCTGCCTTCTGCCATGAATCCTTGCTGAAAGTCGTTGGACGGATGGCGAGTCTTGAGCACACGCACCGCGGCCGGAGTGGGGCACGCCTGCTCGAAGAACCGCTGCGCCTTGTCGCCCCAGAGCATGAACACAGGTGGATCGGCAAGGCGGCACAGATAATCGACGATCTGCGATGTAAGCGCCTGCCAACCACAATCCAGGTGGCTGGCAATGCGCCCCACCTCGATGGTCAGCGTCGGGTTGAGCACCAGCACCCCCTGACCCGCCCAGGCGTCGAGCCTCCACTCCGCGGGCGGCGCGAAGCCGGGTCGGTCGGCGGCCAGCACCTGAAAGATGCGGCGCAGCGACGCCGGCCTGCCCTTCCTGGCCGAGAACGCCAGGCCGTCGGCCTGGCCGGGCTTGGGGTAGGGGTCTTGACCGAACACGACGACCCTGACCGCCTCGGGCGCGCACAGGCGTAGCGCGCGAAACGGATCGTCGGGCGCTATCGCGCGGTCGCCGGAGGCGCGCCTTACACGGTCGATCACGTTCAAGCGGCGCGTGGCCGTCCAGCCCGGCAGCGCGTCGGCCCAGGCCGCAGGCAGGCTCGCGAAGGCGGCTTCGAGGTCGTCTGCAGTCACGTTGCCATTACGCCGCGCCATCGAACAGCGCTTGCAGTGCCGCGCCGGGGTCGGGCGCGCGCATGAAGGCTTCACCGACGAGGAAGGCGTTCACGCCGGCATCGCGCATGCGCGCCACGTGGGCGCGGGCGAGGATGCCCGACTCGGTGACGAGCAGCTTGTCGGCCGGCACTTGGCCGAGCAGGCCAAGCGTTGTGTCGAGCGAGACCTCGAAGCTGCGCAAGTTGCGGTTGTTGATGCCCACCAGCGGCGTGCGCAACCGCAGCGCGCGCTCGAGCTCCGCGCCGTCGTGCACTTCGACCAGTACCGCCATCCCGAGCGCCAGTGCCTGCGCTTCTAGGTCGGCCATCTGCGCGTCGGTCAGGCAGGCGGCGATGAGCAGGATGCAGTCCGCGCCCATCGCACGCGCCTCGACCACCTGATAGCCATCGACGATGAAGTCCTTGCGCAGCACAGGCAGCGCGCAGGCCGCGCGCGCCTCACACAGGTATTGCGGAGCACCCCTGAAGAACTGCGCATCGGTCAACACGCTCAGGCAGGCTGCGCCACCGCCCTCGTAGCTCGCCGCGATCTCGGCGGGAACGAAGTCTTCGCGCAACACGCCCTTGCTCGGGCTCGCCTTCTTGATCTCAGCGATCACCGCCGCATCGCCGGCCGCAATCCTTGCGCGCAGATTGCCGACGAAATCGCGTTGGCTGCCCAGCGCCTCTGCCTCACGCCGCAGCGACGCCTCGTCGCGGACGCGGCGCGCAGCCGCGATCTCGTCGCGCTTGATGGCAACGATGCGCGCGAGGATGTCGCTCAAGCCAGCTCCCTGGCCCGCGCGACGAACTGGTGCATCCTGGCCAGCGCCTTGCCTGACGCCAGCGCCTCACGGGCAAGCGCAATGCCGTCGGCGATCGCCGGCGCCACGTTGGCCGCATACAGCGCCACGCCCGTGTTCAGGACGACGATGTCGCGCGCCGGGCCGGGCTCGTCGTCGAGCACCGACTGCAGCAGCGCCCTGCTCTCCTGCGGCGTCTCGACCTTGAACGCCCGGTTGCTCGCCATCGTCAGGCCGAAGTCCTCGGGGTGGATCTCGTACTCGTGAATGGCGCCTTCCCGGTACTCGCCGACCATCGTCGCTGCGCCGAGCGAAACCTCGTCCATGCCGTCGCGGCCGTAGACGACGAGCGCGTGTTCGGCGCCCAGGCGTTGCAGCGCGCGCACCTGGATTCCGACCAGATCGGGGTGGAACACGCCCATCAGGATGTTGGGCGCGTCGGCCGGATTGGTCAGCGGGCCGAGGATGTTGAAGATCGTGCGCACACCGAGCTCGCGCCGCACCGGGCCGACGTTCTTCATCGCCGGGTGGTGGTTGGGCGCAAACATGAAACCGATGCCGGTCTCGGCGATGCAGCGCGAGATGGCCCCGGGGGCGAGGGTCAACGGCACGCCCATGGCCTCGAGCACGTCGGCGCTGCCGGACTTGCTGGAGACACCGCGGTTGCCGTGCTTGCTGACGCGCGCGCCGCAGGCCGCGGCGACGAACATCGAGCATGTCGAGATGTTGAAGGTGTGCGAGCCGTCGCCGCCGGTGCCAACGATGTCGACGAGGTGCGCGCGGTCGGCGACCTCGACCTTGGTCGAGAACTCGCGCATCACTTGCGCCGCGGCGGTGATCTCGCCGATGGTCTCCTTCTTCACGCGCAGGCCGATCAGGAGCGCGGCCATCATCGGCTGCGACATCTCGCCGCCCATGATGCGTCGCATCAGCGCGAGCATCTCGTCGTGGAAGATCTCCCGGTGCTCGATGACGCGCGTCAGCGCCTCGGTGTTGGTGATCGTCATGGCAGGGGTCCGTCCTCAGTCGTTGAAGTGTTCGCGCATCGCCGCGATGGCGCGGTCGACGCCCGCGGCATTGACGTCGAGGTGGGTCACGAAGCGCAGCCGGTACAGGCCGGTGGCCAGCACGCCGCACACCTTCAGGTGCTCGAGCAGGCCCGCCGCGCGCGGCCTGGCGACGTCGGCGAACACGATGTTGGAGTCCGGCGCCTCGACCGTCACGCCGTGCAGTCCGGCGAATCCCGCGGCGAGGCGGCGCGCGTTCGCATGGTCTTCGGCAAGCCGCTCGACATGATGCTCGAGCGCGTACAGCGCCGCCGCCGCGAGCACGCCGACCTGACGCATGCCGCCGCCAGCCATCTTGCGCCAGCGGTGCGCGCGCGCGATGAACGCCCGGCTGCCGCACAGCGCCGAGCCGACCGGCGCCCCAAGGCCCTTGGAGAAGCAGACTGATACGCTGTCGAAGTGCGCGGCGATCTCGCGCGCAGGCACGGCCAGCGCCGTCGCGGCATTGAAGAGCCGCGCGCCGTCGAGGTGCGTCGCCAGACCACGGCTGCGCGCGAGCGTCGTCGCGTCGCGCAGGTAGGCGCTCGGCAGCGCCTTGCCGCCCAGCGTGTTCTCGAGGCACAGCAGCCGGCTCTTCGCGAAGTGCGAATCGTCGGGTTTGATCGCGGCCTCGATATCGGAGAGTGCCAGCGTGCCGTCGGCCCGGTGCGCGAGCGGCTGTGGCTGCACGCTGCCGAGCACCGCCGCGCCACCGCCTTCCCAGCGGTAGGTATGCGCCATCTGGCCAACGATGTACTCGTCGCCACGCTGGCAGTGACTCATGATCGCGACGAGGTTGCTCTGCGTGCCGCTCGGCACGAAGAGCGCCGCCTCGAAGCCGAGCAGCGCGGCGATGCGCTCCTGCAGCGCATTGACCGTCGGGTCGTCGCCGAACACGTCGTCGCCGACTTCGGCGCGCGCCATCGCGTCGCGCATGGCCGGCGTGGGCCTGGTCACCGTATCGCTGCGCAGATCGACGAGGGGGTGCGTCACGGCCGCAACTCCAGGAAGTTCTTCAGCATCGCGTGCCCGTGCTCGGTGAGGATCGATTCGGGATGGAACTGCACGCCCTCGAGCGGCGTCGCGGTGCCCGCCAGCGCACGATGGCGCACGCCCATGATCTCGCCATCCTCCGAGGTCGAGCTCACTTCCAGGCTCGCCGGCAGCGACTCGCGCTCGATAGCCAGCGAGTGATAGCGGATCACGGTGAAGACCGTCGGCAGCCCGGCATACACGCCACGCCCGTCGGTCGTGAGCACGCTCGTCTTGCCATGCATCAGCCGCTGGGCGCGCACCACCTTGCCACCGAGCGCAGCCCCGATCGCCTGATGCCCCAGGCACACGCCGAGGATCGGCACCTTGCCCGTGAATTCACGGATCGCCGGCACGCAGATGCCCGCCTCGGCCGGCGTGCAGGGCCCGGGTGAGAGCACGAGCCGGTCGGGCCTCAGCCCCGCGACCCCCTCGAGCGTGATCTCGTCGTTGCGAAACACCTTGACCTCTTCGCCGAGCTCGGCGAAGTACTGCACCAGGTTGTAGGTGAAGCTATCGTAGTTATCGATCATCAGCAGCATTTGCGCTCTATCCTATTGATTTCATTGGATGTTCTGCGAGACATCCACGTTTCATACCCGCTTTGATACCCGCTTCTTCTGTCGCTGGCGAGGCCGGCGCGACGTGCTGGGTGGGGAGTCTGGAGCGCCCGCGCGGGCGCAATAGGTCGGTCAGGCTAATGGCTTGCGCCAACGCCACGCGAAGAGTGCTGCCGAGATCGAGGGCTTCGCAGACATGGTCGCCATTATGGCTGGCTCGCGCCCGGCCAAGCGCTGGACCACTCTATCCGGCGTGACAACCTGGAGATCGGCGTGGTCGATTCCGTGAGTCCGTCAGCATCGCTCGCCACCCAGAGGCGCCTGGAATAGACTGGCGGCCTCAATTAGCGCTTCATAGCTGAGCTATCAATGTCCGGCGAATCGCAGGACTGAGTTGAGTTGCACGGCATCTACGGCACGGAGCCCCGCGCCGGCGAGCCGTCACGTGGCTCCGTGCCTACAGTCAAAGGTAATTGAGAGTGCCTGGTGAGCCCCTGGACCAGCTTCGAGACTAGTTGGATCCAGGGGCCTGCCGCCTTGCGAATCTGCCTGAGCGAATCTGGCTGTTCGGTGGGAAGGGTGGGTTTCGCATGGGCTCGGGCGACACCTGCGAGTCGTTGCCCGAGTCGTTCTGGCGGCAGTCCTCCCCAGCGCACCATGGGTCCGCGATCTCGACATCCCCGAGAACCACGATGGATGGTAGGCGTTCTCCGGCTACGGTGACCTCGCCTTTCACCCGCGGGCGCATCGCAAACGCAGTCACGTCTTCGCCGCCGATGTGCGTGTATCCGGTCAGCACCTTCAGCGCGGCGGCGTAGCCGGCCATCTGCAGGTCGGAGTCGTTGAACACCGGTTCGACCTTCGATACACGAGCAGCATGGAGCCGCCCGAGAAGGATTGGCGCGGCTGCACCGAGGTGCTGTCGCGCAGGGACTTCGTAGCGCTGATGACGACGGCGTGGACGGCGTAGCAATGGCACTTGACTCCAGACTGCGCTGCGCCCGCTTGATCACGCGCGCCCCTCGCCCAGTTCGCTGGCGGGCACCCAGACTCGCCATGCCGTCACGAGTCGATCCGCGGGCAAGGCAGGGTCGAGCTTGGCGTAGCCCGCGGTGAGGTGTGCCCGACAAGCCTCGGTGAGCGCTACTTGGTCGGGATGGTCGCGTTGCAGCAGAAACCCGAGCCGCTTGTAAACAGCACCACTGCCGATCCTGGCCGCGTAGTCGCTGAGCTTGGCCGCTTCCTTGGGTTGATCGTGAAGGAGCGTCACCAGCATCTCGGCTAAGTGGCGAATGCCGCCACCGAGCGCGGGGTCGGCCAACATGTCTATGAGGGTGCGGGCGGGGTCCACCGTGTGCAGATCGAAGCGGGTCTTGCGCAGCACGGGCTGACGCTCGCGTGGGCGTGTGGTGGTCATCACGCAGATCGAACGAAAGAGTTGCACGCTGAGCCCCCAATGCTCGGCGGCGGACCATCCGCCGATGTAGCACGGCGAGAACATCGCTGCGGCCTCGGCTTCCTGGGGCGGCTAGAGAATCTGCCGACCGCTCCAATGCCGAGCGTGGGCCATCGGAGCGGGGGCAGGGACACGCGGCGTCATCGCATGCCACCCGCCCTCCCCAACCGGCAGTGCTGATCTTCGTCGGGCCTGCAACCAGCCTGCCGCACGCTCAAGTGACAATCCCGCCCACCCTCACGTTCGTTGCGCAAGAGCGCCTTCGCCATGCCCACCGCCCACACCCGCAAAGCCGCGCCGAAGCGCAAGTCCGCCAAGTCGGCCAGGCCCGTCGAGCGGCGCCTGACGCGCACGCGCCGGCCCCAGCGGATGGGCGTGGCCGACTGGCAGACAGCGCTGCGCCGCCAGTTCGGCCGCGAGCAGGCCTTCGGGCTGGAGAACCTGGGGCCCGAACCGGTGTTCTCGGACTTCCGGGTGCACAACCCGCAAAGCGGCACGAGCTACCGCGTCGCCATTCGCGGCAGCGCGCTGGGCTGCAACTTCTGCAGCTGCCCCGATTTCGCGACCAACGACCTGGGCACCTGCAAGCACATCGAATTCACGCTCGCCCGGCTCGCCAGAAAGCGCGGCGCCAAGGCGGCGCTGGCGCGCGGCTTCGAGCCCGAGTACAGCGAGGTCTGGCTCGACTACGCCGGCGCGCGGCAGGTGCGCTTTCGTGCCGGCAAGGCTTGTCCGGCCGGACTGCTGACACGCGCACTGCAGGTGTTCGACGCGTCGGCCGGCTGGGCCCTGCCCCGCGACCGGCTCGTAGGTCTGGATGCGCTGCTGCGCGCAGCCGCCGACAGTGGGCACGAGCTTCGCTGCCACGACGACGTCTGGCAGTTCGTCGCCCAGCTCCGTGACGGCGCGCGTCGGCAGCAGGCCTTGCGCGAGGCCTACCCGAAAGGTACCCGGGACAAGGTGCTCGCCCGGCTGCTGAAGGTCAAGCTCTACCCCTACCAGGCCGAAGGCGCGTTGTTCGCCGCGCGCCGGCCGCGTGCTGATAGGCGACGAGATGGGCCTGGGCAAGACCATCCAAGCGATCGCCGCGGCGGAGCTGTTCACACGACATTTCGGTGTGCGCCGCGTGCTGGTGGTGTGCCCGACTTCGCTGAAGCATCAGTGGAAGAACGAGTTCGCACGCTTTGCCGAGCGCGAGGTGCAGGTCATCCACGGCCTCCGCGTCAAGCGCGAGGCGCAATACCTCGAGGAAGCCTTCTGCAAGATCACCCACTACGAAACGCTGGCGCGCGACGCCGACCTGATCGATGCCTGGACGCCGGAGCTGGGGATCGCCGACGAGGCCCAGCGCATCAAGAACTGGAACACCCTCGCCGCGCGCGCGTTGAACCGCATCGCCAGCCCCTATGCGCTGGTGCTGACCGGCACGCCGCCAGAGAACCGGCTCGAGGAGTTGATCTCGATCGTGCAGTTCGTCGACCGGCACCGCCTCGGCCCCACCTGGCGGCTGCTCGACGAACACCAGAAGCGCGACGATGGCGGCCGTGTCATCGGCTACCACGCGCTGGACCGCATCGGCCAGACGCTTGCGCCGGTAATGCTGCGACGGCGCAAGGCCGAGGTGCTGACCCAGCTGCCCGAGCGCGTGGACAGCCGCATCTTCGTGCCGCTGACGCCGCAGCAGCGGCTGCACCACGACGAGAACGGCGACATCGTCGCCCGCATCGTGTCGCGCTGGCGCAAGACGGGGTTCCTGTCCGACGCCGACCAGCGGCGATTGCAGATTGCGTTGCAGTACATGCGCATGGCCTGCAACAGCACCTGGCTGATCGACCACGAGACCGACCACGGCCACAAGGTCGACGAGCTGATGACCGTGCTCGACGAGCTGCTCGAGGCGCCCGATGCCAAGGCCGTGGTCTTCAGCCAGTGGCTGGGCACGCACGAGCTGATCCAGCGCCGCCTGGGCACCGGCCCGGGTCAGCGTGCCTGGGGCCACGTGCTGTTCAGCGGCCAGGTTCCGGGCGACAAGCGCGGCGCGCTGGTCGAGCAGTTCCACAGTGATTCGAATTGCCGCCTGTTCCTGTCCACCGACGCCGGCGGCGTGGGCCTGAACCTGCAGCACGCGGCCGCGATGGTGGTGAACATGGACATGCCTTGGAACCCGGCCGTGCTCGAGCAGCGCATCGGCCGCGTGCACCGCATAGGCCAGTCGCGCGGTGTGCAGGTGGTGAATTTCATCGGCCAGGGCAGCATCGAAGAAGGCATGCTCTCGGTGCTGGCGTTCAAGAAGTCGTTGTTCGCGGGCGTGCTCGACAGCGGCGAAAGCGAGGTCTTCCTGCAGGGCACGAAGCTGTCGAAGTTCATGGACAGCGTGGAGAAGGTGGCCGGCGCGATGGGCGAGCCCGACGCCGACGCCACGGCGGACACGGCCGCCCCGGCGGGCGGCGGCACCGCTGCGGCGGTGCCTGTGCAGCCGTCGCCGATGCCGATGCCGGCGGAATCGCCGGCAAGCCCGGCGGTGCCTGCCGAACCCCTTGTCGAACCGATCGAGGCAACGCCGGGCGCAGTGGCTCAACCCGCCGACCCGTGGGCCTCCATCCTCGAAGCCGGCGCCGCGTTGCTGCAGGGCCAGGCCAGCATCCGCTTGCCGCTGCCCGAGCCGGCCGTGCTGCAACGCCTGGCCAAGGCCTTGGAGCCCTGGCTGCAATAGCGTTGGCGCATGGCGCCCGCTATCGCACCAGACCGAGCTCGTCCCAGAGGAACTGGTAGGAGATCTCGCCCCGGCCCTGCTGCGCCGCCATGTGCGCCTCGCCATCCTCGTAGCTGCGCAATAGTCCCTTGACGCGCTCGAGCCCGACGGCGGTCTTGATGGCCTGGCGCGGGGTCTGCCCGTTCAGCGCCGGAATGGGTTCGTCGGCCCACTTGGCATAGCTGCGCTTGACGACGCCGGCGATCGCCTGCGCCAGCTCCTTCGGGTCCACGCCCTCCGGCAGGCGCACGGCAGGGGCCGCCCGGGCCGGTGAAGCCGCGGCGGTCGACAGCAGCCCCTTCGGGTCCGAAACCTCCTGCAGGCGGAACGTCACGCTGCCGCCGGCCAGCGCGTCGAACCAGGCGCGACCGGTGGCGGCCAGGCCGGCCGTCTTGTACAGCACCGAAACGCGATTGCCGCCAGGCTCGGGCGCGATCGTTGCGAGCGACCGCGTCAGCCCATCGTCGCTCTCGACCAGACGGTCCCAGCCCCGCTCACGGTCGCCCTGCACGCCGGGCCCGGCCGACAGCGCCGCGGCCAGCGCGTCCCAGTCGAGCACGGCGTAGTGATCGGTCGTGAAGACCAGTGGCTCACCGGTCGCGCTGTGCACGAAGTTCGGCAACGGCGCCGGCCGCAGGTATTGGGCGAGCCAGCCTTTGATGATCGACAGGCCGATCATCAAGACGTTGTCTTCCTCGTGCCGGCTGGGCTGCTCCATCAGCGCCCGCAATTGCTCCAGCATGGCGTGCCCGCTCATCATCGAGAACGGGTAGACCGCCCCGGAGAGCTGGTGCCCACCGGCCACTTCCATCACGCGCGCGCCGATCTGCATGCCCGGTCGCAGCGACCGGCTGCCCTCGTGCTCGGTGACGGCGATCGGCGCCTGGGCGGTGTCCAGCGCATCGCACAAGGTGACGCCGGTGCCGGGCACGACCTCGGTGACGTCGTACAGGCGCAGTGGCCGCCGCGCCAGTTGCCCGATCCAGGCGCGCTGGCCCACCGTCAGCAACGGCCCGCGCGGGCCGAGCAACAGTTCGGACACGCGCTGGCGTTCACCCTTGACCGAGATATCGCCTTCGGCCAACAACCATTCGGTCAGATTGAGCTGAATTTGCTGCCACAGCGCATCGTCGATGCCCGCCATCGCCTCGCGTGCCGCGTCTTCCTCGTCGTCGCCGAAGCTACCGAAGGCGGCGGCGTCGATCTCTTCCTCCAAAGCTGCGGCAAAGGCCTTGCGGTGATGCTGCGCCAGCCAGGCGACTGCACGCTCGACCGCACCGTCGTGCGAGTCGGCCGCTGGCGCCGCTGGCGCCTCGGGCTTGCCGCAGCAATGCTTGTACTTCTTCCCGCTGCCACAGGGGCAGGGATCGTTTCGGCCAGGCTTGAACATCACCTCAGAACCCCTCCTCGACCAGCTCCGCCGCGCGAATCAGCGCGCGCGCCTTGGCTTCGGTTTCCTTCCACTCCAGCTCCGGCACCGAGTCGGCGACAACCCCTGCCGCCGCCTGCACGTAGAGCATGCCGTCCTTGACGATGCCGGTGCGGATCGCGATCGCCACGTCCATGTCGCCGGCAAAGCTCAAGTACCCGCAGGCGCCGCCGTAGATGCCGCGCTTGACGGGTTCGAGCTCGTCGATGATCTCCATCGCGCGCACCTTGGGCGCACCGGTCAGCGTGCCGGCGGGGAAGGTCGCGCGCAGTACGTCCAGGCTCGTCATGCCGGGCTTCAGGAGCCCCTCGACATTGCTGACGATGTGCATCACGTGCGAATAGCGCTCGACCGTGAACGCCTCGGTCACCTTCACGCTGCCGGTCCTGGCGATGCGACCGATGTCGTTGCGCGCCAGGTCGATCAGCATCAGGTGCTCGGCGCGCTCTTTCGGGTCGCCGCTCAGCTCAGCTTCGAGCGCCAGGTCCTGCTCGGGCGTCGCGCCTCGCGGCCGCGTGCCGGCGAGCGGACGGATCGTGACCCTGTCGCCTTCGGCCGTGCGTTCCTGGCGCACCAGGATCTCGGGCGAGGCACCGACGATCTGGAACTCGCCCATGTCGTAGAAGTACATGTACGGGCTCGGGTTCAGCGAGCGCAGCGCGCGGTACAGCGACAGCGGCGATTCGGTGAAGCGCTTGCGCAGCCGCTGGCCCACCTGCACCTGCATCATGTCGCCGGCGGCGATGTACTTCTTGGCGCGCAGCACTGCGGCGATGTAGTCGTCCTTCGCGAACTCGCGCTCCACGGCATACGAGGGCCCGCGCCTGACCGGCGGCGCGGTAACGCTGTACCTCAACTTGTCGCCGAGTTCAGCCAGACGCCGTTTCGCGCGCGGGAACGCCTCGGTCTGCGTCGGGTCGGCATATACGATCAGGTACAGCCGCCCGGACAGGTTGTCGATCACGGCCAGTTCCTCGCACTGCAGCAGCAGCACGTCGGGTGTATCGATTCCCCCTGTCTTCTGAACCTTGGCCAGCCTCGGCTCCATGTAGCGCACTGCGTCGTAGCCGAAATAGCCCGCCAGGCCGCCGCAGAAGCGCGGCAGGCCGGGGCGCAGAGCGACCTTGAAGCGCTGCTGGTAGGTGGCGATGAAGTCGAGCGGGTTGCCCTCGTTCGTCTCGACCACCTGGCCATCGGTGACGACCTCGGTCACGAAGCCCGTCGCGCGCAGCAGCGTTCGCGCCGGCAGGCCGATGAACGAATAGCGCCCGAAGCGCTCGCCGCCGACCACCGACTCGAGCAGGAAACTGTGCCTGCCGCTACCACCGCTGTAGGCGAGTTTGAGGTACAGCGACAGGGGTGTTTCAAGATCCGCAAACGCTTCGGCGATGAGCGGGATGCGGTTGTAGCCCTGCTGCGCCAGGCTCCTGAACTCGAGTTCGGTGATCACGTCGGAAGGCCCTCCACGGCCGGTCAGCGGCGCGTGACGCGCTTGCCGGACGATGCTGTCGATGGGGTGGCTGACCGCAGTCAGCCCAGAGGAGCCGGATCGTGCCGGTGCGAATGAAGATTCGCTGCGGCCCGCGGCAAACTAGACCCGCTTGACTGGCAACCGCTAGTGCCAGGCTTCCCGGTCGTGCGACCTCTGGGTTGGCTTGCGCGCGCTGAACATGGCGAAGACGAAGTTTCAGAAACGACTGACTTGTACGCAAGTCACATCGTAGCCAAAAGTGTACCAGCCAGCCCGGAGTTTCGAGACTGGCATGACCACGCTTACAGCGCCCACGACGCCAATCTCGGAGCTGCGCGCGCCTGCGGCAAGGGCAGGCGCCAATCCAGCTCGCATTCTGCGCTCCGAAGTAGCACGTTTCCAGCGGTGTCTTTTGCTTGTCATGGGGTCCTTTCGGGGGCACACTGAATCCGCCTCGGCCATGCGCCCTCTCAGCCCTCGCTCCCGCACCGCGCTCCCGATTTCACCCCCCAACCCCTGCAAAGGAGGATCTATGAACTTGACGATCAGTGGCCACCATCTTGAAGTGACACCAGCGCTTCGTGAGTATGTGCTCACAAAGTTGGACAGGGTCAAGCGCCATTTCGATCAGGTCGTGGACATCAACGTGCTGTTGTCGATCGAAAAGCTCAAGGAAAAGGAACGCCGTCAAAAGGCCGAGGTCACGCTGCGCGTCAAGGGCAAGGACATATTCGTAGAGCATGCGCACGAAGACCTGTATGCCGCGATCGACCAGCTGATGGACAAGCTCGATCGTCAGGTCTGCCGGCACAAGGAGATGCTGCAGGACCATCACCACCACTCACCCAAGCGGGTGAGTGCCGCGCCGCAGTGAGCGCACATCGTGTCGAAGAGCGGCCTTCGGGCCGCTTTTTCACGCCGGTCGGGCGCCCCCTCGGCACAGCGGTCTCATCGAGGCCGATCTGTTGCTGCGCAGCGGCAGCCTGCCCAAAAACTTCACGCGATTGCGCTTCATATGCGCACGATGATTTCCCGTTCCTATAATCGCGTCCTTTGGACGCTGTTGACCTCGACTCAGGCCGCCGGGCTGAAAGCCGTTGTCGTGACTCGATGAACCGTCTCGCTGCCATCCTGCCGCCCAGCAACGTGCTGGTGAACGTGGACGCCACCAGCAAGAAACGCGCGTTCGAGCACGCCGGACTGCTCTTCGAGAACCAGCACTCGATCGCCAGGGCCACCGTTACCGACAACCTCTTCGCCCGCGAACGCCTCGGCTCGACCGGACTCGGCCACGGCGTCGCCATTCCGCACGGCCGCATCAAGGGCCTGAAGAACCCGCTCGCGGCGGCGGTTCGCGTGCAGCAGGCCATTCCGTTCGACGCTCCCGACGACGAGCCAGTCAGCCTGCTGATCTTCCTGCTCGTCCCCGAGGCCGCGACGCAGCGCCATCTGGAGATTCTTTCCGAGATCGCCGAGATGCTCTCCGATCGCGAGTTGCGCGAACGGCTGAAGACCGAACCCGATGCCGCCAAGGTCCACGCGCTGATCGCGGGCTGGGAGCCTTTGAAGTCGGTCGCCTGAGGGCCGATCGCGCGTGAAACCCACAGTCATCAGCGCCGAGGCACTGTTCGAGGAGCACCGCCCGGCCCTGCGATGGGAGTGGATCGCGGGTCACGCGCACCCCGAGCGCCGGTTCGACGAAGCCGCGGTTCGCAATGCACAGTCGGCCGCTGATCTGGTCGGCTACCTGAACTACATCCACCCCTACCGAGTGCAGATCGTCGGCCGACGCGAGGTGGCCTACCTGCTAGATTCGGCGCCCGAAGACCAGGAGCGCCGCATCCAGCGCATCGTCACCCTCGAGCCCCCGGTGGTCATCGTGGCAGATGCCCAAACGCCGCCCGAGCGCCTGGTCGGCCTGTGCGACCGCGCCGACATTCCGCTGTTCGTCACCGCCGAACCCGCCGGCCATGTGATCGACGTCGTGCGCGGCCACCTGAGCCAGCACTTTGCCGAGCGCACCACGCGTCACGGCGTGTTCATGGACATCCTCGGCCTGGGCGTGCTGTTGACCGGCGAGTCGGGGCTCGGAAAGAGCGAGCTCGGGCTCGAGCTGATCTCGCGCGGCCACGGGCTGGTGGCCGACGATGCGGTAGACCTTTACCAAGTGTCCCAGACCGCCATCGAAGGCCGTTGCCCTGAGTTGCTGCTCAATCTGCTCGAGGTTCGCGGCATCGGACTGCTCGACATCAAGGCGATCTTTGGCGAGACGGCGGTGCGTCGCAAGATGCGGCTGAAGCTGATTGTGCACCTGGTCCGCAAGGACACGCTGGAGCGCGAATTCGAGCGTCTGCCTTATGAACCGCTGTACGAGGAGATCCTCGACGTTCCGGTGCAGAAGGTGGTGATCGCCGTCGACGCCGGGCGCAACCTGGCGGTGCTCGTCGAGGCCGCGGTCCGCAACACGATCCTGCAGTTGCGCGGCATCGATACCTACCGCGACTTCATCGCGCGTCACCAGAAAGCCATGGGCCGCCCGCCCGGTTGACTTGAAGACGCCCCGCGGGCACTACCTGGTCCGATGCGGGCAGTCCGGCTTGGCGCACACGGCGTACATCGCAAGCGCATGGTCCTGCAGTTCGAAGCCGCGGGCCTGGGCGATACTGCGCTGGCGCTGTTCGATCGCGGGGTCGTAGAACTCCTCGACCCGCCCGCAGTCCAGGCACACCAAATGGTCGTGGTGCGTGCCCTCGTTCAGTTCGAACAAGGCCTTCCCGACCTCGAAGTGGTTGCGCGACAGGATGCCCGCCTGCTCGAACTGCATCAGCACGCGATACACCGTGGCCAGGCCGATGTCCGACCCTTCCTGGAGCAGCGCCTTGTACACGTCTTCGGCCGTCATGTGACGCAGCACCGTCTTCTGGAAGACCTCCAGGATCCTGATGCGAGGCAGCGTGGCCTTCAGACCCGAGCTCTTGATTTCTTCGGCGTGCGTCATGGGGGTGTCGATGCGGCGCGGCGAGTCGGCTCAGCCGCTAGAATTGCCGATCATATCGAGGTCCGACGCCCCAGACGTGGCCGCCCACACCATGCGCCAGCTCCTTCGCCAGTTGCCTCGCCCCAGCCTGCCGCGAGTGCGCGAGCGCGCCGTCGCCGCCGGGCTCGCGCTGGGCTTGCTGGCGGGATGCGCCGCGTCGGTCGAGGTGAGCCGATGGACCAACGTCTTCGTGCCCTATCGTGTCGAGGTGGTGCAGGGCAACGTCGTCACCAGAGAGCAGCTCGCCCGAGTCGTGCCCGGGATGAGCCGCGTGCAGGTGCGCGACATCCTCGGCTCGCCGCTCGTCACCGACATCTTCCATGGTGATCGATGGGACTACGTCTTCATGCTCGACCGCCCCGGCGCGCCACTGCAGAAGCGTGCCATCGTGGTGATCTTCGAAGGCGACAGGCTGGCGCGCGTCGATGCGCCGGCATTGCCTTCCGATAGTGAGTTCATCGATTCGATCGACCCCTACCGGGTTCGCCGCGAGGTGCCGACACTGGCGCTGTCCGATGAGCAGATACGGGCACTGCCGGTGCCGCAGAGGCAGGCCCCTGCCGCCTCGGCGTCCGAGGGGCCGGTGCGCGACTACCCACCACTCGAACCGCGCGGATGAGCTCGCTTGCCAGCCCTCTGCGAGCCGGAGTGGCCGGCACGGGACCGTTGCGAATCACCGTGGCCGGCGCGTCGGGCCGCATGGGCCGCATGCTGATCGAGGCCATCGCCGGCACGGATGACTGCGTGCTGACCGGCGCGCTCGACGTGGCGGACAGCCCTTCCATCGAGCAGGACGCAACGGCGTTCCTCGGCCGCACCGGCGGTGTGCGCGTCAGCGCCGATCTGCACGCCGGACTGTCCGGGTCGCAGGTGCTGATCGACTTCACGCGCCCCGAAGGCACGCTGGCGCATCTGGCGGCGTGCCGCGAACTCGGCGTCAAAGCCGTCATCGGCACGACCGGCTTCAGTGACGCACAGAAGGCAGAGATCGGCGCGCACGCGCGTCAGATCGCAATCGTCCTGGCGCCCAACATGAGCGTCGGCGTGAACGTGGTGCTGCGCCTGATCGATTTGGCCGCGCGCGCGCTCAGCCAGGGCTACGACATCGAGATCGTCGAGGCGCACCACAGGCACAAGGTCGATGCCCCGAGCGGCACCGCGCTGCAGATGGGCCAGGTGGCCGCCGCTGCACTAGGGCGCGACCTGAAGCAATGCGCCGTCTATTCCCGCGAAGGCGTGACCGGCGAGCGCGAAGCGTCGACGATCGGTTTCGCCACGATCCGTGGCGGCGACATCGTCGGCGACCACACGGTGCTTTTCGCCGGCACCGGCGAGCGCATCGAGATCAGCCACAAGGCGAGCAGCCGCGCGACCTTTGCCCAGGGCAGTCTGCGCGCGGCGCGCTTCCTGGCCGGCCGCAGCGCGGGCCTGTTCGACATGAACGACGTTCTGGGCCTGTGAGATGACGCCCTCCCAGCGCCCTTCCTTCGCTCCGGCCAGACTGCAGGCCGACCGGCCATGACCGGCTTCGAGGCGTTCTGGGAGCAGGGCGACGCGATTACGCGCGCGGTCGCGCTGCTGCTGTTGCTGATGTCGGTCAGCGCATGGGTGATGATCTTCTGGAAGGGCTGGCTGCTGCGCCGCGCGCGCACCGACATCGAGCGTGCGGTGCCCGCGTTCTGGACCGCGAAGTCGCTCGACGAAGGGCGCTCGCAGCTGGCGCTGTTCGACCGCGAAGGGGTGCTGCAACCGCTGCTGGCCGCCGCGACCGACAGTGCCAATGCGAGCACGCTGGAAGGTCGCGGACACCTGCAGTCGCAACTCACGCGGCGCCTGCGTGGCGCGCTGCACGCGGTGCTGGCGCAGCTGCAATTCGGCCAGGTGCTGTTGGCGTCGATCGGCAGCACGGCGCCCTTCATCGGTCTGTTCGGCACCGTCTGGGGCATCTATCACGCGCTGATCAGCATCTCGGCCGGCGGCGCCATCACGATCGAGAAGGTGTCGGGTCCGGTCGGCGAGTCGCTGGTCATGACGGCCGCCGGCCTGGCGGTGGCGATCCCGGCGGTGCTCGCCTACAACATCTTCGGCAAGATGGTCGGTACTTGCGAAGCCGAGCTCGAGGGTTTCGCGCACGACCTGCGCGAGATGGTCGCCGACGCCTCGGAAGCCTAGGATGGCCTTCGGTCGCCTCGAACGCACGCTCGGCGCGCAGCCGATGGGCGAGATCAACATGACGCCGCTGATCGACGTGATGCTCGTGCTGCTGGTGATCTTCATGATCACCGCGCCACTGATGACGAGCAGCTTGAAGCTAGACCTGCCGCGCAGCGACGCAGCCGGGCCAACCGAGTCGCCGAAGTTCCTGGCCGTCGCGATCACGCCCGACGGCGCGCTATTCCTGGGCGACGAGAAGCTCACGGCCGATGTCTTCAGCGCGCGCGTTACCGACGCCGCGCGGCAGACGCCCGACATCGAGGTGCAGCTGCGCGCCGACAAGCGCACCCCCTATGGCCAGGTGGCCGAGCTGATCGGGCGGGTGCAGAAGGCCGGGCTGAACCGGATCGCGCTCGTCACCGAGGCCCCGTCGGCCACCGCGGCTGAACCCACGCCCGCAGCATCTCGCTGAGTCGGCGCAGCGAAGCGTCGCGCCGGGGGGCGCTTCCTATAATCGAGGCCACCTTCAACAAGCGCCCTGCGGCAGGCCCGCTGCGCCCGGCCCTTCCCCATGAGCACCGCAGACCCCCCCCGCTACGACGCCCAGGCGATCGAGAAGGCCACCCAGGCGCATTGGCACTTGCGCGACGCCTACCGCGTGGTCGAGGATCCCGCCAGACCGAAGTTCTACGCCTGCTCGATGCTGCCCTACCCGAGCGGCAAGCTGCACATGGGCCATGTGCGCAACTACACCATCAACGACATGCTCACGCGCCAGTTGCGCATGAAGGGCCGCAACGTGCTGATGCCGATGGGTTGGGATGCCTTCGGCCTGCCGGCCGAGAACGCGGCGATGAAGAACGGCGTGCCCCCCGCCAAGTGGACCTACGAGAACATCGCCTACATGAAGGCGCAGATGCAGGCCATGGGTCTGGCGATCGACTGGTCGCGCGAGATCGCCACCTGCTCGCCCGAGTACTACAAGTGGAACCAGTGGCTGTTCCTGAAGATGCTCGAGGCCGGCATCGCCGAACGGCGCACCCAGGTCGTCAACTGGGACCCGGTCGACCAGACCGTGCTCGCCAACGAACAGGTGATCGACGGTCGCGGCTGGCGCTCCGGCGCGCTCGTCGAGAAGCGCGAGATCCCCGGCTATTACCTGAACATCACGCGCTACGCCGATGAACTGCTGGCGCAGGTGGAGCATGGCCTGCCGGGCTGGCCCGACCGCGTCAAGTTGATGCAGGCGAACTGGATCGGCAAGAGCGAAGGCGTGCGCTTCGCCTTCCCGCACCAGATCCGCGACGCCGACGGCGCACTGATCCAGGACGGCAGGCTGTGGGTCTTCACGACCCGCATCGACACGATCATGGGCGTGAGCTTCTGCGCCGTGGCGCCGGAGCACCCGCTGGCCGTCCATGCGGCCCAGAGCAAGCCTGAACTTGCCGCGTTCATCGAGGAATGCAAGGCTGGCGGAACGACCGAGGCCGAGCTGGCGATGCGCGACAAGCAGGGCATGCGCACCGGCCTCGTGGTGACCCACCCGCTCAGCCACGAGCAGATCGAGGTCTGGGTCGGAAACTACGTACTCATGAGCTACGGCGACGGCGCGGTGATGGGCGTTCCGGCGCACGACGAGCGAGACTTCGCGTTCGCGAAGAAGTACGGCCTGCCGATCACGCAGGTGATCGCGGTCGACGGCGAGCATTTCAGCTACGACCATTGGCAGGACTGGTATGCCGACAAGCAGCGCGGCATCACGATCAATTCCGACCTCTACAGCGGCCTTGCCCACCGCCATGCGGTCGATGCGATCGCGCATGCGCTGGAGGCTCATGGCCTGGGCGGCAAGAAGACCACGTGGCGCCTGCGCGACTGGGGCATCAGCCGCCAGCGCTACTGGGGCACGCCGATCCCGATCATCCATTGCGAAGACTGCGGCGCCGTGCCGGTGCCCGAGCGCGACCTGCCCGTCGTGCTGCCCGAGGACCTGGTCCCCGACGGCAGCGGCAACCCGCTGCACAAGTGCGCAACGTTCCTGAACGTGGCCTGCCCTACCTGCGGCCGGCCGGCGAGGCGCGAGACCGACACGATGGACACCTTCGTCGACTCGTCGTGGTACTTCATGCGCTACTGCGACCCGCACGACGCCGAAGCGATGGTCGGCGCCGGCACGCAGTACTGGATGCCGATGGACCAGTACATCGGAGGCATCGAGCACGCGATCCTGCACCTGCTGTACGCGCGCTTCTGGACGAAGGTGATGCGCGACCTGAAGCTCGTCGTCATCGACGAGCCGTTCATCCACCTGCTGACGCAGGGCATGGTGCTGAACGAAGCCTTCGTGCGCACCCACGGGCAGGGCGGCAAGGAATACTTCTGGGCCAACGAACTCCGACATCGTCCGCGACGAGCATGCCGCCGTCGTCTCCGCCTCCGCCAAGGCAGACGGCCTGCCGGTCGAGTACGAAGGCTGGACGACGATGTCCAAGTCGAAGAACAACGGCGTCGATCCGCAGGATCTGATCACACGCTACGGCGCCGATACCGCGCGACTGTTCGTGATGTTCGCCTCGCCTCCCGAGCAGACCCTCGAATGGAGCGACGCCGGAGTGGAAGGGGCACACCGCTTCCTCAAGCGCGTGTGGGCTTTCGGCAGCCGCAACGCGCAGGCGATCCGCGGCGCGGGAGCCCTCGTCGGCGGCAACGCGGGCGAACTCGACGTTGCGGCCCGCTCGCTGCGGCGCGAGGTGCACAGCGTACTGCGCCAGGTGAGCTACGACTACGAGCGCATGCAGTACAACACCGTCGTCTCCGGCGCGATGAAGCTGCTCAACGCGCTCGAGGCCTACAAGGGCGACGCGCCGGCGGTGCTGCGCGAGGCCTGCGGCATCCTGCTGCGGGTGCTCTACCCGGCCTGCCCACACCTGACCCACGCGCTGTGGCAGGACTTGGGCTATGCCGCATGAACTCGGAGACCTGCTCGATGCGCCGTGGCCGCATGTCGAGGAGGCGGCGCTGGCCCTCGAACGAGATCGAGCTGATGCTGCAGGTCAACGGCAAGCTGCGCGGGTCGGTCAAGGTTCCGGCCTCGGCCGACCGAGCCGCGATCGAGGCCGCGGCGCTCGCGAGCCCCGACTTCGAGCGCTTCGGCGAGGGGCGTGCCGTGAAGCGCGTGATCGTCGTGCCTGGACGGCTCGTCAACGTGGTCGTGTAGTGCCCGCCCCCAAGGCGCTTCGCTCCTGCCCCCAAGGGGCGCAGTTCGGTTTGGCGCAGCCCGGCACCGGACGCCGCCCCGCCCTGCTTGCACTGTTCGCGCTGGCGCTCGGCTTGGCCGGATGCGGATTCGAGTTGCGGCGCGCGCCCGAAATGCGCTTCCAGAAGGTGCAGCTGAGCGGCTTCGGGCCAAAATCGCCGCTGGCGCAGGAACTCCGCCGAAGCATCGATGCCAGCCCCGACACGCGGGTCGTCGACAGCGCGGCGCAGGCTCAGGTGGTGCTCGAGGCGCTGGCCGACTCACGCGAGCGCAGCGTCGTCGCCTACACATCGACCGGCCTGGTGCGCGAAGTCCAGTTGCGTGCACGGCTGAGCTTTCGCCTGCGCACGGTGGGCGGCAAGGAGCTGATCGCGTCGACCGAAATCCTCCAGGTGCGCGAACTCAGCTACAACGAGGGGATCGCTCTCGCCAAGCAGTACGAAGAGGCGTTCCAGTTCAATGCGATGCAAAGCGACATCGTCTCGCAGGTGGTCCGCCGCCTCGCCGCCGTTCCCGCGTTCTGAGATGCAACTGCGCACGGACCAGTTCGCCGCCCACCTGGCCAAGGGCCTGCGCCGCGTCTACACCGTGCACGGCGACGAGCCGTTGCTGGTGCAGGAAGCCGCCGACGCGATCCGCGCCGCGGCGCGCGCCGCCGGCCACACCGAGCGACAGGTGCACACCGTCGCCGGGCAGCACTTCGACTGGAGCGGCCTCGTCGGCGCGGCGCGGGCCATGAGTCTCTTCGCCGAGCGGCAACTGATCGAGATCCGCATCCCCTCCGGCAAGCCGGGCAAGGACGGCTCGGACGCGCTGCAGCGCTACTGCGCGGCGCTGTCCGACGACGTGGTGACGCTCGTCACGCTGCCCCGGCTCGACCGCACGCAGCTCGCCAGCGCCTGGTTCACGGCGCTCGACGCATCCGGCGTCGTGCTGCGCGTCGATGCGATCGAGCGCCCCGCACTTCCGCAATGGATCGCGCAGCGCCTGGCCGCACAGGGTCAGCGCGTGGCAGCCGGCGAAACCGGCCAAGTGGCGCTCGCTTTCTTCGCCGACCGCGTGGAGGGCAACCTGCTCGCCGCGCACCAGGAGGTCGTCAAGCTCGGCCTGCTTCACGGTAGCGGCGAGTTGAGCTTCGAGCAGATCGAGGCGGCGGTACTGCACGTCGCCCGCTACGACGTGTTCAAACTCGGCGAGGCGGTGCTCGCCGGCCAAGTCGCGCGCACGCTGCGCATGCTCGACGGCCTGCAGGCGGAGGGCGAGGCTGCCGTGCTGGTGCACTACACGCTGGCTGGCGACATCCTGGCCCTGAAGCGTGTCAAGGACGCACTCCGCGCCGGCCGGCCGATGCCGTTGGCTTTGCGCGAGAACCGCGTCTGGGGTGCCCGTGAACGCCTATTCGAGCGCGTCCTGCCGCTGCTCAGCGAGCGCGCACTGGCCGAGTTGGTCGAGTCGGCCAGTGTCTGCGATGGCCTGGTCAAGGGCCTCAAGCATCCGCAATGGCCCGAAGACCCCTGGGCCGGGCTGCAGCGCCTGGCGCTGATGATGTGCGAACGCGTCAGCGCCGCGCCGGGCGGCAGCGGCGCAGGCACGTCGCCCCGGCGGCTCGCACTGGTCGCCTGAGCACGCTCAGCGCGCCGCCTTGCCAGCCCGGACTGGTCGGGGCTTCGTCGAAGGTTCGGCCGACGCCGTCACCCGATAGCGGCCCGCGCGTTCATAGACTGCCGGTGCCGCCTCGGCGTTGAACGGGCTCACGACTTCCAGCGTCGGTGCCCCCGGCGCATCGAAGCGCATGCCGGCCTGCAAGTCTTCGCTGTACAGCACGCTGCAACGCGCGTCGATGGCGGACTGAACGATCAGCGCGTCCCACACCGACACGCGATATCGCTGCTGAAGCTCGAGCGCGCGCAGCACCGAAGCCGAGTCCGCCGGCACCACGGTGTATCCGGCCAACAGCCGCAGCACCTGACTGGCCTGGGCCGGGCTCATCCACTGGCGGCGAAGCACGACGCTGTAGAACTCCTGCATCACCTGCGTGCTGATGACGAGCGTGCGACCAACCATCGCGTCGTGCATCGCGGCGCGTGCCTGGCTCTGCTTGCGTGGATCGGCCGGATCGTGCGCGTAGACGATGACGTTGGTGTCGAAGAACAGCCCGCTCATCGCGCCGAGCCACGCCGGGCACGGCCGCCCGTGGCTGCCGATTCAAGCGGCGCGCCAGGGGAAGGTTCGGCCAGCAGCTCGGCGTAGAGATCGTCGCGACGAGGCAAGGGCCCGGGCCGGGGACCGAGCTTCAGGTGTTCGGCGTGGGCCCAGAATGCACGCGCCTGGGCCTCTGCCTGTGCGGCGTCGCCCTCGCCCGCGAAGGCGGAGACTGCGCGCCGGCAGACCTCGTTGACGCTAGTGCCCTGCCGCAAGGCCTTGATGCGCGCCGCGCGAAGCAAGGCCGCGTCGATGCTGATCGTGAGGTTGCTCATGGGGACGCTCGGGTCGCTAACACGATATCAGTGTAACACGGGTCCCGTGTTATTAGCCCAGGGACAAAGCCCTTGCAGGCATGCCGCAGCGGCCCTGTTCAATAGGCGCGTACGCGGTCTACCAGATGCTGCAGCGGCCGCCCCTGGCGCAGCGCGGCGATGTTGGCCGCGACCACCGCCGACGCGCTGCGGGCGTCGGTCTGCGCCGCGACGTGCGGCAGCACGGTCACCTGCGGATGCGACCAGAACGGGTGCGCCGCGGGCAGCGGCTCGATGGCGAACACGTCGAGCACCGCATGGCGGATGTGGCCGCTGGCGAGCGCGGCAAGTAGGTCAGCCTCCACGAGGTGTGCACCGCGCGCCAGATTCACCACGCTCGCGCCTCGCGGCAATAGCGCCAGCAGGCATGCATCGATCAGGCCACGCGTCGCCGGCGTCAGCGGCAGCAGGTTCACGAGCACCTGCGCATCGGCGAGCGCGGCCGGCAGTGCCGCATCGCCGGCCAGCGTCCGCACGCCCGGAATCGACGTCGGGCTCGTGCTCCAGCCACTGGCGCGATAGCCGTTGCGAGCCAGCCTGAGCGCGACGGCCCGGCCCATTTCCCCGAGGCCGAGCACCGCCACGCCAACCTCACCCGCGCTGCGCTGGCGGTGCGGCGCCCAGCGTGCGTCGCGCTGCTGGCGGGCGTAGTCGAAGCAGCGGAGCTGCAGCGACAGCACGGCCCACAGCGCGGTCTCAGCCATCGCTTCGGGTATCGCCGGGTCGACCATGCGCGCCAGCGGAACATCGGCCGGCAGGGTCGGGTCGGCGAGCAGAGTCTCGACGCCGGCCCAGAGCGACTGGATCAGCCGCAGCCGCGGCAAGCCGGCCAGCGCACCGACGGCGGGGTTGGCGACGATCGCGATGTCGATCGCCTCGGCTGCGACCGCGCCACGCTCGCGCAGCAGTATTTCTGTTGGCATCACGCGCGACAGAGCGGGCAGCCACTCGGCCCATTCGCCGGGGGTGAAATCGGCGGCGATGAGAATGCTCAAGCGACCAGCCCTCGCCTGCGCGCGGCGAAGCGGTTCACGCTTCGCTGTCCACCGCCCAGTCGCGCAAGCGCGCCAGCGCGTGCTGCACGGTCTGCGTGCGAATGGCGGCGCGGTCGCCCTGGAGCTGCAGCAGCTCGGCTCGAGCGGGCTCACGCTTGCGCGCCAGTGCGAGCCAGACGGTGCCGACCGGCTTGCCCGGTGTCGCACCCGTGGGCCCGGCGATGCCGGTGACGGCCACGGCGAGCTGGGCGTGCGAATTCGCGAGTGCTCCCGTCGCCATCGCACAGGCGACTTCGGCACTGACCGCGCCATGCCGCTCGATCAGGTCGGCCGGCACGCCGAGCAGCTCGCACTTGGCGGCGTTGCTGTAGGTCACGAAGCCGCGCTCGAACCAGTCACTGGCTCCGGCCGGTGCGGTGCACGCTGCGGCGATCAGGCCCCCGGTGCACGACTCGGCCGCCACGAGTCTCCAGCCGTGGGCGCGCAGCGCGTCGCCTAGCGCGGCAACGTCGGCCTCGAAGGTGGGCATTTCTCTCACCAGAACCTCCACAGCGCGATCACGAGCAGCGTGCACAGCGCAGCCACCAGGTCGTCGAGCATGATGCCGAAGCCCTGTGCCCAGCGGATCCGCAACACGCCGTCGGGACCGTGTCGGGGCTTGAACAATGCGTCGGCCCAGGCCACCGGGCCGGGCTTGGCGGCGTCGAAGAAGCGGAACAGCGCGAAGGCGACGCCTTGCGCCAGCAGGCCGGCCGGTGTCACCAGCAAGAGCACGAGCCAGAAGGCGATCACCTCGTCCCAAACGATGCAACCGGGATCGGCCAGGCCGAGTCTGCGCGCCGTGACCGCGCAGGCCCAGCAGCCGATCACGAAGCCGCCCGCCAGCAGCGCAGTCCAGCCCGTCACGCCCAACCGCGGCTGCAGCACCAGGAAAGCCAGCCAGGCCCACAGCGTGCCGATGGTTCCGGGCGCCTTCGGCGACAGGCCGCTGCCGAAGCCGAGTGCCAGTGCGTGCAGCGGGCTGGCGAGCATGAAGCGCAGCGTGGCTCGGCCCGGCCCTGGGTTCGCCAGGGGCGGGGGGGACACCGGCGCGGACCGTTCGTTCATGGGCGGAAGTGATCGAAGCTGCGAAACGTCTGGGTCACGACGCGGCCTTCGGCATCCCGCAGACGCAACCCGGCCTCGACCTCTATGCGGCCGATGCGCGTTACCGCCACCTGCGCCCGAACCGCGGCTGCGCGCACCGACTCGGCCTTGCCAGGCGGCGCGGTGAACAGCAGTTCGTAGTCGTCGCCGCCGGAGAGCGTGCATTCGCGCTGCACCGCGGGCGGCTGTGCGGCCAGCGCGGCGCTGTGCGGCACCGCATCGACATCCAGTGCCGCGCCGACGCCGGAGCGCTGCAGCACGTGGCCGAGGTCGCCGAGCAGGCCGTCGGAGATGTCGATCGCGCTGTGGGCCACGCCGCGCAGAGCCATGCCGAGCGCGACGCGCGGCTGCGGCTGTTCCATCGCCTGCCTCGCCGTGGCGAACGCCTCGCGCTCCAGCACCACCGTGCCACGAAAGGCCTCGAGCGCTAGCCGCGCGTCGCCGAGCGTACCGCTCACGTACACGTCGTCACCAGCGCGGGCCCCCGAACGCAGCAGCGCCTGGCCGGCCGGCACTTCACCGAAGACGCTGATGCAGATGTTCAACGGTCCCTGCGTGGTGTCGCCACCGACCAGCTCGCAGTCATGGGCGTCGGCCAACGCGAACAAGCCCTGCGCGAAACCGTCGAGCCAGGCCTCATCGACGCGCGGCAGCGCGAGCGCGAGCGTGAAGGCAAGCGGCTGCCCGCCGCAGGCGGCGAGGTCGCTCAGGTTCACCGCCAGCGCCTTGTGGCCCAGGCGCCGGGGTGTGACGGTGGAAAGGAAGTGCCGTCCCTCGACGAGCATGTCGCAGCTCGTCGCGAGCTGCATTCCGGGCGCGAGCGCGAGCAGCGCGCAGTCGTCGCCCACGCCGAGCACGGCTCGCCGCGCCGGGCGCGTGAAGTAACGTGCGATCAGATCGAACTCACCGAGAGACATGGGCGACATCACGGGGCAGGGGACCGAGTCTGCATTCTCGGGCATCGCCGCGCCGCGCGGCCACAAGAGCGCCTTCGTTCCGATGGGGGCGACTCCTACAATCCGCGCCAGCCTGCCGACGCTGCGCGTTACCGCGCGCCGCCTCGGCGTCGCCCACCCCGAGAGACGCCATCATGCCCAGCACCGAAGAACAGCGCGCCGAACTGCGCCAGGCCGCGCTCGAATACCACGAGTTCCCGACCCCCGGCAAGGTGGCGATCAGCGCCACCAAGCAGCTCGTGAACCAGCGCGATCTGGCGCTCGCCTACTCGCCCGGCGTCGCCGCGGCGTGCGAGGAGATCGTCGCCGATCCGGCCAACGCGTTTCGCTACACCTCGCGCGGCAACCTGGTGGCCGTCGTCACCAACGGCACCGCGGTGCTCGGGCTCGGCGACATCGGCCCGCTAGCCGCCAAGCCGGTGATGGAGGGCAAGGCGGTACTGTTCAAGAAGTTCGCCGGCATCGACGTGTTCGATCTCGAAGTGGCGGAGAACGACCTCGACAAGCTCGTCGATCTCATCGCTGCGCTGGAGCCAACCTTCGGCGGCATCAACCTCGAGGACATCAAGGCGCCCGACTGCTTCTATGTCGAGCGTGCGCTGCGCAAGCGCATGAAGATTCCAGTCTTTCACGACGACCAGCACGGTACGGCGATCGTCGTCGGCGCGGCGGTGCTCAATGCGCTGAAGGTCACGGGCAAGGACATCAGGCAGGTCAAGCTCGTCACTTCCGGCGCCGGCGCCGCGGCGCTCGCCTGCCTGGGGCTGCTGGTCAAGCTCGGCCTGCCGCGCGAGAACATCTGGGCCACCGATCTCGCCGGCGTGGTCTACGAGGGACGCCAGGAACTGATGGACGAGGACAAGGCCGTGTTCGCGCAGAAGACAGACCAGCGCAACCTGGCCGAGGTGTTGAACGGTGCCGACATCCTGCTCGGCCTGTCGGCCGGCGGAGTCGTCAAGCCCGAGATGATCGTGGCGATGGCGGCGCGACCGGTGATCCTCGCACTGGCCAACCCGACGCCCGAGATCATGCCGGAGGCGGTGAAGTCGGTACGCAGCGACGCGATCATTGCCACCGGGCGCTCCGACTATCCGAACCAGGTCAACAACGTCCTGTGCTTTCCGTACATTTTTCGCGGCGCACTCGACTCAGGCGCGACGACGATCACCGTCGAGATGGAGATCGCCGCGGTGCATGCCATCGCCGACCTGGCACAGGCCGAGCAGAACGAAGTGGTGGCGGCGGCCTACTCAGGTGCGGCGCCGAGCTTCGGCGCGGAGTACCTGATCCCGAAACCGTTCGATCCACGGTTGATGATGAAGATTGCGCCGGCCGTTGCCAGGGCCGCGGCCGACTCCGGCGTGGCAGCCCGCCCGGTGACCGATCTGGAGGCCTACCGTGCCCGCCTGCAGAGCTTCGTCTATGCCTCGGGCGCTGCGATGCGGCCGATCTTCAGCGTCGCCAAGCGCGCCGCCCGCAAGAATGTCGCCTTCGCGGAGGGCGAGGACCGTCGGGTGCTGCGTGCAGTGCAGGTAGCGGTAGATGAAGGCCTGGCGCGGCCCTGGCTGGTCGGTCGCGCCGGCATCATCAAGGCTCGCATCGAGAGGCTCGGCTTGCGCCTGCAGCAGGGCGCCGACTACGAGATCGTCAACATCGACGACGATCCGCGCTACCGCGACTATTGGCAGACCTACCACCGGCTCACCGAGCGAAAGGGCGTGACCGAGCAATTCGCCAAGGTCGAGATGCGGCGTCGCCTGACGTTGATCGCCGCCATGCTGCTGTACAAGGGCGAAGTCGACGGCATGATCTGCGGCACCTGGGGTTCGACCACGCAGCAACTGGCCCACGTCGACCAGATCATCGGCTTGCGCGCGGGCGTGCACACCTACGCCTGCATGAACGGACTGGTGCTGCCCGGGCGCCAGCTGTTCCTGGTCGACACGCACATCAACTACGACCCGACGGCCGAGCAGTTGGCGGAGATCACCGTGCTGGCCGCCGAGGAGATGCTGCGCTTCGGCGTGCAGCCGAAGGCCGCGCTGCTGTCGCATTCGAGTTTCGGCTCGAGCGACCAGCCCTCGGCGCTGAAGATGCGCGCGGCGCTGGCGCTGATCCAGCGCGATGCGCCGTGGCTGGAGGTGGACGGCGAGATGCACGGCGATGCCGCGCTCGATGCGGCGTACCGCGGCGAGCTGATGCCCCGCTCGACACTCACCGGAGAGGCCAACCTGCTTGTGCTGCCCAACATCGACGCCGCCAACATCGCCTACAACTTGCTCAAGACGGCCGCCGGCGGCGGCATAGCGATCGGCCCGATCCTGCTCGGCGCGGCCAAGCCGGTGCACATCCTGACCCCGTCCGCAACGGTGCGGCGGATCATCAACATCACGGCGCTCACCGTCGTCGACGCCAACGCCGCTCGCTGAGGCGCGTCGGAATCCACCTGTCGCAGGACGCGCGGGACATGCCCTGCGGTGCAGCAGACCGGCAAAGCCGGTTCAAATTGCGTGGCCTTCCGTCATTGTGAGTGCACACTACCGGTTGCATTGAATGGCCCTCTCCTGGAGCAGGCGCTTGAGCTTTTCGCCCTCCTTCTGTACCATTCGGGTTTCAGAATTCAGGGAAAACCCGTGCTTCTCTCCGGACGGCCGCTGGCGTGGCGACCAGCATGCAAGTTGGGGCTTGCTATCACGGTCGTTGGAGCGTTGCTGGCTTCGGGCAATGTACTCGCCAGCGGTGCGGTGCCAGAGACGCGAACGGTGGCGCTGGCGCAACTCCCCCGGGAAGCACAGGCCACCGAAGCGATGATTCGCGCCGGTGGCCCGTTTGCCAGCGGTAAGGATGGCTCGGTGTTCGGCAACCGCGAACGCGCACTTCCGGCCGAGCCCAAGGGCTACTACCGGGAATACACGGTCACGACGCCAGGCGCTCGCGATCGCGGTGCAAGGCGAATTGTCTGTGGCGGACGCCAGCCGACTGCCCCTGAGGCGTGCTACTACACCGGCGACCACTATGCGAGCTTCCGGCGCATCGTGCAGTGAGTCGGCGGCAAGGAAGGTTTGTTGAACTGAGGAGGATCGCGACATGCTCTTGCAGACAGTCCGTCCAAATATCGTGCAATCGATCCGCGCTTACCGCGTGGAGGATCTGATGCGGGCTGCCGAAAACGTCGGCCAGCATTTTCTGTATGCCAACCTGACGGCGGCGCAATCGAAACAGGAGGTGCTCGAGGGCATCGCGAGTGCGTTCCTGTTCCCGCCGCACTTCGGCAAGAACCTCGACGCGCTCTACGACAGCATGACCGACCTCGTGAACAAGGCCGGCGCGCAGCCCGGCTTCGTGGTGGTGCTGGAGCAGCTCCCCGACAACCCGCGCTTCGACCGCGAGGCGCGCGAGCAGCTGCTCGACGTCTTTCGCGATGCCGCCGACTTCTGGGGGGAACGCAAGATACCGTTCAGGTGCTTCTATTCTTTTCAGTAGCCCGCTCCCAGGAACAAGGGTCATGGGAGCGGGCGACGGATGGGACCCACAGCATCGCGGACAAGCCGGCCAGGCCTGCGCCCAGGAGCGCGGCCAACGCAAGCTTCGGCATGAACATGCCGCTGATGAGCAGCGCGTTCGACACTGCCATGTGGCTGAGCGCGGCATGAGTTGACGTTCGGCGCACATACGGAAAGCGGCCCGCGGGCCGCTTTCCTTCGTCTCCAGGGGCCGCCGAACGCGCTGCCCCGCGAGACCGGGCTATCGGGGAGGGCGCAATTCGCGCACCAGGGCCACGTATTCGCCGACCGCCACTTCTTCGGCACGCCGCTGCAGATCGAAGCCCCCGCCATGGCCGCGCTCGGCCAACCAGCGACCGAGCGTGTTGCGCAGAAGCTTTCGCCGCTGCGAGAACGATACGGAGACCAGTTCGCCGAGCAAGGCCTCGTCGACGTCCGGAGCAGGCGCCAGCGGCCGCATGCGAACCACCGCCGAATCCACTCGCGGCGGCGGGTCGAAGGCCTCGGGCGGAACGTCCAGCACGGCCTCGATCGCGTAGCGCCACTGCAGCATCACGCTCAGGCGACCGAAGCTCTTGTTGCCGGGCACGGCGACCATGCGCTCGACCACCTCCTTCTGCAGCATGAAGTGCTGGTCCATCACGTGCTCGACGTGCACGAGCAGGTGGAACAGAATCGGCGTCGAGATGTTGTAGGGCAGGTTGCCGACGATTCGAAGCCGACCGCCCAGCCTCAGTGCGAGTGCACCGACATCGACCTTCAGCACGTCGGACTCGACGACATCGAGTTCACTGCGTTGGCGCAGGCGCGCCGCCAGGTCGCGGTCGAGTTCGATCACCGTCAGCCGGCCACAGCGCGCGACCAGCGGATCGGTCAGCGCCCCGAGCCCGGGACCGATTTCCACCATCAGGTCGCCCTGGCGAGGGTCGATGGCTTCGACGATGGCCTCGACAATGCTCTCGTCGGCAAGAAAGTGCTGCCCGAAGCGCTTGCGCGCGATGTGCCTCATCCGGGCCGTCCGCGCCGGCTCAATACGGTGGCTCGCGCATCTCGATATAGGCGCGGGCCCGCAGGTCGCGAGCCCACTCTGTATAGGCCTGCTCGAACTTCTGCTCGCGCAGCACGTTGCGCGCCTGGTCCCGCTGTTGTTTCGGTTCGATCGTCATGTTGCGCCGGTCCGTCACTTGCAGCAGGTGCGCACCGAAGCGCGACAAGAACGGGTCGGCGATGGCCCCGATCGTCAACGGGTTCATCGCCTGTTCGAACTCGGGAACGAACATCCCTGGCGAGGCCCAGCCGAGGTCGCCGCCCTGCGCGGCGCCCGCATCCTCGGAGTTATCGCGTGCGGCCTGCTCGAAGGTGAGACTGCCAGCCACGATCTGTCGCTTCAGATCGGCCAGGCGACGCAACGCCGCGTCCTGCGAGACCTGCGGCGAGGCGCGCAGCAGCACGTGGCGCGCGCGCGTCTGGGTGATCGTCAACGCCCCGGCATCGCGTCGATCGACGAGCTTGATGACGTGAAAGCCCGCGCCGGTTCGCAACAGCGCCGGCGCCACGGCGCCCACCGCGAGTGGGCGAACCACCTCGACGAACACGTCGGGCAGCTTCTCGGCCGGACGCATGCCGATCTCGCCGCCCTTGGCACGGTTGCCGTCTTCCGACATCTCGCGCGCGACCTGCGCGAACGGCTCCCCCGCCTGCACGCGCTTGAGCACTTCTTCGGCGCGGGCACGGCGTTCGACCACGACCGTCTCCGGTGCTCCATCGGGCACGGTGACCAATACCTGCGCGATGTTGTACTCGGCCGACGCGCCAGCCGCGGCGCGCTGTTGATCGACCAGCGCATCGATCTCGCGATCGGTAACCTGGATGCGTGCCAGCACTTCCCGCTCTCGCATCTTCTCGACGGCGATCTGGTCGCGCAGCGTGTCTCGGAAACGCCCGTAGTCGATGCCCTCGCTGCGCAGGCGCTCGCGCAACTGCGGCAGCGGGATCTGGTTCTGAGCCGCCACGTTGGCGATCGCGCGATCGACTTCGCCGTCATCCACCTTGACGCCGGTCTCCCGCGCGTTCGTGACCAGCACACGATCGTCGATCAGCGCGTCGACGATCTGCTGGCGCAGGAGGTCCGTCGGCGGCAGGCGTGCACCGTTGCGCGCGGCCTCCTGCTGCGCGCGCGACAGGCGCTGCTGCACCTCGCCCGCGGTGACGAGCTCGGAGTTCACCACGGCGACGATGTAGTCGCCCGGACGCAGCACCGCGTCGCGCGTCTGCGCCTGCAACGCCGACGCGGCCAGCGCGAGGGCGAGCAGCGCCACGCCGCAGATCAGTCGCAGGAGTCGTCTCGGTTCATTCATAGGGGAGCAGTGGCGCGGGCACGGTGCGCGTGTCGCGCAGCAACTGGTAACCCGGGATATTGTCCTTCAAGACCTGCAAAGGGTTGGAGCCCAGGCGCGACAGGCCCACGAGTTCGAGTTGCACCATCACCCGCGTGGTCGCCGAGCTGAGTCCGGTCGAGACGCGTTCGGCGATGAGGCGTCCGATCCAGCAGCCCGAGTCGTACTCGAGGCCTAGCAACCCGGTGGTGATGCGGCTGTCCTTCAGGCTGTAGTTCAGCCGGCCCACCGTATACACGCTGCCCTGGCAACTTCCGCTGCCCGACGTCGCCTTCGGGGCGGCTACCGAACGTTCGCGTTCGAGCGGCGTCGGACCGAACACGGGCCACTGCCAACCCAGCTCCACCTGCTCGCTGAGGTCGAGGTTCTCGCGGTAGTTCAAGGTGATGCTTCGAAACGCGCCAGGCGAATAGCGCGTGCCGACCAGGACCCGCGCCAGCGATCGCAGGTCGGGATCGTATTGGACCGAGGCCGCCAGCGTCCAGCTGGGCAGCAGCGTGGTCGAGCCGGCGACGAGCACATCGGAGAAGCGCTTCGTCTGCGCTTGTCCGTCTGGCGTGACGCGCTGGTCGGCGAAGCGCACTCGCTGCACGACGGCAAGTCGCAAGGCTTCGGCGCCGTTGGCGGGGTCGATGACGCGGCTGGTCAGGCCTGCCGTGAGCTGGTTGCCGTCGGACACCCGGTCCACGCCGGAGAACGCGTTCTCGGTGAAGATCGATTCGAAGTTGAAGTCCTTCGGCGCGGTGTCGAACAGCGGATACGCCGACTGGTTGACGTAGGGTGTGTAGACATACATCACGCGCGGCTCCAGTGTCTGCCGGAACGCCTTGTCCAGCCACGACACGCCGCGTTCGAGCACCCAGGCGCTGTCCAGACTGGCGGTCGGGATGATGCGCGCCGCGGTGGTCCGCCCATCGCCCATCGGCTGGTCGAGTGCGTACGACGCGGCGTTGAAGGACAGCTGCGGCCTGAGCGTCCAGCCCGGTGTCTGGACGGGTCGGGCAAGCGTGCCGATCGCGTGCAGGCGCAGCCCGGTCAGGCGCGCGGTGTCGATCACACCCGTCGGGTTGGTGAATCGGTTGAACTCGGTTTCGAAGGTGGCCTGGAAGCCGTCACCCAGGCCCTGATCGGTGCGCACGCCGATCTGCGGCAGGCGCTGGTAGGGCACCCCCATCAGGCTGCTCGCATCGCTTCCCTGCAGCGGCTGCCAGGCCTGGATGGCGGCGATGACCGTCCAGTCGCCGCCGCCGAGCGGGCGCACGAAATTGCGCCGCAGCGTCGCGTCGGTTGTCAGCAGGCGCCGCGAGAAGCCCGACAGAGCATCCGGAAAATCCTTCCAGTAGTTGTTGTCCGAGACCCGCAGCGCATGCAGCTGCAGGCCCCATCCGGCCATCGGCAGCCCCTCGTGTGCGAGGTTCAAGGCGTAGCGCGTGCTCTCGGACAGACGATCGTAGGGCAGCAGATCGAGCTTGAGCGTGCCGTTGTAGCCAGACTCCAGGTAGCGGAATTCGCTATCGACGCCAGGGCCGCGGTTCGTGCGCACGATGGGCACGATCGTCGCGTCGCGATTGGGGGCGATGTTCCAGTAGTACGGCAAGCCCGCGACGAAGCCGCTCCGGCTGTCGATGCCCATGATCGGCGGCAGCCAACCCGACTTGCGGGCCTCGGTAAGCGGAAAGCTCACCGTCGGAGCCCCCAGGATCGGGACACCCAGGAAGCGCAGCACGGCGCCCTCGGCGACGCCCTCATTGGTCGCGAAATCGAGCCTGATCCTGTCGGCGCTGAGCAGCCAGGCCGGGCCGCCGGAGCCATCCGCCGGGCAGCTCGTGTAGGTCGCCGCGCTGACGATGGCGTGATCGGCATCGAGGAAGTCCATCCGCGTCGCCGAGCCCGCCGCGCCGGTGCGCCCCAGGACGAAGGTCGGGGCGATGAAGAAGCCCTCGAAGGCTTCGAGCCTGATTTGCACCTCCGGGCCGCTGTAGCGGTTGCCGTCGTGCGAGATCCGCACATTGCCGCTCGCGCGGGCAATGTCGTTGGCCTGGTCGTAGCTCAGGCGATCGGCGCGGATGCGAATGTCGGAACGCCGCAGTTCGGCGTTGCCGACCGCCTCGACGTCCAGATCCGGGCGTCCGCGGATCTCGTCGGCGCGCACGAACAGCGGCCGGTCCTTCGTCGCTTGCCCCACCACGTCGAGCTTCAGGTTGTCGCTCATGCGCAGCACGATCCCGTCGCCGGCGTCGGCGTCGGCGTCGGCGACCATTTGGGGCTGGGCTGCCGCGCTGGCAACGCACAGCAGAATTGCCGTGGCGGCGGCCCGGGACGCACGGTGAGCCCGGTTGGTCGCGGTGCAGGGCGAGGTGATTGGACGCAGCGAACGCAACACGGGCCGATCTGAGGAAATTGGGGCCGGCTGCGGCCGCATCGGCCACGCAACTGGCCGGTGCCGGGCACGGACCTCCGCCCCCGGGGCAGGCCGATTTGTAGAATCGATTATCCATGAGCAAGCTCACTGCAGTCGCCGGCTTGCCCGTCATGGGCACCGTGCATCGCCCCTCCGCCGTCGAGTGGGCCGATCCCGCCCGGCTGGTTGCCTTCGAGCGCTGGCTCGCGACGCTCGCCTGCCACCGGCTGGACCTGTCGAGCCTGCGGCCGGCCAGCGCCGACGCGAGCTTTCGCCGCTACCTGCGCGTAGACGCCTGCGATCGAAGTTTCGTCGTGATGGACGCGCCGCCGCCGCAGGAAGACGTGCGGCCCTTCATGCACGTGGCGCGCCTGATCGAACAAGCCGGGCTCAACGCACCGCGTGTCGTGGCACACGACCCGGAGCATGGCTTCCTGCTCCTGACCGACCTTGGGTCGAGTCCGTATCTCGCCGCGCTTCGCGATGCGCTCGGGGAGGGCAATCCGGGGCGCGCGGACAGCCTGATGCGTGATGCTTTCGGCACACTGCTGCAGTGGCAGCAGCGGGTCGATCCCTCCACCCTGCCGCCTTACGACGATGCATTGCTGCGGCGCGAGCTGGCGCTCTTTCCCGAGTGGTGCGTGAGCCGCGAGCACGGCATCCGCTGGACCGCCGACCAGCACGCGCAATGGCAGGGCGTGTGCGATCTGCTGGTGGCCAGCGCGCTGGCCCAGCCTCGCGTCGCCGTGCACCGCGACTTCATGCCGCGCAACCTGATGGTGAGCGAACCGAACCCGGGCATCCTCGACTTCCAGGACGCGGTGCACGGCCCCATCACCTACGACGCCGCGTCGATGCTGCGCGACGCCTTCATCTCCTGGGACGAGGAACAGGAGCTCGACTGGGCGGTGCGCTACTGGCAGCAGGCGCGCCAGGCCGGCCTGCCACTGGACGCCGACTTCGGCGAGTTCTGGCGCCAACTCGAGTGGATGGGCCTGCAGCGGCACCTGAAGGTGCTGGGCATCTTCTGCCGCTTGAAGCACCGCGATGCCAAGCCTGCGTACAGCCAGGACTTGCCGCGCTTCTTCCGCTACGCGCGCCGCACAGCCGGCCGCTACGGCGGCTTCGGTGCATTGCTGCACCTGCTAGACGAGGTCGAAGGCATCGAGACGAAGACCGGCTACACGTTCTGATCGCTCGCGGGCGCGCCGGGACCTTCATGAATGCGCAGCAAGGCGGCAGCCTATCGTTGCCGCGCGGTCAGCCACGCACCCAGCGCCGCGAACACGGCGTCCTTTTCGGGCTCGTTGAAGATCTCGTGGAACAGCGGCGCGAAGCCCTGCGCTTGCACCACGCCCGTCGGTGCTGCGGCAGCGAAAGCTTCGCTGCCAGTCGGTGTGACACAGCGGTCGCTGCCCGCCCACAACAGCAAGGTCGGCACCTTCCACCGCGGCGCGAGCTTGCTCACGATCTGGCCACCGCGCTGGATGAAGCGCGCCAGCCGCGGCGTGATGCGATCGTGCACCAGCGGGTCTGCGATGTAGGCGGCAACGACCGCGGGGTCGCGCGAGATCCATTCCGGCTTGAGCCCGTTACCGACCGCCAGCCCGGGCGCCAGTCGGCCGAGCACGGCCAGCAAGACCTTCTGGGCGGCGGTCATGCCGGGGTCGAGCGCCGGCGACGACAGCAACAGCGCATCGACCTCGCGGAACCACGCGGCTGGCCGTGCCTGCAGCCCCTCGGCCACGAAGCGCGCAGCGAGCAGCCCGCCCATGCTGTGGCCAAGCAGCACCAGCGGTCCGGGCCAGGCAGCGCGGGTGGCGTCGATCGCGGTGGCCAGGTCGCGAAGAAGGTCCTCGTCGTTCGCCAGGCCGCCGCGAGTCCCTTGCGAGCGGCCATGGCCGCGATGGTCGAAGCCCGCCACCTGCCAGCCCCAGGCGTTGAGTCGCGCGGCCGGCGACGCATAGCGGCCGATGTGCTCGCCGAGCCCGTGCACGATCAGCACAGCGCCGCGCGCCGTCTCGGCCCGCAACGGCCAGGCCTGGCCGTGCAGCCGCAAGCCGTCTGCGGCGGAAAGACTGGAAGGAGCGGAAGGTGGGATGGCTGTCGGATCCATCCGCACAGTGTAGGCAGCTCGCGCCCCGGCAGCATCGGTTCTGTCCTGCGGGCAATTGACAGCGCGGTCGGCGGCGCTATGGTGCAAGTCTTCTTCGGAGACCCAAATGAACGACTTCTTCCAGCTCGGCACTGCCGACGCCGTCGCCCACCTTCAGCTCAATCGCCCCGAGCGCATGAACACGATGTCGCCACGCTTCTTCCCGCTGCTGCGCGACGCGATACGGACACTTCACGACGAGGGGCAAGTGCGCGTGCTCGTGATCTCGTCGACGGGCAAGCACTTCAGCGCCGGCATGGCGCTCGACACCTTCGCCAGCGACGACGCGATGCTGCAAACTGACACACCTCGAGCGCGGCTGAGCTTCCAGGAAACGCTGCGCCGTCTGATGGGCTGCTTCGACGTGCTCGACACGGCGCGATTCCCTGTGATCTGCGCGATCCAGGGCGGCTGCATCGGGGGCGCGCTCGACCTGGCCACGGCGTGCGACATTCGCTACTGCAGTGCCGACGCGTTCTTCTGCGTGCAGGAGATCAACATCGGGATGGCGGCCGACCTGGGCGTGCTGCAGCGCCTGCCGAAGATCGTGCCGCCGGGCGTGGCGCGCGAGATGGCCTACACCGGCGAGCGCCTGCAGGCGGAGCGCGCGCTGGACGTCGGCCTGGTCAATGCGGTGCTGCCCGACGCGACGGCGCTGCTGGAGCATGCGATGTCCGTGGCGAAGAGCATCGCCGCCAAGTCGCCCCTGGCCATCGCCGGCAGCAAGCTCGCGCTCAACCACGCCCGCGACCACGGCACCGCCGCCGCGCTGGCGCAGATGACGCTGCTGCAAAGCGCGATCTTCGACACCGCCGAGATGGCCGAGGCGATCGCCGCCTGGAAAGACAAACGCGGCGGCAGCTTTACGCCGCTGGATGCGGTGACGCCGCTGTAGTGCGTTCAACAGGCGCCACCACCACCGCTTGCCGGAGCGATCCGTTACCATACGAGGCCGCGTGGCGCGCTGGCCGCGGCCGGCGGCGCGAGAACCCTCCCGGGATCGACCCACCCAGCCGGCGGGCCAGAAGTTTGCGTTGGCAACCCGCCACCGCCTCGATTACACGATGCACAGGAATCGGCCCCTGCATGACAGTCTTTCGCTCCGTGCCCCCCCTTCGCTCCCTGCTGCAGATCGCCGCGCTCAGCCTGCTGGCGATGTCGCAGTTGGTGACTGCCGCCGACGAGCAGGATGGCGGCAGCGTGACGACACCTTCGTACTCGACCGCGACGACCCGGCAACCGGACGCCACCAGCGATGGCAGGTCTAGAGCCGACGGCACCGCGATCACGAACCCGCAGCGAACCCAGGGAACCTCGAACGCCGCTACCGGCGCAGCCGGCGCACGCAATGCCAATGGCAACGAGCCGCCGCTGCGCCGCCTCGAACCGCCACCAAAGCCGAGTGAATTCCAGAAGTTCGTCCTGGCCGCCACGGGACGCCTGCTGCCGGTCTTCGGCAGCAGCTTCTTCACCGCACCGGCCGACAGCTTCGCACCGCTCGACAACGTGCCCGTTTCGGCAGACTTCACGGTGAGCCCGGGTGACGAGATCGTGGTCCGCGCCTGGGGTGCGATCGACATCGACTACCGCAGCACCGTGGACCGCAATGGCCAGCTCAACCTGCCCCGGATCGGCAGCTTCACGGTCGCGGGGGTGCGGGCGGCGGACTTGGAGAAGCACCTCCGGGCGCAGATCGGCCGCCTGTACACCAACTTCAATCTCAGCGTGACCATGGGTCGGCTGCACGGGGTGCGGGTGTTCGTGGTCGGGCCGGCCCGGCTGCCGGGTGTGTTCACGCTGAGCAGCCAGTCGACGCTGCTGTCTGCCATCGTGGCCGCGGGCGGGCCCGGGCCAAACGGTTCGATGCGCAAGGTGAGCCTGCGCCGCGACGGCCGCGTCGTCTCCGAACTCGACGTTTACGACTTCCTCGTTCAGGGCGACAAGTCCAAGGACCTTCAGCTCGTTGCCGGCGACGTGGTGGTGTTCGAACCGGTCGGCCCTCGGGTGGCGCTCAACGGCGAGCTCGACAACGCGGCAATCTACGAGTTGAAGGGACCGCAGGAGCCGGTCAGCGCATTGCTGCGCTATGCCGGGGGGGCGTCGGTACTGGCGAACCAGAACCGCGCAATGGTCGAGCGTATCGACCCTTCGCAGGCTCGGGCAGCGCGTTTCGTCGAAGAGTTCAGAATCGACGCTGCCGGACTGCAGAAGGCGCTGCGCGACGGCGACGTCGTGACGCTGCTGACGATCTCGCCGGCGTTCGCGAATGCAGTCACGCTCAGGGGCCATGTCGCGCAGCCCCTGCGCTATCCGTACTTCGCGGGCATGCGCATCAGCGACCTGATTCCGAGCGCCGAAGCGCTGATCTCACCGGACTTCTACCGCCGCAAGAACCTCTTGGTGCAGGTGCTTCAGGACGAGTTCACGACCGACGATGCCGGTGAACGCAGGTCCGATGCCCTGAATCTTGGCGGCGAGAGGGAACGTGCGCGCAATCGGGACCGGGACAGTGCGAACACCTCGATCAGTGTGAACAGCCCGACCAGCTCGATCAGTGTGAACAGCTCGACCACGGCGACCGCCTCCAACGGCGTGAACGGCGCCAACAACGCGAGGAGCACGCGGCAAACACAGCGCCCGACGAGCGACGATGTCGAGGTGCAGGCGCCCTTGGAACGCCTCAAGAAGACGCCCACGACACTGTTCGACGACCTCAACTGGGACTACGCAGTCATCGAGCGCCTGAACCTTAGAGACCTGAGCACGCAGGTGATCCCGTTCAGTCTGGGCAAGGTAGTGCTGCAGGGCGACGCCGCCAGCAACATCGAGCTGCTGCCCGGCGACGTGGTCACGGTCTTCGGTCAGAAGGACTTCCAGGTGCCCGTGGCACGCCAGAATCGCCTCGTTGCGCTGGAGGGCGAGGTCGGCACGCCGGGTGTGTACCAGCTGCTGCCCGGCGAGACGCTGCGCCAGCTGCTCGCCCGCGCCGGCGGCTTTACAGCGCAGGCCTACGTCTACGGCATGGAGTTCTCGCGCGAGGAAACGCGCAGGCGTCAGCGCGAGAACATTGCAGCGGCGATGGCGCGTCTGGAAACGCTTTCGGCCACCCAGGCGGCACGCGAAGCAGCCAATCGACGCGACGAGACCACCGCCGATCGAGGCGCCGCGGTCAGCAACGCGGCGACGCAGGCGCAGCTCGCGCGCCTGTCCAGGGTGCAGCCGAATGGGCGCATCGCCCTCGAGCTGAGCCCGGAGGCGAACACGATCGAGTCGCTGCCCGACATTCCACTCGAGAACTCCGATCGCATCGTCGTGCCGCCGCGGCCCGGCTTCGTCACGGTAGTCGGTGCCGTCGTCAACAACAACGCCTTCCTGTGGCGGCTGGGGCGGACCGCCGGCGACTACCTGCGAATCGCCGGCGCCGACGAAGCGGCCGATGTGTCCAACATGTTCATACTGCGCGCCGACGGGACGGTCAACAGCGCATCCGACAGCCGTGGCTTCTTCGGCCGCAACAGCGTCGAGGCGCTTGCGTTGCAGCCGGGCGACGCGCTGGTGGTGCCCAACCAGCTCGACTTCGAGACCTGGGGCCGCGCCTTCACCCGCAACGCGAAGGATTGGACGCAGATTCTGGCCAACTTCGGGCTCGGCATTGCAGCGCTCAAGAGCATCGGCCTGTGAAGGGCGCAGCATGACTCCAGCTGGCGCGGTCATCGAGAACCCGTCTGCGACGGAAGACGAACAGGACGACGGCCCGGCCGTCAGCCTGCCCGACCTGCTGGCATGGCTCGGCGACGGCAAGCGGGCGATCGCCGCGGTCAGTGCGGCGGCGGCACTGGTCTCGCTCGTGGTCGCGCTGCTGCTACCCAACGTGTTCACCGCGCGCGCCACACTGTTGCCGCCCGGTTCGCAGCAGCAGGGCGGGTCGGCAGCGGCGCTCGCGGCCCTCGGCGCGCTCGGTGGCCTCGGCGGGCTCGGTGGCCTCAGTGCCAAGACACCCGACGAACTCTACGTGGCGCTGCTCAAGAGCGATACCGTGCAACGTGTACTCGTCGAGCGCTTCGAGCTGGCCAAGCGCTGGGACATGAAGACCTATGAGCAGTTGCGGCGCGAGTTCGCAAAGTACGTGCGAATCTCGTCGGACAAGAAGTCCGGCCTGATCAGCGTCGAGGTCGACGACGAGGATCCCGCGTTCGCCGCCAACTTCGCCAATGCCTATGCCGACGAGATCACCAAGCTGCTGGGGCGGCTCGCCGTGTCGGAGGCGCAATCGCGCCGCGCGTTCTTCGAGCAACAGCTGAAAGACACCAAGGAGCACCTGATCGCCGCCGAGTTGGGCCTGCGCAAGGTGCAGGAGACCTCCGGTGTGCTTGTGCTCGACAAGCAGGCCGAGGCATTGATCACCGGTGCCGCGCGGGTGCGCGCGCAGATCGCCGAGCGCGAGGTCATGCTCAGCGTGCTGAGGCGGTCGGCGACCGAGAAGAACCCCGACGTGCAGCGAATGAGCGCCGAAGTGGCCGCGCTGCGCGGCGAGCTCGCGCGCATGGAGTCCAGCACCGGCGACGACAAGGCCAGCGCGCTGGACCTGCCGGTGAGCAAGCTCTCCGAGGCCGGCATCGAGTACGTGCGCGCGCGGCGCGAGCTGAAGATCCAGGAAATGCTGCTCGAGGGCATGATCCGCCAGTACGAGATCGCCAAGCTCGACGTGGCCAAGGAGGGCCCGGTGCTGCAGCAAGTCGACGTGGCAGCGGCGCCGGACCGCAAGTCCAAGCCGGTTCGCAGCGTGATCGTCCTGGCCAGCACGCTGCTCGCCGCGCTGGCGACGTCCGGCTGGGCTGTCTGGCGTGGCTACCGCAGGCTGGCGACCGAAGCCGATCCCGAGGCCGCACGCGCCTGGACGCGCGTCGGACAGGCCTGGCGCTGGCGGCGCTGATGACCGCAGCGCTCGAACGCTAAGACGCAGCGCCCTGCAGCACGCGCGCGAACATCGCGCTGTCCACGTTGCCGCCGGTGAGCACGATGCCGACGCTGCAGCCGGCCCAGCGCCCACGCTGCTGCATCGCACCGGCGAGCGATGCGGCACCCGCCCCTTCGGCCACGTTGTGGGTGTCGGCAAACAGCGCACGCATGGCTTGCGCCACCTCGTCGTCGCTGACCGCGACCACCTCGTCCACCTCGCGCCGGATCAGCGCCAGCGCATCGTCGTCCGGCACGCGACAGGCCATGCCGTCGGCGAGCCGGGTCGTCACCGGCGCCTCGACGACTCTGCCGGCGCGAACGCTGTCGAGATAGGCCGTGGCGTGCGCAGAAACGACGCCGACGATGCGCGTCTTCGCGCCGTGCACGGCCCGCGCGCAGGCACAAGCGCTGACGCCCGAGCCCTGGCCGATCGGAACGTAGACGACCTCGGGCGGGTCGCACGCGCTGGCCTCGAAGAACTCCATCCAGTAGCTCGCCACGCCGCGCACCAGGTCGCGGTGAAAGCTGGGCACCATGTGCAGGCCGCGTTCGGCGGCAAGCTGCGCCGCATGCTCGCGCGCCCGCTGGAAGTCTTCGCCATACTCGATCAGCGTGGCGCCGAGCGCGCGCATCGCCGCGTTCTTCTCGACCGAGTTGCCGTGCGGCACGACGATCGTTGCCGGCACGTCATGACTTGCAGCAGCGAGTGCGATCGACTGGCCGTGGTTGCCTCGGGTCGCGCTGATCAAGCCGGTGAGTTCCGGCTCACGCCGCATGAGCTCGTGGAGGTAGACCGCCCCGCCGCGCAACTTGAACGCGCCGACGCGCGTGTGGTTCTCGTGCTTGACCCAGGCGCGGGCGCCGAGCCGCGCGTCGAGCAGCGGCCAGCGCAGCGTGGGCGTTGCCGGCTGTACCGGCGCGACGAGGCTTCGCGCACTGGACACTTCCTCGGCGGTCAGCAGCTTCATGCGTTCTCCTGGATCAGCGGGACGTGGCAAGGGTGACGGCACCGCGCGGCGTGTTCAGCGACACACGCAGTGCCGGGTTGGTTGCTCTCGGCGAGGCAATGCCGAGTGGCTGCAGCGCCCGCTGCAGGGCTGCGGGGTCGCGCGCGCCGAGTGTCAGAGACGTCAGCGTCACACCGCTGTCAGGCAGCGCGTCGGCGGGGTGCGCAGCGCCCCATTCGATGAGCATCGGCAGTGCGCCGCCGAACAGGCGTCGGCCGTCGTCGCGAACGGCGATGCGCCAGCGCAGCTCGCCGCGCGGCGTCGCACGCGAGGCCTGCAGCACGCGGCCGGCGTCGACGCCCTGCCGGGCCAGCGCGGCCACCGCCGCATCGAGCGCGGCGGTGCGCGCCACCCAGTGCACGAGCCGCGGGCCGCGCGCCAAAGCTGCCTGAAGCGTGGCATCGTCCAGGTCGAACCAGCGCGTACGGCCTGGCGGTGGGGCCTCGGGATCGATCGCGATGATCTCGAAGTAGGTCCGTGGAAGCGCCGTGGAGCCGATCGCGAAGACGCGGTTGTGGGTGGCCATCAGCGCATGCTTCCCGCCAGGCCCGGGGGTGATGCCCAGCGTCCGCTCGCACCACGCCACGCCTTCGTCCAGCGTACGCGCGGCAAGCACCAGGTGGTCGAGTTCGCAATGCAGCCCAGCGCCGGGAGATGCGCGCAGCAAAGCGGTGGAGTCGCAAGCTCGGGGGCTCACAACAGCACGCTGCCTTCGATGCAGATCACGCTCCCGCCACCGACCCACACCTGGCCGTCGCGCTGCTCGACATGCACGCGCCCGGAGCGATTCAGGCGCGAGCCCTGAGCAGCGACGTAGCGCGCAGGCGCCACGCCGTCGGCGATCAGCCACTGCGCGAGGCTTGCGTTCAGGCTGCCAGTCACCGGATCTTCCGCAACGCCCAGAGGCGCCGCGAAACCTCGAACCTCGAAGGCACACTCGCTGCCAGCCGGGTGCGGAGCGATGACGCCGACCTTCGCCAGCGACTTCAGCGCCTCAGGGTCGGGCTCGAGCGCGAGCACACTCGCCGCGCTGTCCAGCAGCAGACCGAGCCACTGCGGACCGCTGTCCAGCCATTGCGCCGCGCGCAGGCTTGCCGCGTCGGCGCCGAGCGCGGCCAGGACATCGTCCACCAGAGCCGGATCGGCCGGCGAGCGGCGAAGCGGCGGCGCTTCGAAGGCAAGGCGATCGCCGTCGCGCTGCACGCGCACCAGCCCGACGGCGCACTGCTGCACCACGGTCTCACCGCGCGCCTGACCGCCGGCGGCGAGCCAGGCGTGGCAACTGCCGAGCGTCGGATGGCCGGCGAATGGCAACTCGCCGCCGGGGGTGAAGATGCGCACGCGATAGTCGGCCGCAGAGTCGGTCGGCAGGAGCAGAAATGTCGTTTCGGACAGGTTCGTCCAGCGGGCGAACTGCTGCATCTGCGCTTCACCCAGACCCTCACCGTCGAGCACCACCGCGAGGGGGTTGCCGCGATACGGTTCGGTGGTGAAGACGTCGAGCTGGCGGAAGGGTCGGCTCTTCATTGCATCTCCTGAGCAGCACGGACGGCCTCGCCGAGCGCCGCGATGCCAGCCTCTATCTGCTCCACGCTCGCGGTCACGAACGACAGGCGCAGCGTGTCGGCCTGCGGCGCATCGGCAAAGAACGGCGTGCCGGGCACGAAGGCCACGCCGCGTTCGACGGCCCGCGGCAGCAGTTCGGCGGCACTCATCGCTGACGGCAACTGCAACCAGAGGAACATGCCGCCGGCAGGCCGGTTCCAGCGCACGCCCGCGGGCATGTGGCGCTCCAGCGCGGCGAGCATGGCGTCGCGCTGCGCCTTGTAGAGGGCGCGGATGGTGGGTACGTGCTGGTCGAGAAAGCCGTTGCGGATGACCTCGTACGCGACGCGCTGGTTGAAGCCGGGAGTGTGCAGATCGGCGGCCTGCTTGGCCTGCAGCAGTTTGGGCATCAAGCTCGGCGGGGCGACCGCATAGCCCAGGCGCAGCCCCGGCGCGAGCACCTTCGAGAACGAACCCAGATAGACCGTACCCTCGGGGTTGCGACCGGCCAGACACGGCGGCGGTGGGGTGTCGAACCACAGCTCGCCGTAGGGGTCGTCCTCGACCAGCGGCAGGCCGATGGCCTCGGCCCGCTCGACCAATTCGGCGCGGCGCCCCTCACCGATGATGCGCCCGGTGGGGTTCTGAAAATTGGGCAGCAAGTAGAAGAAGCGCGCGTCGGCACCGGAGGTGTATGTCGCTGTGGTCATGGCCTCGACGATCGGCCCGTCGTCATCGCCGGCGACGCCCGCAAAGCGCGGCCCCATCGGTGCGAACGCCTGCAGCGCGCCGAGGTAGGTCGGCGACTCTACGAGCACCGTGCTGCCTGCGTCGATCAGCACCTTCGCGAGCAGGTCCAACCCCTGCTGAGAGCCGGTCGTGATGAGCACCTGCGACGCGCCGACGCACAGTCCCCGCTCCTGCAGCTCACCGGCCACCCATTCCCGCAGCGGCTCGAAGCCCTCGCTTGCCGCGTACTGCAGCGCCTCGCATGGGGTGTCGCGCAGCACGCGCGCGCAAGCGTCGCGCATCGCCTCGACGGGAAAGGCGCGCGGCGACGGCAGGCCCCCGGCGAAAGAGATGACGCCCGGGCGTTCGGTCAGCTTGAGAATTTCTCGGATCGCCGACGGGTTCATCTTCGCCGCGCGGCGAGCAAGCTTGAAGGGGGAGCCGGAGGTCATGAGGCGGGCCGTCTACGGTCGACGGGCAGGCGCTTGCCCAGGAACACGGTGGCGATCACCGCGAGCGAAAAGGCGACGGTCGTCGCGTCCAGCGTCTCGCCCAGCACCGGCACCGCGAACAGCAGGGCCAGGAAGGGTTGCAGCAGCTGGACCTGACTCACACGCACGGTGCCGCCGAGCGCCAACCCGCGGTACCAGGCGAAGAAACCGAGCCACATCGAGAACAGCGTGACGTAGGCAAAGCCGCCCCAGGCCGACGCCCGCGCGGCGCGATCCGGCCAGGCCGCGAGCATCACCGGCAGTGTCAGCGGCAGCGCGAGCACGAGCACCCAGCAGATCACCTGCTCGGCCCGCATCTGCATCGACAAGCGCGCACCGGCGACATAGCCGATGGACGCGCTGGCCACCGCCAGCAGCAGCAACGCATCGGCGGCGCTCAGGTGGCCGCCGCTCTGGCGGGCCGCAAAGCCGAGCACCAGGGCGCAGCCGGCGAGCGCGCACAGCCAGAACGCGTTCGAGGGGCGCTGGCGAAAGAACAGCGCCGCCGCCAGCGCCGTGCCCAGCGGCAGCACACCGGTGACCACCGCCGCATGCATCGCATCGACATGGCGCAACGCGAAACCGAGACAAAGCGGAAAGCCGACTACCGTGCCGGCAGCGCAGACCGCGAACGCCGCCCATTGCTCGCTGCGCGGGCGCGGTGCCGAGGTCAGCACGAGGTAGCCGATGCTCAGCAACCCGGCAACCGCCGCCCGGCCTGCCGTGACGAACAGCGGGGGCAACTGCGGATCGGCGGCCGGGCCGACGGCCAGACGCGTCATCGGCAGAGTCATCGCGAAGATCGCCACGCCGAGCAGTCCGAGCCACAGACCCCTGGCTTCGGCACTCGTCGTCGAAGTCTTCATGCACGCAGCATCCGCAGCGGCGTAGCGACCACCGCAAGCTCGCGGCTGCATGTCGGCAGCAGCGTCCAGCCGAACGGAACCGTCGCGACGAAGGGCATCGCGCGGCGCAAGCCGCCATGGGTCGCCAGCACCGACGACCGCGTCGTGGTAAGCCTCGGCGTGAAGGCCATTGCGCTCGAGTGCGCGAGCAGGGCGGCGAGTTCTTGCAGGCTCATCGCAGGCAGTGTAGAGGCTGCAAGCGGCACGGACCCGCTGGCGCAGGCCATGCTGGACGACGGCTGGTTGCTCGCGCCGGGGTCCCGGCTCACGCCACGCACCGGCCGGCCACACGGATGCGCATCCACTTCGCGATAACCCTGGAGGCCCGCTCGCGGCACGCGCTCGAGCACGCCCGAGATGCCCTGCGCTGAGCTGCGCCCGCTACCGGCCACCCCGGCGTCGGATGAGCATGGGAAAATCGCCGGCCGTCGACCGCGCCACAGCAAATGCCCAGTTTCGATCCCACCGTCCCGTTCGGCGAGCCCGAGTTGCCGCGCGCCAGCGGCTTCGTGCGCTACCTGGCCGAACTCGAAAGCAATGCCCCCGAAGGCGCACCTTCGACCCGGCTGTCGTCGCTCAGTCCGTCGCTGGCACAGGACCTGATGCGGTTCGAGCAAACCGGCCGCCCGGCCGATCTGCTCGAGGTGCTGGCCGCCTGCGTGCGCCACGCGCGCGACCTGACGGTACACCTTCGCTGCCTCGACAGGGTGCTGCCGCTGACCGTGTTCCCCCACGAACGCCTCGTGCATTGCGCGCTCGACCTGCGCGCGCTGGTCGAGCAGCAGAGGGTGGCGCTCGACGTGCTGCAGGTCGAGCCCGCCGTGCTGCGTCCGCCGGGTGACCCGCAGGCCAGCTTGGTCGGCGAGCCGCGCCTGTACCGGCCGCTGTCGCCGCTGCTGTGGTCGATGGCCGTGCATGGCGTCCGCGGCAGCCTGCTGCCCGAGCTCACCGGTGCCGCGGTGTACCGCGTGTCACCGGCCTTCGACCTGGCCATGTTGCGCCGCGAAGGACCCTTGCGATCGGCGGTGCAGCGCCTTCGCAGCCGCGTTGCGAGCCAGCGCGAGATCGCAAGCTGGCCCAGCATGACCCGCGAGCGCACGGTGCGCTTGCTCAACGCGCTGTATCTGCAGGCCGGCCTGATCGTCAGCCGTTCCCACCCGGCGGCGCTCGGCGATTCGTGGTTCGGCGGCGGCGGAAACGCCGATGCGTGATCGTCATTCCACCGAGCCGAAGCAGTCGTCGGAAATCGATGCGCCGCCAGGTCTTCCGGTCCCCGGGGGAACGCTTCATTGCGCGGCGCCGAGTGCCTCCCAGCGCTCCAGCGCGGCCATCAGCTCGTCCTCGATCTGCGCGAAACGGTCCTGGACCTCGACCAGGCGTGCGACGTCGCCGGCGTAGATCTCACCCCCCGAAAGCTGTTCGGCGAGCAGCCGCTGTTCCGCCTCGAGCGCGTCGATGCGTACCGGCAGCGCGTCGAGTTCGCGCTGGTCCTTGTAGCTGAGCTTGCGCGGCCTGGCCACCGCTGCCGCGGGCGGCGCCGTGCTGCGCGGTCGCTCCGCCGCGACCGGTCCGGCAGCCTCGCGCTTCAGGGCTTGCGAGCGCGCCTTCTGCACGACCCAATCTTCGTAGCCCCCTTCGTACTCGCGCCACGAGCCCGGCGAGACCTCGCCTTCCCAGGCGATGGTGCTGGTCACCACGTTGTCCAGGAAGCGCCGGTCGTGGCTGACGAGGAACACCGTGCCGGGGTACTTCTGCAGCAAGTCTTCCAGCAGTTCCAGCGTGTCGATGTCGAGGTCGTTGGTCGGCTCGTCGAGCACGAGCACGTTCGCCGGCAGCGCGAACAGGCGCGCGAGCAGCACGCGGTTGCGTTCGCCTCCGCTCAGCGTGCGCACGGGGGAGCGCGCACGTTCAGGCGAGAACAGGAAATCGTTCAGGTAGCTCATCACGTGCTTGCGCGCGCCGTTGAACTCGACCCACTCGCTGCCCGGGCTGATCGTGTCGGCGAGCGTCGCGTCGAGATCCAGCGCACTGCGCATCTGGTCGAAGTACGCCACTTCGAGCCGGCTGCCGAGCCGCACCGTGCCGGAGGTGGGCTGCAGCTCGCCCAGAATCAACTTGAGCAGCGTCGTCTTGCCGGCGCCGTTCGGGCCGATCAGGCCGACCTTGTCGCCGCGCAGGATCGTCGCGCTGAAGTGGCTGACGACGAGCTTGTCGCCGAAGCGCATCGAGACGTCTCGCAGCTCGGCAACGATCTTTCCGCTCGGAACGCCAGAGTCGATCTCGAGCCGCACCTGGCCGAGCGACTCGCGCCGCTTCTCGCGCTGCGCGCGCAAGACCTGCAGCCGCTCGATGCGCGCCGCACTGCGCGTGCGCCGCGCCTCGACGCCCTTGCGGATCCAGGCCTCCTCCTGGGCGAGCAGCTTGTCGGCCCGCGCGCTGGCCAGCCCTTCGGCTGAGAGCTGCTCCTCCTTCGCTCGCTCGTAGGCGCTGAAGTTGCCCGGGTAGCTGCGCAGCACCCCGCGGTCGAGTTCGACAATGCGGGTGACGACGTTGTCGAGGAAGGCCCGATCGTGCGTGATCAGCATCAGCGCGCCCTCGAAGCCACGCAGTAGCTCCTCGAGCCAGGCGATGGAGTCGAGGTCGAGGTGATTGGTCGGCTCGTCGAGCAACAGCACGTCCGGCACCGCAACCAGCGCCTGCGCCAGCGCGACGCGCTTCTTCATGCCGCCGCTGAGTTCGGCGATGCGCCGCCCACCGTCCAGGTGCAGCTGCGCCAGCGTGGTGGCAACGCGCTGCTCCCAGTTCCAGGCGTCCAGCGCCTCGATGCGCGTCTGCAGGGCATCGAGATCGACGCCGGGCTCGTGCGCCTCGTAGGCCGCACGCACCGCCTTGGCCTCGGCGACGCCGACGCTGACGACCCCGAACACCGTGTCGTCGTCGGCGAACACGGGCTCCTGCGGCACGTAGCGGATCCGCAGGCCCTGCGTGAGCTGCAACAGCCCGTCGTCGGGCTTCTCGAGGCCGGCGACGATCTTCAGCAGCGACGACTTGCCGGCGCCGTTGCGGCCGATCAGGCCGAGCCGCTCACCGGCCTCCAGAGAGAAGGCGGCGCCGTCGAGCAGGGCCACGTGCCCATACGCGAGGTGGGCGGCGGAAAGCGAGAGGACGGCCATCTGCGTCAGCGCACCGGCGCCGGCCGCAGCGCAGCCTCCAGCGCATCGACGAACATCTTCGCCACGTCGAACCCGGTCTGCTGCGCGATCTCCTGGAAGCAGGTCGGGCTGGTCACGTTGATCTCGGTCAGGCAGTCACCGATCACGTCCAGCCCCACGAGCAACAATCCGCGCGCGCCGAGCACCGGGCCGAGCGCTTCGGCGATCTCGCGGTCGCGCGCCGACAGCGGTTGCGCCACGCCCTTGCCACCCGCCGCCAGGTTGCCGCGGATCTCGCTGCCCTGCGGGATGCGCGCCAGCGAGTACGGCACCGGCACGCCGCCGATGACGAGGATGCGCTTGTCGCCCTGCGCGATCTCGGGGAGGTAGCGTTGCACCATCACCGTCTGCGCACCGCCGCGATTCAACGTCTCGGTGATGCTGCCGAGGTTCAGGCCATCGGGGCCGACGCGGAAGATGCCCATGCCGCCCATGCCGTCCAGCGGCTTGAGGATGATGTCGCACTGCTCGGCGTGAAAGCGCTTGACGTCGCCTTCGTCGCGCGTCACCAGCGTCGGCGCGATGAACTGCGGGAACTCGAGGATCGAGAGCTTTTCCGGGTGGTCGCGCAGCGCGCGCGGCTTGTTGAAGACGCGCGCGCCTTCGCGCTCGGCCTGCTCGAGCAGGTGCGTGGCGTAGAAGTACTCGCTGTCGAACGGCGGGTCCTTGCGCATCACGACGGCGCCGAGATCGGCCAGCGCCATCGCCGCCGGTTCGCCGGCCGTGAACCAGTCGCGCGCGTCGCCGGTCAGCGTGATCCCGCGCACGTGGGCGGTAACGCGACCGCCACGCTGCCAGGTCAGATCCTGCGGCTCGCAGACGAGCAGTGCGTGGCCGCGCGCGGCGGCTTCGCGCATCATCGCGAAGGTCGAGTCCTTGGCGATCTTGAAATGTTCCAGTGGATCGGCGATGAACAGCAGTTTCATGGCGTGTGCTTCCGGCTGCGTCAGATCTCGACCTTCGAGCCCAGCTCCACGACCCGGTTCGTCGGCAGGTTCAGGAAGTCGGCCGCCGCCGACGCATTGCGGTGCATGCCGGCGAACAGCTTCTCGCGCCACATCGCCATGCCACCGCCGAAGGTGGGAATCACGATATCGCGCGACAGGAAGTAGCTCGTGTCCATCTCGTCGAGCTGCACGCCGCGGCCGCGCAGCAGCGCCAGCGCCTCGGGCACGTCGGGGTCGTTCTTGAAGCCGAAGTGCAGCGTGACCTGCCAGCAGTCGTGCCCCAGCGGCTCGATCTCGCAGCGCTTGTCGAAGCCGATCCACGGCACCTCGTGGTGCTGTACGTGGACGAACAGGTTGGTCTCGTGCAGCACCTTGTTGTGCTTCAGGTTGTGCATCAGCGCGTTGGGCGTCGAGCCCGGCATCGCTGGCAAGGAACACCGCCGTGCCCTGCACGCGCGTCGGCGGGCTCACGAACACGGCGTCGAGGAAGCCCTCGAGTTCGATCGCGTCGACGCGCAGCCGCTCGCCCATCAGGATGCGGCCCTGCTTCCAGGTCATCATGAAGGTGAACATCACCGCCGCCGAGCACGAGCGGGAACCAGCCGCCGTCGAGCACCTTGACGACGTTGGCGGCGAAGTACACGAAGTCGACCGCGAAGAAGAAGCCTGTCGCGGCGAAGCACACGGCCCAGGGGAGCTTCCAGCCGTAGCGGATCACGAAGAAGGTCATCGTGGTCGTGATCAGCATGTCGATCGTGACCGTGATGCCGTAGGCCGCCGCCAGCTTGCTGCTCGTTCCGAACAGCACGACCGCGGCGAAGATGCACACGTAGAGCGACCAGTTGATGAACGGCAGGTAGACCTGCCCGGTTTCGCGCACCGAGGTGTGGGCGATCCGCATCCGCGGCAGGTAACCGAGCTGGATGGCCTGCTTGGTGACCGAGAACGCCGCCGTGATCAGCGCCTGCGAGGCGATCACCGTGGCGCAGGTCGCCAGTCCGATCAACGGGTACAGCGCCCACTCGGGGGCCATCTCGTAGAACGGATTGCGGGCGTTCTCGGGATGCGCGAGCAGCATCGCGCCCTGCCCGAAGTAGTTGATCGCGCAGCGCCGGCATCGCCAGGCTGAACCAGGCGAGCCGGATCGGGCGCTTGCCGAAGTGGCCCATGTCGGCGTAGAGCGCCTCGGCACCGGTGACGCACAGCACCACCGAGCCGAGTGCGATGAAGGCGATGCCAGGGTGCGTCGCGATGAAGAGCAGCGCGTGGTGCGGGCTCAGCGCCCACAGCACGTCGGGGTTGCGCACGATATGCGTGGCGCCGAGCAGCGCGAGCACGATGAACCAGGCCACCATCACCGGCCCGAAGAACCTGCCGATGCCGGCGGTGCCGTGCTTCTGCACGACGAACAGCACCGTCAGCACGACCAGCGTCACCGGCACCACGAAGCGTGTGCAGGCCCGGCGCGGCCACCTCCAGCCCTTCGACCGCCGACAACACCGAGATGGCCGGGGTGATGACTCCGTCGCCGAAGAAGATCGCGGTGCCGAAGATCCCCACCAGCAGCAGCCGGCGGCGCAACTCGGGTCGGTCGCGCACGGCTGTCGAGGCCAGCGCCAGCATCGCGATCAGACCTCCCTCGCCGTTGTTGTCGGCGCGCAGGATCAGCACGACGTACTTGACGCTGACGACCACCGTCAGCGTCCAGAAGATCATCGACAGCACGCCGTAGATGTTGGCCGGCGTCAGCGGCACGTGACCGTGCGCGAAGACCTCCTTCAGGGCGTACAGCGGGCTGGTACCGATATCGCCATAGACCACGCCCACCGCGCCCAGCGTGAGCGCGAGCAGGCCGGACTTGGCGGGAGAGGAGGGGGAACTCACAAGGGCAGGAGGCTGAGTCGCAGGCGAGCCATTGTGCCCGCGTGAGGCCTGCAACGGCTCCGCTGCGGCGCCGGTCGCGGGAACGCCATTCTGCGCGCTGCAGGCCCTTCCAGACCAAGCCTGGCGCCGGTCGATGTTGCACCGCAACAACGCGCCTGTCGCCATGCCCCTCAGCCGCGCATCGAGCCGGCCACCAGGTCGAAGCGGAACAGCCGGCACTCGATGGGCCCGTTCCACATCGGCATCCGCCGGCTTTCCTTCAGCCGCATGCCGCGGGGCAGCTTCATGTCGGGGCTCAGCAGCCAGGCGGTCCAGCCGGCAGGGTAGTGTAGGCGCGCTTCCAGTGCGCCGCCAGCCGCGCAGAAGAATCTTCGGCCGGTGGCCGCGGTCCTCGCCGAAGCCCTCGCGCCGCCGTGGCGCCGCGCCTTGCCGAGCCCTCGATGCGCTCGCCGTACGGCGGATTCAGCATCAGCGTACCGTGCAGGCCGGGCGGCAGGCCGGGCGGCGGGCGCTGCAGCGCGTCGGCCGCCTTGAATTCGATGGCCTGCGCCACGCCGGCGCGCTCGGCGTTGCGGCGGGCGAAGTCGACCATGCGGAACGACACGTCGCTGGCGAAGATCGGCACGGCGCGTCGCATGCATGCGCGCCTGCGCCGCTGCCTTCAGCGCCAGCCACGCCGCGCACCTCGGCGTGCGCGAACGGCTGCCAGGCGCTCGAACGCGAAGCGGCGCAGCAAGCCCGGCGCGATGCCGCAGGCGATCTGCGCCGCTTCGATGGCGATCGTGCCCGCGCCGCAGCAGGGGTCGTGCAGCGCGCCGCCCGCTTCGGCGCGTGCCGCTGCCAGCCGGCGGCGGCCAGCATCGCCGCAGCCAGTGTTTCCTTCAGCGGCGCCTCGCCCCTTAGCCTCGGCTCGCGCCAGCCGCGCTTGAACAGCGGCTCGCCAGAGGTGTCGGCATACAGCGTGGCGTGGTCCGGGCCGAGGTGCAGCACGAGCGGCAGGTCGGGGCGGCGCGTGTCGACGCTCGGGCGCTCGCCGGTCGCGTCGCGCAGCACGTCGCATACGGCGTCCTTGATGCGCAGCGTGGCGAAGTTCAGGCTGCTGCAGCGGCGAGCGCTGCGCCGTGGTGTCGACGCGCAGCGTCTGCCGCGGGGTGATCCAGTGCGCCCAGTCGACCTCGCGCGCCAGCGTGTAGAGGTCGTGCTCGTCTCGGTAGAGGCCCGTCGGCCACGGCTCGATCAGCACGCGCTGCGCGAGGCGGCTCTCCAGGTTGAGCCGCATCGCCGTCCAGCGCGTCGCCTTCGACCCAGACGCCGCCACGCACGCGCCTCGCCGGCGCATCGGGCAGCATGCGCTGCACCTCGTCGGCGAGCAGGTCTCTCGACGCCGGCGGCGCAGGGCAAGAACAGCGGCGCCTGGCTCATCGCCATCGGTCCGCTACAGCGCCTGGCGCAGATTGGCCGGCGCGATCTTCAGCGCTTCGCGGTACTTGGCCACGGTGCGCCGCGCGACCTGGATGCCCTGTTCCTCGAGCATCTGGCTCAGCTGGCTGTCCGACAGCGGCTTGGCAGGGTCCTCGGCGGCGATCAGTTGCTTGATCAGCGCACGCACCGCCGTGCTCGACGCATTGCCGCCGGCCTCGGTGTTGCAGCGACGAGCCGAAGAAGTACTTCAGCTCGAAGGTGCCCGTGCGGCGTGGCCATGTACTTGGCGGTCGTCACGCGCGAGATCGTCGATTCGTGCAGGCCCAGCTCGTCGGCGATCTCGCGCAGCACGAGCGGCTTCATCGCGATCTCGCCGTGGGTGAAGAAGCTCTTCTGGCGCTCGACGATGGCCTGTGCAACGCGCAGGATCGTGTCGAAGCGCTGCTGGATGTTCTTCATGAACCAGCGCGCCTCCTGCAGCCGCGCGCCACAGTGGCCGAACCGTTGGCGCCGCGCTAGCCGCGGACCGCCTGCGCGTAGAGGTCGTTGATTCGCAGCTTGGGCATCACGTCGGGGTTGAGCACGACCTTCCAGCCGCGGCCGGCCCTTTGCACGATCACGTCGGGCACGATCGATGTGCGCCTCGGCATTCGTCGAACGCCCGGCCCGGCTTGGGTTCGAGCGAGACGATCAGCGCCTGCGCCTCGCGCAGCAGGTCCTCGTCGGCGCCGGTGGCCGCCATCAGCTTCTTGACGTCGCGCCGGGCGAGCAGCTCGAGGTGATGGCGACAGACCAGGATCGCGATCGCCTGCGCTTCGCTGCGCGGCAGCGCGCGCAGCTGCAGCGTCAGGCACTCGGCAAGGTCGCGCGCGCCGACACCCGGCGGGTCCAGGCTCTGCAGCCACTTCAGCGCGCATTGCAGCCGCTCGAGCAGTTCCTCGCGTTCGGCTTCGTCGTCACCAGCGAGGCGCTCGGCGATCTCCTCCAGCGGGTCGGCGAGGTAGCCGTCTTCGTTCAGCGAGTCGATCAGAACCTGCCAGCGCGGCAGCGTCCCCGGGAGTCAGTCGCATGCCGGCCAGTTGCCCGCGCAAGTGGTCTTGCAGCGATTCGGGAAGCGCCGCCACGCTCGCGCCCCTCGAAGTCTTCGCCTTCGCTACCCTGGCCGCCGGAAGACGGCATCTCGGCGATGCTGTCGAAATCCTCGCGCTCGGTGCCGTTCTCCCAGTCGTCGCGTTCGGTGGTGCCGAACTCGGCTGTATCCAGGCCGGGGGCGTCGTCGGCAGCCTCGCCGCTGCTTTCCGAACGACTCTCGGCTTCCTGTCGCTCGCTGTCGCGCTCGCCGGCAGCGACGCGCTCTGGCGCGGCCTCGGGCGCCGCAGCCTCCTCCTCCGTTTCGAGGAAGGGGTTCTGCTCGAGCATCTGGTCGACCTCCTGCTGGAGTTCGAGCGTCGACAACTGGAGCAGGCGGATCGATTGCTGCAGCTGCGGCGTCAGCGACAGGTGCTGCGACAGGCGGACCTGAAGGGTCGGCTTCATGGGGCAGGCTACATCCGGAAGTGTTCGCCGAGGTACACCTTGCGCACGTCGACGTTCGTCGACGATCTCGCGCCGGCGTGCCCTCGGCGAGCACCTCGCCGTCGCTGATGATGTAGGCGCGATCGCAGATGCCGAGCGTCTCGCGCACGTTATGGTCGGTGATCAGCACGCCGATCCCCCGGCCCTTCAGGAAGCTGATGATTCGCTGGATCTCGATCACCGCGATCGGGTCGATCCCGGCGAACGGCTCATCGAGCAGGATGAAGCGCGGTTGCGTGGCCAGCGCGCGCGCAATCTCGACCCGCCGGCGTTCGCCGCCCGACAGCGACGGCGCCGGGTTGTCGCGCAGCTTCTCGATCGACAGGTCGTTCAGCAGGCCGTCGAGCAACTGCTCGATTCGCGGTGCGCGGAACGGCTTGCCTTCGCCGTCGAACTGGAGCTCGAGCACGGCGCGGATGTTCTCCTCGACGGTGAGCTTGCGAAAGATCGATGCCTCCTGCGGCAGGTAGCTCAGTCCAAGGCGCGAGCGCTGGTGGATCGGCAGCCGCTCGACGCGGCGGCCGCCGATGCTGATCCGGCCGGCGTCGGCGCGCACCAACCCGACGATCATGTAGAAGCTCGTCGTCTTGCCGGCGCCGTTCGGCCCGAGCAGGCCCACGACCTCGCCGCCCTGCACGGCCACATGGACGTCCTTCACCACCGTGCGCGTGCCGTACGTCTTCTTCAGCCCGCTCGCCTCGAGACGCCCGGGCGGCGCGGAAGTCGTCGGCGCGATGCTCATCGCCGCAGCCCTGGATCTGCCCGATCAAGGGCGCCCCCCGGATGCCGCCTTGCCGAGCGAGCCACTGGGGCGAAGCGTCGGCGCGACAGCCGGCGCCGACGCCGCGGCATCGGACATGGCATCTCGCGGCGCCAGCGTGGCGCGCACGCGTCCGCCGGGGTTGGCCGGCGTCGCGGCCGACGCGCCACCACCGTCGACGCTGAAGACCTCGCGCGTGTTGTCGTAGGTGATGAGGCTGCCGGCCGTCTCGTCGGCGAGCATCGCGCCACGGTAGCGGCGGATCACGGCCCGGTTGATGAAGCGCACGGTGTCGGCCTTGCCGTCGTACTCGATGCGCTCGGCCTCGCCCTGGATCGTCTCGTCGACGCCGTCGCGCTTCTGGCTGAAGCTCGCGAGTTGCCCCGGCAGCGCCGTGGCCAGGCCGTGCTGGTAACCGTCGGGCGCTTGGCGCACCTCGATCTGCGCCGCGCGCATCGTCAGCGTGCCCTTGGTGACGACGACATTGCCCGTGAAGGTGCCGATCTGCTTGAGGTCGTCGTAACGCCCGCTGTCGGCCTCGATGTTCAGCGGCTTGTTGCGATCGGCCTTCTCAGCCGGCGACGGCGCGGCCCAGGCTGCCAGCGCGAGGGCGGGCAGCAGCGCACGCAGAGCGCGGTGGCCGAGCAGAATGCGAAGCAGGATGTACATGGGGCATGAAACTTGCAGGACATTCTATTCCACGCTTGCCCTGCAACGGCGCGTCAGGCTGCCGCCGACCGCCCTCGCGCCGCCCGACCAACGCTCGTCTACGCCTTGCCGCGCTCTTTCTGGATCAAGTAGTCGGTCACCGCCAGCGCGCGCTCGTGCGAGCCGGCCAGCGATGCCGAGGTGAGGTACTTGCCCTGGATGCCGACTGCAGGCACGCCGTCGAGCTTGTAGGCCTGCGCCAGTTGCGCCGCCTGCCGCGCCTTGGTCTGCACCGAGAAGCCGTTGTAGTACTCGAGGAACTTGACGCCGTCGACACCGTTCTTGGTCATGAAGGCGGCGATGTCGGTCGGTTTGTCCAGGCGCAGGTGGTCTACGTGGATGGCGGCGAACACCTTCCGATGCATCGTGTCGGTGAGCTTCATCTCCTCGAGCGCAAAGTAGATCCGCTGGTGGGCAACGTAGGGCTCGTCGCGGAAAGCCACCGGCATGCGGCGAAAGCTCACGTCGGCCGGCAGCTTCCTGGCCCAGGCGTCGAGCAGCGGCTCGAAGGTGTTGCAGTGCGGGCAGCCGTACCAGAAGAATTCGAGCACTTCGATCTTGCCGCCGGGCGGCACTGGCAGCGGCGCACTCAGGCGCAGGTAGTCCTTGCCTTCGACGGGCGACCCGCTCTGGGCTCGCACCGGGCCGATCATCGAGGTTGCGCCCAGCGCACCGGTGGCCAGAACGGCCGAGAATTCACGACGCTTCATTCCTGTTCCCTCTTATGGATGACCTGCGGGTGGAGTGCTTCCGCCCGCACAAGTTCAGTTCAGCGCTGTACCCGCACCAGCGCCGAGTCGATGCCCGCCCCGGCGAGCTTTACCCTGGCCGCTTCGGCCTCGTCCTTGCCCTCGTAAGGCCCAACGCGCACCCGATACACCGTGCGCCCGGCCTGTTCGCGCTCGGTGACCTTCGCAGCGAGCCCCACCAGCGCGAGGGTGGCGCGCTGCTGTTCGGCGTCCTCGGCGCGCGCGTAGGCGCCGGCCTGGACGAAATAGGTGAACGGATCGGCGGTCGCGGCGGCGGTGTCGGCGCGCTTGCCCGGGCGGGGTAGGCCGGCGGCCGGCGGGATCGCAAGTGCAGATGTCGACGCAGCGCTCGAAGCGGCCGCCGGCGGGCGCGTCGCGCCCTTGCCGGCGAGCGGGCCGTTAGGGTCCCAGTTGCGGTTCTTCTCGGCCTGCGCGGCGTCCTGCTCGGGGCTGCGCTGCGGTACCTTGTTGATGAACGGCACTGGCACCTTCGTCACGTACAGCGCCACGCCGAGCGAGATCGCGAGGCCGGCGATCAGGCCGGCGATCAGGCCGAGAAAGAAGCCGCCACGCTGGGCTCGGCGGTTGCCCATGCGCGGGCCCTGTGTCTGTCTCATGTTGCAGCCTCCAGCGCGGGCGCGGCCTCACGCAGCATGGCTTCGGGTGCGCCGACACCCAGCACCGCCAGCGCATCGCGCAACACCTGGCGCGTGGCGGCAAGCAGCGCCAACCGGGCTCGAGCGAGGCCGGCATCGTCGACGAGAAAGCGCTCGGCAGCGTAGTAACCGTGGAAGGCAGCACTCAGATCGCGAAGGTAGAAGGCCACGTCGTGCGGCGCCAAGTCGGCCGCCGCGCGCGCGAGCAGCGCCGGATACTCGGCCAGCTTGAGCATGAGCACCGTCTCGGTGGGAGCGGTCAGCCGGCTGACATCGGCCGCCGCGAGCTGCGTCTCGTCGCCGCCCCACTGCACCAGCACCGAGCAGATGCGCGCGTGGGCGTACTGCACGTAGAACACAGGGTTCTCGTCGTTCTGCTTCAGCGCGAGATCGACATCGAACACGAACTCGGTGTCCGCCTTGCGGCTGAGCATGAAGAAGCGCACCGCGTCGCGGCCCGTCCAGTCGATCAGGTCGCGCAGCGTCACGTAGCTGCCGGCGCGCTTGGAGATCTTCACCTCGGCGCCGCCCTTCATCACGGTGACCATCTTGTGCAGCACGTAGTCGGGGTAGCCTGGGGGCACGCCCGTGCCTGCCGCCTGCACGCCGGCACGCACGCGGGCAATCGTGCCGTGGTGGTCGCCGCCCTGGATGTTGATGGCCTTGCGGTAGCCGCGCTCCAGCTTGGCGAGGTGATAGGCGACGTCCGGCACGAAGTAGGTGTAGCTGCCATCGGACTTGCGCATCACGCGGTCCTTGTCGTCACCGTATTCGGTCGTCCGCAGCCAGAGGGCACCGCCTTCCTCGAAGGTCTTGCCGGCGGCGACCAGGCGCTCGACGGTGTCTTCGACGCGGCCGCTGCTGTACAGGCTCGACTCGAGGAAATGGTGGTCGAAGCGCACGCCGAGCGCCTGCAGGTCCAGGTCCTGCTCGTGGCGCAGGTAGGCGACCGCGAACTGGCGGATGCCTTCCAGGTCGTCCGCGTCACCCGAGGCGGTGAACTCGCGGTCGTCGGCGTGCACGGTCTTCCTCGCCGCGAAGTCCGCCGCGACGTCGGCGATGTAGTCACCGTTGTAGGCCGCTTCGGGCCACCGCGGGTCGCCAGGCTTGCACCCCTTCAGTCGCGCCTGCACCGAGGCGGCGAGCGTGGCGATCTGCACCCCGGCGTCGTTGTAGTAGAACTCGCGCGTCACTTGCCAGCCCTGCCATTCGAGCAGGTTGCAGATCGCGTCGCCGAGCGCCGCCTGGCGCGTATGGCCGGTGTGCAGCGGGCCGGTCGGATTGGCCGAGACGAACTCGACCAGCACCTTCCGGCCGGGGTCCCCTGCGCCGTCTTCGCGCGTCCGCCTGCCATAGCCTGCGCCCGCGGCCAGCACCTCGGCGACGACGGTCTGTTTCGCCGCGGCCGTGAGCCGCAGATTGATGAAGCCGGGGCCGGCGATCTCCATCGCCTCGACCCAGCGCCGCACCGGTGCGCGGCGTGCAAGTGCATCGATCAGCCGCTGCGCAAGCTCGCGCGGGCTCTTGTGCAGCGGCTTGGCCAGCTGCATCGCCGCCGTGCAGGCAAGGTCGCCGTGCGCCGCCTGCTTGGGCGACTCGAATGCCGCCGCGAGCGCGTGCCCCGGCGCCAGTTCGGCGAGCGCATCGCCAAGGGCTCCCAGCAACTCCTGCTTGACTGCATTCATCGGGCGATTCTACGTTTTGGATACTGGCAACCCGCTGGCGGCGGCACGGGAGTGGACCGGGTTTGCCCCGCTGTTCGCCGCAGCTAGCCACGTCGGGCGGTGCCATGATCGCCCGGCGGCCTGCTTCGGGCCGCGACGCCCCGCCATGTCCATCCCCACCGTCGCCCCGCCCGAATCGACCGATCTGCCGGCGCAGATCGGCAAGTACCGCGTGCTGCGCCGGCTGGGCGAAGGCGCGACCAGTGAGGTCTTCCTCTGCCGCGACGAGTTCCGCGACTGCAACGTGGCGATCAAGCGGGTTCGTGCCGGCGCGCTCGCCGACACGCAGGACGGCCGCTACCACGAGCGCGTCTTCGCTGCCGAGGCGGCGCTCGTCGGCCGCCTGCAGCACCCCAACGTGGTGCAGATCTTCGACGCCGTGGCCGATCCGCAGGCGCCCTACATCGTGATGGAGTACGTCGACGGCAACACGCTAGGCCGTACTGTCGCGCCGACCGCCTGCAGGCGCTGGAACTGATCGTCGAGCTCGGCTTCAAGTGCGCGATGGCGCTCGGCTACGTCTATCGCCAGGGGCTGATCCACCGCGACGTGAAGCCGGCCAACATCCTCGCCGTGCTGACCGACGGCAGCATCACCGACATCAAGATCACCGACTTCGGCAGCGTGCTCAACATGCGCAGCGACGTGACCCAGGTCTACCGGGTCGGCTCCCTCGCCTACATGTCGCCCGAGCAGCTCGACGGCAGCGTCCTCGACTGCCGGGCCGACATCTATTCGCTCGGCGCCGTGCTCTACCACCTGATCACTGGCCGCCCCCCTTCGACGCGCAGGAGCAGGCCGCTCTGGTGAACCAGATCTACCACCATGCCCCGCCGCCGCCGAGCGGGCTGCGCGCAGGCGTCGGCCCGGGTGTCGACGCAGTGATCCTGCGCGCGCTGGCCAAGCGCCCCGACGCGCGCTTCACCGGGTGGGACGAGTTCGCGCAGGCGCTTTCGGCGTTGATCGCGAACCGCGAAGTGCCGCGCGGCCAGCTGCAGGGCGTGCTCGATTCGGAGCGCTTCACGCTGCTGCGCAGCCTGGAGTTCTTCCGCAATTTCGGCGACGTCGAGCTGTGGGAGGTGGTGCACCGCGCAAGCTGGCAACGCTTCGGCTTCGGCCATGCGCTGTACCGCAAGGGCGAAGAGGGGCGCAGCTTCCACATCGTCGCGCAGGGCGAAGTCGAGGTGTTCCGCGATGGCAAGCAGGTGGCCCGGCTCGGCACCGGCACCTCGGTCGGCGAGATGGCCTACCTCGCGCCGAGCCCGGAGTTGCGGCTGCACAGTGCCGACGTCGTCGTCAGCAAGCCCTGCACGACGATCTCGTTCACCCCCGAGACGCTGGCCCAGGTGGGCGCGGGCTGCCGCCACCTGTTCGACGAGGCGTTCATCGGCGTGCTGGTGCGCCGCCTGCACGCCGCCCACGAGACACTCGCCCATCCGCGGCGCATTCTCTGAAGCCGGACCGCGACAGCCGACCACGGGACGCTGCTGGGCTGACGTCGGCGCGCCACGCTGCCGCCCCTGCGGGCTTGCGCCGCCCGTGCTGGCGATGCTCCAATCTGCGGGCTGCAGGTCTGCCGAACGATCGCCGGGCCGCTGCGACCCCCTTCCCTTTCGCACGGAGTCCCCATGAAGAAGCTGTTCCCAGTCATCGCCCTCGTCGTCTTCGCGTTCGCCGGCCAGGCCCAGGCCAGCTGCGAGACCCAGGCTGCCGAGAAGAAACTGGCCGGCGCCGCCAAGACGAGCTTCCTGAAGAAGTGCGAGCAGGATGCCGCGGCGGGTGGCGCATCCGCCAGCTGCGAGGCGCAGGCGACCGAGAAGAAGCTCGCCGGTGCGGCGAAGACGAGCTTCGTCAAGAAGTGCGTCGCCGACGCCGGCGGTGCATCGGCCGGGGGTGCATCGGCCGGTTGCGAAGCACAGGCCGCCGAGAAGAAGCTCGCCGGCGCTGCAAAGACGAGCTTCGTCAAGAAGTGCGTCGCCGACGCCGCCGCCAAGTAACCGAGTTCACCGCCCGGGCCTGACCCGGGCGCGCCCCTTCAGCTGCGAGGGGGTGGGTTCGTCCAGTAGGCCGCTTCGCCGTAGGTGTGCTTCAGGAAGTCGATCCACAGCCGCACCCGCAGCGGCAGCAGCTTGCGTTGCGCGAACACCGCGTAGATGCCGTTCGGCGGAGCGCGGAATTCCTCCAGCAGGCTCAGCAGCGCACCGCTGGCGATCTCACCCTCGACTTCCCAGGTGCTGCGCCAGGCAATGCCGAGGCCGGCCAGGCACCAGTCGTGCAACACCTGGCCGTCGGAGCAGTCGAGGCGACCGCGCGGACGCAGGAAGCTCGGCTCGCCGTCGACGACGAATGCCCAGCCCCGCGTCTGGCTCGTGTCGGACGACAGCGTCAGGCACTCGTGGCGGTCCAGGTCCCGCGGGTGCTGTGGCGTGCCGGCACGCGCCAGGTAGGCCGGCGTGGCCACGCACAGGCGTCGGTTTTCGGCCAGACGCACGCTGACCAGCGCCGAATCGGGCAAGTCCCCCACGCGCACCGCGCAGTCCACGCCTTCGTTGACGATGTCGACCACACGATCGCTCAGGTTCAGCGACAGCGACACCTCCGGGTGGCGCTCGAGGAACGGCGGTACCAGCGGCGCCACGTGGCGGCGGCCGAAACCGGCCGGGGCGGTGATGCGCAGATGGCCGCTGGCCTTCACGCCGCCGGCACTGACGCTCGCTTCGGCCATCGCCAGGTCGGCCAGCAGGCGCTGACAGGCCTCGAGGAAGGCGCTTCCTTCATGCGTGAGCGTGATGCGCCTCGTGGTGCGAAGCAGCAGCTTGACGCCCAGACGCTGCTCGAGGCCTCCGATGCGACGTCCGATGATCGCCGGGGCCACCCCCTCGGCGTGTGCGGCGGCCGTCAGACTGCCCTTGGCGACGATGGCAACGAAAGTCTCGATCTGCTTGAGCCGGTCCACGGGCTCAAGATTACGCCATTCAAGTCACAGATCAAGACACTTTCCGGCACTTAATCAACGCCCGGGTGTCGAATAGAGTTGTCCGATGGAAAAGCCGCTGCCCGCTCCAATTGCCGTGGTGTTCGACGCCTACGGCACGTTGTTCGATGTCTACAGCGTTGCGCTGCTCGCCGAGCAACTGTTCCCGGGCCGGGGTAGCGCTCTCGCCGTGCTGTGGCGCGACAAGCAGATCGAGTACACGCACCTGACTTCGATGGGCGGACGCTACCAGCCGTTCTGGGAGCTGACCTGCGCCGGGCTGCGCTTTGCGGCGCAACGCCTCGGACTGGTGCTCGAGGCAGCGGCCGAAGCGCAGTTGATGAACCAGTACCGCCACCTGAGCGCGTTCCCGGAGAACCTCGACGTGTTGCGCGCGCTGAAGGCGCGCAAGGTGCCTTGCGCGATCCTCAGCAACGGCGACCCGGAGATGCTGGACGTCGCCGTCAAGAGCGCCGGCTTCGAGCCGTTCCTGGCCCATGTGCTGAGCGTGCACGGCGTGCGCAAGTACAAGACCGACCCCGCCACCTACGCCCTGGGCCCGCAGGCATTCGGACTGCCGGCACGGCAGATGCTCTTCGTGTCGAGCAACGGCTGGGACGCCATCGGCGCCACCTGGTTCGGCTACACCACGCTGTGGGTCAATCGCCAGAGCCTGCCACTCGAACAACTGGGCACCGAACCGACGCGCACCGGCACCAGCCTGCGCGACGTGCTCTCCTTCTTCCCCTCCTGACGCATCACGACCATGACCGAACGCACTCCCGTCCACCACCTGCAGGTTGCCACCGTCCTGAAGGACTTCATCGACCGCGACGTGCTGCCCGGCACCGGCGTCGACACCGCCAGGTTCTGGCAAGGCGTCGACGCGATCGTGCACGACCTGGCGCCGAAGAACGCCGCGCTGCTCGTCGAGCGCGACCGGCTGCAGGCCGAGATCGACGCCTGGCACAAGGCCAACCCCGGGCCGGTGACCCAGCCTGCCCGCTACCGCAAGTTCCTCGAGAAGATCGGCTACCTGGTACCGGTGCCGGCCCAGGCGCGCGTGACGACGAAGAACGTGGACGCCGAACTCGCGTTGCAGGCCGGCCCGCAGCTCGTGGTGCCGATCACCAACGCGCGCTATGCGCTGAACGCGGCCAACGCGCGCTGGGGCTCGCTGTACGACGCGCTCTACGGCACCGATGCGCTTCCCGAGGGCGGCGGCGCCACGCGCGGCAGCGGCTACAACCCGGTGCGCGGCGCCAGGGTCATCGACTACGCGCGTCATGTACTGGACCGCACGGTGCCGCTGAAGCGGGGCTCGCACGTCGATTCCACCGCCTATCGCGTGATCGACAACCAGCTCGCCGTCACGCTCAAGAGCGGTGCGACGGTCGGCCTCAAGAACCCGGCCCAGTTTGTCGGATTCCAGGGCGAGACGGACACGCCGTCGTCGGTGCTGCTGTCGCACCACGGCTTGCACCTGGACATCCGGATCGACGCCCAGCACCCGATCGGCACGACCGATCCCGCGGGCGTGTGCGACCTGGTGCTCGAATCGGCGCTGTCGACCATCCTCGACCTCGAGGATTCGGTCGCCGTCGTCGACGCTGCAGACAAGGTGCAGGCCTACGGCAACTGGCTCGGCATCCTGAAGGGCACGCTGACCGAAGAGGTCGCCAAGGGCGGCACGACCTTCACGCGCGGCCTCAATCCCGATCGCCGCTACACCGGCCCGCGCGGCGAGGACGTGGCGCTGCACGGCCGATCGCTGCTGTTCGTGCGCAACGTCGGCCATCTGATGACGAACCCGGCGATCCTGTGGGGCGAGGACGGCCGCGAGATCCCCGAAGGCATCCTCGATGCGGTGGTCACGACGACCATCGCGCTGCACGACCTGCGCCGCGACGGAGCGGCGGGCGGCATCTGCAACAGCCGCAAGGGCTCGGTCTACATCGTCAAGCCGAAGATGCATGGCCCGGCGGAAGTGGCCTTCGCGTGCGAGCTGTTCGGCCGCGTCGAGAAGCTTCTCGGCCTGCCCGACAGCACGGTCAAGCTCGGCATCATGGACGAGGAGCGCCGCACCAGCGTGAATCTGAAGGCCTGCATCGCCGCCGCGGCGAGCCGCGTCGCCTTCATCAACACCGGCTTCCTCGACCGCACCGGCGACGAGATGCACACCGACATGCACGCCGGACCGATGATCCGCAAGGGCGACATGAAGTCGAGTGCCTGGATCCAGGCCTACGAGCGAAACAACGTGCTCGTCGGCCTGCAGTGCGGCCTGCGCGGCAAGGCGCAGATCGGCAAGGGCATGTGGGCGATGCCCGACCTGATGGCCGCGATGCTGCAGCAGAAGATCGGGCACCCGCGGGCGGGTGCCAACACGGCGTGGGTGCCATCGCCGACTGCCGCGACGCTTCATGCGCTGCACTACCACCAGGTCGACGTGTTCGCGGTGCAGAAGCACCTCGAGAAGCTCGATGCGCAATCCGACCCGGATGCGGAGCGCGAGGCGATCCTGAAGGGCCTGCTGACCGTTCCAGTCGTGAGGGCCCCGCAGTGGAGCGACGCCGAGCGGCAGCAGGAACTCGACAACAACGCCCAGGGCATCCTCGGCTACGTCGTGCGCTGGGTCGACCAGGGCGTGGGCTGCTCCAAGGTGCCCGACATCCACGACGTCGGCCTGATGGAAGACCGCGCCACGCTGCGCATCAGCAGCCAGCACATGGCCAACTGGCTGCACCACGGCGTGGTGACGAAGGCACAGGTGAAAGCCACGCTCGAGCGCATGGCCAGGGTGGTGGACCAGCAGAACGCGGGCGACCCGCTCTACAAGCCGATGGCCTCGAACTACGAAGCCTCGGCCGCTTTCCAGGCCGCGAGCGACCTCGTCTTCAAGGGCCTCGCGCAGCCTAGCGGCTACACCGAGCCGCTGCTGCATGCGTGGCGGTTGAGGGTGAAGATCCGTTAGGCCATGAAGCCGAGTTGCTGCTGCGCGCTGCCCGTGCGCTCGCTCTTGAACCAGTAGCTGGCCGGACGCCGGCCGGGGGTGCGGGTGGGGATGCCGGTAGTGCGGTCGCAGACCCAGTGCTGGTCGGGCTCGACGTAAGGCGAGCACAGGATCGGCTTGTCGACCGGCTGGATCGGCAACTCGGCCTGGCCGGCTCCGGACAGCGATGGATTCGGTGCTCGGGCCATGCGCGTCCCCAGGCTGCGGGCCTGTGGATGACGGCGAGCGCGCTCATCGAACCCGAAGCCAAGTGGCCAAGCATCACTCGCTTGTGAGGCTTCAGATGAGTGCGAGAGATGCCTTGCCCTCGGGCACCACTTCGGTTGCCAGCCTATGATCCAAGGTGGCGAGCTGGCCGGTGTTCGCACGGGCAAGTGCCAGCAGATAGCTGTCGGTCACACGGGAGTGGCTGGACAGAAGCGATGCGTCGACGAAGTCGATGTCGGCAAGACTGATGCTGTCAGGCCAGAACGCGTGTCCTGGCAGGGTGCGTATCGCCGCCAGCGCACTGGCGACTGTGCTTGGTGGTCCGGGAGAGTTCGGGTACTTCGGGTGCCCCACGATCCGCAGCAGCCCGTTTTCAGTGATTGGACAAGTGGCAAAGGACTTGCGTCCGATACGACCGAACCACGCGTGAACTTCCTCGTGTTGAACATGTGCCGGGTCCACCAAGGCAATCAGGACATTGACGTCGAGCAAGTAACGAGTCACGGCTGCTCATCACGGAGTTGATTCACGAGCTCCAGCGTGACCGGCAATGCGCCTCTACTGCTTGGTAGAAGGGGAATGCCGTTGCGTTCAGTGCGGGACGAACGGCCTCCACGCGACAGCCCCTGCCTAGCCAGCGCAGTGATCACCTCGCCAACAGTTCTCTTTTCCCTCGCGGCAAGGTGCCTTGCTGCCGCCAGGACATCGTCATCGATTGCAAGTGTGGTCCGCATGCTCAAGCTTTGAAGGCGTGATGTTTTGCATCATACATCAGGCATCACCCGTGGCAAGACGGCCTCTGGCGTCGCCCGGCCGAAAGCTCACTCGGCGCCGGGCCGCCCCAAGGCGACTGAGTTTCCCTCGGGGGACGACACCGCAGGTGTCTTCGGGCCGTCAGCTCAGTCGGCTGCTGAAATGCGTGTCGCTCAGCAGGCCTGCGCCATCGTGATCACCCGCAAGCCCTCGTTCCCCCGCGGGTCGATCACCTTCACGCCGACCCGCCACGGCGCGCCGGCCGGCAGCCGCGGCGGGCGCGCGAGGGGCAGGCTTTGCCAGCCCGTCAGCGCATCGAAGCGCCCTTCGTCCACCACCCCGCGCTCGCCCAGTGCGCGGGCCAGCCCGTCCCACTTGCAGCGGTCGGGGAAGAGCGCCCAGCAGATGCAGAAACACCGCCCGTCGTAGTCGGTATCGACGAACCAGGCCGCGATGCGGTCGTGGCCGGTCGGGAAAAGGGCGTTGCTCACCGGGTCGTACACGTCCATGCCTTCGACCTCGACCGTCCATTGCCACGTCGTGCCGGATCAGCGCCATGTGCAGGCGCAGCCGCGGTTGGCTCGTTTCGTCGATGGCGGCCTGCCTCGCGGTCAGCGCCATGAGCGGCTTGCTCGCGGTGGCTTTCTTGATCGCCGCCGGGTGCGTCCCCGGCAGCGGTCAGCGGCGCTGGTCGGCTTCGGTGACGGCGCTCGTGCCTTGCTCGCGGTGCTTGGCGATCAGCTTGGCCGCGAGGCGCGCCTTCAGCGCCGCGTCCACCGGCGGGAGCGCGCGGTTCAGCGCCGCGAGGCGCTCGGCCAGCACCGGCTCGTGCCTGGCGAAGATCGCATCGAGTGCGGTGTTGCGGGCGATGCTCTTCAGCGTGATGTGCGGCACCGTCTTGCAGGCAAACCTCATCGGCTGCGGCGCGCCGTTGCGCAGCCAGGCGCCACGCGGGTTGTGCTGCAGGTCTTCGGGCAAGAGCGGGCGCAGCCGGTGGTACTTGAAGCTGGCCGTGGTGCCGCTGCCGCAGGTCGGGTCGAGCACGAGAACGCCGGGGTCGGTGGGCAGCGCGGCAGACGGCTCGCGCCTGTGGGTCGGCATCGGGCTGGCCTTCTGTCGAAGAGACGTTGCCCGGGGGTTCGAGTCTATGCCGTCGGCCCGACCGCGGGTGCGGCCGCGGCACGACCGCTACGATGCGCTGTGCCCACCGACCGCCACCTCATCGACGACCGCGGCGGCGCATCGCCCGCCGTCTGGCGCTTCTTCACCGACGGCGTGATGGGCGGCGTTTCGTCGGGCGGCATGACGAGCGAGTTGATCGCCGGCCGCGCCGCACTTTGCCTGCGCGGGCAGGTGCGGCTGGAGAACAACGGCGGCTTCATTCAGATGGCGCTCGTGGTGCCTTCGCCGCCGCCGGGCGACTGGCTGGCAATCGAGCTCGACGTGCTCGGCAACGGCCACCGCTACGGGCTGCACCTGCGCACCGCGGCGATGCTGCTGCCGTGGCAGGCCTGGCGCGCGACGTTCGTGGCCGCTGCGGCGTGGCAGACGCTGCGGCTCCCGCTCGCCGCGTTCGAGCCTCACCGCACCGGCGGCACGCTCGCTGCGCGCGAGGTGCGGCGCATCGGCATCGTCGCGATCGGCGAGCGCTTCGACGCCGAGGTGTGCGTTGCACGGCTGGCGTGGGCGCGCTGATCAGCTTCGCCGCGCAGAGATTCGGCTCAGGTCAGACAGCGCACTCCGCGTCCGGCAGACGTTCACTTGGCGCGCAGCCGCGTCGCGGGTCGGGCAGCGGTTCGCGGCGTCTTGCGGGCCACCTGCCGTGCAAGAGCGACCGACACCTCGTCGTCGCTCGCGAAGTCGCCCTGGTCAGCGGCTGCCACCGCGGCCTTGAGGTCTTCGATCTGCGGCAAGCGCCACTCGAGGTACGAACTCAAGACCTCCATCGCAACGTAGCTCTTGGTCCGGCCCGTGAGCCCGGCATAGGCTTCGATCTTGTCTTTCAGATCGCTGGTCAGCCGGACGCTGACCTGACTGTCCTTCACTTCCGCGGCCATCACGCGCTCCCGTCAGACGATGTAGTGCAACGCGCGACAGCACTGGCGAGGCCTCGCTCGGCGCTGCGACTATGCGCGGCCCGGCTTCCAGGCTCAGATCGTCGCGCGAGGTGTCGGGCTGCGGCGCGATTCGAACGCCGACTGGCAGGCCACGCAACGCAGCGCCTGCGGGCTGTGCTGCAGGCGTTCGAACGGGATCTCGGCGCCGCAGTCGCCGCACAGGCCGTACTCCGATCCGCGCAGCCGCGCGAGCGCCGCATTGACGGCGCGCAGTTCGCCTATGTCCTGGTCGCTGCGCGCCAGATCGACTTCGCGGTCGGCGTCGCGCGCCGGGGCGTCGTCGCCGTCCTGCAGCAACACTTCTCGCGCGTGGTCGCTGCGCGAATCACCGCCGAGCTGCTGCGCGATCTGCAGTTCCAGTTCGCGCTGTTGCCGCGCCAGCGCTGCTTCGAGCTGGGCGCGTTGATGGGCGGTGAGGTGGGTGCGCATGGACGTGGTCTCCTTGCTGGCCATCGTCGCAGGCTCGCGCCGGTTGCGGCTTGACGGCGATCAACGTCGTGCGCGGGCGGTTGATGCGGCCCGGCTCGCGCTGGCACGGCGAAGAGTTGCGGCATCATCGAGCGCATGCCTGCCGTCCCCGACGCCCCCGAACAGCCGGCCGCACTCGATCTCTCGACGCTGACGCGCGAGCAGCGCGATGTGCTTCAGGCCTTCGCGCTCGGCTGGACGATCAAGCCGCGCACCTGGGTCCATCGCCTGCTCGCCGAACTCGGCGCGCGCGACTCGCGTGACAGGCGCTATACCGGCGACGTGGTGCGGGAGGCCGTCAAGGCGCTCGCCGCCGCGCACTGGCTCGCCCAGGACCCCGTGCGCCAGGGCTACTGGCAGGTCGCGTCGCCACTGCGCAGCGCGGTCTACCTGCGGATGCTCGACGAAGGCGACCCGCCCGCACTGCGTGCGGCACTGGTGCGTGCGCTCGAGATCGACGAGTCGGGCCCGAACCGCTACGGCAGGTTCCACGACATCGACGCCGTGGCGGCGATCGTGCGCCTCGAGCTGTTCTCGGGTCGCCCGTTCGCCGAGGTCAACCGGCTGAGATCGCTCTGCGGCTACGCCACGCCGTGGGAGAGCGTGGTCCATGCTGCGCTGACCCGCGACCTGGACGAAGCTCTCCTCCTGCGTCTCGAGCCCGGTCTGCAGGCTCAGGTGGTCTTCACGTCGCTGGCGCAGCAGAACCGGCAATGGACCGTCGAGCCGCTATCGCTTGCGGCCTGGTGCGAGACACACCTGGCCAGCCACGCCGACGTGTCGACCTTTCCACTGCGGATCGAGTTCGTGCAGCACCTGTTGTGGGCCGGCCGCAGCGCCGACATCGACGCCGCGGTGCGCCCGCTGCGAGTAGACCGCGCGAGCAACGCCTTCTGGCCGGCTCACGCCGATGCCGCCGCGGCGGCCCGCTTGCTGTGCCAGCCCACACCCGCGCACTTCCTCGTACCGCCAGCGCAAGAGGGCTGGCGCATGGCGCTGGCGGCACTGGCCGCGATTGGCGGCGCGCCGGACGCGGCACGGACCGAGGCTACTGGCGCAACGCGCCTGGTCTGGGTGATCGTGCTCGACCGCAAGGGCGAGCTGTTCCTGGTCAGCCTGAAGGCGGGCGGCTTCGGGCTGAACCTGACCTCAGCCGACTATGTGGTGATCGCCGACCCGTGGTGGAACCCGGCCGCCGAAGACCAGGCCAGCGGGCGCGCCCACCGCATCGGACAGCAGCGCCCGGTTACTGTCTACCGGCTGGTGCACAGCGGCACGCTGGAAGAGCGCATCGTCGCACTGCACCAGCAGAAGCGCGAGCTGGCCGACAGCGTGCTCGAAGGCGGTGATGTCGCCGGCGGGTTGAAGGCGCAGGAGCTGGTGGAGCTGATGCGCGAGGCGCTCTAGTGACAGGCACGCGCGACATCCTGCGCCAGCGGCACGGCCCGAACTACCGCTGGCGGGTGCTGCTGACGGTGATGATCGGCACCGTCGCGTCGATCATGTCGTCGACCATCGTCAACGTGGCCTTGCCCGACATGAGCCGCGTATTCACGCTCGGGCAGGATCGTGCGCAATGGATGTCGGCCGGCTTCATGGCGGCGATGACCGTCTCGATGCTGACCACACCCTGGCTGCTCGAGCGCTTCGGCTACCGCAGCACCTACGTCGCGGTGGTCCTGCTGCTGATGGCGGGCGGCATCGGCGGCGGGCTGGGATGGAGCTTCGAATGGGTGCTCGCGATGCGCGTTGCCGAGGGCCTCGCGGCGGGCGTGCTGCAGCCGATTCCGGCGATCATCATCATGCATGCCTTCGGGCGCGAGGAGCAGGGCAAGGCGATCAGTGTGTTCGGCATGGGCGTGGTGCTGGCGCCTGCCGTCGGGCCGAGCGTGGGCGGCGTGCTGGTCGAGGCGTTCGGCTGGCGCTCGATCTTCTTCGTCGTCGTGCCGTTCTGCCTCGCCGCGCTCTGGCTGGCGCGGCGCTACCTGCCGCACAGCGCGCCTGGCGGCATTGCCGTCAACCGTGACAGGCAGCGCTTCGACCTGCCCGGCCTCGCGCTGCTGGCGATGGCCATCCTGTCGCTGCTCAACGGCATGGTGCACCTGCGCGCCTCCAATGTCGGCACAGGCCTGGCCCTGCTCGCGCTCGCCACGCTGGCGCTGGCGGCGTTCATCCGCCACCAACGACGCACAGCGCACCCGCTGATGCGGTTGGCGCTGTTCAGCCATCCGCAGTTCGCCTTCGGTGGCTGCGTGGCCTTCATCTACGGCGCAGCGCTGTTCGGCTCGACCTACCTGGTGCCCGTATTCATGCAGATCGCGCTCGGGCTGCCACCGTCGCAGGCGGGCGCTGTGCTGCTGCCCGCCGGGCTGGTGCTGGCCGGCACCATCGGCGTGGCCGGGCGGCTGACCGACCGCGTGCCGGTGCACCGGCTGGTGTCGTTCGGCCTGGTGCTGCTCGCGCTGTCGTTCGCGCTGATGATCGGGGTCGGCCGCGGCACGGCGCTGTGGCTGATCGCGCTGTGGGCCATCGTCGGGCGGATCGGTCTTGGTTTCGTGCTGCCGTCGCTGAACCTGGGAGCAATGCGCGGCCTGCCACCAGCGCTGATCGCGCAGGGCTCGAGCAGCATCAACTTCCTGCGCCAGCTCGGCGGTGCGGTGGGCGTCAGCCTGGCCGGGATCTTTCTCGAATGGCGGATCCATGCCCGTGCCGGCGGGCTCGATCCCGCGGCGCCTTCCGGTGCCGAGGTCCTGGCCTTTCACGAGACCTTCGCGCTGCTCGCGCTGCTGACCGCGCTCGCGGTGGCCGCTGCCCTGCGCATGCGCGAGCCGGCGGCAATCGCGGCAGCCTGAGGCTGCGCAGCAGGTATTCTTCGCGCTTCCCCTTGCCCGCCCTGCGAACCGTGACCGATCCGACGACCACCGCTGCCAGCCTCCCCACCCGTTGCGAGGTGCTCGTGATCGGTGCCGGCCCGGCCGGCAGCGCCTGCGCGCGCACGCTCGCGCAGAGTGGCGTCGACGTGCTGCTGGTCGACCAGCACGCCTTCCCGCGCGACAAGGTCTGCGGCGACGGGCTGATCCCCGACGCCTACGCCGCGCTCACCCGCCTGGGCGTGCTCGATCAGGTCATGGCGCAGGCGCAGCCGGCCAGCCATGTCGGCTGCGTGGGGCCGAGCGGCGGGCGCATCGACGTGCCCGGCAGGGTGGCCGTGCTGCCGCGCAAGCAACTCGACGACATCCTGTGCAAGGCCGCCATCGCTGCCGGCGCCCGCATGCTGCCGCCGGCGCGCTTCGAGAGCCCGCTGGAAGAGGCCGGCCAGGTGGTCGGCGCACGCCTGAAGGTGGGCGACGCGGGCCACGAGATCCGCTGCAACTGGCTGGTGCTGGCCACCGGCGCGGTGCCGCAGGCGCTGATCGCCGCCGGCATGTGCGAACGCCGCACGCCGAGCGGCATCGCGCTGCGCGGCTACGTGAAGAACGACGCGATGGTCGGCCGCATCACCGCGCTCGACGTGGTCTGGCACCGCAAGTTGCGTCCCGGCTACGGCTGGATCTTTCCCTGCCGCGACGGCATCTTCAACATCGGCGTCGGCATCGCCCACAGCCACAACACGCTCAAGAACGGGCGGCTCGGCATGAAGGACGTGAACCTGCGCGAGGTGTTCGCCGCCTTCACGGAGTGCTATCCGCCGGCCCGTGAGCTGATGGCCGGCGGAACGCTGCAGGGCGAGCTGAAGGGTGCGCCGCTGCGCTGCACGCTCGAAGGCGCGCGCTTCTCGCGCCCCGGCCTGCTCGTCGCCGGCGAGGCCGCGGGAACGACCTATTCGTTCACCGGCGAGGGCATCGGCAAGGCGCTCGAGACGGGCATCCTCGCAGCCGAGGCGCTGCTCGCGGGCCGCGACGCAGAGCGCGGCCCCACGCCCCCCGCCGGCGCGGGGGCCAAGGCTTCGCGGGGGCAGGTCGACGCGGCCGTCCGCGCCGACTACGAGGCCCACCTGCGCGCGCTGAAACCGCGCTTCGACCTGTACGAGAAGGCCAACCACGTCAACGTCTACCCCTGGCTCGCCGACCTGGTGATCTGGCGTGCCAAGAAGAGCCCGCGCCTGCTGGCACGCATGAGCGGCGTGCTCAACGAGACGAGCAACCCCGGCAACCTGCTCAGCTTGAAGGGGCTGCGGCGCCTGTTCTTCGAGTGAGGCTCTGACCGATGTGCCAACTGCTGGGCATGAACTGCAACACGCCCACCGACATCATGTTCAGCTTTACCGGCTTCGCGACGCGGGCCGAGGAGCACAAGGACGGCTTCGGCGTGGCGTTCTTCGAAGGCCGAGGCGTGCGTTGCTTCGTCGACCACCTCAGCGCGCGCGAGTCGCCGCTGGCCGCCATGGTCAAGGCCTACCCGATCAAGAGCGACAACGTGATCGCCCACATCCGCAAGGCGACGCAGGGCCGGGTCGCACTGGAGAACTGCCACCCGTTCGTGCGCGAGCTGTGGGGCCGCTACTGGGTGTTCGCCCACAACGGCGACCTGAAAGGCTTCGTGCCGCGCCTGCACGGCGCGTTCCGCCCGGTCGGCGACACCGACAGCGAGCGCGCCTTCTGCTGGCTGATGCAGGAGATGAACAAGGCCCACGCCAGCGTGCCCAGCGTGGCCGAACTCAGCGCCACGCTGGCCGAGCTGGTGCCGCAGGTGGCGGCGCACGGCACGTTCAACTTCATGCTCAGCAACGGCGTGGCGCTGTGGGCGCACTGCTCGACCCGGCTGTACTGCGTGCTGCGCCAGCACCCGTTCACCACGGTGCGCCTGCAAGACGAGGACGTGAGCGTCGACTTCGCGCGGCTCACGACGCCGAGCGACCGCGTCGCAGTGGTCGTCACCGAACCGCTGACGACCGACGAGCCGTGGATCGCCTTCGCGCCGGGTGAGATGAAGGTATTCGTTCACGGCCGATCTCTGGAGCAGCGCCGCCTCGGCGGCAACCCGCTTGGCGCATCGGCGAAGCGCTGACACACTCCGGCGATGAATGGGCCAGTCCGTCGCGAGGGCCCGGTACCATAGCCTTGCCACAACCGCCGCACCCGCCATGCCGACCCCCATCAGCCCCCGCTTCGACACTTTCTATCGCCACGACGCGCTGACGCAACTGCTGTTCGACTACGCCGAGGTGCACCCCGGCCTGGTGACGGTGGAATCGATCGGCAAGAGCTACGAGGGGCGCGACATCTGGGTCGCCACGGTCACCAACAGCGCCACCGGCGCGCCGGGCGACAAGCCGGCGTTCTGGGCCGACGGCAACATCCATGCGGCCGAGCTGACCGCGAGCACGGCGGTGCTGTACTTCCTGCAGCATCTCGTCGAAGCCTACGGCAGCGAAACGGAGGCCGGGCAGCAGATCACCCACCTGCTCGACACGCGAACGATCTACCTGTGCCCGCGCCTGAACCCCGACGGCGCCGAGCTCGCGCTGGCCGACCGGCCGCGCCACATCCGCGCCTCCACCCGCCGCTACCCCCACGAAGAGGACCCGGTGGACGGCTTGACGGTGGAAGACATCGACGGCGACGGCCTGGTGCTCTTCATGCGCATCCCCGATCCGAACGGCACCTACAAGCGCCACCCGCTGGAGCCGCGCCTGATGGTGCCGCGCGAGCCGGGGGAGTTCGGCGGCGAGTACTTCCGCCTGATGCCCGAAGGCACGCTCAAAGCTTGGGACGGCCTGGCGATCACCGTCAACCGCGACCCCGAAGGGCTGGACCTGAACCGCAACTTCCCGAGCCAATGGCGGCAGGAGTTCGAACAGACCGGCGCCGGCCCCTACCCGACCAGCGAGCCCGAGGTTCGCGCGATGGTCGAGTTCTTCGTCACGCACAAGAACATCGGCGCAGCGATCAGCTACCACACGCACAGCGGCGTGATCCTGCGCCCGCTGGCCACGCACGCCGACGACGAGATGATCCCCGAGGACTTGTGGGCCTACAAGCGCTTCAGCGCGCTCGGCGAGAAGGCCACCGGCTACCCCGCGATCAGCATCTTCCACGACTTCAAGTACCACCCGAAGGAAGTGATCACCGGCACGCAGGACTGGGTCTACGAGCACCTCGGCGCGCTGTTCTGGGTGGTCGAGATGTGGGCGCCGAACAAGGAGGCGGGCATCACCGACTACAAGTGGGTCGACTGGTACCGCGACCATCCGGTGGAAGACGAATTGAAGCTGCTTAAGTGGAGCGACGAGCAGTGCGGCGGCAAGGCGCATCACGACTGGAAGCCGTTCCACCACCCGCAGCTCGGCGCGGTGGAGATCGGCGGCTGGGACCGCCTCAACTACTGGCGCAACCCGCCGCCGCACCTGCGCGAGCGAGAGGCGGCACGCTTCCCGGGGTGGATGACGCAGATCGCGCTCAGCCTGCCGCGGCTCGAACTGCTGCGCACCGAGGTGCGAGCGCTCGGCCCCGACACCTGGCGTGTGCGGATGGCAGTCTGCAACAGCGGCTGGCTTCCGGCCTACATCAGCAAGCGCGCTCTGGAACGCAAGACCGTGCGTGGCGTGATGTTCGAGATCCACCTGCCCGACGATCCGGCGATCGCGCTCGTCAGCGGCAAGCAGCGCATGGAGGGCCCGCAGCTCGAAGGCCACGCGCCGAAGACCTCGCTCCAGGCCTTCCTGCCGAACCGCGAGATCACCGCCGATCGCGCCGTCGTCGAATGGGTGGTGCGCGCGCCGCAGGGCACGCGCCTGGCGCTCAGTGCGCGCGCCGACCGCGCAGGGGCCGTGCGGACGGAGGTGAGGCTGGACTGAGAATGACTGCACCGCGGGGGTCCCCGCGCCTGCCCTGCACAATTGCAAGCGTGCTTCGGTCCGGCGCAACTCGCCGCCGATTCGCATAAACCCTCGGAGTCAACCCATGATGCAACTGAAAGACCCGTCGCTGCTGCGGCAGCAGTGCTATTTGGACGGTCAGTGGTGCGACGCCGACAACGGCGAGACCTGCGCCGTGACCAACCCTGCGACCGGCGAGAAGATCGGCACCGTACCCAAGATGGGTGCAGCCGAGACCCGCCGCGCGATCGCCGCTGCCGAAAGCGCCTGGGGGTCCTGGCGCGCCAGGACCGGCAAGGAGCGCAGCGCCGTCCTGCGCAAGTGGAACGACCTGATGCTCGCCAATGCCGACGACCTGGCGATGATCATGACGGTCGAGCAAGGCAAGCCGCTGGCCGAGGCGAAGGGCGAAATCGTCTATGCCGCATCGTTCATCGAATGGTTCGCCGAAGAAGCCAAGCGCGTCAACGGCGACACGATGCAGTCGCCCTGGGCCGATCGCCGCATCGTTGTCATCAAGCAGCCGATCGGCGTCTGCGCCGCGATCACGCCGTGGAACTTCCCTGCAGCGATGATCACGCGCAAGGTCGGCCCGGCGCTGGCCGCGGGTTGCCCGATGGTGTTGAAGCCCGCGCTGGCCACGCCTTACTCGGCGCTCGCGCTGGCCGTGCTGGCAGAACGCGCCGGTGTGCCGGCCGGCGTCTTCAGCGTGCTGACCGGATCTTCGAGCGCCATCGGCGGCGAGATGACGTCCAACCCGACCGTGCGCAAGCTGACCTTCACCGGTTCGACCGAGGTCGGGCGCGTGCTGATGCAGCAGTGCGCGGCGACGATCAAGAAGCTCTCGCTGGAACTCGGCGGCAATGCACCGTTCATCGTGTTCGACGATGCCGACCTCGACGCCGCGGTCGAGGGCGCGATCGTTTCCAAGTACCGCAATGCCGGACAGACCTGCGTCTGCGCGAATCGCCTGTACGTGCAGGACGGCGTCTACGATGCGTTCGCGAAGAAGCTCGTCGTCGCCGTCGAGAAGCTCAAGGTCGGCAACGGCGTCGAGCCCGGCGTGGTGCAGGGGCCGCTGATCGACGGCGCCGCCGTCACGAAGGTGGAGCAGCACATCGCCGATGCGCTGGCCAAGGGCGGGCGGCTGCTGACGGGCGGCAAGCGCCATACGCTCGGTCACAGTTTCTTCCAGCCGACGGTGATCGCCGACACGACGCCCGACATGCTGGTCGCGCATGAAGAAACCTTCGGCCCGCTGGCCCCGCTGTTCCGTTTCACGACCGACGCCGAAGCGATCGCGCTCGCCAACGACACAGAGTTCGGCCTCGCGAGCTACTTCTATTCGCGCGACATCGGCCGGATCTGGCGCGTCGCCGAGGGCCTGGAGAGCGGCATGGTCGGCATCAACACCGGCCTGATCTCGAACGAAATCGCGCCCTTCGGCGGCGTCAAGCAATCCGGCCTCGGCCGTGAAGGCTCCAAGTACGGGATGGATGACTATCTGGTCATCAAGTACCTGTGCATGGGCGGCCTGGACAAGTAGTCGACCGGACCGGGCCGTTCGGCCACCGTAACGCCCCGGCGCATCCTCGAGGTGCAGCAGGCGCTGCGCTGGTACGACCGCGCGCTCGACTGGTGCCGGGCGGTCGCTGCCTATTCGCTGATCGGCGCCAATGCGGAGACGGTATCCCGGCATTACCCCCAATAGACCTACCCCACCGTCTGGGTCATCGTCGTGGCCGTCTCACCGAAGGGGAAGTCACATCATGACTGCTGGATTCACGAAGTTTCATGGGCATTGGCAGAAGTTCGCGCTGGCACTGGCCATTGCGGCCGGCGTCACGCTGTCGGGCCCGGTGCTGGCGCAGGGCAAGGTGCTGAAGTTCGTCCCCGAGGCCGACCTGCGCAGTCTCGACCCGATCTGGACCACTGCCTACATCACGCGCAATCATGGCTACATGGTGTACGACGTGCTGTTCGCCACCGACGCGAACTTCCATATCCAGCCGCAGATGGTCGACAAGTGGGAGGTCAGCAAGGACAACCTGACCTACACCTTCACGCTGCGCGACGGGCTGAAGTTCCACGACGGCGCACCGGTGCGCTCGGCGGACTGCATTGCCTCCGTCGAGCGCTGGGCCAAGCGCGACGTGTTCGGCCAGCGGCTCGGCGAGTTGACCGAGTCGTGGACGGCGGTCAACGACAAGACCTTCCGCCTCAAGCTGAAGAAGCCTTTCGCGTACGTGCTGGAGGCACTGGGCAAGCCCTCGTCGAACGTGCCCTTCATCATGCCCGAGCGTGTCGCCAAGACCGACGCCTTCACGGCGATCACCGACGCCACCGGCTCCGGCCCGTTCAAGTTCGTCAAGGAGCAATGGGTTCCCGGCAACAAGGTGGTGTACGTGAAGAACACCGACTACGTGCCGCGCAAGGAAGCGCCGTCCTGGGGCGCCGGCGGCAAGGTGGTGAAGGTCGATCGCGTCGAGTGGATCTACATTCCCGACTCCGCAACCGCGGCCGCCGCGCTGAACACCGGCGAGGTCGACTGGTGGCAGCAGCTGCCGGTGGACCTGGTGCCGATCGTCGCGAAGAACAAGGACATCAAGGTCGAGAGCGTCGATCCGCTGGGCTCGATCGGCATGCTGCGCTTCAACCACCTGCAGCCCCCGTTCAACAACGTCAAGATGCGCCAGGCCGTGCTCGCCGTGGTGGACCAGAACGACTATGCGATGGCGATTGCCGGCGATCCGAAGAACGGCAAGCCCTGCCCGTCCTACTTCACCTGCGGCACGCCGATGGCCAGCACCGCGGGCTCGGAAGCGCTCACCGGCAAGCGCGACTTCGAGAAAGCCAAGGCCCTGGTCAAGGAGGCTGGCTACAAGGGCGAGAAGATCGTGCTGATGTCGGCGACCGACCAGCCGATCGTCAACTCGCAGGCGCTGGTCACGCAGGAACTGCTGCGCAAGATCGGCCTCAACGTCGAGCTCGCCGCCAGCGATTGGGGCACGATGATCACGCGCCGCTCGTCGAAGGAGCCGGTCGAAAAGGGCGGTTGGAGCATCTTCCACACCTGGTTCGTCGGGCCGGACATCACCACCCCGGCGCTGAACTCGGCGCTGCGCGGTGCGGGCGAGAAGTCGTGGTTCGGCTGGCCGACCGACGCGAAGACGGAGGAGCTGCGCGACGCCTGGTTCAACGCACCGACGGTCGCCGAGCAGAAGAAGATCGCCGAGGACATGCAGCGCCGCGCCTTCGAGACCGTGCCCTACGTCCCAACGGCGCAGTTCATCATCCCGACGGCGTATCGCGCCAACCTGTCCGGTGTCATCAACTCGCCGGTGACCTTCCTCTGGAACGTCGAGAAGAAGTAGCCGCGCGTCAACGGCGCCGCCACCCCGACTTTCTGCGCGGGGCGGTGCCGGGCGGGAACGCGCTGCGTTCCCGCCCCCCTCTTCCGACCCGATGCTCAGATACCTCCTGAAGCGCCTGCTCGCCACCATTCCGGTGATGGGCGTCGTGGCGCTGTTCGTCTTCTCGCTGCTCTACCTCAGCCCGGGCGACCCGGCAGCGGTGATCGCGGGCGACATCGCCACCGAGGCCGACATCGCGCGCATCCGCGCGCAGCTCGGCCTCGATCAGCCGTACCTGGTGCGCTTCGGCGGCTGGCTGTGGGCGCTTGCCCATGGCGACCTAGGCACCTCGATCTTCACCTCGCTGCCGGTGGCCACGCTGATCGGCCAGCGCATCGAACCCACGCTCGCGCTCACGGTGTGCACGCTGATCGTCGCCGTCGGCCTCGCGGTGCCGCTGGGCGTGCTGGCGGCGGCGCGCGCCGGCGGCTGGCTCGACCGCATCGTGATGGCCATCTCGGTAATCGGCTTCTCGGTACCGGTGTTCGTGATCGCCTACGGCCTGATCCTGCTGTTCGCGGTGGAGCTGGAGTGGTTGCCCGTGCAGGGCTACCGATCCTTCAGCGACGGTTTCGGTCCCTTCATCAGCCACATGATCCTGCCCAGCGTGGCGCTGGGCATCGTCTACATGGCGCTGATCGCGCGCATCACCCGCGCCACGATGCTCGACGTGCTGGCGCAGGACTACGTGCGCACCGCCACCGCCAAGGGGCTGGCGCCGCACACCATGCTGATCCGCCATGCGCTGAAGAACGCCGCAGTGCCCATCGTTACCGTGATCGGCATCGGCGTGGCGCTGCTGATCGGCGGCGTGGTGGTGACCGAGACCGTGTTCGCGATCCCCGGCCTCGGCCGCCTGACGGTGGACGCGATCCTGCGCCGCGACTATCCCATCATCCAGGGCGTCACGCTGCTGTTCTCGGCGGTGTACGTGCTCGTCAACCTGCTGGTCGACCTCAGCTATTCGCTGTTCGACCCGCGCATCCGGTACTAGCGTGACTACCTCGCATAGGCGCGCAACGGTTCTCGAGTGCAGTATTGCGGCTGCGCCGAGCCGAAGGTGTGCTTGCGGCCCGTTGCTGCCGTTGCCCGGCGTCCGCTTTCTCGTGGCCTCAGCGCGGCGCGGCAGGCGGTGCCCGGCAGGGGCTCATGCTGTGGCGGTCGGCGCTGCGCGCCGACTCCACTGCGATGCTCGCCCCGCGGTCGCGTCGCAGAACTCACTGCGTTCGCTGCGCTCACTCCGCTCAAACAACTGCGCCGAGTCAGTCTACGAAGCGCGCTTCGCGCGCCGACCCCGGGCCTGCGCTTCTCGTCGCCACAGAAATCGCCCCCACCGGGCACCGCCCGCCGCGCGGACCCTCTTGTGCCTTTTCCCGCAAGAAGCACCAGCGTGTCCGCAAAGGCGCGTTCGGGCAGATCGCGGCGCGCCTCTGGGGCGCCGAGAAGCACAGGGCTCGTGGCCCCGCGCGAAGCGCGAATCGTCAACTGACTCGTCGCAGTTGTTTGAGCGTAGTGAGCGCAGCGAACGAAGCGAGTTCTGCGACGGGGCCGCGAGACCGAGCATCGCAGGGCAGTCGGCGCCCAGCGCCGACCGCCCCAGTCAAGCGCTGCGGGCTGCCCGGACGCGCCTTTGCCGCACCGACGTGCACGCGCAAAGCGGAAGTTCAAGGTCGGCAACGGGCCGCGAGCGGACGTCGACTGGGCCGACTGATGACTGACGCCATGGCCGCCGTCCAGCTCGCACCGAAGTCCGTGTCGCCGACCTGGCTGCGCTTCAAGGACGCCTTGCGTCGCCACCCCACCGCGATCGCCGGCGCCGTCGTGTTGTTGCTGATGGTGGGCGTGGCCCTGTTCGCGCCCTGGCTCGGCACCACCGACCCGCTGGCGCTGTCGCCGATCAAGCGCCTCAAGCCTCCATCGACCCAGTACTGGTTCGGCACCGACATGATCGGGCGCGATGTCTACAGTCGCGTCGTCTACGGCACCCGGGTATCGCTGTCGGTGGGCCTTGCGGTCGCGCTGCTGGCCAGCGTGATCGGCTTGTCCATCGGTCTGGTCACGGGATACCTGCGCTGGCTCGACGCGGTGATGATGCGCGTGATGGACGGGCTGATGTCGATTCCGTCGGTGCTGCTGGCGATCGCGCTGATCTCGCTGACCAAGGCCAGCCTGCAGAACGTGATCGTCGCCATCGCCATCACCGAGGTGCCGCGCGTCGTGCGACTGGTGCGCTCGCTGGTGCTCACGCTGCGCGAGCAGCCCTACGTGGAGGCGGCCATCGCCTCGGGCACCCGGCTGCCGGCCATCCTGCTGCGCCACATCCTGCCCAACACTGTGGCGCCGCTCCTCGTGCAGGGCACCTACATCTGCGCCTCGGCGATGATCACCGAGGCGATCCTGTCCTTCATCGGCGCCGGCACGCCGCCCAACATCCCGAGCTGGGGCAACATCATGGCCGAGGCCCGCAGCCTGATCCAGGTAGCCGGAACAATCCTGCTGTTCCCGGGGCTGTTCCTCTCGGTGACCGTTCTGTCGGTGAATCTGCTCGGCGACGGCATGCGCGATGCGCTCGACCCGCGCCTGGCGCGACGGATGTGACGATGGCGCCCACCCAGCCGCTGCTGCGCGTCGACGGCCTGAAGACGCACTTCCACACCCGCGACGGCGTGGTGCGCGCGGTCGACGGCGTGAGCTTCGACGTGATGCCCGGCGAGACCCTGGCGATCGTCGGCGAATCGGGCTGCGGCAAGAGCGTCACCGCGATGTCCATCCTGCGCCTGCTGCCGATGCCACCGGCGCGCATCGCTGCCGGGCGCATCGAGTTCGAAGGCCGCAACCTGCTCGACCTCGGCGAGCCCGAGATGCGCGACGTGCGCGGCAACCTGATCTCGATGATCTTCCAGGAGCCGATGACCTCGCTCAATCCGGTGCTGACGATCGGCCGCCAGATCGCCGAGGTGCTGGTGCTGCACCGTGGACTCTCGGAGCGCGAGGCGCTCGCGCAGGCCGTCGAAGGACTCCGCAAGGTGCAGATCTCCGAGCCCGAACGGCGCGCCCGGCAGTACCCGCACGAGTTGTCGGGCGGCATGCGCCAGCGCGTGATGATCGCGATGGCACTGGCCTGCGGCCCCCGCCTTCTGATCGCCGACGAGCCGACGACTGCGCTCGATGTCACGATCCAGGCGCAGATCCTCGAACTGATGCGCAAACTCGGTGCCGAGACGGGGGCGTCGATCATCCTGATCACGCACGACCTCGGCGTGGTGGCCGAGATGGCGCAGCGCGTGGTCGTGATGTACGCCGGGCGCAAGGTGGAAGAGGCCGACGTCGAAGCGCTGTTCGCCCAGCCACGCCACCCGTACACGCGCGGGCTGCTCGGCTCGATGCCGCATCTGGGCCAGTCGCTGTCCGGCGACGAGGATGCGCCGCCGCAGCGCCTGGTCGAGATTCCCGGCATGGTTCCGTCGCTGAAGGAAGCCATGCCGGGCTGCCTGTTTGCGCCGCGCTGCACGAGCGCCAGCGAGCGTTGCCGCAGCGAGGTGCCGGCCATGCAGGCGTTCGGCGCCGGCCACCAGGCCGCCTGCTGGCACCCGATCGGCGAACCTGCGTCGGCGCACGGCGTGGCAGACACGGCGGTGCTCGGCACATGACACAGGAACGCAGCTCCAACAGCCTCCTGCTCGACGTGCAGGGGCTGCGCAAGCACTACGCCACCGAGCACGGCTGGCTCGGCCGCAGCGGCGGCAAGGTGCTGGCAGTCGACGGCGTGAGCTTCGGCATCGCCAGCGGCGAGACGCTGGGCCTGGTGGGCGAATCCGGCTGCGGCAAGTCCACCACCGGCAAGCTGATCCTGCGGTTGCAGGACCCCACCGCGGGGCGCATCCTGTGGCGCGGCGCGCCCATCGAGTCCCTGAGCCCCGCGCAGATGCGGCCGGTACGGCGAGAACTGCAGGCGGTGTTCCAGGACCCCTACTCGTCGCTCAACCCGCGCATCCGCGCTGCCGACATCGTGGCCGAGCCGCTGCGCAACTACGAGACCCTGTCCGACACCGCGGCGCGCGAGCGTGTGGCGCAGCTGTTCGAGCGCGTGGGACTGCGAGCGGACCAGATGGTCAAGTACCCGTTCGAGTTCTCCGGCGGCCAGCGCCAGCGCCTGGGCATCGCGCGAGCGCTGTCGGTGCGACCCAAGCTGATCGTCTGCGACGAGCCGGTGTCGGCACTCGACGTCTCGGTGCAGGCGCAGGTCATCAACCTGCTGACGGACCTGCAGCACGAGTTTCACCTGTCGTACCTGTTCATTGCTCACGACCTGGCGGTGGTCGAGCACATCAGCCACCGCGTGGCGGTGATGTACCTGGGCAAGATCGTCGAGATCGCGCCGCGCAAGACGATCTTCTCGCGCCCGCTGCATCCCTACAGCGAAGCCTTGCTCGACGCCGTGCCGGTACCGGACCCCAAGGTGCGCAAGCAGCGCCGCGTGCTGACCGGCGACGTGCCGAGCCCGATGAGCCCGCCGCCGGGCTGTCGCTTCCATACCCGCTGCCCGGTCGCCGAAGAGCGCTGCCGGCTCGAAGAACCGCCGCTCCAGCAGGTGCACCCGGGTCAGTGGGTGGCCTGTCACCTGCGCCAGCCCGCTACGCCGGCGTTGCAGGAGCAGGCCACGGCATGAGCGCTGAAGGAGGCCCCGACCCCAAGCCCGAAAGGCCGTTTCGCGATCGGCCGGTACGGATTCACAAGCTCAAGCCGACGGCTCATCTGCCGGCTTGACCAGCGTTCCATCGGCCATCAGACGCGGTCCCTTGCGCTCGGCCAGGCGTCGATACGCATCGGGCTGGCGATGCACGTCGAAATTGAAGGTCGTTTCCTTGAACGAGTTGCACAGGTCCAGATCGCAGCGGGCGAGCGCCAGTTCGTCGCCCTTGGTGGTGCAGGCGGCCACGATCTCGCCCGACGGTGCCACGATGCAACTGCCGCCGATCTGGTCCACACCTTCTTCGATTCCGCCCTTGGCCACACCGACCACCCAAGTGCCGTTCTGATAGGCGCCGGCCTGCATCACGAGGTGGTTGTGGAACAGCGACAGATCGTCGTGCTCCGGCGCGGGAGGGTTGTGCACCGGCGTGTTGTATCCGATCAGGATCATCTCCACACCTTGCACGCCCATTTCGCGATAGGTCTCGGTCCAGCGGCGGTCGTTGCAGATGGCCATGCCGAACACCCCTCCGAACACCGTGGAAGACCGGGAAGTCCTTGCCCGGCTCGAAGTAGCGCTTCTCCAGGTGCTGGAACTTGCGCCAGGGCTCGTGTTCGGCATGGCCCGGCAGATGCACCTTGCGGTACTTACCGACGATGGTGCCGCTCTTGTCGACGAGGATCGAGGTGTTGTATCGATGCGTCTCGCCCGCCTCGACCGCAAGTTCCGCATAGCCCAGGTAGAAGCCGACGCCCAGCGTGCGCGCCAGATCGAACAGTGGGGCCGTTTCCGGGCCCGGCATCGCGCGCTCGAAATATGCGTCGATCTCGCTCTGATCCTCGATATACCAGCGCGGAAAGAAGGTCGTCAGCGCCAGTTCCGGATAGACGATCAGATCGCAACCCATCTGCCGCGCCTCGCGCATGAGGGCGCCCAGTCGCTGCACCACCTGCGTGCGCGTTTCGCTCTTTGCGATCGGGCCAAGCTGACCGATCGCGACATTGACAAACCTGGCCACTGAATTCCCCTTTCCGTTCGGATCGGCGCGGCGTGACGGTCAAGAGCGGCGGGGCCCGCCGCCGAGCGGCTTCATCTCGCTCAACCGATGCGCGTTCCTGTCCGTCCTTCAATGCCTTCCCTGGCCTTGGTCAGAAGTGTGATCAGAGTGATCCGACCGGGCTTGGACGCGGCGAATCCAACTGCCGCCTCGATCTTCGGCAACATGGAGCCCGATGCGAAGTGGCCTTCCCGGATGTAGCGCCGCGCCTCGTCGACGCTCATCCGGTCGAGCCACTGCTGTTGCGGCGTGCCGAAGTGCAGGGCGACCTTCTCCACCGCCGTCAGGATGATCAGCAGGTCGGCATCGATCATCTCGGCCAACTTCGCACTGGCCAGATCCTTGTCGATGACCGCGCTGGCGCCTTTCAGGTGATTGCCCTGCCGGTAAACGGGAATGCCGCCGCCGCCGACCGTGATCACGAGCTGGCCTGCGCGGATCAGCGCCATGACCGATTCCTTTTCGACCACGTCCAGGGGCTTGGGCGAGGCGACCACGCGGCGGAATCCGCGGCCGGCTTCCTCCTTCATCACGTAGCCGTTGCGCATCATCGCTTCGGCTTCGGCGCGCGCGAAGTGTGAGCCGATGGGCTTGGTCGGGTCGCGGAATGCCGGGTCATGCTCGTCGACGATCACCTGCGTGATCAGCGTGACGACAGGAACGTGCATGCCGCGATCGAGCAGTTCTTCGCGCAAGGCATTTTGCAGGTCGTAGCCGATGTAGCCCTGGCTGAGCGCGACGCATACCGACATCGGCAGATGTGGCGTATGCGCCTGAGTCATCGCCGCCGATTCGAAGGCGAGGTCGATCATGCCGACCTGCGGGCCGTTGCCGTGCGTGACGACGACGCGGTGGCCCTGTGCGATGAGATCGACGATAGCCCGCGCTGTCGCCTTGACCGCAGTCATCTGCTCGGCCAGGCTTTCGCCGAGCGCGTTGCCGCCGAGAGCGATGACGATTGTCTTGCTCACACGGGCATCAGGCTGGCCGTTCCAGTTCCTGCAGATACATCACGGGCACGGCCGCGTACATCGCTGCGCACTTGACCAGATGTTCCTTCCAGGTCTTCTCGTTGGGCGCGTGCGCCTCGGGCTCCTTGCCGGGACCGAAGCCGACCACGGGAATGCCATGCCGCCCCATGATGGACACGCCGTTGGTCGAGAACGTCCACTTGTCGATGACCGGCCTTGACTTGAACAGGCTCTGGTAGGCCTTGGCCAGTGTTCTGACCGCGATGTGGTCTTCGGGTGTCTTCCAGGTCGGGAAGAAGCACTCGGTCGGATAGACCAGCCCCGTGTAGGACGGCCGGTCGTAGTGGTACATCGACACCGCCGCGCCAGCTGCCTTGACGGCCGGGCAGCGCGCGAATCTCTTCGAGCGCACCCTCCCAGGTTTCACCCCAGGTCAGGCGTCGGTCGATGGAGACCGCGCAGCTGTCGGCCACCGCGCAGCGGCTCGGCGAAGTGAAGAAGATCTCCGAGACCGTCAGCGTGCCCTTGCCGAGAAAATCGTCGTGAGCGAGGTTCTTCGCCAGGCCCTGCAGCTCGATCAGGATCGGCGCCATCTTGAAGATCGCGTTGTCGCCGCGCTCCGGCGCCGAGCCGTGGCAGCTGCGTCCCTGCACATCGATGCGAATCTCCATCCGCCCGCGATGACCGCGATAGATCTGGCAGTCGGTCGGCTCCGTGCTGATCACGAACTCGGGTCGGATGTTCATCTGCTCGATCAGGTACTGCCAGCACAGGCCGTCGCAGTCTTCCTCCTGCACGGTACCCGTCAAGAGCAGCGTGTAGTCGTCCAGCAGTCCGAGGTCCTTGATGATCCTGCCGGCATACACCATCGATGCCATGCCGCCCTCCTGGTCGGAGGCGCCGCGGCCGCCGATCAATTCGTCGTCTTCCATGCCCTGATAAGGATCGAAGGTCCAGTTCTTCAGGTTGCCGACGCCGACCGTGTCGATGTGCGCGTCCATCGCGATCAGGTGCGGGCCGTGACCGATGGTGCCCAGCACGTTGCCCATCGGGTCGATCTCGACCTTGTCGAATCCGCAGCGCTCCATCTCCTGCTTGATGCGCAGGACCACCTTCTTCTCGTCGCTGCTCTCGCTGGGGATGGCGATCATGTCGCGCAGGAAGCGCGTCATGTCCGCCTTGTAGTGACTGGCCCTTTGCAGGATCTGCTCGAACGGAATCTGTCTGCTCATCGTCGTTTCTCCACGGACCTCTGCTTCCAGTGTCTAGCGCTCACAGCCGCTTCACGCGCGGGCGGGCTTCCGTGAGCACCTGCCCCAGCACTGCGGCCGGGTCGGCAAAGCGGCGCGCCAGGATCATCGCGGCGATGATGTAGGGCTTCCAGCCGGCTTCTTTGTAGGTGCCGATGCGGTACTTCTCGAACACGCCCTGGCTGACTTCCCCGCGCTCGCAGGACAGGCCGGTGATGTCGGCGGGCAGGCAGTGCATGTACAGCGCCTGGCCCTTCTTTGTCCGCTTCATCATCGCTTCGTCGCAGTGCCAGTGCTTGTGTTCGGCGTTCTGCGCCAGGCACGCTTTCTCCAGCGCCTTCAAGCCGTCGGAATCGCCGGCGCGCAGCAGCACCGTGCGCCGTTGCATCACCTTGTACGGCGCCCAGGACTTTGGATAGACGATGTCGGCGCCCTTGAATGCCTCTTCCATCGTCGGCACCTGCCGGAAGCTGCCGCCGCAGGCCTTCGCATTCTTCTGCGCCACCTTCACGACATCGGGAATCAGGTCGTAGCCCTTCGGGATGCGCGAGCGTGACGTCCATGCCGAAGCGGGTCATCAGGCCGATCACGCCCTGCGGCACCGACAGCGGCTTGCCGTAGCTCGGCGAATACGCCCAGGTCATCGCGATCTTCTTGCCCTCGAGCTTGTCCAGGCTGCCGAAGTGCTCCTGCAGCCACGCCAGGTCCGCCATGCTCTGCGTCGGGTGATCGATATCGCATTGCAGGTTGACCACCGCCGGGCGCTGCGGCAACACGCCGTTGGCGAAACCGTCGTCCAGTGCGGCGCCGACTTCGCGCATGTACGCGTTGCCCGCGCCCAGGTACATGTCGTCGCGGATGCCGACGGCATCGGCGCAGAACGACACCATGTTGGCGGTCTCGCGCACCGTCTCGCCGTGCGCGATCTGCGACTTGCCTTCGTCGAGGTCCTGCTGCCCCAGCCCCAGCAGGTTCAGCGCCGTCGCATACGAGAAGCGCGTGCGGGTGGAGTTGTCGCGAAAGATCGAAACGCCGATCCCGGTGCTGAACACCCGCGTGTCGATGTTCTTCGCCCGCAGGAGCTTCAGCACCTCGGCCACCTTCAGGACCTGCTTCAGCTCATCTGGTGTCTGCTCCCAGGTCAGCAGCAGGTCCTTCCCGTGCAACCCCGACTCGAGTTCGCCGATTTCCGTGAGCAAACGATTGATTCTCTTCATCTCAGTTTCCACTCATTACTCCGGTGCCTGTCCACCCGGTCCCATACCGGGCATGAGCGATGGCGCACCAAGAGAAAAATTCTATGTGTCTGGCCGCGTCTGGATGCTAAGCCAGATCAATGAAGGCGCCAGGACAATCGCCGCGGCAATCGAATTGCCGGCCGGCAGGAGGCTGGGGGCGATGTCGAACGCGGGCGTGTGGCACCCCTTGCTGGGTGCGCAGTTCAATCGGCGCGAGAGGGCCGAGCTGCCCGGCGCCGACCGCCACGATGCGTGTCAGGCGGCCAACTCCAGCAGCGAATGCAGCAGCACGTCGGCGCCCGCGGCGAGGTGCTCGGGCGCGGTGTGCTCCGCGGGGTTGTGGCTGATGCCCTTCACCGACGGCACGAACACCATCGCCGTCGGACAGATCCGCGCCAGCATCTGCGCGTCGTGGCCGGCGCCGGAGGTCATGGTCCGGCACGAATGGCCGAGCCGCCTGGCGACTCCTGCAATCATCGCGGTGACACCCGCATCGAAGATCACCGGCTCGAAGCGGGCGAGGCGCCGCGTCTCGATCGTGACGCCCTCGTCACGCTCGAGCCGCGCGAGGAAGGCGGCGACCCTCCGTTCGGCTTCCTGCAACACCGCCTCGTCGGTGTTGCGCAGATCCACCGTCACGCTGGCGCGTGCGGCGATCACGTTGATCAGGTTGGGGTGCAGCGTCACCGAGCCCATCGTGCACACCTGATTACCGTCCAGCTCATGCGCAAGGGTGCGCAGGAAGGTGCCGATCGCTGCCGCGCAGTAGCCGGCGTCGTGACGCAACCGCATCGGCGTCGTGCCGGCGTGGTTCGACTCGCCGACGATGCTCACCTCCTGCCACGAGATGCCCTGCAGGTTCTCCACCGCGCCGATCGTGAGGCCCTCGGCGTCGAGCACCGGACCCTGCTCGATGTGCAGCTCGACGTGCGCGTGCGGGCGGTAGAGCGGCAGCGGCGCTTCTCCGCGATAGCCGATGCGCGTCAGTTCGTCGTCCAGCCGCGCACCGTCGATGCTGATGCGGCCATAGGCCTCTTCGAGTGGCAGGCCACCCACGTACACCAGCGAGCCGAGCATGTCGGGCGCGAAGCGTGCTCCTTCCTCATTGGTGAACACGCCTACGACCAGCGGGCGGCGCGTGGGCAGGCCCGCATCGTTGAGCGTGCGGACGACTTCGATCCCGGCCAGCACGCCCAGGCAGCCGTCGTAGCGCCCGCCGGTGCGCACGGTATCGATATGCGAGCCGGTCATCACCGGCGCCGCGTCCTCGGTGCCGGCGCGGGTGCCGAAGATGTTGCCGATGGGATCGACACGCACATCGAGGCCCGCCTCGCGCATCCAGCGGCAGACGAGGTCGCGGCCGGCGCGGTCGTCGTCGGTCAGCGCGAGCCGGCAGCAACCACCCTCGTCGGTCGCGCCGATCGTCGCCAGCTCGGTGAGGCGGGCGAATAGGCGATCGCCGTCGATGCGCAGGTGGCTGGCTTGCATGCCAAGAATCCTATCAGGCCGTAACCGCTCGCAACTCAACCCCGGGGCTGCTGCGGCAGTATTCGGCCACCGCCAAGTTAGCCCCCTCTGCAGAGTCCGGACATGTCTAGCTGCCGCCGCTCGACGAACTGGTCGGCCTCGATCGGCGGACAGGCCTAGGGCGCGCTAACGTCCTTCTCGCCCGGCAGCCACGCCACCACCGCGACGGTGCAGGCGGCGATCAGCGCCATGCCCCACAGCAGCGCGCCGAAGCTCGACGCCTTGACCACCGGCCCGAGCAGCCACACGGCCAGCGAGCTGATGCCGATGGACACCGTCAGCCGCGCCCCCGCCACGCGCGAGCGGATGCGGTCGTCGACATAGCGCACGATCATCGCGTCGGTGAAAGGAATCGAGCCGAAGATGAAGACCATCACCGCCAGCAGCAGCACCAGCAGCCACCAACCCTGCGCGTGCGCGGCCACCGCCAGCAGCGGGATCTGCATCAGCGCGATGCCCAGGTACAGCGGCTTCAGCGGCACGCGGTCGATGAGCCGGCCAACCACCACCTGCGCCAGCGAGGCCACGGCATACACCGCGGCCAGCATCGCACCGAGCAGCGCCGGATCCTCGACGATGCCGCGAAAACGCTCGGTCAGCAGCTGCGCGTTGCCGTTGGTGGTGAAGTTGAAGAGCAGGCTGCCGGTGACCGAAGCCGCGGTCATCACCGCGAACACACGCGCCATCAGTGCGGGTGTCAGCGTCACCCGCGCCTTGGACGTGCGCTTGGCTGGTGCCTCGGATTCGTGCGGGCAGATGCGAGCGAACAGGAGACCGGCGCCGATGGCCAGCAGCCCCGGGATGGCGAACGCCGCGCGCCAGCCGAACCACTGCACCATGAAGCCGGTGCTCAGCGCCGCCACGGCAATGCCCAGGTTGCCCGACAGGCCGTTGATGCCGATGACCGCGCCGGGGTTGGGCGCGCGCTGCAGCAGCATCGGAATGCCCACCGGGTGGTAGATCGAGGCAAAGGCGCCAAGCAGCGTCAGCGCCGCGGCCAGTTGCCAGGCATTGCGCGTGAGCGCAGCCAGCAGCGCAGAGGCACCGATCCCGACGAAGAACAGCAGCATCATCCGACGCCGCCCCCACAGGTCGCCCAACCGGCCCGAGGGCAGCGCCCCGAGGCCGAAGAGCACGAAGGCGCCGACGCTGTAGGGCATCAGGTCCTCCCAGCGCGTGAAGCCGAACTCGGCCGCGATCGAGCCTACCGCTGTGGCGAAGATGAGCAGGAACATGTGGTCGACGGCATGCCCCAGGTTGAGCAGCCGCGCCACCTGCCGCGCCGTGCGCTGCGGCGCCGCCGCGGCATCGGACAGGTCGAGCGCGCGCTCGGCCTCGGCAGCAGCGGTGGGGTGGGCCATGGGCCGCAGTGTGCCGCAACTGCGCGTGCGACCACGCCGCAATGCCAGCCCTCGCAACTCGGCCATGGCGCGCAATGGTCGCCCCTAGGACACGCTGGCCAGCCACAGGCTGACCAAACACGAGTGGCGCGGAAACGCCGCCAGCGTGACTGCTCGCGCTGGACTCCGCCGACCGCCCCCGTCAAGGGTGCCGAAGGAATCGGAGAGCGGCCGTCGAGATGCGGACCCCGTCGACGCTGAGGAACCCGGTGCCATACCGCGGACGCGCAAACGGTTCAGCGCCGGCCGCTGCTAACATCTTCCCATGCATCGAGCGAGCAAGGGCATGACCGTCGAGCGCGAATCCGCAGCATGAGTGAACTCGCGCCCCTTCCTCTGGCTGCCCTTGCCCGGCGCATGCTGCGCGAGTTCGATACGCGCCAGACGATCTTCGACCTGCCGCTGCGCAAGTTCGTCCTCGGCGATCCGAAGCGCGACCTGTCGGTGCGCTTTCACGGTCACACCGCGGCAACCCCGTTCGGCCCAGCGGCCGGGCCCAACACGCAGCTCGCACAGAACATCGTGCTGTCGTGGCTCGCCGGCGGACGCGCGATGGAGCTGAAGACGGTCCAGATCAACGACCGCCTGACGCTCCCGCGGCCCTGCATCGACATGCAGACCGTGGGCTACAACGTCGAGTGGTCGCAGGAACTGACGCTCGAAGAGTCGCTCACCGAATACGTGAAGGCGGCGATGCTGATCCGCATCCTCGAGGCCAGTGGCAAGCTCGCGCTCACGCCGGGCTTCAGCCGCACCGTGTTCGACATGAGCGTCGGCTACGACCTGGCGGGCATCCGCAGCGAGCGCGTGCAGGCGTTCATTCACGGGATGATGGATGCGACGCCGGTGGTCGAGCGGCTGCGGCGCGAGCTGCCGCCGGAGCTCGGACCGCTGCGCGACCTCGACTTCACCACAAAGCTGTCGGACACGCTCACGCTGAGCACTTTCCACGGCTGCCCGCCCGACGAGATCGAGGCGATGGCCGCCCACCTGATGCGCGAGAACGGGCTCTCGTGCGTGGTCAAGCTGAACCCGACACTGCTCGGCGCGGCCGAAGTGCGCCGGCTGCTGCACGACGCGCTCGGCTACACCGAACTGCGGATCCCCGATGCCGCGTTCGAGGGTGACGCCACCTGGGAGCAGGCCACCGCAATCCTTGACCGACTGGACGGCACGGCGCGTTCGCTCGGGCGGAGCCTGGGCGTGAAGTTCTCGAACACGCTGATCGTCGAGAACCACCGCAGCTTCTTCCCGGCCAGCGAGCGCGTGATGTACCTGTCGGGGCCGCCGCTGCACGTGCTGGCGATGCACCTGGTGCAGAAGCTGCGCGGCACGTTCGGCGACCGCTTCCCGGTGTCGTTCTCGGCGGGCATAGAGCGCGCCAACTTCCCCGACGCCGTCGCGCTCGGGCTGGTGCCGGTCACCGTCTGCACCGATCTCCTGCAGGCGGGCGGCTACTGGCGCGGCTTCGGGTACTTCGAGGAACTGGCGCTGCGCATGGACGCCGCGGGCGCGACGTCGATCGACGAGTTCATCGTGCGCGCCTACGGCGAGGCCGGCCCGGCAGACCTTGGCGCCGCGAAGCTGCGCAACACCGAGCGCTATGTGGAGGGCCTGGCCGCCGACCCGCGCTACCACGCCGAAAGCCATCGCAAGGGCCCGCGAAAGATCGGCCGAACGCTGAAGTTCTTCGACTGCGTCACCTGCAACAAGTGCATCCCGGTCTGCCCGAACGATGCAAACTTCAGCGTCGCGATGCCCGCCACGCCGCAAGTGCCGGTGGCCAAGGCGCGACAGATCGTCAACTTCGCCGACTTCTGCAACGACTGCGGCAACTGCGACGTCTTCTGCCTGGAGGACGGAGGCCCGTACCTCCTGAAGCCGCGGTTGTTCGTGAACCGCGAACGTTGGCTGAAGGACGCGCCGCGCGATGCGGTGCTCGTCGAGCGCGACGCAACGAGCGGGCGCTTCGACGGCGTGGTGGTGCGCGTGGCGACGGGCGAGGCGCCCGGCGACGATCCAAGGGCGCACGCCCTGCGCAGTTTGCGCGACGCGCTGCTGGACCCGGGCGAGGCGAACTACGTGAGCGAGTTCCTGCGGACCGACGCGCCAGCCTAGCCAGACCTTTGCGCAGGACGGCCGCTGCTGAACCTTGCGCGCGGGCCGGGAATCTCAGCGCCCGCCGCCCCGCATCTCCTTGTCCAACTTGGCCACCATCAGCCGCTCGTAGAGCCTGGGCGCCAGTCTCGACACCCACCACGACGAACGCGACACGCTGTCGGGCAGCAACAGACGGCGCTCCCTTGCGGCGGCCTGGAAGATCCGGTCGGCGATCGACTGCGGGGTCGCCCGCACACCGACGATCGCCTGGGGATGGCGCGCCGGCAGGCCATGGCCGTCGAGCGCGTTCTTCTCGATGCCGGTCTGGATGAACGATGGGCAGACCAGCATCACTTTCAGGCCCAGCGGTTCGACCTCGGTGCGCAGGCTGTCGAAGAAACCATGCAATGCATGCTTGCTCGCCGCGTAGCCGGTGCGGGCGATCAGCGGCGCGAAGCCGGCGACGCTGGAGATCACAATGACCATGCCGCGGTGTGACACGAGTTCGTCCAGCGCGGCATGCGTGCAGTGGAGGGCGCCGAAGAAATTCACTGCCATGACGCGCCGGATCACCGCCGGTTCGGTGTGCGCGAAGGCGCTGCGATGGGTGATGCCGGCGTTGTTGACCAGCACGTCGATGGCGCCAAAGCATCGCCTCGCCTCGGCCATGGCCTTCAGGCAGTCGTCCTCGACCGTCACGTCGCAGGCGGCGCCGATGGCCGCGATGCCGGCCTGGTGCAGCCCAATCAGCAGTTCATCCAGCATGGGCGCTTCGCGATCCAGCGCGACGATACGGGCGCCAGCTTGGCCGAAGCGCAGGCACAGAGCCCGACCGAGGCCGCCGGCGGCTCCGGTGACGACAACGACCTTGTCGGAGAACTTCCGCACCTTCAGCGCCAGTCGCGTCGGGCGCCGTCTGCGGTCCAGTTCGTCGTTCTACGCAGCACGTGACGAGCCAGGCTGGCGGGTTTCACGCCAAAACTCGAACACCTCCGCCGAGGTCTTGCGCGGAACATAGCCGAACTCCTCCTTGAGTCTCCTGTTTGCCAGCACCGGACGGTAGCGCAGGAAGTCCAGTTGCTCGGGCCCGTACTGGGTCAGACGCAATGCCTTCAGCACCGCCAGCCCACCCCGCAAGACCCACGCGGGCAGAACCCGGCACCGCTTGCCGAGACGCCCGGCGATCTCGTGGATCGTCAGCGCGCCGTCGCCGGCGACGTTGAAGATGCCCGTCGCGTCGGTCGAGATGGCATGCAGGATGCAGCCCACGACGTCCTGGTCCCAGACGAAGACGAACGGACTGTCCGAGCCCCGGATCGCAATCGGCCGCGGCCTCTCGAACAGGTCGGTGATCTGATTCTTCACCGTCGCGCCCAGGATGGTGCCGATGCGAAACACGACCTGCTTCAACTCGGGGTGCTCGATGCGCCAGCGCGCCAGCATCTCCTCCACCAGCCGCTTGTGCCAGGCGTAGGCGAAGACCTGGTTGCCCCGAACCGGCTGGTCTTCGCTGATCCAGGCCGGGTTGTCCGGGTGGTAGCCATAGGCGGCGCCGCTGGAACTGACGATGACCTTCCGAACCCCTGCCGACAGGCAGGCCTTCAGCACGTTCTCGGTGCCCCCCACATCCACCGAGTACTCGAACTCGCGATTGCTCTTCCTGCCTGGCGTGACGATGGAGGCGAGGTGCACCACCACCGTGGGCCTGCAACGCTCGAAGACTTCGATGAGTGCCGGCGAGCGCACATCGGCCTGAACGTACTCGACCCCGGTGGCCTGGCGTTCCAGGGGCACGTCGCGAACATCCGCGGCGATGATCCGGCCGACCGGGATGCGTCCGGCGGCCAGTGCCGCGACGACCTGCGATCCGAGGTAGCCGCCCGCGCCGGTAACCAGAACGCTGGGCCCGCTCACGATGGCGGCGCGGCTTCAGGCGGCCGGCGCGACCACAGCGTGGCGACGGTGAGGCCGGAAACGATGTGCCAGATACCCCACCAGGCGGTGACGATGGCCATTCCGCCGAGGCCACCGAAGAAATTGAAGATGAGCGCGAGGCCGAGCGCCGAGTTCTGGATGCCCACCTCGATCGATACCGCACGGCGGTCGCGTTCCGACAGGCCGGCGAAGCGGGCCACGTAATAGCCTGTGACCAGGGCCAGCCCGTTGTGCAGGAACACCGCGAAGACGACGAAGCCGACGTAGTTCAGGAAATAGCGCCAGTTCGCTGCGAGGGCACCGATCACGAACAGCCCGAAGATCGCGAGCGACAGCGCCTGCACCGGCTTGTGCGCCCGGGCCGCGGCGCGCGGAAACCGGTGTCCGGCCCACATGCCTGCGGCCATCGGCAAGCCGAGGAGCAGGAACACGGCGAGCAGCATTTCCAGCGGATCGAGCGCCACGACCTTGAGGATCTTGCTCGCCTCGGGGTGCAGGCCGCCCCAGAGCGACAGGTTCAGCGGCGTCATCACGACCGCCACCGCGGTCGAGATTGCCGTCATCGCGATCGACAGCGCCGTGTTGCCTTTGGCGTAGTGGGTGAGGAAGTTCGAGATGTTGCCGCCCGGACAGGCCGCCACCAGCATCATGCCCAGCGCGATGCTGGGCGCGGGCCGGATCGCCAGCACGAGCAGGAAGGTGAATGCCGGCAACAGGACGAACTGCCCCGCGAGGCCGATCAGGACCGGCTTCGGCGACGTCAGGACGGCCCTGAAGTCCGACCCCTTGAGGTCCAGCGCAACGCCGAACATCACCAACCCGATGATGACGTTCAGCGCCCACAGCGACTGCGGATTGAAATTCAGCCGGACCAGATCCAGTTCGGTCATGGCCATGTCCTCCGGGTCAGCCGGCGCCGGGCCGCCCCAAGCCGGCTGGCGCCCCCTCGGGGGGCAGCGAACGAAGTGAGCGTGGGGGCACCATTTCAGCCCTTGGGTTCCTCGTGCATCTTCTTGAAGTGGATCAGCCCCGGCGCCCACATGTGCTTGACCGGATCGACATCCACGTGGATCACCGCGCACTTGCCGGAGGCGAGCGCGCGTTGCAGCGCCGGCTTGAGTTGTGCCGGATCGCTGACCCGCTCGCCATGCGCGCCCATGGCCTGGCCGAGCTTGTCGAACTCGATCTCGCCGAGATCGGCCTTGATCGTCTCGTCGGGATCGAGATGCTTGAACAGCATGGTCTTGAACGGCCGCAACATGAACTGCTGGTTCATCTTGACCATGCCCCATTGCTTGTCGCACAGCACGATGTAGATCACCTGCGCCTTGTTGCGCACGGCAGTCTCGACCTCCTGCGAGTGAAAGCCCATCGCACCGTCGCCGATGATGCAGCAGACCGGCTTGCCGGGCCGCGCGATGGCCGCCGCCACCGCCTGCGAGATGCCGGCGCCGAGCATGCCGAACTTGAAGGTCGAGACCACCGTGTTGGGCACCGTGACCCGGTGGTAGAACATGGCCCAGATGGTGGCGTTGCCACCGTCGGCCACGAGCACCGAATCCTCGGGGAACACCTCGCGGCACACGGCGCCGATATGCGCCGGGTGCATCGGCACGGCCATGTCCTGCAGCGCCTTGTCCCAGCCCTGGCGGTCTTCGCGCATCGTCTTGGCGTAGCCGGCCACGCGCTGCCGGCGCGCGTCGAGCACGATGTCGGCGCGACGCCGTTCGAGCTCGTCGCCGAGCAGCTCGAGAAAGCGCCTGGCGTCTGCCAGGATGGCCAGGTCGGCGGGCTTGTTCAGGCCCAGCATGTCGCCGTCGAGGTCGACCTGGATGGTCTCCTGCTCGGAGGGGTGGCGCCAGTAAGGCGGCTTGCCCCACCAGTCGGTCTCGCCCAGGCGCGTGCCGATGATCAGTGCCACATCGGCGTCGTTGCGCACCTGGTGGTTGAGCTTGACGTGCGGCATGGTGATGGCCAGCGGCGACGTCTCGGCGAGCACGCCGCGCGCCGCCCAGCTGGTGGTCACCGGTGCATGCAGCAACTCGGCCACGCGCTTCAAGGCGTCGTAGGCGCCGGCGTGGACGATGCCGCTGCCCGCATGGATCATCGGCGCTTGCGCCGCGATCAGCAGCTGCGCGGCGCGCGAGACCTGCTCGGCGGTCGGCGTGACCGGATCGGTGTGGCGGTACTGGTGAGGCGCCCACAGCGCGACATCGGCCTTCACCTTGCCGTTCATGATGGTTTCCGGCACATCCACGTGCACCACGCCGGGCCGCCCCTCATGGCTCTTGCGCAGCGCCTTGCGTACCAACTCGGGCACGCGGCCGAAAGACGAGACGGCGGCGCTCCACTTGGCGATCTTGCCGATCACGCCGCTCTGGTCGAAGCACTGGTAGCTGCCGCCGCGGTCTGGGTACATGATGCTGGGCCGGCGGGCACTGGTGATGGCGAGCACGCGGTTGCCTTCGGCCTGTTCGACCACCAGGCCGGGCAGCAGGTTGGCCACGCCCGGGCCGTTGCTGGCCATGCAGACGCCGAGCTTTCCGGTCAGCCGCGCATAGGCGCCTGCCATGTGCGCCGCGCAGGTTTCGTGGCGCGGCGTGACGATCTCGATGCCGAGCCGATGCAATGCCGCGTAGAAGCCGAAGTAGGTGCCGTCGATGATGCCGAAGACCTTCTCGACGCCTTCGTTCTGCAGCATGCGGGCGATGACTTCGCCGCCGGTGGTTTCTGCCATGACGCTGTCTCCCTTTCTTGACGAGTGTTCGGTGCGGTCGAGCGGGACGCCTAGCGCTGCACGCCGGTGAACAAGACCGCGACACGCTCCCCGCGCGCGATCACGCCCTCGCGCCTCAGGTGCATGAGGCCGGCGAGCCCCGCCGACCCGGTGTGACTGACCGGAATCCCGGTCGTCTCACCGGCCATTCGATTTGCCTCGCCCAGCGTCCGCTCGTCCGCGACCACCGTGGTTCCGCCCGTCGCGGCCATGCCCCGCAGCACGGCAACCCAGTCGTAGGTCTCGTCGTCGAGGATGCCCTCGGCGATGCTGTGCGGCACTGCTTCCCACGGCCACATGAAGGCCGAGCGGTGCGTGGCGGCGTAGCGCAGTGCGTCGTCGGCGGGGGCCCCGGTGGCGCCACGCCGTTGCTCGAGCAGCGTCCAGGCGCGCTGCAACGGCGACGCCCCGCTCGATTGCACCGTGTGCAGCCGCGGCGCGCGCGGCAGCCACCCCGCCGCGACCGCTCGCGCGAAGGCCTGGGCGCAGGCGCTGGCGAGCGCGCCGCCGCCCACCTGCACGACAAGATCGGTCAGCGGCGGCGCGCCGCTGGCCAGCATCTCGTAGACAAGCGTCTCGCCGCCGTCGATCGCGAGCCCGTTCTCGTTGCCCTGGCAGCAGAACGGCAGCGCGCCGGCGCGCAGTGCCTCGTGGAAGCGGTGCACGCACGGATCGCCGCGCTCGCCGGCGGCGCGCGGGCACGACACGACGGTCGCGCCGAGCGCCTGCAGCCGATCGAGCACCGCAGGCTCCGCGTTCGGCGGGACGAAGACCTGCAGCGCCCGCGACGCGGCGCGGGCCAGCACGGCGGCGGCGAGCGCCGCGTTGCCGCAACTGGCGATCGCCAGCGGCGGCTTGTCGCCGCCCTCCACCACCGCGAGGGTCAGCAGGATGCCCATCAGGTGGCGCGCCTTGTGCGAGCCGGCGACGTTGCCGGTCTCGTCCTTCACCCACACCTCGAGCCCGAGACGCTCGCCGAGCGCCGGCTGCCGGCTGAACGGCGTCACGCGAAAGCCGTGGCCGTCGACGGCGGCGATCCGGTCGTCGATGCGCCGCACCAGATCGACGAACGCCGCGTCGCTCATGCCGCGCGCCTGCGCGGCGTGCCAGGCGTAGAGGCCCTCGCGGAAGCGCACGAACGGGTTCGCGTCGTCGCCACGGTCCAGCACCGCGTGGGCGCCGAGCCGGTGCTCGAGGACGTGATCGACGTCGTCGCTGCCGGCGTGCGCGCAGCGAAACGGAGCCGCTGCGCCCGGGGGCGGCGACCAGCCGCAGCCGGCGCAGACGAGCCGCGATGCGGTCACGCCGCGCCGGTGCGCTGGTTGAACGCGCCGATCATTTCGTCCCACGCCGGCAGCAGGGCGTGCAGCCCGCGCCAGAAAGCCTGGTCGCGCCGCGCCTCGAAGTCCGCGAGCGCGACGCCGCGCTGCTCGACCCAGGTGAAGTAGCCGAGGTTGAAGATGCGGTTGCGCTCGACCTCGCCCGTCACCAGCACGTGCTCGGTGGACGCCCGCGCAAGGTGGCGCTCGAACGTCTCGGTCGCACGCGCGGCGCCGAAGCTGCCACCGAAGTGCTTGGCGATGGCCTTCGGTTTCTCGGAGGTGTACATCGCCGCGCCGTCGGTCGCGACGGTGACGATCGCATCCTTGGCGCCCAGGCCGAGCGTCTTCGCCGTCTTGATCGCGGCGACCACGTTGCAGATGCTCGACAGGCCGAAGTGCGGCAGCGCGGCGATCACGTCTTCGCCGACGCCGCGGCTGCGCAGCTCGGCGAGGCCGGCCGGGTCGTTGAAGAGCACGAAGAGCTGGTCGGTCGCGCGGTCGGACACGGCGACGGCCACATCGGTGTTGGTGACGTTCTGGATGTACGGGATGTGCTTGTCGCCGATGCCCTGGATGTTGTGCTCGCCGAAGCCGTTGTAGAGCATGGTCGGGCATTCGAGCGCCTCGACGGCGACGATCTTCGTGCCGTGGTGTTCCTTCAGCCAGTCGCCCGCGCCGAGCGTGCCAGCCGAGCCGGTGGCGGAAACGAAGGCAGCCAGCCGCAACGCTGGGTCGCGCGCCTGCACGGTCTCGAACACATGCGCGAAGGCGCGCCCACTGACGGCGTAGTGGGCAAGGTAGTTGGCAAACTCGTTGAACTGGTTGAGCACGACGTTGGCCGGGTCCTTGGCGAGCGCATCGCAGGCGTCGTAGATCTCGCGCACGTTGCTTTCGGTGCCCGGCGTGCGCACGATGTCGCTCGGGTCGGTCACCCATTGCTCCAGCCAGTGGAAGCGCTCGTCGCTCATCCCTGCGGGAAGGATCGCGACGCCGTGGCAGTCGACGATGCGCGAGATGGCGACGCCGCCGCGGCAGTAGTTGCCGGTCGAGGGCCACAGCGCGCGCTGGCGCGCCGGGTCGAAGCGGCCCGTGACGAGGCGCGATACGAGGCAGGCGTAGGCCGGCAGCACCTTGTGCGCGCGGATCATCGGGAAACGATCACCGAACGCGACGACGATGGGCGAGGCGACACCGGTGAGTGCCTCGGGCAGCACCACATGCGCCGGCACGTCGGCGATGCCGGTGCGCGCGGCGTCGTTGTACCAGTGCACGCGAAAGAGGTTGAGCGCGTCGGCGGCGTCGGGGGCCACGCCGGCGAGCTGCTCGCGGCGCTTTGCGGCGATGCGCGCCGGCTCGGCGAGCTCGGCGAAGGTGGGGAGTGCGATGCGCTGGCGGGAGAAGTGTTCCACCGCGCGGTCGTAGGTGGCGCGGTCGGCAATCGTGGTGTCGTGGGTCATAGGTCCGCCATTCGCGACCAGAGCCGCGGGGCCTCGGAAGTGGCCTCCGCTCGGATCGCATCGAGGTTGATGTCAGGGGTCGCGCGAGGTGCGGGCGCCGCCCCACCAAAACGTTCGGCGAGCAGCGCGCGGCCCGCCTGCAGCCGCCGCGCCGCCGCGTCCGGGTCATCGTCGTGGCGCGGCGCGTCTTCGAGCAGCGCAGCGCGTTCGGCGGTCATGTCCGACGGGTAGCCGTCGGTGCCCAGCGCGACGCGGGCGCTCGCGCGCAGCGCCGCCGGATAGCCGACGCGATTGCCACGGTTCGAACGCGGGTTCTGCACCAGCCAGCAGCCGAGCTCGTCGGCGCACCGCACCTGCGGCTCGCTCAGTTGGACGCCGTGCGCGAGGATCGAGCCGGGGACCAGCGCGCCGAGGCTGTCGAGACGCTCGAGCGGCCCGTCCCAGCCGCGGCGCACCGCGTCGGCAACGTCGGCGCGGTCCTCGGCGACGTGCACGTGCAAGACGGTGCCGAGTTCGCGGCACAGCGCCGCCGCCTCGCGCACGGTGTCGTCCGACACCGTGAACGACGCATGCAGCCCGACCACGCCGCGCACCAGCGGCCGCGTGTTCGTCTCGATGAAGCGGCGGCATTCCGCCAGGCCTCGCCGCGCCTCGTCGCGCCCGCCGTTGCGCTCGGTCGCACCGTAGCAGAGCACGGCAGGCATCCCGGCCGCCTGGCACGCGTCGGCCAGGATGTCGAGCGAGCCCGCGATCAGGTTCGGCGATTCGTGGTGGTCGATGAGCCCGACCGTGCCCAGACGCAGCGCGTCGGCGACGTACCACCGCGCCGAGATCCGCAACGAGTCCGCATCGAGCGCGCGGTCGAGCCTCCACCAGACGCGCTCGAGGATCTGGAGAAAGTCTGCAGGCGCCTCTGCCGGAGCCGGCATGCCGAACGGCGCCAGCCCCGAATAGAGGTGCGTGTGCGCGTTGACGAAACCCGCGTCGGTCACTTCGTCCCCAGCGGGAAACCCACGCTCATCGCGCGCGCGGCGGGCGAGTCCTTCATCGGCAGCGTCATGCGGCGGATGCCGTCGAACGCCTCCAGCGCGGAGGCCACCGCCGCGGCGGTCGGCACGAGGCCGATTTCGCCGACGCCCTTGGCTCCCATCGGACCCTCGGGCTCGGGTTCCTCGACGAGGATCACCTCGACGACGGGCATGTCGCGCGCGCGCAGCACGCCGAGCTCCTTCAGCTTGAAGGTCACCGGCATGCCGTTCTCGCAGCGCAGCTCTTCGGTCAGCGCGTAGCCGAGACCCATGTGGACCGCGCCCTCGACCTGGCCCGAGCAGAGCGCCGGGTTGACGACGCGCCCGGCATCGTGCGCGGCGACAACGCGCTCGACGCGCCCGTTCGCATCGAGGACGACGACCTGCGTGGCATAGCCGAATGTGGTGTGCGTCTTTATCTTCTGCACCGGCGCACCGAGCGCGGTCGTGTCGCGGATGACGATGTCGCCTTCGTAGACGCGGCCGGCCAGTGCCGCCAGCGAGTGCCCGGCATCGAGGTCGGCCTTGAGCTTCGCGCCTGCCGCCAGCACCGCGCGGCCACTGAGCAGCGTCCCGCGCGAGCCGGTCGTCTCGCCGCACTGCAGGTCGAAGGTCGAGTCCACCTTCGGCACGAAGACGGCTGCCGGCAGCCCGGTAGCCTCCACCGCGAACTGCACCAGCACCGTCAGCAGCCCCTGACCCATCTCGGTGAAGCCGTTGTAGAGCGTGATGCTGCCGTCCTGCTCGACGACGAGGCGGGCCTTGCCCCATTCCTCGACGCCGTTGCCGATGCCGCTGTTCTTGACCCCGCAGGCGATGCCCACGGCACGGCCTTCACGAATCGCTGCGTCGTAGTGCGACTTCACGGCCTGCAGCGTCTTGCGGATGCCGACCGACTTCTCGAGAACCTGGCCGGTGGAGAACGTGTCGCCGACGCTGAGCGCATTGCGCCAGCGGATTTCCCAGCGGTCCAGGCGCGCTTTCGCCGCGAGCAGGTCGACGCACGCCTCCATCGCGAAGTGCGCCTGGTTGGCGCCGAAGCCGCGCATCGCACCGCACGGCGGGTTGTTCGTGTAGACGGCAAGCGACTCGATGTCGACGTGCGGTACGCGGTACGCGCCGCAGGCGTGGCCCGCCGCGCGCTCGAGCACCTTGCCGCCGACCGACGCGTAGGCGCCGGAGTCGCCGATCATCCGTGCCTTGACGGCCGTGAGCCGACCCTCGGCGTCGCATCCGACCGTGTAGTCCATCGTCAGCGGGTGGCGTTTCGGGTGCAGGCGGATCGACTCCTCGCGGCTCAGCGTCAGCTTGACCGGCGAGCCCGTCAGGTGCGCGAGCAGCGCGGTCTGGGCCTGCACCGACATGTCTTCCTTGCCGCCGAACGCGCCGCCGTTGGGCACCAGCTCGACGAAGATCCTGTCCTCGGCCACGCCGAGGAAGCGCGCGACCTGCCGACGATCCTCGAAGATGCCCTGCCCCTGCGAGCGCAGGTGCAGGCGACCGTCGGGCAGCGGCTCGGCGAGCGCACTTTCGGGCTCGAGGAAGAGATGCTCGATTCGCTGCGTGGCCCAGGTGCCGCTCACCACGTGCGCGCTCGAAGCGAGCGCGGCCTCGACGTCGCCGCGCCGGATGACGGCACGCTCGAGCAGGTTCTCGTGCCGCGGGTTGACGCGCGGCGCGTCCGGGGCGAGCGCCTGCTGAGGGTCGAGAACCGGAGGCAGCAACTCGTAGCTCACTTCGACGAGCTTCGCCGCTTCGCGCGCCGTGTGGCGGTCTACCGCCGCGACGGCCGCGAGCACGTCACCAACGCAACGCACCTCCTCGCCGACGGCGACGAAGCTCGGCCAGTCGTTGTAGAGCAGGCCGACCCAGCGCTCTCCGGGAACGTCGGCAGCGGTTGCGACTGCGTGCACGCCGGGCAGGGCGCGCGCGCGCGTCGTGTCGATGCGCACCACGCGAGCGCGGGGATGTGGCGACAGCGCCAGCGCACCATGCAGCATGCCCGGCACGGCGAGATCGTCGATGAAGGGCCGATCACCGAGCGTGGTCTGCGCGCTTGCGACACGCGCCAGCGGTTGCCCGACGCGCCCGTCGGTGCACGCGGGCGGGATCGGTGCGCCGCGCTTGGCCGCCGCGAGCAACTCGATCGCGTCGATGATCTTCACGTAGCCGGTACATCGACACAGGTGCACGTCGAGCGCGCGGGCAATCGCCTCGCGCGTCGGTGCCGGGTCGCGGTCGGTGATCGACTTCGCGCGCAGCGCGATGCCGGGAATGCAGAACCCGCACTGGAGCCCCGCCGCTGCGGCGAAGCTGTCGGCGATCTGCTTGCGCTCGACGTCCGGCAAGCCGTCCAGCGTGACGACATGCTTTCCGTTGGCGACGCGCGCCGGCATGGCACAGGTCGTCTTCGGCAGGCCGTCTACCAGCGCCACGCAGCAGCCGCACTGGCCCTGCGGGCTGCAGCCGTCCTTCAGCGAGGTGATTCCGCAGCGCTCGCGCAGGGTCTCGAGGAACGACTCGTCGGGACGTGGTTCGACCCTGTGCGTGGTCCCGTTCAGCACGAACTCGATCGTCATGATTCTGCGTGCGCCTGCGGCAGGCGTTGTGTTCAGGTTGGCGGAATGCTCGGCGCCGCGCGATCTGGCGGGTCGACGATCTTGCGCGACAGGCACGATTGTGACCCCGTTGACCCACCCCATGCCAGACGCTCCATCGCAGGCGCATCATCGCCCGGCCTCGAGGCGGGACATTCGCCGGCGTTTACATTTACCGTCGCTCCAGGCGCCGCTGCGTGGCTGGCGCGACGGCACTGTGCCGACTGCAGCTCGCCGGCACTCTCGAAAGTCGATCATCGATGAAAAGTTCCGAACGATCGCCCGATGCGGCGTGGATGCTCGTCTTCGCCTGCTGGGTGATCGCCAGCACGTCCATGCTGGGCGCGCTCTTCTTCAGCGAGGTCATGCAGCTCCCGCCCTGCGTGCTCTGCTGGTACCAGCGCATCTTCATGTTTCCGCTCGTGCTGCTTCTGCCTGTCGGGCTGTTCCCGTTCGACGGCAAGGTCGTCCGCTATGGCCTCGCGCTCGCGATCGCTGGCTGGCTCGTGTCGCTGTTCCACGTGCTGCTCGTCGTCGGGGTGATCCCCGAGGCAATCCGGCCCTGCACGCAGGGCGTGCCCTGCTCCGATGTCCAGGTGCAGTGGCTGGGCTTCGTGAACATACCGCTGCTGTCCTTCATCGCCTTTTCAACCCTCAACGCGCTGCTGATCGTGGCGCGCATCCGGAGCCCCCGATGAGCCGAAAGTCCAAGAGGAACCAACCCAGCCCGACGAGCCCCCAGGCGCAGGCCGCGCCCGAGGCGAGCCGGATGAGTCGACGAAACATCTTCATCGCGTGCGCGTTGGCCCTGCTGCTCGCCTTCGTGGCAGCGACGCTGTTCTACCGGAGCGAGAAGGCGCAGTCGTCGCAACTCGCGACCGCGAAGAACCAGCCGGCCCTGGCCAGCGAGCAGTCGCCGAAATTCGGCAATCCCGCTGCCAAGGTGCATATCGTGGAGTTCCTGGATCCTGCGTGCGGAACGTGCGCCGCCTTCTTCCCGGAGGTCAAGATGCTGATGTCGGCGAATCCGGACAGGATCCGGCTGTCGGTCCGCCACGTGCCGTTCCACAACGGATCGGACCAGGTGGTGAGGATCCTGGAGGCCTCACGAGTTCAGGGCAAGTACCTGCAGACGCTGGAGGCCCTGTTTGCCTCCCAGGACCGGTGGGTCGTGAACCATGTCGTCCAGGCGGATCAGGTCTGGCTGTCGCTTGGCGGCATCGGGCTGGATCTCGAGCGGATCAGGAACGACATGAACGCGCCCACGGTTTCCAGGCAGATCGAGCAGGACAGGGGCGACGCCAAGGTCCTTGGCGTGACCATGACACCGGAGTTCTTCGTCAATGGGCGGCCCCTTCCCAGTTTCGGGCTGGGGCAGTTGCAGGCGTTGGTGAAGGATGAACTGCAGCGCGCCTATCCGTGATGCTGCGAGATGGTTCTTGGTGCTCGCGCGTGCCGGCAATCGGACGGCGGACCGCATCCTCGATCCGCATCCGGCCACTGCGGCCTCGGCAACGCGATTGAGCCTCGCGCGCAGCGACCTAGCGGCCGTAGGAGTAGGGGCCGCCGCGTTCGAGCGCCTTGCGGTAGGCCGGTCGCTGCTGGAAGCGAGTCACCCAGGTGGCGAGGTTGGGGTAGTGGCCGCGGCTTCCGCCCGCGCCGGCCACTTCACCGACGAAGCTCATCTGGATGTCGGCGCCACTGAACTCTTCGCCCAGCAGCCAGGGTCGGCCTTGCAGCGACTGGTCAACGAATCCCAGGTGATTGGCGATCTCGCTTTCGATGCGTGGCCACAGCGGCGCACCGGCATCACCCAGGCGGGACACATACAGCTTCAGCAGCAGCGGCAACATGGCCGAGCCTTCGGCGTAGTGCAACCACTGCTGGTAGGCGTCGAAGTCGGGTGTTTGCGGCGCCGGCTGCAGGCGGCCCCGGCCGTGATGACGGATCAGGTAGTCGACGATGGCGCCCGACTCGATCACCGTCTGCCCGTCGTCGGTGAGCACCGGCGACTTGCCCAGCGGATGCACCGCCTTCAGCTCGGGCGGCGCGAGCCGCGTGACTGCGTCACGCTGATAGTGCTTGATCTCGTAGGGCAGTTCCAGCTCTTCGAGCAGCCAGAGCACGCGCTGCGAGCGCGAATCGTTGAGGTGATGCACGACGAGCACGGTCGTTCCTTCGGTGGGTGGGTGGGTCGGTCGCGCAGCATAGCGGGTAGCCATGCGGTATCCCGAGATCGGGGAAATGCTGCCGACCCGCCGTTCCGCATGAGCGCGCCTGCAGGCAACCCTCACTAGAGGGCGGCGGCCGGTGCGCACACCATCGAGAACCGCGTCGTCGGCATCCCTGACGGCGACACGATCACGCCGCTGGACGCCGAGTGCCGCCGACACAAGATCCGGCTCAGCAAGATCGACGCATCAAAAGGCGGGTAGCCGCTCCTGGCAAGCATCGACGCGCCATTTCTGCGGCTTGGCATTGCCGCCCCTCTGGGCGCCCGATTTCCTTTCCGCGGATCCGCCTCCGGGTTGAGTAGGCGCAACGCAACCGACCGGGGAGCTTCCAGAATCACTGTGAACGCTCGCTGAGCGGACTGATGTAGGGTTGGGTAGACGGCGCACTCACGTGGTTGACTGGAACGCGGCGTGTGGGCTTGATGGTTAGGAAGCTGTTCTTGTCTTCTTCACCTGGGGGGCGTTGTTGGGAGGGTGCATGGTATTTCGGCATAGCGCACCGCGGCCGGTGAAGAAGCTGGTCTGGCGCATTTCCGAGGACGCGCCGTTGGGAGTGTGGGTCGATTCAACTTCTGCCTCTACCTCCTCTACAGCCGAGACGGAGCCGTCCGAAGGCCCTTCGGATTCCTGGGCGTCGTCGTCGTTCGATCTCTTGCATGGCGTCGATGTCAGCGAGAACGAGGACACAGTGCCCGCCGAATTGCTGGAGGAATTGTTCCAGCCGCACGACTTTGCCTCAAAGGGCTCTGGAAAGAAGTAGCGCGTGCCCCCGCGCCTTGTAGGTTGATCTTCGTCGCCGTAGCTTTCGCTCGTTACCGCCGGCAGGATCCTTGGGGGTGGTCTATGGCTGTCCGGTGCGATCCGCCGGCGCCCTTGCTCCAGTAGGGCTGCAAACGAGTCTGCCAGCGCACGACGTCTGCATCCAGTGCTCGTCCATGCTCGGAGAACAAGAGCTTGCCACCGGGCAGTTGTCTTGCCATGGCCGATGTCGAACACGATGACGATCAGAACCATCGCGTCCTGGTACAGCAGTTCGAGCCCGCCGCGGGCGGCGAGCGTGCGCGGGCGCTGCGGGTGTGCTGGTTTGTCGCCCGGCTCCCGGGCGCCGAGCGCTTCAGCCGCCCCACGGACGCCAAGAAATGGCGTTTGAACCGCCCCTGTCGTCCACTGCATCGAGCCAGAACGGGATCGAGCAGGCTCGTCTGAACGTTGGCGACCGACAGCGCCACGCGTACGTGCGGCAATCGGGCAGGTGCAGCGGCAACGCATCGCGCGGGTCGGAGAGTACCAGCCGTCCTGGCCACGCACCCATCGCCGGGCGGCTGATCGCGTTGCTGGCGAAGGTACCCAGGTCGCCGAGCGGCATACTGAACCTGGAAGACGCACTGCCCTCGCGCTGCAGCAGGTGTCGGCCGCGGCTCGTGAACACAGGCAGCGGGTAGCGCGCCGGGCCCGGCGTGGATCTCGAGCGCCTTCAGGGGCGCGATGGTGCCGCCGAACCCAGCTCTCGCAGTGTGAGCTTCGCGCGCAGCGCATCGGGCTGATCCAGGCCTTCGGGCATTGCATCGAGTTCTGGGCGCAACACGGCCTCGCCCTCGCTCGTCCGGTCCTGCGCTTGGAGCAGCCGTGCCAGGTCGGTCGCGGCGCGCAGCGCGAAGAGCCGGGCGCCCTGGCGTCCTGCGATGTCGATCGCCTCGCGCAGGCTGGCCTCGGCAGCAGAAGCGTCGCCCGCGTGCTGCAACAAGCGGGCGCGCAGTCGCGCCAGCTCGGCGGCGAAGAAGCGCTCCCCGATGTCGGCCTGGGCCTTTTCGCCGGCGCGTACGAAGGGCTCGGCTTCGGCGATGCGGCCGGCGCCGAGCAGGGCGTCGGCGGCGAGCGCGGCGAACTCGGTGACGCCGGTCTGTGAGCCGTCGGCCGACCACACCGCGAAGCCCTCTTGCAGCAGCCGGGCGCCTTCGTCCACCTGCCCGAGGCAGACCATGGCGCGGCCCAGCAGCATCTTTGCAGAGCCGAACTGCGAATCGATCCCGAGCCGCTCCGTCAGGACGAGCCGCTCCCTCGACAAGCGCATCGACCCCTCGATGTCGCCCCTGCGAAAGGCCATCCAGCGCTCCAGCGACATTGCCCAGGCCTGCGTCGGCGGGTGCCCACGGTCGCGAGCGATCTGCATCGCCGCCAGCGTGTGGGCGTCGGCCTGGTCGAGCAGGCCCATGCAGACGCACACAGCAACGCTCTGCGTCAGCGCGACGAGCCTCGGATCGGCGCCGCTCACGTCCTGCAGATCCTCGGGCGGCACCGACGCCAGCTCGCGCAGCGTGGCTTGCATCAATGCGTACGATTCAGCGAGCGCGCCGAGGTGTAGCTTGATCAGGCCCGCCACGACGGCACGGAACACACGGCTCATCGGCTTCAAGCTCGCCAGCTCGGCGGGCCCGAACTGTTCGAGCAGCGCCAGCCCTTCGTCGAAGCGCCCGCCCGCCCACAGCGTGGCCCCGAACGCGCTGCACGCCACGACGCAGGTGTCCGTCTGGCCGAGCTGCGACGCCAGCTCGCGGGCGCGCAAGAAGCTCGCCACCGTGGCCACCGACGTGTAGCCTTCGGTCTGCATCAGCACGTGGCCGAGCTTCATCTGGAGGTCGAGCTCCATCTCGTCGCGCTGCCGCGCCTGCACGTCCAGCCGCGCCAACAACGCCAGGGCGGCGCGGTAGTGCGTCGCGGCCTCGCGGTTCGACCAACGCCCCACTGCCAGGTCGCCTGCGGCCGACCAGTAGCGCAGCGCAGCCTCGGCCTGCCCGCCCTCCTGGCAGTGGTAGGCCAGCAACTCGGGCTGCGAAGCTATCGTGTCGGGCGCGAGCTGTTCGATCGCCGCGGCGATCTGGGCATGGCGCAGCACGCGCTGGCCCTTGAGCATGCTGTTGTAGGCGGTGTCGCGAATCAGCGCATGGCGGAAGGTGTAGACGGCGTCGGGCGCCACGCCGCGGCGCGCCACGAGTTCGGAGCGCACCAGATCGTCGAGCGCCGCGTCGAGCTTGGCCGGCGGCGACCGAAGCACTGCGGCCAGCAGCCGGTGCGAGAATTCGCGCCCGATCATCGCCCCGACCTGCGCCACTTCCTTGGCCGGCGCCAGGCGGTCGAGGCGTGCCATCAGCGAATCCTGCAATGTCGAAGGGATCGCCAGTGCCGGCAGCGGCCCGCGCAGGCGATAGCCGTCAGGCATCTCCTCGAGCAGGCCCGATTGCACGACCGTCTTCGTCAGCTCCTCGACGAACAGCGGGATGCCGTCGGTCTTGAGCACGATCTCGGCCAGCACCTCGGCCGGCAACGGGCGGCCGCCGGTCACCGCGGCAACGAGCTCGGCACACTGGCGCTGGCCGAGGCGGTTCAGCGCCAGCCGCGTCAAGTTGGCATGGTTGCCCCACGGCGGCGCGTATTCGGGCCGGCAGGTGACGACCACCAGCAGCCGGGTGTCGCGCGACTGCTCGATCGTCAGGCCGACCAGCTCCTCGGTCGTCGGGTCGATCCAGTGCGCGTCCTCGATCAGCAACAGCACGGGCAACTGGCGCGCCAGCGCGCGCAACAGGTCGATCGGCGCCTGCAGGGTCTGCGCCTTTTCGTGCTGCGGGTTCTCGCCCGGCGGTGCAAGGCGTCCGCCATCGGGCGCACCCATCAGCCGCATGAGCTGGCCGTGCGACTGTGGCGACAGATCCATGTCCGGGCCCATCAGGCGTTCGAGCTTCTGGCCGCGCTGTGCTGGCGAATCGGCCGCCGTGATGCCGGTGGTGCGCTCGAAGTACTGCGCCACCGGGTACAGCGCGCTGCTGCGGTGGTACGGCGAACATTGCAGCAGCACGGTGGCGTGGCGCTCCGCCGCGAGACGCTCGCGCAGCGTTTGGCAGATGCGCGACTTGCCGATCCCGGCCTCGCCCGACAGCAGCACCACCTGCCCTTCGCCGTCGCGCGCCAGACCCCAACGTTCGAGCAGCAACGATACCTCGCTGGCCCGGCCGATGAATTCGATCAGTTCACTCTCGTGCTGGGCCTCGAAGCGGCTCGCCACGCTGCGCTCGCCGTGAACACGCCAGGCCTCCACGGGCGCGCCGAAGCCCTTGAGCTGGAGCGGGCCGGTGGGCTCCAGATCGAACGCTGCGCCGAGCAGGCGCCGAGTCTCGTCCGACAGCACGATCTCGCCCGGCGAGGCCTGTGCCTGCAGGCGGGCCGCGAGATTGGGCGTCTCGCCGCTCGCGGTCTGCTCGGCGGCCGCCGTGCCAGCACCGATCTCGCCCACCACCACCAGCCCGGTGGCGATGCCGATGCGCGTTTGCAGCCTGGCCTCGCCCTGCGGCCCGAGCGCTGCCACGGCCCGCAGCACGCCGAGCGCCGAATGGACAGCACGCTCGGCATCGTCCTCGTGCGCGCGGGGGTAGCCAAAGTAGACCAGGCAGCCGTCGCCGAGCAGCTGTGCCACGTGGCCTTCGAAGGGCGCCACTGCGGCGGTCACGGCCTCGTGATAGCCGCGGATCAGGCGCTGCAGGTCTTCCGGGTCGAGCCGGCCGGACAACTGCGTCGAGCCGACCAGGTCGCAGAACATCACCGTGAGCTGACGCCGCTCGGCCTCGCGCGCAGGCGCAACGGCGTGGGGCTGCGCGGCGCCCATGGGGCCCGCCGCCAGCGCCGCGATCGCGACGAGCAGCCGCTTGCGATGCCCCAGCATCGTGACGCCAATCTCCTTCAGGTCGGCGTCGCCAAGCTGCGGCAGCAGTTCGAACTCGATGCCTTGCGCTGAAAACGCCGGGGCATGCTCTTCGAGACCCAGCGATTGGAGCCAGAGGATGACGTCGTTCATCGGGGATCGGTAAAGGGTGCGTGACGGCCCGCGGATGATGCCCGAAACACCTGCCCGTGCTTCGGGCGCGGCCTATCGTTTGGCATGGGCAACCGACGCAGGCGGCTGGCCGAGGGAGGGCCGCGCAATGGCAGGGCCAGGCCTCAATGCGTTGCTGAAGCTGAAGGCACGCCCTGGCGCGACGGCACAGCGCACCTGGTGATGTCGCCGCTGGAGTGCATGCAGCGGCTGGCTGCACTGGTACCGGTGTCACCCCTGCTGGCGCCTGCACTGTTCCCGAGGAACAGACGCGCGAGTGGCTGCCTTGCGTCGACCAACCTGGTCGACCGTCCCTAACCGCCACGGGCCGACGCCCTCGATCACGATCTGCACCGCGCTGCGCATGTCCCGCTCAGTCGGGGGACGAGGGTCGGGTCGATGGACGCGTGAAGTTCTATGATGAACGCTCAACAAGTCGGAGGAGATCTCAATGAGTACTTTCGTTCTCATCCACGGGGCTTGGCACGGCGGTTGGTGCTGGCACAAAGTTGCGCCACTTCTTCAAGCTCGCGGACATACCGTTCTGACCCCTGATCTGCCTGCGCTCGGGGTGGACAGGACGCCTCTGTCTTCCGCTACCTTGCAGAGCTACACCGACCGCGTGTGCGAAACGCTGCGCGGGTGCGCTGAATCCGTCTACCTCGTTGGGCACAGCATGGGTGGAATCGCCATCACGCAGGCGGCTGAGGCTATGCCGCAGAAGGTGAAGACGCTCGTCTACTTGACCGCGTTCTTGCTGATGAGTGGCCGTACCCTGCTTGAAGAGGCGCAAGCTGACACTGGTTCCGCAGTGCTGCCGAATCTCGTCTTCGCATCTGACCAGTCGTCGGCGACAGTGCGGCCCGACGCGATTCGTGACGTGTTCTACGCCGACTGCTCGCCCTCGGACCTGGCCCTGGCACGGAGCCTCCTCGTGCCGCAAGCTGCGGCACCGTTCGCCACGCCCATTCAGTCCACCGCTGAGCGTTGGGGGAGCGTTCCCCGTGTATACATCGAATGCACCGCCGATCATGCAATCAGCCTGGCGACACAACGGTCCATGCAGGCGCGGTTGCCCTGCAAGCGCGTCTTGACGATGTCAACCAGCCACTCGCCATTCCTGTCAGCACCGGAAGCCTTGGCGGAACATCTCCTGTCCCTATAGAACGACCGCGGAAGAGCGCAGGCCGCCGCATCGCGGCGACCTCGGGCCGGGCGACTCACTTTCATTCGTTTGGCACTTCACGTCTTCCAGCACGATGAGGCTACGTCCATGAGAAACCGCACCCCTTTGACCAGACACTACTTCCTTCCCGTGCCCGCTCGCCCAGCAGTGCTGTTGGCAGCGGCTCTGGGAACATGCCCGGCTGTCGCCTCCGATGACTGGCCAGCGCTACGCACTGGAATGTGGGAGTTCAATCGCTCCATTGAGACTTCCCGCACGCCTGGCAAGGCTCAGACAATTCAGACAAAGAAGTGCGCGAACCCGAGCGACGACATGAAGAAGCAGAATGAGATGTTGACAAGGGGAGGATGCAAGTTCTCCCCAGTCACGCGGGCGGGGAATACCTATACCTATTCCGCGGTGTGCAAACTGCAGGGCACCGCCGGAACATCGAAGAGCGTGCTTACCGTCGAGACCGATAGCGCATACATGATTCGCATCGAGTCGGACTTCGGCGGCGAGCCGACGCGCGAACTTCTACGAGCAAAGCGCATTGGCGATTGCAAGCCCTGAAGGTGCCTGTTCGGGCGGCCGGGGGTTTCTAACTCCTGCTCCCACGCCACCCAAAGTGCGCGTCCGGCACATTGGTATGGCTTGGCAGTCCCTGGACGTACGACCAACGGTGTTGCAGGGGGGCGCGCTCTAACCAAGCGCTCCAGCCGGTTCCTGAGCCGTTCGCCAGTGCGTACGCGCCGAGCCAGCAAACTGAAGAGTGTCTGTACGAACGCGGCCCCGGTAACCTGGTAGACACGGTGCGGCTGCGGTCGGGTGTTGTTCAGTCAATCGCATTTGGCCGAGCCCCTCAGCAGCGCGCCCCCATTCACATCGCATCCTGGCCACCACCCTGCCGACAAGCATCGCGCTCCTTCCCCTCAACGCCAGCGCCCGGCCCGCCACCGCCCTCCGCCTCGTGGGCCTCAGCCACAGCCAGCCTGGCCAAGTCAGCGGAGCAAGTACCGGCGGTGTTCGCCAGCGTGATCGTTTCGTCGCCAGACAGCCTCTTTGCGCATCGTCACTCCGATGGCTCGCACAGATGGGGGGTCAAGTTCGCAGAGCGGCGGTGCCGCCATGCCCGACTGACCGGGCTTCAATGCCACCCCCTGAACAGGGGGAAAGACGCAGAGCTCTGGCGCTCGTAGGATGCTTGCATGAACCACCAAGGTCTCTACTGGCCAAGCGGTCGCAACCTCTTCCGGCACCGTCCGCGCACAGGTCTTCGGATGGCACTGTGGTTCTTGTGCGCTTCGGTGACCCTCACAGCGGTGGCATCCCTGTATTTCGGGTAGCGCTGAGCCAAACAGGCGTCCGCGCCGCGGACGTTCAAGCCTCGAGCGGGTCGCTCGCTTTTCGGAGCACCTGTCCGCCCCACACGGAACAAGCGGCCGAGGCGCTCGCCGTCCCACTACGTGATCGTGTCGCTGTCAGTGATGCCGACGATGCCTGCCTGGCTGGTGTGCGCGCAGCCGAACCGGCAGCAGCGCGGTGAGCCTTCGAGCGGGCCGCTACCCTGGACCTTGAACGCCAGTGAGCTCGCTCAGCATCCGCTGCAACTCGCTTTGCACCTGCGCCGGAAAGCCGGGGCTTCCCCAGCGCGCGTCGCAAGCCAGCACCTGCAGGCTCTGTTCCGAGCGCACCGCGTCCGACCAGCCCGCTGCGAGCCGGTTGGCCACATGAGGAAAGCGCTCGCAGAGGGCCTTGGGCCTCGATTCGACAGGGAACTCGATCAGCCAGTCGATTGTGGTTCCGGCAAGCATGCGTTCGGCCGACGTTGGCTTGCTGTCCTTCCTGCGGTCGAAATTGATCGACAGCGGGTCGGTGACGATCGCGTCGTCGCCCCATGCGTCCACCTGTCTTGCGGCAGTCTCAGGTGCGACGTTCTCGAATTCGATGATTCCCGAGGGACGGAATTCGAATGGTTCGTTGGACATATGCCGGATCGGGTTCACGCGACTGACAGCTGGGAGTGAATTCTAGATCGCAACGCTGCGCTCGTCGTAGCCCTGTCGTTGCTGACCGCAGTACAGGGCTACGTTCACATCCGCGACAAACTCGAGCGCGAGCGCGGTCGCCAGGCCGGGCTGATATTTCGGCACCTACCGAAGGCCGATCGCGTCGATCTGTCGCGTCGGCGGCGAGGCAGGCTTGCAGCTTGCACGTCCATGTCTTGATTGTCTGCGCTGCGTTAGGCATCTGGGCACTGTTCGGCTTCGACATTGCAGTGGGGCGGTGGTTCGCACACCGTAGCGACGGCCGAGGCCCATCTGCCAGACCCCTCGATCCAGAGGACCTCCGATCGTGCGCTGCAGGCGCTCGGAAGAGCTCGCTGCGACCCGTTGCACCCGATGACGGCCTGCTTTACACCCGCGGGCATCGTCGCGTCCCGGAATCTCCCCGGCGGCAGGCCACCTACCTAAGACATGCTGTGCATTTGGAGGGACTGGCAGGCTCTTTGCTTCTCTATCACGCGAACTACGCGCTGCAGCGCTGGCTGGGCTGCAGCAGCGCTGCCAGCGCAGACAGGGACCACGCAGCATGGAAGTCACCAGTTTCTACGACGCTTTTGCCCTGATGCTCTTCGTCGCGTTGGCTGTCTTCTTGACGGCGTGCTGCCTGGTCGTGGCATTGCAAGGATGGAAGGCATCGCGTAACGAGTTGCCCCGCCTACTTCGTCGCCGACATCACTGACGTCACCGGCGCGTTTGGTGATACGGGGGCGTCGGGCTACTCGAGCACCAGCCGACCGCTGATCGCGCGTCTGCCCAGGCTCACGCTGTGAGCTTGCGTCCTCCTACGATGCCGAGCATGAAGACGGTCGAATGCTCGCACTGGCTGACCGACGCACTGCTGCACTCCGAACTCGAGCCGGCCCGATCAAGCCTAGACCCTGCTCAACCGGATGGGTGTGCTAACGCGTGCGGATGTCGGGGCAATCGATGTCGGGAAGAATGGCTCGGATCCAGTAGGTGTAGGCCGCGGGGCGGAGGCGCATGTCGGCGACGAGGGCGGTGATCGAAACGGCCTTCCACTCGGCCACCTCAGTCGGATTCACCCTTGGTGGACCGTCGTGGTCGCCGAGGAACACATGGTCGTACTCGTGCTCGATCATGCCGTTCTCGAACTCCACCCGATAGATCAAGCGGGAGACTCTGACGAGATCACAGTCAAAGCCCATCTCCTCGCGAAGCCGGCGGTGGGCCGCCGCCTCGGTGGTCTCACCCGGCCGCGGATGCCCACAGCAGGTGTTCGACCAAAGTCCTGCCGAATGGTATTTGGAAAGCGAGCGCCGCTGGAGCAGCAGGCGCCCCTCTGGATCAAGAACAAAGATTGAAAAGGCCCTGTGCAGACTGCCGCTGCGGTGAACATGGTATTTCTCTCCAGCACCGATGTCCTGGTCATCGGTATCGACGAGAACCACCCGCTCTCCCATGTCAAACACGTTGCACCTCGCTACAAGAAGCCACCAACGGCCCGCGCGGCGCGCCGGAGTGCAAGAAGCCCGGACGCTCTTGGCGACCGCATCATCCGGTTTGACCGAGATGCTCGGCAAGTCGTCCAAGCCGGACTTGCCGCAACGCTGCAGGGGCCGACAGCGCCGCGCCGTTGTCTGCATCGGCTTGCCCGGACCGCAGGACCGCAGCAAGAGCGTCAGCGCCCCTGAGTCTCAAGAGTAGCGGCGCGAGAACGCCAGGTGCACCCCCGATCCTGGTGGTGGGCTGTACGCGCGTGGCAGCGCAGATGGTGCGGCGTGACGGAGGGCGCAGTTCAGCCCCCTGACTCGGGGGGAGTGAACTCGCCGTCCGCGTTGGCGCCTCGTCGCGCCATGCGCTTCACCATGGGCTTCGAGCAGCGCGGGCATGTGGGAACAGAGGTTGGGTTGATCACGGCGGGCGTCGACGGTGGGGTCGGCGAAGGGCGCTGCGCCCGTCCGCCGCGCAGCCAGTGCCTGCTCGATCAGACCGTGGAGCTTCGGCCCGTCGATCAGATTGACATTTCGACCGCTCGCGAAGCTGGTGGCTTCCTCGGTGAATCGGCCAGACGTGACGACGAACCCACCCGCTGCACCCTTCGCGGCCATCACGCCATAAAGCTCGCGCACGACATCGACGCCGACCTTGAACGCGCGCCACTGCTTGCACTGGACGAGGAACTTCTCGCTGCCCTTCCTGAGGACAAACGTCAACACCACCGTCGGCACCGCCACCGCCGGCTTCGGCAACTGAGTAGCCCTGGAGTCGAAACGCCTCGCCGACAAGCTGCTCGAACTGCTGCCAGGTCATACCGTCCAGCGCATCGGCGCTCTTGCTCTGCACGACGTTCTCGACCAGGACCTTGTGTTCGCGGCGTTTCCACGCCGAGATGCCGGCACCTGCAAGACAGAACAGCGGCAGGATGTACTGGCCGATGCGCGGCGAGCGTCTTCCAGATGGTCTGTACGGCCATCGCGCCAGCCTGGCCGGGCTGCACCGCGGTTGCCACCTGCTGAGATGCGACTCGGTGCAGCACGACATAGAGCACGACGGCGAGAGCCACGCCCGCCCACCAGGGCAGCAGGGCGATGAGGCCCATAAGGTCTTCCGCGCCGCTCGTCTTGTTTCTTCGGGCCATGACGTGAGAACTCCGTGTTCTGCGAACGGCTGCGTTTGCAAGAACTGGCTGGCGTACCAGGTTCGCCGGAGCATAGGGCTCATTGCTGTCGCGCCCTAGATTCGACCGGAGGCGAGACGCTGACCTACGAAGAATTGACAGTGCGGCGCATCGTCGAGACTCGGTTCTCGGTGTGCGCTGTGGCGGACGGTTCGGCTGGGAAGCGAGCGGGCGGGTGAGCTTCCGCTTGCGCTGGCGCGCAGGTTGGTCGAGACTGCCCCAAGGTGCCGAAATTGTCTCGCGCACTCAGGAGCGATGGTGACCGACTATTACCTCGAGGATTTCAAGCTAGGGCATTCGTACAGCAGTCCGACCCACACGGTCACCGACGAAGAAGCGCTCGATTTCGCGCGCCGCTACGACCCGCAGTATTTCCATCTCGATCCGGTGGCGGCGCGCGAGTCGGTATTCGGTGGGCTGGTACTGGGCGGCTTCCAGACTGCCGCGTTCGCGTGGGCACTGGTACTTAGGACCGGGATGTTCGACCAGTGCGCAATGGCCGGCATCGGGCTGGACGAAGTGCGCTGGCACAAGCCGGTGCGACCGGGCGACTGCCTGCGCTGTGATTTCACGCTGCTCGAAGCGCGGCCCTCGAAGTCGCGCCCAGAGGGCGGCATCGCGCGCTTTCGCTACGAGCTGAAGAACCAGCGCGAGGAAATCGTCCTCACGCTGGTCATGATTCAGCTGCTGCGCAGGCGGGGATGAGAGGATAGCCGCGCAGTCGCTTCCCTCTTGTCAATGCTCCTGAGCGCCGCGATGGCGGGCAGATGCTTGGCCTGTGTGCGAGCCTTGCCCTGCTCCCAGTTGTGGATCGACTGCCCCCGGCGCGCCGACCAGGAGCCCACAGTCGTCAGCCGACAGCCCAAGCTGCCGCTGTGACGCCAGGCTCTTCGCACTGAACCGGAGCGTTCGTGAAGTGTTCAAGTCGCACTGCGAGAAAGTCGGTTTCGGGGTATGGCGATTGAGCGGCGCGCATGGCGACGCGGAGCTGGGCGCAGGCGTTGCCGGTGATGATCGAGGCGCCGCCGCTTCAAACACGCATGGGCGGTGCTCATGAGGTCTCGGGCTGTGAGGCGTTGGCCCTGATTCGGCGCAAGACGATGCGTCAGACCCTACATGAGGCGCCACAAAGAGAAGCGGGCTGGAGGCCTGCGCCGCTAACCCGTCGTGTTTACCTATGAGAATCTTGGTGGCCTGGGGCGGAATCGAACCACCGACACGCGGATTTTCAATCCGCTGCTCTACCAACTGAGCTACCAGGCCGAAGGCGCAGATTATAGCCGGCCGCTCGGTAGCCGCCTCCGCCTACCGAGGCATCAGTTGCGCTTGTTGCGCGAGAGGTCGACGCCGAGCTGCTTGAGCTTGCGATAGAGGTGGGTACGCTCCAGGCCGGTCTTCTCGGCGACGCGGGTCATGCTGCCGTTTTCCTTGCGCGAGGTGGAACTCGAAATAGCTCTTCTCGAACGCGTCGCGCGCCTCGCGCAGTGGGCGGTCGAGGTCGAAGCTCTGTTCCGCCTGCGGGCCCAGAGGCAGCGCCGCGGCACTCTGCACGACGGCGCCAGCGTGCGCGCCTTGGCTGGCCTGTGCCGGTTCGGTGCGGGTCGCATCGAGAGGCTGCGCGCTGCGCGGTGCAGGCTTGGCCAGGCCCTGCTCGACGGCGCGCAAGCAGCTTCTGCAGCGTGATCGGCTTTTCGAGGAAAGCCATCGCGCCGTACTTGGTCGCCTCGACCGCGGTGTCGATGGTGCCGTGCCCGCACATCATGATCACCGGCATCGTGAGCTGCGCGGTGGCGCCCCATTCCTTGAGCAGCGTGATGCCGTCGACGTCGGGCATCCAGATGTCGAGCAGCACGAGGTCGGGCCGCTGGCGCTCCCGGCAGGCTCGCGCCTGAACCGCGTTCTCGGCCAGCTCGACGCTGTGGCCTTCGTCGGTCAGGATTTCCGACAGCAGGGCGCGGATGCCCAGTTCGTCGTCGACTACAAGGATGGTGGCCATGAATGCTCAGTGCACCCGGGCAATGTCGGTCGCTGCGGCTGCAGCGTGGCGTTCGGCCGGGGGGAAGTTCGAAAATGATAACGAAACTTGGGCGCCGCGCGCCGCACCGGCAGGCGCCGGCTCACTTTCGCCGCCCGCGGTGGCTGCGCCGAGGTTGGCGATGCGGATGCGCGCGCCATGCTCGTCGGCGATCTTCTTCACTACCGCAAGGCCGAGGCCGGTGCCCTTGCTCTTGGTCGTGACATAGGGTTCGAACGCGCGCTTGAGCACCTTGTCGCTGAAGCCGGGGCCGTTGTCGATCACCAGCAGGCGCACGGCGCGCAGCTCGCCCTGCTCGTTGCGCGACGCCTCGGTGTGCACGCGAACAAGGCCGTCGGGCCGCTCGGCGACGGCGTCGAGCGCGTTCTGCACCAGGTTGTGGATCACCTGGCGCAGCTGGGTCGCGTCGCCCGCGATCAAGGGCAGCCCGGGCTCGCATTCGGCGCGCAGCTGACCCGCCTCCTGCGCCGTGGCGTAAAGCGCGAGCACCTCGCCGACCAGCGCGTTGAGGTCGAGCGGCTTCCAGCTGCGCCGCCGGCAGTCGCGCGTAGTCGCGGAACTCGTTGACGAGTTGCTTCATTGCCTGCACCTGGTTGACGATGGTGTCCACAGATCGCGCCAGCATCGCCTGGTCGGCCCCTTCGAGCTTGGGCGAGAGCCGGTGCGCGATCCGCTCGGCCGAAAGCTGGATCGGCGTCAGCGGGTTCTTGATCTCGTGCGCCAGGCGCCGCGCCACCTCGCTCCACGCCTGAGCGCGCTGCGCCGAGACGACCTCGCTGATGTCGTCGAACACCATCAGCCTCGCATCCTGTGGCATGGCCGCGCCGCGCACCAGCAGGGTGAGGTCTCGCGCTCGGGCGCGGTCTGCAGCTCGAATGCGTCCTGCCATTGGTCGCGTTCGCCGGGCTCGCGGCTCGCGGCCTGCGATTCGAAGCGCGCCGCCACCGCACGCGCAAGACCTTGCAGGCCGGGCACTTCGTCGAGGCGCCGGCCGCGGTAGGCCGACATCGGCAGGCGCAGGATGCGCGTGGCGCCCGGGTTCACCGTGTCGATGTGGCCCTGGCGGTCGAACACGATCACGCCGGCCGTCAGGTTGTCGAGAATGGTCTGCAGGTTGGCGTGCGCGCCCTCGAGTTGGACCACGCTGCGCTGCACCAGCGTGCGTGCCTCCGACAACTGCGCGGTCATGTCGGCGAACGAGCGCGTCAGGCCGCCCAGTTCATCGCTGCGAGGCAAAGACCGGCTTCGGCGTGAGGTCGCCCTGCGCCACCTGGCGCACCCCTTCGGCCAGCATCAGCAGCGGTTGCGCGAGCTGGTTGCCGAGCGCCACCGCGAGCAGCAGGGCACCGAACACGGCGAGGATCAGCGCCAGTGTCAAGCGTGCCGATGTACATGCGGCGCAGCCCCTCGCGCGCCAGCGCACGCTGCTGATATTCGCGGTAGGCGGCCTGCACCGCCAGCGCGTTGGCTGCCAAGCTGCGCGGCAGCGTTTGCGTCACGAGAAGAAACTGGTCCTGCTGGCCGAGTGCGAAGTTGTTGCTCGGAATCAGCGCCAGCGCGCGAACCCTCGCCAGGCTGGCGCCAACACTGCCATCGTCGTCCAGCCCCTCGAGCTGGCTCGCCACTCGCGCACCTCGCGCCTGGCGCATCAGCGCCGGCGCCGGGCGGTCGGGCGTCAGGCTGCTCGACGCGCTGCCGGCCACGAGCAGGATCTGCCCGCCGGCGCCGACGATCGCCACGTCTCGCGCCGACAGCTGCTCGCGCAACCGCTCGAGTGCCAGCGGCGACACCTGCGCGCCCGACTCGGCCAACCGTTCCGCCGCCAGAAGCGTCTTGGCGCCGAGATCCTGCACCTGCACGTCGATCGTGTCGCGGCCGAGGTTCAGCCCGGCGTCGAGCGCGCCCTCGACCTTGACGTCGAACCAGCTCTCGATGCTGCGCGAGACGAACTGGTACGACACGGTGTAGATCAGCACCCCCGGCACGACACCGACGAACGCGAAGACGCCCACCAGCCGCAGCAGCAACCGGCTGCCGAACTTGCCGCCACGCACGCGCAACTGCAGGCGCACCACCGCGCCAAGGATGACCAGTACCAGCAGCACCGCAACAACGACGTTGACCCAGAACAGCCAGACGTAGTGCCTCTCGTAGACGGCACGGTTGCCCGTGGTGATCGAGAGCAGGAAGAACAGCACGAGCGCGGCTGCGGTGAGCGCGACCAGCGAAGCGATCCAGCCCCAGCGGTTCGGCTTGGTCATGCTGAGTGTGGCCGATGATTCAGTTGAGGCGCTGCGTGCGCTCGACCGACAGCGACCAAGCGGCCTCGCCGCCGATGCCGATCTGCATCGGGCGCGGCAGCAACGTCGTGTCGAGGCGGAAACTGAACTCGACGTAGTGGCGCCCGTCGTCTTCCACCTGTCCAGGCTCGGCGAGCTTCCAGCGCGAGCTGCGGCGCAGCGAATCCAGCGCCTCGGCCAGCGTCTCGAAGTTCTGGTTCAGCCCCCCGGTGCTGACGCGGTACATGCGCGTCAACGGCTGGTAGGTCAGGCGCCAGCTGCGGGTGACGCGCGCTATGCGCTTGTCGCGCCAGTACCAGCGCGACTGGAACAGGTTCGCTTCGGCCTCGAAATACAGCGGCACGCCGCGGATCAGCGCGTCTTCGACACTGTGCGGCAGTTCGAAGTTCGCGGTGAAGCTCAGCAGCACGCCTTCTTCACCGCGCACCACACTGAACGTCGACAGCTCCACCGACTCCGCGTGCGCCTGCCTTGGCCAGACCAGGGCCAGCACGGCGAGCAGCAGCCAGGCCAGAACCCAGGCGTCCGAGCGCACAGGACCGCGGCCGCGGAGCCGGATCTCTGAGGGGGCAGGAGAAGTCAGAAGATTCAGCGGGCGGCCTTTTCGAGCAACGCGTAGTAGAAGCCGTCGGGCGCGGCTGCGCCGGTTGGCGCCGCACCGTCGCCTGCATTGTCGGGCAGTGGCAGCAGGTGCCCCGGCGCGGGCAGCAGGCGCCCCTCCCCTGGGCTGCCTTGGCGTTGCAAAAAAGCGTCGATCTGGTCCTGACCCTCGGCCTTGAAGACCGAGCAGGTGCAATACAGCAGGCGCCCGCCCCGCCTGAGCAGTTGCCAAAGCGAGGCAAGCAGCCGCGCCTGGGTTGCGACGAGCGCATCGATGTCGCTGGCGCGGCGCAGCCAGCGCACGTCGGGATGCCGACGCACGATGCCCGACGCGCTGCAGGGTGCGTCGAGCAGGATGGCGTCGAAGGGCACGCCGTCCCACCAGGCGGCCGGGTCGCCGGCATCGGCAGCGAGCAGGCGGGCCCGCAGGCCGAGTCGGGTGAGCGTGTCCTGCACGCGCGTCAACCGCGCCGCGTCGCGGTCGATCGCCAGCACGTCGAGGTCGGCAAGCTCCAGCAGGTGCGCGGTCTTCCCGCCCGGTGCAGCGCAGGCGTCGAGTACACGTGCGCCGGGCCTCAGGCCGCCACCGATCAGCAAGGGCGCGGCGCGCTGTGCCGAGGCATCCTGCACCGACACCTCGCCCTGCGCGAAGCCCGGGATCTGCGTCACCGGCCGCGGCTGCCCGAGTTCGACCGCGTGCGCGCCGACCACCCGGCATGCCATGCCATGCGCCGCCAGCCGGGCGGCGAACCCGCCGGTGTCACTGCGCCTTGCGTTGACACGTAGCGTCATCGGCGGATGCGCGTTGTCGGCGTCCAGCAGCGCCTGCCACTGGGCCGGCCAGTCCGCTCGCAGGCGGGCGATCCACCACGCCGGGTGGTTCCAGCGCGCCAACGGGTCGTCGGCGAGCGCCGCCACGAGCGCGTCGCGTTCGCGCAGGAAGCGGCGCAGCACGGCATTGACGAACGGAGCGCTGTCGCGCCCACCGCCACGCCGACGCGCTGCACGCACCGCCTGATCCACGAGCGTGTGCTCGCTGTATGGTGGCGGGCCGGCCGGCCACAGCAGTGCGAGCGCGCAGGTCAGCAACGCGTCGACGGGAGGCGGCGGCGGCCGCGGCGCGAGGCGCTCGCGCAGCGCCTGCGCGGTACCCAGCCAGCGCAGCACGTGAAACGAAAGCGCCTGCGTCCCCGGCCGTGCATCGGCGGGGCATTGCGCCAGGGCATCGGTGAGCGAGCGGCCGGCGCGCACCGCCTGCAGGGCGTCCGCCGTGCAGGAAAGCAGGCGCGCCAGAGGCAGGGACCTGGCGTCGGGTGCGGTGGAGGAAGGCTTGTCCGTCACGCCGGGCAGTGTAGAAGCCCGGCGGCTCGGGTCTGGCTCGGGTCTGGCCGTGCTCGGGTCCGGCCGGGCAGCGGCCCGACCCTCTCCCCTGCCCGGTTGCTCATGCTGGGTTACGCTGTGCCCCTGTGCGGATTCCCGAGGTGGCCCATGCCTGCCCAGACAACGAACCTGCCGACAACGCCGATCTTTCGCAGCGAGGACGAGCTGTCGCGGCTGCCCGCCTCGCAGCGGATCCGCTATCGGCTCGTCGGAGCCGAATGCCGCTATCACGCCAACGACAACATCGCTGACTTCATCCGCGAAGGCGAGCTCGAAGAGCTCAAGGTCGAGGTCGAGGCTCGCATGCAGGAGGTGCTGGAAGCGCTGGTGATCGATACCGGCAGCGATCACAACACCAACGAGACTGCCAAGCGTGTCGCCAGGATGTTCCTGACCGAGGTATTTCGGGGTCGCTACGTGCCGATGCCTTCGGTGACGGAGTTTCCGAACTTCTCGCGCCTGAACGAGTTGATGATCGTCGGCCCGGTGAAGGTGCGCAGCGCCTGCTCGCACCACCTGTGCCCGATTCTCGGCCGGGTGTGGATCGGCATCCTCCCGAACGAGCACTCGAACCTGATCGGCCTGTCGAAGTACGCACGCATCTGCGAATGGATCATGAGCCGCCCGCAGATCCAGGAAGAGGCGGTCATGATGCTGGCCAACGAGCTGCAGATGCGCGTCAAGCCCGACGGCCTCGCGATCGTGATGGAGGCCGACCACTTCTGCATGCACTGGCGCGGAGTGAAGGACGACGAATCGATGATGACCAACAGCGTCATGCGCGGCGCCTTCCTGAAGGACGCCAACCTGCGGCGCGAGTTTCTCTCGCTGCTGAGCAAGAAGAGCTAGGAGCCCACCATGCTTGTTCGCCTTCTCTACGCCAGCCGTGCCGCCGTGTCGGTCGACGACGACGCCCTCAATGCGATCCTCCGGCAGTGCCGCGCGAACAATCCGGGCCTGGGCGTGACCGGCGTGCTGTGCTTCTCGGGCGGCCTGTTCATGCAGGTGCTCGAGGGCGGGCGAAGCGTCGTGAACCGGATCTACAACGGCATCGTCGCCGACCCGCGGCACAGCGACGTCGTGCTGCTGAGCTACGAAGAGATCAGCGAGCGTCGCTTCGCCGGCTGGTCCATGGGCCAGGTGAACCTGGCGCGGCTGAACCCCGCACTGCTGCTGAAGTACTCCGAGACCGAGACCCTCGACCCCTACGCGATGTCGGGCCGGGTGTCGATGGCGCTGTTCGAGGAATTAGTGGCCACGGCGTCGGTGTGCGGCTGACGCCGCACTACAACTCGCCCGCGGCGCGAAATCCGAACATCGCCGCGACGAGACGGGTCGGGAACTGCTGCACGCTCAGGTTGTAATCGATTACCGTGGCGTTGAACGTGTGACGCGCCGCCGTGAGGCGGGTCTGCGCTGTCGACAACTTCTTCAGCACCTCGCGCAGTTTCGGGTCGTTGCGCAGCACCGGGTGCACTTTCAGCAGCGTCATCAGGCGCGACAGCGCGGCGCGCAGCACCTGTTCGGCCAGACCCAGGCTGGCCATGCATTCGGCGCTGGCCGAGCGTGGCGCCGCGCGGTCGGCCGCCGTGCGCGCCTGCAGCCGGGCAGCCTCGACTGCGGCAATCGCTTCCGGCGCTTCCGCCAGTTCGGTCGCCGCCGCCTCGATCAGTTCGGCCAGCAGATCGTGGCGCAGCCTGAGGTGGGTGTCGAGCTGTGCGAACGCGGCGGCGATGGCCTGGCGCAGGCGCACGAGACGGTTATGGGCGCCGAGCACCCAGAAGCCCAACACGGCCGCCCCCACGATGGCGAGGATCTCATTCCTGCTCATCGTCGCCCTCCCCACGATCGCGCGGCGCGCGCTCGCCGAACCATGCGCTTGCTCAGGCCCGGACTTCGCCGTTGCCGAGAACGACCCACTTGAGCGATGTCAGCCCCTCGAGCCCTACCGGGCCGCGCGCATGCAGCTTGTCGGTGCTGATGCCGATCTCCGCACCGAGGCCGAACTCGAAGCCATCGGCGAAGCGTGTGCTGGCGTTGACCATCACGCTCGCCGAGTCGACCTCGCGCAGGAAGCGCATCGCGCTCGCGTGATGCTCGGTGAGGATCGCGTCGGTGTGGTGCGAACCGTAGCAGTTGATGTGGGCGATCGCCTCGTCGAGGCTCGCCACGACCTTGATGCTGATGATCGGCGCCAGGTATTCCTCGGACCAGTCGGCCTCGGTAGCCTGCGTCACCCTCGCGCCCGGCACATCTCGCAGCAGCGCCAGCGACGCATCGTCGCAGCGCATCTCGACCCCCTTGGCCGCGAACACGGCGCCGATGCGGGGCAGGAACGCCGCGGCGCTCGCCTCGTGCACGAGCAGCGACTCGGCGGCATTGCAGGGGCTGAACTTCTGGGTCTTCGCGTTGTCGGTCACGCGAAGCGCGAGTTCCAGGTCGACCTGCGCATCGACGTACACGTGGCAGTTTCCATCCAGGTGCTTGATGACGGGCACGCGCGCCTCGCGGGCGATGCGCTCGATCAGGCCCTTGCCGCCGCGCGGGATGATCACGTCGACGAACGCCGGGTTCGAGATCAGCAGGCCCACCGCGGCGCGATCGGTAGTGGCAATCAGCTGCACCGCCTCGGCCGGCAACCCGGCCTCGGCCAGCGCGGCCTGCACCAGATCGCACAGCGCGCGGTTCGATCGCAGCGCCTCCGAGCCGCCGCGCAGGATGCAGGCGTTGCCGCTCTTGATGGCGAGCGTGGCGGCATCGATGGTCACGTTCGGCCGGCTCTCGTAGATCATGCCGAAGACGCCGAGCGGCACGCGCATCCGCCCGACGCTGATGCCGCTCGGCCGTCGGCGCAGTTCGGTGATCTCGCCGATCGGGTCGGGCAGCGCGGCGACCTGTTCGCAGCCCTCGGCCATCTGCTCGATCGCGCTGTCGGTCAGCTTCAGGCGGTCGACCATCGGCGCCGCCAGGCCGGCCGCCTGCGCCGCCGCGACATCCTCGCGATTGGTGGCCTGCAGAGTCGTGCGCTGCTCTCGGATGCGCCTTGCGAGCGCTGCCAGCGCCGCGTTCTTCGCCGCCGTCGAGGCCGCTGCGAGCACGGCCGACGCCGCGCGCGCAGCCTGTCCGACGCCGTTCATGTAGGGCTCGAGTTCGAGATTCGTCATGCGGCGCATTCTGGCATCTGCCAGGCGCCGCGGCTCAACCGATCCAGCCCAGCACGATCAGCCACAGCGGCGCGGTGAGCACGAAGCCGAAGGTCGACAGCACGATAGCCGCCGTCGCTTCGGCCTCGAGTGTCGAGTAGCGCTGCGCGAACAACAGCGCGTTCGAGCCTACCGGCAGCGCGGCACAGAGCACGATCACCGCCAGCGGCAGGCCGTGCAGGCCGGCGCCCCAGTGCCCGAGCCCGAGCACCAGCGCCGGCAGCACGAGGAGCTTGGCCCCGCTCAGCCACAGCGCGCCGCGCAGGCGGCCCTCGATCCCGTAGTGCTCGAGCGAGACGCCGATCACCACCAGGCACAGCGGCAGCACGGCCAGCGACAGAAGCAGCAAGGTCTCGTCGACCAGTGCCGGCAACGGCACGCCGCAGAGGTTGAAGACGAGACCGGCGAGCACCGGCAACACCACCGGATGGATGACGGTGTTGCGCGCGGTGGCGAGCAGCGTCGCGGCGAGCGGACGCTCGATGCCCTGGCTGCGCGCGTGGGCGCGTGCCAGGTCGAGCTCGACGAGCGCGGTGACCAGCGTCAGTAGCAGCAGCGCATGAAGGCTGACGATGGCCAGGTGAATCGACAACCCGGCCTCGCCGAACAGTGCGCTCACCAGCGGAATGCCAAACTGCACCGTGTTGCCGAATCCGGCCGAGAGGGCGCGCGCACTGGGCGACGCGACGCCGGCGGTCGATGCGAAGCGTCGCATCCATAGGTAGACGGCCAGCATCGCTGCCAGCACCGGCACGAAGAACGCGGCTAGCGTGACCCAGGGCATCGCGGAGAGGTCGATCCGCGCCGTAGTGCGGAACAACAGTGCCGGGACGAACAGGAAGAATGCCGCGTTGGACAGCACGCGCGCCACGTCGCCCTCGCCCAACCAGCGCGCACGGCCGGCGATCCAGCCGAGCGCAACGACCGCGAAGATCGCGATCAGCTTGAGGAAGATGGCGAGCGACATGGCCCGCCAGTATCACCGCCGCAGGCGGTGCTGGCAGAGCCCGCGACGTGCGAGCAGGACCACGAGCCCAACTTGCCCGCGCGTCACCCGTCCTCAGGCAGCGGTCTTGAGTCTTGTCACCTTCTTGACTGCGGCCTTCTTCGCGGGCGCCCTCTTCACGGCGGCCTTCTTCGCTGCCGTCTTCTTGGTCGCCGCCTTGCCCTTGCCAGGGCGCTGCATCGCGGCCAGCTTGGCCTGCGCCGCCTTCTTCGTCGCTTGCAGCTTCTTCTCGGCCTCGCGCACCGCCTTGTGCAGTGACCTCTTGGCCTCGTTGGTGGCCTTGATCAACCGCGCCTCGACCTTCTTCCACTGCGCGTCGAGCTGACGCCGGGCCTTGGCCAGTTCGGTCGAGGCGGAAGTTCCGAGCTCGTCGACCTTGTGCCTGACGGCCCTGCGGATGTGGCGGGCAGCTACGCCAAGATTGCTGGCCGCCGCGGCCAGTTCGGGGTTCTTCGGTTTGCGGGTGGCCATCGTTCTCTCCGGTTGCGTGGTGGAAGCGGTGAACCTCAATGTAGCGCATCGCCGCACGAGGCGATCCACCGCTTGGGTTCGCTATTGCTTGTTGCGTCCCTCGCCCTTGTCGGCATCCTTGTCCTGCCCCTGGCCCTGGCCCCGCTTCGACTCCTGCGGCGCTCCCTTGCCTTGCTGCATGTCCTTCTGGCCCGGTGCCAACTGCTCATGCTGGGCAGACCCCTGGCGAGGCTGCTGCTGCTTCTGATCCTGGCCCTGCGGTGCCCGTTGTTGCGGAGGGGCCTGCATCGGTGCGGGTCTGTCGGCGTCTCTACCGGCATTCGGTGGCGGACTCGAGCGCCGGACGTCCTGCGGCTTCGAGCCCCTGTCCTGCGGCGGGCCAGCCCGTCCCTGCTGGGAAGGCGCGGGTGCTCTTTGCGCCGGCTGCTCCTGGTAGTGCTCGCGCACGACGGGGTCACGCGGCTGGTAGCGGTAATTCTGGTTGCGTAGCTGCTGTTGCTGCTCGACCTGGTGGGGATAGCGATCCCCCGTGTACTGCCGCTGGTAGGACGGTAGCGGCGCGGGCCCAGGCACCGAATTGCGATTCCACTTGTCCCATCCGCTTCGTTGCCGCTCCCAGTCATTGCCCCAGTGCTCGCCCCAGCGCGGCGGTGCATCGCCACGCCACCCGCCGAAGTACGGCGGCGGAGCGCGGTAGTAGCGGAGGGGAATCCGAAGAACGTACAGCGGCACGTACTGCGGGCCGACGATGCCCCATGGGCCGTTGTACCAGGAACTCGCGTACCAGTTATCGCCCTGGTACACCCAGTACATGCCGTCGTAGAAGAAGAAATTCGAGTTCAGGCCCGGCGCGTAGTAGACCGGGTAGCCGGGCACCCGAACGAGCTGCGGGTAGACCGGCAGGTTGATGCCGATGCTCACGCCGGGAAGTGCGATCCCGATGCTGACTTGAGCGATGGCCGAAGTCACCGAGCAGCACAGCATCCAAAGCCCAATGAGTAGGTAACGCATTTCCTATCCTCCGTTTCGACCGCCTGGACCAGACCACTTTCAATGAAAAGTAATGGATGCTCCTTGCGGACTGTCAATCTCGCTCCAGACCGAGGTTCACCATCGGATCGTCGCACTCGGCGATGGGTGCGTTGCCGGACCTGCGAGTCCCTTGCTTGCCGGGAACCAGCTGCGCACCGCTGGCCAACGTCGGACCTCACTCGTGCCGCAGCGCCTCGATCGGATCCATCTGCGCGGCGCGCCGGGCCGGGAAATAGCCGAACAGCACGCCGATGGCGGCCGAGAAGACGAACGACAGCAGGTTGATCGCGGGGTCGAACAGGTAGGGCACGCTCATCACGCCGGCCAGCACGAAGGACGCGGCGGTGGCGATGACGATGCCGACGATGCCGCCCAGCGCCGCCAGCACCACCGCTTCGATCAGGAACTGCAGCAGCACCTCGCGCTCGAGCGCGCCGATGGCCAGCCGCAGGCCGATCTCGCGGGTCCGCTCGGTCACGCTGACGAGCATGATGTTCATGATGCCGATGCCGCCGACCAGCAGGCTCACTGCGGCCACCGCGCCGAGCAGCGTGGTCATCACCTGCGTCGTGCCGGACAGCGTTTCGGCGAGTTGCTGGGTGTCGAGGATGTTGAAGTTGTCGTCGTCGCCTTCGGCGAGCTTTCTGCGCTCGCGCAGCAGCTGGCGCAGACTGGCCTTGAGCCGCGTGCTGTCGCTGCCGTCCTCCATCGACACCTGCAGCGTGTTGACGCGCTGGTTGCCGCTGACGCGGCGCTGCAGCGTGCGCAGCGGCACCAGCACCGTGTCGTCCTGGTCGTTGCCGAATGCCGCCTGGCCCTTGGACGCGAGCACGCCGATCACTGCGCACGAGAACTGCTTGATGCGCAACTGCTCGCCCAGGCCGCGCGTGCCGCCGTAGATCTCGCGCCGCACCGTCTCGCCGATGATGCACACGGCGGCGCCGGCGTTCTGCTCGTCGTCCTCGAAGGGGCGCCCGGAACTGAGCTTCCAGTTGCCGGTCTCCAGCCAGGCGTTGCTGCTGCCGGTGACGCTGGTGGCCCAGTTGCGGCCGTTGCCGACCACGGTGACGCCGGCGCGCGCTTCGGGCGCCACCGCGGCGACGCCGCCGATCTGCGCCAGGATCGCCTCGGCATCGGCCTCCTTGAACGCCGGTGCGCCCCCTCGCCGCCGCCGCCGCCGGGCCCCTGGCGCTGGCCCGGGCGCACCATCAGCAGGTTGCTGCCGAGGCTCGAGATCTGCATCTGTACCGCCTGCGTGGCGCCCTTGCCCAACGTGACCATGGTGATCACCGCGCTGACGCCGATCACGATGCCCAGGATGGTCAGGAACGAGCGCAGCAAGTTGCGCCGGATCGAACGCAGCGCCAGGAAGAGCGTGTTGAGCAGCATCAGGCCGCCCCGGCCGCTACTTCCGGCGCCGGCGCCGGTTGCGGGTTCGGAGAATCGCTGTCGATGCGGCCGTCGACGAAGCGCACCCAGCGCCGCGCGTAGGCCGCCATGTCGGTCTCGTGCGTGACCATCAGCACGGTGATGCCGTGGTCGACGTTCAGGGCCCGCAGCAGTTCCATGATCTCGCGGCTGCGCAGGGTGTCGAGGTTGCCGGTGGGTTCGTCGGCGAGCAGCACGGCCGGCTCGGTGACCAAGGCGCGGGCAATCGCCACGCGCTGCTGCTGCCCGCCGGACAGCTCCGCCGGCGTGTGGTGCTCCCAGCCCGCGAGGCCGACGGACTGCAGCGCCCTGGCTGCCGAGGCGCGCCGCACGGCGGCGCTCTCGCCGCGGTAGAGCAGCGGCAGTTCGACGTTCTCCTGTGCAGAGGTGCGTGCCAGCAGGTTGAAGCCCTGGAAGACGAAGCCGAGGTAGCGCCGGCGCAGCCGCGCACGCTGGTCGCGCGACAGCGCCTCGACGTGCGCGCCGCGGAACAGGTACTGCCCGGCGCTCGGCGTGTCCAGGCAGCCGATGATGTTCATCGCGGTCGACTTGCCCGAGCCGCTGGGCCCCATGATCGCGACGAACTCGCCGGCAGCGACGTCGAGGTCGATGCCCTTCAGGGCCATCAACTCGGCCTGGCCGCTGCCGTAGCGCTTGGTAACGCCGCGCAGGCGGATCAGCACTTCGCTCATTTCGCCGCGGCTGCCTTCTGGTCGGTGATGACCAGCATGCCGGCCTGCAAATCGCCGCCGGTGATCTCGGTCGTGCGGCCGTCGCTGATGCCGGGAATCACGGCCACCGCCGCGGCCACGCCGTCGCGCAGTACCCAGACCTGGCGCGCTGCCGCGGTGCTCGCGCCGGCCGCGGCCGAGCGGCGCGTGGCGCTGCGCGGCATGCGCGGCACCAGGCTGGACACGATGCCACCGCTGGCCGCTGGCGGGCTGTTGGCGGCGCCCGCGTCCGCGGGCGAGAAGCGCAGCGCGGCATTGGGCACGAGCAGCACGTCGTTGCGCTGCATCGCGGTGATCGTCGCAGTGGCCGTCATGCCGGGGCGCAGGCTCAGGTCGCTGTTGTCGACTTCCAGGTAGGTCAGGTAGGTGACGACGTTGTCGGTGATGGTCGAGCCGTAGGCCACGCGGGTGATCGTCGCCGGGTACTTGCGGCTCGGGTGGGCGCTGACGGTGAAGCTCGCCTTCTGGCCCACCGCCACCGAGCCGACGTCGGCCTCGTCGACGTAGACCTGCAGGCGCAGCTGCTTCAGGTCCTCGGCCAGCGTGAACAGCGTCACCGCCTGCAGCGACGCCGCCACCGCATTGCCGGGGTCCACGCTGCGCGTCAGGACCACGCCGTCGGCCGGCGAGCGGATCGACGCCTTCGACAGGTTGATCGCGTCGGTGGACAGTGCCGCCTGCGCTTCGGCAACGCTGGCTCGGGCGCTGGTCTCGTCGGCGAGGGCGCGGGCCAGCGCCGCACGGCTGCCGTCGAGTTCGGCCTTCGACGGCACCTTGCCGCCGGACAGGCGTGCCACTTCCTCGAACCGTGCCAGGCCGGCCCGCGCTTCCTTCACCGTCGCCTCGGTCTGCGCGACCTTCGCGCTCGCGGCGGCCAGCGCGGCACGCGAGCGCAGGATCTGGTCATTCAGCTTGGCGGTGTCGAGCTCGACCAGCACCTGACCCTTGCGGACAGGGTCGTTGACGTCGACGTTGACCTTGAGCACCGTGCCCGAGAGTTCGCTGCCGATGCTGGTCGAACGCGTCGGCTGCAGCGTGCCGTTGGCGGTGACGGTCAGCGTCAGGTTGCCACGTGCAACGGTCTGAGTGGTGTAACTCGGCGCAGCGCTGGCGGCCTGGCGCGCCTGCCACCACCACAGGCCGGCGGCGGTCAGCGCGAGCAGCAGCACGCCGATCCAGAACGCGGGGCGTCGGTACCAGGCTCGCGCCGCGGGTTCGGCGAGCAGACTCGCGAGGTCGGTCTCGCGGCTCGGGGCGGGCGGTGCTGCGGCTGCAGGGGAGGCGGCGGGAGTGTTCATGAGCGGGAGGCTGCGATCTTCGGTAGAGGCGGGCGACTCATCGTTCCCGTCGGGGCGCCAGCCGCCGCCCAGCGCCTTGTAAAGGCGCACATGGTTGGCGCTCAATTCGGAGCTGGCACCGACCACGCTGTCCTGCGTGTTGAGCTGGATCCGCTGGGTGTCGAGCACGGTCTGGAAATCGATCAGCCCGCTGGCGTAGCGCTGGCGCGCCAGCAACGCGGCATTGCCGGCCGCATCGGCAGCGCGCTCCAGCGTCGCGAGCCGCTCGCGGGCGCCGCGCAACGCGACCAGCGCGTCTTCGACGTCCTTCAGCGCCGTCAGCACGGCGGCCTCGTAAGCCACTCCGGCCTGATCGAGCGCGGCCTCCTGGGCACGCACCTGGGCGCGCAGGGCGCCGCCGTCGAACAGCGGCATCGACACACCGGCCAGCAGCGACCCGACGACCGCCGAACCGCTGGTCAGCGAGCCCAGTGTCAGCGCGGCGAGGCCGAGCGTTCCGCCGAGATGGAAGTTCGGTGCGAGCGCCGCGTCGGCCTGCGCCACGCGGGCCATCGCCGCCCTCACCTGGTCTTCGGCGGCCCGAACGTCCGGCCGCTGGCGCAATGTCTCGGCGGGGATGCTCAGCGCCAGGTCGCTACGGGCCCGCGGCATCGGGCCCGGCGCGGCGAGCAGCGCCGACAAGGCCGCCGGCGGCTGCCCGGTCAGCACGGCGAGAGCATGACTGGTCTGCGCGATGAGGCTGCGCAAGGTCGGCACCTGGGCGCGCGTCTGCTCGGCCGCAGCACGCGCCTGCTCGACTTCGAGCGACGAGACGAGGCCGGCCTGCTCGCGCCACTGCGTGAGCTGCAAGGTCTCGAGCTGGCTCGCCAGGTTGTCGTCGGCAATCGCCAGCCTCTCCTGCGCGCCGCGCAGCGCGATGTACGACAGCGCCACCTCGGCGACGATCGACACCTGCACGCCGCCCAGGTTCGCCGCGCTGGCCTGGGCGCTGGCCTCGCTGGCGTCGAGCGCGCTGCGGTTGGCGCCGAAGATGTCGAGCTCCCAGCTTGCGTCCAGGCCCGCCGTGAAGCTGCTGCCCGTGGTCTGCCCGCCGGCGGCCCCGCGCCGCGCCGCGGCCGCAGCGCCCACCGAAGGCCACAACGCGGCGGCCGAGACGTCGCGCAGCGCACGAGCCTGGCGCAGCGCGGCCTGGGCGCCCTTCACGCTGGTATTGGCCTGCAAAGCCTCGACCACCAGGCGGCCGAGCAGCGGGTCGTCGAAGCGCATCCACCACTGCGCCAGCGAGGTCGAGCCGCCCGCCACGGAGAGCGTCGGCGGCAGACCACGCGGCGGGTACATCGACCGCGACGGGGGTGAGCTGATGCGGTGTCATCGAGCCGCAGCCGCACAGAGCCAGTATCAGACTGCCCGCGACGATCCGCAAGCGCATCCGCGCCACCATCTCGCGGCGGTCAACGCGAAAGGTAGTCATCACCTGCATTCTGCGCTGCCGGCTGCGGCGACGGAGTCGTACGGCTGACATGCCGCCGTGCGACCCGCTGTGCACGACGATCGCCACTTGCAGATGCGCACGCATCGGCTCAGCGGACGCGGAATCGGGGGTAGGCCCGCGCCCAGCCGAAGGGTCGTCTTGCTAGCAAACTTCGCCATTTGCGCGGGCAGCAAATCGGTCGTACTCCCTCCTGACTACAGCATGGCAGCCGCAGCCAGGCTTCCGAGGCTCAGCCGTAGGCTCGATGCGTCGCGACGCAGAGCGCAGGCCAGGCTGCTGAACGGCACCGTCATGCTGTCGGGCTTCGCCAAGAACAGCACCGTGAAGCCCTCCGCCGAGATCGCGCCCGACTGCGGGCCGATCCACCGGCGCCCCGGGTTCGTCACCGAACCGCGGGGCGCATTCGTTGGCGACGCCGGTGGACGAAAGCCAGGTGCAGACGTCCATCAGTGCGCCCGCAACGCTGGATTCCCCGCTTGCCGCTGGCCGCGGGTCTCGGCTACCCTGCCGGCTGACGCAACACGGGAGCGAGCCATGGCAACGACGAAACTGATCCTCGACCACGTCTACGACCACGAGGCCGCGCACCCGGACAAGGTGTTCCTGACCCAGCCGATCGGTGGCGGCCAGGCGACCGACTACACGTGGAAGCAGACGCTGGACGAGGCGCGGCGCATGGCGGCGCACCTGAAGAGCCGCGGCTTCGAGCCCGGCGCGCGCATCGCGATGCTGTCGAAGAACTGCGCGCACTTCTTCATGACGGAGCTGGCGATCTGGATGGCCGGCTACACGACGGTGGCGATCTTCCCCACCGAGACCGGCGAGACGGTGCGCTACGTGCTCGAGCACAGCGAGGCAAGCCTGCTATTCGTCGGCAAGCTCGACATCTGGCCGCAGCAGGCGCCCTCGATTCCGGCCGGGCTGCCGTGCATCGCCTTCCCGCTGGCCCCGAAGACCGAGTTCGAGACCTGGGACGCGATCGTCGCGCGCACGCCGCCGCTCGCCGGCCGGCCAGCGCGCAAGGAAGACGACCTGGCGATGCTGATCTACACCTCGGGTTCGACCGGGCAACCCAAGGGGGCGATGGTCAGCTTCGGCGCCATCACCCGCGCCGGGGAAGGGTTCGCGAACTACACCCGCTCGGTCATCGGCACCGCCACCGAGGGCCGCATCCTGTCGTACCTGCCGCTGGCGCACAGCTACGAGCGTTCGTGCGTCGAGGCGGCATCGCTCATCGACGGCAGCATGCACCTGTTCTTTGCCGAATCGCTGGACACGTTCATCGCCGACCTGAATCGCGCCCGCCCGACCCTGTTCATCTCGGTGCCACGGCTGTGGCTCAAGTTCCAGCAGGGCGTCTTCGCGAAGATGCCGCCGAAGAAGCTCGACCGGTTGCTCGGCATCCCGATCCTCGGCCGCATCGTCGCCCGCAAGGTGCTCAAGGGCCTGGGCCTGGACCAGGTGCGGCTTGCCGCCAGCGGCTCGGCGCCGATTCCGGCCGAGCTGATCACCTGGTACCGGCGCCTCGGGCTGAATCTCTACGAGGGCTACGGCATGACCGAGGACAACTCGTACTCGCACTCGTCCACCGCGCAGTTCAACGCGCCTGGCTATGTGGGTGTGCCGCAGGTCGGCGTGCAGGTGCGCATCAGCCCGGAAGGCGAGGTGCTCATCAAGTCGCCGGGCCAGTTCAGCGGCTACTACAAGCAGCCGGAGCTGACGGCGGCGTCGTTCACCGAGGACGGGTTCTTCCGCACCGGCGACCTCGGCGAGCGGCGGGCCGACGGGCTGCTGAAGATCACCGGCCGCGCCAAGGAGCTGTTCAAGACCGCGAAGGGCAAGTACGTGGCGCCGGCGCCGATCGAGAACGAGTTGAACGCGCACGCGATGGTCGAGCTGTCGATGGTGTCGGGTGTCGGCCAGCCATCGGCCTACGCGATGGTCGTGCTCGCCGAAAGCCTGCGCCCGAAGATCGGCGACGCCGCCGTGCGCGCGCAAGTGCAAACCGAACTCGGCCAACTGCTGCAGAGCGTGAACCAGCACCACCCCGACTACGCGCAGCTGCGCATGATCGTCGTGGCGCGCGAGCCCTGGGCGATCGAGAACGGCTGCCTGACACCGACGATGAAGATCAAGCGCGCACGCATCGAGGCCTCGGTGGCTCCCCTGGTCGAGGGGTGGTACGCCGCGCAGGGCAAGGTGCTCTGGGCTTGAACGGCGACTGCAGGGGACTGGCAGGACCATGAACGCATCCCCCCCAAGCCGCACGGCGGCGACCGCGTCGCCGCTTCGCTGCAGGCGCACGGCGTGCGCTGCATCTTCACGCTGTGCGGCGGCCACATCTCGCCGATCCTCACCGCGGCCAAGGCGCGCGGCATCCGAATCGTCGACGTGCGCGACGAAGCCACCGCCGTCTTCGCCGCCGATGCCAGCGCGCGGCTCTCGGGCCTGCCGGGCGTCGCCGCCGTGACGGCCGGGCCCGGCATCACCAACACCATCACCGCGCTGAAGAACGCCCAGCTCGCGCAATCGCCGCTGATCCTGATCGGCGGTGCGGCGCCGACCGCGCTGCAGGGGCGCGGCGCGCTGCAGGACATCGACCAGCGGCCGCTCGTCGCGCCGCACGTCAAGCGCTTCATCAAGATCCGCCGCGTGCGCGAGCTCGGCCCGGCGGTCGACGAGGCGTTCGCACTGGCCGCCTCCGGCGTACCGGGGCCGGTGTTCATCGAATGCCCGGTCGATCTGCTCTACGACGAGGCCTCGATCCGCCAGTGGTACACCGAGGCCGCGGGCAAGGGCACGTCGATCGCCGACCGGATGCTGCGCTGGTACCTCAACCGCCACGTCGAGAAGATGTTCGCCGGCAGCGATCGGCCCGCTGCGCCGCAGGTGCGTGCGGTCGAGGTGCCGCGCGCCTCCGACGCCAGCGTGCAGGCCGCGCTCGCCGCGCTGGCCAAGGCGGAGAAGCCGCTGCTCGTCATCGGCAGCCAGGCACTGGTGCGTGCCGACGATGCGGCCAGCTGGCCGAAGCCGTCGCGAAGCTCGGCATTCCGGTCTACCTGTCGGGCATGGCGCGCGGCCTGCTTGGGCCGCAGCCATCCCCTGCAGATGCGCCACCAGCGTCGCCAGGCGCTGCGCGAGGCCGACTGCGTGCTGCTCGCCGGCGTGCCCTGCGACTTCCGGCTCGACTACGGCAAGCACGTGCGGCGCAGCGCGACGCTGATCGCAGCCAACCGCAGCGCGCAGGACGCGCGCCTGAACCGCCGGCCCGACGTCGCGGCGATCGGCGACGCCGGGCTCGTTCCTGCAGAGCACTGGCGCGTCGCGGCAAGGCGACGGCGGTCAGCTTGGCCGTCGTGGGTCGACGCAGCTGCGCGCGCGCGACGCCGAGCGCGAGGCCGAGATCGACAGCCAGGCCGAGACGCGCGGCGAGTTGGTCAACCCGGTCGCGCTGTTTCGCGCGCTCGAACGCGAAGCGCGGCGACAACGCCTGTCTCGTCGCCGACGGGGGGGACTTCGTCGCCACCGCGTCGTATGTGTTGCACCCGCGCGGGCCGCTTGAGCTGGCTCGATCCGGGGCGCCTTCGGCACGCTCGGCGTCGGCGCGGGCTTCGCGCTCGGCGCGGCGCGTGCCGGCCCGACGCCGAGGTCTGGATCGTCTTCGGCGACGGCGCCTGCGGCTACGGCCTCGTCGGAGTTCGACACCTTCGTGCGCCACGGCATCCCGGTCATCGCGCTGGTCGGCAACGACGCCGGCTGGACGCAGATCGCGCGCGAGCAGGTGAAGATGCTGCACGACGACGTCGCCACCGTGCTCGCGCGCACCGCCTATCACGAGGTGGCGGCAGGCTTCGGCGCCGAAGGCATCCTGGTGCGCACGATGGCCGAGGTGCCTGAGGCTCTGGCCCGTGCGCGTGCGCTGGCCAGGAGCGGCAAGCCGGTGCTGGTGAATGTCTGGCTGCGACCAGACCGAGTTCCGCGAGGGATCGATCTCCATGTAGCGCCCGGGGGATCGGGCGGGCGGAGCGCCGCCGCCCGCACGGCGGTACGCTTCGCTCATCACCCGGAAAGATTTCCATGCAGCGCCCCATTCCCTGCCTGTTCATGCGCGGCGGCACCTCGCGCGGGCCGTTCTTCGACGCCGCCGACCTGCCGGCCGACATCGCCGACCCGCGACCGCGTGCTGCTCGCGGTGATGGGCTCGCCCGACAAGCGCCAGATCGACGGCCTCGGCGGCGCGCACCCGCTGACCAGCAAGGTCGGCATCGTCAGCCGCAGGGTCCCGGCCGGGCGTCGATCTCGACTTCCTGTTCGCGCAGTTGCAGCCCGACAAGGACACCGTCGACACCACGCCCAACTGCGGCAACATGCTCGCCGCGGTGGTGCCGTTCGCGCTCGAGACGCGGCCTGGCCAAGGCGCAGGGCGAGACCACGACGCTGCGCGTGCTGACGCTCAACACCGACATGCAGTGCGACATCACCGTGCAGACGCCTGGCGGCGCAGTCGAGTACGCGGGCGACGCCCGCATCGACGGCGTGCCGGGCACCTCGGCGCCGATCAAGATCAACTTCCTCGACACCGCGGGCTCGGTCGCGCCGGGCCTGCTGCCGACCGGCCATGTCCGCGACGTGATCGACGGCATCGACGTCACCTGCATCGACAACGGCATGCCGCTGGTCATCTTCAAGGCTGCCGACGTCGGCCGCACCGGCTACGAGACGCGTCGGCCGAGCTGAACGCCGACACCGAGCTGAAGGCGCGCATCGAGCGCCTGCGCATCGCCTGCGGCCACGCGATGCAGCTCGGCGACGTGACGGGCAAGAACTACCCGAAGATGACGCTGATCGCGGCGCCGCGAGCACGGCGGCAGCATCGCGACGCGCAGCTTCATCCCGCACGTGTGCCACGACGCCATCGGCGTGCTCGCGGCTGTCACCGTGGCGACCGCCTGCGTGCTCGACGGTTCGGTGACGCAGGGTATCGCGGTGATGCCCTGCGGGAATCCCGAAGACGGTTTCGGTCGAGCACCCGACGGGCGAATTCAGCGTCGAGCTCGGCCTCGATCCGGCGAACCCGCAGAACGTCACCCGCGCCGCATTGCTGCGCACCGCGCGGCTGATCATGCGCGGCGAGGTGATGATCCCCGCATCGGTCTGGACAGGAGACAAGCAGTGATCATCGATTGCCACGGCCACTACACGACCGCGCCGAAGGCGCTCGAAGACTGGCGCAACCGCCAGATCGCCGGCATCAAGGACCCGTCGGCGATGCCGAAGGTCGCCGACCTGAAGATCAGCGACGACGAGCTGCGCGAGACGATCGTTGCCAACCAGCTCAGGCTGATGGGTGAGCGCGGCAGCGACCTGACGATCTTCAGTCCGCGGGCGAGCTTCATGGCGCACCACATCGGCGACTTCAACGTGTCGTCGACCTGGGCCGCGATCTGCAACGAGCTGTGCTTTCGCGTCAGCCGGCTGTTCCCCGACAACTTCATCCCGGCGGCGATGCTGCCGCAGTCGCCCGGCGTCGACCCGGCCACCTGCATCCCCGAACTCGTGAAGTGCGTCGAGCAGTACGGCAACGTCGGCATCAACCTGAACCCCGACCCTTCCGGCGGGCACTGGACGTCGCCGCCGCTCTCCGACCGCCACTGGTACCCGATCTACGAGAAGATGGTCGAGTACGACATCCCGGCGATGATCCATGTCAGCACGAGCTGCAACGCGTGCTTCCACACCACCGGCGCGCACTACCTGAACGCCGACACGACGGCCTTCATGCAGTGCCTGACCTCCGACCTGTTCAAGGACTTCCCGACGCTGCGCTTCGTCATCCCGCACGGCGGCGGCGCGGTGCCCTACCACTGGGGGCGCTTTCGCGGCCTGGCGCAGGAGCTGAAGAAGCCGCTGCTCAAGGACCACCTGCTGAACAACATCTTCTTCGACACCTGCGTCTACCACCAGCCGGGGATCGACTTGCTGACGAAGGTGATCCCGGCCCGGAACATCCTCTTCGCGTCGGAGATGATCGGCGCGGTGCGCGGCATCGACCCCGAGACAGGGCACTACTACGACGACACCCGGCGCTACATCGAGGCCTCGACGATCGTGGTCGGCGACGAACGGCACCAGATCTACGAAGGCAATGCGCGGCGCGTGTATCCGCGCCTCGACGCGGCGCTGAAGGCCAAAGGCAAGTGAAGGAGACGGCGATGAGCATGAACAACCTCGGCATCGTCAAGCGCAACATCGCTCGCGCCGACCGCGCGGCCGTCGAGAAGCTGTCGCGCTTCGGCGTCGCGACGATCCACGAGGCGATGGGCCGCGTCGGCCTGATGAAGCCCTATATGCGGCCGATCTACACCGGCGCGCACGTCTGCGGCACCGCCGTCACCGTGCTGCTGCAGCCGGGCGACAACTGGATGATGCACGTCGCCGCCGAACAGCTGCAGCCCGGCGACGTCGTCGTCGCGGCCTGCACGCAGCGACAACGAGGACGGCTTCTTCGGCGACCTGCTGGCGACGAGCTTTCGAGCCCGGGGTGCGCTCGGCCTCGTCATCGACGCCGGCGTGCGCGACGTGAAGGACCTGACCGAGATGGGATTCCCGGTCTTCAGCCGCGCCGTCAACGCCAAGGGAACGATCAAGGCGACACTCGGTTCGGTGAACATACCGGTCGTCTGCGCCGGCGCGCTGGTGAACCCGGGCGACGTGGTGATCGCCGACGCCGACGGCGTCGTCGTCGTGCCGGCGGCGATCGCGCAGCAGGCGGCCGACGCCGCCGAAGCGCGCGAGGCCAACGAAGGCGAGAAGCGTGCCAAGCTCGCGGCGGGCGTGCTGGGGCTCGACATGTACAAGATGCGCGAGCCGCTGGCCAAGGCCGGGCTCAGGTACATCGACTGAACCGTGAACACCGATCCGCACCGCTGGCACGTCGGCCTCGTCGGCTACGGCGAAGTCGGGCGCATCCTCGCCGAAGACCTGCGCAAGAAGGGCGTTGCCGTCGGCGCCTACGACCTGAAGCTCGATCTCGGGCAGGGCGCGGCGCTGCGCGAGCATGCCGCTGCGCACGGCGTGCGGCTCTCGGCCTCGCACGCCGAGCTGGCGGCGGCAGCCGACCTGATCGTCAGCGCCGTCACCGCGAGCCAGGCCGTGCCGGTGGCGCAGGCCTGCGCGCCTGCGGTGCGCAAGGGCGCATGGTTCCTCGACTTCAACTCGGCCTCGCCGGGGGCCAAGCGGCGCGCGGCAAGGCTCATCGACGCCGCCGGCGGCCGCTATGTCGAAGGCGCGGTGATGACCTCGATCCCGCCCTACCGCATCAAGGTGCCTTTGTTGCTGGGTGGGGGCGGCGCAAAGGCGCTGGCACCGTTGCTGAGCGCGCTCGGCTTCAACGCCAAGGTCGCCTCCGAGACGCTCGGCGTCGCCTCGGCCACCAAGATGTGCCGCAGCGTGATGATCAAGGGGCTGGAGGCGATGGTCATCGAAAGCTTCACCGCGGCGCGGGCCTACGGCGTCGAAGACGCGCTGATCGCGTCGCTGCAGGAGACCTTTCCGAGCATCGACTGGGAGAAGCAAGGCGCGTACTTCTTCCAGCGCGTGATCGAGCACGGCCGCCGGCGCAGCGAAGAGGTGCGCGAAGTGGCCGAAACGGTGCGCGAGATCGGCCTCGCGCCGTGGTCGGCCGAGGGCACCGCCGAGCGCCAGGCCTGGATCGCCGACCTGGCCGACGAGGGCGTGTTCGGCGAACGCGGCACGAAGGCTTTTGCGCGCAGCGCCGACTGGCGCGTCGAGGCGGACCGCATACTTGCCTCGGTCAAGGGCAAGCATTGAAGGACAGCTCGATGGAGTTCCAGAAGACCGAAGGTTTCGCCAAGACCCCCGGCTGGCTGGACTGGACCGCCGGTCCGTCAACGCCGCGCTTCAGACTGCCGGCCGGCAGCGTCGACGCGCACTGCCACGTCTTCGGGCCCGGTGCCGAATTCCCCTATGCACCCGAACGCAAGTACACGCCCTGCGATGCGTCGAAGGCGCAGCTCTACGCGTTGCGCGACCAGCTCGGCTTCGCGCGCAACGTCGTCGTGCAGGCGACCTGCCACGGGGCCGACAACCGGGCGATGGTCGATGCGCTCGTGCATTCGGAGGGCAAGGCGCGCGGCATCGCCACCGTCAAGCGAAGCGTCACCGACCGCGAACTGCAGGCCCTGCACGAGGCCGGGGTGCGCGGTGTGCGCTTCAATTTCGTCAAGCGCCTGGTGGACTTCACGCCGCGCGAAGAGCTGATGGAGATCGCGAGCCGCATCGCGCCGCTCGGCTGGCACGTGGTGATCTACTTCGAGGCGGTAGATCTGCCCGAACTGTGGGACTTCTTCACCGCGCTGCCGACGACCGTCGTCGTCGACCACATGGGCCGGCCCGACGTGAGCCTGCCGGTGGACGGCCCGCAGTTCGCGCTGTTCGTCAGGCTCATGCGCGAGCACCCGAACGTGTGGAGCAAGGTCAGTTGCCCTGAGCGGCTGAGCGTCACCGGCCCGAAGGCAATCGACGGTGAACGGAATGCCTACCGCGACGTGGTGCCGTTCGCGAAGCGCATCGTCGAGAGCTTTCCCGACCGCGTGCTCTGGGGCACCGACTGGCCGCACCCCAACCTTAAGGACCACATGCCCGACGACGGGCTGCTGGTCGACTTCATTCCGCACATCGCGGCCACGCCGGCACTTCAGCACAAGCTGCTGGTGGAAAACCCGATGCGCCTCTACTGGCCCGAAGCGAGGTAAGACATGGCCCTGCACAAGCCCTATCTGGACATACCCGGCACGACGATCTTCGACGCCGAGCAGTCGCGCAAGGGCTACCACCTGAACCAGTTCTGCATGTCGCTGATGAAGGCCGTGAACCGGGAGCGCTTCAAGGCCGGCGAACGGGCCTACCTCGACGAGTGGCCGATGACCGAAGAGCAGAAGCAGGGCGTGCTGGCGCGCGACCTGAACCGCTGCATGGCGCTCGGCGGCAACATCTACTTCCTGGCCAAGATCGGCGCCACGGACGGCAGGAGCTTCCAGCAGATGGCCGGCAGCATGACCGGCATGAGCGAGCAGGAATACCGCGACATGATGATCAACGGCGGCCGCTCGATCGACGGCAATCGATACGTCGGTGAGGACGGCGACGCGCAGACACACCGCCAGCCGCAAGGTGCGGCGGGCCGCAAGGCGAGCGTCTGACATGGCCCGCATCACCGCTTCCGTCTACACCTCGCACGTGCCGGCCATCGGCGCCGCGATCGACCACGGCAAGACCGGCGAGCCCTACTGGCAGCCGGTGTTCGAGGGCTACGAGTTCTCGAAGCGGTGGCTGAAGGAGAACCCGCCGGACGTGGTCTTTCTGGTCTACAACGACCACGCGACGGCGTTCAGCCTGGAGCTGATCCCGACCTTCGCGATCGGCACCGCGGCCGAGTTCGCGCCCGCCGACGAAGGCTACGGCGCGCGCCCCGTGCCCGCGGTGATCGGCCACCCGGAGCTTGCCTCGCACATCGCGCAGTCGGTGATCCAGGACGACTTCGACCTCACCATCGTCAACCGCATGGACGTCGACCACGGCCTCACGGTGCCGCTGTCGCTGATGTGCGGCCAGCCGCAGGCCTGGCCCTGCCGCGTGATTCCGTTCGCGGTCAACGTGGTGCAGTACCCGCCGCCGTCGGGGCGGCGCTGCTTCATGCTCGGGCAGGCGATCCGCCGCGCCATCGAGAGCTACGACGAGCCTTTGCGCGTGCAGATCTGGGGCACCGGTGGCATGAGCCACCAACTGCAGGGGCCGCGCGCCGGGCTGATCAACAAGGCTTTCGACAATGCCTTCCTCGACCGCCTGATCGCCGACCCCGAGAGCCTGTCGAAGCTGCCGCACATCGACTACGTGCGCGAGGCCGGCTCCGAGGGCATCGAACTCGTGATGTGGCTCATCGCGCGCGGTGCGATGGTCGACGTCGGCCGGCGGCGCCAGACGCCGACGGTGGCGCACCGCTTCTATCATGTGCCCGCCTCGAACACCGCGGTGGGCCACCTGATCCTGGAGAACCAGCCATGAACGGCAACATCAAAGTCGCCCTCGCCGGCGCCGGCGCGTTCGGTCTCAAGCATCTCGACGCCATCAAGCTGATCGAAGGCGTCGAGGTCGTCTCGCTCGTCAGCCGCGAACTCGACAAGACGAAGGAAGTCGCAGCGAAGTACGGCATCGGCCACGTCACCACCGAGCTCGCCGACAGCCTGGCACTCAACGACGTCGACGCGGTGATCCTGTGCACGCCGACGCAGATGCACGCGTCGCAGGCGATCGCCTGCCTGCAGGCCGGCAAGCACGTGCAGGTCGAGATCCCGCTCGCCGACAGCCTGAAAGGCGCCGAGGCAGTGGCGGCGCTGCAGAAGAGCAGCGGCCGGGTCGCGATGGTCGGCCACACGCGGCGCTTCAACCCCAGCCACCAGTACGTCCACAACCGGATCGTGGCCGGCGCGTTCAAGGTCCAGCAGATGGACGTGCAGACCTACTTCTTCCGCCGCAGCAACATCAACGCACTCGGCCAGGCGCGAAGCTGGACCGACCACCTGCTGTGGCACCACGCGGCGCATACGGTGGACCTCTTCGCCTGGCAGACCGGCGGCGAGATCGTGCAGGCGCACGCGCTGCAGGGACCGATCCATCCGACGCTCGGCATCGCGATGGACATGAGCGATCCAGTTGAAGGCCGGCAACGGCGCGATCTGCACGCTGAGCCTCTCGTTCAACAACGACGGTCCGCTGGGCACGTTCTTTCGCTACATCGGCGACAGCGCGACCTACATCGCGCGCTACGACGACCTGTTCAACGGCAAGGACGAGAAGATCGACGTCAGCAGCGTCGCGGTCGTCGATGAACGGCATCGAGCTGCAGGACCGCGAGTTCTTCGCCGCGATCCGCGAAGGCCGCGAGCCGAACGCGAGCGTTGCCCAGGTGCTGCCCTGCTACCGCGTGCTGCACCGGCTCGAACAGCAGCTCGAATTGCAGGCTTGACGCGGCCTTGCTTCACCGCGCCCGGTGCACGCTCGCGGCACTACTCGCCAGTTCTTGCCACGACCGGGCGCATGGGCGCCTCGTTGACGCTCAGTTGAAAGATGTCCGGGCGGCTGTAGTGGCCGACGACATCGAAATCGAACTTGCCGCGCCCGATCTCGGCGAGGTCGAGCGTCGCCGTCAGGATGGTTTCGCCATCGAAATGCGGCCCCGCGAGTACCTTGCCCAGCGGGCTGACGATGGCGCTGCCGCCGCGCATCAGCACCGAATCGGGCGAATCGCCGAGCGACACGCGAACGGTGTCCGGGAAGTCCTTCTTGCGAATGAACTGGCACGCCGTCAGCACGAAGCAGCGCCCTTCGAGGGCGATGTGACGCATCGACGCGAGCCAGGTGTCCCTGTCATCGGCGGTGGGGGCGCAATACAGCGCGACGTCCTTCGAATACATGGCCATGCGCAGCATCGGCATGTAGTTCTCCCAGCAGATGACCGAGCCGATCCGTCCGTAGGGGCTGTCCACCGCCGTCAAGGTCGAGCCATCGCCGAAACCCCAGATCATTCGCTCGAGCGCGGTCGGCATGAGCTTGCGGTGCTTGCCGAGCAGCCGGCCATCCGGGCCGAAGAAGAGCACCGTGCAGTAGCAGGTGCCCATCTCGCGTTCGATCACCCCCATCACGACGTAGGTTCCGTGCGCCGCGGCGGCTTCGCCGAGCCGCTGCGTCTGCGGCCCCGGCACCTCGATGGCGGCTTCGAGGTAGATCCGGAACTCCTCGCGCCCGGCCGCATCGCGGGCGCCGATCACCAGTCCGTATCCGAGCCCCTTCGGATAGCCGACGATGAACGCCTCGGGGAAGACGATGACCTTCGCACCAGTGGCGGCGGCCTCGCCGATCAGCCGGACCGCCTTGTCGACACAGGCCTCGGTATCGAACGGCACCGAACCCGCCTGCACGACGGCTACCTGAACCGTTGTCTCTTTCGCATTCGTGGTCATTGCATTGCACTCCCAACCAGAGCTTCCTTGCGTCCGGGCGGACGGTGATATTCGCTGATGGCCAGAGGGTCGAGGTCGCCGGGCGCCAACTGCCTTGCCCCCGGTCCAGACCCGATGACGCACTTCGCCTTGCGGCCAGTCAAGACTGTTCGCAATGTCGTTCCAGGCCTCTTGCGATGACCACTGTCCGTCGCCAGGTCGGGGGCCTCTTGGGGGCGGCGTCGTCTAGCCAAAGCTCGCGTCGAACGGCAACCCGACGTAGTTCTCGGCGATCGTCGTGCGGCCGGCGGCGGAGCCGGTCAGGTAGTCGAACTCGGCGAGCTGGATCTTGCGTTCGATGGCGTCGTCGTTGAACTTGTGCGTGATCGACGTAAACCACCACGAGAAGCGCACCGCGGCCCAGATGCGGCGCAGCGCGGTCTGCGAGTAGCGCTCTAGCAGCTCGCTGCGGCCCTGGCGATAGAACGCGATCAGCGCGGTGGAGAGGTAGTGCATGTCAGACGCGGCGAGGTTGAGACCCTTGGCGCCGGTCGGCGGCACGATGTGCCCGGCGTCGCCGACGAGAAACAGCTTGCCGAAGCGCAGCGGCTCGGCGACGAAGCTGCGCAGCGGCGCGATGCTCTTCTCGATCGCCGGCCCGGTCACCATCTTCTGCGCGAAGCGCGCGGGCAGGCGGCGCCGGATCTCGTCCCAGAAGCGCTCGTCGCTCCAGTCTTCGACCTTCTCGCCCTGGCCCACCTGCACGTAGTAGCGGCTTCGCGTGTGCGATCGCATCGAGCACAGCGCGAAGCCGCGGCCGTGGTTCGAGTAGATGAGCTCTTCGTGCACCGGCGGCGTATCGGCGAGCAGGCCGAGCCAGCCGAACGGGTAGACGCGTTCGTACTCGGTGATCAGCTCGCGCGGCACGGCGGCGCGCGATGCGCCGTGGTAGCCGTCGCAGCCGGCGATGAAGTCGCTGCGCAGCGTCTGCGGCTTGCCGCCGCTGACGTATTCCAGCCTCGGTTCGCCTTCGAGGAAGCCGAGCGGGTGCACGTCGCTCGCCTCGAAGACGACGCTGACGTTGGCGTCTTGCAAGACTGCGTCGTAGAGGTCGCGGGTCAGCTCGGTCTGACCGTACACCATCACGCGCTGGCCGCCGGTGTGGCCGGGCAGGTCGATGCGCTCGACGCGGTCGTCGAAGGTCAGCACGATGCCGTCGTGCAGCAGGCCTTCTCGGTCCATGCGCGCGCCGACCTGCGCCTTGCGCATCAGCTCGATCATTCCTTGCTCGAGCACGCCGGCGCGAATTCGCGCCTCGACATGCGCGCGGTCGTGGCGCTCGAGGATCACACTCCTGACGCCGGCAAGGCTGAGCAAGCGCGCCAGGCACAGCCCCGAAGGCCCGCCGCCGATGATGCCGACCTGGGTTTGCATGATTCGTCTCCTTTGAGGCACCTGGGCTGCGCGAGCACGCGGTCTCCACTTTAGCCGCGATGAGACGCCGCATGGGCCTTTCGCTACTGGCACGCGTCGCCGCGGCGATCGGCCCGACGAATAATGCAGGCCTGAGAAGACGCCGCAACACTGCGCCGCAGGAACACATGACAAACGCCCCCGCCCTTGTCCCCGCATTCAACCTGGCCGTCATCGGCGCCGGACCGGTGGGCCTATGCCTGGCGCTGCACGCTGCGCGCGCACTGCCGCGAGCGGCGGTGACGGTGTTCGATTCCCGCCCCGCGGAGTTCGACATCTCGCGCGACCCGCGCACGCTGGCGCTCTCGCTCGGCAGCGTGCAGTTGCTCGAGCGGCTCGGAGCCTGGGACGCGGCCCGCGCGCAGCCGATTCTCGAGGTGCACGTGTCTCAGCAGCCGCCGAGCTGGGCCCCGTTCGGCGAGCCCGAGATGCGCATCCGCGCCGCCGAAGAGGCCGTGCCCATGCTCGGCGCGGTGCTTAGCTACGGCCACATCGTGGCGCCGCTGCAGGCCGCGTGGATGGCCGCCTGCGCGCGCGAACCGAAGCGGCTGCGCAGCCGCTTCGGCACGCCGGTCACGGGGCTGAAGAACCTCGGCGACGGCAGCGGGGTCGAGGTCGACGCCGGGATCGCCGAACGCTACGAGCTCGCTGTGATCGCCGAAGGCGGCGTGTTCGCCGAACAGGCGCGCAAGGCGATCGTCCACGATTACCGGCAGACGGCGTGGGTCGGTCAGGTCACGTTCGAAGGCGGATCGCCGGGCACGGCCTTCGAGCGCTTCACGCGCCAGGGGCCCGTGGCCTTGCTGCCTCTGCGGCGCGACGGAGCGGTACAGCGCGCCGCGCTCGTCTGGTGCGTTCCCACCGACGACGATCCTGTCGCCCCGCTGAGCGACGCGCAGCGGCTGACGGTGCTGCGCCGGATCTTCCACCCCGCGGTCGGACAGCTGACGGGCCTCACCCCGCTGAAGCACTTCGCACTCGGCCTGAATGCCGAACGCACGCTCGTCGAAGGCCGCACGGTGCGCATTGGCAATGCCGCACAGACGCTGCACCCGGTGGCCGGGCAGGGACTGAACCTCGGCTTGCGCGATGCCTTCGAACTGGTGCGTTCGCTCGCCACCGGCGCCGACGTGGCAGGCGTGCTGCGCAGCCTCGAATGGCGCCGCGCGCCGGACCGATGGAGCACGATCGCCGCAACTGACTTCCTCGCGCGCAGCTTCACCTGGGAGCTGCCAGGCCTGGGCGCGGCGCGCGGCATCGGGCTGGCCGCGCTGCAGGCGCTCTCGCCGGTCAAGTCGGCGCTGGCGCAGCAGATGATGTTCGGTTCGCGCTAGGGCACGACCGTCTGGGTGTGACGGGAGACGCTTTCCCGGCCAGCGCTTGCCGCTGGCGGTTCACGTCGACCTGCCGCGGTGGGCTCGATCGGCAGCCGCGCCGCCGGACCGTCGACGACGGTCCGACCGCGTTCGGGACTGATCGACTCCCCTGAAACGAGCGCCAGCGCGAGCGCGCTGATGCTTGCACCTGCCACGGTGCTCCAGGTGAGGATTTGCAGGGAACTCAGGTTCATTTCGATCGATCTCGGGCGACAGGCTGTAAGCCGTGGCGGCGCTTCGGCCACCACGCCTGACCCCTTCGAGCTTAGGCGCTCGCAGGCAACCGCGCCATCCCCACCTGTGAGTAGACGTGGAGCGGACCCGACCGCGGCGCGGCCGGACGGCGACACCTGGCGATACAACTGCCGCACGAAGTTGCCGCTGTTCCGCGCTTCGACGCGCCGGCCAGGGTGCAGACTGGCCGTCCACGTCGCCCTTGGGGGTTCGCAATGGGTCTGGCAGCAGGTGCCTGGTTCCTTCGCCGCATCGTCACGAGACAGCCGTCAACGGCGGAAGACGATCCTGCCGGCATGGGCACGGAGATCGGGCTTGAGGCCAGCCTCGGCCCAGTCGGTACCGATCTCGCCGAAGGCGCTACTCCCGCCGACGACACAACGCCAGGCGACGAATCGCCGATGGGCTGGCTCAATCGCCGGCCGAAGCGCGACCGCTGAACGATCACGGTGCTCGCTCAGCGCACCAGCAATAGCGGTGTCTTGCAGTGCGCCAGCACCTTGGTGACCACCGAACCCATCACGAGGTTGGTCAGGTTGCCGTGACCATGTGAGCCCATCAGCAGCAGATCGAACTTGCCGGTCTCGGCCTGCCTGGCGATCAGCTCTGCCGCCTGACCGACCTTGGCGACGAACGACGCGCTGATGCCCTGGCGTGCGAAGAAGGCGCGGATCGGCTTGAAGACCTTCTCCGCCTCGTCGTCGTAATAGCTCTTCACGACTTCCCTGTCGAGCACGGCAACGGCGCGCGGGGGCAGAACCATCACCACCGTCATCACGGTGTACTTGTGGTGGGCGCCCAGCCACTCGTCGTGTGCCGCCAGGTAGGCCAGCATGCGCTTGGTGTAGGAACTGCCGTCGGCGGCGATCAGGATGTTCATGGCGACGATCCTTCGGTGGAAGCGGGGTTTCGAGTGTGCCGCAGACCGGCGGCGGCAGCTTGACGCTGGTCAGCGCGAGCTCAGATCGACCACGCGCTGGCCGTCGAAGCCCGTGGCCTCGCCCTTGCGCGCATGGCCGCGGGCATTGCACACGACGCGCGTCGCCGCGCCGCTGCCTTGTGCCACGGCGTAGTCGTGCCGGCAATGAAGGTGGCCGTGAATCCAGAGCCGCGCCAGCGGCAGCAGCTCATCGTCGGCGTTGCAGAAGCTCGCCGTGCCGGGCTGGTCTCCGTAGCGCGGGTCGGCACTGCGCCGGCTCGGGCCGAAATGGGTGATGGCCACCGTCGTGTCCCAGTCGCCCGCTGGTCGGCGCAACTCGTCCGCCAGCCAGCGCCGGCAGGCCAGCGCCTCGTCGCGCACCTGCACGGCATCGAACGGCTGGCCACGGCGCGTCGCGGCCATGAGTCGCATGTAGTACCCGGCGGCGCGCATCGCGCGCTCGCGCCCGTCGTTGCCGAAGAGCTCGAAATCGCACCACCGCGTGGTGGCGACGAAACGCACGCGCTGGCCTTGCGCGCTGGTCAGCACCACGCTCTCGCATTCCAGCAGCGTGACGCCGAGCGCGCCGCAACGCTCGCGCAGGGCCGGCCAGGCGCGGGTGAGCTCGCGGCCGTCGAACTCGTGGTTTCCGGCGACGAAGATCACCGGCACCGGCCAGCCGCGAAAGCGCTCGAGTCCCGCCCAGGTGCTGTCGACGTCCCCCGCCAGCACGAGCAACTCGGCGCCCGGCGCGGGCTCGGGATCGAAGACTTCGGTCTCGAGATGCAGGTCCGACAGAAGTTGCAGGCGCATTGCTACGGGCTGCGCGGCACGTTCAGCCGGAGCCGTGGCACTGCTTGAACTTCCTGCCGCTGCCGCAGGGGCAGGGATCGTTGCGACCGACCTTGGGCGCCTCGCGGCGCACCGTGTCCACATGGTAGCGGGCGTCCTGCGTCAGCTCGACCAGGTCGGCGACCGCGGCCACGAGTTCCTCGATCGCGTCGTCCAGCGTCGCCAGCGGCAGCTCGCGGTCGAGTGTGGCGATCAGTTCGCGTTCCTCGTCGGTCTCGGCGGGCAGGTGGCGAAACAGCCGCGCCAGCGCCGGCGCCACGGCCGGGTCTTCGAAATCCAGCAAACCGGGGAATCTGGCGCAGGCGTCCTGGAAACCCGCCACCCAGGGCAGCAGGGCGCGCGAAACCGGGTTCAATGCGACCGGCGCATCCGCATCGCTCGCGTCGTCGTCCGCGTCATCGGCGTCCTCGAGGATCAAGGGGTGGAACCAACCCTCGTCGAGCAGGGCCCGGTTCAGCGCCGCGTGGCGGCGCAGCATCAGCGCCTGCGCCCGTTCGTGCCCGACCCGATCGCCGCCCTCGGGCAGCGCGTGCCCCTCGGCGTCGAACACCCACGGCAGCCACTGCTGCGGCGCGATCAACGTCGGTTGCGCCAGCAGACCGCACAGGTAGCCGTCGAGCATCACCGCATCCATCGCCAGCAGCGGCTCGGGCGTGGCGGCAAGAAGCTCGTCGAGCTCCTGGAACTCGGCGTCGCTGAGATCGACGGACGCGGCCGGCAGGGCAGGGGCCGGCATGCTCAGGCGGCCAGGCGCGACGCGAAGCGCGCCTTGGTCGCCGTCAGCTCCGACGGCAGGTGGTAGGCGAGCTGCCCGAACCATTCGTCATGCAGCGTGAGTTCGGCGCGCCAGGCCTCGGTGTCGATGCTCATCACCTGCTGGAACTGCGCCGGGCTGAAGTCGAGCCCGGTCCAGTTGAGGTCCTCGTAGCGCGGGCTCGTGCCGAAGGCGTTCTCGACGCCGTCGGCGCGGCCGTGCACGCGATCGATGACCCACTTCAGCACACGCATGTTCTCGCCGAAACCAGGCCAGACGAACCGGCCATCGGCGTCCTTGCGGAACCAGTTGACGCAGAAGATCTTCGGCAGCTGGGCGCCCGACTTCTCGCACAGCGCGCCGATGCGGGTGCCCATGTCGAGCCAGTGCTGGAAGTAGTCGCTCATGTTGTAGCCGGCAAAGGGCAGCATCGCGAACGGGTCGCGGCGCACCACACCCTGTTGCCCCGCCGCCGCGGCAGTGGTCTCGCTGCCCATGGTGGCCGCCATGTAGACGCCTTCGATCCAGTCGCGCGCTTCGGTCACCAGCGGCACCGTGGTCGAGCGGCGGCCGCCGAAGATGAAGGCGTCGATCGGCACGCCGTCGGGGTTGTTCCAGTCGACGTCGAGCACCGGGTTGTTGGTGGCCGCCACGGTGAAGCGCGAATTGGGATGCGCCGCCTTGGCGCCGGTCTCCTTGGCGATGGCCGGCGTCCAGTCCCTGCCCTGCCAGTCGATGCAGTGCGCGGGCGGGGTCTCGGTCATGCCCTCCCACCAGACGTCGCCGTCGTCGGTGAGCGCCACGTTCGTGAAGATCACGTCGCGGCCGAGGCTGGCCAGGCAGTTGGCGTTGGTCTTCTCGCTGGTGCCCGGTGCGACGCCGAAATAGCCGGCCTCGGGGTTGATCGCGTAGAAGCGCCCGTCGGCGCCCGGTTTGATCCAGGCGATGTCGTCGCCGATCGTCGTGACCTTCCAGCCCGCGAACCCGGCGGGCGGGATCATCATCGAGAAATTGGTCTTGCCGCAGGCGCTCGGGAACGCCGCCGCGATGTGGTGCTTGCGGCCGTCGGGCGAGGTGACGCCGAGCAGCAGCATGTGTTCGGCGAGCCAGCCCAGGCTGTTCTCCGTCTCGCGCCCCATCCAGCTCGCGATGCGCAGCGCGAAGCATTTCTTGCCGAGCAGCGCATTGCCACCGTAGCCCGAGCCGTAACTCCAGATCTCGCGCGTCTCGGGGTAGTGGACGATGTACTTGGTCTTGTTGCACGGCCAGGGCACGTCCGCCTGCCCGGTGGCGAGCGGCGCGCCCACCGTGTGCACGCAGGGGACGAAGGCGCCGTCGGCGCCGAGCACCTCGAGCACGTGGCGGCCCATGCGCGTCATGATCTTCATGCTGACGGCCACGTAGGCGCTGTCGCTGAGCTCGACGCCGAGGTGTGCGATCTTCGAATCGATCGGCCCCATGCTGAACGGCACGACGTACATCGTTCGACCTCGCATGGCCCCCTTGAAGAGTGGGCGCTCACCTGTCTGCAGCAGTCCGCGCATTTCCGCGGGCGCCATCCAGTTGTTCGTCGGGCCGGCGTCTTCCTGGCGTTCCGAGCAGATGAAGGTGCGATCCTCCACCCGCGCCACGTCTGCCGCGTCGCTGCGGGCGAGGAAGCAGTTCGGGCGCAAGTCGGGGTTGAGGCGCCTGAACGTGCCGGCCTCGACGAGTTGCGCGCACAGACGCCGGTACTCCTCTTCGCTGCCGTCGCACCAGTAGACCGCGCTCGGTTCGGTCAGCGCGACCATCTCGGCAACCCACGCGATCAGGCGAGCATTGGTGACATAGGCGGGGACGTTCAGGCGGAGGTCTTCCATTGCGGGTGTGTTCATGGGGGTGTCCAGTCGTCGAAGCAAGTGAAGGAGCGGGGGCGCGGCAGGCTCGCCTGTCGAGGCGCCTGCCAATGGGGTGAGTTTATCGGGTCAGCCGATCGCCGCGCCCTTGATCTGGCCAGGCGCTGCAAGCCCCTGGCGCAGCGCGAGCGCAGGTCCGAAGGCCACGCGCTGGCGGCCTCGTCACAACCCGCCGCGGCGAGGTTTGGCACGCGCGTAGCGCTATATACTGTCCTATACGACGCTGGCTGCGAGATTCCGCGCGAGACTTGCACGAGGAGTGACGACGATGAAATCCCGATTCCAAGGCATGCTCATCGGCGCTGCGCTCTGCGTGACGGCCCTGGCGGCCCATGCGGATGAAGTGTCGGTCGCCGTCGCGGCCAACTTCACTGGCCCGCTGGCCAAGATCGGCGAAGGGTTCACCGCGGCCACGGGCCACGTGCTGAAAGTGTCGTCCGGAGCCACGGGCAAGTTCTATTCGCAGATCGTTGCCGGCGCGCCGTTCGAAGTGCTGATCGCCGCCGACGACGAGACGCCGAAGAAGCTGATCGCCGAGGGCCATGCGGTGGCCGGAACGAACTTCACCTATGCCATCGGCAAGCTCGTGCTGTGGAGCGCGCAGCCCGGCTTCGTCGACGACCAGGGCGCGGTGCTCGCCTCGGGCAAGTTCGCCCACCTGGCCATCGCCAACCCGAAGGTGGCGCCCTACGGCCGGGCCGGTGTCGAGGTGCTCGGGGCACGCGGGCTGACCGACGCCCTGGCGACCAAGCTCGTCACTGGCGAGAGCATCGCGCAGGCCTACCAGTTCGTTGCCACGGGCAACGCCGAGTTGGGCTTTGTTGCGCTGTCGCAAGTCGCGGTTCCCGGCAAGCCGGCCGCCGGATCGAGCTGGATCGTGCCGCAATCGCTGTACGGCGAGATCCGACAGGACGCCGTGCTGCTGAAGGTGGGCGAGAAGAACCCGGCCGCGACAGTGTTGCTGACTTACCTGAGGAGCGAACCGGCCAGGCGCGTGATCCAGTCCTTCGGCTACGGACCGTGAGGCGCAAGATCGGGCAATGAGCGCCGCAGACTGGAGCGCAATCCGTCTTACCGCCGAGCTGGCGGCCGCGAGCACGCTGCTGTTGCTGCTCGTGGGCACGCCCATCGCGTGGTGGCTGGCCCGCACGCGCTCACCGCTCAAGCCGGTGTGGGCGTCGCTGGTGGCGATGCCTCTCGTGCTGCCGCCGACGGTGCTGGGCTTCTATCTGCTGCTGCTGATGGGTCCGCAGGGGCCGATCGGGCAACTGACGCAGTCGCTTGGCCTCGGGCGGTTGCCATTCACGTTTGCCGGGCTGGTCGTCGCCTCGGTGCTGTATTCGATGCCCTTCGTCGTGCAGCCGCTGCAGCAGGCTTTCGAGGCCATCGGCGAGCGCACGCTGGAGGCCGCGTCCACGCTGCGCGCCGGGGCGTGGGACCGCTTCTTCACCGTCGCGCTGCCACTGGCGCGGCCGGGCCTGGTTACGGCCTGCGTGCTGGGCTTTGCTCACACGGTGGGCGAGTTCGGCGTGGTGCTGATGATCGGCGGCAATATCCCGGGCCAGACCCGCGTCCTGTCGGTGGCGATCTACGACCACGTCGAAGCCATGGAGTACGCCGACGCGCACCGCCTTGCCGGGTTCATGGTGGCTTTCGCATTGCTCGTGCTGGTGACGCTGTACGTCGTGAACCGGCCAGCGCGCGAGGATGCCGGAGCGAGCCGATGATCGCTGTCGACCTGCGCCTCGCGCGCAGCGACTTCACGCTCGACGTCGCGCTCGCATTGCCCGAAAGCGGCATCAGCGCGCTGTTCGGCCCCTCCGGATGCGGCAAGACGACGGTGCTGCGCGCGCTGGCCGGGCTGGAGCGCGCCCAGGGCCGCGTCGCGCTCGGCAGTGAGGTCTGGCAAGACGACGCCAGCGGCCGCTTCGTGGCGACGCACCGCCGCGCGCTCGGCTACGTGATCCAGGAGGCTGCGCTGTTCCCGCACCTCGACGTGCGGCGCAACCTCGACTACGGTCGCAGACGCATCGCACAGGCCGAGCGCCGGATCGCTCTGGACCAGGTCGTCGCGCTGCTCGGCATCGGCCACCTCCTGGGCCGTCGTCCGGCCACGCTGTCGGGCGGCGAGCGCCAGCGCGTGGCCATCGCACGCGCGCTGGCCACCAGCCCGCGCCTGCTGCTTATGGACGAGCCGCTGGCCGCGCTCGACGCGAAGCGCAAGGCCGAGCTGCTGCCCTACCTGGAGAAGGTTCACGAGGAGTTGGCGATTCCCGTCGTCTACGTGAGCCACGCCGTCGACGAAGTGGCTCGCCTGGCCGACCATCTTGTGCTGATGGAGGCCGGCCGCGTCACCGCCGCCGGGCCGCTCGCCGACATGCTGGCGCGGCTGGACCTGTCGCTGCCGCTCGGCGAGGACGCCGGCGTCGTGCTCGAAGGCGTGGTCGGCGCGCGCGACGCGCAGTGGCAACTGGCGCGGCTGGATGTCGACGCCGAAGGCTGCAGCCTGTGGGCGCGCGACCAGGGCCTGCCGTTGGGCCGGCGCGTGCGCCTGCGCGTGCTGGCTCGCGACGTCAGCATCACCCTAACCCCGCAGACGGGCACGAGCATCGGCAACCAGCTTCGCGGCACGGTCGAAGCCATCGCCGACGACACGCACCCGGCGCTCGCGCTGGTACGCGTGCGCGTCGGCAGCGCGCCGCTGGTGGCGCGGCTGACACGGCGCTCTGCCCATGCGCTCGAACTGGCCGCCGGCATGCCCGTGTGGGCGCAAGTGAAGACCGTTGCGCTGATGGAGTAGTGGTGCAATAGCTCAATGGCAGACGGTTCACTGCTCAGCGCCGACCTCAAGCTCGCGGGCCGCCTGGACGCGCGTTTCTTCGCGCTGCTCGACGCGCTGGACCAAACGGGCTCGATCACCCGGGCGTCGCGCACCGCGGGCCTGAGCTACAAGGGCGCTTGGATGCTGCTCGAAGCCGCCTGCAATCTGGCCAACGAACCGCTTCTGAAGACCGCCACCGGCGGCGCCGGCGGTGGCGGCACACTGCTCACCGACGCGGCTCGAAGCTTGCTCGACGCCTGGCGCACGCTGCAGTCCGACCATCGCGAATTCCTGCGCGCGCAGGAAGCGCGGTTGGCCCAACTACCGGCCCTCCGGGGCCTGCTGAGGAGAATGTCCATGAAGACGACCGCTCGCAACCAGTTCGCCGGAACCGTGAAGGCGGTCGAGGTCGGCCCGGTGTCGGCCCAGGTGACGATCGCGCTCAAGGCCGGCGACGAGATCATCGCTACGTTGACGAGCGCCGCCGCAAAGCGTCTCAAGCTGAAGAAGGGCAAGGAAGCGCTGGCGCTGATCAAGGCGTCCGCCATCGTCCTCGTCACCGACTTCGCCGGCTGGCAGCTGTCGGCGCGCAACCAACTCGCCGGCACGGTGTCGCGCATCGAGAAGGGCGCGGTGTCGTCGCTCGTCGTCCTGACGCTGCCCGGCGGCGCGGCCATCACCGCAAGCGTCACCAACGAAGGCGTCGAGGCGCTGAGCCTGAGAGTCGGCGCACCGGCCACTGCGGTTTTCAAGGCGTATTCGGTGATGGTGGCGGTGCAGACCTGAGCAGGCCGCCCCGGCTTCGGTTGCCACAGCTTGCGAGTTTCAACCGCCGCCATTCGCAGGAGCCGGCTGATCCAAAGGGTGGTCGCATGACGCCCTGAGCAGCGCGCTGGCCTGCTGCCTCGGGCATCATCGCGGCATGAGCGGACGAATCCTCAGCGTCAACGTCGCCACGGCCAGCGAGATGCCGATCAACGGTCGCAGCGTGCTGACGGCCATCGGCAAGCGTGCCGTCGAAGGCAGCGTCGCCGTGCGCGCGCTCGGGCTGGAGGGCGACGAGCAGGCCGATCTGTCGGTGCATGGCGGTCTCTCGAAGGCGATCTACGCCTACCCGAGCGAGCACTACCCGTTCTGGCAGACAGTGCGCGCGCAGGCCAGCGTTGCGCCGTGGGGCACGCCGCTGCCGAGCGGCTTCCTTGGCGAGAACCTGACGCTCGCCGGCCTGCTCGAAACGCAGGCCTGGATCGGTGACGTGCTGCGCTTTGCCGACTGCGCACTCGCCATCAGCGAGCCGCGCTACCCCTGCTACAAGTTCAATGCGGCAATGGGCTTCAGCCAGGCCGGCCAGCTGATGGCGCAAAGCGGCTGGTGCGGCATGTACCTGTCGGTGCGCGTGCCCGGCACGCTGCGCGCCGGGGACACCTTCAACCTGGTGCCCGGCCCCCGCGAGGTCGGCATCGCCGAACTGTTCCGGTCCAAAATGAGCCGGGCCAAGTTCTGAACGGCCCACACCATCGCCTGGAGGCTGCAACCGCATGAAGACCGCCCTGATCCTGAACGGCCCGAACCTGAACCTGCTCGGCACGCGCGAGCCCGCGGTGTACGGCGCGCAGACGCTGGCCGACGTCGAAGCGCTGTGCCAGCATAGCTGCACGGCGCACGGTCTGCGCCTCGACTTCCGGCAGTCGAACCACGAGGGCGTGCTGATCGACTGGATCCACGAAGCCGGCCTGGCGCATGCCGCGGGCACGCTCGCCGGCGTCGTCTTCAACGCCGGGGCCTACACGCACACCTCGGTCGCCCTGCACGACGCGATCAAGGGCACCGGCGTGCCGGTGATCGAGCTGCACATCTCGAACGTGCATGCGCGCGAACCCTTTCGCCACCACTCCTGCATCTCGCCAGCGGCGCGGGGCGTGATCCTCGGGCTCGGGGTGCAGGGCTACGCGCTGGCAATCACCGCGCTGGCCGGCCTGGCGGGCTGACGAGCGGCGTCACCGCGGGTCGGGCATCAGCGACTGGGCGAGGTTGCGGCTCGATACACGTCGTACGGGCGGTCTGCCTCCTTGAGGCAACGCTCGCGCTGCGCCAGGTCACCGAACTTGTAGCACTCGTTGCGGCGCCAGCCTTGCGCCGAGTTGTAGATCTGCTCGGACGTGCAGCCGCCGGCCAGGCAGGCTGCCAGCAAGAGCACCGGCCAGCGGGGCATGCGCAGCGCGGACGTCATGAGGCAATGCCGTCCCAGTAGTCCATCGTCGCCGACTGGCGGTAGCCCTCGCCGGTCAGCTTCACACTCACGCGGCCCGAGTCGGTGTACACGGCCACGTCGTGCGGCTGCGGGTTGCCGAACACCAGGTAGCGGCACGGGCTGTCGGTCTCGTTGATCAGCGCATGACCGACCTTCTGCCCGGCCGGGAAGCACGCGTAGTGGCCGGGCTGAAGGCTGAACGTTCGTTCGCCCAGGCGCAGCGTCAGCCTGCCTTCGAGCACGAACACGTGCTCCTCCTCGAGCAGGTGATAGTGGGCCGGGTTGGCTTGCCGTCCGGGCGGCAGCACCTCCATCGAGACGCTGACCTGCGAACCGCCGCCGAAGGTGCCGAGTTGCTGGTAGCGCATCCCGAAGCGCTCGCCGTGGAAGAACTCCTGCCACGGCACGCGGCCGATCTCGAACGGCTCGTAGACGCCGTCGGCGTTGAGCGACGAGGTGGCTTCACTCATGGCTAGCGCTCCCCCTTGCGGTACGGTTTCATCAAGGCCTGCGGGTACGCGGCGCGCCGCGCCATCACGACCAGCGCGACGATCGACAGGATGTAGGGCAGCATCAGGTAGACCTGATAAGGCACCGAGATGCCGAACAGACCCGAGCCCGACTGTTGCAGCCGCAACTGCAGGGCGTCGAAAAGGCCGAACAGCAGCGCGCCGAGCAGCGCCTTGCCAGGCCGCCATGACGCGAAGACGACGAGCGCGACGCAGACCCAGCCGCGGCCGTTGACCATGTTGAAGTAGAAGGCGTTGAAGGCCGCCAGCGTCAGGAACGCGCCGGCCACGCCCATCAGCGCCGAGCCGGCCATGATGGCGCCGATACGCACGCGGGCGACCGAGAGGCCTTGGCCTTCGGCGGCCGCCGGGTTCTCGCCCACCATGCGCAACGCCAGCCCTAGCGGCGTGCGGTAGAGCACGTAGCCGATCGCAGGCACCAGCAGCAGGGCGAGCAGCGTGAGCGGCGTCTGAGCGTTCAACACCGGGATCGGCAGCGCCGCCATTTCGGCGAACGGCTGGATCGTCGGCGGGCTGTCGACCTTCGGAAAGCTCACCCGGTAGGCGTAGCTCGCCAGGCTCGACGCGAACAGCGTGATGCCGAGCCCGGTGACGTGCTGCGACAGCGCGAGCGACACCGTGAGCCAGCCGTGCAGCAGCCCGAGCAGCGCGCCGGTGGCCGCCGCCACGCCCACGCCCAGCCACAGCCCGCCGCCCTGGTACACGGTGAGCCAGCCGGTGAAGGCCCCCGCGACCATGATGCCTTCGATGCCGAGGTTGAGCACGCCGGCGCGTTCGCACAGCAGCACGCCCAGCGTGCCCAGGATCAGCGGCGTCGCGATGCGCAGCACCGCGACCCAGAACGGCACCGTCGTCAACAGCTCGAAGGTTTCAGCGAGCATGGCCGGCGGCCCTCGTGAAGACGATGCGGTACTGCGCCAGCATCGCCGCCACCAGCATCGCCAGCAGTGAGACGCTGACGATCACGTCGGCGATGTAGGTCGGCACCATCACCGCGCGGCTCATGCTGTCGGCACCGACCAGGATGCCGGCCACGAACACGGCCGCCGCCACCACGCCCAGCGGATTCAGCGCCGCGAGCATGGCGATCACGATGCCGCTGTAGCCGTAGCCGGGCGACATGTCGAGCGTGACGTAGCCGGTGCGCCCTGCGACTTCAATTGCGCCGGCCAGCCCGGCCAGCGCGCCCGACAGCAGCGCCACCTTCACCGTGACCCAGCCCACCGGCATGCCGGCGAAAGCGGCGGCGCGCGCGTTGGCGCCGACGGCGCGGATCTCGAAGCCGGTGGTCGTGAACTTCAGCAGCGCCCACAGCATCGCCGCCAGCACCAGCGCCCAGAGCAGGCCGCTGTGGACGCGGCTGCGTTCGACCAGCTTGCCGAGCTGCAGCGCGTCTTGCAGCGCCACGCTTTGCGGCCAGCCCATCGCCGTCGGGTCCTTCATCGGGCCGTCGAGCACCAGGCTCACGAACAGCAGCACGATGAAGTTGAGCAGCAGCGTCGTCACCACCTCGTCGACGCCGAGTCGGCTCTTCATCAGCGCCGGCACGAGCAGCAGCAGCGCTCCCGCGGCCGCCGCGGCGAACATCATCGAAGGGAACAGCAGCCAGGGCGACAACGCGAAGCCACTGCCACCATGCAGGCCACCCACGGCAACAGCGGCCAGCGCGCCGAGGTAGAGCTGGCCTTCGGCGCCGATGTTGAACAGCCGCGCCTTGAAGGCGACGGCGGCCGACAGGCCGGTCAGGATCAGCGGCGTGGCGCGGGTGAGCGTTTCGCCCCAGGCGAACGCCGAACCGAAGCCGCCCTCGATCAGCAGCGCGTAGGCGCGGCCCACCGGCGCGCCGGCCCAGGCGACGAGCAGCGAGGTGACGAGCAGCGTGAACACCACGGCGGCAAAAGGCGCCAGGACTTGCGCCGGGCGTGATGGCAGCGCGCGGCGTTCAAGCCGCAGCATGACTCGCCTCCGGGGCCGCGCCCGTCATGGCCAGGCCGATCTCGCCCAGCGTCCACTGGGCCGCCGGCCGCGCCGCGCAGAGCCGGCCGTGGTGCATCACCGCGATGCGGTCGGCGAGCGCGAAGATCTCGTCAAGGTCTTCCGAAATGAGCAGCACCGCGGAGCCCGCCGCGCAGGCGTCGAGCAGCTGCTGGTGCACATACGCCACCGCACCGATGTCGAGGCCCCACGTCGGCTGGTTGGCGACGATCAAGGCCGGGCCGGCGGCGGCGCCGGGATCGCCCAGCAGCGCCCGCCCGAGGATGAGCTTTTGCATGTTGCCGCCGGACAGCGCGCGGGTCGGCGTCTCCAGGCCCGCGGCCTGCGTGCCGCGCACGTCGTAGCGCTCGATCAACGTGCGCGCGTGCGCCTGCGCCACGGTGCGGCGGATCACGCCGGCGCGCGAGAACGCGCTCGTCGCATAGCGCTCGAGGATCGCGTTCTCCCACACCGGCAGGTCGCCGACCACGCCAACGGCATGCCGGTCTTCGGGAATCCGCGCCACGCCGGCGCGCACCCAGGCCTGCGGCCTGGCAGGCAGCGCCGCGCCGTTCACCGCCAGCGTGCCGGCGTCCAGCGCGTGCAGGCCGCAGAGCACGTCGGCCAGCGCGTCCTGCCCGTTGCCGGCCACGCCGGCGATGGCCACCACCTCGCCGGCATGCAGGTCGAGCGTTACGCGGTCGAGCAGCCGGTGCGCGCCGCTGCCTTCGAGCACGGCATCGTGCAGCGCGCACACCTGCGCACCCGGCGGGCGCGGATGGCGCTGCGCCGGCGGCACGGCGCGGCCGACCATCAGCTCGGCGAGCATCGCCTTCTGGGCCTCGGCAGCCGGCAGCGTGGCCACCAGCTTGCCGCCGCGCAGCACCGCGATGCGGTGGGAGACGCGCAGCACCTCGTCGAGCTTGTGGCTGATGAAGATGACCGACAGGCCCTCGGCGACGAGTTGCGCCAGCGTGGCGAACAGCGACTCGCTCTCCTGGGGCGTGAGCACCGCCGTCGGCTCGTCGAGGATCAGGATCTTCGCGCCGCGCACCAGCGCTTTCAGGATCTCGACCCGCTGGCGCTCACCGACCGACAGGCTGCCGATCAGCGCGTCGGGGGCGACGCCGAGGCCGAAGCGCTGGCCGGTGTCGACGAGCTGCCGCCGCGCGCCGGCGCGGCGCGACGACGGGCGCCACAGCGGTTCGGTGCCGAGCATCACGTTGTCGAGGACCGAGAGGTTGTCGGCGAGCGTGAAATGCTGGTGCACCATGCCGATGCCGGCGACCAGCGCCGCCTTCGGGTTGCCGGGCGGCAGCGGCTCGCCGAAGGCCTCGATCGAGCCTTCGTCGGCGACGTAGTGGCCGAACAGGATCGAGACCAGTGTCGACTTGCCGGCGCCGTTCTCGCCCAGCAGGGCAAGCACCTCGCCGCGCGCCAGGGTCAGCGAGATTGCGTCGTTGGCGAGCAGTGCGCCAAAGCGCTTGGTGATGCCCGCGAGGCGCAGCACGGCGGGCGCGGCCGGCGCCCCTACGGCGGCTGCGGGCGCCGAGGGCGTGGGGGCGTCGGTCGCTACCATCGGCGGCATTGTGGCTGTCCCTGCGAGCCTGCATGTCCGAACCTGCACCGACTGCCGATGCCTGCCTCAACTGCGGCCACGCCTTCGGTGCGGAGCGGCCGACCTACTGCCCGAGCTGTGGCCAGGAGACGAACGTGCGTCCACCGTCGCTGCGCGAGTTCGCGCAGCAGTTCGGAGGCAACGTCCTGGCGGCCGAAGGCGCGCTGTGGCGCACGCTCGCGCTGCTGTTCCTCAAGCCCGGGCAGCTGACGCTCGAATACCTGACCGGCCGGCGCCGCCGCTACGTGCTGCCACTGCGGCTGTACCTGACGATCAGCCTGCTGGCGCTGCTGGCGCTGCGGCTGACGCATTCCTTCGAATTCGCAGGGCCGCCGGAGAAGGCGATCACTTTCGACAGCGAGAGCGAACGCAGTTTCGAGCTCGGCTGGGGCGCGGCCGGGCCGCGCGTCGGCCTGCACGATGGTGTGTTCTTCTGCGAGCAATTGCCGGCCTCGGTCTGCCGCCGGCTTCAGCGCAGGCTCGACCTCGACCCGAAGAACGTCGCCCATGAGTTCGAGCAGGCGTCCGAGCGCTTCGTCAACCACTGGGGCACCGCGATGTTCCTGCTCGTGCCGATGTTCGCGGGGTGGCTGAAGCTGGCCTACCTGCGGCGGCGCATGCGCTACACGGAACATCTGGTGTTTGCCCTTCACCTGCATGCCTTCTGGTTCGCGGCGATCCTGCTGATGCAAGTACCACTGCCGCTGCTGACCACCGGCGCGCTGATCGCGATGCCGGTGTACGCGCTGCTGGCCACGCACCGCGTATACGGCGGCCGCTGGTGGCCCACCCTGCTGCGCAACGTGGCCGTGGCCCTGGCCTACGGCTTCACGCTGCTGCTGGCGATGGCGGTCGTGGCGCTGTGGGCCTTCTGGGGGTGAAGTGAGCCCCCAAGACGCCTGCGGCGGCGTCCCCCCGAGGGGGAACTCGGCCGCCTTGGGTCGGCCCGGCGGCGGCCGAGGTGTGCGCCCCGGAGCCGCCTGCGGCGTCACGCCGATTGACCGGGTTACTTCGCCGTCGGCTTGGGCTGGCTGTCGTCGACCTTGACCGCGAAGGTGCCAGCCAGGATCGCCTTCTGCTTGGCTTCGACCTTGGCCACGACATCGGCAGGCACCTTCTTCGCGAACGTACCCAGCGGCGCCAGTTCGCTGCCCTTGTGCTTCATGGTCGAGTAGACGCCGAAGTCCGCGGCCTTGAACTTGCCCTCTTTGACCTGCTTCAACGCGAGGTCGATCGTCGGCTCCATGTTCCACAGCGCCGAGACAACCACGGTGTCGGGGTACTTGTCCTGTGTGTTGATCACGTTGCCGACTGCGAGCTTGCCCTTTTCCTTGGCCGCGTCGCTGACGCCGAAGCGCTCGGCGTACATCACGTCGGCGCCCTTGTCGATCATCGCGAACGCGGCTTCCTTGGCCTTGGGCGGGTCGAACCAGCTGTTGATGAAGGTGACCATGAACTCGGTCTTCGGGTTGACCTCCATCGCGCCGGCCATGAAGGCGTTCATCAGACGGTTCACCTCGGGGATCGGGAAGCCGCCGACCATGCCGATCTTGTTCGTCTTGGTCATGCCGCCGGCGATCATCCCCGACAGATAAGCCGGTTCCTGGATGAAGTTGTCGAAGACCGAGAAGTTGGGCGCCTGCGGTCCCTTGGAGCTACCCATCACGAAGCTGACCTTCGGGTAGTCCTTGGCGACCTTGCGCGCCGCATCCTCTACCGCGAACGACTCGCCGACGATCAGCGCATTGCCTTTCTCGGCGTAGCCGCGCATGACGCGCTCGTAGTCGGCGTTGCTGACGTTCTCGCTGAACACGTATTCGATCTCGCCGCGCGCCACGGCCGCTTTCAGCGCCTTGTCGATGCGGCTGACCCACTGCTGCTCGACCGGCACCGTGTAGATGGCGGCGACCTTGAGCTTGCTCTGGGCCTGCGCGGGGAGGGCAGTGGCGGCCAGCGCGGCGGTGGCCAGGGTGCCCAGCAGGGCGTGACGACGGGTGAAGATCATGGGGGCTCCTCGGTAGCTGTTGGGGTGCAGTGCGTATTCTCGGCCAGTATCCTGGGCAGGCTGGCAGGGGCAACGCCGATTAAGCAAGACTCGTTCCGCCGCCGTCAATCGGGAGTCGCCGCCCGCCTAGAATTGGCGCCATGCCCACCGCCGCCGCCATCAGCCTATCGCCGCTCTCGGCCCTCTCGCCGCTCGACGGCCGCTATGCGCCCAAGGTGGCCGCGCTGCGCCCGCTGCTGAGCGAGTTCGGGCTGATGCACCGCCGGGTTCAGGTCGAGGTCGAATGGTTCATCGCGCTGTCGGACGCCGGGCTGGCCGAGTTCAAGCCACTCACCGACGCTGCCAGAGGCATGTTGCGCGGGATGGTGCTGCGCTTCTCGGAAGCCGACGCGCGCGCCATCAAGGACATCGAGGCCACCACCAACCACGACGTGAAGGCGGTGGAGTACTGGCTCAAGGGCCGTTTCGAAGGCCCGGCCGAACCCCGCGGAGAGTTGAAGGCGGCAGCCGAGTTCGTCCATTTCGCCTGCACCAGCGAAGACATCAACAACGCCAGCCACGCGCTGATGCTGCAGCGCGCGCGCGCCGACGTGCTGCTGCCCGCGCTCGACGACATCATCGCGAGCCTGATCGCGCTGGCGCACGAGCTGGCCGATGTGCCGATGCTCAGCCGCACCCACGGCCAGACCGCCAGCCCGACCACGCTCGGCAAGGAGGTGGCCAATGTGGTGGCGCGCCTGCAGCACGCGCGCGAGGGCATCGCCAGCGTGAAGCTGCTGGCCAAGATGAACGGCGCGGTGGGCAACTACAACGCGCATCTGGCCGCCTACCCCGACGTCGACTGGGAGGCTTTCTCGCGCAAGGTGGTCGAGCAGCAGCTCGGGCTGGCCTTCAACCCGTACACGATCCAGATCGAACCGCACGACGCAATGGCCGAGCTGTTCGATGCGATGACGCGCACCAACACGATCCTGATCGACTGGTCGCGCGACCTCTGGGGCTACATCAGCCACGGCTACTTCCGCCAGCGCCTGCAACCCGGCGAGATCGGCTCGTCGACCATGCCGCACAAGGTCAACCCGATCGACTTCGAGAACGCCGAAGGCAATTTCGGCCTCGCCAACGCACTGCTGACGCACCTGGCGCAGAAGCTGCCGATCAGCCGCTTCCAGCGCGACCTGAGCGACAGCACGGTGCTGCGCAACATGGGCGTCGCGTTCGGCTACGCGCTGCTCGGCATGGACAGCTTCAAGCGCGGCCTCGCCAAGCTCGAAGTCAACCGCGAGGCGCTGGACGCCGATCTGGACGCCGCCTGGGAAGTGCTGGCCGAGCCGATCCAGACCGTGATGCGCCGCCATGGCTTGCCGAACCCGTACGAGCAGCTCAAGGAGCTGACGCGCGGCAAGGCGATCACCCGGGAGACCCTGGCCGCGTTCATCGATGCGCTGGCGTTGCCCGATGCCGAGAAGGCGCGCCTGCGCGCGCTGACGCCTGGCAACTACACCGGCAAGGCAGCAGAGCTGGCGAGGCGCATCCGCTAGCATGACCCCCAAGCTCAGTCCGTTCGCACCGCGCCGAGGGGGAGCAGGCCTGCCTTGGGGCGGTCCGTCGGGGAGCCTGGCATGAACTTCACCGACCAGCTCGCGCGCGCCGCGAGCGCTCAACGACTCGCTGCTCTGCGTCGGCCTCGACCCCGATCCGTCCAGATTTCCCGGCGCCTGGGCCGGCGACGCCTCGAAGATCTTCGACTTCTGCGCCGCGATCGTCGACGCCACGAAAGACCTGGTGATCGCCTTCAAGCCGCAGATCGCCTACTTCGCCGCGCACCGCGCCGAGGCCCAGCTCGAACGGCTGATCGAGCACATCCGCACCGTGGCGCCGCAGGTGCCGGTGATCCTCGACGCCAAGCGCGGCGACATCGGCGCCACGGCCGAGCAGTACGCGCGCGAGGCCTTCGAGCGCTACCGGGCCGACGCGGTGACGCTGTCGCCGTTCATGGGCTTCGACTCGATCGAGCCGTATCTCGCCTACCCGGGCAAGGGCGCGATCCTGCTATGCCGCACCTCGAACCCCGGTGGTGCCGACCTGCAGGGCCAGCGCCTGGCCGGCCGCGACGGCCAGCCGGGCGAGTTCCTGTACGAACACATCGCGCGGCTGGCCAGCGGCGCCTGGAACCGCAGCGGCCAGCTCGGGCTCGTCGTCGGCGCGACGTTCCCGGCCGAGATCGAGCGTGTGCGCGCGCTCGCGCCCACGCTGCCGCTGCTGATCCCCGGCATCGGCGCGCAGGGCGGCGACGCCGCGGCCACGGTGCATGCCGGTGCGCGCGGCGGCGCGACCATCGCCGTCAATTCCTCGCGGGCGGTGCTCTACGCGAGTGCAGGTGCCGACTTCGCCGCCGCGGCACGCGGCGTGGCCGAGACCACCCGGGCCACGTTGAACGCTGCGCGGCCGGCCGGCTGAGCCGCAATTTGCGCCACCCGAGGCCCGCGGACGCTGCCCAGCGGGCTCAAGTCTGTAACACTTCGTCCGACATGGCATTACGGGGGCTCTCCGCAAGCCCCGGCCCCTGGCAGACGCGCGTGCGCAACTCGCCCCACCCCTTACCACCCAACTCAAGCCTCGGCCAGCAGCCGGATCGGCAGCACATCACGCGCCTGCTCTTGGCCGGCGCGGGCGTGGTGTCGCTGGGCGGCGTGCTCGTCTTCGGCCTGCTGCCGCTGGCACTTCAGCCCGGAACACGCGCCGTGCTGGCAGGCGGTTGCCTGCTGCTGTGCGCGGTGTTCGTACTGCTGCTCTGGCGGGTCGCATCACTGTCGCTGGCCGGCGCGGTGCGGGTCGCCGCGTGGGCAGCGAGCGCACTGATGGGCCTGGTCGCGCTGGGCCTCGGGTCGGGGGTGCACAGCCAGGTCCTCGGCTACTGGCCCCTGCTGATCACCGTGACCGCCGTGGTGGCCGGTGCGCGCTCGGCCGCCGTGCTGACGGCGGCGTGCGCCGCGATGGCTGCCGGCCTTGCCTTGAACGAGGCGACGCAGCCGCTTCCCGTGGCTGTCGCGCCCGGCGACGGGGGTTTGTTGCTCCCGCTGGCGACGACATTGTTGATGCTCGGCGCGAGCTTCGTGATCGGGGTGCTGATCTCGCGCGTCGTGCATCGCTCGCTGCGCCAGGCGAGCGAGCGCGAGCAGCGCTTTGGCGCGCTGCTCGGCATGTCGGTCGATTGGTACTGGGAGCTGGATCGGCAGTTGTGCTTCGTGCAGGTCGAAGCGGCATCCGGCAGGGACGCCTGGATGACCCCAGACGATCACCTCGGGCTTTCGCCGTGGGACATCGCCGACTTCGGGCTCGACGACGACGAGATGGATGCCCACCGCGCCGACCTCGAGGCGCACGAGCCGTTCAGCCGCCTGCTGCTGCGGCGCACCGACGCCCAGGGGCAGCCGCGCTTCTTCAGCATCAGCGGCAAACCGCGTTTCGACGTCGGCGGCGCGTTCCGCGGCTACTGGGGCGTGGGCCGCGACATCACCACCGAGGTGCGCGCGCAGCAGGCCGTGCAGGCGAGCGAGACGCGCTACCGCGAGCTGTTCGACCGCTCGCCGACGCCGCTCGTGCTGCACCGTGGCGGGCGCGTGCTGGACGCCAACTTCGCCGCCGCGACGATGTGCGGCGTCGACAGCCCTGAAGGCATGGTGGGTTTCGACCTGCTGACGCTGTACCGCGGCGCGGCCGCACGCGCGAGCGCGCTCGCCCGCCTGCGCAAGATCGAGCAGCTCGCGATCGGCGAGGGCCTGCCGGTGGCCGATTTCGTGCTGCACTCGCCCACCGGCCGCCAGCTCGCCGTGCAGGCCACGGCGGTGCGTGTGATGGCTGAAGACGGCCCGGCCACCCTGTCGATCTATTTCGACGTCACCGCGCGCCGTGCCACCGAGGCCGCGCTGCGGCGCTCCGAGGCCTTGCTGTCGCATCTGTTCGCGACCAGCCCAGGCTGCATCACGCTGACCGAGATGGCGAGCGGCCGCTACGTGATGGTCAACCCCGGATTCACGCGCGTCACCGGATATGCGGCCGGCGAGGTGATCGGACGCACGTCGAGCGAGATCGGCATCTGGCACGACCCTTCCGATCGCGAGCGGCTGGTGGCAGCCATCGAAGGCCATGGCAGCGTGAACGACTTGACGCCGGTGATCGTCGCCAAGTCGGGTGCACTGGTGACGCTGCAACTGTCTGCGGCGCGGTTCGAGATGGCCGGCCAGGACTACCTGGTGATCAACGCGCACGACATCACGCAGACCGAGCGCGGGCGCCTCGAACATGCGGCCATCCTGCAGGCCGCCTCCGTCGGCATTGCGTTCGTGCGCGACGGGCGGTTCCAGCAGGTCAACCCGAGCTGGGAGCGCATGTTCGGCTGCGCACCGGGCCGGCTCGTCGGGGAGCGGGTCGACGCACTGTGGCCCGACGCGCCGGGCGATTCCGCATTGCACGCCGCGCTCCCGCCCGGACAAGGCGAAAGGGCGGCCAACCATGCCAGGCCGCTGGAGATCGAGCGCGAAATGCAGCGTCTCGACGGCAGCGTGTTCTGGTGCCGACTGCTCGGGCAGGCCGTCAACCCGACCCATCCGACCGACGGCGGGACGCTGTGGATCGCCGAGGACATCACCGAGCGACGCCGGATGGACCAGGCGCTCGCCCACGCACTCGACCAGGCCGAGGCCGCGAGCCGGGCCAAGAGCGCCTTCCTGGCCAACACCAGCCACGAGATCCGCACGCCGCTGAACGGTCTGCTCGGACTGGCTCGCCTGGCGCAACAGCCCGCGCTGGAGGCGACGCTGCGCCAGCAGTACCTCGGACCAGATCGTCGACAGCGCGCAGGGCCTGGCCGACGTCATCTCCGACGTGCTCGACCTGTCGAAGATCGAGGCCGGCCGCTTCACGCTCGAGGCAGTGCCCTTCGGGCTGCGCGCATTGATGCAGTCGGTGCACCGCAGCTATCTCGCGCTGGCGCAGGCCAAGGGGCTGAACCTCACGCTGACGCTCGCCGACGACGCACCCGATGCCGTGCTCGGCGACCCGGTCCGGACGCGGCAGATCATCGTCAACTTTCTCGCCAACGCGATCAAGTTCACCGAGACCGGCAGCGTCCAGATGGAGCTGGGTCGCGGCACGCAGGGTCGCGTTGCGCCTCTCGGTGGCCGACAGTGGGCCCGGCATCGACGAGGCGACGCAGCGGCAACTGTTCCTGCCTTTCTCGCAGGCCGACGCGTCGACGACGCGGCGCTACGGCGGCACCGGCCTGGGCCTGTCGATCTGCCGCGAGCTGGCGCATCTGATGGGCGGCGAGGTCGGCGTGCAGAGCGAGCCCGGGCGTGGCAGCTGCTTCTGGGCGGAGCTGCCGCTGCCGCCGGCTTCGCCGGCGACCCCGGAAAGGCGACGCGCCGAACCGGACGCCAAGCCTCTGCAGGGGAGGCACGTGCTGATGGTCGAAGACAACCCGGTCAACATGATGATCGCGGTCGCGCAGCTCGAGCAGTGGGGCGCGAGGGTCGACCAGGCGCTGGACGGGCTGCTGGCGATCGAGGCGGTAGACCGTGCGGCGGGTGCGGGCGATCCTTACGACGTCGTGTTGATGGACCTGCAGATGCCCCGGATGGGAGGCAACGAGGCGACGCGAGCCTTGCGTCAGCGCTACCCGGCCAGCGCGCTGCCGATCATCGCGCTGACCGCGGCGGCGCTGGTGTCGCAGCGCGAGGAGGCGCTGCAGGCCGGCATGAACGACTTCGTCACGAAGCCGATCGACGCACAGCAGCTCCTGCGCGCGCTCACCGCCGTCCTCTGACCCGGCTCGGGCCAGCCTCGCGCCCGGCCGAAGCAAGCGCACCCTCTCAGCCCGAGCGCAGGAAGGCGTCGAACGCCGTCTTGCAGATCAGCGCGGCCACGACGACGATGAACACGCTGCGAACGAAGCCCGCGCCGTGCCGCAACGCGAGCCGCGTGCCGACCAGGCTGCCAGCGACATTGGCCACCGCCATCACGGCGGCGATGTGCCACCAGACGTGACCGGTCCAGCCGAACAGGGCCAGCGCGGCCAGGTTGGTGACGGTGTTGAGCAGCTTGGCGCTGGCACTGGCGTTCAGGAAGTCGTAACCCAGCAGGCGCACGAACAGGAAGACGAGGAAGCTGCCCGTGCCGGGGCCGAAGAAGCCGTCGTAGAAGCCGATCGCAAGCGCCAGCACGCTCGCCACCAGCGCCTCGGCGCGCCCGGAGAAGCGCGGCTCGTGGTGACGCCCCATTTCCTTGCGCGCCAGCGTGTAGACGAGCACGCCGAGCAGCACGAAGGGCAAGGCCTTGCGCAGGCCTTGCGCGCTGACCAGCGTCACGCCCCAGGCACCGGCCAGGCTGCCCACGCAGGCCGCGAGGGCAGCCGGCAGCAGCGCGCCCCAGGCCAGCTTCACGCGCCGGGCGAACTGCGCCGTCGCAAACGCGGTCCCCCACACGGCGGCACCCTTGTTCGTGCCGAACAGCAGGGCCGGCGCCGCGTTCGGGTAGACGCTGAACAGCGCGGGGATGAGGATCAGTCCGCCGCCGCCGCCGATGGCGTCGACGAATCCGGCGAACCCGGCGGCGAGCGCGAGAACGACAAGGTCTGGCATCGGTCACGAGGATGGAGAGTGCCGAAGGGGGCGCACATGAAAAAGGCGCCAGGGTCTGCTGGCGCCTTTGCATCTTCTCATCTTCTCATCAGCCGGTCATCGATGCGGACCGGCCTGCTGCTGACGTGACGCGGGGCCGATAGCGCCCCGCGGCCGGACCTTCCTTGTCTCCTCGATCCCCCGCCGACGCGAGGCACCAACAAGGTGCCTGCGGCGAGTGGCGCGACTGTAGGCCAGCCCGCGGCGCATCGCACTAGGGGTTTCCCGGGAACGCGACGCGGCACCGGCCGCCGGCGGCACGCGGGGCGTCACGGCCCTTCCAGTGCGCCGCGCACCATTGTCGTCGTCAGTGCCGGCGAGCACTCTTCGAGAAAGCGGTACGCATAGCCGCGCAGGTAGTGCCCGCGCCGAACCGCGATGCGGGTGGCGTTGCGCTCGAAGAGGTGCGATGCGTCGATCTTGCGCAGGCCGGCGTCACGCGCGTCGTCGAACGCCATCGAGGCGAGGATGCCGACGCCCAGGCCGATTTCGACGTAGGTCTTGATCACGTCGGCGTCGAGCGCCGACATCACGATGTCGGGCACCAGGCCGGCCTCGGCGAAGCGCGCGTCGATGCGGCCGCGGCCGGTGTAGCCCCTCGTGGTAGGTGATCATCGGTTGCTCGGCCAGCACCTCCAGCGTCAGTGGGCCGTGGTCCGACCTGCAGCAAGGGGTGGCCGGCGGGCACGACGACGGCGTGATGCCACTCGATAGAACGGAAAGGTCACGAAGCTGCGTGACCTCTCCAGCCCCTCGGTGGCGATGCCGACGTCGGCCTCGCCCGACTGCAGCATCGCCACGATCTCGGCCGGGCTGCCCTGGTGCAGCACCAGGTGCACGCGCGGAAAGGCTGCCTTGAACCGCGCGACGATCTGCGGCAGCGCATAGCGCGCCTGGGTATGGGTGGTGGCGACGACCAAGCTGCCGGTCGTCGCGGCTGGCAAACTGCTCGGCGAGCGCGCTTGATGTTCTGGCGTCGAGCAGAATGCGCTCGACGATGCCGACCAGCTCCTTGCCCGGCTCGGTCAGCCCGAGCAGACGCTTGCCGCGGCGCACGAAGATCTCGATACCGAGCTCGTCCTCGAGATCCTTGATGTGCTTGCTGACGCCCGACTGCGAGGTGTAGAGGGCGTTCGCCACCTCGGTCAGGTTGAAGTTCTGCTGCACGCGCCTCGCGGATGATGCGCAGTTGTTGGAAGTTCATCGGGCGTGCCTCACGCGGGGCCACCGCTGCTCATCCGGGAACACGCTGAGCCGGCGAGGGCAGCAGCCGCGACCTGGTGCGCCGGCTCGCCAAGCCGCAGCGGGCGGATGGTTCGACGGCTCGATTTCGACCTCGATAGTTCTGCCGCTCCAGCTGCCGTGCTCAATTCGACGCGCGCTTGGCGCCGAAACCGAGCACCCGCGTCACTTGCGCCTGCGACACCGACGCCGTGCGCCGGCCCGGCACGATCTGCACTCGTGCGGCCGCGCAAAGCCGACGCACCGGCGCGCCCGCGGCCACCTTGCGCGTCGAGCGCAAGCGCGTCTTCGCCGACGCGAATGTGGCGCCCTCGGCCCGCCCCTGAAACGGATTCACCGCGCCGAGGAAGCCGAACGACGAACGGCGTCGCCGGGTCGTTCATACACCTCCTCGCGGCGTGCCGATCTGCTCGACCCCGCCATGGTCCATCAGCACCACGCTGTCGGCCACTTCCAGCGCCTCTTCCTGGTCGTGGGTGACGAACATCGCGGTGATGTGCAGTTCGTCGTGCAGCCGGCGCAGCCAGCGGCGCAGTTCCTTGCGCACCTTGGCATCGAGCGCGCCGAAAGGCTCGTCGAGCAGCAGCACGCGCGGCTCGACCGCCAGCGCCCGGGCCAGCGCGATGCGCTGGCGCTGGCCGCCCGACAGTTGCGGAGGAAAGCGGTCGGCCAGCCAGTCAAGCTGCACGAGGTCGAGCAGTTCCATGCACCTTGCGCCTGATCTCTGCCTCGCTTGGACGCAGCTTGCGCGGCTTCATGCGCAGGCCGAAGGCGACGTTGTCGAACACCGTCATGTGGCGGAACAGCGCGTAATGCTGGAACACGAAGCCGACCTGGCGCTCGCGCACATGCGTGTCCGAAGCGTCCTCGCCATCGAGCAGCACCTGCCCGCAGTCGGCCGTTCCAGCCCGGCGATGATGCGCAGCAGAGTCGTCTTGCCGCAGCCCGACGGGCCGAGCAGCGCGACCAGTTCGCCGGTCGGGAAATCGAGGCTACACGTCGTCCGAGCGCGGTGAAGCCGCCGAATGTCTTGCGAATGTTTCGGACTTGAATGCTCGATCGGTGTCCTGTAATTCCGATGCGCCCGCGCGCCACTCGATGAACGACTTGATCACCAGCGTGACCAGCGCCAGCAGCGCCAGCAGCGAGGCCACCGCGAACGCGGCGGCGAACTGGTACTCGTTGTAGAGAATCTCGACGTGCAGCGGCAGGGTGTTGGTCTCGCCGCGGATGTGGCCGGAGACGACCGACACCGCACCGAACTCGCCGAACGCGCGCGCGTTGCAAAGGATCACGCCGTACAGCAGGCCCCACTTGATGTTGGGCAACGTCACCCGCCAGAAGCGTCTGCCAGCCGGAGGCGCCGAGCACCACGGCAGCCTCTTCCTCCTCGCTGCCCTGCGCCTGCATCAGCGGAATCAGTTCGCGGGCCACGAACGGGAAGGTAACGAAGACGGTGGCCAGCACGATCCCGGGCACGGCGAAGATGATCTGGATGTCGTGCGCCTGCAAGCCACGGCCCAAACCAGCCCTGGGCGCCGAACATCAGCACGTAGACCAGACCGGCGACGACCGGCGAGACCGAGAACGGCAGGTCGATCAGCGTGATCAGTACCTGCTTGCCGCGAAACTCGAACTTGGTCGACGGCCCAGGCCGCGGCGACGCCGAACACCAGGTTCAGCGGCACTGAAATCGCGGCTGCAGTGAGCGTGAGTGTGATCGCCGACAGCGCGTCGGGCTCGACCAGCGCGGCAAAGTACGTGTGCCAGCCCTTGCGAAACGCCTCGACGAACACGACGAACAGCGGCATCAGCAGAAAGACGACGAAGAACGCGAGCGACAGCGTCAGAACGGTCGCGCGCACCCAGCGCGTCTCGCGCGTCGCCGGGTTCGCCTCGAAGCGCTCGGCGTGCACGCGCGCGGCGCCCAGCGGCAGCGTGGCGGTGCGCCGGCCATCAGCGCGCCCTCCCGGCGCCCACGCCGCGCAGCTTCGCGGCCCAGGCCTGCAGTCCGTTGATCAGTAGCAGCAGCACGAACGAGAAGACGAGCATCACCGCGGCGATCGCCGTCGCGCCGGCGTAGTCGTACTGCTCGAGCTTGGTGATGATCATCAGCGGCGTGATCTCCGAGACCATCGGCAGGTTGCCGGCGATGAAGATTACCGAGCCGTACTCGCCCACGGCGCGCGCGAAGGCGAGCGCAAAGCCGGTCAGCAGCGCCGGGGTTAGGATCGGCAGCACGACGTGCCGGAACGTCTGCAAGCGCTGCGCGCCCAGGCTCGCTGCAGCCTCTTCGAGTTCGGTGTCCAGGTCTTCCAGCACGGGCTGCACGGTGCGCACGACGAAGGGCAGGCCGATGAAGGTCAGCGCCACCAGGATGCCCAGCGGCGTGAACGCGACCTTGATGCCATAGGGTTCGAGCAGCGAGCCGATCCAGCCGTTGCCTGCATACAGCGCGGTCAATGCAATGCCGGCCACTGCCGTGGGCAGCGCGAAAGGCAGGTCGATCAGCGCATCGACTATTTTCTTGCCCGGAAACGTGTAGCGCACCAGCGACCAGGCGAGCATCAGCCCGAACACGGCATTGATCGCAGCAGCGAGCAGCGAGGCACCGAAGCTGAGCCTGTACGACGCGACGACGCGTGGGGCGGCGACCACGTTCCAGAATGAATCCCAGCCCAGTGTGGCAGTCTTCAGAAACACCGCCGACAGCGGGATCAGCACCAGCAACGACAGATAGACGATCGCGTAGCCGAGCGAAAGGCCGAAGCCGGGCAAGACGCGACGCGGGCGCTGGGGCCGGGTCATGGCAATTCCACTCGGCAGGATCAGCGCAGCGGCGCTGGAGGGACTTGGAGACGACATGCCGGGATGATTGCGGCGCTTTCTCAATCCGCCAAACAAGATGTTCTGCAAAGGATAGTGGCCAGCGTAGATTGGCGTGCAGATGGCCTGCGCCGCGTGACCCAATGCACACTGGAGCCAGCGAGTACCGCTCCGCCGTATCGCCGAAGCAGTGCTAGCCCCCACGATCAAGGGGGGTCGACCGCGTGGCGGCAACGCCACGGTGAGAGCGTCGCAACCCTGCTTCGGCCGACACGACAAGAGCTACGAACTGCGCGCTGGCGTCGGCGTCGGCGCGCCGCAGTTCGGGCCGAGGCGTGCGTTCTGTGTGGCGCTTGAGAAGCCGTTCTGATCGCGAGGGGCCGGTCAAGAACGTCGGCAAGGCAAGGGCAGCCGTCCGCTGTGGCCGTGGGCTGCTATGCATATGCCGAATTCTTCGTTTGCGCGCGCTGGCCGCCGCCCTAAGCTCGGCGGCCCTGACACCCATGAAGGACACCCCGTGAGCAAAGCCGATTGGCGATTCGAAACCCTGTCGGTGCACGCCGGCTACACGCCCGAGCCGACCACGAAGTCGGTGGCCGTCCCGCTGTACCAGACCGTTGCCTATGCGTTCGACAACGCCCAGCATGGCGCCGACCTGTTCGACCTGAAGGTGCCGGGCAACATCTACACCCGCATCATGAATCCGACGCAGGACGTGCTCGAGCAGCGCGTCGCGGCGCTCGAAGGCGGCATCGCCGCGCTGGCGGTGGCCTCGGGCCAGGCGGCTGTGACGTACGCGATCCTGACCATCGCCGAGACGGGCGACAACATCGTCTCGTCGACCGCGCTGTATGGCGGCACCTACAACCTGTTCGCGCACACGCTGCCGCAATACGGCATCACGGCGCGCTTTGCCGACCATCGCGACCCGGCCTCGTTCGAGCCGCTGATCGACGCGAAGACCAAGGCGATCTTCGTCGAGTCGCTCGGCAACCCGCAGGGCAACGTGACCGACATCGCGCGCATCGCCGAAATCGCGCACCGCCACGGCGTGCCGCTGATCGTCGACAACACGGTGGCCACGCCGTACCTGTCGCGGCCGATTGCGCACGGCGCCGATATCGTCGTGCATTCGCTGACCAAGTACCTCGGCGGCCACGGCACCAGCGTCGGTGGGGCGATCGTCGATTCGGGCAAGTTCCCGTGGGCGCAGCACAAGGAGCGCTTCAGGCGCCTGAACGAGCCCGACGTCAGCTACCACGGTGTGGTCTACACCGAGGCGCTGGGCCCGGCGGCGTACATCGGCCGCGCGCGAGTCGTGCCGCTGCGCAACATCGGCGCGGCGATCTCGCCATTCAACGCCTGGCTGATCCTGCAGGGCATCGAGACCCTGGCACTGCGGGTCGATCGCATCAGCGACAACACCCTGGCGGTGGCCCGGCACCTGAAGAAGCACCCCAAGGTCGCGTGGGTCAACTACGCCGGACTCGAGGAGCACCCCGACCATGCGCTGGTGAAGAAGTACCTGTCGGGCAAGGCCTCCGGGCTGCTGACCTTCGGCCTCAAGGGCCCCGCCGGCCAGGGCCGCGAGCGCGGCGCGCGCTTCCTGGACGCCCTGCAGCTCTTCACGCGGCTGGTCAACATCGGCGACGCGAAGTCGCTCGCCACGCACCCGGCCTCGACCACGCACCGCCAGCTCTCTCCGGCCGAGCTCGACAAGGCCGGCGTGTCGGAAGACACCGTGCGGCTGTCCGTTGGCATCGAGCACATCGACGACCTGCTCGCCGACCTCGACCAGGCGCTCGCCGCGGTCTGACCCCGGCGCTGGCGCGTGCAAGCACCGGCGCTGAAATCTCTTCCAAACCATCCGACTTCGCAGGAAACGACCATGGCCGGCTACTTCAACGACAACTCGCTGTCCATCGGCCGCACGCCGCTGGTTCGTCTCAACCGCATCACCGACGGCGCCGAAGCCACGGTGCTGGCCAAGATCGAGGGCCGCAACCCGGCGTATTCGGTCAAGTGCCGCATCGGCGCGGCGCATGATCTGGGACGCCGAACAGCGCGGCCTGCTCGGCCCCGGCAAGGAGATCGTCGAGCCGACCAGCGGCAACACCGGCATCGCGCTGGCCTTCGTCGCCGCGGCGCGCGGCATTCCGATCACGCTGACGATGCCCGAGACGATGAGCCTCGAGCGGCGCAAGCTGCTGCTAGCCTACGGCGCCAAGCTGGTGCTGACCGAGGGCGCAAAGGGCATGAAGGGCGCCATCGCCAAGGCCGAGGAGATCGCTGCATCCGACCCGAACGCTACGTCCTGCCGCAGCAGTTCAAGAACCCGGCCAACCCGGCGATCCACGAACCGACGACCGGCCCGGAGATCTGGGACGACACCGACGGCGAGATCGACGTCCTCGTCGCCGGCGTCGGCACCGGCGGCACGATCACCGGCGTCTCGCGCTTCATCAAGAACACGAAGGGCAAGCAGATCGTTTCGGTCGCCGTCGAGCCCGCCGACAGCCCGGTCCTCACCCAGACACGCGCCGGCGAGGCGCTCAAGCCCGGGCCGCACAAGATCCAGGGCATCGGCGCCGGCTTCGTGCCGGACGTGCTCGACCTGTCGCTGGTCGACGCGGTCGAGCAGGTCACGCAACGAGGAGGCCATCGCCTTCGCGCGCCGCCTGGCGCGCGAGGAGGGGATCCTCTGCGGCATCTCCTGCGGCGCGGCCACCGCGGTCGCGCGCTGCGCTGGCGCGCGCAAGCCCGAGATGCGCGGGCAAGACCATCGTCGTGATCCTGCCCGATTCGGGCGAGCGCTATCTCAGCTCGGTCTTGTTCGAGGGCGTGTTCGATGCCGCCGGGTTGCCAGCCGTGGTCACCGCAGCGCTGGCTGCTTGAACCGCCTCACAGAACTCGAGCCGGAGCGCGCAGCGACGCCGACGAAGTCAGGCCGCGAACGACAGCTCGATCGGGTGTGCGCGGCCGATGCGGCGCTCTGGGTGCAGCAATTGCATCCGTCGTTCGAGCAATTGCTTGCCCCGCGGCCAGGGACCGTGTCCTGACGCCGCGTCGATGTGGCCGGCATCCCCCAGATCGACGAGCTGGCTGCCCCACACGCGCGACCGGTTCACCGCTGAGCCGAACGGCATCCATGGATCGGTGCGACTCGTGACCAGTGTGGTCGGAATCGGTAGCGGCTGGCACGGCAGCGCCGCGGTCGCGTTGAACTTCAACGGATCGGCCGACGCCACCAGCACTGCCGCTGTGATGCCCGAGGCACCGCAGAGCAACGCACGCACGAGAGCGAAGCACCCGAAACTGTGCGCCACCGCAAACCACGGTCCGTGCGGCTCGAGCGCCAGCGTGTCGCCGATGCAATCGGCCCAGCGTTCGATGTCGGGCACGCTCCAATCGCGTTGCCGCACGCGCACTGCGCTGTGGTAGTGCCGCTGCAGCCAGATCTGCCAGTGGTCGTCGCCGCTGTCGTGCAGACCGGGGACGATCAGCACGCGAACCGGTTTGTTGTGAATGCTCACGGTCTGGTGCTCACAGCGTCGCGATCGACGCTTTGTCCGACCTGCCCGGTGCGATCGCCTCGCGATCCACGGCGAGGTCTGCTGGCCGCGATCAGGAGGATGCCAATGGCGATGCCGTCGCGGCGCGCGGGCCTACTTGGCGCCCGCGGTGTAGATCTGGTCGAACACGCCACCGTCGTCGAAGTGCGTCTTCTGCGCCTGGCGCCAGCCGCCGAACAACTCGTCGATCGTGAACAGCTTGACAGGGCTGAACTGTTTGGAGTACTTGGCCGCCACCTTCGCGTCGCGCGGGCGGTAGTAGTGCTTGCCGGCGATGTCCTGCCCTTCGAGGGTGTACAGGTATTCGAGATAGGCCGTCGCGAGCTTGCGCGTGCCCTTCTTGTCGACGTTCTTGTCGACCACGGTCACCGGCGGCTCGGCCAGGATGGAAAGGGAGGGCGTGATGATCTCGAACTTGTCGGGTCCGAGTTCCTTCGTCGCCAGGTAGGCCTCGTTCTCCCACGAGATCAGCACGTCGCCGACGCCGCGCTCGGTGAAGGTGGTGAGCGAGCCGCGCGCGCCCGAGTCCAGCACCTTGGTATTGGCGTAGATGCGCTTGACGAAGGCCTTCGCACTCTCCGCGTTGCCGCCGGGCTGCTTCAGCGCGTAGCCCCAGGCAGCCAGGTAGTTCCAGCGCGCGCCGCCCGAGGTTTTCGGGTTTGGGGTGATGATGTCGACGCCGCTGCGCGCCAGGTCGGGCCAGTCGCTGATCTTCTTCGGATTGCCCTTGCGGACCAGGAAGACGATGGTCGAGGTGTAGGGCGACGAATTGTTCGGCAGGCGCTTCTGCCAGTCGACCGGAATCAGCTGGGCCTTGTCGTGCAGCACGTCGACGTCGTAGGCCAGGGCGAGGGTCACGACGTCGGCGTCGAGCCCGTCGATGACCGAGCGCGCCTGCTTGCCCGAGCCGCCGTGCGACTGCTTGAGCGTCAGCGTCTCGCCGGTCTTGGCCTTCCACTGCTTGCCGAAGGCTGCGTTGAAGTCCTGGTATAGCTCGCGGGTCGGGTCGTAGCTGACGTTGAGCAGCGTGGTCTGCGAAAGCGCCGGTAGCGCGATGAAGGCGAGGCTAGTGGCAGCCACTAGCGCTAGCGCGCGGCGGGTAGGTCGATGCAAGGAATGGATGTTCACGGGCGACTTGTCGGAGCTGAGGGACGACCACACTCTAGGCGCCCTGCGCTGCGCCGTGAACCAAGAATTCCTGCTTTGCTTTGCAGGGTCGGGCGCCGGTCCGTCAGGGTGTCGGGAGCGCCAGTGCGGGGCCAGGTCGCGACCGCGCGTCAACGTGGCGCGGCGACCCTCAGCGACCGATGTGGCTGGCCAGCACCGGGAACAGCTTGACCAGGCCGTCGGCCATTACCTCCACCGCCAGCGCGGCGAGTATCAGGCCCATCAGCCGCGTCATCACGTTGATGCCGGTCTTGCCCAGCACGCGCGCGATCGTGCCGGACATGCTGAAACAGGCCCAGACCGCCAGGCCGATCACGACCCCGTAGCCGACCAGCACGGCGTGTTCCCACCAGTGGCGCGTCTTGTCGGCGTAGATCACCACGGTCGAGATCGTGGCCGGCCCGGTGAGCAGCGGAATGGTCAGCGGCACGACGGCGATGCTGTCGCCGGCATCGAGCTTGGTATCGCCCTCGCTGACGGTGTCGGTGCGCGCCTCGGCGGGCTTCGCATTGAGCATCTGCAGCGACGAGATCAGCAGCAGCGTGCCGCCGCCGACCTGGAACGAGGCGAGCGAGATGCCGAAGAAATCGATGATGCGCAGCCCCGCCACCGCGCTGACGGCGATCACCGCGAAGGCAGTGAATGCCGCGACGCGGACCGTGCGCTGGCGCTGCACCCGGTTCAGGTTCTGCGTGAAGTGGATGTAGAACGGCACCGCGCCGATCGGGTTGACGATCGCCAGCAGCGCGACCAGCGGTTTGTAGATGTCCATGGACAATTCTCGCCTGCGTCACGGGGCTCAGGCAGGGGCAGCGCGGTGCGGTCGGGGCCGGCGGACTCCGAACCCGGTCGGCGCAGCGGGTTCCCGCTCAGACTGCCTGCGTGCGAAACGCTTGAATCCGGCGCCCGCTGGCCGGAAAACAACACTCTGCAGTGCGCGCGCTTGCCCGGCGTCGCGCATTGCGCCGAATTTCCTCCATAATGAAAACTCTGTGTTTGGCAGCGGCGCCTTGGCTTGAATGTTTCTGGACGGGTTGAAGCTCCACATAGGTCGTTAGTTCATTCAGGAAACGAAAGGCGCCTCCCATGGGCAATAAACTCTACGTCGGTAACCTCGCCTATGGCGTGCGCGACGACGAACTCCAGCAGGCGTTCGCGCCGTTTGGCACGGTCACTTCGGCCAAGGTGATGATGGACCGCGATACCGGCCGCTCGAAGGGCTTCGGCTTCGTCGAGATGGGCAGCGACGCGGAAGCGCAGGCTGCCATCAACGGCATGAACGGCCAGGCCCTCGAAGGCCGCGCGATTGTCGTCAACGAGGCCCGTCCGCGCGAAGAGCGTCCGGGCGGCTTCGGCGGCGGCGGTGGCCGCAGCGGCGGTGGTGGCGGCTACGGTGGCGGTGGTGGCGGCGGCTACGGTGGTGGCGGCGGCGGTGGCCGCAGCGGTGGTGGCGGCTATGGCGGCGGCGGTGGCCGCAGCGGTGGTGGCGGCGGCTACGGCGGTGGCGGCGGCGGAAGCCGCGGGGGCTACTGAGCCAGGGTCCGGTCCCGCGCTGCGGCGCGGGCGAGACAAGCGGCGGCGCCTCGGCCCGCCGCTTTTTTCTTGCTCGATCGGCGAGGCGACGATTTCGCGCAGCAGCCGCTCATTCACCAGCCCGGCGCTTGCGCGACCGCCCAGCCAGCAAGCGATCGAACAGGCTGTCCGGCAGCGCACGCAGCAGCTTGGCCACCACGCCCATCTGCCACGGAATGACGCGGTAGCTCACGCCCGCGGAGATCGCGTTGTAGGCCTTGTCGGCAAAGGCGCCGGGTTGCATCAGGAACGGCATCCGGTAGCGGTTCCTTTGCGTCAGAGGCGTGTCGATGTAGCCGGGGCCGATGGTGACCACCTTCACGCCGCAAGGGCGGCACTCGCCACGCAGGCTCTCGCAGTAGGAGATGACGGCAGCCTTGCTCGCGCAGTAGGCGCCGTGACCCGGCAGGCCGCGGATGCCTGCCACGCTGGAAATGCCTACCAGCGTGCCCGAGCGGCGTTCGCGCATGCCGCGCACGAAGGGCTGGAAGGTCGCTGCCAACCCGAGATTGTTGGTCTCGAAGGTGGCGCGCATCTGCTCAAGATCGGCGAACTCGGCGGTGTCGACGCCGACACTGATGCCGGCACTGGCAATCACCACGTCGGGCAGGCCCTGCGCGGCCAGGCAGGCGCGCCCGGCACCGGTGATGCTGGCAACGTCGCGCACGTCGGCCGCGTAGACACGGACACGCTCGCCCGCGAGGCCCTGCCCGCGCGCCCAGGCCTCGACCTCGGCGGCGCGCCTCGCCACCAGCGCCAGCCGGTAGCCGGCCCTTGCGTAGCGCGCGGCCAGCGCCTGCCCGATCCCGCTCGAGGCCCCGGTGATGAAGGCGAGCGGCGACGTCACGAGGGTCTCCTCACGGCGACGAACCCGGCTGTGCGCCGGGCCTTGCCTTCATGCCCGGCGCCGCGAACGACGCGCGCACACGGCCGGTCATCGACACCGTGCGATCGAGGTTGTCGAAGCTGAACGCGTCGGCGCGGATGACGGTGCCGCCGCGGGTGACGGTGGCCGGCAGGTGCGAGCGCACCTGCTCGGTCTTCAGGAAGGCATGCAGGAACTCGCCGCGAAACGTGATGCCGTCTTCGCTGGCCGTCGCCGCGCGCGTGACCTGCGCATCGCCGAGCAGCTGCACCTCGGTCGCATCGGCATTGCTCAAGGCGCTGCGGGCACTGCCCGAAGTGACCTCGCCGCCCGGCGCATAGGCCCTGATGCGCGGCTGCTCGACCTCGAAAGTGTCGGTGTCGGGATAGTGACGAAGCACGTCCCCTTCGATCTGTGCCCGCAGCGGCCCTTCCGGGGCAAAGCGCTGGATCGAGAACTGGTGCATCGCGTAGTCAGGCTCGTGGCGCGGCGGTGGCGCGGCACGCGGGACCTCGGGCAGCGGCGTGTTCTTCACCAGCCACCAGCTGCCCAGCGCAAGCAGGCCCATGAGCAGCAGTGGCAGGTACGATGACAAGGTGTCTGCCAGACGCGCCGGCCAGGGAAGGGCCGTCCAGCGGGTCTGCGGCTCGCGCGCGCTCGGCAGCAACTCACCGAGCGCCTCGAGCGGCTCGAGCACCGATCGGCGATGTCATGGGCTGCCGTCCAGCGTCGTCAGCTGGCCGGACAGCAATTCGGCATAGCGCCCGGCTGCGCACAGCAATAGGTCGCAGCATTCGCGCGCCGCGCCGTAGCCGCCCGCCGCGGCCGTTACATGGTGCGCGCGCGCCCGCACCTCGGCATGCGCGTGTGGCGGTGCGCAGGCGAAAGCGGCGCGCGACAGCAGCGGCAGATCGGGCCAGTCGTCACCCATCGCGGCGAGTTCGCTCCAGTCGAGCTGCAACCGCGCCAGCAGCTCGGTGGCCGCGGCCAGCTTGTCGCGCGCACCAAAGATCGCGTGCGGCAGGCCGAGGTCGGCGACGCGACGGCGCAGCGCCGCGGAGTCGCGTCCGGTGATCACGAGCGGTGCAATCCCACCCTGCAGCAGAAGCTTCAGCCCCTGCCCGTCGAGTGTGCTGAAGGCCTTGAACTCCTCGCCTCGTTCGCTCGAGGTAGATGCGACCATCGGTGAGCACGCCGTCGACATCGAAGATCGCTGCGCGAATGCCCTGCGCCCGAAGCAGAAGCGCCGGCATGAAGCCCAGCGCCGGTGCTATCGATGGCGGCACCGATGGCGGCGTGCGCATCAGATCACCTTGGCCCGCATCAGGTCGTTCGAGTTCAATGCGCCGATCAGCCGCCCGGCCGCATCGACCACGAGCAGGCTCGTCACGCGGTGGCGCTCCATCATGTCGGCCGCGTCGACAGCCAGTGCGTCGTCGCGCACCAGGTGTGGCCGCGGGTGCATCACCTCGTGCGCGGCGAGCGCGCGCAGGTCCTGCCCTTTCGCAACGAGTCGACGCAGGTCGCCGTCCGTGAAGATGCCGAGCACGCGGCCCTCTTCGTCGGCCACCGCGGTCGCGCCGAAGCCCTTGTCGGTCATTTCGCGCATCAGCTCGATGAAGCCGGCGGCGGCGGCGACGCACGGCACGGCGTCGCCCGTGCGCATCACGTCGCGCACATGGGTAAGCAGTTTGCGACCGAGCGTGCCGCCAGGGTGCGAGCGGGCGAAATCCTCCTCCCGAAAGCCGCGCGCATCGAGCAGGGCGACCGCCAGCGCGTCGCCGAGCGCGAGCTGCGCGGTGGTGCTCGCGGTGGGCGCGAGGTTGAGCGGGCAGGCCTCCTGGTCGACGGCGCTGTCCAGGCGCAGATCGGCATGGCGCGCCAGCGACGAGTCGGCTCCCCCGGTCATCGCCACGACATGAACGGCTAGCCGCTTCAGGACCGGCAGAATGGCGTTGAGCTCGTCGCTCTCGCCAGAGTTGGAGATCGCCAGTACGACGTCGCCCGCGGCCACCATGCCGAGGTCGCCGTGGCTCGCTTCGGCCGGGTGCACGAACAATGCCGGCGTGCCGGTGGACGACAGCGTGGCCGCGATCTTGCGTCCGATGTGACCGCTCTTGCCCATGCCCATCACGACCACTCGGCCGCGGCAGGCGAGGATCAGCGCGCACCACAGCGGTGAATGTGCTACCCGTGCGCGCCTTCAGGCCGAGCAGGGCTTGCGCCTCGATATCGAAGGTGCGGTGGGCGAGCCTGAGCGCACGCTCGGCATCGAACGCGGGTCTGGCCGTCACGCCGAGGTCTTTGCCGTCCATTACGATCCAGGGATTCTAGGGACTTACCGCCTCGCCCGGCACACGCCGCGAGCCTCGCCAAGCCATGGCCACCGCCTTCGAGCTCGTGCTGCTCTACCTGCTGGCCGCCGTCGCCGGCGTGGTGGCCTGCCGTTCGCTGAAGCTGCCCCCGATCCTCGGCTACCTGCTGGTCGGCGTGCTGATCGGGCCGCACGCACTGGCGCTCGCCAGGGACTCGGTCGCCTTTCAGTACCTCGGCGAGTTCGGCGTCGTGTTCCTGATGTTCGCGATCGGTCTCGAGTTCAACCTGCCCAAGCTCAACAGCATGCGCACGCTGGTGTTCGGCTTGGGCCTGGGCCAGGTGACACTGACGATGCTGGCCACCGTGGCCGGCAACGCGGCGCTGGCCTGGGCGCTGTCGCGGCTCGGCCACGACTGGGGCCTGAGTTGGCAGGCCGCGGTGGCGCTCGGCGGCGCGCTGGCGATGAGCAGCACCGCGATCGTCGTCAAGCTGATGGCCGAGCGGCTCGAACTCGAGAGCGAGCACGGCCGGCGTGTGATTGGCGTGCTGCTGTTCCAGGACCTTGCGGTCGTGCCGCTGCTGGTGCTCATCCCGGCCCTCGGCGCCGGCGGCGAAACCCAGGCCGACGAGTTGGCGCGCGCCCTGGGCTTCGCTGCGCTGAAGGCTTCGATCCTGCTGACGCTGCTGCTCGTCGGCGGGCCGCGGGTGATGCGCTGGTGGCTCACGATCGTGGCACGGCGCAAGAGCGAGGAGCTGTTCATCCTCAACCTGCTGCTGGTCACGCTCGGGCTGGCCTGGATCACCGAACTTGCCGGGCTGTCGCTCGCGCTCGGCGCCTTCGTGGCCGGCATGCTGATCGCCGAGACCGAGTTCAAGCACCAGGTCGAGACCGAGATCCGGCCCTTCCACGACGTGCTCCTGGGCCTGTTCTTCATCACCGTCGGGATGAAGCTGGACTGGCGGGCAGTGACCCTGCAATGGCAGATCGTGGCGGCGATCACGCTGCTGCCGGTGCTCTTCAAGTTCGGTCTCGTCACCGGCCTGGCCCGCCTGTTCGGTGCGCAACCGGGGGTAGCACTGCGCACCGGCCTGTACCTGGCGCAGGCCGGCGAGTTCGGCTTCGTTCTGCTGGCCCTCGCCACGCAACAGAGACTGCTGCCGCCGGCGCTTCATGGCCCCGTGCTGGCTGCGATGGTGCTGTCGATGCTGGCCTCGCCGCTGATCGTCTTCTTCAGCAACCGCATCGTGATGAGGCTGTCGGCGAGCGACTGGCTGATGCAGTCGGTGGCCATGACGAGCATCGCCCGGCGGGCCATCGATACCGAGGAGCACATCATCATCTGCGGCTATGGCCGTAGCGGGCAGAACCTGGCTCGCCTGCTCGACGCCGAGCACATTGCCTACATGGCGCTCGACCTCGACCCCGACCGGGTTCGTCAGGCCACCGCTGCCGGGCAAAGCGTCGTCTTCGGCGATGCGGCGCGACTGCAAAGCCTTATGGCTGCCGGTCTGGCGCGCGCCCGCGCGGTGGTCGTGAGCTACCACGACACGCCTTCGGCGCTGAAGATCCTGCAGCTGGTGCAGGCCCGTGCGCCGCGCGTGCCGGTGATCGTGCGCACGCTCGACGACACCGACCTCGAGCGTTTGCGGGCCGCCGGCGCCACCGAGGTCGTGCCGGAGGCGATCGAAGGTTCGCTGATGCTTGCCAGCCATGCGCTGGCGCTGGTGGGCGTGCCGATGCGGCGGGTGCTCCGCGTCGTGCAGGATCAGCGCGACGCGCGCTACGGCCTCTTGCGCGGTTACTTCCACGGCGCCGACGACGACACCGTCGACGAGATGCACAACCGCCGGTTGCTCTCGGTCACGCTGCCACTGGCCAGCCCGCTGCAAGGGCACGGGGTGGCCGACCTGGCCCTTCACGCACTCGACGTGAACCTGGTCTCCGTGCGCCGGGCCAGCAGGGGCGTGCTGCGGCCCAGCGCGGAACTGCGCCTCGAAGGCGGCGACACGCTGGTGCTGTCCGGGTTGCCGGAGCCCCTGGCACTGGCCGAGGCCAAACTGCTGGCGGTGCGCTGAGTGCGATGCTGATCGAGAAGCTGAAGGTTCTGCGCGACAAGCCGGCGTGCTGACAGGGTTGCCGGCCAAGCTCCGAGATGGCCGGCCCAGCGTGGCCGGCGCGCGCCGGTGCTTGAACGACAGGGCGTGGCCCGCGGGTCATTTCCCGATGCAGAAGTGCCCGAATATCTCCCCGAGCAGATCGTCCGCGCTGAACTGGCCGGTGATTTCGCCCAGGCACTCGTGAGCCAGGCGCAGTTCCTCCGCGAGCAGTTCCAGCGCCGGCGCGGAGTTGACGAGCAATTCCTCGGCCAGCGCCAGGTGGGCCTGCGTGCGGCGCAGCGCCTGCACGTGGCGCGCACGGGCCGTGAACAGGCCTTCGGGCTGCGCGTGCCAGCCGGCCAGCACGAGCAGCTTCTGGCGCAACGCGTCGAGACCGGCTCCGGTTCGGGCCGACATCACGACGGCTGCTTCGCTCGCCAGCGCATCCGGCGGGGCGGCGCCGAGGTCGGCCTTGTTGTAGACGTGCACCAGCCGTTCGTCGGTCGTCGGCAGGCGCTCGGCGATGCGCGCTTCCCCGGCTTCGTAGGCAGGCTCCCCCAGGCGTGTCAGGTCGTGCAGGAAGAGCACCGCGTCGGCACCCTCGATCTCGGCCCAGGCGCGCGCAATGCCAATGCGCTCGACTTCGTCTTGCGCCTGCACGTCTTCGCGCAGCCCGGCAGTGTCGACCACGTGCAGCGGCACGCCGTCGATCTGGATGGTTTGGCTCACCTTGTCGCGCGTGGTGCCGGGAATCGGGGTGACGATCGCCAGTTCGGCGCCGGCCAGCGCGTTGAGCAGCGAACTCTTGCCGACATTGGGTTGCCCGGCGATCACGACCTTGATGCCCTCGCGCAGCAAGACACCCTGGCGCGCTTGCGCCAGCACCGCGTGCAGCGCGGCGGCCATTGCGGCCAGACGCCGGCGCGCGTTGGCCCGCTGCAGGAAGTCGATCTCCTCATCGGGGAAGTCGAGCGTCGCCTCGACCAGAATGCGAAGCTCGACGAGTTCGTCGCGCAGCGCGCGTACCTCGTTCGAGAATGCGCCGCTCAATGACCGGCTGGCCGAGCGCGCCGCCGCTTCGGTGCTGGCATCGATCAGGTCGGCCACGGCCTCGGCCTGCGCAAGATCGATCTTGCCGTTCAGGAAGGCTCGCTCGGTGAACTCGCCGGGCTCCGCCAGGCGAAGCCCGATGTGAGCGCCAGCTTCCAGGCAGCGAGCCAGAATCAGTTGCAGGATGACTTGGCCACCGTGCGCTTGCAACTCGAGCACGGCTTCACCCGTGTACGAGTGCGGAGCCGCAAACCAGATCGCCAGACCGCGGTCGATGGGCTCACCGCGGGCGTCGCGAAACGGCAGGTAGGTCGCTTCGCGCGGCTTGAGTTCGCGGCCGCAGATGGCTTCGATCAGCGGGGCCAGGTCGCGCCCCGAGGCGCGCACGACGCCAACCGCACCGCGGCCGGGCGCTGTCGCTATGGCGACGATGGGATCGTGATGGCGTGGCAGCATCGGCGGCATTCTCGCCTGCCGCCCGCCCGAAGAGGCCCTACTTGCCGATCACTCCGAGTTGCTTGTTGATGAGGTACTGCTGGGTGATCGACAGGATGTTGTTCGTCAGCCAGTACAGCACCAGGCCTGCCGGGAAGAAGAAGAACATCACCGAAAACGCGAGCGGCATGATCCACATCATCTTCGCCTGCACCGGGTCGGGCGGCGTCGGGTTGAGCCACGTCTGCAGCAGCGAGGTGGCCGTCATCAGCAGCGGCAGGATGTAGAAGGGGTCCGGCGCCGACAGGTCGTGGATCCACAGGACCCACGGCGCGTGGCGCATCTCCACGCTCGACAGCAGCACCCAGTAGAGCGCGATGAAGAACGGCATCTGCGCGAAGATCGGCAGGCAGCCGCCGAGCGGGTTGACCTTCTCCTCGCGGTAGATGCGCATCATCTCCTGCTGCATCTCCTGCGGCTTGTCCTTCAGCCGTTCACGCAGCGCCATCACCTTCGGGTTGATGGCCTTCATCTTGGCCATCGAGCGGTAGGCGCTGGCGTTGAGCCAGTAGAAGGCGATCTTCAGCAGCACCACCAGCGCGACGATCGCCCAGCCCCAGTTGCCGAGCACGGCGTGCAGCTGCGTCAGAAGCCAGAACAGCGGCTTGGCGAGGATCGTGAACCAACCGTAGTCCTTCACCAGTTCGAGCCCGGGCGCCAGCGCGCTGAGCTTGTTCTCTTCCTGCGGGCCGACGAAGAGTGTCGCATCCAGCGTCTTGCTCGCACCCGCGGCGATGGTACCCACCGGCACGATCATGCCGACCGCGTACAGGTTGGCGTCGACCTTGCGGGTGAAGAATTCGCGCTGCACCTTCTCGGGGAGCAGCCACGCGGAGGCAAAGTAGTGCTGCACCATCGCCACCCAGCCGTTGTCGGCCGAGGTCGGGTGGTCGGGCTTCTCGTTGGCGCCACGCTTCTCGATCGCCTTGAAGTCGATCTTGGTGAACTTGACGGCCTCGTCGTAGAGCGCCGGGCCGGTGAAGGTGAAGTAGAAGCTCGACTCGCCCGCCGGGGCGTTGCCATCGCGCACCAGTTGCAGGTAGACCTGCGGCGTGATCGGCGCGGCCGAGACGTTGACGACCTCGAGCGTCACACCCACCGTGTAGCTGCCGCGCCTGAAGACGTAGGTCTTGGCCAGCTTGGCGCCACCGACCTCGGGTGACTCGAAACGCACCTTCAGCTCGTCGCTGCCGTCCTTGAGTTCGCGCGCACCGGGCACCCATGTCATGCCGGTCAGGTGGGTCGGTAGTGGTGCACCGCCTGGCGCGGCGATCAAGCCGGCCTGTGCCAGGTAGACGCGCTGCGCCGAGCGGTCGAAGAGCACGACGTTCTTCGTCGGGTCATTCTGGTCCACCTCCTTCAACAACTCGACCCTCACCGGGTCGCCGCCGTTCGAGTCGAAGGTGAACTTGAACACATCGGTCGCGATGGTCAGCTTCTCGGACGCCGACAGCGATGCCCCGGCGGCGGCCACCGGAGCAGCCGGCGTAGCGCTCGTTGGTGCCATGGCGACCGCGCTCGGGACCGCAGCCGCGCCGGACATGGTCGGCACCCCGGCCGGCGGGGCACCGCCCGCAGCGCCCTGGCTGGCGGCCGGCGCGGCGGGCGTCGGGCTGAACAGCGAGCGCCCTCCGTTGTGCTTGTTCCAGCCGTCCCACAACAGAACGAGCGACATCGAGAACACCACCCACAGCAGGGTGCGGCGAATATCGTTCATGAAGAGGTCTTTGATGAGGAAGAGGGAGGGGCGGCGGGCGAGGCAGCCTGCGCATGCCACTGAAACAGCCGTGGCAGGGCGGACGGCACGGGATCATGTCCGCCGGCACACCAGGGGTGGCAGCGCAGAAGTCGCCGCGCCGCGAGATAGCTGCCACCCCCCGCGCCGTGCACCTGCAACGCATCCAGCGCGTAGGCCGAACAGGTGGGCTCGAAGCGGCATTGAGAACCCAGCCAGGGGCTGAGAAGCAACCGGTAGCCGCGCACCAGCATGATCAGAGTCCGCCGCGGCAGGTCAAGCCAGCTCATACCCGTTCCAGGCCGTTCAGCGCGCGCCGCGTGGCGCCGGCTGTGCAGTGGCCAGCTTGCGCTGGGCTTGTGCGAGCAGCGCATCAAGTTCGCCGCAAGTGGCACGGCGCAGTGCCTCCGAGGCAGCGCTCGGGTACGCCGTGCGGTCGAATGGCGCACGCAGTCGCACGACCCATAACCCGGTGCGCAGGGCCGGCTCGCCAGCCTTGTCGCGGCGGAGCAGGGCCGCCCGGACCTGTCGCTTGATGAGCGTGCGTGTCACGGCACGCCTTGCGTGGCGCTTAGGGACGATCGCGCCGAACCATACTTGCGATGTGCTCCAGGGACTGCCCGACGGAGCCGATGCGAGTGAGTCATCCACAGGCTGTGTACAAATCAGTTCATCACTTGTGGATAACTCAAGGACAACGCGCTCTTCTCCGATCGGGACGAGAGCAGCAGGCCTCGACGCGCGGGATGGGCGTGCATCCGCGAAGTGAATCGCGAAGTGAGGGCCTCGCACGCAGGCTGGATAGCTCAGCACGCGCTCGAAGTCAGCCGATCGCAAGATGCGACCCAGCATGGGCGTGACGGGCGACTGCCCGGCGCGGCTCAGACGGCCAGCCGCTTGCGCCCCTTGGCGCGGCGCGCATTGATGACGGCCCTGCCGCCGCGGGTCTTCATGCGGACGAGAAAGCCATGCGTACGGGCGCGGCGAACTTTGGAGGCTTGGTAGGTGCGTTTCATCTTGGGTCCTTGGTCGCCGCGGCCGGCTCCGGCCGGTTCGGCGATGTGTTGAGCGCCCACATGGGCCGATGGCCAGACCAACCCTGCGCCGTCATGCCAAGGCGCAACGAGCAGCCGATCTGCGGGAAACCGAGTATTACACCAATAACTGCCTTTTCGGTCAACGACTTAGACCACGCGCAGCGGGCTGGCAGCATCCCTCATGCTGCACCGCACATTGTGGATAAGTGCCCATTCCTCCATCTTCAAGCCGTACAATTCGACCCTTCAAGAAGAAGTTTTCCACAACATGGCTTCCGATCTCTGGCAACGTGGCTGCGCCCGGCTCGCCGCCGAATTGCCCGAACAACAGTTCAATACCTGGATCCGTCCGCTCGCGCCTGCCGACGTCACCGAACACGGTCAGGCAGCGACTGTCGTCTCGGTGCGCGTGCCCAACCGTTTCAAGCTCGACTGGATTCGTAATCAGTACGCGGGCCGGATCGAGGCGGTGCTGAGCGAACTGGCTGGTCGCCCGGTGCGTCTGGATCTGACGCTGGCCCAGCGCGAACCCATATCGCCCGCCGCGGCCCTGCCTGCGCGCAACGGCAACGACAACCTGCCTCACCACCCCTCGGCCGCGCCCTTCTCCGCCTCCGGGGTAAGCCTGGCGCCCCGATTCGAGACGGCAGCGGCATTGACCCGCCACCGACTCAACGCCAGCCTGACCTTCGACAACCTGGTCCCGGGCCGCGCCAACCAGATGGCACGCACTGCGGCCCTGCACGTCGCCGGTGCACCGGGCGTGATGTACAACCCGCTCTTCATCTACGGCGGCGTCGGCCTCGGCAAGACCCACCTCGTGCACGCAGTCGGTAACGCGCTGCTGGCAGACCGACCCGACGCGCGCGTGCTCTACCTTCACGCCGAGCAGTTCATCAGCGACGTGGTGAAGAACTACCAGCGCAAGACCTTCGACGAACTCAAGGCCAAGTACCACTCACTCGACCTGCTGCTGATCGACGACGTGCAGTTCTTCGCCGGCAAGGAGCGCACGCAGGAGGAGTTCTTCAACGCCTTCGAGGCGTTGCTGGCCAAGCGTGCGCACATCATCATGACCAGCGATACCTACCCGAAAGGGCTGGTAGATATCGACGAACGCCTGACCTCGCGCTTCGACGCCGGACTGGCGGTTGCCATCGAACCTCCCGAGTTGGAGATGCGCGTCGCAATCCTGTTGCGCAAGGCCGAGGCCGAAGGCACCGCACTGCCGGAGGACGTCGCCTTCTTCGTCGCCAAGAACGTGCGCGCCAATGTGCGCGAGCTCGAAGGGGCCTTGCGCAAGGTGCTCGCGTATTCGCGCTTCAGCCAGAAGGACATCAACATCCAGCTTGCGCGCGACGCGCTAAAGGACCTGCTGTCGATCCAGAACCGCCAGATCGGCGTCGAGAACATCCAAAAGACGGTCGCCGACTTCTACAAGATCAAGGTTGCCGACATGTACAGCAAGAAGCGCCCGGCCAGCATTGCCAGGCCTCGCCAGATCGCGATGTACCTGTCTAAGGAGATGACGCAGAAGAGCCTGCCCGAGATCGGCGAACTTTTTGGCGGGCGCGACCATACGACGGTGCTGCACGCCGTGCGCAAGATTTCGGGCGAGCGGCAGAAGAACACCGAGCTGAACCAGCAGCTCCACGTGCTGGAACAGACGCTCAAGGGATGAAGGACGCCTGCATGATTCCGGCACACACATGCGGCGCCGTTGTCAAGTGCGAAGCCTGGGGACAAGTTTCGGGCAACCTAGGGCTTGTCCACACCCGATCCCGTTTCGGCCAAGTTGTTGATGTCGAATCCCGCCACTCACGGCATCCTTCCCACATGGTTTGCAGCGAGCTAAACGATTGATGGAAAAGGGGAAAATGGCCTTCTCCACAGAAATTGTTCTCTCCTACTACGACCACTAGATTCAAAGAGGATCAAATGATTGTCTTGAAGGCTGCACAAGAAAGAGTGCTGAGCGCGTTGCAGGCCGTGTCCGGCATCGTCGAGCGCCGGCACACCTTGCCGATCTTGGCCAATGTACTGATCCGCAAGACCGGTCCACAGGTCGAGTTCACGACCAGCGACCTCGAGATCCAGGTCCGCACCACTGCCGCGCTCGACGGCGACGCGGCAAGCTTTACCACGACCGTTGGCGCTCGCAAGTTGATCGATATCCTGCGTTCGATGCCGAGCGACCAGGTCGTGACGCTCAGCGCCGCGCAGTCCAAGCTGACGCTGCAAGGCGGCAAGAGCCGCTTCACGCTGCAGACCTTGCCGAGCGACGACTTCCCGCTGGTGCAAGAAGCAGCCGACTTCGGGCCGGCGTTCAGCGTGCCGCAGAAGACGCTGAAGAGCCTGATCGACCAGGTGCACTTCGCGATGGCGGTGCACGACATTCGCTACTACCTGAACGGCATCCTTTTCGTGGCCGAGGGTAAGAGCTTGATCCTCGTCGCCACCGACGGTCACCGGCTGGCGCTGGCACAGGCAACGCTCGATGTCGAGATTCCGAAGCAGGAGGTCATCCTGCCGCGCAAGACCGTGCTCGAACTGCAACGCCTGCTGCGCGACGACAGCGAGAACGGGAATATCGAGATGCGATTTGCCGGCAACCAGGCGAAGTTCAGCTTTTCCGGAATGGAGTTCGTGACCAAGCTCGTCGAGGGCAAGTTTCCAGACTACAACCGCGTCATTCCGAAGGGTCACCGCAACGCGGTCACGCTCGGCCGCGTGCCGCTGCTCGCATGCTTGCAGCGCGCGGCCATCCTGACAAGCGAGAAGTTCAAGGGTGTGCGCGTCAACTTCGAACCCGGTACCCTGCGCATTGCGTCGAGCAACGCCGAACAGGAAGAGGCGAAGGAAGAACTCGAGATCGACTACGCCGGCGACGCGATCGAAATCGGCTTCAACGTGACCTACCTGATCGACGCGCTCGCGAACATGAACGTCGAGATGGTGAAGATCGAGTTGCAGGACACCAACTCGAGCGCGCTGATCACCGTGCCCGAGCTCAACGGCTTCAAGTACGTCGTGATGCCGATGCGGATCTAGCCGCCGCAGGCGACTGGATCCGCATCGCGGTGACATGTGCCACCCCCTGCCCCCCGCCGAGCGGGGGGTTCATTCCAGATTCACGCCTGCCTGAGTGGCGGGCATTCCCGAAGTTGAAAGACCGTGATGAGTGAAGAGATGAAGCCCGTGGACCCGAACGGCGTTCACGTCGGCAGCGTGGCACAAGTGGTTGCGGCCTCGACCGGCTCGGAAGCCTCGATGGCCTACGGCGAGGGATCGATCCAGATCCTCGAAGGCCTCGAGGCGGTGCGCAAGCGCCCGGGCATGTACATCGGCGACACCTCCGACGGCACCGGATTGCACCACCTGGTGTTCGAGGTGGTCGACAACTCGATCGACGAAGCCCTGGCAGGGCACTGCGACGACATCGTGGTGACGATCCACACCGACAATTCGATCAGCGTCGTCGACAACGGCCGCGGCATCCCGACCGGCGTGAAGATGGACGACAAGCACGAGCCCAAACGCAGCGCGGCCGAGATCGCGCTGACCGAGCTGCACGCGGGCGGCAAGTTCGACCAGAACAGCTACAAGGTCTCTGGCGGGCTGCACGGCGTGGGGGTGAGTTGCGTGAACGCGCTCTCCAAGTGGCTGCGGCTGACGATCCGCCGCGATGGTCACGTGCACTGTCTCGAGTTCCGCCAGGGCTTCACGCAGGACCGGGTGATCGAGTTGCGCGACGGCTTCGAAACCTCGCCGATGAAGGTGACCGGCGAGACCGAGAAGCGCGGCACCGAAGTGCACTTCCTGCCCGACGAGACGATCTTCACCAACATCGACTTTCACTACGAGGTGCTCGCGAAGCGGTTGCGCGAGCTCTCGTTCCTGAACAACGGCGTGAAGATCCGGCTCGTCGACGAGCGCAACGCGAAGGAAGACAACTTCGCCTTTGCCGGTGGCGTGAAGGGTTTCGTCGAGTACATCAACAAGGGAAAGACGGTGCTGCACCCGAACATCTTTCACGCCCTGGGCGACAAGATGAGCGAGTTCAACACCAATGTCGGTGTCGAAGTGGCGATGCAGTGGAACGACGGCTACAACGAGAGCGTGCTCTGCTTCACCAACAACATTCCGCAGCGCGACGGCGGCACGCACCTGACGGGTCTGCGCGCGGCGATGACGCGGGTGATCAACAAGTACATCGACGACAACGAGCTGGCCAAGAAGGCCAAGGTCGAGGTTGCCGGCGACGACATGCGTGAAGGACTGGCCTGCGTGGTCAGCGTGAAGGTGCCCGAACCGAAGTTCAGCAGCCAGACGAAGGACAAGCTGGTCTCCAGCGAGGTGCGTGGCCCGGTCGAAGAGATCGTCAGCAAGCTGCTCACCGACTACCTGCTCGAGAACCCGACGGACGCGAAGATCATCTGCGGCAAGATCGTCGACGCTGCGCGGGCGCGCGAGGCGGCGCGCCGGGCGCGCGAGATGACGCGCCGCAAGGGCGTGCTCGACGGCATGGGCCTGCCCGGCAAGCTAGCCGACTGCCAGGAGAAGGACCCGGCACTGTGCGAGATCTACATCGTCGAGGGCGACTCGGCCGGCGGCTCGGCCAAGCAGGGCCGCGACCGTAAGTTTCAGGCGATCCTCCCGCTGCGCGGCAAGATCCTGAACGTCGAGCGCGCACGCTTCGAGAAACTGCTGACCAGCAATGAAATCCTGACGCTGATCACGGCTCTCGGCACCAGCATCGGCAAGGACGAGTTCAACCCCGACAAATTGCGCTACCACCGCATCATCCTGATGACGGACGCCGACGTCGACGGCGCGCACATCCGTACGCTGCTGCTGACCTTCTTCTACCGCCAGATGCCCGAGCTGGTGGAACGCGGCCACATCTACATTGCGCAGCCGCCGCTCTACAAGGTGAAGCTCGGCAAGGAAGAGCAGTACCTGAAGGACGGCGTCGAGCTCGACGCCTACCTGCTGAAGGTGGCGATGAAGGACGCGCGGCTCGAGACCGGCGTGCCCGGCGCTGTGACGCTGCAGGGTGAGGCGCTGGAAACGCTGGCCCGCCAGTACGTGCTGGCCAACAACGTGGTCGAACGGCTTTCCAAGTGGATGGACGTCGAGGCGTTGCGCACGATGGCCAGCGGGCTGGAGATCAATCTCGACACGCTGGAAGGCGCCGAGGTGTCTGCGCTGGCCCTCAAGGGTGCGCTGCACGACGCCGAAGTCAGCGCCGAGTTCGACGCACGCACCGATAAGCACATCCTGCGCATCGGCCGCAAGCACCACGGCAACACGAAGAGCAGCGCGATCAGCGCCGACTTCGTGCACGGCGCCGACTACGAAGCGCTGAGCACCGCCGGACGTACGTTCAAGGGCCTGGTCGGCGCCCAAGCGGTGGTCAAGAAGGGCGAGGGCGAGCGGCAGAAGGAAGCCAAGGTCGGCGACTTTCGCGCCGCGATGGCATGGCTGATGCTGCAGGCCGAGAACAGCGTCGGTCGCCAGCGCTACAAGGGCCTTGGCGAGATGAACCCCGTGCAGTTGTGGGAGACCACGATGGACCCGGCAGTCCGCCGCCTGCTGCGCGTGCAGATCGACGACGCCATCGAGGCCGACCGCGTATTCACGATGCTGATGGGCGACGAGGTGGAACCGCGGCGCGAGTTCATCGAGAGCAATGCGTTGCGGGCGGGGAATATCGACGTGTGAGCCGGTTGCCGTCGAGCACGGCGTCGCGCCTCGTCCAATGCCGCCTGCGGTGCGGCGCGCACCACGCCCACGTCATTGAACAGGCGAGTAACCGCGTTGAGCGGACCATCGTAGATCGGCTTCGACACGCACAGGTGCCCGCCCACGGGCAGCACGCGGCCAACTTCGCAGAGGGCCTGTGCCAACAGCGGCGGCGACAAACTGCAAGCCCTCTTGCGGTGCCGCGAGGTTCTTGGCGTGCTGGCGCTCGTCGACCTCGAGTCCCGTCACGCGGCTGTCGGAGTGGCCTGCCAGGATCGCGCGCCAGGCTCGCGTTGCCGCATCCCAATTCGATGATGCGCTGCCCGGCGAGCGGCCTCAGACCCGACAGCGCGTTCAATTCGTCGTCGACCAGCGGCTGGCGGGTGTTCGATGGGGCCATGGGTTCTCACGACTCCGGGTTGGGCAGCGACACCTCAGGGGGTGGGACGCAGCATGCGCGAGCGGCATTCCGGCGCCGCTCGAAGTGCGCACCGACCCTCTGTCCCCCCCCCGTGCATCGTAGAACAGGGGGGTGGGCAAGCAGCGTGATCCGGCGGGAGATGCCGACAGGGTGCTTTGTTTCAGCGGGATGCTGCCGATATCCACGGCATTCCCCTGAAAGCCAAGCCATGCCCAAGATCCAGCTGCAGTGCCCATCGGCTGCGAGCGAGCCGGCGCATCTCGTCGCCGTGCGCTCGCACGAGATGCCCGATGGCCTGCCCGAACTCGAGTTCGACGCCACGGCCCGCGTGGCAGCGGCGATATTCGGCGCTCCGATGGGCTTCGTTGCGCTGTCCGATGCGCAGAGGCTCTGGTTCAAGGCCAGCGTCGGGATCGATGTGCAGCGGCTCGAACGAGATCTATCGAAGTGCCTGCATCCGATCATCCGACCGGAGACACCGCTGGTGATCGAAGACCTGCGCGGCGACGCGCGGCTGCGCGACAACCCCCTCGTCGCGGGCGCCCCGCTCCTGCGCTTCTTCGCCGGTGCGCCGGTGGTCGATGCGTCGGGTCAGGTGGTGGGCGCGGTTGGCGTGCTCGACGTGCAGGCGCGCGGTTTCAGCGAGGTGCAGCGAGGTGCGCTTTGCGACCTGTCGACGGTGGTGAGGGCGGCATTGCAGGTGCGGCGCCACGCCGTCGAGCTGGCCCGCCAGGCGATGGTCGACCCGCTCACCGGGACGGCTGGCCGCAAGCAGTTCGACCAGGCGCTCGACGCCGAAATGCAGCACGCGATGCGCACGGGCGAGCCGTTCACGCTGCTGCTGCTGAGCCTGGATGGCGTGGGCGACATCCGCAACGGCTTCGGCGTGGCGTCGGGCGACGCCGCGCTGCGCGAGGTGTCGGCGCGGATGTTGCGGCAGGTTCGCCTGGGCGACGTGCTGTGCCGTTTTTCGGGCGAGGAGTTCGGCGTGGTGATGCGCCACGGCGCGGAGGCTGCCGCCGAGGTGCTGGCGGCACGCATCGTGGCGACCGTTCGCGAGCCGCTCACGCTCGACAGCGGCGATGCGGTGGGGGTTCGGGTGTGCATCGGGATCGCGGCGTATTCCGACGATGTCGAATCGGTGGCCGCGCTGACGGGCCAGGCCGAACAGGCGCTGCAACAGGCGCGGCGCCAGCACGAGCGGCGCTGGAATTTCTTCGGCCGCAAGTTCGAGACTCCTGCGTTGCGCCTGGTGGCCGGCGATTCGACCGAGGACGGCGACACCGGTCCGGCCTGCGGCGCTTGAGCCGTCCTCGCTGCGGCGGGAAGCGCAGGTGCAACAATCCGTCGCGCCCGTCGTGGGCGCCGCCACTCGATGCAAGCGCCTCCCACCCCCGTCAGCGAAGCAGATCCGATCGAGCGCTTCCTCGCGCTGCTGGCACGCAGCCTGCGAGACGACAGCTTCGTCAAGCTGATGCTCGGCCGCTATCGCGGCGCGCAGGCGGACCTCGCCAGCGTGACGGTGCGCCGCCTGACGCTGCGCGACGAGGATTGCCTGTCCTTCGTCCACCGCTACACGACCCGCGACGTGACGACGAACCTGCCGCTGGCGCAGGGTCTTGCTGCGCTGGGCGAAGCGCTTCGAGAGGGCTTCGAGCATGCGCACCTGCTGACCACCAGCCAGGACATCCAGCTTGCGCTGAGCAAGAAGGGCAGGCACCTGCTGCGCTGCGGCAAGGCCGTCAACGCGTCGGCCGCGAAGGCGGGGCATGACCGCGAGAAGCACCGCTTCCTCGACCTGAGCCGCCCATTCCTGGCCGAGCTCGGCGTCACCGACGCGCAGCATCAGCTGATTCCGGCGATGTCGCGCAAGTGGAAGCAGATCAACAAGTTCGTCGAGATCATCGACGGTGCGCTCGCTGCCGCCCCGCTGGCGCCACCGGGACCGGTCCGCGTGGTCGACTTCGGCTGCGGCAAGGCCTACCTCACGTTCGCCGTGCACGACTACCTGAGCCATGTGCTGCAGCGGGAGGCACGAGTGACCGGGATCGAGCTGCGCGAAGACCTGGTGAACTTCTGCCGGCGCGCGGTGCAGCGACTCGGCCTGGCCGGGCTGACATTCGAGCAGGGCGACGTGCGCACGAAGTCACCCGGGTCGATCGACGTCATGATCGCGCTTCACGCCTGCGACACGGCGACCGATCACGCGATCCATTGCGGCATCCGCTCGGGCGCAAGCATCATCATGTGTTCACCCTGCTGCCACAAGCAGCTGCGCCCGCAGATGCACAGCCCGCCGCTGTTGCAGCCGATGCTGCAGCATGGCATCCACCTCGGGCAGGAGGCGGAGATGGTGACCGACAGCCTGCGTGCGCTGCTGCTGGAAACGCAGGGCTACGAGACGCAGGTCTTCGAGTTCGTCTCGCTGGAGCACACGAGCAAGAACAAGATGATCCTGGCCATCAAGCGCCGTGCCGCGCCGTGCCGCGACGAACTGCTGCGCCAGATCCACGACATCAAGGCGTTCTACGGCATTCGTGAACACTGTCTCGAGACGCTGCTGAACGGGGCGCCCGCTCAGGTCGGCCGTCGTCGGGCTACAGGATGCGGTTGAACCAGAGTACCGAAAGGCCGGCCGCCAGCACCGAGAACACAGCGGCCAGGGCCGCAAAGAGCGCCGTGATCTCGGTTTGCCGGGTCTCGAGCACGAGCTTGGTGTTGAGGGTCTCGTAGACCTTCTTCAGGTCCACCGCCGTGCCGGCGTAGAAGTACTCGCCACGGGTGATGTCGGCGATGGTCTTGAGCGACTCCTCGTCCAGCCGCACGCGCATCGACCAGCCCTCGGTGCGCAGGATTTCGCCTTCCTTGGTGCCGATGCCGACCGTGAAGATGCGCACGCCGCGGTCGGCGGCCATGCGCGCCGCCTCGATCGGATTGACACCGGTCGTCACCTGCCCGTCGGTGAGCAGGATGATCACGGCCGACGTGTACGAGCCTGGCCGCACCGGCTTGAACGCCGGCGTGTTCGGTGACGCGTTCTGCTCGAGCGGAATGCCGCTGCCGCGGTGGGCATTGTTGACGGCAGCGATGTCGATCCTGGCCTCCGGGAAGATCGTCGCCAGCGAGACCATGATCGCATTGCCGATCGCCGTGGCGCGCTGCAGCTGGAAGCGGTCGATCGCGGCCAGCAGGTCTTCGCGGTTGTTCGTCGGGGCTTGCACGACCGAGGCGGTGCCCGCGAAGGCGACGATGGCGATGCGCGTCCTCGCCGGCTGTTCGGCGATGAACGCGCGCGCCGCGGCCTGCGCCGCGGTGATGCGGTTGGGCTGCACGTCTTCGGCCAGCATGCTGCGCGAGACATCCATCGCCAGCACCACGGTGTCGTGCTCCGACGGCAGCGTGATGACCGCGGCCGGGCGGGCGACGGCTGCGATCAGCAAGACCAGGGCGATCAGGAACAGCAGCGGCGGGAGGTGCCGACGCAGGCGTTGTCCGGTGCCGATCGCCTCCTTGACGAGTGCGAGGCTGGCATAGCGGATCGTGGCCTTCTTCCTGCGCCGCAGCAGCAGCACATAGAGCGCCACGAGCGCTGGCACCAGCAGCAGCAGCCACAGCATGTTGGGCCACAGGAAGCTCATCGCCTTGCCCCCAGATGCGCCGGCATCGTGGCGCCGGCGGCGAGCCGGCTGCGCTGCTTGCGCAGCTCGGCGAAGCGCAGCAGCGCGGTCGCCAGATCGTCGTCGGTGGCAAGCTCCAGCGCGTCGACATTGGCGTGGGCGAAGGCCGCGCGCAACTCGGTCTCGCGCCGTTCGGCGGCGACGGCGAAGCGCCTGCGGAAACCCTTGTCGTGCGTGTCGACGAAGATCTGCTCGCCGCTCTCGGCGTCCCGCATCGTCAGCAGTCCGAGGTCGGGCAGCTCCATCTCCATCGGGTCGTAGAGTCGAACCGCGAGCACCTCATGCCGTCGCGCGAGTTGCGCCAGCGGGCCTACCCAGCCGGGTGCACTGATGAAATCGGACACCACGAACACCAGCGAGCGCCTGGGCATGGCCTGGTACGAGGCGCGCAGGAAGCCCGCCAGGTCGGTGCCCGCCGATTGCTCGAGCACGGGCCGCGAAAGCATGCGCTGCACGATGTGCAGCACGTGGCGACGCCCGCTGCGCGCCGGGATCACGGTGTCCATTCGCGCACCGTAGAACAGTGCCCCGACGCGGTTGCCGTGGCGGCTGAGCAGCTGCGCCAGAACGGCGGCGAACTCGATCGCGACCGAGCGCTTGCGCCGGGTGCCCGAGCCGAAGTCCAGCGACGGGCTCAGGTCGAGCACGAACCAGGCACAGACCTCGCGGTCTTCCATGTACTGGCGCACGTAGGGTGTCTGCAGGCGGGCGGTGACGTTCCAGTCGATGTGGCGCACGTCGTCGTGGTACTGGTATTCGCGCAGGTCGGCCAGGTCGAGGCCGAAGCCGCGGAACAGGCTCCGGTAGTCGCCGTGCAGCAGCCCGTCCAGTCGGCGCAGCACTGTCCACTCGAGGCGCCGCAGGACCGCCTCGGCCCGCCCGATGACGGGCCGGGCCGCGTCAGCCGGGGGGTGTGGTTCTGCCATCGCCATCGAGGTCGACATGCGTTTGCAGTGGCCGCGGCGGCGCCGGAAGGCGCTGCATCACGCGGCGCACCAGCGCGTCGGGCGTCTGCCCTTCGGCGAGCGCTTCATACGACAGAACGAGCCGGTGGCGAAGTACGTCGGGCGCGATGTCGGTCACGTCCTGCGGCAGCACATAGGGTCGGCCGCGCAGGAAGGCGAGTGCGCGCGCGCCTTCGATCAGGTTGATCGAAGCCCGCGGGCTGGCGCCGTACGACAAGAAGCGCGCAAGCTCGGGGAGCCCGTGGCGCGCCGGATCGCGGGTGATCGCCACCAGCTTCACCGCGTACTGCACCAGTGCCGGGTCGACGTAGCCGTTGCGGCATTCGCGCTGCAGCGCGAGCAGCTGGGCGGGGCTGGCGACCGCGTCGGTGGATGCCGCGGCACCGGTCACGCGCTGCACGATGACGAACTCCTCCTCCTCGCTCGGGTAGCCCACGAGCACCTTCATCATGAAACGATCGACCTGCGCCTCTGGCAGCGGATACGTGCCCTCGGTTTCGATCGGGTTCTGCGTCGCCATGACGAGGAACGGCTCGGGCACCTTGTGCGTGTCGCCCGCGATCGTGACCTGGCGCTCCTGCATCACCTCGAGCAATGCGCTCTGCACCTTGGCCGGCGCGCGGTTGATCTCGTCGGCCAGCAGCAGGTGGGCGAATACCGGGCCGAGCGAGGTCGCGAATTCGCCGGTCTTCTGGTTGTAGACGCGCGTGCCGATCAGGTCGGAGGGCACCAGATCGGGCGTGAACTGGATGCGCTTGAACGTGCCGCGCAGCGTCGTGGCGAGAGTCTTCACGGTCAGCGTCTTGGCCAGCCCCGGCACTCCTTCCACCAGCAAGTGGCCCTGCGCCAAGATGGCCACCAGCACGCGCTCGAGGAAGTGGTCCTGGCCGACCACGACCTTCTTCACCTCGTAGAGGATGCGCTCCATCAGCGACGCTGTTTCGGCGTGTTGGCTGGCGTCCATGGCTTGCCTGCGGTTGATTGCTGGGTTCGAATTGCGCCCGACGCTAGAACGGCGACAGGCCGGCGCCACTGGCGGCGTTCTCGATCGGCACCGCGAAGCCGATGCCGATGAAGGTGTGCTGCTCGCCAGGATTGAGGATCGCGGTGACGATGCCGACCAGCTCGCCGTCCATCGTCACCAGCGGCCCGCCGGAGTTGCCGGGGTTGGCAGCGGCGTCGAACTGGATCAGATTGGTGAGCACCTGCTTTCCATGCGGAGACCTGAATTCGCGGCGCAGCCCCGACACCACGCCGGCCGATGCCGAGGGTCCGATGCCGAACGGAAAGCCCACGGCGACAACCAGGTCGCCCGGCGTGAGGTCGCCTGTCGAGCGCATCGTCGCCGCCTGAAGGTCGTCAGGCAGGGTCTTGGCCTGCAGCACGGCGAGGTCGTTCTCGGGCTGGATCGAGATCACCGAGGCGTCCGATTCGGTGCCGTCGGCAAAGCGCAGGCTGATCTTGTCGGCGCTGCTCACCACGTGCAGGTTGGTCAGGATGACGCCGCTGTCGACGATCACCACGCCGGTGCCGACGCTGCGCTCGATATCGGCATCGTCGCCATCGCGCTGGCCGCGCACCAGCACGACCGATCGCCGCACGGTCTCGTAGGCCCTGGCCGCGGGCGACGGCAGCGTCCTGGTCTCGAGCGTGTGCAGCACGGCGGCGGCGATGTCCTTCTGGGTGAACGTCCTGGCCGGCACGCCGAGCCTCCACTGTGCCCCCACGATGAGCGCTGCAACGGCGAGGGCTGCGAACAATCCGACGACGGTCTTGCGCATGATGAAGCGGGCCCGCGGCGTCGGAGCGGCCACGGCGTCGCGTGACCGGGCAGGGGTTGCGGGTGCGGTGTCGTCGACCCTGGCCGGGGTGCCCGCCTCTGGCGATAGCGGCCTGTGGCCGGAACTGCTGCTGTAGAGAGAGACCTTCCTCATGCGCGCCTCACCCGGTTCGACCGATGCGGCGTGCCCTTGCCGCTCGCGAGGCGAAGGTATCACAGCGAAGCTTTCGCTGTCTTCGACGCGCGATATCGACCTTCAGAGTTTGAAGTCGTAGTCGATCACCAGCGGCGCGTGGTCGCTGAAGCGTTGCTCGAGATAGATGTGCTCGCGCCGCGCCTTGGCCGCGATGCCGGGGGTGGCCAGGTGATAGTCGAGCCGCCACCCGACGTTGTTGGCCCAGGCCTGGCCGCGGTTGCTCCACCAGGTGTATTGATCCGGGTGCGGGTTCAGTGCGCGGAACACGTCGATGAGCCCCAGTTCGTCGAGCACGTGAGTCATCCAGGCGCGTTCCTCGGGCAGGAATCCGCTGTTCTTCTGATTGCTGCGCCAGTTCCTGAGGTCGATCTCCTTGTGCGCGATGTTGACGTCGCCGACGAGGATGAATTCGCGCTCGGACTTCAGCCGCAGCAGTGTCGGCGCCATCAACGCGAGGAAGCGAAACTTGGCCTGCTGGCGCGCTTCACCGCTGGATCCGCTGGGAAAGTAGCAGCTGATGATGCTGAGCTTGCGCCGCGCGGTGTCGAACCGCGCTTCGACCCAGCGGCCCTCGGCATCGAACTCGGCATTACCGATGCCGGTGATCACTGCCGACGGCTTCTTGCGGGCGTACAGACCCACGCCGGAGTAGCCCTTCTTCTCGGCGAAGTGGAAGAGGCCCTTCATGCCGGCCACCACTTCGAAGCGGCCGGCGACATCGGCGGCCTGGGCCTTGACCTCCTGCACGCCCATACAATCCGCGCCAAGCGACTCGGCCCACGGAAGCCAGCCCTTGTTTGCCGCCGAACGGATGCCGTTGAGGTTCAGGGTGACGAGTCGAAACACAGGATTCCTCGATGAACGCTGAACCGATCGTGACCGCGCCCGGCGACGCGCTGGCGCTGGATTTCGTGAAGTTCTCGGTCGATGCCGGAGTACTTCGCTTCGGCGAGTTCAAGACCAAGGCTGGGCGGCTGTCGCCCTACTTCTTCAACGCGGGCTTGTTCGACGATGGCGCCAAGCTCTCCAGGCTGGCGGAATTCTATGCGCGGCGCCTGCTCGCCTCTGGCATCGCCTTCGACATGATCTTCGGTCCCGCTTACAAGGGCATCACGCTGGCTGCCGCGGTGGCGATCGAGCTGGCGCGGCTCGGCCGCAATGTGCCCTTCGCCTACAACCGCAAGGAGACAAAGGACCACGGCGAGGGCGGCATGCTGGTCGGAGCCCCGGTGTCCGGGCGCGTGCTGATCGTCGACGATGTGATCTCGGCAGGCACCTCGGTGCGCGAATCGATCGCGATGATCGAGGCCGCGGGTGGACAACCCTGCGCGGTGGCGATTGCGCTCGACCGGCAGGAGAAGGCGACCGACGATGGCCGCGAGGCACCCTGGTCGGCGGTGCAGTTCGTCGAACGCAAACTGGGCCTGAAAGTCGCCGCAATTGCCACGCTTGCCGATCTCCTGCAGTACTTACAGTCGAGCCAGGCCCCAGCCCTCGCCGCGCACCTCGCGCCGGTGGCTGCCTATCGCCAACGCTTCGGAGTCTGAATGCGCAAGAACGGCGCCACCGAACTCGCACTGCTGCTGTGTCTTGCTGCCTCGCTCGCGGGCGAGGCCTGGGCTGCCGATGTGCCCATCTACTCGTGCGTCGACGCGAGCGGAAAGAAGCTGACTTCCGACCGTCCGATTCCCGAGTGCGCGAACCGCGAGCAGAAGCTGCACAATGCCGACGGTTCGCTGCGCAAGATCGTGCCGCCGACGCCAACGGCGGACGAGCGCGCCGAGGCCGAAGCCGCCGAGCGACGCGCCGCTACCGAGCGTGCGGCGCAACAGGAGGCGGTGCGGCGCGACCGCAATCTGCTGATGCGTTTCCCCAACGAGGCGGCCCATCGGCGCGCCCGCGAAGCGGCGCTGGACGATGTGCGCAAGGCGGTGCGCATATCGGAGGACCGCGTGAAGGCACTGGCCACAGAGCGCAAGCCCCTGCTCGACGAGGCCGAGTTCTACGCCGGTCGTGCGTTGCCCGCCAAGCTCAGACAGGCGCTCGACGCCAATGACGCCAGCGTCGAAGCGCAGCGCGTGCTGGTGCAGAACCAGCAGGCCGAGGAGGCGCGCATTAACACCACGTTCGATGTCGAACTCGATCGCCTGAAGCGGCTGTGGGCGGGTGCCATGCCGGGTTCGATGGGCCCGCTCGGCGCCACGGCGCCACCGCGCAAGGCGGCATCGAAATAGACGCGGGAGAACGCTTCCTTCAGCCCAGTTTCTTCTTCAGCAGCTCGTTGACCTGCGCCGGATTCGCCTTGCCCTTGCTCGCCTTCATCGCTTGGCCGACGAGCGCGTTGAAGGCCTTGTCCTTGCCCGCGCGGTACTCTTCGACCGACTTCGGGTTGGCGGCGATCACTTCGTCGATGATCGCCTCGAGCGCGCCGCTGTCGCTCATCTGCCTCAGGTTGAGCGTCTCGATCAGCGAATCGATGTCGCCAGCCTTGCCAGACCACAGCGCGTCGAACACCTGCCTTGCGCCGTTGTTGGAGATCGTGCCGTCGGCGATGCGTGCGATGACGCGGCCGAGCGAAGCAGCGTCGACCGGGCTGCGCTCAATGGGCAGCGCGTCGGCATTGAGCCGCCGCGCAACTTCGCCCATCAGCCAGTTCGCCGCCAGCTTGGCGTTGCCGCAGGCCCGCGCGGCGGCCTCGAAGAAGGATCCGAAGGCGCTTGCTCTGCGTCATCATCGACGCGTCGTAGGCCGGCAGCCCGTAGTCCCTCTGGAAGCGCTCGGCCATCGCGCGCGGCAACTCGGGCATCGCGGCGCGTACCTCGGCGATCCATTGCGGGGCTATCACCAGCGGCGGCAGGTCGGGGTCTGGAAAGTAGCGATAGTCGTGCGCGTCTTCCTTGCTGCGCATCGCGCGCGTCTCGCCGGTGTCGGCGTCGAACAGCACCGTCGCCTGCTGCACCGTGCCGCCATCCTCGAGCAGGTCGATCTGCCACTGGATCTCGTAGTCCACCGCCTGCTGCAGGAACTTGAAGCTGTTCAGGTTCTTGATCTCGCGGCGCGTGCCGTAGGGCGCGCCGGGCCGGCGCACCGACACGTTGGCGTCGCAGCGAAACGACCCTTCCTGCATGTTGCCGTCGCAGATCTCCAGCCAGACGACGAGCGCGTGCAGCGCCTTGGCGTACTCGACCGCCTCGGCGCTCGACCGCATGTCTGGCTCGGTGACGATCTCCAGCAGCGGTGTGCCGGCGCGGTTCAGGTCGATGCCTGTCAGGCCGTGATAGTCATCGTGCAGCGACTTGCCGGCGTCTTCCTCGAGGTGCGCGCGCGTCAGGTGCACCGTGTGCTTTGCGTCGCCGAGAAAGAACTCGACCTTGCCGCCCTGCACCACCGGCGTCTCGTACTGGCTGATCTGGTAGCCCTTGGGCAGGTCGGGGTAGAAGTAGTTCTTGCGCGCGAAGATCGACTGCGGAGCGACCGTCGCGCCCACCGCCAGGCCGAAGCGGATCGCGCGCTCTACCGCGCCGCGGTTCATCACCGGTAGCGTGCCCGGAAGCGCCAGGTCGACCGCGCAGGCCTGGGTGTTGGCCGCAGCGCCGAATGTGGTGGGCGCGCCGCTGAAGATCTTGCTGCGGGTCGAGAGCTGGGCGTGGGTCTCGATGCCGATGACGACCTCGTAGCCGCGGATCAAGGGGGGCTTCGGGTTCATCGTCAGCACCCCGGTGGCACGCGCCGGTGCCAGTCGGTCGCCTGCTGGAAGGCGTGCGCCGCGTGCAGCAGCGTCCCTTCCTCGAAGTAGTTGGCGATCAGTTGCAGGCCCACAGGCATGGCACCCTCGCCGAAACCCGCGGGCAGGCTCATGCCGGGGAGGCCGGCGAGGCTTGCCGGCAGCGTGAAGATGTCGGCGAGGTACGCGGCCACCGGGTCGTCGCTCTTCTCGCCGAGCCTCCACGCCACGCTCGGCGCCACCGGGCCGGCGATGACGTCAACCTGCCGAAAGCAGGCCTGGAAGTCCTCGGCGATCATGCGCCGCAGCTTCTGCGCCTGCAGGTAGTAGGCGTCGTAATAGCCGTGCGAGAGCACGTAGGTACCGATCATCAGTCGCCGCTTGACCTCGACGCCGAAGCCCTCGGCGCGGGTCTTCATGTACATGTCCATCAGGTCGCCGTACTTCGCCGCGCGGTGGCCGTAGCGCACGCCATCGAAGCGCGACAGGTTCGAACTCGCCTCGGCCGGCGCGATGATGTAGTAGACGGGGATCGACAGCTCGGTGCGCGGCAGGCTCACGTCGATCAGCCTCGCGCCGAGTTGTTCGAGGTCGCGCAACGCCGCACGCACGACGCCGTCGACATCGGAGGCGAGCGCGGCCGGAAAGAACTCCTTCGGCAGCCCGACGCGCAGCCCTTCGAGCGGCCGCGCCACACTGGAATCGTCGCGCGGCGCAGTGAGCGCGGCCGCAAAGTCCTGGGGTGGGTGCTGCACGCTCGTCGAGTCGCGCTCGTCGAAGCCGCTCATCGCCGACAGCAGCAGCGCGCAGTCCTCGGCGCTGCGCGCGATCGGCCCAGCCTGGTCGAGGCTGGATGCAAAGGCGATCATCCCGTAGCGCGAACACACGCCGTAGGTCGGCTTGATGCCGGTGACGCCGCAGAAGCTCGCCGGCTGGCGAATCGAGCCGCCGGTGTCGGTGCCGGTCGCGGCCGGCAACAGGCGTGCCGCGACGGCGGCGGCCGAGCCGCCCGACGATCCACCAGGCACACGGGCCGTATCCCAGGGGTTCCTGACCGGCCCGAAGGCCGAGTTCTCGTTCGACGAACCCATCGCGAATTCATCGCAATTGAGCTTGCCCAACGTGACCGCGCCCGCCGATGCCAGGCGCGCCACCACCGTGGCGTCGAACGGGCTGCGGTAGCCGGCGAGCATCTTCGAGCCGGCAGTGGTAGGTAGCGCCTCGGTGACGAAGATGTCCTTGTGCGCCAGTGGCACCCCGAGCAGCGCGCCGCGCTCGCCCGCGCCGCGCCGCGCGTCGGCGGCGCGCGCCTGGGCCAGTGCCCCTTCCTCGTCGACGCACAGGAAGGCGCCGAGCTGCCCGTGAGTCGAAACACGTGCAAGCAGATGTGTCGCGATCTCGACGCTGGAGACCTCGCCGGCCTCGAGCAATCGCCCCAGTTCGGCGACGCCGAGCGTGTGCCGCGGTGCGCTCATTCGATCACTTTGGGGACAAGGAAAAGCCCATCGGCGAGTGCCGGTGCGCTGCGCTGGTTGGCCTCGCGTCTATCCGTCTCGGTCACCACGTCGTCGCGCAGGCGCAGCGGCATTTCCTGCACCACCGCCAGCGGCGTGTACAGGGGCTCGACGCCGCGCGTTTCGACGGCGCTCATCTGCTCGACGATCGAGAAGAAGCCGTTCAGTTGCGTCAGCATCGCCGCCTGCTCGCCAGGCTGGAGTTCGAGCCGCGCGAGGTGCGCAATGCGGCTCACGTCCCCGGGGCTCAATGGCATGGAAGACCTGCGCTGAAGAGGGGGACCATCGGAGTTTGCGCGGCGGCGAAAACCGTCGGAGAGAATGAAGGCTTGAGGTATTATCCACGGCTATCCACAGGCCTCGCCGGTGGCGGAAAATCGCACTCCATGCCCGTCTGCCGCAGCGACAACGGGATGCCCCGGAAACCTCCAGTGAAGAGGCCCCAGGATCGGCGCTACGCTGCTCGACGGGGCCATCCAGAACGCCACCCCAGATTCGCGTCGGCCGGCCCTCACGCCAAGATCCTGCTCTGAGCGCCCCCCGACGTCACCCGCACATGCCATGTTCGCCTCCCTGCGCCGCTATTTCTCGACCGACCTTGCCATCGACCTCGGCACCGCCAACACGCTGATCTACGTCCGTGGCAAGGGCATCGTGCTCGACGAGCCCTCGGTCGTCGCGATCCGCCACGAGGGCGGTCCGCACGGCAAGAAGACCATCCAGGCCGTGGGCAAGGAAGCGAAGGCGATGCTCGGCAAGGTGCCCGGCAACATCGAGGCGATCCGCCCGATGAAGGACGGCGTGATCGCCGACTTCACCGTCACCGAGCAGATGTTGAAGCAGTTCATCAAGATGGTGCACCCTAGATCGGTGCTGCGGCCGAGCCCGCGCATCATCATCTGCGTGCCCTGCGGGTCGACCCAAGTCGAACGGCGCGCGATCCGCGAATCGGCGCTCGGCGCCGGGGCGAGCGACGTCTACCTGATCGAGGAGCCGATGGCCGCGGCGATCGGCGCCGGGCTGCCGGTCAGCGAAGCCAGCGGCTCGATGGTCGTCGACATCGGTGGCGGCACGACCGAGGTCGGTGTCATCAGCCTCGGCGGCATGGTCTACAAGGGCAGCGTGCGCGTCGGCGGCGACAAGTTCGACGAAGCCATCATCAACTACATCCGCCGCAACTACGGCATGCTGATCGGCGAGCCGACAGCCGAGATGATCAAGAAGAACATCGGCTCTGCATTCCCCGGTTCAGAGGTCAGGGAGATCGAAGTCAAGGGGCGCAACCTTTCCGAGGGCGTGCCGCGCAGCTTCACGATCAGCAGCAACGAGATCCTCGAGGCGCTGACCGACCCGTTGAACCAGATCGTCTCCAGCGTCAAGAACGCGCTCGAGCAGACGCCACCCGAGCTCGGCGCCGATATTGCCGAGCGCGGGATGATGCTCACCGGCGGCGGTGCGCTGCTGCGTGACCTGGATCGCTTGCTGGGGGAGGAAACCGGGCTGCCGGTGCTCGTTGCCGAAGATCCGCTGACCTGCGTCGTTCGCGGCTGCGGCATGGCACTGGAGCGGATGGAGCGCCTCGGCAGCATCTTCACCTCCGAGTGAGTGACGACCCCGACGTGTCCGCGGCGTCGCCCGCCGGGCGGCCCGGCGCAGGCCGGGACCGCGCCACCACGAAGTGAACTGAACCGGCGGATCCATGGCCCCAGGCAGCTTCGATCGCACGCCGCCGCCCTTCTTCCGCCAGGGCCCGTCGGCACTCAGCAAGATGATGTTCTTCTCCGCGGTCGCCGTCCTGCTGATGGTGGCCGATACGCGCTTCCGGCTGACGCTGCCACTGCGCGCGGCGATTGCCACCGTGCTGCTCCCGATCGAGCGCGTGCTGATGGTCCCGGTGACCACCTGGGAGCGCGCAGGCGAGTACCTGGGCGGGCTGCAAGGCGCCCTCGGTCGAGAGCAGGCAGCGCGCGGCGAACTCGTTCGGCAGGCCGAACGGGCGACGCGCGTCGAGCAACTGGCGCGCGAGAACGCGCAGCTTCGCGACCTGCTCGAGTTGCGTCCCGCGCTTGCCGTCCGCTCGCTGGCTGCCGAGGTCCTCTACGAAGCAGCCGATCCGTACTCGCGCAAGGTCTTCATCGACCGCGGCGGCGCGAACGGCGTGCTGCTCGGCGCCCCGGTTATCAACGAGCAGGGCGTGCTCGGGCAGGTGACGCGGGTCTATCCGCTCACTGCCGAGGTGACGCTGCTGACCGACAAGGATGCGGCCATCCCGGTGCTCAACCCGCGCACGTTGTTGCGCAGCGTGGCCTTCGGCCTGGCCGGCGGCGCGGGCATGGAGTTGCGCTTCATGGCCGGCAACGCCGACGTGCAGGTGGGCGACCTGCTCACCACCTCGGGCGTCGATGGCATTTACCCGCCCGGCTTGCCCGTCGCGCGCGTGAGCCAGGTCGACCGGCGCATCGAGACCAGCTTCGCGCGGATCGCGTTGCAGCCGGTTGCCGCGCCCGACAGCGTACGCCAGGTGCTGGTGCTCGAACCGGTGGGGCTGCAGCTGCCGCCGCGGCCGGAGGCGGCTGCCGATGCGGTGCCTGCACCGACGCGCAAGTCGGGGCGCCGGTGACGCGCCGTTCGCGGGAGCCTTGCTCATGAGCCACCGACCGCAGGGAGCGGCCTCATGATGCCGCGCAGCGCCGACCAGCTGCTGCTGCCGGTCAATCCGCTGTTCGTCTGGGCGACGCTGCTCGGCGCGCTGGCCTTCAACATGGTGCCGCTCGGACGCCAGCCGGCCATGCCCGACCTGCTGGCACTCGCGCTCGTCTTCTGGAACGTCCACCAGTCGCGGCGCGTCGGTGTCGGGTTGGCGTTCGCGTTCGGTCTCGTGACGGACGTGCACGATGGCGCGGTGCTCGGCCAGCATGCGCTTGCCTATACGCTGCTGAGCTTCTTCGCCGTCACGATCCACCGCCGGCTTCTGTGGTTCTCGGTGCCGTCGCAGGCGGTGCAGATCCTGCCGCTGTTCGTTGCCGCGCACGCGGTGTCGCTGCTCGTGCGGCTTCTCGCCGGGGGTATGTTCCCCGGCTGGCAGATCCTCCTCGCGCCGTTGTTCGAGTCACTGCTCTGGCCGCTCGCGTGCTGGCTGCTGCTCGCGCCGCAACGGCGCCCTCCCGATCCGGACCAGAACCGCCCCTTGTGAGCATGACGGAACTCAGGGACATCGAACGCGAGCTGGGGAGCTTTCGCATGCGCCTCGTCGCCGCGGCGGCGTTCGTGCTTTTCTGCTTCGGCCTGCTCGCCGCGCGCCTCGTCTATCTGCAGGTCGTGAGGCACGAGGAGCTTTCGACCCAGGCCGAGAACAACCGCATCGCCGTCTTGCCGATCGTGCCCAACCGCGGCCTGATCCTCGACCGCAACGGCGTGGTACTGGCCGACAACTATTCGGCATACACGCTGGAGATAACGCCTTCCAGGGTCGCCGACCTCGAGGCGACGATCAGCGGACTGTCGCAGGTGATCGACGTCCAGCCGCGCGACCGCAAGCGCTTCAAGCGGCTGATGGAAGAAGGCAAGAGCTTCGAATCGCTGCCGATCCGCTCCCGCCTCACCGACGAGGAGGTGGCGCGCTTCAGCGCGCAGCGCTTTCGCTTCCCGGGCGTCGACGTCAAGGCACGGCTGTTCCGCAACTACCCGCTCGGCGAGACGGCGAGCCACCTGATCGGCTACATCGGCCGCATCAACCAAGCCGAGAAGCTCGCCATCGACGACACCGAGGGTGCCTCGAACTATCGCGGCAGCGAATACATCGGCAAGCTCGGCATCGAGCAGAGCTACGAGACCGACCTGCACGGCAGCACCGGCTTCGAGGAGATCGAGACCACGGCTGGCGGCCGGGCCGTGCGCCGCCTGCAAAGCAACTCGGCGACGCCCGGCAACACGCTCACGCTGGCGATCGACATCCGGCTGCAGGCGCTGGTGGAGGATCTCTTCGGCGAGCGTCGCGGCGCGCTTGTCGCGATCGACCCGCGCAACGGCGAGATCCTCGCCTTCGTGAGCAAGCCTAACTTCGACCCCAACCTGTTCGTCGATGGCATCGACGCCGAGAACTGGAAGGCGCTCAACGAATCGCTCGACAAGCCGCTGCTGAACCGCGCGCTGCGCGGCACCTACCCGCCGGGCTCGACCTACAAGCCCTTCATGGCGCTGGCCGCGCTGAGCCTCGGCAAGCGCACGCCACAGCAGACCATCTCGGACCCCGGCTACTTCTGGTTCGGCAACCACAAGTTCCGCGACGACAAGGAGTTCGGCCACGGCACGGTGGACATGTACAAGTCGATCGTGCAGTCGTGCGACACCTACTACTACACGCTCGCCAACGACCTCGGCGTCGACGCGATCCACGACTTCATGAAGCCGCTCGGCCTGGGTCAGATCACCGACATCGACATCCAGGGCGAAGTCAAGGGCCTGTTGCCGTCCACCGCCTGGAAGCGTGCCGCCTACCGCCGCAAGGAACAGCAGAAGTGGTACGCCGGCGAGACCATCTCGCTCGGCATCGGTCAGGGCTACAACGCGTTCACGATGCTGCAGCTCGCCCAGGCCACGGCCACCGTGGCTGCCGGCGGGCAGCGCTACATGCCGCGCCTGGTGCGCGAGATCGAGGATTTCGAGACGCGCAAGAAGCGCCGCGTGTCGGGCCGCGCACTCGAGCCGCTCTCGCTAGCCCCCGACCATCTCGCCTTCATCCACCAAGCGTTGTACGGCGTGACGCAGGAAGGCACGTCCGCCCGCGTGTTCGCCGGCGCGCCCTACAAGAGCGGCGGCAAGACGGGCACTGCGCAGGTGATCGCGATCGGCAAGGACGAGAAGTACAACGCCAAGAACGTCGAAGAGCGGCACCGCGACCATGCGCTGTACACCGCCTTCGCGCCGCTCGACGAGCCGCGTGTCGCGCTGGCGATGGTGGTGGAGAACGCGGGTTTTGGCGCCGCCGCCGCGGCGCCGATCGCCCGCCGCGTGTTCGACTTCTTGCTGCTAGGCAAGTACCCGAGCGTCGAAGACATCGCTGCCACGCGGCTCGGCCAGGCGGGTGTGCCGATCGGCACCCAGCGTGACGCGGCCTCGGTGGCGCTGCCGGGCGCGGCCAGCACACTACCGGAGGCCGCCGCTGCGGCGCCATCCGCAGCGGGTCCGGTCGTCGCTACGGCTGGCAGTGCTTCGAGAACAGTCCGGGCGCTGCCGAGCGCCGGCGTTGCGCCTCTGGCCGCAAGACGATGAGCGCTGCCTTCGACAAGCCCTCGCTCTGGCTGCGCGTCAGGCCGGTGTTCCTCGGTTTCGATGGCCCACTGAGCGCGGCCGTCGCACTGCTAGCCATGGGCGGGCTGCTGACGATGTATTCGGCCGGCTTCGACAGCGGCACGCGTTTCGTCGACCACGGCCGCAACATGCTGCTTGCGCTCGGCGTGCTGTTCTTCGTCGCGCAGATCCCGCCGCAGCGCCTGTCGCGGCTGGCGGTGCCGCTGTACAGCCTGGGCGTCGCGCTGCTGGTGGCGACGATGCTGTTCGGCGTCACCAAGAAGGGCGCGACGCGCTGGCTGCACGTGGGGGTGGACATCCAGCCTTCCGAGATCCTGAAGATCGCGATGCCACTGATGCTCGCCTGGTGGTTCCAGCGCCGCGAGGGACAGTTGCGCGCGCTCGACTTCGTCGCCGCGATGCTGATGCTGGCACTGCCGGTTGGCTTGATCGTGAAGCAGCCCGACCTTGGCACCGCCGTCCTGGTGCTGTCAGCGGGCCTCTATGTGATCTTCTTTGCCGGCCTGTCTTGGCGGCTGATCATCCCGGTGCTGCTGCTTGCGGCACTTGCCGTGACGGCGCTGGTGCTTTCTGAAGACCGCATCTGCCAGCCCGACGTCAAGTGGCCGATGCTTCGCGACTACCAGAAGAACCGCGTCTGCACGCTGCTCGACCCGACGACCGACCCGCTTGGCAAGGGCTTCCACATCATCCAGGGCGGGATCGCCATCGGCTCCGGAGGGCTCACCGGCAAGGGTTTCATGAATGGCACACAGACGCACCTCGAATTCATCCCCGAGCGCACGACCGACTTCATCTTCGCCGCCTTCTCCGAGGAGTTCGGCCTGGCAGGAAACGTCGCGCTGATCCTCGGCTTCGTCTTCCTGATCTTTCGTGGCCTGATGATCGCCGCCGAAGCACCGACACAGTTCGCGCGCCTGCTGGCCGGCGCGGTGACGCTCTCGTTCTTCACCTACGCCTTCGTCAACATGGGCATGGTCAGCGGCATCCTGCCCGTCGTCGGCGTGCCGCTGCCGTTCATCAGCTACGGCGGCACGGCGATGGTGACGCTCGGCCTCGGCCTCGGGATCCTGATGTCGATCTCCCGGAGCCGGCGCCTGGTGCAGACATGAAGCCGGCCGCAAGGGCTGTCGGCAGGGGGCTTGCAATGACAAATGAGAATCGTTATCATTTGCGCACACAAGCTATTCCGACACACCGCCATGCCTCGTATCACTCACCTGTTAGCCCTCAGCATTGCGGCTTGTCTTCCTGCCACGCTTCCCGCCGCAGTGGCTGACGACGGGTTCAAGCTCGTCATCCAGGATCACAGGTTCCAGCCTCCCGAGCTCATCGTGCCGGCCGGCAAGAAGCTCAAGCTCGTCGTCGAGAACCGCGATGCGACGCCCGAGGAATTCGAGAGCCAGGCCTTGAACCGCGAGAAAGTGATTGCGGGCAAGGCGACGGCGACGCTCTTCATCGGCCCGCTCAAGCCGGGACGCTATCCCTTCGTCGGTGAGTACAACGAGGCGACTGCCAAGGGCGTGATCGTCGCGCAGTAACCGCACCGTATCCGCCATGTTCGCCACTGCCGTCATCGTCTTTCGCGAAGTGCTGGAAGCGGCGCTGCTCATCGGCATCATCGCCGCTGCGACGCGCGCGGTACCCGGCCGCAACCGCTGGCTCGCCGCGGGTATCGCCGTGGGCATCGCCGGCGCGGGTCTCGTGGCGCTCGGTACCGGGCGCATTGCAGAAATGGCGAGCGGCATCGGCCAGGAACTGTTCAACGCCGCGGTGCTCGGCCTCGCTGTGCTGATGCTCGCCTGGCACAACCTGTGGATGTCTGCGAGCGGCGCAGCGCTCTCTGCCGACGCCCGAGGCGTGGGCAGCGAGATCAGCGCCGGCCGGCGCGCACGCTCGGTGCTGCTGATCGTCGTCGGGCTTGCCGTGTTGCGAGAGGGCTCGGAGACCGTGCTCTTCCTGTACGGCATCGCCGCCTCGGAGGGCGGTGCCTCGGGGTCGATGCTGATGGGCGGTGTTGCCGGCATCGTGGCGGGCGTGGCGGTCGGGACCGCGCTCTATGCAGGGCTGCTGCGCATCCCGTTGCGCTGGTTCTTCGCGGCGACCGGCGTGCTGGTGCTGTTCGTGGCCGCCGGCATGGCGTCGCAGGCGGCGCGCCTGCTGATCCAGGCCGATGTTCTGCCGAGCCTCGCGACGCCGCTGTGGGACACCTCGCAGCTGCTGCCTCAGACTTCGATCGTGGGCACGCTGCTGCACAGCCTCGTCGGCTACGAGGCACAACCTGCGGGCATGCAGCTGGTCTTCTACGTCATCGTGCTCACCGCGATCGGGGCCGGCATGAAGTGGGTCTACAAGAAGAGTGAGCCCCGGCACGCCCGCAGCTGAATTCATGCTGCTGGTACGGGGCGCAATCTGATGCGCGGGTGACGGAGCCCGTTGCGACAGCTCAGATGCACCGCCCGCCGTCGACCTCCATTGCCACTCCGGTGATCATCGAGGCCTCGTCGGAGCATAGGAAGCACGCTGCGTTGCCGAGGTCTTCCGGCGTCGAGAAGCGCCCGATCGGGATCGTCGACAGGAACTTCGCGCGGATCTCTGGCGTATCCTCCCCCATGAAGGTCTTCAGCATCGGGGTCTCGCCGGCCACCGGGTTGAGCGCGACGACACGGATGCCGAACGGCGCGAGCTCCACCGCCACCGCTCGCGTCGCCGTGATGACCCAGCCCTTGCTCGCGTTGTACCAGGCCAGGCGCGGGCGCGGGCTGACGCCTGCCGTCGACGCGATGTTCAGGATCACGCCGCTCCTCTTCGCCTTCATGATTGGCACGACCTCGCGCGCGGCGAGGTAGATCGCCTTCATGTTGACCGCGAAGATGCGATCGAACTCGTCCTCGGCCAGACCCTCGAGCGGCTGAGGAAGGTGGCCGATGCCGGCGTTGTTGACGAGGATGTCGAGCCCGCCGAAGCGAGCTTGCGCGGCCTCGACCATGGTCTTCACGTCGGCCGCTCTCGACACGTCGACCGTGACCGCGAGCGCGTTCGCGCCCAGCGCAGCGGCCACCCTCCCTGCGGCCGCGGCGTCGCGGTCGGCGACGATCAGCTTCGCGCCCTCGGCGACGAACTTGCGCGCGATGCCTTCGCCGAAGCCCGAGCCGGCGCCGGTGACGATGGCGATCTTGTCCTGCAGTCTCATGGCCTGTCTCCCGTATGCATTCAGCCGTGATGGATCGCGACCGTCTTAAGCGTCGAGAAGCCATACAGTGCCTCGAAGCCCTTCTCGCGTCCGTGGCCCGAATGTTTGACGCCGCCGAACGGCAGCTCGACGCCGCCGCCGGCGCCGTAGTTGTTGATGAACACCTGGCCGCAGCGCAGTGCGCGCGCTATGCGCAGCTGCCGCCCACCGTCGCGCGTCCAGACGCCGGCCACCAGGCCGTAGGGCGTGCCGTTGGCGATGCGCAGCGCCTCGGCTTCGCCGTCGAACGGAATCAGCACCTGCACCGGACCGAAGATTTCCTGCTGCGCGAGCGCGTGCGCCTCGGGCACGTCGGCGAGCAGGGTCGGTCGCACGTAGTGGCCGCCGGCGGGAGCGTCGGCGACGACCGTGCCTTGCGCCGCGACTTCGATGCCGCCCTCTCCCGCCAGGGCGAGGAAGCCTTCGATCACGCCGCGCTGGCGGCGTGAGATCACCGGGCCGAGGTCGAGGTCGCTCGTCGCTGGGCCGACGCGCAGCGCCGCGTAGCGCTCGGCCATGCGCGCCATCACCTGCGCGTAGACACTTCGCTCGACGAGGATGCGCGACGCCGCCGAGCAGGTTTGCCCGGCGTTCTGGATGCCGGCGTTGACGAGGAACGGCAGCGCGGCATCGATGTCGGCATCGGCGAACACGATCTGTGGCGACTTGCCGCCGAGCTCCAGCGTCACCGGCACCGCATTCCTGGCAGCCGCCGCCTGCACCAGCGCGCCGGTCGCGACGGATCCGGTGAACGAGACGTGGTCGATTCCCGGGTGCGCCGACAGCGCCGCGCCGGCCTCCTCGCCGGTGCCGGTCACGACGCTGAGCGCCCCGGCCGGCAACCCGGCCTGCTGCGCGATGCGCGCAAACGCCAGCACCGTCAGGCAGGCTTCCTCGGCCGGCTTGAGCACGCAGGCGTTGCCCATCGCGAGTGCCGCGCCTACGCTGCGACCGACGATCTGCATCGGGTAGTTCCAGGGCACGATGTGCGCCGTCACTCCGTGCGGCTCGCGCAGCGTCAGCACCGTGTAGCCCGTCTGGTAGGGCAGCGTCTCGCCGTGCACCTTGTCGCATGCACCGCCGTAGAACTCCAGGTAGCGAGCGAGGGCCAGCGCGTCGGCGCGGCCCTGCTTGAGTGGCTTGCCGACATCGAGCGCCTCGAGCCGCGCCAGTTCATCGGCCCGCGCGGCGACAGCCTGGCCGATGCGCCACAGCACGCGCCCGCGTTCGGTGGCGGTGAGGCGGCCCCACTCGCCGGCCAGCGCCATGCGCGCGGCTTGCACCGCGGCGTCGACGTCGGCCGCATCGCCGCGCGCGATAGCCGCAAGTTCGCTGCCGTCGGAGGGGTCTTCCAGCAGCAGCGTCCGGCCGCTCGCGGCTGAGCGCCACTGGCCACCGATCAGCAGGTACGCGGGTTCGAAGTCGATTGCCGGGGTCATGCCACCTCCTTGACAGGTTGCGGGCCCTACCGCTCGCTTTGCCCTGGTCCCATGATAGCCAGCGCCTGGTTGACGACCCCAGGCGCGGCCCAAGAAGGGCGCTCGCCCGGCTTGGGAACGGCCCGGCGCCGGCCGAGTTGGCTTATCGTTGACCCTATGCCAGTTCCGCCCTGCTTGCCCCCGCGATGAGCGTCTTCCTGCTCAAGCGGCTCGCCACCTTCGTCGCCACGCTGGTCGCTGCTTCGGTGGTGATCTTCCTGGTGCTCGAGATCCTGCCCGGCGACGCGGCGCAGATGATGATGGGCCCCGACGCATCGCCCGAGGCGGTTCGCGCGCTGGCCGTCAAGTTCGGTCTCGACCGCCCGCCGCTCGAGCGCTACCTCTCGTGGGTCGGCGGCATGCTGGCGGGCAACCTGGGTCTTAGCCACGCCTACAGCTCGCCGGTGGCCGAACTCATCGGCGAGCGGCTGCTCGTCACCGTGCCGCTGGCACTGATGGCGATGACGCTGACCGCCGCCCTCGCGCTGAGCGCCGGTGTCTACGCCGCGTCACGCCACAACAAGCTCGGCGACGTGGGGCTCATGGGCCTGAGCCAGCTCGGCATCGCGATCCCGAACTTCTGGTTCGCGATTCTGCTGATCCTGTTCTTTTCGGTCACGCTGCGCTGGTTCTCGGCCGGTGGCTTTCCGGGCTGGGGCGAGGGCGCGTGGCCGGCATTCAAGTCGCTGCTGCTGCCGGCCGTGTCGCTCGCCGTCGTGCAGGCAGCGATCCTGTCGCGTATCACGCGCTCGGCGGTGCTCGAGGTGCTGCGTGAGGATTTCGTGCGCACCGCGCGCGCCAAAGGCCTGTCGCAGCGCGCTGCGCTGTGGCGGCACGTGCTGCGCAACGCGATGATCCCGGTGCTGACGATCATGGGCCTGCAGTTTGCCGAGCTGCTGGCCGGCACCATCGTCGTCGAGAACGTCTTCTACCTGCCCGGGCTCGGCCGCCTGATCTTCCAGTCGATCTCGAACCGCGACCTGATCGTCGTGCGCAATTGCGTGATGTTCCTCGCCGCGATGGTCGTCGTCGTCAACTTTGCGGTCGACCTGCTGTACGCAGCGATCGACCCGCGAATCAACGCGGCGGATGTATGAGGCCGCCGAGCTCACTTTGTGCGGCAAAGCCGCATCCTGCTTCGCGGGACCTGCCCTTGGTTGTCCTTCGGCCTACGGCACTGTGGTCGCTTCCCCCCGGGGCGGACACGCCGACGCTACGATGAGTGCCGTGCTCGCCACGCCGCAGACTCCAGGCTTCCTGCGCCAAGCGATGCGCCACCGCAGCTTTGCGCTCGGCGGCGTGCTGACCGTGCTGTTACTGCTGGCCGCCATGCTGTCGGTGGTCTGGACGCCCTGGTCGCCGTACGAGATCGACATCCCGCACAAGCTGCAGACGTCCTCGTGGTCTCACTGGCTGGGCACCGACATCCTCGGCCGCGACGTGGCCTCGCTCCTGCTCGTCGGCTCGCGCAACTCGATCCTCGTCGGCGTGATCGCGGTCGGCATCGGGCTCGTCGTCGGCACTGCGCTCGGCCTGCTGGCGTCGGCGCGTCGCGGCTGGGTCGAGGAACTCATCATGCGGCTGTCAGACTTCGGCTTCGCCTTCCCGGCCATCCTGTCGGCAATCATGATGACCGCCGTGTTCGGCCCCGGCATCGTCAACTCGATCATCGCGATCGGTCTGTACAACATTCCCACATTCGCGCGCATTACGCGCGCGTCGGCCAACGTGGTGTGGTCGCGCGAATACGTGCTGGCAGCGCGTGCTTCGGGCAAGGGCAGGTTGCGCATCACGATCGAGCACGTGCTGCCGAATATCCGGTCGGTGCTGATCGTGCAGGGCACGATCCGCTTCGCCATCGCCATCCTCGCCGAGGCGGCGCTTTCGTACCTGGGCCTGGGCACGCAACCGCCGCAGCCGTCGTGGGGGCGCATGCTCAGCGAGGCGCAGACGCTGCTCTTCCAGGCTCCGCGGCTGGCGGTCTTCCCCGGTGTCGCGATCGTGCTCGCGGTGCTCGGGCTGAACCTGCTCGGCGATGGGCTGCGCGATCTGTTCGATCCGCGACTGGCGAGGGATCGGTAGGAGCGACTGCTGCGTGCAAGGGGCCCGGCGGGCGGGTTTTCAGACCTTGCGGACTCTCGTCCCCGGCGAGAGCGGCGACTCGACAATAGCAGGGCGCGCTCCTGTTCGCCTTCGAACGCACGGGGTCACCCAATGTATTTCAGGTGAGATCTGCAGCCCGCGTTGCAGTCCGAGGAGCCGAAGCCCGGCACAAGCACATTGCCGGGCGAGGCCTGGTTCAGGCGGCACTCGTCGCGACACGAACGAATGACCTTGGTGATCTTGACGCCGGGCGCTCCGAGCAGGAAATCCACGTGCCAGCGCAGGGACTTCTTGGGCCGCAGGTGACGCGATATGCGCGCTTCAAGGCCTCGCTTCGCCGAGCCTGTGTACGTGTAGCAGCCCGCAGGAAACTCGAATGCGCCCAGCCGGCCGATGACGCAGCGAACGGGGCGCTTCACTTCAATCAGGAGCTGGTAGCTGCAATGGCCGTTCATTCGAGTCTGCATCCGACGCGGCTGATGTTACGGGGCCTATATCGTTGTCGGCATACCGTGGTTACTGCATTGCACGACGGACTTTCATCGCCAGCCGGCTCAACGCGGACTTGCAGACACGATGCGCAGGCTTCATCCACTTCGCCCTTGCTGCTCGGTGAGGGGCGCTCAACGCCGTCGAGCCCCGGAAGGTAACGATTGAGAGCGGCGCGGACGAGCAAGTTGCGTCGAGTGTAGTAACGGCCGATGGCCGGCCGCGCGGTTGCGTCGAGACAGGAGCCGGATTGCACCGATGGCAGAGGGCCAAGGGCCCCAATGCAACGGCGACGCCACACGAGTGCGGACCTCGCCCGGGCCGGCTTGGCGCTCGGGCATTCCCCACTCGATCGGCGTGCCCGTCGCCCGGGGCGGTTCCTCATTGCGGCGCGGCCAGATCGCGCCGTGCGCGCACGAACTTCTGAGCTTCGAGCACCCAGTGTTTCTTGATGCTGTACCAGACGTCGGCGGCCCAAAGGCTGCTCTCGGTCGATCGTGCATTCGCCGGGAGTTCGGCAGCGCGTCCTGGAACGTAGGCGTTGAGCCACTCCCGCATCGCGGGATCACCCGCCAGGGCCGAGGTCGCAACGACGAAGACGTGCGAGTAGTCCGTCGGCAACTCCACGTTACGCACCTGCGCAGATCCTTTGGCCCGGTAGGTCGTGCCCGCGCCCGGCAGGTCCCAGGCGATCAGGTCCACGCCGAGCACAAAGCCCGTGAACTCGTCGACCGAATCGGGGATAGCCCGCAGCCGCCCGGCCATGCTCCATTGGTTGGGCAGCAGCAGCGCCGACCCGCCCGATCCGACCACCGACGCGTAGCCGACCCTCAACCCGACGACCGGGCGTTCGACGCCGGTGTACGGATCCACGATCGACAGGCGATTCTCGGCGGCATCTGTCTTCGGGTTCCAGACGGGAATGGCCGCGCTGGCGTTGCCGGCGAGTTCGTACAGAACCTTCACCAACTGGATGCCGCCCTGGCTGTGGCCGACCAGCATCGGCATCAGGCCCTCCTGTTCGTAGTACCAGGCGATCAGGCCCGCGATCTGCGTGCTGCTCTCGTAAGGGCTGTGCGAGCGGCGCCCGTCGCCGGGATGCCGCAGCTTGGCCTGCGGATAGCCCATCCCTGCGAGGAAGCGAGAAAACGAGTTCATCAACAGGTGGGTCGGGTAGATGCCGCCATGGAGTGCGACGATGCGCGGCGTCGGACCCGCGGCGAGCACCGTGCGCACATCGCTGTCGGACACGTGCTCGGGATCGAGCGCCAGGATGCGCGCCGCGATCGCCTCGTCCAGGTTCGTGCCGCGAAGTACCGCCTGGGGGCTGACGGGCTGCGTCGCGGCAGCACCGCGATCGCCGTAGGGCACCGTCGCGCAGCCGGTGAAGACCAGCGCAATGGCCAGTGCAATGGCCAGTGCAATGATGCTCGTGCGCGAGTTCATGTCGAGGGCTCGACCGGCAAGTCGCCGATGCAATGCATGAACGCGGCGGCCACCTGGTCCACGTCCGCGCGGGAAAACGCGGCGGTGCGATAGGCGATGCCGATGTGCAGCACGTCGTGCGCGGTGGTGACTGCAAAGACCAGCGGGCACAGCGGGCCGGTCGGCACGGCGCGCAGGTAGTCGAGCCGCGCCGTGCCCGCACATCCGGTACGCGCCCAGATCGGGTTCAGGTTGAGCGAGGTGATTCCGGCCCACGCCGGGAAGTGTTTCGCGTACAGGCCGTGGCGCCTCGATGCCGAAAACCACGGCCACAGCAGCGCCGACACGGCGAGGGCCATGATGCTCTGCAGATAGAGGTGGCTGTGCTTGACGCGTGCCGCCTCGTTGTGCACGTCCAGCGCCAGTTGGCGCAGTCGCGATGCCCTCGGGCACCTCGTGCGCCACACGAAAGGCCGCCAGCAGCGGGCTCAGTGCATCCAGCGCATCGGGGCCGAAGTCCGGGCGCATGTTCAGGATCGAAGCGATGGCCAGTTCGTTGCGGCGGTGCTCGCCGCGTCGCTGCGCGGCGAGCGGCGACAGTGCAAGCATCAAGCTGGCCATCAGAAATTCGTTGAGCGTGACGCCCCAGGCCTTCGAAGTGCCGAGCAGCGCGCCATGCTGCGGCGGCCCGAGCCGCAGGTAGGCGAATGCATTGTGGCCGTCCTCGACCTTGTCGTAGCGCACCCGGACCGCGCGGCGTGCGGCGGCGACCATGCGGGCCACGTCCAGGATCGAGCGCATCACCCACAGCGGATGGCGCAGGAAGAGGTTGCGGTAGGTCGGCGAATAGCGCTCCATCGGCACTGGCCCCTCGCCAGCGCCGAGGTAGGCACAGGCAATGCCGCTGAGCAGGCGCGCAATCGAATCGCCGCTCGCCACGTAGTGGTCGTAGGCGAGCACGAGTTGGAATGCCTCGCCGTCGTCGATGGCGACAAAGCGGAACGGATTCTCGCGCCGTCCCGGCGCGAACGGCCGGTTGAACTCGCTTTCGATCGTGCGCGACAGTTCCGCGAGCGCGTCGCTCCCAGCCGCAGCGACGGCGAGTTCCACGGTCGCCGGCCCGCCCTCGTACCGGAAACGCCAGCGGGACAGGTCGACGCTGAGGCCTGTCAGACCCAGCGCCTCGAGGTGCTCGGCGATGCAGGCGCGCAGGCGCTCGGGTTCGAGCACAACCGGCACGCGCACGACGTGAACCGGGTTGTACGGGTGCAGATCGCGCCAGCGCAGCATCATGCGTTGGAAGAGATTGAATCGCACGCCCGCGCCCATGCGCTGCTAGCTCCGCAATCGATGCGATGTGCGGCTCGCGCCAACGTAGCGCTGCGCCTCCAGGCACCAGTTCTTCTTGACGCTGAACCAGATGTCCGCGGCATGCACGATGTTGCGCAGGTCTGCACCGGGGATCACGGGCGGCACCACAGGCTGCACGCGCGGGTCGAAGCCGCTGATCCAGCGTCGCGTGAGTGGATCGTCGACCAGGTGCCTTGCGAGCGGCAGCGTGAGGTGACCATAGTTGGCCGGCAGCATGACGTTGCGCACCCGTGCCCGGCCGGTCGCCCGGTACGGATCGTCGCGCGCAGCGTCGGGGCCGGTGCCGGCGATCGGATCCCAGGCGACGAAGTAGCCGGCGAACTCGTCCGCCGAATCCGGCACGCTGCGCAGGCGCGCAACCATGTCCCACTGGCCGAGCAGGACGCGCATCAGGCTGCCGGTCGCAAGCGCCGCTGCGTACGGCACCTGCAGACCGACCACCGGGCGCTCGAGGCCCGAGCGCGGATCGACGATCGAGTGGCGGCTCTCGGCTCTGCCGCGCACCGGGTCCCACACCGGCAGTTGCTCACCCGAGGCACCGGCGAGGTCCTGCAACACCTTGATCGCCAGCATGCCGCCCTGGCTGTGGCCGATCAGCAAGGGCATCACGCCGTCGCGCTCATAGTGCCAGGCGATGGCTCCGGCAAGCTCGCGGCTGTCGACGAAGCTGCTGTAGGTCAGGCGGCCGTCGCGCGGGTTGCGCAAGCGTTCGGCCGGATAACCCATGGCAACCAGGAACTCGGCAAAGGGCGCCATCGTGTGGATCGGCACGCTGCCGTGCAACGCGATGATGCGCGGCGCCGGCACCCGCGCCAGCACCTCGCGCACGTCCTGCTCGGAGAGGCTCTGCGGGTCGAGGGCCAGCAGGCGCTGCTCGAGCTGCGGGTCAAGTTCATCGCCCTGGATGACCGCAGGGAGCCCGACTACCTCCTGCGTGAAGGCCGGTCCGGACGACGCGACGGACGCCAGGAATACGCACGCAAACACCGCGCACAGCCGAGATCGGCGCACCGTCATGGCGTTCCATTCCGCGTGGCGCGCCCGGCGCGCAGACGCGGCACAAAGCGGCCCGTACGCTGGAGGTAGCTCCGATACGACGCACCGTGCCGTTCGGACAGGAATCGCTCCTCGTTGCGCGCCTTGACAGCCATCAGCGCGATGTGGATGACAGCCATCACCGCAACCGGCACGGTCGGCGCGACGACGACCGTGCACAGCATCAGCAGGATGCTCAATGCATAGATCGGATGCCGCACATGGCCAAACAGGCCCGTGGTCACGAGTTCGGTCTGCTGATCGGGAGTCACGGCCATGCGCCAGTTCCTGCCCATGCGGAGCCAGCAGTCGATGCTCAGCGCCAGGCAAACCAGGCCCACCCCGACGGCGGCCCAGCGCAACGCGGTCACGGGCGCCTCACGCGCGAATTCCGGCAGCCCCCGAGGCGGGCCTGCCGGCGTTGCCGCGATGTAGGGAAGGACCATCCACGCCGCGACCAGCGGAACCCAGACAATCCACATGAACTGTTCGACTCGCTGGCTGGGGACGATGCCCGAGAGTCTGCGGGTGTGCCGACGCACTCGGACGATCATGGCGCCGACGCAGGCCCAGTACGCCCAAACCGTCGCCGCCAACGCGATGCAGGGCAGGTCCTTCATTGACTTTGCGTAAGTTGCGTGCTCGCGCGGCAGCCGGGCGAGCGACGCGGAATCAGAGTGCCATCTTAGACGATGCGATGGCGCTGGCCCTCGGATACAGGTCGGGTTCTGGGCTTCACTGCGCTCGGTGCAGACCTGCGTGCACTCGGATTCGGGCCGTCGGTAGGTCCGTAGAATCTGCGCGATGGAGCGCATCCTCAACGTGTCGGCGTACAGCTTCGTCGAACTGGACGACACGCCGGCATTGCGCGAGCGTGTCCGGGCCGAAGCGCAGCGGCTGGAGCTCAAGGGCACCGTGTTGCTCGCGGCCGAGGGCGTCAATCTCGTGCTGGCCGGAGACGCCGCGCGCATGCGCGCCTTCATGGCCTGGCTGCGCGCCGATCGGCGCTTCTCCGGCCTGGTGGCCAAGGAGAGTTTCAGCGACTCCGTGCCGTTCGCCCGCCTGCTGGTCAAGGTCAAGCGCGAGATCATCCGCATGGATTGTCCTTCGGTGCGCCCCGCCAACGCGCGCGCACCGGCCGTCAGCGCGGCCACGCTTGCGCGGTGGCTGGACATGGGGCACGACGACGACGGGCGGCCGGTGGTGATGCTCGACACCCGCAACGCCTTCGAAGTCGACCGCGGTGCCTTCGAAGGCGCGATCGACTGGCGCCTGGCGCGGTTCGGCGAGTTTCCCGCCGCGCTGGCGGCGCACAAGGGTGAGCTCGACGGCAAGACGGTCGTGACCTACTGCACCGGCGGCATCCGCTGCGAAAAGGCGGCGATCCTGATGCACGAAGCCGGCATCGAGCACGTGCTGCAACTCGATGGCGGCATCCTCGCCTATTTCGAACAGACCCGCGGTGCGCCGCACTGGCGTGGCCATTGCTTCGTGTTCGATCAACGCGAGGCACTCGACCCCGCGCTCGAGCCGCTCGCGGTCTGATCGGCGGACAGGCGAGAACAGGACAGGGCGTTGCGTCGCATCATCGGTGTCGCCGCTCTGCTGATGCTCGTGCTGCTGGCCGGCGGCATCGCTGCGGCGTGGGCACCCGACCGCCCTGTCGATGCCTTGAAGCCGCGCTGGGCGGGGGCGCCGTCCCGCTTCATCGATGTCGGTGGGCTCCAGGTCCACCTGCGCGACGAGGGCCCGCGCGACGATCCGCTGCCGATCGTGCTGATCCACGGCACCGTGGCCAGCCTTCACACCTGGGAGGGCTGGGCCGCCGCGCTGCGCGGCGAGCGGCGCGTCGTCAGTTTCGACCTGCCGGGCTTCGGACTGACCGGCCCGAACGCGAGCGGCGACTACGGCATGGCGGCCGACACGCGCTTCGTGCTCGACCTGCTCGATACGCTGAAGATCGAACGCTGCGTTCTGGGGGGCAGCTCGCTCGGTGGCGAGATTGCGTGGCGTACGACGGTGGCGGCACCCCAGCGTGTCGAGCGCCTGGTGCTCGTCGACGCCGGCGGTTACGCGTTCACGACGCGCCTGGTTCGGCTTGGGTTTCGCTCGGCCCGGATGCTGGTCGCGCGCGGACTTGCCCGCAACGTGCTTCCACGCAGCCTGGTCGCACGCAGCGTGCGCGCCGTCTACGGTGACCCGTCGCGGGTCAGCGAGAGCCTGATCGATCGCTACTACGAGCTGATGCTTCGTGAAGGCAATCGAAAGGCGCTGGCGCGGCGCTTCGAGCAACTGCGGCCGGGTGCCGACTCGGCGCTGATCGCCACGCTGAAGATTCCGACGCTTGTCCTCTGGGGCGGGCGCGACAGGATATATCCACCCGAAAACGGGCTTGCCTTTGCGCGCGACATCGCCGGCAGCAGGCTGGTGCTGTTCGACGAACTCGGCCACGTCCCGCACGAGGAGGACCCTGCGCGCAGCGTCGCCGAACTGCGGCGCTTCCTGGGGATGGCGCCCGTGACATAGGGTTGCGCCTTCACATGGATCTGCCTTCCAGTTCCAGCAGTTTGCCTCGGACGGCAGTTCTCGGCCGATGGCTCCCCGCCGCGCCCCATCGCCGCCATCCAACCCGCTGGTCAGGTAACCTCGGGCCGAGCCACTGCCATGTCCCTGCTCCAAGTCACAGACCTGCGCGTGCGCCTGAACACGCAACGCGGCCCCGCCGACGCCGTGCGCGGCGTCAGCTTCTTGCTGGCCCGCGGCGAGACGCTGGGCCTGATTGGTGAATCGGGCTGCGGGAAGTCGATCACGGCCCTTGCCTTGCTCGGGCTGCTGCCCGAACGAGCGATCGTGACCGGCAGCATCCGCTTCGACGGCGAGGAACTCGTCGGCCGCAGCGACGCCGAACTGTGCAAGCTGCGGGGCAACCGCATCGGTATCGTGTTCCAGGAGCCGATGACGGCACTGAACCCGCTGCACACGATCGGGCGCCAGGTGGGCGAGCCGCTGCGGCTGCATAAGGGACTGTCCGAGGCTGCCGCGCGCAAGCAGGCGATCGCGCTGCTCGACCGTGTCGGCCTGCCCGACGCCGCGCGTCGCGTCGATGCCTTTCCGCACCAGCTCTCAGGCGGCCAGAGGCAACGGGTGACGATCGCGATGGCGCTGGCCTGCGGGCCCGACCTGCTGATCGCAGACGAGCCGACGACGGCGCTGGACGTGACGATCCAGGGCCAGATCCTCGACCTGATCGCAGACCTGGTGGCCGAGCGCGGCATGGCGCTGCTGCTGATCTCGCACGACCTGGGCGTGATTGCCGAAAACGTCGCGCGGATGCTCGTGATGTATGGCGGCACGGTGGTCGAGAGCGGCCCGACGGGCGAGGTGTTCGCTCGCATGGCGCATCCCTACACGCAGGGCCTGTTCGCTGCTCGGCCCAAGCTTGGCGCCGCGCCCGGCACACGGCTGGCGACGATCGCCGGCACGGTGCCCGAGCTGGCCGACCTGCCGCCGGGCTGCCCATTCACCGACCGCTGCCGGCTCGCAGTGGCCGCGTGTCGCACCGCGCCGCCGCCGCACGTGGCGATCGGCCCGGGGCACGTGGCGCGCTGCCTGCGCATCGAGGCGGCCTTGGCTACGCCATTGGAGCCGGCATGACCGCGCATCTGCTCGAGCTGACGGACCTGGTGCGCCACTACACGCTGCCACGCGACAGCCTGTTCCGCCCGCCGGCAGCGGTGCAAGCACTCAACGGCGTGAGCCTCGCTATCGAGGCCGGGCGCAGTCTGGGCGTGGTCGGCGAATCGGGCTCGGGCAAGTCGACGCTGGCGCGCCTGGCGATGGCGCTCGAGCGCCCCACGTCGGGCACGGTACGCATGCTCGGCGACGACCTGAACGCGCTGTCGGCCGAGGCGCTGCGCCGGGCGCGGCAGCATTTCCAGATGGTGTTCCAGGACCCTTACGGCTCGCTCGACCCGCGGCAGAACGTGGCGCGCATCGTCGGCGAGCCGCTGAATGCGCAGGGTCATGTCGATGCGGCCACGCAGCGCCGCCGCGTCGGCGAGACGCTGGAAGCGGTGGGCCTTCGAGCGGCCGACCTCGACAAGTACCCGCACGAATTCTCCGGCGGCCAGCGGCAGCGCATCGCGATCGCGCGCGCGCTCGTCACGCGGCCGAAGCTGATCGTCGCCGACGAGCCGGTGAGCGCGCTCGACGTGTCGGTGCAGGCGCAGGTGCTGAACCTGCTGCTCGACCTGCAGGCGGAGTTCGGCATCACCTACCTGCTGATCAGCCACGACCTGGCGGTGGTGGACCACATATGCGACGAGGTGGCCGTGATCTACCTCGGCCGCATCGTCGAGCAGGGGCGGCCCGAGGCGCTGTTTCGGGCCGCGGCGCACCCGTACACGCGGGCGCTGCTGGCTGCCGTGCCGCGCGCCGAGCCTGGCGTCCTTCTTCGCCGCCGCACCGCCGGGGCGGTCGTGACCGCGGGCAGCCATATCGGCCAGCCGAGCGGCGCCGCGAGCGGCTGCGCCTTCGCCGACCGCTGCGGCCACGTACAGGACCGCTGCCATGCCGAAGCGCCGCTGCTGCGCGCCATCGCCCCGGGGCACCGCGCGGCGTGCCATCATGCCGAGCGCGTGCTGGGCGATGCTGTTTCGTCTCGCGCTGCTCCGGCGAGTGGTGTCGGGGCTGAGGCACACTTCACTGCCGCTGAATGACGTTGACTGGAGGAACTCGCGATGCTCAGAAGATTGATCACCCTGTTGGCCGCGGTCGTGCTGGCCATCGTGCCGCTCGCCGGCCAGGCCCAAGCGAAGAAGGATTCACTGGTTCTCGCGATGGCGCTCGAACCGCCAGGCCTGGACCCGACGGCCGGCGCCGCTTCGGCCATCGCCGAGATCGTGCTCTACAACGTGTTCGAGACGCTGACCAAGATCGGCCCCGACGGCAAGGTCACGCCGCTGCTGGCCGAGAGCTGGGAGGTCTCGCCGGACCTGAAGACGGTGACTTTCAAGCTGCGCAAGGACGTGAAGTTCCAGAACGGCGAGCCCTTCAACGCGCAGACCGTGAAGTACGCGTTCAGCGCGCCGGCGCCGAGAAGAGCACGAACAAGGACAAGCGCCTGTTCGCCAGCATGGAGTTCATCGGCACGCCCGACCCGACCACGGTCGTGATCGGCATGAAGACGATCGAGCCCGATCTGCTGTTCCTGCTCGGCCAGGCCACGGCCATCATCGTCGAGCCCAAGAGCAGCGAGACCAACGCCACGCAGCCGGTCGGCACCGGGCCGTTCAAGCTGGAGAACTGGGCCAAGGGCTCGTCGGTGACGCTGGTGCGCTGGCCCGGCTACCGAAACGCGGCGGCGATCAAGCTCAACAAGGTGACGTTCCGCTTCATCAGCGACCCGGCGGCGCAGGTGGCGGCCTTGCTGTCGGGCGACGTCGATGCGTTCCAGCGCGTCGGCGCGGCGCGCAGCCTGGAGCAGATCAAGGCCGACGGGCGCTTCCAGGTCATCACGGCCGGTTCGCGGGCGAAGACCATCCTCGCCATCAATAACAAGAAGAAGCCGCTCGACGACGTGCGCGTGCGTCGCGCCATCTCGGCGGCGATCGACCGCAAGGCGGTGATCGAGGGCGCGGCCGACGGCCTGGGCGCGCCGATCGGCAGCCACTACGTGCCGGGCGCGCTGGGCTACGTCGACACCACCGGCATCAACCCCTTCAACATCGAGAAGGCCAAGGCGCTGCTGAAGGAAGCCGGCGTTACGACGCCGCTGGAGCTCACCCTGAAGCTGCCGCCCCCGCCCTACGCCCGGCAGGGCGGCGAGGTCATCGCGGCGCAGCTGGCCAAGATCGGCATCGTCGCCAAGATCGAGAACGTCGAGTGGGCGCAGTGGCTCGACGCGGTGTACGCCAAGAAGAACTATGACCTGACGATCATCTCGCACGTCGAGCCGTTCGACCTCGGCAACTGGGCCAAGCCCGACTACTACTGGGGCTACACCAACCCGGCCTTCAACAAGCTCTTCGACCAGATCAACAACGCGCCGACCACGGCCGAGCGCGCCAAGCTGCTGGGCGAGGCGCAGAAGATGATCGCCAACGACGCCGGCGCCGCCTTCCTGTACCAGCCGACCTGGCTGACCGTGGCCAACAAGAAGGTCAAGGGCCTGTGGAAGGACATGCCGATCTTCGTCAACGATCTGTCGGTGATCTCGTGGGAGTGACGAGCGAAACGCGCGGGGCATGACTGCACTGCACGATCTCGGCGCCGTCGATCTGCTGGCGGGCTATCGCAGCCGCGCGCTGTCTCCGCTGGAGGTGACGCGCGCGGTGCTGGCGCACATCGAGCGCTGCGAGCAGCACTTGCACGCCACCTACGCGCTCGACGCCGAAGCTGCGCTCGCGATGGCGAGTGCCTCGGAGCGGCGTTGGCTCGCCCGCCAGCCCATCGGCGCGCTCGACGGCGTGCCGGCAATGATCAAGGAGAACATCGCAACCCGGGGCGTGCCGGTGCCGCTCGGCACGGCCGCCACCGAGCTCGTCCCTGCCGCCGAAGACGCGCCGCCTGCGGCGCGCCTGCGCGAGGCCGGTGCCGTGCTGCTGGGTAAGACGACGATGCCCGACTACGGCATGCTGTCATCGGGGCTGTCGAGCTTTCATGCGCTGGCGCGCAATCCTTGGGACTTGAGCAAGGGCCCCGGCGGGTCGAGCGCCGGAGCGGGGGCGGGGGCCGCGGCGGGCTATGGACCGTTGCACATCGGCACCGATATCGGTGGGTCGATCCGCCTGCCGGCCTGCTGGTGTGGCATTTTCGGCCTGAAGCCGAGCAACGGCCGCGTTCCGATCAAGCCCCCCTACTACGGACGCGCGGCCGGGCCGATGACGCGCAGCGTCGAGGACGCGGCGCTGCTGATGCAGGTTCTTTCGCAGCCCGACGCGCGCGACACGATGAGCCTGCCGCCGGCCACGATCGCCTGGGGCGAACTGCAGCGCGAGACCAAGGGCCTGCGAATCGGGCTGCTGCTCGATGCCGGCTGGGGCCTTGCGGTCGAGCCGGAGATGGCCGCTGCGGTGCAAGCGGCGGCCCGCGCGTTCGAGGCGGCTGGCGCCATCGTCGAGCCGCTGCAACCGTTCACCACGCGCGCAATGATCGACGGACTCGACAGCTTCTGGCGCATGCGCGCGTGGCTCGACTTCTCGGGCCTGCCGCCACGGCGGCAGGCCAAGGTGCTGCCCTACATCCGTGCTTGGATGGGGACCGCGGCCTTGCTCAGCGGAGCCGACGTCTTCCACGGCTTCAGTCAGATGGGCGCTATCCGCGACGCGACGCTCGCCGCAACGCAGCCGTTCGATTTCGTGCTCTCGCCGGTGAGCCCGGTGCCGGCCTTCACTGCCGAATGGGCGAGCCCGATCGACGATCCGCAGCGGCCGTTCGAGCACATCGCGTTCACGCTGCCGTTCAACATGAGCGAACAGCCCGCGGCGTCGATCAATTGCGGCTTCACCGCGAGCGGGCTGCCGATCGGCCTGCAGATCAGCGGCCGGCGCTTCGACGATCTGGGCGTGCTGCAGCTCGCCCGCGGGTACGAAGACTTGCGCGGCCCACAGCGGCCGTACCCGACACAGCCTTGATGGAAGATCTGCTCGGCAACCCGATCCATGTTGCCGCAGAGACCAGCGTGGCCGCGGTGGACGACTTCGTCGGCGGCTTCATCGCCTGCGAAGCGCGGGTGCGCGAACGTCCTCGACGCAGCCGGGCACGACGACAGCGTGATCGTGCAAGCCTGCGCTGCCGCGCTGCACCTGTTCGCCGAGTCGCCAGCCGCACCGGCCAATGCGCGCCCTTTTCTTGAGCGTGGCGCACACAGCACGGTGCCGGCAAGCGAACGTGAACGGCGCTTTCTGAGCGCCGTGCAGGCGTGGGCCGACAACGACATCGCGCGCGCGATCCGCCTGCTCGACGAGCAGGTGCATGCCCACCCACGCGATCTGGCGGCCCTCAAGCTCGGCCAATACCTGCTGTTCAACCTCGGCGATTCGCCGGGCATGCTGCGCCTGGCACTGGCCGCGCAGCACGCGGCCGCCGAGGTGCCCTACCTGCACGGCATGACGGCGTTCGCGTACGAGCAGTGCCACCTGCTACGCGAAGCCGAGCAGGCCGCCCGTCAGGCAATCGGCATGCTGCGCTGCGAGCCCTGGGCGCACCACGCACTGGCCCACGTGATGCTCACCGAAGGCCGCGTCGAGGAAGGTCGCGCCTTCATGCAGGAAATGAGCGAGACCTGGGTCGGCCTGAACTCGTTCATGGAGACGCACAACTGGTGGCATCTGGCGCTGTTCCTGATCGAGCAGGACGCGAACGCGGCCGCGCTCGACCTGTACGACCGCCATGTCTGGGGCGTGTGCAAGGCGTATTCGCAGGACCAGATCGGCGCCGTGTCGCTGCTGGCGCGGCTGGAGCTCGCCGCTGTCGATGTCGGTGACCGTTGGTCCGATGTGAGCGCCTACCTTGCGGCGCGAACCCATGATCAGGTGCAGCCCTTCCTCGACATGCAGTACCTCTACGGTCTGGCGCGCGCCGGGCGCAGCGAAGCGGACGAGCTCTTGCGCCAGGTCGAGGCCTACGCGCTGCACGCACCCGCGCTCACGCGAGCCGCCTGGCAGCGCGTCGCGGTGCCGGCCTGCCGTGGCCTGCTGGCGCATGCGCGTGGCGAGCATCAGAGGGCGGTCGACGAACTCGGCATCGCGCTGCCGCGCCTGCTCGAGATCGGTGGCAGCCACGCCCAACGCGACCTGTTCGAGCAGGTCTACATCGATGCACTCGTCGGGTCGGGGCGACTCGTCGGCGCGCAGAACCTGCTGCAGCAGCGCGCCCGCGCCTGCCCCGAGTCTCTGCGCCTGCGGCGGCAACTCGCGCCAGTCTGCGAGCGGCTCGGCCTGCCGAAGCCAGCGCCGTAGCGGCGAACCGGATCGGTGCGCGGCGCGCCTGACGGCCGAGGTCGCGGCGCTGGAGGGGTTAAGTGTGAAGCCTCGATACCTTGTGTCTACCTTCCTCATTCACGACCGCGCCGACTTCGCCGCGGGTTTGCCGCGCTTCACCGTCTTGACCGCCTTCCTCGAGATCGCTCGTGCGCCCGGTGCGGCCATGCGAGCGAGTTCCTCCTCGAGGCGTTCGCAAAGCGTGCTCAGGATCTTGACCCGCGCATAGTTCTTGTCGTTGGCTTCCACCAGCGTCCAGGGTGCGGCGCCGGTGCTGGTGCGCTCTACCATGTCGCAGACGGCCTGTTGGTAGGCTGCCCACTTCTCGCGGTTGCGCCAGTCTTCCTGGGTGATCTTGAAGCGCTTGAATTCGATCTTCTCCCGCTCCTGGAAACGCCTGAGCTGTTCTTCCTGGCTGATCTGCAGCCAGAACTTGACCACGATCACCCCCGCGTCCGTCAGTTCATGCTCGAAGTCGTTGATCTCGCTGTAGGCACGCGACCAGTCGTTTTCGCTGCAGAACCCCTCGACCCGCTCGACCAGCACCCGCCCGTACCAGGTGCGGTCGAAGATCACGACCTGCCCCTTGCGCGCAAGGTGCCGCCAGAACCGCCACATGTAAGGTTGCGCCCGCTCTTCCTCGGTCGGTGCGGCCACCGGAACGACCCTGTATTGCCGCGCGTCCAGCGCGGCACCGATGCGTCGGATGGCGCCGCCCTTGCCGGCTGCGTCTGCCCCCTCGAATGCACACACCAGTGACCGGCTCTTGAAGCGGGGGTCACGAACCAGTTCGGACAGGCGGGCCTGCCACTTCGCAAGTTCTGCCCGATACGCCTTGTCGGCCAGCTTGAGGTTCAGGTTGAGCTCGGAGAGGACGTTGCGGCCGTCCGTGTCTACCCGCACCATCGGCGACAGCGGCGACGCCGGCCTGTCGGGGCTGGCCAGCTTCTGCTTCATGGCGTCGAGCAGTATCTTCCCCACGGTGAGTGAGCGATAGCGGTCGTCGGTGCCTTCCACCACCACCCAGGGGGCCCACGTTGTGTTGGTCACGCGCAGGAAGTGACCGGCAACATCCTGCAGACGATCGTAGGTCTTGAGCCGGTCCCAGTTCCATTGGGTGACGCGCCATGCGGTGCGGGGGTCGCTTTCCAGCGCCTTGAGCCTTCTCTTCTGTCCGTCCTTGGTCAGATGGAACCAGAACTTCAAGACCAGCGCGCCCTCGTTGACCAGCATCTGCTCGAAGCGGTTGATCTGGTCGGCCCGCGCATCGAGATCCTTCATCGGGATTTCGCCCTGGACGCGCTGGCGGATCGGGTCCGAGTACCAGGAGCCGGCAAATATTCCCACGCGCCCCTTGGGCGGCAGCGATCGCCAGTACCGCCACATGGCCGGGCGGTCGCGTTCCTCGTCGGTCGGCTCGGCAAAGGCCAGCGTGGAAATGAACCTGGGGTCCATCCACTCGTAGAGCGTGTTGATCGTCTCGCCCTTGCCCGCGCCGTCCTGCCCGCTGATCAGCACCACGACGGGGCTCTTCCTGTTCGTGTCCAAGTCCACCTGCGCTTCGAGCAGTGCGGCGCGCAGCGCAGGCAGCGCCTCACGGTAGGCGGCCTTGCTGATCTGGTGACCGATCTCTGCTGATTCAAACATCGACGCTCTCCGGTTGCAGGCTTGTTGCGTGGCTCCGCGCATGGCTCTGGCGCGAATCCATCAGTGGCGCGCCTTGAATCTGGTCCTGTCGGCGAAGACTGCCGTGCACGGCCTGCGCGTGCGCTCGGCGCACGAGTGACTACGCTGCACGATGCTCGTCACCGAGAAAGTCAATGCAGTGAAGAGAAGGGACATTGACTGCCAATCTGCCTCCCGACGATGAGCGATTCGGCAGCGCCACCGGGTACGAGTCGATCACTGCTGTCGGTGACTGGGCGGCGACTACAGGAAGGCAGTGGCGAGTCGAGCGAGAGTGGTGCGACGGGGCTGCCTGCGCGGAGCGAGGCCCGCGTGGCAACGCCGCGATTGTCGTTCAACGCCGCCCGGTGGCGGCGCTGCGAGTAGCCGCCTCGTGCGCCGTCGCATCGAGTTCGTCAGCGGATCAGCGACGCTCCGCGCCGCTCCAGCAGATCGCGAAGTATCGATCGATGGCAACGGCACTCGTCCTCGCAATAGCAGCCCATCGAAAAGTTCGCGGCGTGCGACAGCGCGGCCAGCAGGTCGAGGTTCCGCGAGGCGTCGGTTGCGCCCATTTCGGCACGGTAGCGCCGGGTGAACGTCGACCAGGCGGCCTCGCCGTCGGCATGCTGCCCCAGCTTCATCGTCTCGGCGCTCGGCGCGAGATTCGGGTACCAGACGTCGTACCAGCCCTGGCGCGCGAACTCCGTCTTCGGCACACCCCGCGGTGGCCGCCGGACGGTGCCGATGCGCAGGCCCTCTCCCGGTGCGCGCGCGCTGCCGAGCCTGACGATTCGAATTCCCATCCAATCAGCGTAGCAGGCCCGCGACGTGTGCGTCGTCGGCCCAACTCACGATCTCGAGCCGATCGCCCGTCACGCGCAGCCGGTTCAGCCCGGCGTTGGGGATGGCACAGGTGCGCGGCCCGTGCAGCGGCAGCCCGTGCGCGGTGCGAAACAGCATGTCGAGCACGCCGCCATGCGTCACCACCGCCAGTGTCATGCGTTCATGGCGTTGCGCCAGCGTTCGCACGGCGCCGACCACGCGGGCGTGGAAGGTCCGCACGCTTTCGCCCTCGGGGAGCGCGTAGTCGGGGTCGTGGCGCAGCCACGCCGCAAGCTGCTCGGGGTGGCGTGCCTGCACTTCGTCGAAGCTCAGGCCTTCGAGAATGCCGAAGTGCTGCTCGCGCAGGCCGGCTTCGGGTGCCGCCGGCAGGTCGAGCTTCTGCGCCGCGGGCTCCGCCGTCTGCCGGGTGCGCAGCAGGTCGCTGCAATAGAACACGTCGATCGACTCCCGCAGCAGCCGTTCGGCCATACGTTCGGCCTGTGCCAAGCCGAACGCGTTCAGCGGCACGTCGATCTGACCCTGGAAGCGGCCCTGCACGTTCCAGTCGGTTTCACCATGGCGGATCAGGATCACCTCGCTCATCCTGCGATTGTCCGGCAATCGTGCGGCGACACATCGGTGCGGCCTCGAGACAGCTTGACGGATGACAATGAGCGCCATGTCGACGCTCCTCCTCCTCCCCGGCCTGGCCGCAGACGCAGCGATGTGGGCCGGGCAGCGCGACGCACTGGCCGCCGTGCGCGACGTGCACGTCACCGACGTGCATTTCAGGTTCGCCACGCTGCCCGAGATGGCGCGTGCGCTGCTCGCCGAACATCCGGGCGCCCTGATACTTTGCGGCGCGTCGATGGGCGGCATCCTCGCCTTCGAGGTGCTGCGCCAGGCGGCGCAGCGCGTTCGCGGCCTGGCGCTGCTCGGCACGACGGCGCGGCCCGATTCGCCAGAGATCGCCGCGCTGCGTGCAGCGGCCTTCGCGATGATCGAAGACGGACGCTACGAGGAGATGATCGCCGGGAACGTGCCGTTCTCGTTCCACGCCGACCGGCTCGGCGAGTACGAGCTGGTCGACGCCTACCTCGACATGCTGCGTCGCGCCGGGCCTGGTCAACTGGTGCGGCAGAACATCGCGACGGCGGCACGGCCAGACAGCCGCCCGTTGCTGCCCACGCTGCGCTGCCCGACGCTGGTGCTGTGCGGCGACGCCGATGCGGTGACCACCGTCGACGCCTCACGCGAGATCGCGCAGCGGGTGCCGGGAGCTGAGCTCGGGCTGATCGCGCGCTGCGGGCACATGCTGACGATGGAGCGGCCGCGCGAGGTGAACGCGGCACTGCTGGTCTGGCTGCAGAGGCACTTCCCGGCTCCGGCGCGCTGAACGGGCCAGCCGGCAGAGTCGATCGCGCAGGCGCTGGCCTGCGCCCACGGCGCCGTCAGACGAGTGGCGCGACGATGCCCTCGCTGGCCATCGCCCGCTGCACGGCGGGACGCGCCAGCAAGCGCTGCAGGTAGGGGCCGAGTTGCGGCAGGCTGCGCGCGGGCCGGGTGAAGCCTCGCGTCCAGCGGCACAGCACCAGCGCGTAGAGGTCGATCGCGCTGAAGTCGGCGCCGAGCAGCCAGGGGCCGCCCGCCGCGAGTTCGGCATCGAGCTGGTCGAGCATCGCGCCGATCTTCGCCTCGGCATGAGCCTTCACCTGCGCAATGGCGGAGGGCTCGTCGGCCCAGCGTTCGGGGTAGAAGTAGATGATCAGCGCCGCCTGCAAGGTGTTGGTCAGCCACGCGAGCCACTTGTAGAAATGAGCCCGTGCTGCGGTTCCCGGTGCCGGCGCGAGGCCGCACTCGGCATGCGTGTCGAGCAGATGCAGGCAGATCGCCGCGGCTTCGTAGAGCACCAGTTCTCCCGCTGGCGTTGCCTCCACCAGCACGGGAATCAGGCCGTTCGGGTTGAGCCTCAGGTACGCGGGCGACTTGTGCGCCTGGCGCGCGCGATCGACGAGCACGAGCTCGAACGGCACGCCGAGTTCCTCGAGCAACAGGTGCGGGATCAGGCTCGCGTTGCCGGGGAAGTAGTGCAGCTGGATCATCGCGTCGTCTCCATCGTCGTCATCGCATCGATTGTGGCAGCCGAGCGCGCAGGGTTGACCACGATTGCAGCGCGACGCGGCTTGGTGGACGCTCACCCGGTGCGATGCGCGCATTCATCGGCATCGGGCTCCTGGACAGAGAAGGTCTGAGATGGACATCGAGCAATTCATGCAGGGCTACAAGGCCGCGTGGGAGGGGCGTGACGACGCGCTGTTCTGCGCCCTCTTCGCGCGCGATGCGACGTACCACAACACACCCTTCGCCGAGCAGCGCGGTCACGACCAGTTGGCCGCCTACTGGCAGCGCGTCAAGCTGCAGGAAGACGTGCACCTGAGCTACGAAGTCCTCGCGTCTGCACCGGGCAGCGGCATCGCGCACTGGCACGTCACGTACCAGGTGGCGTCCGAGGAACTGTTCCGCATCTGGGCTGCGTCCACGGGAACCAACCTCGTCGCGCGCAAGCCGGGCGACCCGTTGCCGCGGATGGCGCTCGACGGCGTGCTCCGGGCGCAGTTCGCCGATGGGCTGTGCACGCAGTGCCGTCTCTGGTGGCACAGCATGCCGCTGCCCAAGTGAATCGCTGAGCGCGCGAGACTGCCGCGATGGACGCCTGGCTCGCCCACCTCGCGGCGCTGCAGGGTGCGCCCGCCTACGGCCTGCTGTTCGCGCTGCTCGTGAGCTGCGGGATCGGTGCACCGATGAACGAGGACATCGTGCTGCTCGTGGCGGCAGCGCTGACGCTGACGAGGGTGATGGAGCCGCTGCCGCTGATCGCGGTGGCCTGGGCCGGGCTCGTGCTCGGCGACGCGCTCGTCTTCCACTGGGGGCATCGCTTCGGTCCTCGAATCCTCGGCACGCGGTTCGTCTCGCGCATCGTCGCGCCGCAACGGCTGGCCGGGTTCCAGGATCGCGTGCGGCGTGGCGGGCCAGCCAACATCTTCGTGATCCGCTTCATGCCGGGCATCCGCACGGCGCTTTTCTTCGCCGCCGGAACGCTGAAGATCCGCTACCGCACGTTCTTCCTGTTCGACGGGCTCGGCGCGGCCATCGAGCTGCCGCTGCTCGTCTACGGCGTGCGCTTCGTCGGCGGGCGCTGGCAGGAAATCCTGGCCCACATCCAGCGGTTCCAGGTCGTGCTGCTGATCGGCCTGGCGGTGCTGGCGTTGTTCGTGCTGGTGCATCGATCGCTGCGCAAGCGAACCCGTCTGGCCGCGAACCCCCCCGACGAGAAGAGCCTGCCATGAACAGGACACCGCTGCCCGACACCGGACGTTCGCGCGAAGACGTGCTGCAGGCGCTGCGCGCCTTCGCCGACGACGATCCCGACTACCAGCACGGCCGGCTGTGGAGCCTGGTGTACTACCTCGACGAGGGCTACGCCGACTTCCTCGGCGCGGCCTACCAGAGCTTCTCGTCGGCCAACGGCCTGAACCCGACCGCGTTCAAGAGCCTGAAGCGCTTCGAGACCGAGATCATTGCCGCGACCGCCGATCTGCTCCACGGCAGCGAGGAGGTCTGCGGCGTCGTGACCTCGGGTGGCACCGAGAGCTGCCTGCTGGCCGCGAAGACCTACCGCGACATGGCCCGCGCGAAGCGGCGCGTGACGAAGCCCGAGATGATCGTGCCGGTGACCGCACACGTCGCCTGGTTCAAGGCGGCGGAATACTTCGGCGTCAAGCTGCGCCTGCTGCCGCTCGGCGCCGATCTGCGCGCCGATGTGGGCAAGCTCGAGAAGATGATCGACCGCAACACGGTGATGATCCTCGGCTCGGCGCCGGAATACCCGCACGGCCTGATCGACCCGATCGAAGCGATGGGCGAGATCGCGCAGCGCCACGGCATCCCGCTGCACGTGGATGCCTGCGTCGGCGGCTTCATCCTGCCCTTCATGGAGATGAACGGCGTAGCGCTTGCCGCCGTGGGACTACCGCGTGCCCGGCGTCACCTCGATCTCGGCCGACCTGCACAAGTACGGCTTCGCTGCCAAGGGCGCGTCGACGATCACCTACCGCAACCTGGACTTCCTGAAGCATCAGATGTTCGTCTACCAGGACTGGCCGGGCGGCGTGTTCGCCTCGCCTGCCCTGCTGGGCACCCGCCCCGGCGGCGCCTATGCCGCGGCCTGGGCGGCGATGCAGCACTTCGGCAAGTCAGGCTATCGCGACCTGGCACGGCGCACGATCGAGGCGTTCGATCGCCTGAAGCACGGCATCGCCGCGATGCCCGAGCTGCGCGTGCTCGGCGACCCGCAGGGCCCGCTGCTCGGCTACGCCGCGCGCGACCCGGACGTCGGACATCTATGCCGTCGGCGACCAGATGGACGCCCGCGGCTGGCAGGTCAACCGGCTGCAGTTCCCCGAAGGTCTGCACGCGATGGTGACGGCCAAGCACCTGGAGAGCGTCGATGCGTTCCTGCGCGATCTGAAGGACGCGGTCGCGATCGTCAAGGCCGACCCCTCGCTGGCGCAGAAGGGTGGCGCGGCGACCTACGGACTGATAGCCAACATCCCCCTGCGCGGCATGGTGCGCCAGCGCGTGCTCGACATCTTCGCCGGCATGTACAGAGCAGGCGGCGCGGAGTTCGACCTTTCGGCGTCGCCCGACCCGGTGCACGGTGGCCCGCAGCAAAGCTGCCGTTGGCCGAGCGCATCGCGCTCTGGTACGTGGCGCGCAAACGGCGCCGGCAGGGCTGAGCGCGAATGCGGTTGCAGCGGACCGTTGCCGTCGACCACGATCGAGGCGCCCCGCACCGACGACGTCAGAACAACGGCTGCCGGGCGGGCTCGCTGGCGGCCGGCCCGGGGCCGCTGACGGTGAGGCGGTCGGCCTCGGCGA
>CAVPAZ010000015.1:0-39603 GCA_963701725.1 uncultured bacterium | reverse complement strand
CCCATTGCAGACCGAGGCGATTGCCCAGAGCCAATGACCGGTCCGCCTAGGGAGCAGGCGTTCGCCGACCCGGGGCGAAAACCCGGGGTCGAAGGAAGCGGTCGTTCGAGGGTGTCTACCGACGACGTTGCCAAAGTTGAAGCTCAACAGCCGCTGTCCAAGTGCACGACCAGGCACTCACGACCCACAGCCGTCCTCAGCGACTTCCGATAGCAGTCGCGAATTTCACGCCGATAGCAGACGTTCAACGCTCCGGTTCAGCGACGCGCCGCACGGGCCTGAAGGCGCAAGTTGGCCCCGCGAGGCTCCGTGAGCTTCCCGCGGCCATAGACTCCTGAATCCGTGGCATGCGCTCTCGTCTTCCTCTGAACCCCGCATACGCCGAGTCAAGCGTCCATCTTCAGCCGGAGGTTCGAGGAATGTCCGGTCACTCATGGCTTGCTTGCCAGTAATCGGTCCATGTTCTCGAAGGCGATCTTCCGCGCGGTGCCGCTGCGCAGTTGCGACAGCCAAGCGCGAAGCAGGTTGGTCCGAGGAAGGTAGCCCTTGTCCCACATGGGATTGACCGCAAGGTCCAATCCGACCACGAATCGATCGTTGTACTTCTCGTAGAGGGCCTTCCAGTTCTGCGGCAGGTCTCGATCCTGCGGGCGAACGAAGCGTGTCTCATAGCCGATCGAGATGTCGGCGTATAGATTGGGATGCTTTTCCAGCATCGCGGCGATCTGACCTGGCTCCGCTTGCCTCGCGTACTGCGCGCTCGCACCGCCGTCCATCTTGAGCGGGTTCTGGTGGGCCCAGATCACCTTCGTCTTGGGGTTTGACGAAAGCGCGCGGTCCAGCGCCTCCACGCTGTCCGGCGTGGTCTCCATGTGAAAGACGAGGGGAACGCCGTGCTTGGCACCGAACCTCATCATCTCCTGCATATGCGGCGAGTCGGCAGGTTCGCTCACGTCGGGCGCGGCCGTGGCCCTGTCACTGGTCTCGATTGCGAAGTGCCTGACCATGAATTCGCCCATGCCCCTGAACTTGCCTGTGGTGAGCTGCCGGTCTGCGTACTCGACAAGAGAGGCGGATTCCTTCCCGGCAACGCCACCGCTACGAAATCGAACCGTGGTGAGGAACGGGATGATCCGCTGTGGGTACTTGCTATGTACTTCGAGGACCAGGTCATCCTCCCAGCCCAAAGGCCGGGACCGCTCGATCCGGTTCGCCATTAGGACCGTCCTTTGGACTCCGGCCTGGTCCATGAGCCCAACAATGGTCTCGGCCGACAAGCCCGGGACGAGGTGGTTGTGGGCATCGATCAACGGCAATCGCTCCTGCGCAACGATGGCTGTCCCTTGCCCCAGAGCGATGGCCAACATTGACAGCACAGCTACGCGACGCGCGATCTTCACGTGGTCCCCCTGTTCTGCCAGACGGCTACTCCACGCGGCAGCCTCGACATCGGTACTGCCGCCGGCACAGCCGGCCTCCAATCCACGAACCCAAGCAGCTCATATTCGGCACCGAAGTCCAACGGGGATCGCTGCGCGAGATCAAGGACAGCTACTGTGTCAACTCGTCGTTGACGAACTTCGGCAAATCGGCTCCGGTGGCAGCTTCGGTCTCGGCGAAAGAGGTCGCGGCGTCCTGCTGCACCAGTCCGTACAGCATGGACTCGTCGGGGCGGTGACGCGCGCACTGCACCGGTGCGCGCTCGGTGCCCGTTGGGGCTGCCCGCCGATGGCTTGCATACGAGGCCCCCGAGGATGTGACCTTGGACAGTCACGAGTCCCGCAAACGCTTCTCAATCGCTCTGTGGTCCGCCTGCCTTGGCCGCCTACCTCCGTGTGGCCGCCTTCAGTTGACAACGTCCCGCGTGCCTCCGGCATGAGATCAAGGACATGAGATGCCAGGAAGCCGCCCGTCGCCAGCGGCGGCTTCTGGCCGTCATGCATAGCTTTGCATGACGGCCACTATGCATAGGGCGCAATCATGCGTAGATGAGGAGCGCGGAGGTCCTGCGGCTGAGGATCTCCGCGGGCTTTGAGGAAGCACTGCCAGCCAGACCTTGACATAGTTTTCGCGAGCATGAGGCTTCGCGAAGCAGTGCGTGATGCCGATGGCCAGTGGCCGCTCTCGGCGACAGTCCGCGACCCTGCGACGCGGCGCCTTGCGACCGAGTCCCGCAGGCGCCAGCATTTGTAGGGTTCACCGGCTGATCAAGGCCGACGATGCATCGTGCGGCCAGTTTCAACCATCGAGGCCGCAGAGAAGTCAGCAGCTCCGAGAGCAGTGCAGTTCGCCGGCTCATGCCGGCGAAAACTATGCAAAGAAGTTGCAGCGTCTCCCGAGCTGTTCTCGTAGGAGAAATTGCGCTGCGACGGTGTGGCGCTACGCATAGTTGCGCCCTATGCATAGTGGCCGGCAACGCTCGTTCCCCAGGCTCGCCGGAAACCGCCTTTGGCAAACCAGGCGCTTGCCGCGAAGGTCGGCTGTCGGGCTCGGTGGCGAACTCGCACTGCCGGCCACAAGGGTGAGTTCGGACAGTGTTGTACGGGTGTCGGCTGTCACACGTACACCGGTCTCTCGGCAGTGGAGGTCATGGGGCAACACCCGACCCAGGGCAACGTGAGCGCGGAACCGTATTGGCCCGCGCTCCGGGCAGGAGGCTCAGGGACAGGAGTTTCGAGCTGTCCGGCGCCGACATGAAGCGTGCCAACCAGAGGCCCCGGGGAGTGAAATCTTGATGCGCCCCGTTGTGATTGACCAGATACCGAACCCGATGAGGCGCGGCTTCAGCGTCTGGTGCCAACAGTCACGAGGTAGGCTCGCGGAACGGCAATGCCGAGGTCGGTGCCGAAGCCATCGTGGAATGCCGCGAAGTCCCGATGAAGAGCGGCTCGCCGGGTTTCGTCGAGACTGGCTGCCAGCATCTTCGCCGGGCCATAGCCAGCCGACATCGTTTTCCAGGCCGCTTCGCCGCTGCTCTCATGCAGCACTGTGGTGCCAGGCTCGAACTTCAGATCGAAGTCCTGCCCCAGCAGTTCACGCAGGCGCTGGGCGCTGCCCCACGCAAACGGTGATGGCGGGGCGGGTAAGGGTGGTGGCGGCATGTACGCCTTCATGACCATGAACATCTGGAACACGTTGCTGTCGGGCAGCCAAGTCGCTAGCGCGACACGCCCGCCTCGGCGGCAGACCCTGGCCAACTCGGTCGCGGCGACCTCGGGCCGGCTGGCAAACATGACCCCGAAGCTGGAAATCACGGCGTCGAACTGCCCGTCGGCAAACGGCAGGTGCTCGGCATCGCCAACCCGGTAGTCGATCGCCAGGCCTTCGGCGGCGGCCCGTTCGCGCGCCGCGTCCAGCAGGCCCTCAGCGATGTCCGCCCCGACGACGCTGGCACCGCGCCGGGCGACGATGCGCGACGTCCAGCCAGTACCCGTTGCCAGGTCGAGCACCCGCTCGCTGGGCTGGGGGTCAAGACGTCGCACACAATGTTCGAGCGCATCGGCGATGCCGTGGCTGACGCGGTCGTAGTCCTTGCCGCCAGAGCTCCATACGGCGGCGGCACGCTGGTTGTGTTCAAGAACGGGTGTGTCCAATGCTGTCTCCTCGTTGAAGCATCAAACCCGGGGCGCAGAGAGCGCCCCGGCACGTTACGGCAGCGGGTTCTCCGGGCGTCGCCCCGAGCCCACGACGAATTCGCCCGGCATGCGGTAGCCCCCCTCGCTGTACCAGGCTTTGATGACCGCCAGGTACTCGCTGCGCACCGCATCGCGAGTGCGCGCGTCGAAGCGCGAATACGCCAGCGCCACAGGCCCTCCCAGAAAAGCCGCATCACAGGCGACCTGCGCGTCGGCATGCACGATTTGCGTCGTCAGGCGCTGTGCCTGCACGTCGTCGAGTCCAGCGCCCTGTAACGCGCGCGCCAGCGTCTCACCGCTGCCGAGTCGGAAGAACATCGGGCACACCTCGGAGCGCACACGCTCGTCGACGATCGGGAAGATCTCGGCCCACCCGCACGCACGCCGCTCGCCCCACACCGACGCCACAAGGCGACCACCGGGGCGCAAGCGACGCACCATCGCCGCCAACGCCGCCTCCGGGTCAGGCATGTACATCAGGCCCAGTCCGCAGAGCACGGCGTCGAAATGCCCGGCCGGCAGGCAAGCGTCCACTTCCTGCGCATCGGCACGCACGAACCGGCAGAGCGGCGAGCGCTCCGCGGCGGTGGCCAGCATCTGCTCCGAGAGATCGGTGCCGACGACCTCGCCACCACCAGGCTCCACTGCCTGCCAGGCTGCGCGGGTCAGCACACCGGATCCGCACGCGACGTCGAGCACACGCTCGCCGGGTTGCAGCCGCGCCGCACCCAGTACCGCTGCCGTGGCCGGTGAGAGTGCTTCGCTCCAGGCCTGCTCGTAGTGTGGCGCGGCACGGTCCCAGCCGTAGCGCTGCACCCTCAACTGCAATCGCGCGTCCACCTTGCTAAACCTGCGGGCGCGACCCAAACACCACCTGCCCGGTGACGGGTTGCGGGTTGGCAAAGACCTGCAGGTAGATGCTTCGGCGCTGAGACTGTTCGATGATCGCCTGCAGGGTCTCACGCGGCCCGTCGCAGTCGAGATAGAGCGTGTGCCGCACCGCGACATAGTCGGGCGCGACACCGTCCATGCCCACTATGCCGCGCAAGTCGTAATCGGTCTGCACCTCGACTTCGACGCTGCGTGGCGCGAACCCCGCACGCGCCAGTTCGACGCTGTAGCCGATGGCCAGGCAACTGGCGAGCGCGGCGCGCCCATGCACGCCCGGGCTGGGCCCCGTACCTGTGCCGCCAGCCTCTGTGCGCATGTCGAGCGTGAACTGCCAGTCGCCTTCGCTGGCCTCGCATCGTGTCCCGTCGACGACGCGGGCACGCATCACCGCGGTACCCTGGGCCGCCGCAGGGCGTTTGCCGAACACTCGCTGCAGGCGTTCGAAGGCGTCGCGGATGCGTTGTTGGCTGCTCATCGCAATGCTCCCGGTGGGGGGTTAGGAAGCAGTCTTGCACGCCGGTGTCAGCCGGTCGTCAACCCGGCGTCAACGCGAGGGCGGCCCGGGCCACAGCGCCAGCAAGCGGCCCATCTGGCGCTGCCGCACCCAGCGACGCGCCTCGGTGGGCGTGAGCCGCGGACGGATGCGCAAGGCCTCACGCAAAGCGGCCCCGGCGCGCGCATCGTTGCCGCGCTCGATCTCGATGGCCGCCAACGCCAGCCGCGCCGGGTAGTAACGCGCGTCGGCACGGCAGCCGGTCAAGGCCATCTCGGCCGCCTTCTCGGGCTGACCCAACCGCTGGTAGGCGCCGGCCAGCAGCGAATACCAGACCGGGCGGCGGTAGTCATCGGGGCTCAGACGCAAGCCGCGTTCGAGCATCGTGATGCCTTGCTGCGTGCGACCCAGCGCCAGATGCGTGGCACCGGCAGCCGCCCAGGCCTGAGGGTTGCTCGGATTGGCCGCGATGGCGCGCTGCACGTAAGGCTCTGCGCGCCGCGGGTCGCCCAGGTCGGCCAGCGCGCAGGCGGCGTAGCCCAGCACCTCGGAATTGCGCGGCGCCAGACCCAGCGCGTGTTCGGCATCGGCCAGCGCCTCGGCATGCGCCTCTTCGCCGGCAACCAGGCCCATGTGCTTGGCCAAGGCAATCAGGATCGACTTCTGCGCAAACGCCAGCGCGTGTGCCGGGTCCGACGCCACGGCCTGGCGGTAGAAGTCGATCGTGGCGCACACCGATTCTTCGGACCAACCCTTCTCGAACATCGTGCGGTTCGCGCGACGGACGTTTTCCCAGGCCGGTTCGTCAGCAGCCTGGGGCGTGCCGACAGCCGCGATGCAGGCCTGCAGTTCGAGGTCGCCAGCCCACGCACCCAGCCGATCGGCCGTGGCTTCGTCCAGTCCGAACTCGGCTTGCACTCCCCAGAGGTACAGCGCATCGGCGCCAGACACCAGGTTCAGCGTCAGCCGGACGCGCCCCTCGGCAACGACGCGCAACCCGCCGGAGACGACATAGCGCACGGCCAGGATCTCGCTCGCACGCAACAGATCACCCTGCGCGCGCGCCATCGCCGCTCGCACCATCGGCGCATCGATGACCGCCAGCCCGGGGCGCAGCGCCAGCGCCGCACTGAGATCTTCGGTCAGCTCCTGCGCCAGTGATTCCAGCGGCACTGCATCGCGCTTCAGAGTGGACAGAGGCAGCACGGCCATTGACAGCACATTCGCCTCGCCGACCGTGCGCTGCTGTGTGCCAGCCGTGCCGGCGGCACGTAGTTGCCTGTACAACGCCTCGGTTTCTTCTTGAGGCCGAGCGCCGTGGGTCGAGCGCAGTGCGTCACGACAGCGTTCGTACTGCGCCAGCGCATCGGCCCGCCGCCCGAGCCGCATCAAGGCCTGCATCAGCGAGCGATGGGCCGGTTCAGCACAAGGGTCGATCTCCAGCCGGCGTTCCAGCACCGGCACCAGCCTTGGATCGTCATTGGCAGCATGGTGGCAGGCAGCCAGTCTCTCGCAGGCCGATAGCGCTAGGCGCTCGAGCCGTTGCCGCTCGGCCACCTGCCAGGCGTCGAATTCGGCACTCGCGTCCGCCAACAGCGCGGCCAGCGGTCCACGGTAGAGCGCCAGCGCGCCGGTCAGCGCCGCGACATCGTCTCGATGTGCCATGGCTTCGAACTCGGCCGTGTCGACCCGCAGCGCGGCGGCGTCGATGGCGAGCTGGTTGCCTCGCGCGAGCACGGGCACATCTAGGCACGCAGGTCGCTCAGCAACTGGCGCAGGCGCTGGCGCGCACGCGCTTCCGGCGCGTCCTGCCACAGCAGGGAGCAGGCCCGGTCACGCGCCAGACCGGCCGGGCCGGAACGGGCGATCAGCGCAAGCAGCGCTGGCGCGCGCCCCGGCAGCCCTCCCGCACCACACCCTCTTGGGACAGCAGTGCGACTTCACCCAGCAGGCGTAGATAGAGCATGGGACGATTGTGGTTGACGGAGGCGATTCAGGGACCGGAGTTTCAGACGCCCTTTCTCGCAACGCCCAGACCGAGTAGCGCGCGACGATCGGTTCGGCCCAGCGCAGGGCGCGTCCAACGGCTTTGGCCGCGGCGCCGTTAAGCATGCCCGAGATCGAGCAGCCAGACGAAAACAAGTAGGTAACGATGCGCCCGGTCACAGTGACTTGGACGATAACGACGATGGTGTTGCCCCGCCGGAAAGCAACCGATCGTGACCGGCAGCAGTTGTCCTGCCCCAGAGCGGCCCAGGCTCAGCGTCGGCTGCACTCCAGATTGCTGACGCTGGGGACGCCTGATCCGAACGCGTGCTGTGGGTCAACACCCGCCGCCCGACGCATCAATTTCACCGACAGACAGCCGCCATTCAACGCCATGGGGGCCGCGAAGAAGAGTGGCCCAGGGCCGCTCCGGGGCAGGCAGCGCTGGGCACCCGGCAAAGATGGTCAGGTGCAGTCACTCGCCGTACCGTCACTGGATCACCTCGTCCGCACGCGCTAGCAATGATTGCGGGATGGTCAGGCTCGAGCGCCCTGGCGGTCCTGAGATTGATTATCAGGCCCACCCGCGCCGATTGCTCGATCGGCAGATCGCCCGGCTTGGCGCCTCTCAGGATCTTGTCCACATAAGTCGCGGCACGCCGGAAATTGTCTGAGAAGTCCGCGCCGTAGCTCATCATTCCGCCGTCTTCCACGAACGGCAGGAATCCGGATATGGATGGCAATCGGTGCTTGCTTGCCATTCTGCGATCCGGGGCATGTGAACGTTGAATAATGGGTCCGCCGTTGCGATCATCGCGCCCACCTTCTGCTGGTTCATCGCGGCGAACGCAGTCTCGATCTGCTCCGGGGACCGGGCAGTCGCATGCAGGATGTCTACACCGGTGCTCCGTGCGGCGGCCCGGATGCTCGATAAGATCGTTTCATGGGAGGAGTTGCCGGGATTGGTCAGAACGCCCACATGAGAGCCTCGGGAACAGCACTGACCAGCAAGGCCGAGGAGCTTGGAGCCGAGGTCGCTGGTGAGGTCCGAGAGCCCGGTAATGTTGCCGCCGGGCCGCGCAAGGCTCTTGGCGAATCCAGCGCCGACCGGGTCGCCGGCGGTGCCTATGACGATGGGATCGTGGTGGTCGCCTTCTGCGCCGCGCTGATGGCGGGCGCGCCGGCACCCAGATGACGTCCACCTTCTCCCGCACCAGGTCTGCCGCGAAGGTCGGCAGGCGATCATATTTCCCTTCCGCGTAGCGATACACGATCACGATGTTTCGCCCTTCGATGTAGCCGAGTTCGCTCAGCCCTTGGCGAAACGCTTCCAGGCGTGGACTCGGTGGCGAAGACTCACTCGGCCACAGCACTCCAATGCGCGGCAACTTCCCGCCTGCTGAGCTTCGGCGCCAAGGGGAGTCACGCTGAGCGTAAGCAGCGCAAGTACCGTGTCACGCCTCTTCATTTACTACTCCTCCGTTACAGCGATTAGGCGCAGGCACCAGGATCCGCAGGCGAATAGTTCAGTCAACCCAGATCAGCGGTCAGTCTATGTCCGAATGACCTTGGGTCGACCACGCCTCCCGAACCTCTCAGTGGAGCATCCTGCTGATGTCCCAGGAAGTGGTGTAAGTCTCTCGCTGCGCGGCAAAGCGCGGAGGGCGTAGCCCGAAAGCGACCCTTGGCTTTCGGCGGTCGGACATCACCATTCGTTGGCGACAGCCCGCTTCGGGGCAAGACAAGAGGCGTCAAGAATCGTGGCGCATTCCCCCCCGCCATATCGCAGGTGCTGCTCGGTCGAAAGGGCGCCTGACTTATGCCTATCGCTGCTTCAGTGTATGCGGCGGGTCAGCCGCAACTGCGCGTTGCTCTTCAAAACGCGCCAGTCACCGGGCGCCGTTTCTCTCGACCAAGGTTGCCATCAAGCTGCACACGCTGCTGGACCTGCGCGGCGCGATTCCCGCCTTCCTCCACATCAGTGGCGGGCCATCGCGCCAAGTGCCGCCTTCAGTTCGGAAGCCCTGCCCGGGCCAAGGCGTCGCAATAGCGCTCGCGCGCCGCATCATCGCGAAGCGGCATCCCCGCGCGCATGGCAGTGACAGTGGACCCTGGATAGATGCGCAGGACTTCCGCTATCTCGCGTCTTGCCTCATCCAGCTGGCCCAGCGCCGCCAAGCTGGCAGCCAGCAATCTGCGGCCGCCGAGGAAGCCCGGGCTGAATTGAACCGTGCGCCGAGCGTGGGCGACCGCGTCCTGGTGATGCCCTGTGATGAACGCTGCGAGCGCCAACAGTGAAAACCACATGCCCATGGTTGGTTCGCGCGGACTCAGTCGCATCGCCTTGTCGAAAACTTCAATGCACTTTGCATACTCACCGCACCACGACAAGCAGGCGCCGTAGACCCCAAACGCCCATGCAGAGTTCGGGTTCAGGGTAACCGCTTGACGCAAGAGATCGAGCGCTTCGTCGAACTGCCGCGCGCCGAGCAAGGCGAAGCCGAGACTGGCCAGGCATTCAGCATCGGCGCTGTCCTCGCGAACGGCCAGGCGCGCCGCCTTGACGGCTTCGGCGACCGACGCCGAGGGCGATGTTGAATAGCCCAGCAAAGCTTCAGTCGCATGCGACATTGACAGAAGCGAAAGCGCCGCCGTGTTTCGGCTGTCAAGCAGCAGCGCGCGCTGGGCCAGATCCCGCGCCTCGGCCAGATCGTTGGGTCCGCCCGGTGCATAAGCCTGGCGGGCGCGCAACGCAAGCTCCCAGGCATCCAGATTTTCGGGGCGCTTGCGGTTCATGCGCTGCAGTTCCGCCCGCGCGAAGGCCGGCGTCACCGCCGCGGCGATGGCATTGGTGATTTCGTCCTGCAGGTCGAAGATGTTCTCCAGCCGGCCGTCGTAGCGGTCTGCCCAGACATGGTTGCCGGATTGGGCATCGATCAATTGCGCAGTGATGCGCACCCGCTCGCCCGCCTTGCGCACGCTGCCTTCGAGCACGTAGCGCACGCCAAGCTCCTGCCCCACCTTCTTGATGTCGATCGCCTGGCCCTTGTAGGTGAACGAGGAATTGCGTGCGGTCACATGGAACTGGCGGAACCTCGACAGGGCCGTGATGATGTCCTCAGCGATGCCGTCGGCGAAATAGGCCTGCTCCGGGTCGCCCGACATGTTGTCGAATGGCAGCACCGCGATGGAGGGTTTGTCCGGCAGAGACAGGTCGATTGCGCCGATCACCGCTGCGACTGCGTTGACCGCGGTCTCAGGTGGCGCAGTTGCGGCCGATGCCACAGGAACGCGCCCAGTCTCGTTGCCCCCAAGGCGCACCAGCCAGGCGCGCACCGGTTCGGCGATGTTCTTGACCTGCTGCTCACCCTGGTCTTCAAAACCCGCGGCCACCTTGCCCTTGACCGCCGTACGGATCGACTCCGACACCGTGATGCCGCCCGGCTCGGCCAGGCCCTCCAGGCGCGCGGCGATGTTGACGCCGTCGCCGTACACCGTGCCGTCGGCCTTCGCGATCACATCCCCCAGATGTATGCCGATCCGAAACCGCATGCGACGCGCTTCAGGGTTCGCATCTGCCACGGTGTTGACTTCGTTTTGGACGGCCAGGGCAGCGACAACCGCGCCGGTCGCCGTCTCGAACACCGCCAGCACCGAGTCCCCGGCCATGTCGATGACGCGGCCCTGGTTCGCTTCGATCTGCAGGCGAAACACCTTGCGCGCTGCATCCAACGCCGCCACGGTGCCGGGTTCATCCAGCGACATCAGGCGTGAATAGCCAGCCACGTCCGCGACCAGAATGGCGACAAGTCGTCGTCTTAGATCAGTACCACTCACCCAGGTCAGCCCAGCAATCCGTTTGATGGGGCCATCTTACCCATGCATAGCGAGCGGGAGGCAAATGGGTCGGCCTGAATGTCCGGTCTGGCTCGGTCCCGTCATTTGAACCGCAATCGGTGAACTACCGCTTCCCCGCTGCGAAGTGAACCGTCGTGGCTGTTCACTCGAGCGTCGCCGAAGGGTCGGCAACGCTCCTTCGACGGATTGGCGAGCCGACGTAGGACGAGCTCTTGGTCCCGGCCGGCGTTTCAGGTTCCTGAGCGGCCGCTATCCGGATTTCGTCCTTGCTCCCAGACGCTGAGCGGAGGTCCGCTGTACCTAGAGACCGGTCACTGATGGCGCGACTCTCTCGACGGTTGAGCGACCGGAATCTGGCCGTCAGTGTGAATTCGAGGGCTGAACTCGAAGGACTCCGCACACTGCAATGCAGTCATTGGCTGTTTGACTTCGACCTACAGCAGGCCTGCGAAGCCGCTCCCTCGCAAGGCTCACACGTGCCGGCAATTCATTTCAGGGTTACTTCGGCCTGCTACTGGAAATGCGTCAGCATCTGCTCCAGCGCCATCGTGAACGGCGCGCTCATCATCGGCAGCGTCAGCAGCACGCCCAGCAGGCCGACCGAGAGCGTGATCGGGAAGCCGATCGCGAAGACGTTCATCTGCTGCGCCACGCGCGAGACGATGCCCAGCACGAGGTTCGTGAACAGCAGCATCGCGATCATCGGCAACGCGATCCACAGGCCGAGTCGGAAGATCTCGGCGCCCCACAGTTGCGGCTGCACGCTGCGCAGGAAGGCGAACGGCTCGGGGCCGACCGGGAAGGCCTGGAAGCTCTGCACGACCGCGGCGATCAACAGCAGGTGGCCGTTGATGACGATGAACAGCCACGACACGCTGACGCCGTAGAAGCGGCTCACGGCCGTGGTCTGCCCGCCGTCGCCGGGTCGAAGAAGCCGGCGAAGTTCAGCCCCATCTGCAGCCCGATGAGCTCGCCGGCGAGCTCGATCGCCGCGAACACGACGCGCACCGCGAAGCCGAGCGAGAGCCCGATCAGCACCTGCTGGACGACGAGAGCAAGGCCTGCGCCGAGTCGAGCGCGACGACGCGGCATCTCGGGCAGCGAGGCCTGCGCGCACAGCGCGATCAGGAAGGCGAGCGCGACGCGCAGGCGCATCGGCACGCCGCGCTGGGCGCAACACGCGGCATCGCGCCGAACAGCGCCAGCACGCGCAGGAAGGGCCACAGCAGCGGGCTGACCCAGGCCATGACCTGGGCTTCGGTGAAGGTCAGCACGGGAGGCGCGTTGCGCAGCGCGGCGGGCAGCGTTGCCGGCGTGCGCTCAGCTGACGGCGGACGGGATCGCCAGCAGCATCCGCTGCAGGTACTCGACCAGCGTGCCGAGCATCCACGGCCCGGCGATGCATCAGCACCGCGACCGCGGCGATCATCTTCGGCACGAACGACAGCGTCGCCTCGTGGATCTGCGTCGCGGCCTGGAAGATGCTGACCACCAGGCCCACCACCAGCACCGTCAGCAGCACCGGCGCCGCCACCATCAGCAGCAGGTAGAGGCCTTGCTGGCCGAAGGTGAAGACTTGCTTGCGAGTCCATGGCGAGTCCTTTGGCGCGCCAGGTGGCGAAGCTCGCGGCCAGCGAACCCGAGCAGCAGGTTCCAGCCGTCGGCCAGCACGAACAGCATCAGCTTGAAGGGCAGGGCGACGAGCACCGGGCTGAGCATCATCATCCCCAGGCTCATCAGCACGCTGGCGACGATCATGTCGATGACGAGAAAGGGAATGAAGATCAGGAAGCCGATCTGGAACGCGCTCTTCAGCTCGCTCGTCACGAAGGCCGGCACCAGCACCTTGAACGGCACGTCGGCCGACTTCACCGGCCGGGTCGAGCTTGGCCAGCTTGGCGAACAGCATCACGTCGGTCTGGCGCGTCTGCTTGAGCATGAACTCGCGCAGCGGCGGCTCGCCGCGCTTCAGCGCCTCGTCGAAGGCGATCCGGTTCTCGCTGTAGGGCTGGTAGGCCTCGGCGTAGACCTTGTCGAGCGTCGGGCCCATCACGAAGAAGGTCAGGAACAGGCTCAGGCCGACGATCACCTGGTTCGGCGGCGCGGCCTGCGTGCCCAGCGCCTGGCGCAGCAGGCTGAGCACGATGACGATGCGCGTGAAGCCCGTCATCAGCAGCAGCACCGCGGGCAGGAACGACAGCGCGGTGAAGAACAGCAGCGTCTGGATCGGCACCGAGTAGCTCGTGCCGCCCGCGCCCTGGCCGATCAGCAGCGGCAGGCTGGCGCCGCCCGCGGCCTGCGCCAGGGCGCGCCGGGCGCGGCCGATCAGCGGCCGGCGAGCGCCGCCCATGCGCAGCGTGCCGGTTCGCAGCGCGTCACTGCTCACCGGGTGCGCCTCCCGCGGCGCAAGCGCCGCAGCAGCTGCGCGAAGAGCATGCGGCGCCTGCGGCGCGTCGGCCGGCAGCGCGTCGCCCTGCGGAGGCATGTCGTGCAGCGTGGTGATGCTTTGCGGCGTGACGCCGAGCACCAGCCAGCGGCGCTCGTCACCGTGCCCCACCTCGACCGTCACGATGCGCTGGCTCGGCGACAGCGGCAGCACGGCCACGCTGCGCAGCACGCCGTGCGCTGCCATCCCGCCGACCGGCGTGCGCTTGAGCAGCCACAGCGCGATCGGGATCAGCGCGATGATGGCCGCGAACCACAGCAGCGGGGCCAGGCTGGAAGGCATGTGCCGGCCCGGGCCTCAGGCGCGGCTCAGGCGGCGCATGCGCTCCGACGGCGTCACGATGTCGGTCAGGCGGATGCCGAACTTCTCGTTCACCACCACCACCTCGCCCTGCGCGATCAGGTAGCCGTTGACGAGCACGTCCATCGGCTCGCCGGCCAGCGCGTCGAGCTCGACCACCGAACCCTGCGCGAGCTGCAGGATGTGCTTGATCGGGATGCGTGTGCGGCCGAGCTCCACCGTCAGCTGGACCGGGATGTCCAGGATCATGTTGATGTCGTTCGCCGCCGCCGGCCCGGCGGCGGCCGGGGAAGTTCGTGAACGCCGCCGGCGCCACCTGGTCGCCGCCGTCCTGCAGCTCCGACGCCGACTCCGGCTTCGCCTCGGTCAGCGCGGCAGCCCATTCGGCGGCCATCGCGTCTTCGGTGGCGCATGACCCGCGGCATTGTTCTCAGACATTGGATGCTCCCAGCCAGCCCGGGCCAGAGCTGGTCAACAGTTGATCGATCTTCAGCGCGTACTTGCCGTTGGAGGTGCCGTAGTGGCATTCGAGCACCGGCACGCCGGCCACCTTGGCCTGGATGCCGGGTTGCAGGTCGAGCTCGATGAAGTCGCCGGCCTTGAACGAGAGCAACTGCTCGACCGTGGCCGGCGCATGCCCGAGCTCGGCGACGAGGTCGACGCTCGGCCGCCTGGATCTGCGCCTTCATCAGCGTGACCCAGCGGCGGTCGGGTTCGTTCGAGTCGCCCTGCAGGGTGGAATACAGCACGTCGCGGATCGGCTCCAGCGTCGCATACGGGATGCAGAAGTGGATCGTGCCGGTCGGTGTCGCCGATCTCGAGCGTGAACGAGGTCGAGACGACCACCTCGCCCGGCGTCGCGATGTTGGCGAACTGCGGCTGCATCTCCGAGCGCTGGTACTCGAGCTCCAGCGGGTACACCCCCTGCCAGGCCTTGCGGTACTCGGTCGTCACGACCTCGACCAGGCGCTGGATGATGCGCAGCTCGGTCGCCGAGAAGTCGCGCCCCTCGATGCGCGTGTGGTACTTGCCGGCGCCGCCGAACAGCGCGTCGATCACCGCGAACACCAGCGTCGGGTCGCAGACGATCAGGCCGTTGCCGCGCAGCGGCCGCACGGAGACGATGTTGAAGTTCGTCGGCACGACGATCTCGCGCAGGAAGGCGCTGTACTTCTGCACCTTGATGCTGCCGATCGAGACCTCGGGGCTCTTGCGCAGGAAGTTGAACAGGCCGAGGCGGATGTTGCGTGCGAACCGCTCGTTGATGATCTCCATCGTCGGCATGCGGCCGCGAACGATCCTCTCCTGGCTCGCCAGGTTGTAGTTGCGCACGCCCGGTGCGTTGCCTGGTCTGCGGCGCCGGCTTCTGGCTCTCGCCGGTGATGCCCTGCAGCAGCGCGTCGACTTCGTCCTGCGAAAGAATGTACTCGTTCATGCGTCTGGCGGCCTGGTTCTACTGGACGATGAAGCTGGCGAAATGAACACGCCGCACCGGGTTGTGCACCGCCGGCTTGCGTGGCTTGGCCGGCTTGGCCTTGCCATCGCCGTCGACCGGCGCGGCGGCGCTGCGGCCGGCTGCCGGGTCGGGGTCGATCTCGATGCCCATCGGGCGCACCGACTCGCGGATGATCTCGGCCGCCAGCGCCTCCTTGCCCGAGCGTTCCAGCAGCTCGGCGGCGCTCTTGTGGGCCAGGATCATCAGGATCGCGTTGCGGATCGCCGGCATGTAGAGCTTCATCTCGGCGGCGAACTTCGGATCGTCGACCTCCAGGGTCAGCCCGACCTGCGCATAGCGCTCGGCATCCTTGTCGGCCAGGTTGACGACGAACGGGTCGAGCGCGACGAAGGTCGGCGGGACGCGGTGGCCGTCCTGCCCGGCGGAGTCGTGCTGGACGCACGGCCGTGCTGTCGCCAGCGCCTTCTTCGGCGGCCGCTGCGGCGCGCTTCTTCAGCACGAACACCGCAGCGCCACCGCCCGCCAGGACGACCAGCAGCGCGATCGCGACGATCATGATCAACTTCCTCTTGCCCTTGGTGGGCACCGGCGTGTCGGTCGATGGCAGCGGCGGGCGCGGCAGCAGACATGAGTGACGACTCCTTCGGCCGGTGGCGGGACGCCGCGCAGCCGGTTGGCGGCGCGCGTGCCCTGTGGCATGAAGGAAATTATGGAAACACGGGCCTTGCAGCGAAGCGGCGATAAGGGGGCGAAAGCACGGCCGTCTCTCGCCTCCTTCGTAGGCGATCGTCAGCCGCAGCCCGGCCCCTCGATGCGTAGACGTCCAGCCTGCCTTGCGGGAGGCGGGATCGCGATCGTGCGCGCGGAGCCCTCGGTCATCGGCACAGCGATGCGCCGCGACGAGCCTGCAGCGCTGTCCGTCTCGCGCTGCGGGGGGCTCGCGCGGGTCGGGCGGCTGCTGGAAGACGCCGCCGCCCGCGAGCGTGAGGCCCTGCTCGCGCAGGGCCGAGGCCAGCTCGGGCAGGCCGCGTTCGATCACCTCGCGAGTCGCGGCTGCGCCGGCATGGAAGTCGACGCGTGCGTTCGTGTCGTCGATCCTGATGCTGCACGCTGATCGGCCCCATCTCGGCCGGGTTCAGCTGCAACTCGGCCTGTTGCACGCCGTCGCGCGCGCAGCACGCTGACCTGGGCGCCGAGCAACTGGGCGAACTCGGGTGAATGGAGCGGCGTGGGCAGTGCGATCGGTGCCAGAGTGCCGGCGTCGAATCCGCGCGGCACGGCGCCGGCAGCGCCGCCGAGCATGCCTTGCACGAAATCGCGCATGGCCGGCAAGTCGGGTGCAGCCTGGCGGCGCTCGCCAGACGCGAGCGTCGCGGGATCCGGAGTCGGCGCGGCCGGCCGCGCCCCCTGCATCGCGGCGAAGACGTCGCTGCGGCGCGGATCGTCGCGCTCGGCTGCGCCGTGCTGTGCACGCAGCCCGTTCATCGCGCCGGGCGCCGGCCTTGCCGGGCCGAACAAGGTATCGCGGTCCGTTGGCGGGAGTACCGCTGCGCCGCCGGCCGGTACGGGCGTGCCTGGGAAGTCCGTCGGTCTGAGTGCCACTGCGCGGTCGGCCGATCTGGGCAGGGCTGCGCCGTCTGTCGGCCTGAGCGTCGTGGAGCCGTCGGCCGGTTCGGGCACGGCCGCGCCCTCTGCCGGCCTGAGCAGCGCTGCATCGTCGGCCGCCATGGGCACGGCTGCGCCACTCGCCGAAACGAGTGTGCTCGCGGTGGCCGCAAGCCCGGGCCCGTTGGCCGCGCTTGCGGGGCGGGGTGCGGCTGCACCGCCCACGGCGGCCGCCGGATCCTGCGCTGCCGCACGGCCAGGCTGCGCGGGCAGGTGCTCGGGCGGTGTCAGTGAGGCCATCCATTCGTGCAGGTCGACGATCGGCACCGTGCCGGGCGGCCATCCGCCGCCGCTGTCGTCAGCGGCCTGCCGTTCGGTGAGCGCCTCGCTCGCGTTGGCCGCGGCCGATGCTGGCGGTGACGAAGCCCGCGCCGCGGGCGTCGAGGCAGGCGCCTTCTCGCGGGCACGCAGCGCAGGCTTGGCCGGACCCTTGGCAACCGTGCCGGGCGTCTCCGGTGGTGGCTCGACGGGCGCTGCGTCGCTGCGCTCGCACTCGGCTTCTTCACGCGGCGGCGAGTCGCCCTGCGACGGTGGTGGGTCTGCGGCTCGGGCCGGCGCGCTGTGGGCCGCCTGGCCGCGCTGAAGCAGGTCGGCGAAGCTCGGTCCGGTTTGCGACGCGCTCGCGGTCGAGCGGCCGGCAACGGACGCGCCGCTGTCGAGCCGTTCGGCGGGGGGCAACTGCAGGGCTGAGTTCATGGCGTGATCTCGCGTCTGGCGAAGGGTCAGGTTCAGAGGGGCGAGAGCGCGCCGGCGCCGGCCGCGCGGCCCCAGAGCAGGCGCGCGGCGTGCTCGTCGAGTTGCTTCTGCTCGCGCCGGGCCTCGACGCCGAGCGTCTCCTTGCCGCGGCGCTCGATCAGCTTGCGGACCGAGGCGACGCGCATCTCCTGTGCCTGCCATGCCGCCTGGGCGTTCTCGAGGCGCTGCGCGGCGAGCAGCGTCACGCGCTGCTGCACTTCGATCGCCTGGCCCAGCCGGGTGACGAAGCCCTGGTAGCACTGCACGATGTCGATGCCGCCGCTGCGGCTGAACTGGCTGCTCCAGCGCGCCTCGTAGTCGCGTCGATAGGTCTGCAGCTGCTCGGCCTGGCGCTGCGCGTTGCGGTGCTCGAGCTCGATGCGCTTGGCCACCGCCATGGCGGCATTGCGCTCGCGCTCGGCGTGGGCGAGCAGGGTCAGCAGGGGTTCGATCGGGGTCATGCGGGCATCCTGAGTCAGGTCGATTCGGTGAGTACGCAGCGCAGGTGCTGCACGCTGTCGGCGAGCGTGGCCGGGACGTGCATGTCCTGCTGCAGCAGATCATTCATGGCGGTGTGCAGGCGTACCGCGGTGTCGAGGTCGGCGTCGTGTCCGGGTGCATAGGCGCCGAGCTGGATCAGGTCGCGCGCCTTCACGTGCTTCGAGTGCAGCTGGCGGAAGCGCCGTGCCGTATCGACGTGGTCGGTGGCGACCACGTTGTTCATCACGCGCGAGACCGATCGCTCGATGTCGATCGCCGGATAGTGCCCGCCCTCGGCGAGCTCGCGCGACAGCACGATGTGGCCGTCCAGGATGCCGCGTGCCGCGTCGGCGATCGGGTCCTGCGGGTCGTCGCCTTCGCTGAGCACCGTGTAGAAGGCGGTGATAGAGCCGACGCCGCTGATGCCGTTGCCGCTTCGCTCGACGAGCTGGGGCAGCTTGGCGAAGCACGACGGCGGATAGCCCTTGGTGGCCGGCGGCTCGCCGATGGCCAGCGCGATTTCGCGCTGCGCCATCGCGTAGCGGGTCAACGAGTCCATCAGCAGCAGCACGTGAAGGCCGCGGTCGCGGAAATGCTCGGCGATCGCCGTGGCGTAGTTGGCGCCCTGCATGCGGACCAGCGGCGGCTCGTCGGCCGGCGCGGCGACGACGACCGAGCGCGCCAGCCCGTCGCCGCCGAGGATGTCCTCGATGAACTCCTTCACCTCGCGGCCGCGTTCACCGATCAGCCCGACCACGATCACGTCGGCCTCGGTGTAGCGGGCCATCATGCCCATCAGCACCGACTTGCCGACGCCGGTGCCGGCGAACAGGCCGATGCGCTGGCCGCGGCCGACGGTGAGCATCGCGTTGATCGCGCGCACGCCGGTATCGAGCGGCTGGCGGATCGGGTCGCGGCTCATGGCATTGATCGGGCGGCGCACCAGCGGTTCGTTGTGCACCCGCGTGAGCGGGCCTTTGCGATCCATCGGCTCGCCGTGCGAGTCGATCACGCGGCCGAGCAGGCCGTCGCCGACTGGCAGGTGCAGCGTGCGATCCTCGCGCCTGCGCCACGGATGTCTTGCCGCGTCGAGTGTCAGCGCAAGGATCGGTGACGGGCGCGGCACCACGCGCGCGCCGCTGATCAGGCCGTGAACCTCGCCGGTGGGCATCAGGTAGGCGCGGTCTCCCGAGAAGCCCACCACCTCGGCGAGGACGGGAGCCTGCCCCGGCATGCGAACCTCGCAGACCGAGCCGACCGGAACGCGGATGCCGGCCGCTTCGAGCACCAGGCCGGCCACGCGCACCAGCGTGCCCTGGGCCTCGAGCGGGACCGGCTCGGCGGCGAAGGCCTGCAGGTCGGCGAGGAAGCGCTGCCAGTCCTGGCTGCGCGTGGAAGCGACGCTGTTCACGCAGCGGTCCCTCGGATCCTCTTTCGAGGCGCTGCAGGGAGGGGCTTCGGCGTTCCACGTCGACTCGCATCCCAGCGCCGCCGCGGCCCGCTCCCAGCGAGTCTGCAGCGTCGCGTCGATCGCGCCGATGTCGGACTCCACGAGGCAGCCGCCGCGCGCGAGCGTCGCATCGGCCACCAGCCGCGCGCCGCGCGCGGCCAGCGCATCGCCGGTGCCGAGCGCGACGAGCGGGTGATCGTCCGGGTGCACGCGCAGCGTGATGTGGCGGGCGCTCATCAGCAGCGTGGCGATGGCTTCCTGGGCCACCGTGGTGACCAGTTCGGGGCGCGACGCCAGCTCGGCGCGCACCACCTGGCGCGCCACCTGCGCGGCCGCCGCGGCGACGGCCAGCGCCATCTGCTGCTGCAGCGCGTCGAGCTCGCACCGATAGGCCTCGGTCAGCGTGCCGAGCTGCGCCGTCACCTGGCTTGCGTAGGTCTGCTTGAAGGCCTCGAGCGCGACCAGGCCGTCGCGGTAGCCGTCCTGGTAGCCCGATTGGCGCGCCGCGCGCAGTTGCGCGGCGAGCGCATCGGCGACGCCGGCGGTGTCCTTCCCGGTTGCCGGCTGGTCGGTGGCGCGGCGCAGCGGCGCATCCGGCACGGCGCCGCCGGACAGCGCGCCGGGGTTCCAGGCGGCGAACGGCTCCGAGCTCCTCGCGCGGAATGAAGCGCGCATAGGCAGACGCCCTGCCGCCGGCCGGCGGCGCGTCGCGCTTCGGCGGCCTAGACGAATGTGTCGTCACCGCCGCCTCCGAGGACGATCTGGCCTTCGTCGGCGAGCCGGCGCACCACCTTCAGCAGCTCCTTCTGCTCCGTCTCGACCTCCGACACGCGAACCGGGCCGCGAGACTCCAGGTCTTCGCGCAGGGTCTCGGCGGCGCGGGTCGACATGTTGCGGAAGATCTTCTCGCGCAGCTCCGGCGTCGCGCCCTTCAGCGCGATGACGAGCGACTCGGACTGCACTTCCTTGAGCAGCGCCTGGATGCCCTTGTCGTCGATCTTGTTCAGGTCGTCGAAGCTGAACATGCTGTCCATGATCTTCTGCGCCAGGTCGTTGTCGGCATCGCGCACGTAGTCGAGCGCCGCGGTTTCCGCGCTCGCGCCCAGCAGGTTGATGAGCTCGGCCGCCGTCTTCACGCCGCCGAGCGACGCCTTGCGCTGCCGCTCGCCGCCGGCCAGCACGGCGGACATCACGTCGTTCAGGTCCTTCAGCGCCGAAGGCTCGATGCCGTCGAGCGTGGCGATGCGCATCAGCACCTCGTTGCGCTGGCGCTCGGGAAAGGCCCTCAGCACCGCCGAGGCCTGATCGGCGTCCAGGTGCACGAGGATCGCGGCGGCGATCTGCGGGTGCTCGTGGCGCAGCAGTTCGGCCACGGCGTTGGGTTCCATCCACTTGAGGCTCTGGATGCCGCTCACGTCGCCGCCTTGCAGGATGCGAGCGAGCAGCAGGTTGGCCTTCTCCTCGCCGAGCGCCTTGCGCAGCACCGCCTTCACGTACTCGTCGTTGTCGGGCACGAGCATGCTCTGCCCGCCGGCGATCGCGCCGAAGCGTTCGAGCACGCGGTCGACGCGTTCGCGCGGCACCGCCTTCATGCGGGCGATGGTTTCGCCGAGGCGTTGCACGTCCTTCGGTGCAAGATGCCTGAAGATCTCGGCCGCGTTCTCCTCGCCGAGCGTCATCAGCAGGATCGCGGCGTCTTCCGCTCCGGTCTCGTCCATGATGGCTGCACCTTGCCTCGTCGTCATGCCGCTTGTTCTCCGCTCACCCAATCGCGCACGATGCCGGCCACCGCGGCCGGGTTCTGCCTGGCCAGAGTGCGGACCTGGTCGAGCTGGGCGGCGGAGCGCGGTGCCTCGAGCACGGGCAGCGCGCCGCCGGCCACCGGCGGCAGGCTTTCCTCGTCCTGCACCATCGCGTCGAGCTTCCTGCCGCGGGGCTTGGCGTCGCGCGCCGCCTTCAGCGCCGGGCGCACCAGGCCGAACACCACCAGCAGAGCCACCGCGCCGAGCGCGCCCGGCACGGCCAGCACGCGCACCAGGTCGATCAGTTCGGGCTGCTTCCACAGCGGCAGCTCGGAGACGGCAGGCGCATCACGGCGGAACGGGGCATTCACCACCTTCACCGAGTCGCCCCGCTCCTGGCTGAAGCCGACGCTCTCGCGCACCAGCGCGGTGAGCTTCTCGAGTTCGTCGGCGCCGAGCGGCTGCGTCGTCGTCTTGCCCTTGGCGTCGGTCGTGCTGCGGTTGTTCACCACCACCGCGGCGTTCAGCCGTTTGACGCTGCCGGTCGCGTTGCGCGTCACGCGCACCGTCTTGTCGACCTCGTAGTTCGTCACGCTCTCGCGCCGGCCCGAACCGCCCGACCCTCCGAGCTGTGCCGTCTGCAGCGGCGCCGTGGCGCCGGCGATCGGTGCCGTGGACACTTGTGGCGGCTGGTTCGACGCGGCGCCCGGCACGCCGGCGGCGAGGACCGCGCCACCGCCGGCGACCTCGGTGCTCTGCTGGCTGCGCACGGTCTTCTCGGCGGCGTCGCCCTGGTTGGGCTTGAAAAGCTCCGAGGTCGACTCGGTCTGCGAGAAGTCGATCTCGGCCGCCACGCTGGCGCGCAGGTTGTCGCGCCCGACCACCGGTTCGAGCAGTTCGACGATGCGCCTGGCATAGCCCTGCTCGACCTGGCTCACGTACTGCAGCTGCTGGGCGTCCAGCCCGCTCGTGGCGACGGCATCCGACGGGCCCGACAGCAGCGTGCCGGTCTGGTCGATCACGCTGACCGCCTTCGGGTTCAGCTCGGCCACGCTCGACGCCACCAGGTGCACGATGCCCGCCACCTGCGTGCGGTCGAGCGTGCGCCCGGGGTGCAGCGTCAGCAGCACCGACGCCGAGGCCTTTTGCTGCTCGCGAAAGAATCCGTTCTGGTTCGGCAGCGCCAGGTGCACGCGTGCAGCCTGCACCGCGGCGAGCGCGGTGATCGAGCGCGTCAGCTCGCCTTCGAGTCCGCGCTGGAAGTTCAGCCGCTCGCCGAACTGCGTCAGCCCGAAGCGTGCCGTGTCGGTCAGCTCGAAGCCGACCACCGAGCCCTTAGGCAGGCCGGCCGAGGCGAGCTTGAGGCGCACGTCGTGCACCTGCGACGACGGCACCAGGATCGCCGCGCCACCGTCGGCGTGGCGGTACGGCACGTTCATCTGCGACAGCTGGGCGATGATCGCGCCGCCGTCCTTGTCCGACAGGTTCGCGTAGAGCACCTTGTAGTCGCCCTGGCTGCTCCACATCGAGAGCGCCAGCACCACCCCCGCCACTGCGGCCAGGCCGACGCCCAGCGAAGCCTTGGACTTGAGCGGCATGGCGAGCAACCGCGTGCCGAAATCGGTGGGGGCGGGCAGGGCACTCGGGTTGATCTGGCGTACGACGGCAGTGTCCATGGGCATCAGGCTGAGGTCCGTTGTGTCCGGGGCGCCGGGGCAGCCCGAAAGGGTTCCGAATGAGGTCGATTATTCGGAGCGCCCCCACCCGCCGGTGCGTGGAACAGCCCGCCAAAGGGGCGCCAGTTCACGCCGTCGTCGCTGCGGCGGCGCCGCTACGATGCCGGTGCGTCGATCCCGTGCCTGCCCGCTTCGCGGTGCCCGCGCCACGGCGCAACCGAGACGGAGACCTGATCATGAACGTCACCCTGAAGCCCTTCGACTTCGCCCAGGCCGTGGCCCGTGCCGGGCTGGCCAGCAATGGCCAGCCGCTGGCCGGGAGCAAGGCGGTGCAGGCGGGAGGTGGCTTCCAGCAGGCGCTGACGCAGGCGCTGGGTTCGGTGAGCCAGTCTCAGAACGATGTCGTGCGCATGCAGCGGGAAGTGCAGATGGGCAACCCGACGGTCAGTCTCGAAGAGACGATGGTCGCGATGCAGAAGGCCCAGCTCGGCTTCCAGGCGACGCTGCAGGTGCGCAACCGCCTGGTGCAGGCCTACAGCGACATCATGAACATGCAGGTCTGACGGCTCATGAAGGACCGACGAGCCCGTTCAACTGCGCAGGCAAGGCGGCTCAGGCCAGCGTCATGACCCTTCGGCGCTTCTGCGTCTGGTCGATGTAGCGCTGCAGCGTGCGCTCGGCTTCCTGTGCGAGGCGCACCATTTCGCAGCCCAGGCGCACGCCACGCGCGTCGGGCTGGATGGCCGTCACGTGCTGCAGGCGCAGCGCGGTGTCGAAGCGCGCGTCGAGGTTGAGTTCGATCTGCACCCGGTTGATCAGCACGCCGGGCGAGAACGCCGGAACGTCGTCGGGCAGCAGCAGCGCGCAGCCGCCGATGCTCACGTCGAGCACGCGCAGCGCGATCTCCATCTCCGGGAACATCGGGTGGCGCAGGCGCGCCACGGGCGTGTCGCGCAGGAGGGGCCGCACGCGAAAGCTGTTGCGCCGCTGGAAGCGGTACAGCTCGCCCGGGTAGGACGCGTTCAGCGCACTGGCCCGCGCGCCGTGCACCAGCACCAGGCTGTGCACGTCGAACTGGACCTTGATGTTCTCGACGTAGCCCACCACGGTGGCCTCGTCGCTGGCGAGCAGCGCCTGCACCTGCGGATCGTTCGGCTCGGCGGCGAAGCTCAGCACGCCGCGCGCGGCGTCGGTCGCCCACAACGTGGTCGCGTAGACCGCGCCGTGCGGCGCGTTCAGGTTGAGCGTCACGTTGGCCTCCTGCAGCCGGCGCAGCATGACCGCCACCTCGGACGGCGCGCTCAGCCGGTAGGCCTCGAGGCCGCCGTGGGCGGCGCCCATCGCGTCGAGGGCCATCGGGAGCGTGTCCATGCCGCGGGCTCCGGGGTCGGGCGCTCAGTGCAGCGTCTTCGGACGGCCAGCGAGCAGGTCGTCCAGGTCTTCCAGCCACGGCTCGGCGAGCTGGCGCAGTTCGGCGTCGTTGAGCAGGATGCGCTGCATGATGCGCGATTTCAGCTGCGCCTCCTCGGGCGCCAGCTCCTGCGAACCGGCGGCGTGCTTGAGCTGCGAGATGAGCAGCGCGCACGCGCCCTCGAGCTTGACCACGTGGTCCCAGTTGCCCCCGCGGGCCGCCTCGAGCATGTCGTGGCTGGCCTGCTCGATGGCCTCGTAATAGCTCAGTAGCGCGGAATTCATGCGGGCTCCAGGGTGAGGGGTTGGCGCGGCGTGACGGTCGTCGCTCACAGCGCGGTGGAGTGGCCTGCCGGATCGATCGCCAGCCACGCCGAGCGCACCGGCTCGAGCAGGCGGGCACATTCCTCCAGCGCCGTGGCGTCGTTGTGCAGATTGGCTTCGGTCAGGCGCAGCGCGACGTGACGGTAGAGCCCGTTCAGGTTGGCCGCGAGCTCGCCGCCGCCCTGAAGGTCGAGCCCCGAGCGCAGGCCTTCCTCGACGATGCGCACCGCGTGGCCGATCGCCCGCCCCTTGTCCTCGATGCGGCCGGCGAGCAGCGCGCCGCGGGCCCGGGCCACGGCATCGAAGAAGCCGTCGAAGAGCATCACGACCAGTTGATGAGCCGAGGCCGTCGAGACACCGGTCTCCACACCCACCTGGCGGTAGGCGTTCGACGCATTGCGGGTAGTGGCTGTGGCGAACATGGATGGCGCTGCTTTGTCGTCTGCGGGAGTGCCCTGAATATCGGCGGCACCCTGTTCGACTTGAGGCGTCGTGCGGGCTGCCAGACGGCGCCGTGCGCCCCAGCCAGCGGGCTCTTGCCGACGGACAGGCGTGGCCTGCTTCTGGACGGAACGGCGGAAAACCCCCCGAGCGAGGGGGCTGCATTCAGCGCCGCGCATGCGCGACGTGCGGCGGCCGAACCGGGCGGCACTGTCGACTGCGCGATCAGGCCTTCGTGCTGTTCGTGAACATCGTCATCTGCTGCGTGACGTAGCTGCTCAGCCCGCTCAATCGGCCCAGCGTGGCGTCGAGCGCCGTGTACTGGGCTCGCAGGCGCTTCTCGGTCTGCGCCACGCGCAGGTCGAGCCGGTCCTGCGCATCCTGGTTCAGCTCGATGCGCTTGCGCAGGCCATCGGTGCGCGTCGAGATCGCCCCGTCGACGCTGAGCAACGAGTCGCCCATCGTGCGGAACTGTCGCGCGATGCCGTTGTTGCCGGGCACCAGGGTGTCGCTGTTGGCGAAAAGCTTCTTCAACTCGGGCAGGCTCGCAAGCGCGGTGTCGAGCTTGCCGGCGCTGATGCTCAGGCTGCCGTCGCGCTGCAGTTCGAGGCCGACGTCCGACAAGCGCGCGAACACGTTCGACGCGCCGGAACTCGATCCCATCAACGCGCGCATCTGGCGTTGCAGGCCGACCGCGGTGCTGTCGCCCTGCAGCGGGCCGCCGGTCTTGCTGGCGGCGTCGTACTTCACCTCGCTGGCGATCAGCGTGTTGAGCGCGTTGTAGGCGTCGGCAAAGGCCTGCACGGCCTTCTTCAGAGAGTCGTTGTCCTGCGACACGTTGATGTCGACCGCACTGGTAGTGAGCTTCGAGAGCGTCAGCGTCACGCCGTCGACCACGTTGGCGAGCGTGTTGCTGGGCGAGGTGATTGCCAGGCCGTTGAGCGTCGCGGCGGCGTCCGCTGCGGTCTCGGTCCGCGTCATCACTGCGGTGCCGGACGACGGGTCGTAGGCCAGCGACGACAGGCCCGTGGCGTCGCCGTTGACGCCGTCGGCATCGATCACGCTGGTGCGAAAGGCGTTGGCGACGCCGGTGGCGGTCGAACGCATCAGCAGGCGCGAGCCGCTGGCGTCGGTGAAGACGATCGCCGTCACGCCGGCGTTGGCAGCATTGATCTTGTCGCGCACCTGGGCGAGCGTGTCGGTTGCCGCGACCGTGATGTCCACCGCAGCGGCGCCGCTCTTCGGCGTGAACGACGTCTGCCCGGCGCCCCAGGCACCGAGCTCGATGTGCAGCGTGCCGGCGCCCGGCGCCGTGGCCGCCGACGCGAACACGCCGCTTGCCAGCGACTGCGCCTTTGCGAGCGTCTGCACCTGCAGGGAGTAGCCGCCCGCCGCGGCGCCGCTCTTGACGGTAACGCCGACGGCCGTGCTGTCGCTCGAGCTGCCGACCGTCATGCCCCAGGTGTCGTTGCCGGTCAGCTTCTGCGATGCGTCTCGAAAGGCAGAGATCGCGCTCTTCAACTTGCCGTACTCGGAGATCTGGGCCTGGATCTTCGTGCTCTTGGCCTTCAGCACGTCGATCGGCTGGCGTTCGATCGCCACCAACTGCGTGATGATCGAGTTGACGTCGAGGCCGCTGCCGATGCCTGGCGAACTGATGGTGGTCATGAACGGCTCTTCCGACGGTGACAGGCGCGCTTCGTGAAGCCAGAAGCCCGATGCCGCGGGTTCATTGCAGAACCGCGCTCATCGGGTGCATTTGCGACACGACTCCAGTCAGTCTTCACTGAGACTGTGTCTTCGGCGCTCGACGTGGCAACTTGAACGGCTGCCGCTTCAGCCTTCTATTTCAACAGTGTCATCACGCTGTTCGGCAGCGCATTGGCCTGCGCAACCATCGCAGTGCCCGCCTGCTGGAGGATCTGCGCGCGCGACAGGTTCGCCGTCTCTGCAGCGAAATCGGCGTCCATGATGCGGCCGCGCGCCGCGGTCTGGTTCTCGCCGGCGATCTGGAGGTTGGCGATCGCGTACGAGAAGCGGCTCATCACCGCGCCGTAGCTCGCGCGGTCGGTGTTGATCGCGTCCAATTTCTGGTCGATGGCATCGAGCGCGGTCGACGCGTTGGCCGCGGTGGCGAGGTCACCCCCGACAGTGGTGATCTGGTGCGTTGTGATATTCAAGGTGTCGCCATTGTTGGCGCCGACCTGGAAGGTGGTGGTCGCGGCGTCGGCGCCGACGATGGCCTTGCCGTTGAACTTCGTCTGGTCGGCGATGCGGGTGATTTCCGCCTTCAGCGCCTGGTACTCCGTATCCATGTTGGCGCGGTCGCTCGTGCCGTTCGAGCCGTTCTGCGCCTGTACCGCGAGCTCGCGCATGCGCTGCAGCGCGTCGGTCAGCGTGGCCAGCGCGCCGTCGGCGGTTTGCGCAAGCGAGATGCCGTCGTTCGCGTTGCGGATCGCGACGTTGATGCCGCGAACCTGCGTGTTCATGCGGTCGGCGATCGCCAGGCCGGCTGCGTCGTCCTTCGCCGAGTTGACGCGCAGGCCCGAGGACAGGCGTTGCATCGAGGTGGCGAGCGACGACTGCGAGGTGGTGAGGTTGCGCTGCGCATTCAACGAAGCGACGTTGGTATTGATCGTTTGCGGCATGAGATGCACTCCTGAAGAAGTCGTCTGCAGCCGGCGCCGGGGCCGGCCCCTTCAGGCGCATTCGAGATGCTGCCTGTAGTTTGAATTCTTCAGCGCAGGCCTGCCGCTCGCTCGATGGAATAGACCGGGTTCGACCCGCCAGTTCGTTGCCGTAGGGGTGCCGCGAATGAAAATGCCGCCACGAAGGACGGCACTTACTCGATCGGGCCGCGGGTGGCCCGGGTCGGCGTTCAGCGCAGCAGTGTCATCACGTTGTTCGGCAGTGCGTTCGCCTGCGCGACCATCGCGGTGCCGGCCTGCTGCAGTATCTGCGAGCGCGACAGGTTCGACGTCTCGGCCGCGAAGTCGGCATCCATGATGCGGCCGCGCGCAGCCGTCTGGTTCTCGCCCGCGATCTGGAGGTTCGAGATCGCGTACGAGAAGCGGCTCATCGCGGCGCCGTAGGTGGCGCGGTTGGTGTTGACCGCATCGAGCTTGAGGTCGATGGCAGCCAGCGCCGTTGAAGCGTTCCCCGCGGTCGTCAGGTCGCCGGCGACAGTGGTGACCTGGGTAGTCGTGATCGTCAGCGTCTCGCCGTTGTTTGCGCCGACCTGGAACAATTGCGCACCGGCGCTGGCGCCGACGATGGCCACGCCGTTGAACTTGGTCTGCGCAGCGATGCGGGTGATTTCCGCCGACAGCGCCTGGTATTCCGTGTCCAGGTTGGCGCGGTCGCTGGTGCCGTTCGAGCCGTTCTGCGCCTGCACTGCCAGTTCGCGCATACGCTGCAGCGCGTCGGTCATCGTGGCCAGCGCGCCGTCGGCGGTTTGCGCCAGCGAAACGCCGTCGTTGGCGTTGCGGATCGCGACGTTGATGCCGCGCACCTGCGCGTTCATGCGGTCGGCGATCGCCAGGCCGGCCGCGTCGTCCTTCGCCGAGTTGACGCGCAGGCCCGAGGACAGGCGCTGCATCGAGGTGGCGAGCGAGGATTGCGAGGTCGTCAGGTTGCGCTGCGCGTTCAGCGAGACGATGTTGGTATTGATCGTTTGTGGCATGGTGAAGAAGCTCCTTGCGGTTGAAAAGACTCCCGGCAAAGCCGCCGGCTCCGCCCGCGCAAGTCAACCGGTGTGTCTCGCAGCGCCAGTGCTGCTCCACCATCGGCCGGCCAACCGGACCACGACCCAAAGCTTCGGGTACGTTGGCTTGCATATCGGAGCGAGCCCGGCGCGACTTTAGAGAAATTGTTGCAATTGGTGGCAACGCTTCAGTGGCCGGTCGAACTGCGCTCTCGAGAACAGCGGCGGCGGCGCACCGCTTATCGGCCTTTCATGACCTCGTCTTCAGGGCCAATGGCTCGCACAATGACGCGATGTCCCGAATCGCCCTGGTGATGATCGTGCGCGATGAAGCGCGCTGCGTCGCGCGTTGCCTGTCGAGCGTGCGGTCGTGGGTCGACGAGATGGTCGTGTTGGACACCGGGTCGATCGACGACACGCCGCAGATCGCCGCACGGATGGGCGCAGCTGTGCACCACGCCGGCTGGACGGACGATTTCGCGGCCGCGCGCAACGCGGCGCTCGCCTGCACCGACGCCGATTGGCGGCTCGTGCTCGACGCCGATGAGTGGCTGGCCGGCGGCGAGCACGTGCTGCGCGCGCTTCGCTCCGAGCAGGCTTGCTACCTGGGCCAGGTGCGCGTCACGAGCCTGCTCGACGGCGGGGCCGGCGCAGAGACGCCGAGCTGGTTGCCCCGCCTGCTGCCACGCGGCGTGAGCTACCTGGGGCGCGTTCATGAGCAGCCGGAGTCGCGCCTGCCCCGCAGACGCCTGGACCTCGTGATCGGACACGATGGATACCTGGCGGCCCAGCGCAGTGCGAAGACCGGTCGCAACGAGCGGCTGCTTCGAATGGCACTGGCCGAGCAGCCGGGCGATGCCTATCTTCACTACCAGCTCGCGAAGGACCTCGAACTGCGCGGCGAGCTTCGAAACGGCGATGCCGCACTACGCGCAGGCGGCTGCCGGCGTCGATGCGCGGGCCGCGTGGCGCCATGACCTGGTGCTGCGGCGGCTTTTCACTCTGAAGAGGCTGGGTGCGTTCGAGCAGGCCGTGGCGCTGGCTGAGGCCGAGATGGAGCAGTGGTCGCATTCGCCGGACGTCTTCTTCGCCATCGGCGACCTGCTGCTAGCCTGGGCCGCGAACGAACCCGAGCGCGCAGGAGAGTTGCTGCCGCTGATCGAATCGAGTTGGCTCAAGGCGCTCGAGATCGGAGAGTGCCCCGACTTGAACGACACGGTGCGCGGCCGCGGGAGTTTTCTCGCCGCCGACAACCTGGCGGTCTTCCACGCCAGCCTCGGACACGCGGATGACGCGAGGGTCTGGGCGGCGCGAGCGCAGCAGCTGCGCGACGCGGCCGCCGCGCCTTTGCCCGGAGCTGATGCGGGGTCCCGGCGAACTGGCCCGTCGTTGGGGTGCATTTCCGCGTCTCGCAAGCGAAGCCTGATCGCTACGCTAGCCATCCATCACCACTGTACGCCGGCCTGCACGCGCTAACGCGCCGGCCCGGCACCGAGCGCCATGGCTTTCGCCTTGCCACAACCCGCGATCCCGCGATCGGCGCCGCTGTCGTCACAGCGCAGCCGGGCCTACCGCCAATGGCTGAAGGGGCGGGACCACGCGATGCGCGAGCAGTGGCCCCATGCAGCAACGGCGTTCGAGCAGGCCACCGCACTTGCCGCCGACGCGGCCTACGCGCTTGCGGCCGCGCATGCGCTCATCAAGGCCGGTCGGACGACCGACGCGCTGCAGCGCGCGCACGATCTGCGCCTGCGTAACCCGCGCGAGAACCTGGCCTATACGCTCGAGGCGCAGGCATTGCTCGCGCTCGGCAGGGCCGAAGAAGGCGTCCGCTGCCTCGAGCAGCTACCGCCCGACGTGCCGCGAGATCACGAATACTGGGTATCGCTGGCCATGTCGCTGCAGCGTTGCCAGCGCCACGGCGACGCGATCCCGGCGTTCATGAATGCATTGGCGGGCGCGCTCGGTAACGCGGTGCTGCACTTTCACCTCGGCACGTCGTTCAAGGAACTCGGCATGAAATCGCAGGCCGCCGAGTGCCTGCGCACCGCTGTGCTGCTCGGGCTGGGAGGCAGCGACCTCGCAGCGCGTGGCCAACTCGCGTTCATGGAGCGCGAGGCCTGCGAGTGGCGCGCTGCCGGCGAGACCCTGACGTCGCTGCGCCAGGCATTGCGTGCCATTCCCGACTCCAGGCCGCTCGAGACCAGCCCCTTCACTCACGCGGTACTGGTGGACGATCCGCTCGAGCAACTGAAGGTGGCACGTCACTATGCAATGCACGTCGAGCGCGGTGTCAGGCCGCTGCCGCGCCGTTGCGCGCGCCCGCATGATGGGCGGCTGCGCATCGCCTACCTGTCGGCCGACTTCCACCAGCATGCGACAAGCCAGTTGATGGTGCAGATGCTCGAGTGTCACGACCGCCAGGCGTTCGACGTGACGTTGCTGTCGACCGGGACCGACGATGGCAGCGACATGCGCCAGCGCATGGTCGGCGCGTGCGAGCACTTCGAGAACCTGCGAGGCCAGGGATTTGAGGCCATCGCGCAGCGCGTGCGCGCGCTGCGCATCGACATCCTCGTCGATCTGAAGGGCGCGACGCACGACACCTTGCTACCAGTGTTCGCGTACCGGCCGGCGCCGCTGCAAGTGACGTGGCTCGGCTTCCCCGGCTCGACCGGCGCGCCGTTCATCGACTACATCGTCGGCGACCGTGTCGTGACGCCGCTCACGGCCGTGGCGCACTTCAGCGAGAAGATCGCCCAGTTGCCGCACTGCTACCAGCCGAACGACGCCGCGCGAGCCCTGCCGCGTCCATCGACGCGCGCCGAGTGGGGCCTGCCGGACGATGCGCTGTTGCTGTGTGCGTTCCATCAGTCGTACAAGATCTCCGAGGAGGTATTCGACCTCTGGTGCGACCTGCTGCACCAGCGCGGCAACGCCGTGCTGTGGCTGCTGCGCTGGAACGTCAACGTGCAAAGCACGTTGACCGCCGCGGCGCGTGCACGCGGCATCGCTCCGGAGCGGCTGCGGTTCGCGCCGCTCGTGCCGCTCGCCGACCACCTGAGCCGCCTCGCCTGTGCCGACATCTACCTCGACGCCTGGCCGTGCAACGCCCACACGACAGCCGGCGAGGCGCTGTGGGCTGGCGTGCCGGTGGTCACGCTGAAGGGCCCGACCTTCGCGCAGCGAGTCGCTGCGAGTCTGCTGCACAACGTGGGACTGGAGGAATGGGTCTGCTGCGACCGAGGCAACTACCGTGCCCAGGTGCTCGCCCTTGCTGACGATGCCGGGCGACGCGACGCGATCCGTCGACGCCTGCACGGGCAGCGCAGCGCAAGCCCGCTTTTCGACGGCGCAAGCTTCGCACGCGACCTGGAGCAGCTCTACCTGCGGATGTGGGAGCGCGCCGCGCGCGGCGACGCCCCCGAGCATCTGCCAGCAGCGGAGCCCGTGACATGAAGGCCGTGATCCTGGCCGGCGGCCTCGGCACCCGCCTCGCCGAGGAGACCTCGGTGCGGCCGAAACCGATGGTCGAGGTAGGCGGCAAGCCGGTGCTGTGGCACATCCTGAAGGGCTACTCGCAGCACGGCATCAACGACTTCATCATCTGCCTGGGCTACCGCGGCTACGTGATCAAGGAGTACTTCGCGAATTACTTCCTGCACATGTCGGACGTGACCTTCGACCTGGCCGAGAACCGGATGGAGGTCTGCCACCGCCATTGCGAACCGTGGCGCGTCACTCTCGTGGACACCGGTGATCACACCCAGACCGGAGGTCGGCTGAGGCGCGTTCGCGACTACATCGACGACGAGGCCTTCTGCTTCACCTACGGCGACGGGCTGGCGAACGTGGACATTGGCGCGCTGGTGGCGTTTCACCGTCGGCAGAAGCGCCTCGCCACGCTGACCGCGGTGCAGCCGGCCGGGCGCTTCGGGGCGATCGATATCCGCGACCAACGCATCACCCGCTTCGAGGAAAAGCCGCACGGCGACGGCAGCTGGATCAACGGTGGATTCTTCGTGCTCGAGCCGCAAGCGCTGAAGTACATCGAGGGCGACAGCACGGCGTGGGAGCAACGGCCGCTGGAACAGCTTGCGCTCGACGGCGAGCTCTCGGCGTTCACCCACCGCGGCTTCTGGCAGCCGATGGACACGCTGCGCGACAAGATGAAGCTCGAGGAGCTCTGGGACAGCGGCCGCGCGCCATGGAAGACCTGGAATTGAAGAACCTGTTCGGCGGGGCGTACGACGGCCTGCGCGTGCTCGTGACCGGCCACACCGGCTTCAAGGGATCGTGGCTTGCGCTGTGGTTGCATGCGCTCGGCGCGCGTGTGTTCGGCCTCGCGCTGCCGGCGGCCACCGAGCCCAGCCACTACGCGCTGCTCGACGCGCCCAGCGACGAGGCGCTGGTCGACCTGCGCGACGCGCCGGCGGTCGCCGACGCGCTGCGCCGCTTCGAGCCCGAGCTCGTGTTCCACCTCGCGGCGCAGCCGCTGGTGCGGCGCAGCTATCGCGAGCCGGCGGCCACGTTCGATGTCAACGTGATGGGCCTGGTGCACCTGCTCGATGCGGTGCGTGCCACGCCCAGCGTGCGCGTGGTTGTCAACGCCACCAGCGACAAGTGCTACGCGAACCGCCACACGAGCGTCGGCTACCGTGAAAGCGATGCGCTCGGGGGCCACGACCCGTACAGCGCCTCCAAGGCCTGCGCCGAGATCGTCTCGGCGAGCTACCGCGCGAGCTTCCTCGCCGCGGGCGATGGCGGACAGGTCGTCGCGCTGGCCACGGCGCGTGCCGGCAACGTCATCGGCGGCGGCGACTGGTCGGAAGACCGCCTGGTCCCAGACCTCGTTCGCGCCGCCGTCGCGGGCCGCGTGACGGCTGTTCGCAGCCCGCAGGCGACGCGACCCTGGCAGCATGTTCTCGAGCCGCTGGCGGGCTACCTGCTGCTCGGCCAGCGGCTGCTTGCGGAGCCCGCGGCCTGCGCGCAGGCGTGGAATTTCGGTCCCGACGCCGCCGGTCATGCGACTGTGGGCGAAGTCGTTCGCTCGATGGCGGCGCACTGGCCGGCCGTGCAGACGGAGATCGACGACGCCGCGCATCCGCACGAGGCGGCGCTGCTGCACCTCGACTGCGCGCGTGCGCGCGAACTGCTGCAATGGCTTCCGGTGTGGGACCGCGCGACCACGCTCGCGCGAACCGCGCGCTGGTATCGCGCGCACCACGAGCGCGGCGAGCTGCTGAGCGGCGACGACCTGTCGTGCTACGTCGCCGACGCCCGCGCGGCCGGATTGGCATGGGCAGCATGAAGCTGATCCCGACGCCGCTCGAAGGCATGTGGCTCGTCGAGACGACGCCGCGCGGCGACGCACGAGGGCGACTGACGCGCCTCTTCTGTGCCGACGCCTTCGCGCCGGTGCGCACGGGCCTGCGCTTCGTGCAGGTGAACCACAGTGTGACGGCGCTGCGCGGTACCGTGCGCGGCATGCATCTCCAGTGCACGCCGCAGGCCGAGGCCAAGCTGATTCGCTGCCTGCGCGGCAGCGTGTTCGACGTCGCGGTCGACCTGCGTCCGGGTTCGCCGACCTTCGGGCGTTGGCATGGCGTCGAGCTGTCGGAACACAACGAACGCGAGGTCTTCATTCCCGAAGGTTGCGCACACGGTTTCCAGGCGCTGAGCGACGGCGCGCAACTGCTGTACCAGCACACCGCACCGTACACGCCAGCCTGCGAGGCCGGGCTGCGCCATGACGACCCGGAACTCGCCATCGCCTGGCCGCTGCCGGTGGCGCTCGTCTCCGAGCGCGACCGTGCGCACCCGCTGCTGCGCGAATTCGTGGAGGGGCTCCCGGCGTGAAGTGCCGCCACTGCTACACGCCGCTCGTCGACGTGTTCATCGACCTCGGCGCTGCGCCGCCGTCGAACGCGTTCCTGCGCGCGCAGGACCTGGCGCAGCCCGAGCTGCACTTCCCGCTGAAGGTCTACACCTGCCGCGAATGCCGTCTGGTACAGGTCGACGAGGTGCAGCGCCACGACGCGCTATTCGGCGACGACTACGTGTATTTCTCGTCGTTTTCGGCCTCGTGGCTGGCGCACGCGCGCCGCTACGTCGCCGAGGTGGCCGAGCGTCTCGCACTCGGCGAGCAGTCGCTGGTGATGGAAGTGGCGTCGAACGACGGCTACCTGCTGCAGTACGTGCAGCAGCGCGGCATTCCCTGCGTCGGCGTCGAGCCCACAGCGGGCACGGCGCGCGCCGCGCGCGAGAAGGGCATCGAAAGCCTGGAGGCGTTCTTCGGTGAGGCTTTCGCGCGCCGCTTCGCCGCTGAGCGGCGAAGGGCCGACCTGGTGCTCGGCAACAACGTGCTGGCGCACGTGCCCGACATCGACGACTTCGTCGCCGGGCTGCGCGAGGTGCTGGCGCCCGGCGGCACGGTGACGCTGGAGTTTCCGCACCTGTTGCAGCTCGTCCGGCAATGCCAGTTCGACACGATCTACCATGAGCATTTCAGCTACCTCTCGCTGCATACCGTGCAGCGAATCTTCGCCGCGAACGGGCTCGCGATGTGGGACGTGCAGACGTTGCCCACGCACGGCGGGTCGCTGCGCGTCTGGGGTCAGCATGCGGCCAACCCAAGACCGGTGCGGGCGAGCGTCGGCGCGATGCTGCGCACCGAAGCAGCAGCGGGGATGCTCGAACCGGCCTTCTATCGCGGGCTGCAGGCGCAGGCGGAACGCATCAAGAACGACCTCGTGGCGTTCCTGATCGAAGCCCAGCGCGCCGGCAAGAGCGTCGCTGCCTACGGCGCTGCGGCCAAGGGCAACACGCTGCTCAACTTCGCGGGCGTCAGGCCCGACCTGCTGCCCTACGTGGTCGACGCTTCGCCGCACAAGCAGGGGCGGTTCCTGCCCGGATCGCGCATTCCGGTGGTCGGCGAGGCGCGCCTGCGCGAGACCCGGCCGGACTTCGTGCTGATCCTGCCGTGGAACCTGCGCGACGAGATCGCCGACCAGCTCGGCTACGTCGGCGCCTGGGGCGGGCGCCTGGTCACGGCCGTGCCATCGCTGCAGATCGGCGATGCCGGCGCGGCGGCAGATCCCGACGCGGCGAAGCCATCGCCAGCGGCGTCGAACCGCGAAACCCGCGTCCGCTGCCACCATGCATGAGAAGCACTTCACCGTGCTGGGCGGCCAGGGCTTCATCGGCGGCCATCTCGCTCAGACGTTGCGAGGCCGGGGACATGCGTGCTGGGTGCCAGCCAAGGGCGACCCGGCGCTGTTCGAAGGAGAGCTCGGGCACGTGGTCTATGCCATCGGCCTGACCTCCGACTTCCGCTCGCGCCCGCTCGATACGGTAGAGGCCCATGTCTGCGTGCTGCGCCGCCTGCTTGCGGCGGGGCGCTTCGAGTCGCTGACCTACCTTTCGAGTACGCGCGTCTACATGGGGGCAGGCGGCACGTCGGAGGACACTGCCCTGAAGGTCGATCCGAACGCGGGTGCGGACCTGTACAACATCTCAAAGCTGATGGGCGAGTCGCTCTGCCTGCACTGCGGCCGCCCAGGCATGAAGGTGGCCCGCCTGTCCAACGTCGTTGGACCGCGCAGCGGCGCGGACACCTTCATCGACCAGTTGCTGGCCGAGGGCCTTCGCAGCGGGCGGGTCGAATTCAGGACGGCGCTGGCGTCGGCGAAGGACTACCTCCACGTCGAAGACGCCACCGATGCGTTGACCCGGATCGCGTTGTCGTCTCACGACGGCATCTTCAACGTCGCCTCCGGACAGGACGTGTCCAACGCCGAGATCGCGCGGCTGCTCGAGCGCGAGATGGGCTGGCGTGTCTCGGTGCTGCCCGATGCGCCGGCCTGGCCCTTCGAGACCATCGACGTGTCCAGGCTGAGGCGTCTGTACGGCACGCAGCCGCGGCCGTTCGCGGCCTATTTCCCGGCGCTGTTGCGCGGACTCACACCATCGTAAGGAAACTCAATGAGCTACTTCGAGACCACTCCCACCGCATACCCGGCCTATCTGGACGAGAAGCGGCAGCGTGTCGAGGGCTATGCCGTGGACGAGGAGTTCCAGGCGCTGTCCAACGCCTGGCGCGCGATGGCGCTGCGCAAGAACTACATGAACAACTTCTCGTGGCTGGGGCGCCCGCTGATCCAGTTGCCGATGGACGCGATGGCGATGCAGGAGATCATCTGGAACGTGAAGCCCGACTTCGTCATCGAGACCGGTGTGGCGCACGGGGGTTCGCTACTCCTGTCGGCGTCGATGCTCGAGCTGCTCGGTCACGGAGAGGTGCTCGGCATCGACATCGAGATCCGCCCGCACAACCGACAGGCGATCGACGCCCACCCGCTCGCGCGGCGCATCTCGCTGATCGAGGGCTCCAGCGTCGCGCCCGCGGTCCTGGCGCAGGTCCGCGAACGTGCCGAGGGCAAGAAGAAGGTGCTGGTCTGCCTGGATTCGAACCATACGCACGAGCATGTGCTGGCCGAGCTAGACGCCTACGCCGGCTTGGTCAGCGTCGACAGCTACTGCGTCGTGTTCGACACCTTCGTCGAGGACATGCCCGCCGACCACCTGTGGCCGGACCGGCCCTGGGGCAAGGGCAACAACCCGAAGACCGCGGTCTGGGAGTGGATCAGACATCACCCGGAGTTCGCGATCGATCGCTCGATCGCCGATCGTCTGCTGGTGACCTCGGCACCCGATGGCTTCCTGCGCCGCGTGAGGCCCTGACGCGATGATCGTGATCGACCCCGAGGCCCGGATCTCGCCCCTGGCCGACATCGAAGACTCGCAGCGCGGCAGCCGGATCGTCGTCGGCGCGCATTCGGTGATCGACAGCTTCGTCAAGATCAAGCCCGCCGGCGGCAGCGGCGACGTGCTGATCGGTTCGTCGACGGTGATCAACTCGGGCTGCGTGCTCTATACCGGCAACGGCATCGTCATCGGAAACCTGGTCGCCGTGGCGGCGAACTGCACCTTCGCACCGGTCAACCATGCCTACCAGGATCGAAGCCGGCCGATCCGCGAGCAGGGCTTCCTGCCCAGCAAGGGCGGCATCACCGTGGAAGACGACGTGTGGATCGGCGCCAACTGCGTGCTGCTCGACGGTGCGACGCTGCGCCGCGGTTGCGTGATCGCCGCCGGCTCGGTGGTGCGGGGCGAGGTGCCGGCGTATTCGGTCAACGCGGGGCAGCCGCTGAAGACGATCGGCTGGCGCGGCCCCTGTTCGCAGAACTGAAGCCGCACGCGACGGCGGCGAAAGTCCGGACGGCCGTCAAGTCAGAGGCCGAACTTGGCCATCAGGTCGCTCTCGAGAATGACGCGTGCATTGCGCCGGAGCAGATCGCCCGGGCCTGATGCGCTGACCGCGGCTTCGCGCAGGAAGACGAGCGCATCCGACAGATCCGCGCCGGGCGGCACCTGGAGGGTGAATTCGACGGGCACTTTGGCGTGTTCGCGCAGATAGGCCTCGGCCGAACGCTCCCTGGGACCCACGCACCACAGTTGCCTGATCCCGCGGTTGAGTTCCACGTCGGTCAGCAGGAAGCTGAGCGCCGCCGCCGAGGCCAGCGTTGCCAGCGGCACCGGCAGCAGCGATTCGTAACCCATGCCGCGGATGCGCATCGCGATGTAGTAGGTGTCCACCGGATCGCGGCCCTTGATGTGGCGAATGCGCACCGCGACCGACATGCGCACGGCGATCATCTGCTGGATGCGCAGCGCAAAGCCGGAGCGTTCCTCGGCAGTGATCTGGTGGCCGGCGCGCGCCAGCATGTATTCGAGCCCGCCGCGGTAGCGGTCCCATGCGACTTCGACCTCGTCCGTGCCGAGTTGCGTGCGCTCTTCGTCGGCGAAGTAGCGCGTGATCGAGACGTAGAACGGCTGTTGCTGGATCAGCACCGCACCTCGCGTCAGGTAGTCGGCCGAGTGCATGAAAGCGAGGAAGGCCGGATCGCGCACGCGTGGCAGCGTGGCCTGGAACACATCGCGGCGCACGACATGGACTTCCGGGAAGATGTGATGGCGCAGGATGTGGTCGAGCAGCACGCCGTGCTGGCCGCGCGGGATATGCAGGTCGCGCGGCACGGTGTAGAACTGGCCCTGCTCCTTCTGGTCGACCAGGTCGTACATCAGCCATGGCGCGTAGACGATGGCGATCTCCGGGTCGGCCTCCAGCTTGGCGACGGCGGCGGCGACCGGCTCGCCGAGAATGCAGTCGTCGTCGGAGAGGAACACGAGGTAGCGGCCGAGCGCCTGCGACAGCACGAACTGGACGTTCGGATAGCCGCCGATGTTCTCGTCGTGGCGCAGGTAGCGGATCGGCAGTTGCGCCTGGAAACGCCGTACCACCTCGCCGGTGGCGTCGGGCGACGCGTTGTCGGCGATCACGAGCTCGAACGGGTAGGGGAACGCCTCGAGCTGCACGGCCATGCTCGCCAGCTGCGACTCGAGGTAGCGACTGCGGTTGAAAGTCGGGATGCAGAAGCTGACGAGCGGCTGGGTCATGGCAGGGTACGGCAACGGGGTATCGATGCCGGAATTGTCCCGACCCTCCCCGCGCCGCAAGCTTCGAAGAGCGCCCGATTGGGCCGTCACTTCCCCTCGAGCGGCGTCCAGCGTGTAGGAACTTGCCTGACAAGCTTCGTAGACGAAACGGGACTCAAGCAACAGAACTGACCTGATATTCCAGCCCAATGGCGGTCTTCACAATCGGTTTCACGTTGAGACCCAAGCCGACGCCAGAGCGGCCCAGCGAACCCGCAGACAACCCGAGGAAACCGACATGAACGCCGACCAGATCCTGAGCGAAATCCGCGAAGCCAACCTTTCCTACCTGATGCTGGCGCAGAGCCTGATCCGCAGCGACCGCGAACAGGCGCTGTATCGGCTGGGCATCTCG
>CAVPAZ010000014.1:0-23252 GCA_963701725.1 uncultured bacterium | reverse complement strand
TGTGCCTGTCTCGACTATATGGCCGTGGTCGAGCACGACGATGCGGTCGGCGCGCTGCACGGTGGCGAGCCGGTGCGCGATCACGAGCGTCGTGCGGTCCTCGCATCACAGATTCGAGCGCGGCCTGCACCATGCGTTCGCTCTCGGCGTCGAGTGCGCTGGTCGCTTCGTCGAGCAGCAGCAGCGGCGCGTTCTTCAGCATCGCGCGGGCGATCGCGATGCGCTGGCGCTGCCCGCCCGACAGCGCACGCCGCGCTCGCCCAGGAAGGTGGCGTAGCCCTCCGGCAACTCCTGAGGAACTCGTGGCGCTGCGGCCTGGGCCGCCTCGATCACCTCGGCGTCGCTCGCCTGCGGGCCGGCCATAGCGGATGTTCTCGAGCGCGCTGGTCGAGAAGATCACGCGTCCTGCGGCACGATGCCGATCGATCGCTCACGGACAGCGCCGCGTCGCGACCGGCACGCCGTCGATCAGCACGCGGCCCTTTCTGGGCTCGTAGAAGCGCAGCAGCAACTGGAACAGCGTGCTCTTCCGGCGCCGCTGGACCGACGATGGCCACCCTCTCACCGGCGCCACCTCGAGCGACACGTGGTCGAGCGCCGCATGCAAGGGCCGCGACGGATAGTGGGAGGTCACGGCCTCCAGCCGCAGCGACGAGCCTGCCGGTGACGGCCGGCAGCGCGACCGGGCGCGAGGGGATGACGACGGGCGAGAGAGCGACGAGCAATTCCATCAACCCTCGGTCGCGCCGGCCGCGCGCAGCAGGTCGCCATAGACCTTGGAAAACACCGGCTACCGACGACACGAGGAGGATCACGTAGACCACCGTCTGCCCGAGGTGGCCGGCGCTGATGGTGCCGGCGATCACCGCCTGCGTGCCCTGATACAGACCCCACAGTAGCGCGCCGAAGGTGGCGGTGATGATGAAGGCCACGAGCAAGGCGCGCAGGCGGCTGCGCCGCACCGCGGTCCGAAGGCATTCTCGGTCGAGGCGTCGAAGCGCTTTGCCTCGCGCGCCTCCTGCGCGTAGCTCTGGACCACGGGTATGGCGTTCAGCACCTCGGCGGCGATGGCGCTCGATCGGCGACAGGGTCCTGGCTGTCGCGGGTTAGGCTGCGCACGCGGCGACCGAAGTAGAGCGACGGCAGCACCACCGCACCCGCACGCCGACAACTGCGTCATCACGAGCGGGTTGGTGACCACGAGCATCGCCATTGCGCCGAGGCCCATCACGCTGTTGCGCAGGCCCATCGACAGGCTCGAGCCGACGACCGTCTGGACGAGCGTCGTGCTGTGGTCAGGCGCGACAGCACTTCGCCGGTCTGCGTCGTCTGAGAACTCGGGGGCCTGCGCGACGACGTGCGCATAGACCGCGCTCCGCGTCGGCGGTGACGCGTTCGCCGAGCCAGCTCACCATGTAGAAGGGCGCCGCAGAGAGCACGCCCAGCGCGACGCCGACGGCGAACAGCTCGAAGAAGTGGTGCGCCGTGCCATCACGCGCTCGCCGGGGTCGCCCGCCACGAGGCCCTGGTCGATCAGCGCCCGGAGCGCGGCCGGGAATACGAGCGTGGCGACGGCCGCCAGCACCAGGAACACGCCCGCCAGCGCGATGCGGCTGCGGTAAGGTCGCAGGAACGGCAGCAGCCCACGCAGCGGGCCCACGCTGCGTGCGGGCTTCGGCGCAACGGTGGCGTCGCTCCGTGGCGGGGGTGTGGACGGGTGTGAGGCTGAAGCGTCGGTCATGCCTGCAGTCTAAGCGGCACTCTCGCCGATCAGGGCTTGCCCGCAGACAGCCGCCAAGCTTGTCACGTCCTGTTGCCGCGGCCGCTCGGTCGGGGGAGTGCGTCGTGAGCGCGGATGTGATCGAATATCGGAACTCCCGCTGAACAGACCATGGCCCTCCCTGCCTCCCCTGATGCCCAGCCCGATGCGGCGCCCGGTCCGATTGCCTGGTCGAGCCGCCGCGTGCTACGTCTCGGCCTGTGGCGTTCGACAGCACTGCTGACCGTCGGCGTGTGGCTGGTGGCGGTGGTGCTGGTGCAGGGCTTGATCGGCCTGCTCGGGCGTGGAGATCGCCTTGACGCGCTGGTGTCGGCGAGCGTGCTTTCGCTGCTGCTCGCGCCGGTGCTGGCCGCGACGCTGATGCGCCTGCTGCTCGAGCTCGAGCGCGCGCGCCAGCGAATCGGCGTGCTGGCGACGCACGACGAACTCACCGGCGTGCCGAACCGGCGCCACTTCATGACCGTGGCGCAGTGCGAATGGGAGCGCGCGCGGCGCTACGGCAACGATGCGGCACTGCTGCTCGTCGACGCCGACCACTTCAAGCTCGTCAACGATTGCCATGGCCAGCTGTGCGGCGACGAACTGCTGCGCCGGATCGCGCACGCGGCAGCTGCGTCGCTGCGCCAGCCCGACGTGCTGGCGCGCTTCGACGGCGAGGAACTGGCCGTCTTCCTGCCGCAGACCGATCCGCTCGGCGCGCTCGACGTGGCCGAGCGCATCCGAACCCGGGTACAGGCGCTGCGCGTGCCCTGGCAGGGCGTGGAGGTCGGCACGACGGTGAGCATCGGCGTGGCGCCGCTGCGCTCCGAACTGCCGTCGCTCGACTGGATGATCCACGAGGCCAGCACCGCGCTGCGCGCCGCCAAGGCCGATGGCCGCAACTGCGTGCGCACGCTGCCGTTTCAGCCCAACCGCAGCGGCGAGGCGTACCCCGTCAATTCGAGATAGCCGCGGCCGACGCGCCGGCCCCGTGCGTCGAAGAGATCGCTCAGGCCTTCCCAGTACACGGTGCCTGTCGAGGCGCGGCTGTCGAGTTCCTGCGCGTCGAGCCGGGCTCGCACCTCGAAGGTTCCGGCCGGCGTGGCGATGCGCCACTGCACCGGATAGCGCGCCTGCGTCGCCGGGCTGATCCAGACGCGCAGCGGCGTGAAGGCAAGGTCGTCGGGGCCGAGGACCTGCAGCCTGCCGTCGGGTGAGCGCAGGCTGCCGCCGGCCCACAGCGCCGAGCCATCCTTGCGCCGTAGGCGAAACGCAGTGAGCGCGCCGCCGTCATCGAGGTTCATGCCGATCCAGTCCCAGCCGACCGCGTCGGGGTGCAGCAGCGACTCGCTCCATTCGTGGTCGAGCCAGGCGCGGCCGCCGATCGCGAGCGGGCGTCCGGCCAGCGTCAACGTGCCCGTGACGACGAGTTGCGGTTCGCTGCAGGTAGACGGCTTGCCTGAGCGGGGTCTGGCCCCTTGCGCGAGAAGCCGGCGTCGCCCTGCAGCAGCACCGGCTGCGTCGCCGCGAGTTCGAGGGCGAGCGCGAAGCCTCGAGCGCTCGCATCGATGCGGGCGATGTAGCGATGGCCGCCGATCGGGCCTTCGCGCTTCAGCGACCAGTCGCGCAATCGCAGGTCGGTGTCGTGCTCGCTCGCCTGCGCGATGCCGAAGCCCGCGCGGGCGATGCGCTGGTCGTGGTGCAGCCTGCCCGCTACCGGATCGGTCACCGCGGCGTGGGCGAACACGAGCTGCCTCGCAGCGAAGGCGCTGGGATGGTCCTGCGGCACGTCGGTGCGCGAGCGGAAGAATGTCAGCTGGAAGCCGTAGGGCGCCGCCGCGCCGGGCACATCGAGTTCGGCGCCGGGCCGCCCGGGCCGGCCGCTCCCCCTCGGGGGGACGCCGCCGCAGGCGGCTTGGCGGCCAGCCACCCGGTCACGTACCACCACTCGGTGCGGAATTCCGGGTGGGCGCCGAAGTCGCGCGGCAGCACGATCGGCACGCCGGGCCTGACGATGCCCTGGCCCTGCGCGCGCAGGCCGAGCAGCGCGCCGCCGGCCACCAGCAAGGCGCGCCGCCGCATCACCAGTCCTCCTTCACCGCGAGTGCCATGTCGTGCGCTGCCAGTGCGCGCGCGGCCAGCCACGCGGTAGCCGTGCCCGCGGCGAGCACGGCGCCGCACAGCAGTGCCAGCCGTGCGGCCGGCAGCGCCAGGTCCATCGTCCAGTGAAAGCTCTGCGGATTCACCACCTTGACCAGTACCACGCTGACCGCCAGCCCGAGCGCCAGCCCGAGCAGCGTGCCGACGGCCGTCCACAGCGCGCCTTCGGCCGCCACCACGCTGACGATCTGTCGCCGCGTCAGACCGAGGTGCGTCAGCAGGCCGAACTCCTTGCGCCGCGAGAGCACCTGGGCCGAGAAGCTGGCCGCGATGCCGAACAGGCCGATCGCGATCGCCACTGCCTGAAGCCAGTAGGTGACGGCGAAGCTGCGGTCGAAGATGCGCAGCGAGACGGCGCGGATCTCGCCCGCCGCCGCGAACTCGATCGCCGTGTCGCCGGCCAGCGCGGCGATCGCCCGCTGCACCGCCGCCAGCTCGCTGCCCGGAGCGAACCAGAGCGCGAGGTCGTTGACGCGCTCGTCGCCGCTGAAACTGCGGTAGTCCGCCGCATCGACGATCAACGCACCTCCCTGGCGTGCATAGTCGCGCCACACGCCACGCACCTGCAGCGGCTGCACGCGGCCATCGGGCAGCGGCAGTGCGAGCGTCGTTCCCGGCGTCGCGCCGTACAGGCTGACCATCGCTTCGCTCACGTAGACCGCCACGCGGCCCCGCTCGGCAGGAATCGGCGTGCCCACCAGCGGCAATGTCTGCGCCGGGTCGCCGAGCGGCCTCGCGATCACCGCCACGGCCGGGCGCTCCGGGGACAGTTGCACCTGCGTCGCGCGCTGTGCCTCGGAGCGCGCGACCGCCGGGCAGCTTCGCCACCGCCTGCACGAATGGCGGCGCGAGGAAGACACTGTCGCCGGCGTTCATGCTGGCCGCAGCGCGCACGTACAGGTCGGCCGGCAGCACGGCATCGAGCCAGCGCATCATCGAGTCGCGAAAGCTCGCCACCATCACCGTCAACGCCACGGACAGCGCGAGGCTCGCCACCACGCCGGCGACGGCGATGGTCGCGCTGTGGCGCTGCCGGCGCGCGCGCTCCAGCGCCAGCAATGGCAGCGCTGCCTGCGGTGGCGCCACGCCGCGCAGCAGAAGCGCCACCGCCGCCGGCACGCAGGCGATTCCGCCGAGGAGCAGGCACACCACCGATACATAGGCCGCGAGCGGCAGCCCGAACAGCGGCGGGGCGAGCGCCAGCAGCACGCCTGCCAGCAGCAGCGCCGGGGCCGAGCCAGGGGCGCTCGAACCCGTCGCCCTGCGGGCCGAGGCCCTTGAGTGCCTGCGCCGGCGCGAGGCGCTGCGCGCTGCGCGCCGGCAGCCAGCCGCCCGCCACGGCTGCCGCGACGCCGAGCGCGCCGTAGACCAGCGCCGCGCGGACGCTGAACTGCAGTGGAGTGGCCGCACCCTGGAAGAATCCGCCGCCTAGGTCGCCCGCCAGCCAGTGCAACGCCCCCTTGGCGAGCGCCGTTCCGAGCGCCAGCCCGAGCGCGCTGCCGACGAGGCCGAGCAGCGCCGACTCGGCGACGACGAGCCGCAGCCTCTCGCGCGCGCTCATGCCGAGCACGCCGAGCAGCGCGAACTGCGGCTGGCGCTTCGCCACCGACAAAGAGAGCACCGAGAACACGAGGAACGCGCCGGTGAAGAGTGCCACGAGCGCCAGCACGCTCAGGTTGACGCGGTAGGCGCGCGACACGTTGGCCAGGCGCTGTGTCGCCTCGGCGGGTGCAGCGGCGCGTACGCCCGGCGGAAGTGCCAGCTCGCGCAGCACCTCGTCGCGCTGCGCTCCGGGTGTCAGCCGCACGTCGATGCGGCTCAACTTGCCGAGCGAGCCGAAGTGCGCCTGCGCGCCGGCGATGTCCATCACCGCCAGCGGTGATCCCGCCCCACCTGCCTGTCCGGCGACACGCAGCGTGCGAGTGGCGCTGCCGGCCAGCAGCTTCAGCTCGGTGCCCGACGTCGGGTCCGACCCCCGAGACGCCTTCGGCATCGCCCCCCCGAGGGGGAGCTCAGTCGGCTTGGGGCGGCCGGGCGCCGACTGAGGCGCCAGCCCCAGCGCCTGCTGCGCTGCAGGGTTCAGGAACACCGCATCCGGATCGAGCACCGCCAGCCGCTCCGCGCCGTCGAAGGGCCGCGGCAGCAGGCCGGGCGCGAGCCGTGCGGCAACCAGCATGTCCAGCCCCAGCACGCGCAGCGCGACACGCCTGCCGTTGGCGGCGAGCGCGACGGTGTCGAGCTCGACCACCGGGCTCGCGATCGCCACCTGCGGGTGCGCGGCGACTCGGGAGTAGAGCTGCTCGTCGAAGCCGCCTGCCGCGCCCCGGTATGCCGAGCGCAGCTCGAAGTCGGCCTCGCCGTTGATCGAGCGCACCGCGGAGCCGAATTCGCTCAGTGCCGACTCGTTGATCAGTTGCACCGAGAACGCGAGCGCGACACCCAGCACCACCGCGAGCAACGCCGTTGCGTTGCGCCACGGGTGCAAGCGGAGCTCGGGCCACGACAAGGCCTGCAACAACGCCAGCATCAGAGCTGCCTGATCCCGTCGGCGGCCAGCACCAGCGTGCGGTCGGCCCGCGCCGCGGCCATGCGAGAGTGCGTCACCAGCACGCAGGCGGCGCCCTCGTGGCGCACCTGCACCGCGAGCAAGTCGATCACCCGCTCGGCAGTGGCTGGGTCGAGATTGCCGGTGGGTTCATCGGCGAGGATCAGGTCGGGCCGGTGCACCAGCGCGCGGGCGATCGCGACGCGCTGCAGCTGGCCGCCCGAGAGTTGCTGCGGCAACCGCTCTTCGAGGGCGTGCAGCCCCACTGCGGCAAGCGCCTCGCGCACGCGCGCCGCGTCGGGGCGCTGCAGCAGCAACAGCGGCAACGCGACGTTGTGGAACACGCTCAGGTGCGGCAGCACATGGAAGGCCTGGAAGACGAAGCCGAGCCGGTGGCGGCGCAGCAGCGCGGCTTCGGGTTCGGCGAGCGAGACGATGTCGGTGCCCGCGATCCGCACCGAGCCGGCGTCCACGCTGTCGAGCCCGGCGATGCAGTTGAGCAGTGTCGACTTGCCGACGCCCGACTCGCCGAGGATGGCGACGAACTCGCCCGCCTGCACCTGCAGATTCGACGCCGGCAAAGACGGGCGTCTCGCCGTAGTGCTTGGCGAGCTCGGCGACCTCAAGCAGTGCCATGTCCGACGTCAAGCAATGCTCGAACGGTGGCGACCACCTGGGCCGTTGCGTCGGGCGCATCGCAAGCGATCACGTGCCGTTCGCGGCATGCCGCGCAGCCAGGTGAGCTGGCGTTTGGCGAGCTGCCGCGTCGCCGCGATGCCGCGCTCGGCGACGGTGGCCAGCGCGCCGTTGTCGAGCGCTTCCCAGACCTGGCGGTAGCCGACGCAGCGCATCGAAGGCAGGTCGGCCTCGAGATCGCGCCGCGAACGCAGCGCGCGCACCTCGCGCAGCAGCCCGTCGGCCAGCATCTGGCGGAAGCGAAGTTCGATGCGCGCGTGCAGCCAGGCGCGGTCGTTGGGTTCGAGCGCGATCAGCGGCGTCGTGCGGCGCGGAGGGTGCCTTCAGGCCGTGATGCTCCGACATCGGCCGTGCCGCTGACGCGGTAGACCTCCAGCGCGCGCTGGATGCGCTGCGAGTCGCCCGGCGGCAGGCGTGCCGCCGTAACCGGGTCGACGCGTCGCAGCTCCTCGTACAGCGCATAGAGCCCCTCGGCGGCGGCCTTGGCTTCGAGCTCGGCGCGCACCGCGCGGTCGGCCGCGGGCATCGCGTCCAGGCCTTCGAACAGCGCCTTGAAGTACAGCATCGTGCCGCCCACCAGCAACGGCAGATGGCCGCGTGCGGCGATCTCGCCGATCAGCCGCTGCGCGTCGCCGACGAAGCGCGCCGCCGAGTAGGCCTCGGCCGGGTCGATGATGTCGATCAGGTGGTGCGGCACGCGCGCGCGCTCGGCCGCGCTCGGCTTGGCAGTGCCGATGTCCATGCCGCGGTAGACGAGCGCCGAATCGACGCTGACGATCTCCACCGGCAGAGTGCCTGCGAGCGCGTCGGCCACGGCCAGCGCCGCCGCCGTCTTGCCCGACGCGGTGGGCCCCGCGATGCAGACGTAGTTCATGCCGGTTGCGTGTTCGGTGCCACCAAGCGCCGGTCGCCGTGCCTGCGAACGAGCGTCCAGGCGATCGCGGCGATGCAGGCGCTGAATACGCCGACGCCGAGGGTGAGTGGATAGACGGTGCCGTTCATGGCGTGCCCGAGCAGGATGCCGACGGCGAAGGCGGTGAGCATCATCGCGAAGCCCGACAGCGATGCCGCAGTGCCCGCGGCGTCGGGGAACGGGCCGATCGCGCCCGCCTGTGCCGCAAGGCTGGTGGATGCCATGGCCCACGGCGTAGAGCAGCCAAGGCGCGACCATTGCTCCCATCGAGTGCACGCCGGCGAGCGACAACCCGGCCAACAGTGCACCGCCGCCCAGGCTGAACACGGCGCCGATGGCCACCGCCTGCGAGGCATTGCCATGCCGCAGCAGGAAGCGGCAGACAAAGGTGCCGGCGATATAGCAGAGCGAACTCGCCGCCAGCACCGCGCCGTAGGCGACCTGGCTCGCGCCCAGCACGTCGATGTAGATGAACGACGACGACGCGAGCATCGTGAACAGCCCGCCCCAGGTGGCGCACTGCAGTGCCGTCCAGGCGATGAACGTCGGGTGGCGCAGGATGCGCTTCCAATTGGCGGCGAGTTGGCGCGAATTCGGTGGCGCGAGGGTTTCGCCGCGGCAGCGTCTCGGTCGAGGTGCCAGGCCAGGGCAGCCAGCGTCACGATGCCGAACAGCGCGACGGCGGCCAGCGTCGCGCGCCAGTGCAGCCAGTGCACGAGCGCCCCGCCGAGCAGCGGGCCGAGCATGGCCAACACGCCCAGGCCGCCGAGCGCGCGCGACATGACCCGGGCGCCTTCGCGCGGCTCGTACAGGTCGCGCACGATCGAGCGACCGCAGGTCACCGCGGCCGCCATGCCCGCGCCCTGCAGTGCGCGCCAGCCGATGAGCCAGGCGACGGATCGGCGAGCAGAGTCGCTCCGAGCGCGGCCACGCAATACAGCGCCAGGCCGGCCAGCAGCACCGGGCGGCGGCCGAAGCGGTCGGACAGCGGCCCCCACGCGAGCTGCGCCAGGCCGAAGCAGATGATCAGCGCCGACAGCGTGAGCTGTGCGGCACCCATGCCGGCGCCGAGCGCGCTGGCGAGCGCGGGCAGGGCAGGCAGGTAGAGGTCGGTCGTCACCGGCTGCACGCCCAGCAACAGCGTGAGCATCAGCACGACGGTGGTCGGGGTCATTGCGACCAGCGCGGCAGGCTTGGGCGTCATGCGGCGAGGCTAGCAGGTCGATGCGTGGCGTGCCGTCACGCGCGAGGCAGCAGCAGGTGCCGTTCGCAGGCCGCGTCGCCGCAGCGCTCGCAGCGCCACTGCCAATTGGCGTCGGTGCCGGCTTCGGCATCTTCGGCGTACGCAAGGTGTAGCGCCTGTCGCACCGCGCGCCAGGCCGATTGCAGCCGCGCGTCGCCGCTGCCCGCGACCACCGCGAAGGGTTGCGCCATGCGTTGCAACGCGGCGCGGATCAGCGCGTCGACCGGTTCGCGCACATGGGCGCCGTCGCGCTGCAGGCCGTCGGCCTGCCAGGGCAGATCGAGCGCGGTCAGCAGCGTCAGATCGCAGCGGCGGTGTGCCTGCTCGGCCACCGCGTAGAGGCTCGTGTCGCCGAACACGAGCTCGCTATAGATGGCGGTCATCAGCGCCGTCGTGTCGGCGACCACAGTGGCATGGGTAGCGGCCGCCGCTGCGATGCGGCGCGTCTGCTCGGCGGCGATCAGTGCCTGTTCGGCCATATACGGTGTGCGGCGCTTCTCGTCGCAGAACTCGCGCAGGGTTTCGCCGATCAGCGCGGCGGGCGGCCCTTGCGCCGCAAGCCGCTCCTGCAGCGCCTGCGCGAGCTGCGTCTTGCCGCTGCTCTCGGCGCCGACGATGGCTATCACGAAGGCGCGCTTCATCGTGCCAACCGGGTCCACGCGCGCCAGCCCTGAAGCGGACAGTGCAATGAACGCCAGGTAGAGCAGCACCGTCAGCCACAGTCCCTTGTAGGCGAACAGCGCCACGCTGACCACGTTGACGACGATCCACACCGCCCAGTTCTCGACGAACTTGCGGCCGAGCAGCCATTGGCCGATCACGCTGGCAGCCGTGGGGAAGGCGTCCCACCAGGGCACGTCGGTGTCGGTGGTGCTCCGCAGGAAGAGGCCCGTCGCCGGCCAGGTCAGTGCCAGTCACGAGCAGCAGTGTCCAGCGCCCGCGCGCCGACAGCCGGGTCACGCGCAGCGCCGCGCCGTCGGCGGCCGTGCCGCGCAGCCACTGCCACCAGCCCCAGACGGCGACGATCGCGAAGAAGATCTGCAGGCCCGCGTCGCCGTACAGGCGGCTGTTCCAGAACAGCGCGAAGTAGAGCAGCGAACTCACGATGGCCAGCGGCCAGGCCAGCGGGTTGACGCGGATGTTGAGCAGCACCATCGCCAGCGCGAGCACGAAGGCCACGCATTCGAGCCAGGTGACGGGCGAGCCCCAGGCAGTGAAGGCAGGCGCGAACAGCGGCTGCAGCGCTTGCAGCAGGGCATTCATGGCGACGGCGGGAGCGAGGTCAATGCTTGGTCGAGATCTGCACCAGAATCTCGTCGGGCTTGACCATGCCGAGTTCGAAGCGGGCTTTCTCCTCGACCATCTCGAGCCCTTCCTTCAGGTCGCTCACCTCGGCGGACAACTGCTCGTTGCGCGCCCGTGCCGCTTCGTTGCTGGCCCTTTGTGCCTGCAGTTTCGCTTCGAGTTCCATCCTGCGCGGCACACCGCCCTTGCCGAACCAGAGTTCGGCATTCACGAGGGCCAGCAGGGCGAGGAGGGCGAGGGTGACAAGTCGCATGACGGGCTGGGGGGTGCAATTGCAGCGGCGAGTCGTGGGCTGAACCCGATCCGCGGCGAGTCAGCCGGCTGCTCGAAGATCGGCGTCACGCATGAGGCCGTTCCGTGCCCGCGGGTTGCCGTTACCCCTCAACGCAGGTTGTAGAACGCCCCGCGTCCCGGGTAGCTCGCCACGTCACCGAGGTCTTCCTCGATGCGCAGCAACTGGTTGTACTTGGCGATGCGGTCGCTGCGGCTCATCGAGCCGGTCTTGATCTGACCGGCGTTGGTGCCGACGGCGATGTCGGCGATCGTCGAGTCCTCGGTCTCCCCCGAGCGGTGGCTGATCACCGCCGTCCAGCCGGCACGCTTGGCCATCTCGATCGCCGCGAAAGTCTCGGTCAGCGTGCCGATCTGGTTGATCTTGATGAGGATCGAGTTGGCGACGCGCTTGTCGATGCCTACCTTCAGGATCTTGGTGTTGGTGACGAACAGGTCGTCGCCGACGATCTGCACCTTGCTGCCCACACGGTCGTACAGGTGCTTCCAGCCGTCCCAGTCGCGTTCGGCCATGCCGTCTTCGATGCTGATGATCGGGTACTTGTCGACCCAGGCGGCCAGGATGTCGGTCCACTCGGGCGCGGACAGGGTCAGGCCTTCGCTGCCGAGCACGTACTTGCCTTCCTTCCAGAACTCGCTCGCCGCGCAGTCGAGGCCGAGGGCCACCTGCGTGCCCGCGGTGAAACCGGCCTTGTCGATCGCCTCGAGGATCAGCTGGATCGCCGCTTCGTGGCTCGCCACCGTGGGTGCGAAGCCGCCTTCGTCGCCGACGGCCGTGCTCATGCCGCGGTCGTGGATGATTCTCTTCAGCGCGTGGAACACCTCGGCGCCGTAGCGCACCGCTTCGCGAAAGCTCGGCGCGCCGAGCGGGATGATCATCAGCTCCTGCAGGTCGAGGTTGTTGTTCGCGTGCGCGCCGCCGTTGATGACGTTCATCATCGGCACCGGCAGTTGCATCGCGCCCGAGCCGCCGAAATAGCGGTACAGCGGCAGGCCCGATTCCTCGGCCGCAGCGCGCGCAACCGCCATGCTGACGGCGAGCGTTGCGTTGGCGCCGAGGCGGCTCTTGTTCTCGGTGCCGTCGAGGTCGATCAGCGTGCGGTCGAGAAAAGCCTGCTCGCTGGCGTCGAGGCCGAGCACGGCTTCCGAGATCTCGGTGTTGACGTGCTCGACGGCCTTCAGCACGCCCTTGCCGAGGTAGCGCGACTTGTCGCCGTCGCGCAGCTCGATGGCTTCGCGCGAGCCGGTGGACGCGCCGGAAGGCACGGCGGCGCGGCCCATCACGCCCGATTCGAGCAGCACGTCGCACTCGACGGTGGGGTTGCCGCGGCTGTCGAGGATTTCTCTTCCGACGATGTCGACGATGGCACTCATTGATGGTTCTCCGGGTTCAGTTCGAGATGGGTTGGGGCTTGCGGCAGCGCCAGGTGCCGCTGTCGTCAGATACCTTCGACGATCACCATGCGCATTACCGCTGCGCCGGCACGCGCGGCGCGCGCCAGTGCGTACTCGGCGGACCCGTAGAACGCCTTGGCCTGCGCAACGCTGGCGAATTTGGCCATCACCAGCCGCTCGGGCTGCCAGTCGCCCTCGAGAACTTCGACGGCGCCACCGCGCACGCAGAATTCGGCGCCATTCGCTTTCATGGCCAGTGTCGAGAGTTTCTTGTACTCCTCGTACTGCAGCGGGTCGGTGACGTGCACGTCGGCGATCAGGTAGGCACTCATGTCGAGGTTCAGGGTTGGAAGTGGTTCTCGAGGAAGCTGCTCTTCTTCGCCACGCGGTCGAGCGCGACCAGCGTTTCGAGCAGCGCCTTCATGTGCTTGAGCGGCACCGCGTTCGGCCCGTCGCTCATCGCGTTCGCCGGATCGGGGTGCGTTTCCATGAACAGGCCGGCGACGCCGACGGCTACCGCGGCGCGCGCCAGCACCGGCACGAATTCGCGCTGGCCGCCGCTCGCCGTGCCAAGGCCACCGGGCAGCTGCACAGAATGGGTCGCGTCGAACACCACCGGTGCGCCGGTCTCGCGCATGATCGCCAGCGAGCGCATGTCGCTCACCAAGTTGTTGTAGCCGAAGCTCGTGCCGCGCTCGCAGGCCATGAAGCTGTCTTCGGGAAGGCCTTTCTCGCGCGCCGCGTCGCGCGCCTTGGCGATCACGTTCTTCATGTCGCCGGGGGCGAGGAACTGGCCCTTCTTGACATTGACAGGCTTGCCCGACTGCGCGACGGCGCGGATGAAATCGGTCTGGCGGCACAGGAATGCCGGCGTCTGCAGGACATCGACGACGCCCGCAACGGTGGCGATCTCGGCCTCACTGTGCACATCGGTCAGCACGGGCACATCGAGCTCGCGCTTCACCTTGGCCAGAATCTCGAGCCCGCGCTCCATGCCCGGGCCGCGAAACGACGTGCCACTCGAGCGGTTGGCCTTGTCGTAGCTCGACTTGAAGATGAACGGGACGCCCAGCGCGGCGGTGATGTCCTTCAGCGCACCGGCGACGTCCATCTGAAGCTGTTCGGATTCGACGACGCATGGGCCGGCGATCAGGAAGAACGGGTGCTCGAGGCCGGCCTGGAACCCGCAGAGCCTCACGCGGCTGCCCTTTCCGTCCGCTCCGCCTGATGCCGCAGCGCAGCCGCGATGAACGACTTGAACAGCGGATGCCCGCCCCAGGGCGTGCTCTTGAACTCGGGGTGGAACTGCACGCCCATGAACCACGGGTGGGAGCTTCTGGGCAACTCGACGATCTCGGTCAACTTTTCGCGTTGCGTCAGCGCCGAGATCACGAGACCGGCTGCGGCCAACCTGTCCAGATAGTTGACGTTGGCCTCGTAGCGATGACGGTGGCGCTCGGTCACCACGTCGCCGTAGATCTCGTGCGCCAGCGTGCCCGGCCTCACGTCGGAGCTTTGCGCTCCGAGCCGCATCGTGCCGCCGAGGTCGGAATGCGCGTCGCGCGTCTGGATCGAGCCGTCGGCGTCCTGCCATTCCTCGATCAGCGCGATCACCGGGTGCGGCGTCGCCGGGTCGAACTCGGTGCTGTTGGCTCCCGCGAGGCCGGCCTTGTGGCGCGCGACCTCGATCGTCGCAACCTGCATGCCGAGGCAGATGCCGAGGTAGGGAATCTTGTGTTCGCGCGCGAACTGCGCCGCGAGGATCTTGCCCTCGACGCCGCGCTTGCCGAAGCCGCCGGGGACGAGGATGGCGTCGAAACGCGCCAGGTTGGCGACGTTGCCGGCGGCGAGGTCCTCGGAGTCGACGTATTCGATCTTCACCCGCGCGTGGTTGTGGATGCCGGCGTGGCGCAGCGCCTCGTTGAGCGACTTGTACGAATCGGACAGCTCGACGTACTTGCCGCACATCGCGATCGTCACCTCGTGCTGCGGGTGCTCGACTTCGTCGACGAGCTTGTCCCAGCGCGACAGGTTGGCGGGCTTGGTGTGCAGGTGCAGCTTGGCGCAGATCAACTCGTCGAGGCCCTGCGAGTGCAGCATGCGCGGCACCTTGTAGATGGTGTCGGCGTCCCAGACCGAGATCACGCCGAATTCGGGCACGTTGGCGAAGAGCGAGATCTTGGCGCGCTCTTCGTCGGGAATCGGGCGGTCGGCGCGGCACAGCAGCGCGTCGGGCATGATGCCGATCTCGCGCAGCTTCTGCACGCTGTGCTGGGTGGGCTTGGTCTTCAATTCGCCTGCGGCGGGAATCCACGGCACCAGCGTGAGGTGGACGAAGGCGGCGTTGGTCGGGCCCATCTTCAGGCTCATCTGGCGCACCGCTTCGAGGAACGGCAGCGACTCGATGTCGCCGACGGTGCCGCCGATCTCGACGATCGCGACTTCCATCTCCTGCGGCGTGCCCACGCCCGCACCGCGGCGGATGTAGTCCTGGATCTCGTTGGTGACGTGCGGAATCACCTGGACCGTCTTGCCGAGGTACTCGCCGCGGCGCTCCTTGCGGATCACGGAGTCGTAGATCTGCCCGGTGGTGAAGTTGTTGCTGCGCGTCATGCGCGTCGTGATGTAGCGCTCGTAGTGGCCGAGGTCGAGGTCGGTCTCGGCGCCGTCGTCGGTGACGAACACCTCGCCGTGCTGGAACGGCGACATCGTGCCCGGGTCGACGTTGATGTACGGGTCGAGCTTGATGAGGGTGACTTTGAGGCCGCGCGATTCGAGGATCGCGGCCAGCGATGCAGAAGCGATGCCCTTGCCCAGCGAGGACACCACACCGCCGGTGACAAAGACGAACTTGGTCATTGCATGCGGCACACTCTTTCGAAATGCCGTGGTGGTAAAGCGCAAGTATACGGGCCGGGTCCGGGCGATCCCGGCGGCTGGAGGGCCGGCTGAAGGACGTTCGGCGCTCGTCAGGCAGTCGTCCGCGCCGCGCGCCCACGGCCGTTGAACGAGTGCGCCTCGCGCCGCTTCGCACGACTCGCAGTGAATGGATCGAGGCTTCGTCGGGGAAACGGCCGGCGTCGGCCGGTTGCTCAGACCCAAGCTGGGCGAGTGACGGAAAGCTTCAGACGGAATGCCGTCACTCAGCGGCGCAATGTCAGTACCGGCTCGCGACGCCAAGCCGTCGTGCGGGATGCTCCGATCCGGCCATGGAAGGCCGCTTCCGCACTACGATAGGACAACTTCTGAGGAGGCACGATGGTAATGACGATGACTGCACTACTTCGAGGATCAAGGTTTGTCCGTACCGCGCGCAGCGGCTTGATCGGCGGGCTTCTTGCCGTCCTGGCGGCGATCGCTCACGCGGAGGGCGTGTCGACCGAGGCCGGGCCGGAAGGGCCTGCCCAGACCGCGCACGCCCCGGCGAGCGGGAAGGGGCCGCTGGTCGTCGTCATTTCTGGACAGACTGGTCCCAATTCCTATCAATCCTATGCCGCCGAACTCGCGAAACTCGGCTACTACGCGGTTCTGCTCGACGGCAAGGACATCCTGAATCCCGCACTGACCGGCGACGCCGCGTTGAAGTCCGCGATCGGGCGCGCGCAGCGCTCGCCGGCCGTCGTCCCGGGCAAGGCTGCAGTGATCGGCTTCTCGCTGGGCGGTGGCGGTGCGCTCTACAACGCGACGCCGATGCAGGACCTCGTCTCGGTGGTGATCGCGTATTACCCGTACACGCGCTCGTGGGTGAGCAAGATGGGCTGGTTCGTCAAGCGCTTCCGGGTTCCGGTGCTGGTGATGGCTGCGCAACGCGACCGCTACCAGGACTGCTGCCTGGTCGAAACAGCGCAGGCGATGGAAACGGCCGCCAGGGAAGCCGGCGTGAAATTCGAACTCGTCGTCTACCCGGAGGCCGACCATGGATTCAACCTGGAATCTGGCGCGCGCGGCGAACCGATGCGCGCCTATCGTGGCGACGATGCTCGCGATGCGTGGCGGCGGACCGTGGAGATGCTGAAACAATACCAGCCGTTGGCCAATTGAGCCGCTCTGTGGCGAGCCGGATGCTTGGGGCACCGTGCCTTGGCGGGAGCTTGCTCGGTGTCGTCGCCGTCGCGCCTCGCCGTGGCGGTCGCACTGGCGCCGGCGGCCTGCGCTGAATGGGTGGCTACGCAGCACAGGTGCCGCCGCGCATCCACCGACCACTACCGCCACTTCGGCGTGCCGGCATGAACGGCCACTCATTGGACATTTCTGTGGCGACCGCGAACTGCCGGAGATGGCCGGCAGCGTGAATCGCACTCTGAGCGCGAACGGCACCTTGCGCCGCATTGCAGCCCTTGGCGGCTTCAACGCGGCCGACACCCGGGAAGGCATGCCGCCAGCAGGCGATTCGGTCGCTGCTGTGCCTTTCTCAAGGTGCCGGGACTTCGCGGAACAGGTGAAGCCAATTCAGCACTTCTCCCGCAGTGGCCTCCGGCTGCTCGAACGGAAACAGGTGCGAGCCCTCGACCCAGCTCACGCGGCCGTGCGTCAGGCGCTCGGTCGCGCGCAGGCCGACACGACGGATCTCGAGCGATTCCGTGCCACCGACGAAGGCCATCGGGCAGTGAAGCGGGTGCCTGCGCAACAGCGAGTGCATGTGGTGCGGTAGCGTGTTGTAGATGTTCGTTTCGACCTCACGCTGGAACGCCAGGCGGTGGCCTGCGGTCTTGGCTCGCCCGCCCGGCTCCATGCCGCAGGCGATGTAGTCGCGCAGCACGCCGGGTGCCCAGCGGGCGAACGCAGGCTTGGCAGCGAAGTGCGCGTAAGCGGCGTCTGCGTCGGGCCACTTCTGGCGCCGGTGCGCCGATACGCGGCCGGGCGAGAAGCGTTTCACGAAGCCAGTGGCCTTGCCGAAGCGCATGACCTGCGAGACGACGTCGCCGAGGAGGGGTGCGTCGAGCAGCACCACGCCGCAAATCAGCTCGGGCCGGCGAGACGCCGCGAGCACGCTCAGGTAGCCGCCCAGCGAGTGGCCGACCAGGTAGACAGGCGGCGACGCTTCGTGCTCGATGCAATCGATCAACTGGTCGCGCAGGTGCGGCCAGTTGCTCGTGACGGGAAGCGCGGGTCGTGACCGTACTTCTCGACCGCGTGTACGCGGTGTCCGGCAGCTTGCCAGGCCTCGAACAGCACGCGATAGGTGCCGGCCGGAAAGCCGTTGGCGTGCGAGAAGACGATTGCGGGGAGCGACTTGCGACTTCCCGCAGCGCGCACCCTGGCGCCGGTCAGTGCGCGCTTGGCGACCGTCACTTCAGACGATCTTCTCGCCCGGATGCCCGATCTTGCGCATCACTTCGTATCGGGCCGACCCGACGCATAGCGGGTGCGCGGCATCGCCTCCGTTCCACTGCGGGTCGTCGATGCCTTCGAACACCTGGCGCAAGCGCTCGCCCCAGGTGTCGTGGATCATCGAAAAGTACGGGTTGCGGTCGTCGATGCAGACGATCTGCTCGCTCTGCAGCGCATTGTCCCTGTAGACCACGAGGTCCAGCGGCAGGCCGACCGAGAGATTGGACTTCAGCGTCGAGTCCATCGACACCAGCGCGCACTTCGCGGCCTCTTCCAGCGGCGTGGTCGGCGTGATCACGCGGTCGAGGATGGGCTTGCCGTACTTGCTCTCGCCGAGCTGGAAGTACGGCGTCTCGCGCGTCGCCTCGATGAAGTTGCCTGCAGAGTAGACGAGGAACAGGCGCATCGCCTCGCCGCCGATCTGCCCGCCGAGGATGAACGAGGCGTTGAAGTCGATGCCCGCCGCCTTCAGCGACGGGCCGTCCTCGGTGTAGACGCGGCGCACCGCGGCGCCGAGCATGCGCGCGGCGTCGAACAGGCTGGTTGCGTTCCAGATCGTGATCGGTGGCTCGTGGCCGCCGTCGATCTTCTCGACCTGCAGGATCTCGCGCACCGACTGCGAGATCGACAGGTTGCCGGCCGACAGCAGCACCATGAAGCGGTCGCCCGGCTGCTCGTAGATCATCATCTTGCGAAAGCTGCCGATCTGGTCGAGCCCGGCGTTGGTGCGCGAGTCGGACAGGAAGACGAGGCCGGCGTCGAGGCGGATGCCGACGCAATAGGTCATGGTCGTGTTTCCGTGCAGTTCTTTCAGGCGATAGAGCGCGTCGAGCGCCTCGCGAGGCGTCAGCGTATCAGGCTCGATGAGCGCCAGCGCGTCGGCCAGCGGCGAGCGAGCGGGTTCGGGCTCGGCGGCGCGGCGCGAACAGGTCGACCTGCGCCTCGCCCGCCTGTTGCTGCGCCTCCAGCGCCTCGAGCGTGCCGCGCGCCTGGCGCACCAGGCGCGCCGGCATGCCTGCGAGCCGAGCCACCTGCACGCCATAGCTGCGGCTCGCCGGGCCGGGCTCGATCTCGTGCAGGAAGACGATGTCGTCGCCGCCCCGCCGTCTCGACCGCCGAGACGTGCATGTTCAGCGCCCGTTCGTGCTTCAGCGGGAAAGCCGGTCAGTTCGAAGTAATGCGTCGCGAACAGCGTGAACGAACGGTTGCGGTCGTGCAGGTGGCTGGCGATCGCGCCGGCCAGCGCCAGGCCGTCGAAGGTCGAGGTGCCGCGGCCGATCTCGTCCATCAGCACCAGCGACTGTTCGGTGGCGCCGTGCAGGATCGCGGCGGCTTCGGTCATCTCGACCATGAAGGTCGATTGCGCATTGGCCAGATCGTCGGCCGCACCGATGCGGGTGTGGATGGCGTCGATCGGCCCGAGGCGGCAGGCCCCTGCCGGCACGTAGGAGCCCATCGCGGCCAGCAGCACGATCAGCGCCACCTGGCGCATGTAGGTGCTCTTGCCGCCCATGTTCGGGCCGGTGATGACCAGCATGCGCCGTCGTCGCGTCGAGCCGGCAGTGGTTGGCGATGAACTCGCCGGCGCCGGTCTCGCGCAGGCGCGCCTGGACGACCGGGTGGCGGCCGGCCTCGATGTCGATGCAGGGATGGGCGACGAACTGCGGCCGGCACCAGCCGAGCGTGGCGGCGCGCTCGGCCAATGCCGCCAGCGCGTCGAGCGAGGCCAGCGCGCGGGCCAGTGCCGCCAGCGCGGCCAGGTGGGCTTGCAAGTCGTCGAGCAATTGCTCGTAGAGCCACTTCTCGCGCGCCAGCGCGCGCTCCTCGGCCGCCAGGGCCTTGTCCTCGAAGGTCTTCAGCTCGGGCGTGATGTAGCGCTCGGCGTTCTTCAGTGTCTGCCGGCGCTGGTAGTCGGCCGGCACCTTGTCGAGGTGCGAGCCGGTGACCTCGATGTAGAAGCCATGCACCTTGTTGAACTGCACGCGCAGGTTGGGGATGGCGGTGCGCGCGCGCTCGCGGGCTTCGAGGTCGAGCAGGAAGGCGTCGCAGTTCTGCCTGATCGCCGCGCAATTCGTCGAGTTCGGCGTCGAAGCCCGGCGCGATCACGCCGCCGTCGCGCAGCAGCACCGCGGGTTCTTCGGCGATGGCGCGGGCGAGCAGGGCGGCGATCGCGGCGGTCGGGCTGAGCGCGTCGTGCAGCTCGTCCAGCAGCGCCGAGCCACTCGGGCACGCGGCGCGCAGCGCGGGCAGGCGCTGCAGCGTGTGGCGCAGGCCGGCGAGTTCGCGCGGCCGCACCTGGCGCAGCGCGATGCGCGACGCTGATGCGCTCGACATCGCTGACGCCGCGCAGGGCTTCGCGCAGTGGCGCGAAGCCGCTGGCGATCAACGCGCGATGGCGTCGTGCCGCGCGCTGCGCCGGCGCGGTCGCGCTGCGGGTGCGTCAGCCAGTGGCGCAGCGCGCGGCTGCCCATGCCGGTGCGGCAGACGTCGAGCAAGGACAGCAGCGTCGGGCGTCTTCGCCGCGCAGCGTCTGCGTCAGCTCGAGGTTGCGGTGCGTCGCGGGCGGCAGGTCGAGCAGCTCGCTGGCGCGCTCCACCTCCAGCGTGCGCACGTGCGCCAGCGCCTGGCTCTGGGTGTGCTCGGCGTAGCCAGCAACGCGGCAGCCGCGGCGTGTGCGCGCCCAGGTCCTGCGCGTTGTAGCCGGCGAGGCGTGGCCACCTGCAGCTGCTCGCACAACTTGCGCTGGCCGAGCGCTGCGTCGAACTGCCAGGCCGGGCGCTGCGTGATGGCGATACCCGCAGGCCACAGCCGGGGGCGCGCATCGCGGTCGGCGCAGAGCTCGGCGGCGTCCAGGCGCGCCAGCCAGGCCGGCAGTTCACGTTCGCTGCACTCGGTCAGGCCCAGGCGCCCGCTGGCCAGGCCGAGCCAGGCCAGGCCGAAGGTCGCGCCCGCTGCGCTGATCGACAGCAGCAACGCATCGGCCGTCGGCCAGCAACTCGCTGTCGGTGATCGTGCCCGGCGTGACGACGCGCACGACCTTGCGATCGACCGGGCCCTTGGCCGTGGCCACGTCGCCGACCTGCTCGGCAATCGCCACCGCTTCGCCGAGCTTGACCAGCTGGGCCAGGTAGCTCTCGAGCGCATGCACCGGCACGCCGGCCATCACCACCGGCTCGCCGGCCGACTGGCCGCGGCTGGTAGCGTGATGTCGAGCAGGCGGTTGGCCTGCGCGCATCGTCGTAGAACACCTCGTAGAAGTCGCCCATGCGGTAGAACACCAGCGTGTCGGGTGCTCGGCCTTGATGCGCAGGTACTGCGCCATCATCGGCGTGTGGACACCGGGTGCCACCGTCGCGCCTCCGGGTTCAGGGGTTTCCTCGTTGGTCAACACTCTGCGGGCCCAGGCTGGCTTTCACGTGGCATCGCTTGCCTCCAAGCTTCACGTAATGGCCTCTCACGCAAGGGACTGCGGCGCGACCGTCTGGAAATATTGTCATCTACGCCTCCACCGGCAGCCGTCGGCGGGCAAGGCAGGGCGCTGGTGCCGGGGAATTGCAGGCCGAAGAGTCGCGACAGGCCTCCCGGATACCGGCCAGCGCCTTGACGGGCGCGGCTGTCGCCGCGCCAAACTTACGCTCAACCCCACCCGGAGCACTCCGATGAAGCATTCCATCGCCACCCGCGCCCACGCTCTGCTCACCGCCCTCGCCGCCGCCGGGGCGGTCGGGTTCGTCGCTGCGGCAGATATCAAGCTCGGCGCCGCCGAGGCGCTGTCGGGCCCTGGCCGGCCAGTATGGCCAGTCGATCAAGAACGGCCTGGAGCTGGCCGTCGCCGAGATCAACGCCAGCGGCAGCCTGAAGGGCAACAAGCTGGTGCTGCAGATCGAGGACGAACAGGGCAAGAAGGAAGCAGGCCATCGACGTCTTCAAGAAACTGATCTTCCAGGACAAGGTGCTGATGACGTTCGGCCCGACGCTGTCGAACTCGGCGCAGGCTGCCGATCCGATCGCGCAGGCGGCCAAGGTCGTGGTCTTCGGCACGTCGAACACCGCCGACGGCATCACCTCGATCGGCGACTACGTGTTCCGCAATTCGGTGACCGAAGCCGACGTGATGCCTGAGACGCTGCGCGTCGCGATCAAGCATGCAAACATCAAGAAGGTCGCGGTGCTGTACGGCAACGACGACGTGTTCACGAAGAGTGGCTACGACGCCGTTCAAGAAGGCGCTCGAGACGCTGAAGATCCCCGTCACGACGACCGAGACCTTCGCGAAGGGCGACGTCGACTTCAAGGCGCAATTGACCAAGATCAAGGCCAGCGGCGCAGGATGCGATCGTACTCGTCGCGCGCTGATCGCCGAGGGCGCGCCGATCATGGTGCAGGCGCGCCAGCTCGGGATCGACCTCCCGTTCATCGGCGGCAACGGCATGAACTCGGTGAAGGTCTTCGATCTGGCCAAGGAGAAGAGCGACAACCTGTGGGTCGGCAGCCCGTGGGCGCTGACCAGCCAGACCAAGGAGAACCAGCACTTCGTCGTGGCCTACACGCAGAAGTACAAGGCCGCGCCCGACCAATTCGGCGCGCAGGCCTACGACGCGGTGGCCATCGTCGCCAAGGCGCTGGGCAAGATCAAGCTCAGCGGCAACCTGGAGGCTGACCGCCAGGCACTGCGCGACGCGCTGCCGACGGTGACGCGGATGTCGGCGCGACAGGGCCCGTTCAAGTTCCGCCAGGCCACGACCAAGGACGGCAAGCCCGCCGGCTACGACGCGCAGCAGGCCGCGCATCGTCAGCGTCACCAAGGGCGGCAAGTACGTCATCGAGAACTAGGGCGCGTTCGCACCGCCGCCCGTAGCGTGAACAGGCTGTAGGCAGCTCGCGATGCTCGAGCAGCAGCTCGTCAACGCCCTGTCGCTGGGTTGCGTCTACGCCCTTTTCGCGCTCGGCTTCACGCTGGTGTTCGGCGTGCTCGGGGGTGATCAACCTGTCGCACGGGGCGGTCTTCATGATCGGCGCGTACGCGGCGCTGCAACTGGTCCTCGAGGCCTGTCGTTTCCACTCTGGGCCGCGCCTGGGCGCGGCGTTCCTGGTGAGCGGTGTGGTTGGGCTGCTGATCGACGTGCTGGTGCTCAAGCCACTGCGCCGGCGCAACGCGCCGCACCTGATCCCGATGATCGCCACGATCGGCATCGCGATCTTCTTCAACCAGCGCGTCGCAAGGCGTGTTCGGCGCGGAGAACCTGCGCTTCCCCAGCGATCTGCTGCCCGATGAGCGAGCTGCACTCTCGCCGGTGTGCAGATCAGCGTGCCCTCGAGGTCGCCATCATCGGCCTGTCGTTCGCATTGATGGCAGGCCCTGCTGATCGTGATGCGCAAGACGCAGCTCGGTCGCGCGCTGCGGGCGATCGCCGAGTCGCCGAAGGCTGCCGCGCTGCTCGGCATCAACGTCGAGGGCCTGTTCTTCCTGACCTCGGCCACCGGCAGCGGCGATCGGCGGCATCAGCGGCGTGCTCATCGCACCTGTATTCGAACGCGGTGTTTCCGCTGATGGGCCAGCCGATGCTGCACAAGGGCATCGCGGTGATCATCCTCGGCGGCATGGGCGACATCC
>CAVPAZ010000013.1:0-28052 GCA_963701725.1 uncultured bacterium | reverse complement strand
GTTCTGGATCGACCGCGGCGGCACGTTCACCGACGTCGTCGGCCGCCGGCCCGACGGCACGCTGGTCACGCACAAGCTGCTGAGCGAGAACCCCGAGCAGTACAGCGACGCTGCCGTCGCCGGCATCCGCCACCTGCTCGGCCTGGCCGCCGGCGAGCCGATCACGCCAGCCCAGGTGGAGTGCGTGAAGATGGGCACGACGGTGGCCACCAACGCGCTGCTCGAACGCAAGGGCGAACCGACGCTGCTCGTCACCACGCGCGGCTTTCGCGACGCGCTGCGCATCGGCTACCAGGAGCGGCCGCGCATCTTCGACCGCTGCATCGTGCTGCCCGAACTGCTCTACAGCCGCGTGATCGAGGCCGACGAGCGCGTCGGCGCGCAGGGCGAGTTGCTGCGGCCGCTCGACGAACCCCATCTGCGGCGCGAGTTGCAGGCCGCCTTAGACGCCGGCCTGCGCAGCGCGGCGATCGTCTTCATGCACGGCTGGCGCACCACCGCGCACGAGGCGGCGGCGGCGCGGCTGGCGCGCGAGGCGGGCTTCCCGCAGGTCAGCGTGTCTCACGAGGTGAGCCCGCTGATGAAGCTCGTCAGCCGCGGCGACACGACGGTCGTCGATGCCTACCTGTCGCCGATCCTGCGCCGCTACGTCGAGCAGGTGGCGGCCGAGATGCCGGGCGTGAAGCTGTACTTCATGCAGTCCTCGGGCGGGTTGACCGATGCGCATGCCTTCCAGGGCAAGGACGCGATCCTGTCGGGGCCGGCAGGGGGCATCGTCGGCATGGTGCGCACTGCACAGCTGGGGTTGGGTGACGCGGGCACTCGGCATGGCCCTGTGCCGGCGGGCGAAGGAATCAGCCCGATCCGCGTGATCGGCTTCGACATGGGCGGCACCTCGACCGATGTGTCGCACTTCGCCGGCGAGTTCGAGCGCGCGTTCGAGACGCAGGTGGCGGGCGTGCGCATGCGCGCGCCGATGATGAGCATCCACACCGTGGCGGCGGGCGGCGGCTCGGTGCTGGGCTTCGACGGAGCGCGCTTTCGTGCCGGGCCGCAGAGTGCGGGTGCCAACCCCGGGCCGGCGTGCTACCGGCGTGGCGGGCCGCTCACCGTGACCGACGCCAACGTGATGCTCGGCAAGATCCAGCCGGCCCATTTCCCGCACGTGTTCGGCCCGCTCGCCGACGAGGCGCTCGACGGCGAGGTCGTGGCCGCCAGGTTCGGCGAGCTCGCCGTAGAGATCGAACGCGCCACCGGCCGCAAGCGCACGCCGGAAGAGGTGGCCGAAGGCTTCGTCGACGTCGCTGTCGGCGCGATGGCCAATGCGATCAAGAAGATCTCGGTCGCGCGGGGCTACGACGTGACGCGCTACACGCTGCAGTGCTTCGGCGGTGCCGGCGGCCAGCACGCCTGCCGGGTGGCCGACACGCTCGGCATGAGCCGCGTCTTCGTGCACCCGTTGGCGGGCGTGCTGTCGGCCTACGGCATGGGCCTGGCCGACCAGAGCGTGATGCGCGAGGCGGCGATCGAGAAGCCGCTCGCCGACGCGATGGCCGATGTCGAGTCGGTGCTCGACCGGCTGGCCGAACAGGCCGCGGGCGAACTCGCGAACCAGGGCGTGGGCAGCGCGAAGCTGCACGTGCACCGCAGGGTTCATGTGCGCTACCAGGGCACCGACTCGGCGCTCGTCGTCGGCTTCGGCGACGGGGGGCAGATTCGGGCCGCGTTCGAGGCTGCCTATCGGCAGCGCTTCGCCTTCCTCATGCAGGAGCGTGCCCTGGTCGTCGAGGCGGTGTCGGTCGAAGCCGTCGGCGCGGGCGACGCGCCGGCAGAGACGCGTCACGACGTGCTTGTCGAGGGCGCTGCGCCGGTGACCGAGCGCGTGCGCCTGTACAGCGACGGCCGCTGGCACGATGCGGCGCTCGTGCTGCGCGAGCTGGCGCTTCCCGGCCACGTGATCACCGGCCCGGCCGTCATCGCCGAGCGCAACGCGACCACCGTCGTCGAGCCCGGCTGGCAGGCGCGCGTGACGCCGTTCGACCACCTGCTGCTGGCACGCGTGCAGCCGCGCGAGGCGCGGCGAGCGATCGGCACGCAGGTCGACCCGGTGATGCTCGAGGTGTTCAACAACCTCTTCATGAACATCGCCGAGCAGATGGGCCTGCAACTGCAGAACACTGCCTACTCGGTGAACATCAAGGAGCGGCTCGACTTTTCCTGCGCGCTGTTCGACGCCGAGGGCAACCTGATCGCCAACGCGCCGCACATGCCGGTGCACCTGGGTTCGATGAGCGAGTCGATCAAGACCGTGATCGCGCGCAACGCCGGGCGCATGCAGCCGGGCGACGTGTACGTGCTGAACGACCCGTACCACGGGGGGACGCACCTGCCCGACGTGACGGTGGTGACGCCGGTGTTCGATGAGGGGTCTGGCGCGATCCTCTTCTACGTCGGCTCGCGTGGGCACCATGCGGACATCGGTGGCGTGACGCCCGGTTCGATGCCGCCGTTCTCGACCCGCATCGACGAGGAAGGCGTGCAGATCGACAACGTCAAGCTGGTCGATGCCGGGCGGCTCTGCGAGGCCGAGATGCTGGCCTTGCTCTCCAGCGGCGAGCACCCCTCGCGCAATCCGCAGCAGAACCTCGCCGACCTGAAGGCGCAGATCGCGGCGAACGAGAAGGGCGTGCAGGAGTTGCGCAAGATGGTCGAGCAGTTCGGCCTGCCCGTCGTGCAGGCCTACATGCGGCACGTGCAGGACAACGCCGAGGAGTCGGTGCGGCGCGTCATCGGCGCGTTGAAGGACGGCGAGTTCACGCTGCCGCTGGACAACGGCGCGCAGATCCGCGTCGCGATCCGCGTCGACGCCGCGCAGCGCAGCGCCGAGATCGACTTCACCGGCACCTCGCCGCAACTGCAGAACAACTTCAACGCGCCCACCGCCGTCTGCATGGCCGCCGTGCTGTACGTGTTCCGCACGCTGGTCGGCGACGACATCCCGCTCAACGCCGGCTGCCTGAAGCCTTTGCGCGTCATCATTCCCGCGGGCTCGATGCTGGCCCCGCAGCCGCCGGCCTCCGTCGTCGCCGGCAACGTGGAGACCTCGAGCTGCATCACCAACGCGCTCTATGGTGCGCTCGGCGTGATGGCCGCGGGCCAGTGCACGATGAACAACTTCACCTTCGGCAACGAGCGCCACCAGTACTACGAGACGATCTCCGGCGGCTCGGGTGCCGGGGCCTGGTTCGATGCGCAGGGCCGCGTCGTCGGCGGCTTCGACGGCACGAGCGTCGTGCAGACGCACATGACCAATTCGCGGCTCACCGACCCCGAGGTGCTCGAGTTCCGCTTCCCGGTGCGGCTCGACAGCTACGCGATCCGCGCCGGCTCGGGCGGCACCGGGCGTTGGCACGGCGGCGACGGTGGCGTGCGGCGGGTGCGCTTCCTCGAGCGCATGACGGCGTCCATCCTTTCCAATGGCCGCGTCGTGCCGTCGTTCGGCATGGCCGGCGGCGAGCCCGGCGCGCTCGGCGTCAACCGCGTCGAACGCGCCGATGGCAGCATCGAGACGCTGGCGCACATCGGCTCGACGACGATGGAAGCGGGCGACGTCTTCGTGATCGAGACGCCCGGTGGGGGCGGGTTCGGCGAAGCGGTGTGAACGGCAACAGTCCGGTCCATCGGTGTGTCTGTACCTTCGGGTTCGATGGCGCCGTGCAGCCCGTGGACCGTTGCACGATAATCGCTGCCGGCCGTGACCTCGCCGACCCCGCCGTCCTCTCGGTCGGGGGTCGGCAGCAACGCAGGCACGCCCGTGACGGACGCCGGTCGCCGGATGGACGCCCCGAGCCGACAGACTGGTTCCAACCCTTTCCCTTCCAAGGAAGCCCGTGATGAACAGACATCGACTGATCGCCTCGTCCGCCCTCGCCTCGGTGATGGCGATGGGCCTGCTGGGCCCCGCCGCGGCCGCCGACCCGGCCGGCAAGGAGAAGTGCTTCGGCATCGCCAAGGCAGGGCAGAACGACTGCGCCAACCTGTCGGGCACGCATTCCTGCGCCGGGCAGGCCAAGGCCGACATGAGCCCCGACGACTGGAAGTACGTTGCCAAGGGCACCTGCCAGAAGGTTGGCGGCAAGACGGTCGACCAGGTCAAGGATCAGGGCAAAGCCAAGATGTAGCCTGCGCAGCTTCCAAGCTCCCGCCCGCCGTGCCGGTCGGGTGCGCTCGGTAGTCGCGAACCGCCCGCAGTGATATCGCCGCTCTCCGGTTCTGTCATGGCACTGGCCGGCATCGGCCTGCGCCAGCCGCACTACCACGAGCTGATCGCACGCCGGCCCGCACTGGGTTTCGTCGAGGTCCACTCCGAAAACTTCTTCGCCGACGGCGGTGCGGCGCTCGCCGTGCTCGACGCGGTGCGCGAGCATTACCCGGTCAGCCTGCACGGCGTGGGCCTGGCGCTCGGGTCGGCTGCCGGAATCGACCCCTGGCATCTCGATCGCCTCGAACGGTTGGTGCGGCGCGTGCAGCCGGTGCGCGTTTCGGACCATGCCAGCTTCGCCCGCGCGCCCGCTGCCCGTGGCGGACCGGTGCTGCACGCGAACGATCTGCTGCCGGTGGCGTTCACGGCAGCCTCGCTGGACATCATGGTGTCCAACGTGGCGCAGGTGCAGGAGCGGCTGCAGCGCGAGATCCTCGTCGAGAACCTGGCGGCTTATCTGTCGTTCGACGTTGAGGGACAGATGAGCGAGCCGGCCTTCCTCGCTGCGCTGTGCAGGCGCAGCGGCTGCCAGCTTCTGCTCGACGTGAACAACCTGATGGTCAACGCGCTGAACGCCGAGGTCGGCGATCCGCTGGCGAGCTGCTGCGCGTTCATCGATGCCCTGCCGGCGGGCATCGCCGGCCAGATTCACCTGGCGGGCTACTGCGAGAAGAGCGACTTCGGCCTGGTGATCGACGACCACGGCAGCCGCGTTCGCGAGGCCGTCTGGGCGGCCTACGCGCACGCGCTGCGCCGCTTCGGGCCGGTGCCGACGCTCGTCGAATGGGACACCGACCTGCCTTCGCTCGACGTGCTGCTCGGTGAGGCGCACGCCGCTGCACGGCTGCTGGCCGAGGTGGTGCAGTGAGCTCCGATCGCGAAGCCAGCGAGGCACGACGCCAGCGCGAGCTGCTCGCCGCACTCGCCGCGCCGCGCGCGGACGGCGCGGCGTCGCCAGGCCTGCAGGCCTATCGTGCCAACGCGCACGCCTCGGCCGAAAGAACGTTGGCCAGCGCCTGCCCGACGGTGCGTGCATTGCTGGGCGCCGAGGATTTCGCCCAGCTCGCGCGTGAGTTCTGGCACGCGCATCCGCCGCAACGCGGCGACCTGGGCGAATGGGGAGCGTCGCTGCCCGAATGGCTCGCCGCCCATCCAGGGCTTGCAGACTGGCCCTACCTCGCCGACTGCGCGCGGCTCGACCTGGCGCTGCACCGCTGCGAACGCGCGGCCGATGCCGTGCTCGACACGGCGTCGCTGGCGCTGCTGTCCGGCGCCGAGCCGGCGCGGCTGCGGCTGAGGCTGATGCCGGGCGTTCAGGCGCTGGCGTCGCGCTGGCCGTTGGCAAGCATCCACGCCGCCCACGCGGAGAGCGACGAGTCCCTGTTCGACATTGCGCATGACCGCGTGCACAGGGAGCAGGGCGAGGCGGTCGTCGTCGCCCGCGACGGCTGGCGCGGCGTCGTCCAGCGCATCGACGCGCCGGGCCAGGCCTTCATGCAGATGCTGGCGCGCGGCGCCGACCTGGCGCAGGCGCTGGATGCCGCCGGCGAGAGCTTCGACTTCGCCGCCTGGCTGGCCAATGCCTTGCGCTGCCATTGGCTGAAAGAAGTTGCCCTCGTCGGCGACTGATGCCCAGCCGTTTCCCCTGGAGGCAGGACCGGCAGGTGAAGAACTGCCATCTCGATTAGGATGCGCCCTCGTTGCCGTTGCGTTCGTCTCATTCATCGCCGAGGTGTCCATGACCTGTCGCCCATTGATTCGCAGCCTGCTTCTCGTCGCAGGCGCCTTCGTCGCGACGCAGGGGCATGCCGCCGAAGCGGCGTTGCTGACGGCGTTCAAGGAATCGGGCCCCGACGCGCCGGCGCCATGGCACTTCGTCGGCCTGCCGGGTCAGACGAAACCCAAGACGCGCTTCGCGGTGGTCGAACTCGACGGCCGCAAGGCACTGCGCGTCGAGGCCGACGAGTCCTACGGCAACCTCGTGCATCCGGTCAGGCTCGCCGGCCCGAGCGCGACCCTGGCCTGGCAGTGGCGCGTCGACACGCCGATCGCCGCCGCCGACCTGCGCACCCGGCAGGGCGACGACACCGCGGTCAAGGTCTGCGTGTCCTTCGACATGCCGCTCGACCAGGTGCCGTTCGTCGAGCGACAGTTGCACAAGGTCGGGCAAACGAAGTCAGACGAGCCCCTGCCCACCGCGAGCGTCTGCTACGTGTGGGACACCAACCTGCCGATCGGCACCGAGCTCGACAACGCGTTCAGCCGCCGCGTCCGCTACATCGTGCTGGAGAGCGGCCCGGCCAAGTTGAAGACATGGAAGTCCGAGAAGCGCAACCTGATCGCCGACTTCACGAAGCTGTTCGGCGCCGAAAGCCCCAAGGTGCCGCCGATCGTCAGTGTCGGAATCGGCGCCGACGCCGACAACACGCACACGCGCAGCCTCAGCTACGTGGCCAACATCGTCCTTGAACCCTGAACCCGCAGCGTTCCCGGGCGATGCGGTCGGTCCTGTGCGGCTAGCGCCGATGCGGCTCGTCCCGGCGGGCACCGCGTTCGCATGATTGCCCGATGACCCACGAGACCCTGATCGGCGTCGCAGGCGTCGTGCTGCACGTCCTCGTCGTCGGCGCGGTCGGGCTTCGCGTGATCTGGGTTCGCCGGCCCGCCGGCAGCGCGTTCGCCTGGCTGTTGCTGGTGGAATCGTTGCCGCTCGTCGGGGTCGTGTTCTACCTGCTGTTCGGCGAACGGCCGATCGGGCGTGAACGGCTGCGCCGTGCGCAAGCCTTCTACGCCAGCGCCCCTTCGCTGGCGGCGCCGCTGTGGAAGCGCGACATCGCGGACCTCTCGTCGCTCTCGCCCGCGCAGCGCGGGTTGGCACACCTCGCCAGGCGCGCCGCCCGCCTGCCGGTGCTGAGCGGCTCGACGCTCGCGCTGCATGCCGGCGCCGAGACGATCCTGCGCGCGATCATCGGCGACGTCGACGCGGCGCGGGAAAGCGTCGACATGGCGTTCTACATCTGGAACGCCGGCGGCACGGCAGACGAAGTCGCGACCGCGCTCGAGCGCGCTGCGGGTCGCGGCGTTCGCTGCCGTGTGCTGCTCGACGCGCTCGGCAGCAAGGCCTTCCTGAAGACCGCCTGGCCGGCGCGGCTGCGCGCGGCTGGCATCCGCCTCGAGGCCGCGTTGGCGATCGGCCCGCTCGGTCTCGTGTTCCAGCGCGCCGACCTGCGGTTGCACCGCAAGATCGTCGTCGTCGACGAGCGCGTCGCGTACACCGGCAGCATGAACCTCGTCGACCCGCGCTTCTTCAAGCAGGATGCGGGCGTCGGCGAATGGATCGACGCGATGGCCCGCATCGAGGGCCCCGCGGTGGCGGCGCTGCGCGCGGTCTTCCTGTTCGACTGGAACCTGCAGACCGAAGAGCCATTCGTCGCGTCGAACGAGGTCGCATTCGCGGCACGGCGTGCGGTGGGCGGCGCGGCGCTGGTGCAGGTCGTGCAGTCAGGACCGGGGGTGGAGATTTCGGCCAACCTGCGCATCCTCGTCGACGCCGTCGCCACTGCCTGCCGGCGCATCGTGCTGACGACGCCCTACTTCGTGCCCGACCCGGTCCTCGCGCTGGCACTGCAGAACGCGGCAATGCGCGGCGTCGAGGTCACGCTGATCGTGCCGGCGGTCAACGACTCGAAGCTCGTCACCTATGCGAGCCGCGCCTTCTTCGACGACCTGCTCTCTGCGGGCGCTCGCATCCTTCAGTTCGAAGGGGGCCTGCTGCACACGAAGAGCGTGACGATCGATGACAGCTTCTCGCTGTTCGGCACCGTGAACCTCGACATGCGCAGCCTGCACCTGAACTTCGAGTTGATGCTTGCGGTCTACGACCGCGGGTTCAATGCGGCGCTGCTCCAGCTGCAGCTGGGCTACGCGCGCAATGCGCCGCCGCTGGACGCTGCCGCATGGCGGGCGCGGTCAGCGCGCGAGAGGCTGCTCGAAGGTGCGGCGTCGCTGGTGGCACCGATGCTGTAGCCCGCGCCGGGCCTCGGCGTGAGGGCGCTCTCGACCTCGCCGGTCTGCGCGCTCGAGAGGTTCGCATCGACCGTCGACCCGGGCGCCCGCGTGCCTCAGTCGCGCATCCGGAACACGAGCAACAGCGATGCAGGCACGCGCCCGTCGACGTCGCGCGGCAGCACCTCGGTCTTGTCGATCGCACGCAGCACGGCGTTGTCCCAGGCCACGACGCCGCTGCTCTTGACGAGCTTGCGGCCGAGGATGGTTCCGTCAGCTGCGGCGCGCACCTCCACTTCGGCACTGGGGTTGCCCGAGACCTCGTCGGCGAAGACGATGTTCGGCCGGACGCGCGCCACGATGCGTCCGGCGTAGCTCGCCGACGGGCCTGCCGACTGCAACGCGGTGCCGGTGGCACCACGCTCGCCGCTGGCGCCCGCCTGGCCCAGCATGCGCTCGATGTTCTTCCTTCGATCCGCCTCGCGCTGTTGCGCCTGTCGTTCCTCGGCCGCCTGCTGCTTCTTCTGCGCCTCGAGTTCCTTCTGCTTCGCGATCTCCTTCTGCTTCTCGAGTTGCTGCTGGCGCAGCCTTTCTGCAGCGAGCCGCTCGGCCTCGGCCTTCTTGCGCTGCGCCTCGCGCTCGGCGGCCTCCTGCTCCTTGCGTGCCCTCTCCACGCGTGCCTTTTCGACGCGCGCCTTCTCGATGGCGATTTGCGCGTCGGGGACCGGCGCCGGTGGCGGCGTTTCGACCCTGGGTGCTGGCTTGACCACCGGCGGCGGCGCGGGCCTGGGTTCGATCACCGCCTCGGGCTCGACCGCGCGCGGTGCGGCGGCTTGCGGCACGGCGGCCCACAACTCGGCCTGCTGCGCCTCCGGCGTGCGGCTGCGCCAGCTGACGCCGAACGCGATCGCGACGATCAGCCCGACATGCACCAGCAACGACAGTCCGATGCCGCGGCCGGTGCCGCGAGGAGCACTCGGCATCAGCGCGTCGCGTGCGAGGGCCTGCGAGGTCATTTCAGCGGCCCCGTCGCGCGTTGCGCGATCCGAGGGTCATAGCGCCCAGACTCGGTCTGAGAGTCTGCTGGCGGCCCCTTGACGGCGAATTCGCTGTGCGCGTGCACGCTCCGGCGTGGCCGCGCGGACGCTCTTGTGCCTTTGCCCGCAAGAAGCACCAGCCTGTCCGCAAGGGCGCGTCCGGGCAGACTCGCGGCGCGCCTCTGGGGCGCCGAGAAGCACGAGCCCGGCTCGTGGCCCCGCGCGAAGCGCGAATCGCCTCAACTGACTCGTCGCAGATTGTCTGAGCGCAGTGAGCGCAGCGGGACGATAGGCGACAGTTGCGCGACCGGGGCCGCGCGAGCGCGCTCGTAGACTGACTCGCGCAGGGCAGTCGGCGCAGCGAACGCAGTGAGTTCTGCGCGGCCCGGGTCAAGACGCTGCGGGCTAGCGCCGGACGCGCCTTTGCCGGGCACCGCCGCGCGCCGCCAGCGCGCAAAGCGGACGTTCGCGAAGGTCAGCAACGGGCCGAAAGAAGACTGCCAGACCACTTGCGATCGGGGAGGCTTCATCCTACGTGCCGCTGTTCTTCACCGCCAGGCCCACGCGCTGCACGCCGGCGCGCTGCAGCGTGTCCATCACCTTCACGACGGCTTCGTACTTCACCGCGCGATCGGCCGAGATCACGACCGGCGTTTCCGCATTGCCTGCCTGCGCATCGAGCACTCGCTCCTTCAGCCGCGCCAGCGGCAGCGTGGCGCCTTCGCCCTTGCCGTCGACGCGAACGCGCAGCGTCTCGTCGGGGCCGACGATGACCTCGACCACGTGCTCGGGGCGCTGCCGACTCTTGCCCACCGACGGCAGGTCGACGAGACCGGTGGTGATCAGCGGCGCGCTGACCATGAAGATGATCAGCAGCACCAGCATCACGTCGATGAAGGGCACCATGTTGATCTCGCTGATCGTGCGCCGGCGCGAACCGGTGCGGCGGCTGGGGGTGGCCATGGCGGTCGGCGGCCCGCTCAGCGCAGCGTGGCTGCGGCCGGTGCGGCCACCTGGCTAGCGTTGCGCTGCAGGATGTTGGAGAACTCCTCGATGAAGGTCTCCAGCTGGATCGCGATGCGGTCGATGTCGCGCGCGAAGCGGTTGTAGGCGATCACCGCCGGAATCGCCGCGAAGAGGCCGATCGCGGTGGCGACGAGCGCTTCGGCGATGCCCGGCGCCACCGTGGCCAGCGTCACCTGCTGCAGGTTCGACAGCCCGATGAAGGCATGCATGATGCCCCACACTGTGCCGAACAGGCCCACGTACGGCGACACCGAGCCGACCGAGGCGAGGAACGACAGGTTCGACTCGATCACGTCGAGCTCGCGCTGGTAGCTCGCGCGCATCGCGCGCCGCGCGCCGTCGAGCAGGGCGCTGCCGTCGGCGACGCGGCGCTCGTGCAGCTTCATGAATTCGCGCATGCCGGAGGCGAAGATGCGCTCCATCGGCGAGACGACGATCTTCTGCGACGCGTTGGCGAAGAGGTCGTTCAGGTTCTTGCCGGTCCAGAACTCGCGCTCGAACTCGTCGTTGCCGGCGCGCACGCCGCGCAGCGCGAACAGCTTGCCGAAGATGACGCTCCAGCTCGCCAGCGAGACGAGGAGCAGGCCGGCCATGACGATCTGCACGACGAGGCTCGCGTGCAGCACGAGGGTGATGATGGAGAGGTCCTGGTTCATGCGGGGCGGGCAATGGGGACTGGCTGGCAGCGCCGAGCGGAATGCGGCGCGGACGCAACGTCGCGGCGTCGACGCAGCCGATGCGGATCGTGCCTTCGGCCAGCAACTCGCCGCCGCGCAGCGCCTGCTGGGCGATCAGCATCGTCGCACGGCCGGCCTCGAGCAAGTCGACGGTCACGTCGAGCAGGTCGTCGAGCCGCGCCGGGCGCAGGTAGCGGATGCTGGTCTCGGCGACGACGAAGATCGCGCCGGTCTCTTCACGCAGGCGCTGCTGCGAGTGGCCGAACGAACGCAGCCACTCGGTGCGCGCCCGCTCGAAGAACTTGAGGTAGTTGGCGTAGAACACCACGCCGCCGGCGTCGGTGTCTTCCCAGTACACGCGCAGCGCGTGTCTGAAGGGCAAGGCGATCGGGGGAGGGCGGCATCGGCAGCGGCAAGGGCTTCGCGGCTGATTATGCGGGAGCGCCCGGCTCGCCAGGAGCCCGGGAAATCAGGCGATCGAAACGATGTGTCACCACCGCCGGCTGGCGCGCGGCAATCTCGACGCTCACGCTGTGCGGCGGCGCGTCACCGTGGTGCAGGGTCACCGTGTGCCGCCCCTCGGGAAGCGCGAGCTGGTTCAGTGGCGGCGCGGTGCCGACGTCGATTCCGTCGACCTCGACCCGCGCCGACGGACTGACCTCGATCTGCAACAGCCCCGTGGCCAGCGCTGTCGGCGCGGGCGCCAGCGAGCCGGTGGGCTTGCCGAGCAGCGTCGGAGCGATCCAGCCGCCTGCCGCGGCGAGCAGTACCGTCGCCACTGCCGCGCCGGCCAGCCACGTGTCGGCGTGATGCATCTGGCGGCGGTGCCGAGCCGTCGGCCGCGACCTCGCGCGTGCCCAGCCAATGCCGCAGGTCGCGTGCCATCGCGGCGGCCGACGGAGTGCGGCGTTCACGGTCGGTGGCCATGGCGCGCGCGGCGATCTGTGCCAGCGCCTTCGGCACCGCGGGGTTCAGCCTCGTGCGCAGGCCGCGGCCGCTGCTCGAGCACCGCGCGGTGGATCTCGGCCAGCGACTCACCGCGAAACGGGCGCACGCCGGTCAGCAGTTCGTAGAGCACGACGCCGAGCGAGAACACGTCGCAGCGCGCGTCGACCGCCTGCTGCAGCACCTGCTCGGGCGCCATGTAGTACGGCGAGCCGCCGGAGACCTCCTGCTCGCTTGGCGGCGTCGTGGCCGCTGGGCCACGCGTGCGATGCCGAAGTCGAGCACACGCGGCTGCGCGCGGCCGACCATGAAGATGTTGGCCGGCTTGATGTCGCGGTGGATCACGCCGTGCGAGTGCGCATAGGCAAGCGCCTCGGCCACGGGGCGCACGAGCTGTGCAGCCTGCGTCGGCGTCGGCTGCCAGCCTTCGATGCGCAGCTGCCGCAGGTCGACCCCCTTGAGCAGTTCCATCGCGATGTAGGCGCTGCCGTCGCTGAGGCCGGCGTCGAAGACGGTGACGATGTTCGGGTGCGACAGCCCGGCGGCGGCGCGCGCCTCGTTGAGGAAGAGCGCGTTGAACGACTCGCGCTCCGCCGCCGGCACCTGCAGGTTCACCGTCTTGATGGCGACCAGACGCGACAGCGTCGGGTCGTGCGCCGCGTAGACGGTACCGAGGCCGCCTTCGCCGATGCGGTATTTCAGCGCATAGCGTCCGACCTGCCCGATGCTCGGCAACTCGGCGGCGGCGCGGCTCGGCGGGTTGGTCGAAAAGACCGCGCGCCGGCCGGCGACCAGGCTCGCGTCACCTTCGCTCCACGCCGACATTCCGGGCAGGTTGGCCTGTGGGCCGGGCGCGGCGTCTTCCGGCAACGCGCCGCGAACGGGCTGCAGGGGGTCGGCACGCTCTTCCACTGCCGGGGTCCGGGGCCTCAGAAGTCGCCTCTGGCCAGGCGCTGCACGGCTTCGTGCAGCTGGTCCATCGAGTTCGCGTAGGAGAAACGCACGAAGCGTTCGCTGCCGTGGCGCCCGAAGTCGCGGCCGGGCGTGATCGCCACGTGCGCGCGGCGCATCATGTCGAAGCAGAAGTCCCAGCTGTTGGGCGAGTGCGCGGAGCAGTCGGCCCAGGCGTAGAAGGCGCCGTCGGGCATCACCGGCACGCGCAGGCCGAGACCCTCGAGCGCCGGCACGAGGAAGTCGCGCCGGGCGCGGAACTCGGCGCGGCGGCGCTCGTATTCGGCGATCGAGTCGTCGTCGAAGCAGGCCAGCGCGGCCTGCTGCGCCAGCGTCGACGGGCAGATGTAGAGGTTCTGCGCGAGCTTCTCGATCGGTGCCACCAGCGCTTCGGGCACCACCATCCAGCCGAGCCGCCAGCCGGTCATGCTGAAGTACTTCGAGAAGCTGTTGATCGAAATGACGTCGTCGAACTGCGTGCCGTTGTGCAGCAAGGCGCTGTGACCGTAGACGTCGTCGAAGCTCAGCGCGAGGTAGATCTCGTCGACCAGCGTGAAGCCGCCGCGCGCGCGTACCGCCTCCACGATGCGGGCCATCTCGGCCGGGGCGATCGAGGTGCCGGTGGGGTTCGATGGCGAAGCCAGCAGCACGCCGCGCGTGCGCGGCGTCCATGCCGCCTCGACCGCGGCCGCGGTGAGCTGGAAGCGCTGCTCGGGCGACGCCGGCAGCAGCACCGGCACGCCCTCGGCGGCAGCGACGAAGTGGCGGTTGCAGGGGTAGCTCGGATCGGGCATCAGCACTTCGTCGCCGTGCTCGACGAGCGCCAGGCAGGAGAGCTGCAGCGCGGCCGATGCGCCGGCGGTGACGATGATCCGCCCGGGCGGCACGTCGAGGCCGAAGCGCGCGCCGTACCAGCGGCTGATGCGCTCGCGAAGCGCCGGCTCGCCGGTGGCTTGCGTGTAGTGCGTGTGGCCGCTGTCCATGCAGCGCCTGGCTGCGGCGAGGACGGCCGGCGGGGCCGTGAAATCGGGCTCGCCGATGTTCAGGAAGATCATCGGCGAACCGGCGCAGGCCGGGCTGCGCGCCAGCTCGACCGCGGCCTTGGCGCACTCCATCACGTAGAACGGGGCGATGTGGTCCAGGCGGGACGCGAGCTTCATGCGGCTTGCAGTCCGCCTCGGACGGCGGCGAGCAGCCTGCCCCCGCGCAGGCGTGGGGAAGCGAGTCCGAGGGCTGTCATGTCACTGGCGTCGTGCCTGCACTTCGACGGCCCGCAGTTCGGCTGCCGCCTTGTCGAGTACGCCGTTCACGTACTTGTGGCCGTCGGTGCCGCCGAAGCTCTTGGCGAGCTCGACCGCCTCGTTGATCGCCACCCGGTACGGGATGTCGATGCAGTGCTTCAGCTCGTAGACGCCGATCAGCAGCACGCCGTGCTCGATCGGCGAGAGCAGGCTGGTCTTGCGGTCCACGTGACGCACCAGCACGCTGTCGAGATCGGCTGCCTCGCGGATGCAGCCGTGCAGCAGCATGTCGAAGTGGGTCTTGTCGCACTTCTCGAAGCCGTCCTGCTCGCGCATGTGGGCATCGATCAGCCCGGGCTCGGAACCCGAGATCAGCCACTCGTAAAGGCCCTGCAGCGCGATCTCGCGCGAACGGCGGCGCGACGACTTCTGTGGCGGCTTCTTGCGCGCCGGCGCGGCCCCGGCGGCGGGCGCCGCGGCCGGCGCCTTGCGGGGTTCGCCGGTGGTCACGACAGGTCTTCCATCAGGTTGGCCATCTCCACCGCCACGCGGGCGGCGTCGCGGCCCTTCTCATCCGCGCGGGCCCAGGCCTGGGCCTCGTTCTCGACGGTGAGGATGGCGTTGGCGATCGGGATGCGGTGGTCCAGCGCGACGCGCGTCACGCCGGCGCCGCTCTCGTTGGCGACCAGCTCGAAGTGATAGGTCTCGCCGCGCACGATGCAGCCCACCGCCACCAGCGCGTCGAAGCGCTCGCTGTCGGCCAGTGCGGCGAGCGCGAGCGGCACCTCGAGCGCGCCCGGCACCGTCAGGTGCGTGATGTGCTCGTCGGCAACGCCGAGCGCGCGCAACTCCGCGATGCAACTCTGCGCCAGCTGCGCCGTGACGGTCTCGTTGAAGCGGGCCTGCACGATCGCGATGTGCAACTCCTGCCCGTCCAGATCGACCGCCTGGCCCTTGTTCGCGTCCTGCATGCTGGGTTGTCCGTCAGTCCGAAGCGGCCACGAAGCCGGTGACCTCGAGCCCGTAGCCCACCATGCTGGGCATGCGACGCGGGCTGCCGAGCAGCTTCATGCGCCGCACGCCGAGCTCGCGCAGGATCTGCGCACCGATGCCGTAGGTGCGCAAGTCCCTCTGGCCGGGCGCGGCGACGCCGCGGTCGCGCTCTTGAAGCACCTGAGACAGCAGCGCCGCGGCGTTCTCGCCGCAGTTGAGCAGCACCACGGCCCCACAGCCGGCATGCTGGATCGCTGCCAGCGCGCGCGGCAGCGGCCAGGAGTGTCCGCCATGGCCTGCATCGAGCAGGTCCATCACCGACAGCGGCTCGTGCACGCGCACCAGCACCTCGTCGCCGAGCGTCCAGTTCCCGCGGGTGAGCGCCAGGTGCACGCCACCGGCGCGGTCGCGGAACACGCTGCAGTCGAATTCCCCCTGCGGCGTCGCGAGCGGACGCCGGCCGACGCGCTCGATCAAGGTCTCGGTGTGGCTGCGGTGCTCGATCAATGCCGCGATGGTGCCGATCTTCAGCCCGTGCTCGCCCGCGAAGGCCTCGAGGTCGGGCAGGCGCGCCATCGTGCCGTCGTCGTTCATCACCTCGCAGATCACCGCTGCGGGCGTCAGCCCGGCCATCGCCGCGAGGTCGCAGCCGGCCTCGGTGTGGCCGGCACGCATCAGCACGCCGCCGTCGTCGGCCTGCAGCGGGAAGATGTGGCCCGGCTGCACGAGGTCGCTCGCCCGCGCATCGCGGGCTACGGCTGCCTGCACGGTGCGCGCCCGGTCGGCCGCCGAGATGCCCGTCGTCACGCCGCTGGCGGCCTCGATCGAGACCGTGAACGCGGTACCGTGCTGGGCGCCGTTGCGCGCCGTCATCGGCGGGAGGTGCAGTCGCTCGCAGTGCTCGCGCCTCAGCGTCAGGCAGATCAGGCCGCGGCCGAAGCGGGCCATGAAGTTGATCGCCTCGGCCGAGACGTGCTCGGCCGCCATCACGAGGTCGCCTTCGTTCTCGCGATCCTCCTCGTCGACGAGGATCACCATGCGCCCGGCGGCGAGTTCGGCAACCAGTTCTGGAACAGGGGAAATGGCCATGCCGGGATTGTAGGCGGCGCCTCCGGGCGCCAACCCGCTCAGGCCAGGCTCAGCATCCGCTCGACGTAGCGCGCGATCAGGTCGATCTCGAGGTTCACTTGCTGTCCGGGCACGAGGAGGCCGAGCGTCGTTTCCTGCAGCGTGTGAGGGATCAGGTTGATGCTGAATTCGCAGCCGTCGGCCACGTCGCTGACGCGGTTGACGGTCAGGCTGACGCCGTTGACGGTGATCGAGCCCTTGTAGGCGAGGAAGCGCGCCAGGGCGGCCGGCGCCAGCACGCGCAACTCCCAAGACTCGCCGAGCGGCACGAAGTGGGTCACGCGGCCGATGCCGTCGACATGACCGCTGACCAGGTGTCCCCCCAGGCGGTCGTGAGCGCGCAGCGCCTTCTCCAGGTTCACGGCGCCGGGTGCCCCCAGGCCGGCCGTCTTGTCCAGGCTTTCGGCCGAGATGTCGATCGTGAAGCGCCCGGTCGCGGCGTCGAATGAGGTGAGCGTCATGCAGGCGCCGTTGAGCGCGATGCTGTCGCCGGGCTGGGCGTCGTCCAGGTAGCCGGCCAGGCGCCTGCAGCGTGAGGCGCTTGCCGAACGAGGCGTCACCACCCAGTGGTTGCGCGGTGATGATCTGGCCGATGCCAGTGACGATGCCGGTGAACATGGGGCGATTGTCGCAGCGTCACTCGACCGTCGAGTCCGCGGGCCGCAGCAGCAGCCGCAGATCGTCGCCGATCCGATCGATGGCGTGAAAGCGAAGCGCGACGGCATCGGCGAGTGCCTGCAACGGGCCGAAGGCCGCCAGGCCGCGTCCGCTGCCGAGCAGCTTGGGCGCCATGTAGACCAGCCATTCGTCGACCAGGCCTTCCCGAACGAACGAGCCGTTGAGCTTGGCTCCGGCCTCGACGTGCAACTCGTTGATGCCGCGGTCGGCGAGGTCGTGCAGCATCGCCCGCAGATCGACCTTGCCGCCGGCGTCCGGCAGCAGCGCGATCTCGACGCCACACGCCCGCAGCGCGGCGGCACGATCGGCAGCGGGGCCCGCGGCATAGACGAGCACGGCGCCCGGGGCGTCGAGGATGCGTGCTGCGGGCGGAATGGCCAGCCGCGAGTCGACGACGACGCGCAGCGGCTGGCGGGCCGTGGCGACGAGCCTCACGTCCAGCCGCGGGTTGTCGTCGAGCACCGTGCCGACGCCTGTCAGGACCGCGCCGGCCCGCTTGCGCCAGGCGTGACCGTCGGTGCGCGCGGCCTCGCCGGTGATCCACTGGCTGTCGCCGTTCTCCAGCGCGCTGCGCCCGTCGAGCGAGACTGCTGCCTTCATGCGCAGCCATGGCCGGCCGCGCAGCATGCGCGAGAAGAAGCCGATATTGATCTCGCGCGCTGCATCGGCAAGCAGCCCGACCTCGACCGCGATGCCCGCGGCACGCAGCCGCGCGATCCCCTGGCCGGCGACCAGCGGGTTCGGGTCGCCCAGCGCAACGACAACCCGCGCCAGCCCGCGCGGCGATCAGCGCATCGCAGCAGGGCGGCGTGCGGCCGTGGTGCGAGCAGGGCTCGAGGCTGACGTAGGCCGTTGCGCCACACACTTGTTCGCCACGCGCCGCGGCATCGCTGCAGTGCCATCACCTCGGCGTGCGCGGCGCCTGCCTGCTGCGTATGGCCGCGGCCGATCACGCGGCCGTCGGCCGCGGTGATCACGCAGCCGACGCGTGGATTGGGATCGCTCAGGCCCACCGCCTGCCGCGCCAGTGCCAGCGCTTCGCGCATCAGGTCGGTGTCGGCGGTGCCGAAGGAAGCGGCAGGAGAGTCTTGCATTGTCGGCACGGGGAGGAACGCTGCAGCCGGGGTTGGCGCGATTGTCCTTCAGCGGGGCACGGGCTCGCTCACGGCGGCGTGAACGCCGGCCGTGGCAGCGTCAACGCCCCCGACAGCGCCGGGTCGTGGCCGGCGATCAAGGTGTCCAGGCGCCATTGCTGCGCGGCGCCGTGGCGGTCGTTCCAGTGCAGCGTGACCTGCACGGCCTTGAGTGACGGGTCGGTGCGCGTCTGCACCACGCGCTCGAGCGTGTAGCCGGTGGTGCTGCCGGCGGGCGTCACGTCGGCCTTCGTGTCGGCAATGGCGTTCCAGCCGGCGCTGTCCACGAAGGCGCGCAGACCCTCGATGTCGAGTTGTGCCAGCCGCACTGCCTCGGAGCGCTCGCGGGCTGCTTCGGCACTGGCGCGCAGATCGGTCTGCAGCCGCGACAGCGCGACCATGCCGAGCGACAGCGTCAGGAAGGCGAGCAAGGCCTCGAGCAGCAAGACGCCTTGCTGCCGCGCCGGCGTGCCGTGTGCTGCGATGTGCATGGCGATCGTCCCTTCAGAAGTCGCGCCAGCTGCCCGGCACGCGGGTGAAGCTGCCGCGCTGGCCCTGCAGGCGCGCCAGGACGCCTGCGTCGTAGACGATCGTCGGCGTGCCGTCTCCGACCACGTTGCCGAGCGCGACCAGCGCGCCGTGCACCTGCGCGTCCGAGCTGCCGCTGGTGTCCCAGGTCGCGTCCAGACTGACGATCGCGCCATGAATCTGCACGCCGCCGCTGAGACGGATCTGCCCTTCGACCACCAGCAGCACCGGGCGCTCGGCCGAGCCGAATGCGACCGGGCCGTCGAGTTGCAGATCGCCCGCGATCCAGACGAGCGGGTGCGCCGCGTCCGGTCCGATCGCCTGCGCGAGATCGGCGCTGCAGTCTGCCGGGCAAGCGAGGTGTCGCGTGTCGGGCAGCTGCTGCCAGCGATCGCGATCCAGCCCGAGCCAGCGGGCGAGCAGGCGCTCGCCGTCCGCAGCAGCGAGCTGGATGTCGAGCGAGGCGACGGAGGCGGCGGCAGGCGCTTGCGGCGGCGTGATCAGGGTGGCCGCTGGCAGCGCGATGTTGCCGCCCGCCTGCGCCGTGAGGCCGCCGGCGGCGAGGTCGGTGTTGACCAGCGTCAGCGCACCCTCGGCGGCGATGTCGCCACGCGCGGTCAAGGCTGCAATCGGTCGCGTTGCCAGTGCCGGCAGCAGCCCGAGCAGAACCTGCACGCTGGCACTCGCACCGCTACTCGAAGCGGCGGCCGATCCCGGCAGGCAGGCCGGCGCAAAGTGGTCGCAGCCGGTGGCCAGCAGTTGCACCATGCCGCTGCGCGGCGCGGCGACGAAGCGCAGCGCGAACGCCGGATGCCCCGCGGTGGCGGGCGGTGAAATCAGCGTCGGGTGGCTGGCGCTCGGGCAACTGCACGCCCAGCCGTTCTCGTCGAGGACGCAGGCGGCCTGCAGAGCGACTGGCGTGCCGGCGTCGTCCCAGGTGCGCGGTGCAAAGCGCTGGTTTGCAGCGTCGTAGGCGAGGAAGCGCTCGCGAAACGAGGTGTCGCCGGGTGCAGCGCTCGGCTCGCAGTCGGCGCCGATCGGTGTGCCGCTGTCGAGCATGGCCTGCGCCCATTGCAGGCCTGCCTCCGCTGCCTCGAAAGCCTGCGTCGAGCGGGCCTGGTTGGCCGACGAGCGCTGCTCGAATATCAGGTTGCGACTGGCGAAGCCGACCATCAGGGTCAGCACGAACAGCAGCAGCAGGGTCACGCCGAGCGCTGCGGCGCCGCGTTGGTGAAGCGGGATGTTCATGGCGATGCCCCTTTCAAGCTGCGCAGGCACCTGCGAGCGCGTCGTAACGCACACGCACGAGGGCCTGCACGCTGCGCACGACGGCGGCGTCGGCGAGCGAGTGACCGCTGACCTGCAGCGCAAGGCTGCGGACCTGCTGGCGGGGTGGGCAGAAGGCGTTGGCGGCGGGGCAGGGTTGGCTGCACAGCGCACCCAGGTCGATCTGCTGCAGTGTCGGCGTGATCGTGAACGCCGTGATCGCGAGCAGCGTCGCGTCGGTCAGCGCCTGCCAGTTGCCGCTGCCGAGCTGAATCTCGATCGCCTTGTTGCGCAGGCGAAAGCCGAACTGCTCGTTGCCGTCGAGGACGTGGTTCTCGATCGCGTCCCGCGAATACGCGAAGTTCGCCGCATCCGACGCCGCGGCGGCGGGTGCCAGCGCGGCGTAGGGATTGGCGTGCGCCGCCTCGGCCGGCGACCAGACACCGGCAGCCGCGTCGCTCCAGTAGCCGGCGCGCCGCAGGTCGCGCGCCACCAGGTCGGTCGCGGTGCGCAGGTCCTGCATCAGCCGTGCCTCGAGCAGCAGCGAGCGATGCTCGCGCAGGTGGGTGGTGAGCAGCATCGTGCCGCTGGCGACGACCAGCAGGGCGAGCGCCAGTCCGACCAGCAGCTCGATGAGCGTGAGCCCGCGCTGTAGGGTGCTGTTCATACATTCCAGCACTTGCGATTCGCCTGCTCGCCATTCACGGCCGCCTCGGTCTCGCCCGAGCGGTAGCTCATGTTGCCCGACTCGAAGGCGAGGACCAGGTAGCGACACGCGCTGTCGCTTGCCTGTGCGCCCGTGCCCTGGGCGGTGGCCCGGTAGCCGGTGGGCGAAGGGTCGCTCACGCTGAGAAGGTAATTGCCGCCGGGCACCGCGCTCGCCACGCCGACCTCGGCCAGCGTGCCGTAGCGGATGCTGCCGGAACGCCAGCGTTCCTGCGCCTGCTGCAGTTGCAGCATCGCGACCATCGCTTCGGCGCGGCGAACCTTCAGCAACGCGCCGCTGAAGCTCGGGTAGGCGACCGACGCGAGCACGCCCGTGATCGAGGTGGCGATCATCAGCTCGACCAATGTGAAGCCGGCGGTCCGCCGGCGGGTGCAAGGGGGGAACTTCATTGCGACTCTCCTTCTTCAGCAGGGCCGATAGCCGGGCAGCGCGCCTTCCGGCGAGCAGGACCGGACGCGGCCCATGATGTTGACGACGTGGTGGATCGCGCCGGGTGTGCCGGTGACGCGAGCGGTGCCGGTGGGGGTGCTCGTGCCGTGCAGCGGATCGAACAGGATCGAGCTGGCGCTGGCCTGCACCGCAACCTGCTGAGAAGCAGGCAGCCAGACGGTCTTGATCTGCTCCGCGCCGCCGACGCAGGCCGCCGGTGCCGGGCCGGCGCAGCTGCACTGCGCCTTGGCGCCGGTGTGGATCACGTAGCAGCTGCCTGCAGCGTCGGCGTGGAAGCTGAGGCGCACCGGCTCGTTGCGGGCCACGGCCGCGGTGCGCACGCTTTGCAGATCGGTGGCGAGCTGCGCCGCCACGCCTTCCAGGCGCTTTCGCGCGACGAGACCCTGGAAGCTTGGCGCAGCCGTCGAGACGGCGATCGCGACGAGGGTCGTCGCCACTGCTGTTTCGATCAGCGTGACGCCGCGTTGGGATTCGGGGTGCTTGTTCACGTGGACCTCGTTCCGTGGAACCGTGAACACACTTTAGGAAATCGAACGCGATTTCGCGTCCCCTCGACGGGGGAGGCGGGCGGGCTATGGAGAGGGCCCCCTTCCGAGGGGGCGGCCCGGCGGGCTCACTGGAGTACCTTCGTGCTGCGCACTCCGGTATTCGCCCTTGGGGCGGCCCGGCGGGCTCACTGGAGTACCTTCGCGCTCCGCACTCCGGTATTCGCCCTTGGGGCGGCCCGGCGGGCTCATGGCCCGCGCGTCGCTAGAACTGCACGACCAAGGGCTTGTCGTCGTGAGTGTTGTAGCTGGCCGTGTACTTCAGCTCCCGCTGCAGATCCGCGTCCTTCCACTCATCGTTGCGGGCAGTCAGGTAGTTGAAGAACAGCCCAGGCTTGCCGCGGCTTGATCGGCCGATCACGCGCCGCACGCCGCCTCCTGGTCCGGGTGGCCGAATTGCGCGCCGTTGGTGCTGAACAGGAATCTGGGGCTCTCGATCAACGACATCAGCTCGTCGGAGGTGTTGCCCTTGCTGCCGTGGTGCGACACCTTGACGGCGTCGACAGCCAGTCGCTCGAGCCCGCGCTGCTCGAGCAGGCGCTTCAACGAAGCACAGACTGCATCGGGGTGGGCGTCGGCCAGGAACAGGCAGCTCTTGTCCGCGAACTCGGCCAGGAATGCGATGCTCGAGCCATTGGCCGCGGCGTTGTCGGGACGGGACTGCTTGGCCAGCAAGGCATCGAGTTCCGGTGTGCTGCCCAGCAGTCCCTGGCCGGGCAGGTAGCGCTTCTGCTTGGCCAGCAACTCCCATGCGGCGTCGAGGTCGCCCGGTTCGATGGCGTCGCCGATGTCCTTGCGCCAGGCATCGCGCATCTTGTCCAGCTTGGGCACGGTGGGCGAAAGCAAGGTGAGCTTCATGTCGCCGGCGAGCGTCCGCTCGGGCAGGGCAGCGTCGTCGCGCACGACGACCGCATCGCCGCCGAAAGCCCCGTTCCAGGCGTCGTCATCCAGCCGGCGTTGCAGCAGCGCGCTGAAGTACTCGCCCTGCTTGCCGCCCAGCAGACCGTGTGCCTGTTCGAGGTGGCGCCAGCCATTGAACCAGACGTCCTTGACGACGAAGGGCCATGGCTTCGGATTCGCGAAGAGCCTGACGAGCCCGTCGATGTGGTCGGTGTCGACGTGGCTGAGCACCATCAGCTCGAAGCGCCGATCGCCGGCAGGCAGGGCCTCCAGTCTGGCCTGCAAGGCCCCGAAGGCACCGATCGGTCCGCCGTCGATCAGCATCCGCCGCGTGCGTCGGGCATCGCCATACTCGACGAACAGGCAGTCCCCGTGCAGCGCCGGCAGCATCTCCACCCGCATGAATTTGTCTGGCATGGCGTCTCCCGCGGCAAATGCTCAAAGTCGCCAGTCGGCATCGCCGAAGGCCACGACACAGAGGGCCATCGGCACGCTGTCGAGCAGGGCTTCACGCTTGGCGTCGCGAATGGCCTCGCCAATCCGGACCTTGTCCGCCTTGCCTGACTGAACCAGTCGGCCGACGATCGCTTCCCCCACGCGCACCGCGTGCGCGCCGAACACCGTGGCGATCGTGGACACGACCACCGCGGCACCCGCCTGCCGGAAGAAGCGGATGTGGCTGGAGAAGTCCTGTGCCGTGCCGGCAACGTCGCAGCCGAGCAGGAAGACCACGGGCGGCGATCCGTCCGCCGTGCGCACGTAGTCGCGAGGCAGATCCAGCGTGTACAGCTTCTTGCCGCCGATCTCGAGGAGAACGTCTTCCTCCTTGCCCTCGTTGTGCGGAAACGCGACCAGCAGCGCCGGGTGGCGGTCCTTCACGGTGGCCAGCCACTCGTCCCAGTCCTTCACGACCGGCACGTTGCTGCCCAGCGTTGCACCCAGTGTCTCGACCAGCGACACGACTTCGGGCGCCTTCACTTCCTGGCTGTACCCGACCAGCGCACCGGCGGCGAGGTCGAGCCGATCGCGGCCTTCGATCGCCTCGACCTGCACCACCACCTGGGCACCGGCGGGTGTCGCGGCCTTCGGGTCGAAGATGTGGCGTTCGATGACCTTCTTCAGGCCCCAGAAGCCCATCGGGCAGACGTGCGCTCGCGGCTGCGAGGTGCGTGCGCAGCGGTCGGGACAGCGTCCTTCGGCCAGCGCCTCGCGATGCTGCGGGCAGACCGTCGCATCCGGATCAGGCGCGTTGAAGTCATACATGAACTCCAGCGGCACGACGGCGTCCGGTCGGGCGCTGACCACCTGCAGGTAGGTGACCGCGGCATCTCCCACGTCGAAGCCATCGGTCGCCAGACCCTTGAGCTGATCCTTGTAGAGCAGCGAGTACAGGTTGGCTCCGACCCGAGCGAGCTTGACCAGCAGTTCGGGGTTCTCGCCCTGGTCCAGGCCGTCGCCGTAGTCGGCCACGCTGTGGGCGACGGCGGAGATCAGTTCGTTGAGTCTGCGCACCGGTTGCTCGATGCCCTCCAGATTGGTCGCCCACGCGCGCTGACCCGTCACGCCGGTGAGCGTCGGCACGCCTTCGTGCGTGTGGTTGAGGACGATCGCCAGATCGAACTGCCGGCGCTTCGCGAGATCGGACCAGTCGTCTCGAACATGGGCCTCGTCGTCGAGCGTGATGCCGGACCCTGTCGCCGGCACGTTGCCGGCCGCATTGGCCACCTGCGTGTGCAGCAGCACGGTCTGCAGCACGCGCCCCCGGTGCAGCACGGAGATGCGGCCCTCGAACCGGCCCTCCGCCCGCGGCGTGAAGACGAACTCGGCCGAGTTGCTGTCGCCTTGCCTCGGCAGGAAGATCTCGCCCAGCATCGGCTGATCGAACTGCCGCGGCTCATGAAAGACGACCTGCAGCCGGTGCGTGTCGCGGTTCTTCGGCAGCTTGTCCTCCGGAAACGCAGTCGGTGCCGCGATGCTGTCGTCGCGCCTGGGGCCGATGAACACCTGGACCATCACCGGCTGGCCGACGGCATAGCCCGAGCGCTCTTCGACGAATTCCCCGCCTTGTTTGCGAAAGCTCCTCTGCTGGACATGGCGTGGCACCGCCGCCTGGCGCATCGCGGCGGACTCTGCTTCGCCGACGCTGCGGCCCAGCTCCGCAACGGCGGATGCCTCGTTCGCCTCGCGGTCGAAGCGGTAGTGCGCCCGGGCAGCGTCGATGGCGTCCGCGACGTCGGCGGGCGCTGCGGCACCTGTCGGCTCCGGCGGTCGGCCCGCGCAGTCATGCGCGGCGTGGCAGGCCGCATGCTTGCGCGTGGCAGGCCGAGACGGTCGGAGGAACGCTCGGACAGCTGCACCTCGGCATCCCGTGGCAACCGACGCAGCCGCTCCGACATGCGCCCGACCGAGGCATCCAGGTGGCTGAGGGCGAGCAGGTCACGGTTGAGCAGCAGCAGCCCCCCGGGACCGAACGCTTGCGTCAGCGCGACATCGAGCGTCTTGTTGTGGGTCAGCTCGTAGGCGAAGTCCTTCAGGCGCTCGGCGAATTGCTGCGGCGAGCTGCCCGAATCGAGGACCGCCACACCCTCGGCCATGGTCCCGGCCACCAGGGCGCGCAGCAACGGCTCGGCCGTGCGGGGCGAGTCCGTGCCGAGACCGGCGACGATGACCAGGCAGCACCGCAATCGCAGGCCGCTGGCGAGCAGTCGAGACAGTGCTTCACCGGCGCCGGCACCGATGACCAGGACTTCGATGCGCGGATCGTCGCGCCCTGCCGTGGCGAAGCGAAACGGCCAGGACGATGGAAACTGGCTTTGCAGCGCGGCCAGAGGCTCGGCCAGTGCATCACCGGGCAGGGTGGCCAGCGTGAACGGCCAACGCCAGTCGGTGCGGCCATCGGAGGAAGACGTCTCGTCGAGGTAGACGCTGGCAGCGCCGACCTCGGGGCGCGATAGCAGCCCGGCCAGTGCGATGGCCTGCCCCACGGTTCGGGTCGTCGCTCGCACGGCGAGGCGCGGGCCCGGTGGGGCGCGGTCGCTCGCGCGCGGAAAGTGCGCAATGAAGTCGCGCCAGAGGGCGGCGAGGGCAGTGGCCTCGGGGGCGGCAACGGCGGTCGACTTGCCGGCTTCTGCGGAAGCCACCCGAACGCGCGGCGCGGCACTGCCGGCCGGGACGACCGGCACGTCCCACCTCAGGACGCCGGTCTTGCTGTCCAGCGCCTTCGTGAACAGCCCGGCCAGAGCGTCGATTCGCCAGCCGCCTGGCGCGTGCGCCTCGGCGAGCAGCGGGCGCGGTATCGCGGTGAGGACGCCGAGCGCGGCAAGTGCCTGCGCAAACGCTTCGTCCGTGAGGTCGAGGCTCCAGCGGGCCAGATGTTCACGATCCACTGCGCTGCTTCCCTGCTTGCATCACTGGGCGTGATGCCGGCGCATCACAACGGCCACTCGGGCACCGGCCAGGCGGTGGCCATCGGAATCGGCAACCCGACACGGGCCCGCAGCGATACGTCGCACAGCGCGTAGCCCCAGTTGATGAGGTGTCCCTGCCGGTCGGCGTCGAACTTGCTCAGTCGCGTCGGCACTCTCCAGCGCGTCGCTGACCGCCGTGTCGGCTCATTCGCGGCGTTGGCGGCATAGTCGTCCATCGCCGTGCCGATGCCCCAGTAGGCGCCTCGCTTGCGGCCTGCCTCGAACTCGGCGATCAACCAGCGTTTGCGCAGTGCGCGGGTCTGGTCGATCAGGATGTCGCGCACGCGGCCCAGTTGGAGGAGGTCGTCTTCGGCGGGGTCTCGTCGATCTCGAACGGGGCGCCTGCGTCGCTGACCAGCACAATGTCGACGTTGCCGACCAGCGACTCCAGTCCCATGTTGTCGTAGACGCCGCCGTCGGCGAGCACGATGCGCTTGCGCAAGGCCTCGAGATTGGGCAGCTTGCTGCCATCGCTCCACGAAGCGGGGTCGGTCTTCAGGACGATCGGCGAGAAGAGTGGCGGAAAGGCGCTCGATGCGGCCACGGCGACACCGAGCGGCACGTTGGTCGTCCGCGAGACGCCGAGCATGTAGTCGGCGATCATGTCCTGCCGGAAACGGAAGCTGCGGCCGGTCTGCAGGTTCGTCGCGTAGAAGATGAACTGCGGGTTGCCGCTGCCATCGGCCACCGGCAGGTCCTTCAGCGTCGTCTTGCCGAACAGTCCTTCTCGTATCTGTCGGCAGGAAGTCGCCGGCCGTCTTGAAGGGCACGAGCAGGCCGGCGAGGCCGACGCCGATGTCGATCGTCTGCGCGCAGAAGGTCTCACCGGTTCGGCAACGACCTGTGCGAAGTTGCCGGCGCGACCGTTGTCGAACTGCAGCTGACGCCAGCGGTGGGCGAGGATGCCCATCAGGATCGAGCCGCCCGAGACGCTGGTGATGCGGTCGAGCTTGCCCAACAGTCCCGCATCGTTCAGGCGCCAGAGCGAGCCCAGACTGAACAGCGTCGCACGATATCCGCCGCCCGAAAGCGCCAGTCCCAGGGTCTTGCCGTCAAGTGCCATCGTCGCCTCCCTCGTGCTCGGGTCGAGCCGTTCAAGCTCCGCCGGATCAGCCAGCCGTCATGTACTTTGCGTAGGCGTTGGCCAGCTTCGTGTCGTAGTGATTCGTCGCGAAGCCCGGCCCGTTGTAGCCGGCGGCGAACGCGGCCCAGTCCCTGGCCTTTAGCCAGGCGAGCAGCGACTTGCCGCGGAAGCGATTCACCTCGATGAAGTTGCCGAAGGCATCGAGCTGGTCCGCCTCGGAGCGCGACATCGCAGCGACGAAGGCCCCGACATCGGGGAACTTCAGCGCCTCCGCATGCAGCCCGAGGATCTGAAACAGCCCCCACGAGGCCGATCGCAGCGCCGCATCACGGTGAACCGTCGCCGCGCGCTCCAGACGATCGTGCTCCGCCAGTCCACCGACATAGCTCTTCGGGTTCCAGCGCGGGAACAGGATGTCCTCGTTGCCCTTCGTGTGCTTGCGCGGGTCGACACCGACGCGCTGCAGCTCTTTCCAGAACACATGGCCCTCGAACAGGATCTTCGGCTTCAGCCCGAGAAAGCCCACGCCTCCGGCCTCGACGCTGTAGACCGCGCGCACCACCGGCACCTCCAGCGCGTGCTGCGATGCGAAATCGTCGATGTCCTGCTGAGAGAGCCACTTCTTCGACATCTCGACGAGCAGATCCGGGTGCAGGGCGAACAAGGTCGTCCACGTCTTCTCGCCGGCCACGCCATCGACGACGAGGCCCTTGTCGCGCTGGAATGCACGCAGTGCCAGCTCGGTATTGCCGCCGAACCTGCCGTCCGGGTTGACCGGGTAACCGCTCACTTCAGGAGGACCTGCAGGTTCGTCGCTTCGCGCTCGGGCGCCATACCGCGCCGTATCGTCTGCATCGCTCAACTCCCTCGTCAGTCCACCGTTGCCAGATGTCCCACGCCGTGTGCACGAAGCCAACGCGTCGGGCCTCTGCTGCCAGCGGCCAGCCACCTGCTGCTTCAGCGTCAATCTAGCACCGACATCGGTTATGAAACCGCATAAGTGTTGCCAG
>CAVPAZ010000012.1:0-111121 GCA_963701725.1 uncultured bacterium | reverse complement strand
GTCTCAAGGCCGCATTGACGCATGCTGGGTGAGCAGCCGAGGATGTGTCCGCATGGAAGACTGTGGACACATTCCGGTGTGGAGCGGGCCGCGCGTCGAGCGCACGAACGTTCGTGGCCGACACAGCTACTGCGCGCCGTTCAAGACTCGATCGTCGAGCAGGCGATGCAGCCGGGGATGTCGATGGCGGGGCTGGCGATGCGCAACCAGGTCAACGCGAACCAGTTGAGTCGCTGGGTGAAGTTCACGCCAAGGCGCAGGGGGCGCGGCGGCGGCGGCCAAACTGTTACCCGTCACGATCGCGTCGCACAGCGTCGTCGTGCCCGCGGCGACCCGCTGCGCCGGCGCGCCGGTGGAGATCGAGCTGGGTCGCGCCGTCGTCCGCGTTCGCGATGACGTCACGCCGGCGACGCTGCGCATCGTGCTCGAGGCCCTGCGAGGCATGACGCCGTGATCGGCCTGCCGGCCAACACCCGCGTGTGGATCGTGGCCGGTCACACCGACATGAGGAAGGGCTTCGACGGTCTGGCTGCGCTTGTGCAGACTGCGCTGAGCGAGAGCCCGTTCTGCGGCCACGTCTTCGTCTTCCGCGGCCGCCGCGGCGACATCCTCAAGGTACTGTGGTTCGATGGCCAAGGCCTGATGCTGCTGGCCAAGAGGTTGGAGCGTGGTCGCTTCGTCTGGCCGCAGGCGACATCGGGCAGCGTGTCGCTCACGCCGGCGCAGTTGTCGATGCTGCTCGAAGGCATCGACTGGCGCATGCCGGTGCGCACGCATCGGCCCGTGCTGGCGGCCTGAACCACTGTATGGGGTCGCCTGCGGGACCTCACCAATGGCCAACGCCGCTCAGCTCCGGCACAGTAGATCTCTGTGCAGCCCACCTCCAACACCGCCCATACCGTCGAAGCGCTACTGCGTGTCGTCGAGGCGCGCGATGCAGAGGTGGCGCTTCTCAAGCTGATGGTCGACAAGCTCAAGCTGCAGCTGCTGCGGCACGCGCGCGCCCGGTTCGGCAGCGCCAGCGAGCAGTTCCATGACGCTCAGATCGCCCTCATCGAGGGTGAACCACTGTATGAACAGTCCGTGCCCAGGGCGCCGGCCAAGGCTGCTGCGGCCAACTCCATAGAGATCGACCGCAGCCTGCCCGCACACCTGCCGCGTGAGCAGCAGGTGCATCGCCCCGAGACCACGGCCGCGCACCACGACACGGCCGGCCAGCCCTGCGGCTGCACCGCCTGCGGCGCGCGGCTGCGCCAGATCGGCGCCGACGTCTCCGAGCAACTCGAATACGTGCCGGCGCACTTCAAGGTCATCCGCCATGTGCGTCCCAAGCTCGCGTGCGTGGCCTGCCAGACGATCTTCCAGGCCGAAGCACCGAGCCGCCCCATCGTGCGCGGCATCGCCGGGCCAGGGCTGATCGCCCATGTGATGGTCTCGAAGTATTGCGACCACATCCCTCTGTACCGGCAGAGCCGGATCTATGGCCGCGACGGCGTGCAGATCGACCGCTCGACGATGGCCGGCTGGGTCGACCAGGGCGATCAACTGCTCGACCCGCTGGTGGCGGCGCTCGGCCGCTACGCGCTGGCCGGCACCAAGGTGCACGCCGACGACACGCCGGTACCTGTGCTCGACCCGGGTCGCGGCAAGACCAAGACCGGACGGCTGTGGGTGTACGTGCGCGATGATCGCCCGGCCGGAGCCAGGGACGCGCCGGCGGTGTGGTTCCAATACTCGCCCGACCGCAAGGGCGAACATCCGCAGGGCCACCTCGAGAAGTACAGCGGCATCCTGCAAGCCGACGCCTATGGCGGCTGGGGCAGGCTCTACGACAGCGGGCGCGTGGTCGAGGCCGCTTGCTGGGCCCACGCCAGGCGGCCCTGGTGGGATCTGTACCTGAGCACCGGGCGGGCTGAAGACTCGGTGGCCGCGCAGGCCCTGCGGCGCATCGCCGCGCTGTACGCCGTCGAGGCCGAGGTCCGGGACAGCCTCCTGATGTGCGACGCCAGCATCGCCAGGCCCGAGCCGGACCACTGCTCGACGAACTGCGCACCTGGCTCACGAGCATGGTGGGCAAAGTCTCGGCCAAGTCAGATCTGGCCAAGACGATCGGCTACACGCTGACTCGTTGGCAGGCGCTGACGCGCTACCGCGACGACGGGCGCATCGAGATCGACAACAACGCCGCTGAACGCGCGCTGCGTGGCGTGGCACTCGGCAGGAACAACTACCTATTCATGGGCTCGGACGCCGGGGGCGAACGCGCGGCGGCAATCTACAGCCTGGTGGAGACGGCCAAGCTCAATGGCCTGGATCCCGAGGCCTACCTGCGCGAGGTGCTCGGTTGCATCGCCGATCATCCGATCAACCGCATCGACGAGTTGCTGCCGTGGAACATCCGCCGTGGCGCGCAAGAGCAACGACAGGCGGCGTGATCGTGGCGGCCAAGGTACAGCGCATCAAGGCGCCGGCGGCGACGCTGCAACTGCACATCGAGCTCAGGCACCTCAAGCCCAAGGTGTGGCGCCGCGTGCTGGTGCCCGAAACGATCACACTGGCCAAGCTGCACCTGGTCATCCAGGCCGCCTTCCAGTGGAGTGGTGGGCACTTGCACGAGTTCAACGCTGGCGGTGAGCGCTTCGGCGCATCCGACCCCGACTACGACCCGCCCGGCGCGGTCAAGAGCGAGCGCACCAAGCTGATGAGCGCGATCACGCCTTCGCGCACGATCGACTATGTGTACGACTTCGGTGACTTCTGGCAGCACCGCATCAAGGTCGAGGGTGTGCTGCCGTCGATCGGCGTGAAGCTGCCGCTGTGCGTCGCCGGCGCCAACGCCGCTCCGCCCGACGATTGCGGCGGTGTGCCCGGCTACGAGGACTTCGTCAAAGTCATGTCCAACCCCGACCATCCGGAGCACGACGAGATGAAGGAATGGATCGGCCGCGAATGGGATCCTTCAGCCTTCGACATCGAACTCGTCAACAACTGGCTCGCGCAGTTCAAACTCTGATCGTCAAGAGGGCCTCGGGGCCACGCTTACACTGGTTCGAGGGGCGATCGGCCAAGTGCTGCTTGATCGCCTTCATCGACGACGCGACGGGGCGGGTGCTGGGAGCGAGATTGTTCGAGCAGGAGACCACCCAAGGCTACCTGGCCGTGCTGCATGCGTTGGTACAGCGCCTGGGTGCACCGCTGGCGCTGTACAGCGACCGTCACGGCATCTTCACCAAGGCTGACTCGGAAGACCCCAAGCCCACGCAGTTCGAGCGAGCGCTGCTGCAGTTGCACATCGAGACCATCTGCGCACACAGCCCGCAGGCCAAGGGGCGGGTGGAGAGGCTGTTCCAGACGCTGCAAGACCGCATGTGCAAGGCCATGCGGCTGCAGGGCATCGACAACATCGAGCAGGCCAACACCTGGCTGGACGAACACCTGCGCGAGCACAACCGGCGCTTTGCAGTCAGCCCCAAGCAGGCGCAGGACATGCTCAGACCCTGGGGCGGCACCGCGCAGGCGCTGGCCGACATCTGCTCTTTGCACCACCAACGCCAGCTCAGCGCCCAGGGCGCGTGCAAGTTTGAGGGCAGCATCCTGCAGTTGTGTCCCAAGCAGCCACATGCGCCCAAGTCGCGTGCCATGGTGGACATTGCACAGCATGGCGACGGCTCGCTCCACCTGAGCTACCGTGGCCAGCCGCTGGCCTACCGCAGCTACGCCATGCATGACTCCAAACACGGCGGCAAGACCGAAGACCACAAGACGCTGAACGCGCGGGTGGACAAGGCACGCGACGCGCAACTCTCAAAGCTGCGCCGCCTGAAGGCCGAGCTGGCCTTCCAGGACAGCCAGCGCAAACACGGCCTCTTCCGTCCGGACACACCGCCCATCGTGCCCCGCGCGGGGGCTGGCCGCTACGGGCTACGCCCTACGCAGCCAGCCCCCGCGCCAGGTTGACCATCCTTCTCAGCCGTCCTCAAAGGGGACATTTCTATCTTGGCCAAACAGGGGACATTTCTACTTTGTGTTGACACTCGCGTCCTGTCGGGATAATGCGCGCATGCCTTGCGCAACCGCAATACCTCGGCGATGAGCGAAACGCCTGTCTTCGACGTGGCGATCGTCGGTGCCGGCATTGCCGGCGCGTCGCTCGCGTGGCGGCTCGCGTCGCAGATGAGCGTCGCGCTGCTCGAACGCGAAGCGCAGCCGGGGGTCCACTCGACCGGTCGCTCGGCGGCGATGTTCATCCAGAGTTACGGTCCGCCCGCCGTGCGCGCGCTGACCCGTGCCAGCCGCGGCTTCTACGAGAATCAGCCGCCGTCTTTCGCCGCCGCGCCGCTGCTCGCGCCGCGCGGGGCGCTCTATCTCGCGATGCCCAGCCAGCACGCGCTGCTCGAGGCGACGCGCGCCGAGCTGCAGGCGGCGGGCTGCACGCTGCAGCTGCTGCAGCGCGACGAGTTGCTGGAGCGCGTGGCCTGCCTCCGGCCCGAGGCGGTGCGCGCCGGCCTGCTCGACGACGACGCGCAGGACATCGACGTTCACGCGCTACACCAGGGTTTCCTGCGCGGCCTGCGCCAGCAGGGCGGCGTGCAGCGCAACGGCAGCGGGGTGAAGGCGGCGTCGCGGGCGGGCGCGCTGTGGGAACTGCGGCTCGACGACAATTCGCTGCTGCGCTGCCGTTACGTGGTGAACGCCGCCGGCGCCTGGGCCGACGAGGTGGCCGGCCTGTTCGGTGCGGCACCGGTCGGCCTCGTGCCCTGCCGCCGCACGGCGTTCACGTTCAGGACGCCCGATGACGTCGACGCGTCGCGCTGGCCGGCGGTGATCGGCGTTGACGAGGGCTACTACTTCAAGCCCGACGCCGGGCAACTGCTCGGCTCACCGGCCAATGCCGACCCCACCGTGCCGCACGACGTGCTGCCCGAGGAACTCGACGTCGCGACCGGTATCGCGCGGATCGAAGCGGTCAGCACGCTGCAGATCCGCCGCCCGACGAGCACCTGGGCGGGATTGCGCTCGTTCGTGCGCGACGGCGAGCTCGTCATCGGGTGGGACGATGCGTGTCCGGGCTTCTTCTGGCTCGCTGCGCAGGGCGGCTACGGGATCCAGAGTGCAGCCGGGGCGTCGGAGCTGGCCGCTGCGCTGCTGCGCGGCGCGCCGGTGCCGGACGAACTGCTGCGCCACGGCGTCGATCCGCGCGCGCTGTCCCCGCAGCGCCTGCGCTGAACGGCGCATCGTTGCGGGTGAGTGCGCTATCGTTGCGCCACTTCAGCCCCACTGGCCATGACCGACGACATCACCACGCTGCGCCGCATCCTGCGCGACTGCCGGACGATCGCGGTCGTCGGCCTGTCGTCGGAATGGCACCGGCCGAGCTACTTCGCGGCGAAGTACATGCAGCAGCACGGTTACCGCATCGTGCCGGTGAACCCGCGCTACGAGGAGGTGCTCGGCGAGCGCTGCTATGCGAGCCTGGCCGACATCCCGCACGCAGTGGACATGGTCGACGTCTTTCGCCGCACGCAGGACGTGCTGCCGATCGCGCGTCAGGCCATCGAGATCGGCGCGAAGTGCCTGTGGCAGCAGATTGGCGTGAAGAGCCTCGAAGCCGACCGGCTCGCAAGCGCGGCCGGGATGGCTTCGGTGCTCGACCGCTGCGTCAAGATCGAGCATGCGCGGCTGTTCGGCGGGCTGCACTGGGCGGGCGTGAACACGCGCGTGATCTCGGCCGGACGACCCATCTGAGTTCGGCGATGGCAGACCACGCATTCCAGCCCGAAACGCTGGCGATCCACGCCGGCCAGATTCCCGACGCCGCCACCGGCGCGCGCGCGCTGCCGATCTACCAGACGACGAGCTTCGTCTTCGACAGCGCCGAGCACGCGGCAGCGCTGTTCAACCTGCAGACTTTCGGCAACGTCTATTCGCGGCTCAGCAATCCCACGGTCGCCGCGCTCGAGGAACGCGTCGCCGCGCTCGAGGGCGGCCGCGCAGCCGTCGCGTCGGCCAGTGGCATGGCGGCCGAGGCCATGGCGCTGATGACGATCCTTCAGCACGGCGACCATGTGGTCGCGGCCGGTGCGCTGTACGGTGGCACGGTGACGATGCTGGCGGTGAACCTGAGGAAGTTCGGCATCGAGACCACGTTCGTCGACGCAACCCGGCCCGAAGCCTTCGCCGCAGCGATGCGCCCCGAAACGCGCGCGGTTTTCGCCGAGAGCTTGGGCAACCCGAGCCTGACCGTGCTCGACATCGCAGCCGTGGCCGATGTCGCGCACGCCCATGGTGTGCCGCTGGTGGTCGACAACACGGTACCGTCGCCCTTCCTGTGCAACCCGCTGCGCTTCGGCGCCGACATCGTCGTTCACTCGGCCACCAAGTACCTCGGCGGCCATGGCACCACGCTGGCCGGCGTGATCGTCGAAAGCGGCAAGCCGCACGGCAACTTTGCCTGGGACAACGGCAAGTTCCCCGGCATGACCGAGCCCTCGCCCGGCTACCACGGCGTGAAGTTCCATCGAGACCTTCGGCGACTTCGGCTTCACGATGCGCGCCCGGATGGAGACCCTGCGCGTCTACGGCGCGGCGCTGTCGCCGACGAGCGCGTGGCAGATCCTGCAGGGCATCGAGACGCTGCCGCTGCGCATGGAGCGCCATTGCACGCAACGCGCGCAAGGTGGCCGGCGTTCCTGCACATCGCATCCGCGCGTGAGCTGGGTCAACTACCCGGGCCTGGCGGACCATCCGCAGCATGCGCTGGTCGCAAAGGCAGATGCGCGCCGTCGACGGCGCACCCGGCGCTTCGGGGCTGCTCGCCTTCGGCGTGTCGCGGCGGCGTCGGCGGCGAGGCGTCAAGTTCATCGAGTCGGCGCAATTCATGAGCCACGTCGCCAACATCGGCGACACGCGCACGCTCGATCATCCACCCGGCGTCGCACCACGCACCGCCAGCTCGACGACGCGCAGCAGCTCGCCGCCGGCGTGCTGCCCGACATGGTGCGGATGTCGGTCGGGCTCGAGCACATCGACGACATCCTGTGGGACATCGACCAGGCGCTTGCAAGCGAGCGGCATGAGCCGGAACGGCGCAGCGGAGACCGCAGCGACATGAGCATCTACGACCAGACCTCGACAAGAACGCGGCCAACTTCGTCGCGCTGTCGCCCGTCAGCTTCGTCGAGCGCAGCGCCGAGGTGTTCGGCGACCTGCCGGCCGTGATCCACGGCGCGCGCGGCGATACACCTGGGCGCAGACGCGCGAGCGCTCGGCGCGGCTCGCGGCGGCGCTGCGCGCGCTGGGCGTCGGCGCGCAACAGCACGGTCAGCGTGATGCTGCACAACACGCCGGAGATGGTCGAGGCGCACTATGCCGTGCCGGCACTGAACGCCGTGCTCAACACGCTCAACACGCGGCTGGACGCGCCGCTGCTGGCCTGGCAGATGAACCACTGCGAGGCGGCAGGTGCTCATCACCGACCGCGAATTCGCGCCGACGATGCGCGAGGCGCTGCGCCTGCTGCAGAGCGAGCATGGCCGCGAGCCGGTCGTGATCGACGTCTGCGACAGCGAGTACACCGGCGCCGGCGAGACGGCTCGGCACGCCACGAATACGAAGCGCTGCTGGCCGCGCACGAGCCGCTGCCGCGTGCTCGCCGGGCCCGCAGCGACGAGTGGGACGCCATCGCGGTGAGCTACACCTCGGCACCACCGGCGACCCGAAGGGCGTCGTCACGCACCACCGCGGCGCCTACCTGAACGCGGTGTGCAATGCGGCCACCTGGACGATGCCGCATTTCCCGAAGTACCTGTGGACGCTGCCGATGTTCCACTGCAACGGCTGGTGCTTCCCGTGGACGGTGGCCATGCTCGGCGGCACGCACGTCTGCCTGCGCGGCGTGGACGCCAAGGCGATCCTCGACGCGATGCGCGAGCACGGGGTCGACCACTACTGCGCCGCGCCGATCGTGCACAACCTGCTGATCGCGGCGCCGCCCGAGCAGCGCGCCGGCATCACGCAGAAGGTGCGCGGCATGGTCGCCGGCGCCGCGCCGCCGGCAGCGATGATCGAGGGCATGGCCGCGATCGGCTTCGACATCACGCACGTCTATGGCCTGACCGAGGTCTACGGCCCGGCCGCGGTGGCCGTGAAGCGCGCCAGTTGGGCGGGCGAGAGCCTGTCGGAGCAGGCGCGCCTGAACGGCCGCCAGGGCGTGCGCTACCCGCTGCAGGAGGGCATGACGGTGATGCGATCCGGCAGACGATGACCGAACTGCCCGCCGACGGCCAGACCATGGGCGAGATCATGTTCCGCGGCAACATCGTGATGAAGGGCTACCTGAAGAACCCGGCCGCGACGACTGCGGCCTTCGAGGGCGGCTGGTTCCACACCGGCGACCTGGCGGTGATCGGAGCCCGACCGCTACGTGAAGATCAAGGACCGCAGCAAGGACATCATCATCTCCGGCGGCGAGAACATCAGCTCGATCGAGGTCGAAGATGCGCTCTACCGCCACCCGGCCGTGCTGGCCTGCGCGGTGGTGGCGCGGCCCGACGCGAAGTGGGGCGAGACGCCGCTCGCCTTCGTCGAGTTGAAGCCCGGGCCGAGCGTCACCGCGGCCGAACTGATCGCCCATTGCAAGAGCCTGCTCGCCGGCTACAAGGTGCCGCGCGAGGTGCGCTTCGAGCCGATCCCGAAGACCTCGACCGGCAAGATCCAGAAGTTCATGCTGCGCGAGCCTGGCCAGAGTCGGCCAGCGCGATCGAATGAGGAGAACGCGATGATGTCACCGAACCCCAGTGTCCTGATGACAGCGCGACGCGCGCGGCGTCGTCACGCTCACGCTGAACCGCCCGGCAGCGTTCAACGCGCTGTCCGAGGGCATGCTCGCGGCGCTGCAGGCCGAGCTCGACGCGGTGGCGCGTGACGACGGCGCGCGCGTCGTCGTGATCGCCGCCGCCGGCAAGGCGTTCTGCGCCGGGCACGACCTGAAGGAGATGCGCGCCGCAGCCCTCGCTCGCGCTACTACGAGCGCTGTTCGCGCGTTGCGCGCAGGTGATGCTCGCCGTGCAGCGCCTGCCGGTGCCGGTGATCGCGCGCGTGCACGGCATCGCCACCGCCGCCGGCTGCCAGCTGGTGGCGATGTGCGACCTGGCCGTGGCCAGCCGCGACGCGAAGTTCGCCGTCAGCGGCGTCAACCTCGGCCTGTTCTGCTCGACGCCCGGCGTGGCCCTGAGCCGCAACCTGTCACGCAAGGCGGCGTTCGAGATGCTCGTCACCGGCGAGTTCATCAGCGCCGCGCAGGCGCTGGAGAAGGGGCTCGTCAACCGCGTCGCCGAGCCCGAGGCGCTCGACGCCGAGGTCGAGCCGCTCGTCGCCAGCATCGTCGCCAAGCCGCGCGTCGCGATGGCGATGGGCAAGGCGCTGTTCTACCGCCAGCTCGAGACCGGCATCGCCGCGGCCTACGACGATGCCGGCCGGACGATGGCCTGCAACATGATGGACGAGAGCGCGCTCGAAGGCGTGCAGGCGTTCATCGAGAAGCGGCCGCCGAACTGGCATTGAGCGCGCCGGCTTGCGCGGTGCTCCCGCCGCTGCGGAAGGGACGCAGCGGAGTTCAGCGCCAGTCGTACGACAACTGCAGCATCAGGCCCGAATCGCCGACGACGTTGACCAGGCGGCGAATTGCGGGTCGAACTGCCAGCCGAGCGAGACCACCAGCCCGGGTGAGAAGGCCTTGTAGTTCACCGGTACCCTGTCCGCGTACGCACCCTTGTAGCCATAGAGCAGGCCGGCCGACCACTGGAAGACAATTGCGGCTTGTCGACAGGTCCGGATACTGCCGGCCGAGGTACAGATACCCGCTGTCCTGCCCGAACGAGTTGCTGAAGTCGAGCCGCCGTAGAGCCAGCGGTCATCGCGCTGGCGCTCGACGGCCACGCCCCAGCATACTTGTAGGGCTCCGGGGGGCTGCGATTCCAATGCGCCATGAACGGCGCCACCGCCAGCCGCCAGTGGCCCGGTGCCTCGATATCCAGCACGTCTTCGAGAACTTCCCTGATCTGGGCATGCGCGGGCAACCCGGCCGCGCCGAGCGCGCCAGCGCAGGCGCAGGAAACGAGAACGGCGGAGGCCTTCACATGCCGGCGTAGTTCGGCCCGCCGCCGCCCTCGGGCGTGACCCAGACGATGTTCTGCGTCGGGTCCTTGATGTCGCAGGTCTTGCAGTGCACGCAGTTCTGCGCGTTGATCTGCAGGCGGTCGCCGCCGTCGTCGGTCTTCACGAACTCGTAGACGCCGGCCGGGCAGTAGCGGCTCTCCGGGCCGGCGTAGCGGGCCAGGTTGACGGCGACCGGCACCTCGGCATCCTTCAGCGTCAGGTGCGCCGGCTGGTTCTCTTCGTGGTTGGTGTTGCTGACGAACACCGAGGACAGGCGGTCGAAGGTCAGCACGCCGTCGGGCTTGGGGTAGCCGATCGGCGTGCACTCGGCCGCCGGCTTGCAGCCGCGCGTGGTCGGCCTGGCTGCGGTGCAGTCGTCCACGGCGGCTCTTGATGCCGAGCTTGGGCAGCAGCCACTGCTCGATGCCGGCCATCAGCGCGCCGACGTGGTCGCCCTTCTTGAACCAGGTGCTTGAAGTTGCGCGCACGGTGCAGCTCGTCGTGCAGCCAGCTGCGCTCGAACGCTGCCGGGTAGGCCTCGAGCTCGTCGTGGCGGCGGCCGGCTTGAGCGCCGCGGCGAGGCCGCCTCGGCCGCCAGCATGCCGGTCTTGATCGCCGCGTGGCTGCCCTTGATGCGCGCGCGCGTTGAGCGTGCCGGCGTCGCAGCCGACCAGCGCGCCGCCCGGGAAGACCAGCTTGGGCAGGCTCAGCAGGCCGCCGGCGGTGATCGCGCGCGCGCCGTAGCCGATGCGCTTGCCGCCTTCGAGGTGGGCGCGGATCGCGGGGTGCGTCTTCCAGCGCTGCATCTCCTCGAACGGGCTCAGCCAGGGGTTCTGGTAGTCCAGCCCGGCGACGAAGCCCGAGCGTGACCTTGTTGTCTTCGAGGTGGTAGAGGAAGCCGCCGCCGTAGGTGTGCGTCGTCCATCGGCCAGCCGGCGGTGTGCACCACCAGCCCGGGCTCGTGCCTTGCCGGCGTCGATCTCCCACAGCTCCTTGATGCCGATGCGCGTAGGTCTGCGGGTCGCGGCCGGCGTCGAGGCGCGAAGCGTGCGATCACCTGCTTGCCCAGGTGGCCGCGCGCGCCCTCGGCGAAGACCGTGTACCTGGCGTGCAGCTCCATGCCGAGCTGGAAGCCGTCGTGCGGCTCGCCGTCCTTGCCGATGCCCAGGTTGCCGGTGGCCACGCCCTTGACCGCGCCGTCGTCGTCGTACAGCACCTCGGCGGCGGCGAAGCCGGGGAAGATCTCCACGCCCAGCGCCTCGGCCTGTCGCCCAGCCAGCGCACCACGGCCCAGGCTGACGATGTAGTTGCCGTCGTTGTGCAAGCAGTCGGGCAGCAGCCAGTGCGGGTTGTGGATCGCGCTGCGTCTCGGTCAGGAGGCAGAAGCTCGTCGTCGGTCACCGGCTGGTTCGAGCGGCGCGCCGCGCGCCTTCCAGTCGGGGAACAGCTCGGTCATCGCGCGCGGGTCCATCACCGCGCCCGACATGATGTGGGCGCCGGGCTCGGAGCCCTTCTCGAGCACCACCACCGAGATCTCCTTGCCCTGCGCTGCGGCGAGCTGCTTCAGGCGGATCGCCGTGGCCAGCCCGGCGGGGCCGGCGCCGACGACCACGACGTCGTACTCCATCGCTTCGCGCGGGCCGTGCTGGGCGAGGATTTCCTGGGGTCATGGGGCGTCCTCTGGGTGCATCTCGCTCGGCTGCGCGAGATTCTACGGGCGTGCATACGGTCGTCGAAGCGCGCCGACTGCGTGATATCGTGGTCGCGAGAATCAGCACGAGGAGTCTGTCCATGAGTTACAGATCGACCTTTCCGGCCGCGTGGCGCTGGTCACCGGCGCCTCGAGCGGCCTGGGCGCGCAGTTCGCCAAGACGCTCGCCGTCGCCGGTGCGGCCGTGGTGCTGGCCGGCGCGGCGCATCGAGCGCCTGAAGACGCTGCGTGCCGAGATCGAGGCCAACGGCGGCGACGCGCATGTCGTCGAGCTCGACGTGACCGACCACGACAGCATCAAGTGCCGCGGTGGCCCACGCCGAGACCGAGATGGGCACGATCGACATCCTGGTCAACAACTCGGGCGTCAGCACGACGCAGAAGCTCACCGACGTGACTGCCCGAGGACTACGACTTCGTGATGAACACCAACACCACGCGGCGCGTTCTTCGTCGCGCAGGAGGTGGGCAAGCGCATGATCGCGCGCGCCAAGGGCGCGGCGCCGGGCACCTTCACCGGCGGGCGCATCGTCAACATCGCCTCGATGGCCGGGCTGCGCGTGCTCGGCGCAGATCGGCGTCTACTGCATGAGCAAGGCGGCCGTGATCCACATGACGCGCGCCATGGCGCTCGAGTGGGGCCGCTACGGCATCAACGTCAACGCGATCTGCCCCGGCTACATCGACACCGAGATCAATCACCATCACTGGCAGACCGAGCCGGGCCAGCAAGCTGGTGCAGATGCTGCCGCGCAAGCGCGTCGGCAAGCCGCAGGACCTGGACGCCGTGCTGATGATGCTGTGCGCCAACGAGAGCCATTTCGTCAACGGCGCGGTCATCGCGGCCGACGACGGCTTCGGGGTATGAGGCCCGCGCAGCCGTCGCCGCGCCGTGTCGGAGAAGGTTTCGCGGCCCGGCGCGCGCGCGTGAGCCTGCGCGCCTGACCCCGCTCGAAGCGCGCGTGCTGGGCGTGCTGGTCGAGAAGCAGCACACGGTGCCCGACACCTACCCGCTGTCGCTCAACTCGCTGGTGGTGGGCTGCAACCAGAAGACGGCGCGCGACCGGTGATCGAGGCCACCGACGCCGAAGTGCTGACGGCGCTCGACTGGCCTGAAGGCCTGAGCCTGGTCTTCGAGGGCAGCGGCAGCCGCGTCAGTCAAGTTCGAGCACAACCTGGGCCGCGTGCTTGGCGTGCCGGAGCAGGCGGTGGCGCTGCTCGCGGTGCTGATGCTGCGCGGGCCGCAGACGGCGGCCGAACTGCGCGCGAACTGCGAACGGCTGCACCGCTTCGCCGACATCTCGTCGGTCGAAGCCTTCCTCGACGAACTGGCCGCGCGCGTCCCGCCGCGCGTGGTCAAGCTGCCGCGCGCGCCGGGTGCGCGCGAGGCGCGCTGGGCCCACCTGCTGTGCGGCGAGGTGCGACATGACTGCGGCGCGCGGTCCAGCCGCCGCGCACGGGCCGATGCGTCGCGCCGGCGAACTCGCTGCGCTGAAGGCCGAGCAGACGCGCCTGGCGGCCGAGGTGGCCGAGCTGCGCGCGCTGGTCCAGCGATGGCCAGCGAACTCGGCATCAGAGCCGACCCGAAGAGCTGAGGTCGGCATGCGCTTCGACCTGCCCGAACAGAAGAAGCTACCCACGAGATGGTGATCCCCATCCGCTGGGGCGACATGGATGCGATGGGCCATGTCAACAACACGCTCTACTTCCGCTACCTCGAGATCGTCCGCCTCGAGTGGATGTTCGCATCGGCGGCGCCTCCGACCCGGACGGCAGCGGGCCGTCATCGTCAATGCCTTCTGCAACTTCATCCGCCAGCTCGAGTTCCCGGGCGATATCCTGGCCCGGCACTACGTGGCCAACCCGGGCCGCACGAGTTTCGACACCTTCATCACACTGGAGCGCACCGACGACCCGGCGTGATCTATGCCGACGGTGGCGCGACGACGGTTGGGTCGACTTCAACGCGAAGCGACCGCTGCCGCTGCCCGAGAAGCTGCGAGCCCTGCTCGAGTGAGGCCGCGATGAGCAGCAATGACAGCGAGTCCCGTCGAGCCTGGGTGCGTGAGGCGATCCGCCGCATCGAGGCCGACTTCCAGCGCTCCAGCGATACGCACCTGATCCCTGTCGCGCTGCCCGGTTTCTCCGGCATCGCGCTGTACCTGAAGGACGAGTCGAGCCACCCCACCGGCAGCCTCAAACACCGCCTTGCGCGCAGCCTGTTCCTGCACGCGCTGTGCAACGGATGGCTGCGCGAGGGCAGGGCGGTGGTGGAAGCGTCTAGCGGGTCGACGGCCATCAGCGAGGCCTATTTCGCACGCTTGCTCGATCTGCCCTTCATTGCCGTGATGCCGCGCGGCACCTCGACGCAGAAGATCGCGGCGATCGAGTTCTACGGCGGCCGTTGCCACTTGGTCGACAGCGCGGCGGCGATCTACGCCGAGAGCGAACGCCTGGCGCGCGAGCTGGGCGGTCACTACATGGACCAGTTCACGCACGCCGAGCGCGCCACCGATTGGCGGGCCAACAACAACATCGCCGAGAGCATCTACGCGCAGATGCGACGCGAGACGCATCCGTGCCCGGCCTGGATCGTTGCCAGCGCCGGAACCGGCGGCACGCTGGCGACCATCGGCCGCTACGTGCACTACTGCCGCCACGACACCCGCGTCTGCGGTGTCGACCCCGAGCGCTCGGTGTTCTTCGATCACTACGTCAGCGGCGACGCGACATTGACGCTGGATGAAGGCTCGCGCATCGAAGGCATCGGCCGCCCACGCGTCGAAGCTTCGTTCGTGCCCGGTGTGCTCGACGCGATGGTCAAGGTGCCCGACGTCTGGAGCCTGGCCGCCATGCATTCGCTGAGCGTGCGCCTGGGCCGCCGCGTCGGTGGCTCGACGGGCACCAACCTGGTGGCCGCGCTCGCCTGCGCCGCGAGCATGGCGGGCCATGGGCAGCAGGGCGCCATCGTCACGCTGCTGTGCGATGCCGGCGAGCGCTACCGCCACAGCTACTTCGACGATGCCTGGCTGCAGGCGCAGGGCCTGGATTGCGGGCGCGAGCGCGTCGCGATCGACGTGCTGATCGAGCGTGGTGAGTGGCCAGAGGAACTGCGCCGCACGTGGCGGCTGGCGGGGGGCCTGGCCTGATCGGGGTCTGGCGACGGCAGTGCGGTCACCGTCGGTGCCGCGCGGCCGGCCTCGCGCTCAGTCGAGCAGGCGTTTCTGTCCGCTCAGCTGCTGGATGGCAGTAATGTCCTGAACGGTTTCCAGGCAGCCAAGATATTCACCCTGCGCTCCGCGCACTGGGAAATAGCGGATGTGGATTCTCTTGTCGCCCATTTCGATCCAGAACTCCGCATCCTGACGTTTGCCTGCCTTGAAATTGGCCAGAATCTGCTCGACCATGTGCACGCTCTTCTGCGGATGGCAGTTGTGAACCTTCAGGCCGATGACCCCGCGGCTGCGCGGAAATATCTTTGCGCTGTTCTCATGGCTGAAATAGCGCACGCAGTCGTCGCCATCCACGAATGAAATCTCGATGGGCAGGGAATTCAGAATGGAGGCGATGACGGTCTTGTCGAGAGGCGCGGACAGGTCTTCAAGCGTTCCCCGCGTCAATTCGTGGGCCAGCGCCTGGTATTTCTTTCGGGTGTCGATCCCGAGTCCGCTTTCAATCTCGAGAATGCCGTCGACGATGGCGGCATCGTCGCCCGGACCCAATGCCCTCCTGCCCATCGGGTACAGGATGTCGTTTTCCTTCCAGTAATGGTTCTTCAGGAGGGCGCCGTATTCGAGGAAGACCTTCATCATGTCGTCGACGGCAGAGGAATCGCCGGCAATGACACGACCCCCCACGTCACAGAACGCGTCGAGCAATTGCTTGCTGCGTTCGTGCTCCATCAGCATCATGCCCAGCGGTCCGCCGTGACTGGGTATTCCTGCTGCTGAAAGACGCGGGAACAGATACTGTTCTTCCTTCTGGTTGTGGCATGCGTCGGCAAACTCGGAAAAGTACTGGATGGCCTTCTTCACCAGGGCCGGATCCGGTGCGCCTTCCCTCCAGGCAGTCTCGAGCGCATCGATCACCTTCTCTGTCTGCTCGTGATCCGCCATCAGCAGATCGGCCCATGTTTCGTGCATCATTGCTCCAGGGTAATTCCTCGGTCTATGGTTGGCGCGATCTCGGAAGCGAAGCACCGCCTGTCCTACGCTTGCGGCGAGTTGAAGTGTTCCGAAGCGGACCGCGCGATTCTAGTGGCGTGCATGACCCGCCCGAGAATGGCGGGGTCGAGTCGAAGGATTGGAATCCGGCTCGGCCGAAAGCTGCCTCATCGGCTCGAAGCATCATGCGTTGCGCTGCGCACCCGACTGCGCAGCTTGACGGCCCGCCGTGCGCGTGGCGCGCGCGCTCAGTGCGTTCGGGAAGTACAGCGCCGTCAGGCTCGGCGTGTGGACCGGCACGAAGCCTTCGCGCTGCGGCGTCGCGCCTTCGAAGCGGCGCCATTCACGCAGCCAGTAGATGTCGTCGCAGGTCTCGAGCAGGCCGATCGTCTCGCGGTCGCCGAGCAACACACCCTGCACGCGCAGCCCGAGCGTGGCCTTGGCGTGGTCGAGCTGCTGCAGCATCGCCTCGGTGCAGCCGAACTCGCCGTCGCTGACGATCAGCAGGTCGGCGCTCTGCCAGCGCTCGAGTTGCACCAACTCGACCACGCGCGCAAGCGGCGCCTGCAGGTCGGTGCCGCCGTCGAAGCTCTGGCCGACGAAGGTCAGCAGCCGGTGCAGGCCGTCGCGGCTCAAGGCGAGTTCCTGTTCGGTGAGTTCGCCGGGCCCGCCGAAGGCGATCAGCCTGCAGGCGCGCTGCTCGCGGTGGGCGACGCGCAGCACCTCGAGCACGACCGCCTTGGCCACGTTCTCTGGCCCGCCGCGCATCGAGCCCGAAGTGTCGACGCAGACCAGCATCGGCCCGCGCGCCAGCGGCTGCGCAGCGATCGGCGCTACCTGCGGTCGCTGGCGGGCCGATGGGTCGGGCACGGCTTCGATCAGCACGGCCTCGCTTTCGTAGGTGAGCAGGCGGCTCTCGGCCAACCGCGCCCGCCACAGCTTGTGCAGCACCGGGTGGCGTATCTGCAGCGCTTCGCTGCCGAGCATGCGTTCGATGCGGTCGGAGTGGCGGATTCCCTTGAGCTCGCCGGGCGCATCGGGCAATCGGGTTTCGCGCCACCGCAGCGCTCGCATCTGCGTGGCCCGGGGCAGGGGCTGCGGCTGACGGGCCGGTGGCAGATCGGGGCCGGCCAGGGCACGGCCGAGGCGCCGGATCAGCTCGGCCAGCGGCTGAAGATGCGGCAGCAACGCGCTGATCCGCTGCGCTTCGCGGAACTCGCGCGAGTTCAGGTGACCGCGCAGTTCGTCCTGCCGCATGCTGGGAAGGTCACCGAGGCCTTGCAGCAGCGCGAGCATGTCCTCCCAGCCGGCTTTCTCGAGCGTCCACTCGGCGCGGAACTCCGCTGCCACTTCGGCGATGGCGTCGCCGCGGCTCAGACGGGGCCGGAGGTCGTTGATGCGGTCGAGGTGCCACAGCAGCGTGCGCAGCACCTGCAATGCCATCGCCGCGCTGCCACGGCACAAGGTCGGCAGGCCGAGCTCGCCAATGACATCGCGCAGCGGCGCCACGGCCTGCGGGTCGGCGAAGTCGAGTTTGCGCTCAGGCAGCTCCCCGGCTTGAAGCGCGGCCAGCCAGCAGCGAAGGTCGTGCAGGCGCTGCCCGCAGTCGCCCGCGGCGCAGATCAGCCCGGGCAGCCACAACTCGCGCGGCAGGGCCTGCAGGCGGTCGTACGGCGTGTCGAGGTCGCGCATCCCTATCGAGTGCGGACCCGGTCAGGCCGACAGCTTCACTGGTTGGGGCGCCTCGTCGCCGAGTTGCTCGTCGAGCGGCAGTTCGGCGAAGCCCAGCCGTGTCGATTGGAGGCGGGCCACCAGCGATGCCAGCACGGCGAGGGTGTCTGCCTGGGCCTGGCACAAGATCCGGGCCAGCAATGGCGGAAGCCAGATGCGTTCGGCCAGGGCAAGGCGGGTGGCCTCGGCCTGCGCCTGCAGTGGCGCGAGGTGCGCTCGGGCTCGCGCCAGCACCTCGTCCACCTGCTCGAGCCGGGCCGCCTGGTGGGCTGGGCTGTAGCGCTTGCGCAGATGTTCTTCCAGCGATGCGGTCACCATGCGCAGCATGCCGTCGTCCTGGGCCCCGCCGATGCTGCGCGCCAGCGCCATCTTGCCGGCGCCGCCGTCGTCCTGGTCGTTCTGCGCGCTCTGCTCGATCTCGAGTTGCTTCTCGAACGCCTCAACCGCGCGGGTGAGCCAGGGGGCCTCCTGCGGAGCGGCCTGTGCCACCTGCTCGACGAACCATTGCTGCAGCGGCGCGACCTGCGCCGGCTCTGTGGCCAGCGCATAGGGCGCGAGCCAAAGGTCCCACGGGTCGACCGCGGCACGGCCCTCGGTCAGCGCGGCGGTTCGCAGCAGGCCGACGAGCTGCCGCCAGCGGCGGTCGGAGACGGTGAGGCCGTTGGCCGCTGCGACCTTGCGCAGCGACTGTAGGTGCTGCAAGACCTCGGGCGGCAGCGCCACAGCGTCGCGTGCGACCCGCAGCGCCTGCAATTCGCCGCGGGTGAGGGTCTGCGCGCTGCCGGCAGCGTCGTCGGGGAGTGTCAGCAGGGCGGCGAACGAGGCGTCGCTGACCGCAGCCACCGGCACGCGCAGCAGGAAGCGGTCGTAGAAGGCCAGCAGCGCGTCGTCGGCCGGAACCTCGTTGCTGGCGCCGATCACGCTGATCAGCGGCGTGCGCGCGCGCCCGGTGCCGTTGTCGAACTCGCGCTCGTTGAGCAGCGTGAGCAGCGCGTTGAGGATCGCCGAATTGGCCTTGAACACCTCGTCGAGAAAGGCAATGCCTGCGGTGGGCAGATAGCCGGCGGTGAGGCGTTCGTAGCGGTCGTCCTCGAGCGCTCGGAGCGACAGCGGGCCGAACAGTTCCTCCGGCGTCGAGAATCGCGTCAGCAGTCGCTCGAAGTACGGCGCGTCGTCGAACGCCCGGTGCAGACGGCGCGCGAGCTCGCTCTTGGCGGTGCCGGGCGGGCCGATGAGCAACACGTGCTCGCCGGCCAGCGCAGCGAGCAGGCACAGCCGCACCGCGACGCCGCGCTCGAGCAAGCCATGCTCGAGGACCGTGAGCAGGCGCCGGAGGCGCGCCGGATCGGGTGCTTGGGCGGGGTTCATGCGCTCATTGTGGCGTGGTCGAAACTCAAGCCGAAAGCAGTCGCTTGACCAGATCGGGCGTCGTCGCCGCGGCGTACTTGCGCATCAGCCGGGCGCGGTAGACGTCGACCGTGCGCGGGCTGATCGCGAGGCGCCGACCGATCAGCTTGCTCGTCAGGCCGTCGATCAGCAGCGCGGCGATCTCGCGCTCGCGGGGTGTCAGCTCGACGCGCAGCTGGCGCCGCGACGACAGGTCTTCGAAGCTCCAGATGCCTTCGGCATGCGGGTGCAGCGGCTCGAGCGCCCGCCCGCTGACGCGGCACCAGAACAGCTCGCCGGGCACGCCCTCGGCGGTCGTGCCGACACGGCGCATCACGCGCTCGTCGGCGTAGCGGCCACTCGTGTCGAGGCTGGCGACGATGCGCGCGCCGGTGCGCTCGAATTCGGCATGCGTCGGGTAGAGCAGCTCGAAGCTCTGCCCGACCAGCGCGTCGCGTGTCGCGCCGAACATCTCGCACAGTTGGCGATTGCAGTCGAGCATCGACCGATTGCGGGACAGCACCAACCCGACGGGGGCGAGGTCGAATGCGGTGCGGTAGTCGAGCGCGGCCTGCTGACTGACGACTTCGGTCACCGATGGTCCTCGAGAAGAAGCTTAGTCAATTCTACGTAACGACTACGTAATGCTTTACGTTGTACGCTTCGTCATCGAACAAGACAGTCAGGAGATCGAGGATGAAGAAGGTGTATCCGAGCGCAGCCGCGGCCCTGGAGGGCCTGGTGCGGGACGGTCAGTTGCTGGCCGTGGGCGGCTTCGGCCTGTGTGGCATTCCCGAGGCACTGATCGCGGCACTGTGTGCCACCGGCGTAAAGGACCTGACGGTGATCTCGAACAATGCTGGCGTCGACGGCTTCGGCCTCGGCAAGCTGCTCGAGACGCGGCAGATCAAGAGGATGATCAGCAGCTACGTCGGCGAGAACAAGGAGTTCGAGCGCCAGTACCTGGCCGGTGAGCTGGAGCTCGAGTTCACGCCGCAGGGCACGCTGGCCGAGAAGCTGCGCGCCGGCGGCGCCGGCATCCCGGCATTCTTCACCCGTACCGGCGTCGGCACGATGGTCGCCGAAGGCAAGGAGCTGCGTGAATTCGATGGCCACACCTACGTGATGGAGCGCTCGCTCAGGCCGGAACTCTCGCTCGTCAAGGCTTGGAAGGCCGACCAGAGCGGCAATCTCGTCTTCCGTCGCACCGCGCGCAATTTCAATCCGGCGGTCGCCATGGCAGGTCGCACGACGGTGGTCGAGGTCGAAGAGATCGTGGCCACCGGTCACTTCGACCCCGATGCCGTGCACCTGCCCGGAATCTACGTGCAGCGCATCGTGCTCAACGCACATCCCGAGAAGCGCATCGAGAAGCGCACCATCACCGAAAGGGCCGGCGTCTAGCCGACCTCCCCCTTCAAGGGTGCCGCCGGGCACCCGCTCTCCATCTCTCCGAAGGAGGCCCATCATGGCCTGGACGCACAGCGAAATGGCGGCACGCGCCGCGAAGGAATTGCAGGACGGGTTCTATGTCAACCTCGGCATCGGTCTGCCGACGTTGGTGGCCAACTTCGTCAGCCCCGATATCGAGGTCTGGCTGCAGAGCGAGAACGGCATGCTCGGCATCGGCCCGTTCCCGACCGACGACGAAGTCGACGCCGACCTCATCAATGCCGGCAAGCAGACCGTGACGACGATCCCGGGCTCGTCGATCTTCGGCTCGCACGACAGCTTTGCGATGATCCGCGGCGGCAAGGTCAACCTCAGCATCCTCGGCGCGATGCAGGTCAGCGAGCACGGCGACCTTGCCAACTGGATGATCCCCGGCAAGATGGTCAAGGGCATGGGCGGGGCGATGGACCTGGTGGCCGGCGTGAAGAGCGTCGTCGTGCTGATGGAGCACGTGGCGAAGAAGAAGGACGGCAGCATCGACATGAAGATCCTGCCGCACTGCACGCTGCCGCTCACCGGCGTCGGCGTGGTAGACCGCATCATCACCGACCTCTGCGTCCTCGACGTCACGCCGCATGGGCTGAAGATCGTCGAACTCGCCGCTGGCGTGACGCGTGAGGAAGTCCAGTCCAAGACCGGCGCGACGCTGCAATAGGGTCTCAGCTGCGGCGCGAGTTCTTCAGCGCACGCGCGGCCTCGGTGACGAGCGCTGGACCGCGGTAGATGAGGCCGGTGTAGATCTGCACCAGGTCGGCGCCGGCGGCGATCTTGGCGTTCGCGTCGGCACCGCTCATCACGCCACCGACGCCGATGATCGGATAGCGCGTGCCGAGCGCGGCGCGCAACTGGCCAATCACGCGGTTGCTTGCCGCGAACACCGGCCGGCCGCTCAGGCCGCCGGCTTCCTCGGCATGCGCCAGGCCCTTCACGGCGTCTCGCGCCAGCGTGGTGTTCGTCGCGATCACGCCGTCGATGCCATTGCGCTGAAGCGTCCGCGCGATCGACTTGACCTGAGCCTCGTCGAGGTCAGGCGCGATCTTCACGAACAGCGGCACGCTGCGGCCATGCCTGGTGGCAAGCGCGAGCCGCCGCGCTTGCAGCGCCGCCAGCAGCGCGTCGAGCGCCTCGTCGGCCTGCAGCGCACGCAGGTTCTTCGTGTTCGGACTCGAGATGTTGACCGCCACGTAGTCGGCATGCGGGTACACGCCGTCCAGGCAGGCGAGGTAGTCGTCGACGGCGTGCTCGATCGGTGTCGCGGCATTCTTGCCGATGTTCAGGCCGAGGATGCCGCCACGCCGGCGAAAACTCGTGGCGCGTCCGACGTTGCCGATGAATGCGGCGAGGCCGTCGTTGTTGAAGCCCAGGCGGTTGATCAGCGCCTCGGCCTGCGGCAGGCGAAACATGCGCGGCTTCGGATTGCCTGGCTGCGTCTTCGGCGTGACGGTACCGACCTCGATGAAGCCGAAACCCATCGCCCCCAGGCCGTCGATGCAGCGCCCATTCTTGTCGAGGCCCGCCGCCAGGCCGACCCGGTTCGGGAACCGCAGGCCGGCCAGTTCGACCGGGTCTTCGACCGGCGACTGACTCCATGCGCAGCGCGCTGGCGTGTTCTGCAAGCGGGCGAGGGAGCCGAGCGTTAGCTCGTGCGCCAGTTCCGGGTCGAGGCTGAAGAGGAAGCTTCGCGCGAAGGGGTAGGGCAGGAGGAACATGGTCGGATAGACGGGGGATCGTCGTCGATTGTCGCAAACGCCTTGCCCCGCCGGCGGGGTTTGGCAGCGATCGATAATCGCTCCGACGCAGCCATATCAGCGGAAGCGACATGACGCAAGACGAACTCAAGGCCGCGGTCGGCCAAGCCGCCACGGCCTACGTGCAGCCAGGCAGCGTGATCGGCGTGGGCACTGGCTCGACGGCGAACTTCTTCATCGAATCGCTGGCGAACATGAGCGACCGCGTCTCGGCCGTGGTGTCGAGTTCAGAAGAGAGCACGCGGCGGCTGCGAGGGCATGGCATCACCGTCCTCGACGCCAACGACGTCGAATCGCTCGCGGTCTATATCGACGGCGCCGACGAGATCGATCACGGCGGCTGCATGATCAAGGGCGGTGGCGGGGCGCTCACGCGCGAGAAGATCGTCGCCGACCTGGCCGAGCGCTTCATCTGCATCGCCGACGAGTCGAAGTTCGTTCGGACGCTGGGCCGCTATCCGCTGCCGGTCGAGGTGATTCCGATGGCTCGCTCGCTCGTCGCGCGACGCCTGCGCGCGCTCGGTGGCGAGCCGGTGGTTCGCGAGGGCTTCCTGACCGACAACGGTTGCCTCATCCTCGACGTACACGGCCTGTCGATCGCCGATCCGCCAGCGATGGAGCGCGAGCTCAGTCAATGGCCAGGGGTGGTGACGGTCGGGGTGTTCGCACGCAACCGCGCCAGCGTCTGCCTGCTAGGCACCCCCGATGGCGTGCGCACGCTCAACTTCTGATTCGCCGGAGCGACTGCGCAGTCGAGGCACGCCGAAAATGAAGTTTCAGAGAAGACCAACTCGTCCCCGAGTCATGCCGTAGCCAAAACAGCGTAACCTCGCGAGGTTCCACTCTCCACGACAACAGAGGATTCCAGGCCCATGGCAAAACCCAACTATTCGTTTGAAAAGCGCCAGCGCGAGCGGCTGAAGAAGCAGAAGAAGGAAGAGAAGCTGGCGCAGCGCAAGGCGGGGACCCAAAGACCCGAAGGGGTAGCTTCAGACGAACCGGGCGGTGAAGCCGCCGCGCCAGATACTGCGCAACCGGCAGCAGAGACACCAGGCTAGGGTCGATCGGCGCGACAGGCCGCGCGCGAGACGAAGCGCCCCGCATCCACTGCGTCGAGCAGGCTGGCCTCGAGTGGGCAGGGGGCCCCGCTGATCTGCGATGCGAGGCTCTGCGCACCGAGCGCGGCCCAGCTGATGCCACGTGAGGCGAGCGCGCTGAACACGAACAGGCCGGGTGTGCGCGGCACGAAGCGAGGCTGGTCTAGACGGGTGTCGGGCTCCTTCAGTCGTTGCGGGTCAGGGACGGCGCCAATCAGCGGCAGGCGGTCGACGGCAACGCAGCGCCAGCCGACCCGGCCCCCGAACGCCGAAGGATCCAATTGCGCTGCACCGCCGGTCAATCGCTCCAGCTGGCCCAGGTTGTGGCGGTGGTCGTCGATCCTCAGCGCGGCATCTTCGTCATCGCGGCGAGTGGTAGCACCGCACAGCGCCATTCCTCCCGGCAGCACCGGCAGCACGTAGCCGTTGCCCGCGACCGGGAGCAAGGGCAGGCGAAGTCCCGGTGTCGCCGCCGGGAACTCGCTCGTCTGTCCGCGCACGCGATGCAGCGGCCAGTCGCCCTCCGCGAGCAGGCCAGCCGCCTCGAAGGAGTTCGCGAGCACGACGACGGTCGCCTCGTCGAGCACGTTGCCGGCTGCATCGAGCAACTGCCACCGCTCGCCGCAGTGGCGCAATGCGGCAACCGGCACTCCGGTGCGGACGGTCGCGTTGCCGCCGCTGCGTTGCAGGAAGCTTGCCGCCAGCGCAGGCGGCCGCACCCATCCGCCGCCAGGAAAGAACCAGGCTGGAGTCGGCAGGGGCAGGCCGCTCGCGCGGCTCGCCTCTGTCGAGGACAAGGCCTGCACGTAGTCGGGCGGCAGGCCGAGCGTGGCCAGCCGGGCCTGCATCGTCGCGAACGGGGTGGATTGCTCGAGCCTCACCACGCCGCAGAGCTGTCCTGGCGCGCCGTGTCGTTCGATCGCCGTGCGTACCGCCGCTTGCGCCTGCAGCGCTGCGGCGCGGTTGAACCGTGCGTGGGTACCGTCCTGCGGATTGACGATGCCATGGAAGATGCCGGCACGATTGCCCGATGCGGCCGCGGCAATCGCGGGCAGGCGGTCGAACAGCGTGCTGCGCCAGCCCTGGCTGGCGAGCGCCCAGGCGGCGGCGCAGCCGGCCAGCCCGGCACCGATGACGAGCGCATGGCGGTCGGCGCAAGCTGCCGAGGCCAGCCGCGTCGGCGCGGGGCGCGGCGTGAAGTGCGGCGCAAAGCGGGCCAGCGTGATCTCGCGCTTGTCTGCGCTGCCGGGTGCGCTGCGCACCTCGAAACCAGCCGTCACGAGACCCGAGCGTACTGCTCGCGCGACGCTCCAGGTGGCCGCGGTGGCGTCCGGCGCGGCCAGCCGGGCCAGCGCCTTGAAAACCCGCGGTTGCCACATGGCCGGATTGCGATCGGGCGCGAAGCCGTCGAGATAGAAGGCATCCACCGATGCCACGATCTCTGGCAGCCAGTCGGACACGTCACCGAACGCTACCGTCAATTGCACCCGGCCGTCGTCGAACTCCAGCCGGTGCAGGTTGGGTGTGAGCGGGGGCCAGGCTTGCAGCAACTCGCCAGCAAGAGCCGGAAGGTGCGAACCGGCGTGGACTTGCGCCATGGCCTCCCGGGACAGCGGGTGCTTCTCGATCGAGATGAAGTGCAGGCGCTCGCCGCGCCGCGGATCGTTGCGCCAGGCGTCCCAGGTGGCGAGGAAATTGTTGCCGAGGCCGAAGCCGGTCTCGAGCACGACGAAGCGCTCGCGCTCGCGCCAGCGGTTCGGCAGGTCGTTGCCCCGCAGGAAGACATGCGCTGCCTGCTCGAGCGCGCCAGCGCGAGGGTGATAGCGATCGTTGTAGAGGCTCGAGAAGGCGACGCCCTGAGCGTCGAAGGCGAGAGTGGCCGCAATGACGGGCGCCGTCTTCATGCGGATCGCCGCGCAGCCACGCCGCCCCTCGGCGCCGGGAGCGCGCGGCGGGAACGCTCGGCCGGACCCATGCGTGTCCCGGCAACCGGGCGTCGCCCGCGGCCTGAGCCCTTAGACGCGCTTGCGGTACTCGTGGGTGCGGGTATCGATCTCGACTTTGTCCCCGCTCTCGACGAACAGCGGTACCGCGATCTCGAACCCGGTGGCGATCGTGGCCGGCTTCAGTACCTTGCCCGAGGTGTCGCCCTTGACGGCCGGCTCGGTCGTGACTTCACGCACCACGGTGGTTGGCAGCTCGACCGAGATCGCCTTGCCGTCGTAGAACACGACTTCGACGCCCATGTTGTCCTCGAGGTACTGGATCGCGTCGCCCATGTTCTCGGCCTCGACCTCGAACTGGTTGTAGTCGGCGTCCATGAACACGTACATCGGGTCGGCGAAGTAGGTGTAGGTGCAGTCCTTCTTGTCGAGGACGATCTGGTCCATCTTGTCGTCGGCCTTGAACACGACTTCGGTACCCGAATTGCTGAGCAGGCTCTTCAGCTTCATGCGTACGGTGGCCGAGTTGCGGCCGCCGCGGCTGTATTCGGTCTTGAGCACGACCATCGGGTCCTTGCCGTGCATGATGACGTTGCCGGCGCGAATTTCCTGAGCGACTTTCATAGGGATTCCATGTGGGGGTTCATTGCCTTGGTGCACTGCCAGGGGGCCTTGCCCGCCTCCTGAACATCCGGCGAGTGCCGGGGGTCCCTGGGGCGTGCCCACGCCAGCGTTGATGCGGCCAGCGCGTTCGTGCTCGCCGGACCTGCTGGCGCGACGCAAAGCGTTGAATTTTAACGCATTTGTTCGACGAAGCTGAGCAGCTGCGTGGTCAGGTCGGGCTGTTTCAGCAGCCCGTCGCACCAGGCTTCGCACAGGCTTCGCCAGGGGCCGGACGCGGGCAGCGTTGCCGGCAGCGGCGCCAGCCCGTTCCAGCCCAGCCAGACGCTGCGCAGCGGTCCGGCAACCGCGTCGTCGGCGTCGGCGAGCAGGCGGTCGAGGAAGGCGTGCAGCTTGACGCCGTGCGCGCCATCCTGCTGTGGGTAGATCTGCCACACGAACGGCTTTCCGGCCCACTGTGCTCGTACGAACGAGTCTTCGCCGCGCACGAAATTGAGGTCGCACGCCCACAGCAGCCGGTCGTAGCCGGGCTGCGACAGATAGGGCAGCAGCCGGGCGCGCAGGGCGCCTCGGCGCAGCGCCGGCCCGAGCAGTGCGCGGATCTGCGTCGCCGCGGCGCCCGGCGTCACGAGCAGCAGCGTTGGCGTGACGCTCAGCACGTCGAGCATACCGGCCAGCGCCGGGTTCTCGTAGCAGAACAGGCTGGCCAGTCGTTCGCCGGGATCCACGGGCAGACCGAGTGCGTGGAACCAGCCGTCGCGATCGAAGGCCCGCCGTGCGGCCAGCAACCCCGGTTCGCGCAGCAGGCCCGCGCTGCCCGCCGTGAACCCGGGGTAGACGAAGCGCTTCGTCAGCAACCGGCCGCGCACGTCGACCGGCGAAGGCAGGCCGTGACTGCGCTCCACGTAGGCTTCGGCGCTCAGGTACTCGAGGTTGATCCAGGCCGGCGGCCCTTCTCGCTCTGCCATGCGGCGCACGAAGCACGGCGGGGGATCGCACCCGAAGGTCTCGACGACCACGTCGCCCGGTTCGAGATCGGGGGCCGGGTCGGTCCAGGCGACGAGACTCACGCCGGCCTGGCCCTGTGGCGCCATCCACGCCAGCGCGGCAGCATCGTCGACCCAGAACCGCACGTTCTCGCCGCGCTCGGCGAGATCGGCGCACAGCCGCCACGCGACGCCGAGATCGCCGTGGTTGTCGATGACGCGACAGAACACGTCCCAGGTTCGGCGTGCTGGCATGGCAGCCATTATCGGCAGCGGTCGCGGCACAATCGCGCTCGATGAGCGAACACGACCCTTGCGCCGACGCTGCCGCCACGTCCGAGGCGGTGCGCGCGCGACTGCTTGCCGAAGTGGCCGCGCTGCCCCCGCGGCCCGGCGTCTACCGCTACTTCGATGCGCGGGGCGCGGTGCTGTATGTCGGCAAGGCGCGCGACCTGAAGAGGCGCGTATCGAGCTACTTTCAGAAGAACCATGCGGGCACGCGGATCGGCAACATGATCGCGCGGATCGTGCGCATGGAGACGACGGTGGTGCGCTCCGAGGCCGAGGCGCTACTGCTCGAAAACAACCTGATCAAGGCGCTCAGCCCGCACTACAACATCCTCTTCCGCGACGACAAGAGCTACCCCTACCTTAAGATCACCGCGGCTGGCGATGTCGTCCAGGCCTCCGGTGCGGCGTCGGGCGCGGCCTTCTCCCGCGTCGCCTACTACCGCGGCGCGGTCGACCGCCGGAACCACTACTTCGGGCCCTATCCGAGCGCGTGGGCGGTGAAGGAATCGATCCAGCTGCTGCAGAAGGTGTTCCGGCTGCGCACGTGCGAGGACACGGTGTTCGCCAACCGCAGCCGACCGTGCCTGCTGTACCAGATCAAGCGCTGCTCGGCGCCTTGCGTGGGCCGGATCTCGCACGCCGACTACGCGCAGGACGTGGCCAATGCCGAGCGCTTCCTGCGCGGCGAGACGCACGAGGTGATGGGAGGTCTGCAGGCACGCATGAACGCGCATGCCGACACACTGGAGTTCGAGCAGGCGGCCGAGATTCGCGACCAGATCGGGGCGCTTTCGCAAGTGCTGCACCAGCAGTCTGTCGAAGCCAGCTCGGGCGGCGCCTTCGAGAAGGACGCCGACATTCTTGCCGTGAAGGTGCAGGGCGGCCGGGCCTGCGTCAACCTGGCCATGGTCCGCGGCGGGCGCCATCTCGGCGACCGGCCCTACTTTCCGACGAACGTCGACGAGGCTGCCGCGTTGGCGGCACTCGAGGGTGCCGGACCCGCGCCCGAGGCCCATGTGCTGCAGGCCTTCATTGCGCAACACTACGCGGACGTGCCGCCGCCTCCGTTGCTGGTGCTCAGCCATGCCGTGGAGAGGACGCTGATCGACGTCCTGTCGAAGGCCTGCGGCCGCAAGGTGACGGTGCTCCATCAGCCGCGTGACCACCGGCGCAGTTGGCTCGACATGGCCGCGCAGGGCGCGGGACTCGCCCTGACACGGCTGCTGGCCGAGGAGGGCTCGCAACAGGCGCGAACGCGGGCGCTCGCCGAGGCGCTCGACCTGACGCGTGACGATCTGGGACGCCTGCGCATCGAGTGCTTCGACATCAGCCACACCGCCGGCGAGGCGACCCAGGCCTCGTGCGTGGTGTTCGAAGGGCACAAGATGCAGAGCGCGCAGTACCGGCGCTACAACATCGAGGGCATCGCTGGCGGTGACGACTACGCCGCGATGCGCCAGGTGCTGATGCGACGCTACGGCAGGCTCGCCTCGCAGGAGCCCGAAGGCGAAGAGGCGGCGCCGGGCAGCGGGCGCCTGCCCGACCTGGTGCTGGTCGACGGCGGCCGAGGCCAGGTGGCGGTGGCGCGCGAGGTATTCGAGGAGCTCGGTCTGGACCTATCGCTGATCGTCGGTGTCGAGAAGGGCGAAGGTCGCAAGGTCGGGCTGGAGGAACTGGTGTTCACGGACGGTCGCGACAAGGTTGCCCTGGGGACCGATTCGGCAGCACTGATGCTGGTGGCGCAGATCCGCGACGAGGCGCACCGCTTCGCAATCACCGGAATGCGCGCGCGCCGCGCCAGCGTGCGCACCGGCGGCAGCAGGCTCGAGGACATCGCGGGCGTCGGCCCGAAGAGGCGCGCCCGGCTGTTGCAGCGCTTCGGCGGCGTGCGCGGCGTCGGCAGCGCCAGCGTGCAGGACCTGCTGACCGTGGACGGGATCTCGAGGGAGCTTGCCGAGGAGATCTATCGTGCGCTGCACTGAGGGCCGGCCGCCTGCCGGCGTCGGAGTCGGAGCGTTGCTGCTGACCGTCGCCGCATGCGCACCGCCGGCGCCGCCCAACACACCACTGACGTCGCCGCAGGCAGTGACGGCCTCAGCCCCTGCGGTCGCGTCCATGCCCGCCCCGGCTGCTGTGGCAGGACGCAAGCCGCTCGCACCACCGGCGCCGGTCCGCACGATGCAGCAGTTGCGCCTGCAGGCCGCGCAACGCCTCGTCGACGCCAGTCCGGACGGCAGCTACACGGGTGCGCCACCCGAGACCCTGCTCGCCATCCCGGTGCTCGAGATCGAGCTCAACGCCGATGGCAGCGTGGGTCGCATCGAGGTGCTGCGCCAGCCGCGCCAGGCACGCGACACGACCCAATTGGCGATCGACGCGGTGCGGCGCGCGGCGCCTTTCGGCGACGTGTCGCGCCTGTCCAAGCCGTGGAAGTTCAGCGAAACCTTCCTGTTCGACGACGAACGACGCTTCAAGCCGCGCACGCTCGAACCCTGACCGTCGGCGTACGGCCGCGGAAGTTCGGCACAATGGCCGAATGTTCTTCAACCTCCCGACACTGCTGACCTGGGCGCGCATCGTTGCCATTCCCCTGCTTGTCGGAGTGTTCTATCTGCAGCTCGAACCTGGGCTGCAGAATCTCTCTGCGACGATTCTCTTCGTCGTCGTCGCGCTGACCGACTGGGCCGACGGTTACCTGGCACGGCGGCTCAACATGATGTCGTCGTTCGGTGCCTTTCTCGATCCGGTGGCCGACAAGTTCCTCGTCTGTGCCGCGCTGCTCGTGCTGGTGCACCTCAACCGCGTTCACGCGCTGGTGGCCTTGGTGATCATCGGCCGCGAGATCGCGATCTCGGCCCTTCGAGAATGGATGGCCCAGATTGGCGCCTCGCGCAGTGTCGCGGTGCACATGCTGGGCAAGCTCAAGACCGTGGTGCAGATGGTGGCCATTCCGTTCCTGCTCTACGACGGACGTCTGTTCGGCGTGATCGACACGCACCTCTGGGGCACTCTGCTGATCTACGGGGCCGCGGTGCTGACGATCTGGTCGATGGTCTACTACCTGCAGAAGGCGCTGCCCGAGATCCGGGCCAAGGCGCGCTGAGTCAGGTGCCGCCGATGTCCGGCGCGTTGCTGCGCGCGATGCCCTGGGTGTTCGTGCTTATCTGGAGCACCGGATTCATCGTCGCTCGCTACGGCATGGCGTACGCGCCTCCACTCGGCTTCCTGAGCCTGCGCTACGCCTTCTCGATCGCCTGCTTCGGTTGCTGGATTGCGTGGGCCCGCCCGCGCTGGCCGCGCAGCCGCCAGCAGGCCATGCACCTGGCCGTGGTCGGCGTATTGATGCAGGCGGGCTACCTGGGGGGCGTGTGGAGCGCGGTCAAGGCCGGCCTAGGCGCCGGCACGGTGGCACTGCTGGTCGGCTTGCAGCCGGTGCTGACTGCGCTGTGGCTGACTCGGCATCCGGCGCACGGCAGTGCGGCCGGTTCGGCGGGTGCCGTGTCCGTTCGGCAATGGACCGGGCTGGCCCTCGGCCTTGGCGGGGTCGTGCTCGTGCTTTCACCCAAGCTGGGCGGCGGCGAATTGACGGCATGGAACTTCGCGCTGGCGATGCTGGCGCTGCTGTGCATTACCGCCGGCACGCTGTACCAGAAACGCTTCGTCGAGCCCTGCGACGTACGCTCGGCGAACCTGTTGCAACTGCTCGCAGCGCTGGTGGTGACGCTGCCGCTGGCGTGGCTGGAAAGTGGCTCGATAGTGTTTCATACCGAATTGATAGGCGCGCTGGTCTGGTCGGTGATCGGCCTCACGCTCGGTGGTAGCTCGTTGCTGTACCTGCTGATACAGCGCGGCGCGGCGACCGAAGTTTCCAGCCTGATGTACCTGGTGCCGCCGTGCACCGCAATGCTCGCCTGGATGTTGTTCGACGAGCTGTTCACGCCGACGATGCTGTTCGGCCTCGTGCTTACGGCGGCAGGCGTCGCGCTTGTGACGGCGTCGCCGCGCGGCGCCACAATCCGCTGAGGCTCAGCTTGCACCGAGGCCGACCATGACCCCCCATCGCATCGCAGTGATCGCCGGCGACGGCATTGGCAAGGAAGTCATGCCCGAAGGACTGCGCGTGCTCGAAGCCGCGGCAACGCGCTTCGGCGTGGCACTCACGTTCGACCACTTCGACTTTTCGAGCTGGGACTATTTCGAGCGTCATGGCCAGATGCTGCCCGATGACTGGAAGGATCGGATCGGCGGCCACGACGCGATCTACTTCGGGGCCGTCGGGTGGCCGGAAAGGATTCCCGATCACGTATCGCTGTGGGGTTCGCTGCTCAGATTCCGGCGCGAGTTCGACCAGTACGTCAACCTGCGCCCGGCGCGCCTGATGCCAGGCATCCGCTCGCCGCTGGTGGGCCGCGACGGCATGCCGCGCCGGCCCGGTGAGATCGACATGCTGATCGTGCGCGAGAACACCGAAGGCGAGTACTCGAGCATCGGCGGGCGGATGTACGAGGGAAGCGAGCGCGAGATCGTGCTGCAGGAAACCGTGATGTCGCGCGTCGGTGTGGACCGCGTGCTGAAGTTCGCGTTCGAACTGGCGATGCGCCGTCCGAGGCGCAGGCTGACATCGGCAACGAAGAGCAACGGCATCTCGATCACGATGCCTTACTGGGACGAACGCGTCGAGGCGATGGCGAAGTCCTACCCCGACGTCTGTGTCGATCGTTTCCACATCGACATCCTGACGGCGCATTTCGTGCAGCGACCCGAGGCCTTCGACGTGGTCGTCGCGAGCAACCTGTTCGGCGACATCCTGAGCGATCTCGGCCCGGCCTGCACAGGCACGATCGGCATCGCGCCGTCGGCCAACCTCAATCCGACGCGGCAGCATCCGTCGCTGTTCGAGCCAGTGCACGGTTCGGCGCCCGACATCGCTGGCCGGGGGATCGCGAACCCGATCGGGCAGATCTGGTCCGGGGCCCTGATGCTCGACTTCCTCGGCCACCGCGAAGCGCATGATGGCGTGGTCGGCGCCATCGAGCGCGTGCTCGCTGCAGGTGACGAGGCGCCGCGCACGCCCGACCTGGGCGGCTCGGCAGACACGCGCGCCCTGGGGGCAGCAATCGCGCGGGCGATTTGAAGATGGCGGGCGTGCAGCGATGCCCTCAGAGGGGCAGTTCGTGGCGACCCCTCGAAGTCAGGGGTGACGATTCGACATAGAATTTGCATCCGCGCTTGACACGGATGGGGCTCGCGGCTGTAATGAATTGCGCTCCACCCCATGCTGCGAGCTGCCCGGATATTCCATCGCAGAATGCCCATCAAACACTTTCGAGAGAGGGACCCTTCGTGAACAAGTCCGAACTGATCGACCACATCGCCAAGCAAGCCGACATCTCAAAGGCCGCCGCGGGCGCGCGCTGGAGGCGCTGATCGGCGGCGTGAAGTCCACACTGAAGAAGAACAGCAGCGTGTCGCTGGTTGGCTTCGGCACTTTCAGCGTCAGCAAGCGCGCGGCACGCACCGGGCCGCAACCCGCGCACCGGCGCGGCGATCAAGATCAAGGCCGCCAAGGTGCCGAAGTTCCGGCCGGGCAAGGGGCTCAAAGACGCCTTGAACTGACGGGACGGCGCATCGCGCATGCCCCAGCCTGCACTCTGCTGCCGGGTGCTTAGCTCAGTTGGTAGAGCGGCGCCCTTACAAGGCGTAGGTCGGCGGTTCGAGCCCGTCAGCACCCACCACGGCGCAGCTCCGCCCTGCTCGGCCTAGAATCACAGCTGACGCAGAACGCCACACGAAGGCGAACCCCGGTTCGCCTTTGTGCGTCTGGGCCTCGCGACGCCGCCGTGCCGCCGCTCATCCGCCGCCAGTCGTTTCCGTCCCATGTTCGATTTCATCCGCAATCACATGCGCGTGTTGTTCTTCGTGATGGTGCTGCTGATCTTCCCGTCGTTCGTCTTCTTCGGCTTGCAGGGCTACACCCAGTTCAACGAGGCCAGCGGCATGGCGGTTGCCACGGTCGATGGGCCAGAAGATTACGCGCGCTGAATGGGACGCAGCCCATCGCCGCCAGTCCGAGCAGATGCGACGCCAGATGCCGAACCTGGATGCGAGCTTCTTCGACAGCGCCGGAGATCAAACGCGAACCCTCGACGAGCTGGTGCGTGAGCGCGTGTTGCTGGCGGCTGCCGACCGAGCCCACCTCGCCATGACGACGAGCGCCTGCAGCGCGAGCTGGTGGCCATTCCCCAGCTCGCCGTCCTGCGCCGCCCCGATGGCAGCGTCGACATGCACGCCTGATCGAGGCGCAAGGCATGAGCCCGCAGGGCTTCGAGGCCAACATGCGCAGGACCTCGTGCTGCGCCAGGTGCTCTGTGGCGTGACCAACAGCGTGCCGCCGCCGGCCCGCCCAGCCGCAGCGCGCTCGACGCGCTGCTGCAGCAGCGCGAGGTCGCAGGTGCAACGCTTCGACGGCAAGGATCAAGCCGCCGGCATCAACCCCAGCGAGGCCGACCTGGTGGCCTACCACAAGGACCAACGATGCGCCAGTTCCGCGCACCCGAACAGGCCAGCATCGAGTACGTGGTGCTCGATCTGGACGCACTGAAGGCGGGCATCAGCGTGTCCGAAGACGATCTGCGCAAGTACTACGACGAGAACGCCGCGCGCTACACGGCAGCCGAAGAGCGCCGCGCCAGCCATGTGCTGATCAACGCCGCCAAAGATGCGCCGGCCGCCGAGCGCGCGAAAGCCAAGGCCAAGGCCGAGGCGCTGTTGGCCGACGTGCGCAAGGCGCCGGCGTCATTTGCCGATGTCGCGAGGAAGAATTCCGGCGACCCCGGCTCGGCCGAGCGCGGCGGTGACCTCGACTTCTTTGCCCGCGGTGCGATGGTCAAGCCCTTCGAGGACGCAGCCTATTCGATGAAGCCGGGCGAGATCAGCAACGTCGTCGAATCCGACTTCGGCTACCACATCATCCGCCTCAACGCGGTGCGCGGCGGTGACAAGAAGCCGTTCGACGCCGTGCGCGCCGAAATCGAAGATGAAGTCAGGAGTCAGCTGGCGCAGAAGAAGTACGCCGAAGCGGCGGAGCAGTTCACCAACACCGTCTACGAACAGGCCGACAGCCTGCAGCCCCTGGTGGACAAGTTCAAGCTGAAGAAGCAGAACGCCGACCGTGCAGCGCACGCCAGCCCCCGGCGCCACCGGCGCACTGGCCTCACCCAAGTTGCTCGACGCCGGTGTTCGGCAACGATGCCGTGAGGAACAAGCGCAACACCGAAGCCGTCGAGGTCGGCACCAACCAGCTCGCCGCGGGCCGCATCGTCAAGCACCAGCCGGCGCAGTTGCAGGCGCTTGCCGAGGTGAGGCCAGGTGCGCGCGGGTGGTCGCCGAGCAAGCCGCGGCTCCGGCGCGCAAGGCCGGCGAGGCCCGGCTGGCCGCCTGAAGAAGGCGCCGCAGGCCCGACCATCGAGCCGCCTGCCCTGGTGTTCTCGCGTGTCCAACGCCCGGGCCAGCCGCGCAAGTTGATCGATGCCGTGCTGCGCGCCGACGCCGCAAGCTGCCCGTCTTCGCTGGGTGTCGACCTTGGCGACGCGGGCTATGCGGTTGCGCAGGATAGACAAAGCGCTCGGTCGCGATGCGGCGGCGGGCGACCCTCGCCAGTTGGCCGGCGCTATAGCCCAGGCGTGGGGCGAGGCCGAGTCTCAGGCATATTACGACGCGCTGAAGACGCGCTTCAAGGTCGAGGTCAAGGCCAGCGCCGCCAGCGAAAGCGGACCCGACAAGAGCGCCTCGGCCCCTGCAAGATAGCGGCTCTAGCCGAGCGGCGTGGTCGCTCTATCGATCCTCCTTGTCGGTATACTCGACGCCTCTGCGGTGGCTGTAGCTCAGTTGGTAGAGTCCAGGATTGTGATTCCTGTCGTCGTGGGTTCGAGTCCCATCAGCCACCCCAATATTGGAAGTCATCACCCACCCAAAGCAGGGACAGCGCATAACCAGAGCCGAGTTCCCCCGGCCCTTTCGTGTCCGAGGCACGTGTTCTCATTCGGACGAAGAGTGCAGCGGAACACGAACCCGGGAGACGATTCCCCTCGGCTGCGCTTCGAGCCACTCGACGTCGCCATCCAGCTGCCTGACGCGTTTGCGCACTCCACCCAACCCGAGCCCGAGCGACCAGCGGCCCGGGTCTCGACCACTGCCGTCATCCGTCACGCTCAGCTCGAGCCGGCCGCCTTCGAATCGAAGCACGATGCCGACATGGCGTGCGCCGGCATGGGCGATGGCGTTGCTCACCAGCTCGCGCAGGATTCGTGTCAGCGCCGACCATTGCACCACGCCGAGCAGGATATCGCGGTCAAAGTCAACCCTCCAGCCGAGCGCAACGTCGGCCTCGGCCAGGCGCTGCGCCAGGTCGGCCTTCCATTCCGCAGCGGCGTGGCTCAACCAATGGCCGGGCGCGGCAAGGCCCCGGGTCAGGGTCTTCAGATCCTTCAGCGTGTGTCGCACGTACTCTTCCATCTCGGGCGACTGGGCCTTGTACATCAGCGTCAGGAGACGCGCTCCGATGTCGTCGTGAAGGTCCTGCGCGAGGCGCAGGCGCTCCTGGCGACAGCCCTGTTCGACGCCCCGATCGAACGCGGTCGTACGCTGAAGCTGTTCGACGATGCGCTCGGTCAGGCGGGCGTCCTCCGTGGTGAACTTGCGCTGACCATGCCGCGCGCGGTGAAGCCGGATGGCGCCGTTGCGTGACTCGCAATGACCCGCCAGCGCCGGAACCGGTACCAGCAGTGTCGATCCCCCGTCGATGACCTGTGTCGAGGCCGTCGCTTCGTCCACCAGCTCTGCCTGCATCGGCTCGAAGAGTTCTCGAAGGAATTGCATCAGCAGCCCGGGCACCGCCTGCCGTTGCTCCTCGACCTGGCGCGCGATGCGGTAGAACTGCTCGAACATGTGTTCAGTCGTGAGCAAGCTGTCGTCCGGCGCGTCTTGACTCGGCGTCGACCGGAGCGCCGGGAGCAGAAGCAGTATCGCCAGCAAGCCGAGCCCCGCCAACGAGCCGTGTTCCGCAAGGCCGCGCGGCGCCGCAGGCCAGCGGGCGAGCAGGACCAGCACGGCGCATCCGAGCGATGCCGCCAGGATCAGCAGGCGCCTATGCGATTCGCCGAAGCGAAGCGCCTGTGAAACCGCGCAGCGAAGGCGGCTCACGCTCGCGACCACCCTGCACGACTGCGCAAGTGCTCCGGTCCGGCGCAAGCCGCTCCGACGGGACATCCGCGAGTCGTCTGGCGTCGGCGCTGCGACGGACTGGACGCTGCCTTCGCTGGCAGATTTCGTGTCACGCAGCGGCGGGTCATTGGGCCACATGGCTGTATGCGCAGGCGCCTCTGCACCGATGGGGGTCGACGGTTGCCGGCAGTAGGCGTTCCCGCACCGCTGAACCTAGACCAGCCCTTCCTTGCTGGCCAGCACGGCGGCCTCAGCTCGGCTGGAGACGTTGAGTTTCTTGTAGATCGACTTGATGTGGTCGTTGACGGTGAACCATCTGATTCCCATCAGGCTGGCGATCTCCTTGATGGTGAACCCCTTGCTCAGGTAGGTCAGCACCTCGGTCTCGCGCGGCGTGAGGCGTTCGTGATCCAACGGTGCACCGTGACCGAGCGGCATCCGGCGGCTGCTCTGCAGCCCCGAGGCCGGGCCCACGTGATTGGACGTGCAGCTGGTCTGATCGTGCGTCATTCCGAGCGCGGCGCTTCCCTCGCGAAAGTGCGACAGCAGGCGCCGTGCAATGGCCGGAGACAAGGGTGGCTGGCCACGCACGATCTTCTGCAATTCCTCGACCAGCACCTCGAATCGGTCCTCTTTCAACAAGTAGCCGTCGGCGCCGCACTGCAGTGCGGGAAAGAGATGGTCATCGTCCGAAAAGAGAGTCGTGACGATCTTGGTCGCCGGATAGCGCGCCAACTCGGCCAGTAGCTCCACACCCTTGCCATCGGGCAGTTCTAGGTCGACCAGGATCAGCTTGAACGGGTCGACGAGATTGCTGCCATCGCGGCTCGGGAAGACGACGCGGCGTGCGGTCTCGAGGTTGCCGGCCTCGGTGAGCAGGAGGGTGTCGCTGAAGCTCTCGCGCACCACGCGGCACAGGAAGCTGCGCGCCACCGGGTTGTCTTCAAGGATCAGGACCTTTACCGCCATGATCGCCTCGTCTCCTGGTCTAGGACGCGCACCCCGCTTTCGTGCGGGCCAGGAATCGTAGCGTACTCTCTTGCAGCTCCACGCGGCACTGCAGGTGGCTGCACCGAAGGCATGCCAGGCACTGGCAGCGCCGGCTTCAGAGGGCCGCGCAGAACCGTCGACTCCCTACAATCACGCGATGCGCATCTTGATCGCCAACGACGACGGCTATTTCGCTCCCGGACTGCAGGCACTGGTACAGGCCTGCCACGGGCTCGGCGAGATCGACGTCGTGGCACCGGAGCAAAACGCCAGCGGCACTTCCAACTCGCTGACGCTGAATCGACCGTTGTCCGTGTTCCGCGCGGACAACGGCTACAGCTATATCAACGGCACGCCGTCGGATTGCGTGCACGTGGCGCTGACCGGCCTGCTGCCGCACCGGCCCGACCTGGTGCTCTCGGGCATCAACAACGGCGCGAACATGGGCGACGACACGCTCTACTCGGGCACGGTCGCGGCGGCGATGGAGGGCTTCCTGTTCGGCATCCCGGCGATCGCGTTCTCGCTTGTCGACAAGGGCTGGCGGGATCTCGACGCGGCGTCCCGCGTGGCTCGCGCACTGGTCGAGCAGGTGCTGCGCGCGCCGCCAACCGGCGTGCCGTGGCTGCTCAACGTGAACATCCCGAACGGGCCCGACGCCGATCGCGCCGCCGTCGCAGTCACTCGCCTCGGGCGGCGCCATTCAAGCGAGCCGGTGATCCGCCAGACCAACCCGCGCGGAGAGGCGATCTACTGGATCGGCCCTGCCGGCGACGCGCGCGAGGCCGGCGCGGGCACGGACTTTCATGCGACAGCGCTCGGGAAGATCTCGGTCACGCCGCTGCAGGTCGACCTCACCGACCATGAGGCACTGGGCGCGTGGAACGCATCGCTCGCGAGCACGGGCCGGGACGCGGCATGATGGCGACGCGAGGATCGGCGCCGAAGTTTCCGCTTCGGCTCGACCGACTGGGTCCCAGCTCGAAGGACAGCGGGGTCGGCGCACGGGCGATGCTGCGGCCGCAGGCGCCGCTGCAGCAGGCAGCGGCCGACGAAGCGCGTCGCGTCGTGCCATCGGGATTGGGTCTCGATTCGGCGGAGGTGCGGCGTCGCATGGCGGTGCGCTTGCGAACCGCCGGCCTGCGTAACGAGGCAGTGCTCGAAGCGCTGGCCACCGTGCCACGCCATCTTTTCGTGGACGGCGCGCTCGTCAACCAGGCCTATGAAGACACGAGCCTGCCGATCGGTCATGGGCAGACGATCTCCAAGCCTTCGATCGTGGCGCGAATGATCGAACTGCTCGCCGAGGGGCAAGCGGCCCGCGCCGAAGGCACGCTGGGGCGCGTGCTCGAGATCGGCAGCGGCTGTGGCTACCAGGCGGCGGTGCTCGCTCGGCTGGCGCGCCAGGTATGGTCGATCGAGCGTGTCCGACCCTTGCACGACAAGGCCCGGCTGCATATGGCCGCACTGCGCGAAACGAGGGTGCGGCTGCTGTATGGTGACGGCATGCTCGGACATGCGGGCGGCGCACCCTACGAAAGCATCATCGCCGCGGCCGGGGGCGATGCCGTGCCGCAGGCTTGGCTCGATCAACTCGCGCCTGATGGGCGGCTCGTGGCGCCGGTGCGCATGCAGGGCCGACAACAAGTGCTGGTGGTGGTGGATCGCACCGACAATGGCTTCCAGCGCAGCGTGCACGAAACAGTGCACTTCGTTCCTTTGATGGGGGGACTGGACTGATGGTAGGTGGCAGGAAGAGGGCGGCTGGGATGGGAGCGAAGGTCTGGTTCGGCGTGCTGGTGCTCGCGCTGGCAGTTGCACTCGGTGGGTGCGCGTCGAAGAAGTCTCGCGCACCGGTGGAGGATCGCGTTGCCGGCGCGCCCGTGGCGCCCGCCGCTGCCGCTTCGCAGGCCGAGGGCGTTGTGGCGCTGCCGGGCTCCGAGAGTGCCGGCAAACCCGGCTACTACACCGTCAAGCCCGGTGACAAGCTGATCCGCATCGCGCTCGACAATGGGCAGAACTGGCGCGACCTGGTCAAGTGGAACAAGTTGGACAACCCCAACGTGATCGAGGTCGGACAGGTCCTGCGCGTGATTCCGCCGGAGGCAGACCCGGCTGCTGCCGCGACGCGTCCGGTCACGAATGCACGCGTCGAGGCGAGACCGCTGGAGCGCGCTGCCACAACCCCTACTGGTACCGCTTCCGCCGCTTCCGCCGCGTCGGCCACCGCTCCGCCGGCCAGTGCAGCGGCAGCGCCGGCGGTGACTGCAGCGGCGGCATCGGCGCTTGCGCCGATCGCGCGTGAAGGCGATGAAGACGTCAACTGGATTTGGCCGGCTGGTGGCGCCGTTGTCGTGCAGTTCGACGAGGTTCGCAGCAAGGGGCTGGTGATATCGGGCAAAGCGGGCGACCCCGTCTACGCAGCGGCCGATGGACGGGTGGTTTACGCCGGATCGGGGCTGCGCGGCTATGGCAATCTGCTGATCGTCAAGCACAACAACACCTACCTCACGGCGTATGCGCACAACCAGGCGCTGCTCGTCAAGGAGGACCAGGTGGTGCGTCGCGGACAGCGCATCGCCGAGATGGGTTCGACCGACGCCGAGCGTGTGCAACTGCACTTCGAGATTCGCCGGCTCGGCAAGCCAGTCGATCCGGCCAAACTGCTTCCGCCGCGCTGAGCCACTCGCGCCGGCTTGCCAGGATGATCAACAGGCACGCCCGGCCCGAGAGTCGACCGTGGTCCGCCTTCGTTCCCGGTGAGGCGTCGCGCGCGCCGCCGCCGGGTCGGCCGCGTGCTGGTGTTGAAGAGCGAGCCGTCCCCGGATTGCCGCCCGACGCGGAGCCGCTCGCGGTCGAACCTGCCCACGACCGGGGTGACACCGGCAACACGCTGCAGACCTATCTGCGCCACATCCGCAGGACCGCACTGCTGACGCCGGAAGAGGAGTTCGAAACGGCAGTCCGCGCGCGCAGCGGCGACTTCGCGGCGCGCCAGGCGATGATCGAGCACAACCTGCGCCTGGTGGTGAGCATCGCGAAAAGCTACGTCGGTCGCGGCCTGCCGATGACGGACCTGATCGAGGAAGGCAACCTCGGCCTGATGCATGCCACGGTCAAGTTCGAGCCGGCGCGCGGGTTTCGCTTCTCGACCTATGCATCGTGGTGGATTCACCAGAGCATCGAGCGCGCCATCATGCAGCAGTCTCGCCTGGTGCGCCTGCCTGTGCACGTGGTGCGCGAACTCAACCAGATACTGAAGGCGCGGCGAGGGCTGGAGGCGCAGGCGGCGCACTTCGACCAGGGCGACAAGGCCGTGAGCCTGGAGGACATTGCCGCTGCAGTCGGGCGCCCGATGCGCGAAGTGGCCGAATTGCTGAATTTGGCGGAACTGCCGGCCTCGCTCGACGCGCCGCTGGAGCACGGCTCGATGGAGCAAGGCGCCGAGACTCTGCTCGATTCGGTTGCCGACGAACTGGCGGCCGACCCGATGGAACTCACGCTGGGTCACGAAGTCGAGCACCTGCTTTCGCGGGGCCTTGAATCGCTGAACGTTCGAGAGCGGGAAGTGCTGACGGGTCGTTACGGCCTCGGCAGTCGCGAGCCGCAAACGCTGGAACTGCTTGCCGAGAGGCTCGGACTGACGCGTGAGCGCATTCGCCAGATCCAGCTCGAGGCACTCGCCAAGCTTCGCCGCCGCATGGCCAGCGATGGCGTCGACCGTGACTCCCTGTTCTGAGCCCGCGGTGCGCTGCGATTGGGGTGGCGAAGGCGGCATCCTGCGACCGGGCGGTGGCAGGCTCTCCCTGAAAGTACACGGCAGGGCGCGCCGACATCGGTGGGCGAGTGCATGCCTGGCGGCGCTTCTTGTCGGGGGCGTCGCATCGGCGCAGACGCAGACGCCGACGGAGGCGACGCGCCCTCGCGTCGGCCTCGTGCTCGGCGGCGGGGGCGCTCGCGGCGCGGCTCACATCGGCGTGCTCGAAGTGCTTGAACGCCTGCGGGTGCCCGTCGATTGCGTCGCTGGCACGAGCATGGGCGCCCTGGTGGCCGGTGCGTTCGCTGCCGGACTGACCCCCGCCGAGATGCGCGAGGCGATGGCGAAGGCCGATTGGGCCGACATGTTCCAGGACAATCCGGCCTTCTACGACATGAGCTACCGCAACAAGCGGCTCTCGCAGACCTTCCTGCCGGGTTCCGAGCTCGGGGTTACCGACAGGGGCCTGCAGTACGCGCCGGGGGTCGTGACCGGCCAGAAGATCAAGGCCTTCTTCAACCAGCTCGTGCGTGCCGACCGCGGCGAGCGCCTGATAGAGGACCTGCCGCTTCCGCTGTCCATCATCGCCACCGACATCGGCACCGGGGCGCGCATCGTGATGCGCGACGGCAGCCTGACCGAGGCGATGCGCGCGAGCATGTCGGTGCCCGGCCTGATGGCTCCCGTCGAACGCGGTGGGCATCTGATGGTCGACGGTGGCCTGGTCGACAACGTGCCGATCGCCGAGGCGAGGGAGCGCTGCCAGGCCGATACGGTGATCGTCGTCAACGTCGGCTCGCCACTGCTCCAGGCGGACCAGATCGGCTCGCTGATCAGCGTCACCGAGCAGATGGTGAACATCCTGACCGAACAGAACGTGACCCGGTCATTGGCCACGATCAAGACGACCGACGTCTACATCAAGCCCGACCTCGAGGGAATTTCGGCCGGCGATTTCCAGCGCAACGGCGAGACGGCAGACCGCGGCAGGAGCGCCGCGGTGGCGGCCAGCGAGCAGTTGAAGCGGCTGTCGGTCGGAGAGGCGCAGTACGCGAGCTGGTGGCGCCGTATCGACACACCCGAGCTCCCGCCGCGGCAGGTCGATGACATCGAGATCGCAGGGCTCAACCGCATCAACCCGGCCGCCGTGCAATGGCAGATCTCACAGCAGACCGGCGAACCGCTGAACACGCCTGTGTTGAACGAGGACCTGTTGCGCGTCTACGGCGAGGGCTACTACGAGCGCGTCGACTACAAGCTGCTCCGCGAGCGTGACCGCAACATCCTGCGCGTCACGCCGGTCGAGAAGGCCTGGGGTCCCGACTACCTGCGCTTCGGGCTGGGGCTGGAGACCGATTTCAGCACCGGGTCGACCTACGTGCTGCGTGCCGCGTACCAGAAGACGTGGATGAATTCCCTCGGCGCCGAGCTGCTCGTGGCAGCCGAGATCGGCAACCGGACCCGGCTGGGGGTCGACTTCTATCAGCCCATCGAGGCCACGCAGCGCTATTTCATCGAGCCGAAGATCGCTGTCCAGCGCCAGCAGCTCTACGTTTTCCAGGACAACCAGAAGCTTGCCGAACTGGAGGTCTACGACACGACCGGCGAGGTGGCCTTCGGCACCCGCATCGGCACGCTGGGCCAAGCCAAGTTCGGCTGGCAGGAGTCGCACAAGAGCGCCAGCGTCGACATCGGCCTGCCCTTGTTTCAGGGGTACAGCGTGCGCTATGGCGGCTGGTTCGCCAGCGTCGACCTCGACCACCTGGACCGGATCTACGTGCCGCGCAGGGGCTGGGCTGCGGCCGCCAGGTACTTTGCCACCCCGTCGCAGGGCTTCAGCAAGTTCGAAGCCGAGTTGCGCGGGGCCTATTCGATGGGCGACTTCGTGTTTCAGGGCCGCTTGTCGTACGCCGGGTCGCCGGTGGGTCAGCTGCCGGAGTACGACCCGGCCAAGCTCGGCGGCTTCCAGAACATGTCCGCGTTCGCCAGGGATCAGCTGATCGGCGACGATGCGGCGTACGCCGGTCTGCGCATCGAGCGCATCCTCGGCACGCTGCCGCTGGGCCTGCGCGGCGACATGCGCCTCGGGCTGGCGCTAGAGACCGCGCGGATGGGCATGCGCTACACGGAAACCAAGCTCGCCCCGTGGCAGAACTCGGTCGGCCTGTACCTGGGTGGCGAGACACCGATCGGCCCGGTCTTCATCGGTTACGGATACTCGCCGAGCAGCGGCTACGCGAACGCCTACCTGCTGATCGGCACGCCCTAGCCCGGAGCGGGACCGGCATCGGCCAATCGCTGGCGCCGGTGGCGAGACTCGCCTTCGCGTCGCCGTCCATCTGCACCGAATGCTTGGTGTCGTAGTCGGTGACAAGACGGGCCCGTGTCGCTCGCTCCGCCCCTTACCGCCGAGCAAGTCGTCACCGGCACGGAGTTGCTCGCGTGACCGCGCGTAGACCATCGGCGCAGCCCGATGGACATCGAAACGAAGCATGAAACGGCGGACGTGAACTTCATCGCGAGGGCTCCGGTCAGTCGCCCCATTCTTGGTTCACCGAGCGGAACACAGCAGCCCGAGCGCTCTGTCGCAACGGAGATCGACCGACCCGTGACACGATGGCATGGGGATGCCGTAGGATTCGGTGAACGAGCCGCTTCTCTCCCATGACCATCCATCGCCCGTGCCCGCGCGCTTGTTCCAGCACCGTGCATTCGGCGCTCGATCAAGGCGATCCTGCGAAAGGGGTTCGAGATGCACATACACACTTGCCTGCGCACCAGCGCGTGGGTTTCGACGGTCGCTGCCGTGATGGCAGGCCTCGGCCCGATCGGAAGCGCGTTCGCGGCCGACGACGGGAACGCGCTGGCGAAGATGCTTGTCGACGACAGCAAGCTCACGCTGCAATTGCGAACCTATGCGATGGACCGCCAGAAGCCGGAGAGTGTCGCCAACCAAGCCTGGGCCGCCGGCGGCTGGCTCGGCTATCAGTCGGGGTGGCTAGCTGATGCCCTGAACTTCGGACTCGTCGGCTACACCTCGCAGCCGCTCTGGGCCCCAGCCGACGCCGATGGCACGCTGTTGCTCGCGCCGGGACAGGATGGCTATTCGGTGCTCGGTCAGGCCTACGTCTCGCTCAAGCTGCTCGACCAGACGCTGACGGGGGGGCGTTTCGAGGTCAACCAACCCGAGGTCAACCCGCAGGACAACCGGATGACGCCCAACACCTTCGAAGGCGCAAGGCTCAGCGGCAAGCTTGGCGGCGTGGGCTACTTCGGCGGCTACCTTAGCGCGGAGAAGAAACGCAACGCAACCACTTTCGACAACATGGCGACGGTGGCCGGCGCGCCATCGGGAGTCAGCTCGCCGATGTGGCTGATCGGCTTCAACGGCGAACCGGTGAAGGACCTGACACTGCGCTTTTCGAGCTACCACGTGCCGGACATCCTCAATTCGACGTATGCCGACGGGACGTGGCTGACGCCGCTGACGGAAGTCTACAAGTTGCGCCTCGGCGCGCAGGCGATGGTTCAGAACAGCACCGGAAGCGACGCGCTGACCGGGTCGGGGTTCTCGACCTGGTCGGGCGGCGTGAAGGCCGACCTGATCGCCGGCGGGGCGACAGCGACATTCGTCTACACCCAGACCGGTCGCGGCGCGGCCTATCGGGCGCCCTATGGATCCTGGGCCGGCTACACGTCGATGATCTACCAGGACTTCAACCAGGCGGGCCAGAAGGCCGCCCTGATCGGTGGTACCTACGACTTCGCCGGCCTCGAGATGCCAGGCCTGGTGCTCAATGCTGCCGTCGTGTTCGGGCGTGACCAGATCAACCCCTCGACCGAAGCGCCGCTGCCGAACCTGACCGAGTACGACATGACGCTCGACTACCGCTTCAGCGCGAAGAGCTGGCCGCAGTGGGTACAGCCGCTCTGGATTCGCGCCCGCGCTGCCTATCTCGACCAGTCGGCGGCCGGCCACGTGACCGACTACCGGATCATCGTGAACTACCCCTGGTCGCTCAAGTGAACTAAACGGTGGCGCCAGCGGGGCGTGCTCAGGCGCCGCTGCTCGTCTCCCCGGGTGCCGTGCCGTCGCCGATCCACGAATCGAGCAGCGTGTAGGCGACGGCCAGCACGACCGGCCCGATGAAGATGCCCACCAGCCCGAATGCGAGCAGGCCGCCGATTACGCCGGCGAAGATCAGAAGCAGCGGCAGGTCTGCGCCGCGCTTGATCAGCGCCGGGCGCAGGATGTTGTCCAGCGCAACGACGACCAGCGACCAGACGAGCAGGAAGGTGCCCCATCCCGTCTCGCCGCCCCAATAGAGCCAGGCCACGGCGGGAAACAGCACCAGACCGGGGCCGAGCTGGGCAATGCACAGCAGCAGCATCGCCGCGCACAGCGGCCCCGCGAATGGCACGCCGGCAATTGCCAGCCCGATGCCTCCGAGTCCCGCCTGCACGACCGCAGTGACACCGACACCGAGCGCCACGCTGCGGATGGCCTGGCCGGCAAGCGTCACTGCGTTCTCGCCGTTCGTGCCTGCCAGGCGCTGACCGAACCGAAGCACTGCCAGAGCCGCGCGCTCGCCGCCGGCGTACATCAGCGCAGAGATCACGACCGTGAGCAGGAACTGCAGGAAGACGAAGCCGAAACTGCCGGCCTGCGAGACGAACCACTTCGCTATGTCGTCGGCGTAGGGCAACAGCCTCGCGACAAGTCCCGAGGTGCCGTCGGCAAGCGCCTGCTCCCAGGCTTGCGCCACCTTGTCGCCCACGAAGGGCAGGCTGGCCACCCACTCCGGCGGGTGCGGCACCTGGTAGCCCGCGAGCGACTTGGCCTGCCGAACGATCGCGTCGGAATGCTCGACGATGGTGCCAATGGCGAGCATCAGCGGCACGACGAAGAGCAGCAGCATCAGCAGCGTCATCACCAGCACGGCGAGGCTGCGGCGATGCCAGAGCCGGGCCTCGAACCACAGCAGTACCGGCCAGGTGGCGACGACGAGCATCGTCGCCCAGATCGTCGCGGCGACGAACGGCCGCAGGATCCAGAACGAGGCCATGATGAGCGCGCCGATGAACAGAACGCCGAGTGTCGTGCGGACCAGGTCGCGTGGTGGTTCTTGCCTGTCAGTGGATTCCATGGATGTGCGTGGCGAAAGTACGAGGGAAGTGAACGAGGCTTGCTGTGACACTGGAGACGGCACGTCAGGCGGCTGCCTTCACTGGCGCAGCTTCCATGTTCCGGCGCTGTTCTGGCAGAAGGTGTGCACCGCTTCGCCCTTGAGCGTCTTGTAGCTGTTGGCGATCAGCAGCTCGCGGCACTTCAGGCCTTCGGACAAGTAGGTCTTCTGCGGCGTGACCACGCCGGCGGCCGGCGTGCGCTCATTCTTCCAGGCCATGGCCACGCCGTCGGCGCCTTCCGAGAGCGCCTTGTCGATCGTCGCCATGAAGAGCTTGTTGTCCGCTTCGTTGAACTGCGACAGCGGTGTCGTCGCCAGCAGGTTCAGATATTGCGCGTGGGCCGAGCCCCAAGAGACGAGGCAGCCGAGCAGGACGAGTCTGGCAATGACCTTCATGGCAGATCCTGTCGTGGAGTGGGACTCTTGCGTCGATTGTGCATGAGCCGGACGTGCGGCCGTTCCTGTACAGCGCGCGCGATGCGCGTGCTGCGAACATGAGCGACACGGTGGCGACATCGGGCCGCTCGAGGCACCTGGGGGTGCCCGGATAATCCATGCCCATGACGGACATCAACGAATGGCTGACGGTCGAGTCACTCGACCTCGAAGCCCAGGGCGTGGCCCGCAACGCCGAAGGCAAGGTCGTCTTCATTGAGGGTGCGCTGCCCGGCGAGCAGGTACAGGTGCGGGTCTCGCGCCGCAAGAACAACTGGGAGCAGGCGGCGATGGTGGCACTGCGCCACGAGAGTGCGCAGCGCGTCGCTCCGGCCTGCCCGCACTTCGGCCTGCACGCCGGCGCCTGCGGCGGCTGCAAGATGCAGCACTTGCACGTGTCGGCGCAGGTGGCGATCAAGCAGCGCGTGCTGGAAGACAACCTGTGGCACCTGGCGAAAGTCCGGCCCGAACAGGTGCTGCGTCCCATCGAGGGGCCGGCCTTCGGCTATCGTTATCGCGCCCGCCTTTCGGTGCGCAACGTGCACAAGAAAGGCACCGTGCTGGTCGGTTTCCACGAGCGCAAGTCGAGCTACGTGGCCGACATGCAGAGCTGTGTCGTGCTGCCACTGCACGTGAGTGCGCTGCTGATGCCGCTGCGGGCGCTGATCGGCTCGATGAACCAGCGGGATCGACTGCCGCAGATCGAGCTCGCCGTCGGAGACACGGTGACTGCGCTCGTGCTCCGCCACCTGGAGCCATTGAGCGAGCCCGACCTCGCGCGGCTGCGCGCATTTTCCGCCGAGCACGGCGTCCAGTGGTGGCTGCAGGCGAAGGGGCCGGACACAATCGTCCCGCTCGACGCTGGCGGTCCCGAGCTCGGCTACGCGCTGCCCGAGTTCGGGCTCAGGATGCCGTTCCGACCGACCGACTTCACGCAGGTCAACCCGCACATCAACGGCGTGCTGGTAGGGCGTGCGCTGCGTCTGCTCGACGTGAGGCCGCACGAGCGCGTCATCGACTGGTTCTGCGGCCTCGGCAACTTCACGTTGCCGATCGCGACCCGGGCGCGCGAGGTGCTGGGCGTCGAGGGAAGCGATACCCTCGTTGCGCGCTCACGCGCCAATGCTGCCCTCAACGAGGCGAGCCACCCCGGGCTGTCGGCGCGCACGCTCTTCGTCGCGCGCGATCTGTTCGAGATCACTGCCGAGCAACTGGTTGCCGACGGAACGGCCGATAAGTGGCTGGTCGACCCGCCCCGCGAAGGCGCGTTCGCACTCGTCAAGGCGATCGCTGAACTGCACGCCGAGTCGCGGCCTGCACCCGATTGGCAACCGCCGAGCCGCATTGTCTACGTGAGCTGCAACCCGGCGACGCTGGCGCGCGACGCCGGCTTGCTAGTGCATCAGGCCGGCTATCGCTGCACGGCGGCGGTTGCGGTCAACATGTTCCCGCACACGGCCCACGTCGAGGGTATTGCGGTGTTCGACCGCCCGTCGGCCGATCGATGAGGCGCCAAGAAGGACGGGGCCCGCAGGCCCCGTCGTTTGCGCGTACCGGGAAGGCTCAGTCGTTCGAGCCGCCGAAGATGCCGAGCAGCGCGAGCAGCGACTGGAAAACGTTGAACAAGCTCAGGTAGACGCCTAGTGTCGCGGTGATGTAGTTGGTTTCCTCGCCGTCGCGCACTCGCTTCAGGTCGTGCAGGATGAAGGCCGAGAAGATGCCGATCGCCAGCACCGACAGCGTGATCATCAGCGCGCTCGACTGGATGAACACGTTGGCGATCCCCGCCACGAGCAGCATGATGCAGCCGATGAAGAGCCACTTGCCCATGCTCGTCAGGTCGCGCTTGATGACGGTGGACATCGTCGCCATGCCGAGGAAGATCAGACCCGTGCCGGTGAAGGCGGTCATGATGAGCCCTGCGCCGTTGCCCAGGCCGAGCACCGCGCCGATCAGGCGCGACAGCATCAAACCCATGAAGAAGGTGAAGCCGAGCAGCACCGGCACGCCGGCCGCCGAGTTCTTCGTCTTCTCGATCGCAAACATTAGGCCGAAGGCACCGCCGAGGAAGACGATCAGGCTCATGCCGGGCCCCATCGCGTGCATGATCCCGGTGCTGACACCGATCCATGCGCCGAGCACGGTGGGAACCATCGAAAGCGCTAGCAGCCAATAGGTATTGCGCAGGACTCGGTTGCGCTGAGCAGCGACATCGCTACCGCCAGCGTAGCCGGTAAAGACGGGTTGCAGACTTTCGTTCATTGAACCTCCGGGTTGGACGGGATGCAGGCTCTGATCCTGCGAGTCGCATTCTAGTTCCCTACTCGATTGCTCGGGAAATGGGGCGGCGCGCTGCGTACAGTTGCTCCCTGCCGGCGCCTGGCGCCACAACTGGAGTCCAGAAATGATCACCAAGCCTGCCCTGACCCAGGAAGACGTGAAACGCATCGCCATCGCCGCCGAAGCCGAGGCGCTGAAGAATGGCTGGGCCGTGACGATCGCGATCGTCGACGACGGCGGGCACCTTCTTGCCCTGCAGCGCCTGGACGGTGCCGCACCGATTTCTGCGCACATCGCACCTGCGAAGGCGCGCACCGCCGCACTCGGAAGACGCGAGAGCCGCGTCTACGAGGAAATGATCAACCAGGGCCGGGTGTCGTTTCTCAGCGCGCCGACGCTCGACGGCATGCTCGAGGGTGGCGTGCCGATGCTGGTGGACGGCCACTGCCTGGGGGCGGTTGGCGTCAGCGGCGTCAAGTCAGGCGAAGACGCGCAGATCGCACGCGCCGGTATCGCGGCGCTTTGAGCCGCCGCGCGAGGGGTCTGAGCACCCTCGCCAGGGGCCTTTCGGCCTCTCGGGCGCGGGTCGCCTCGCATACAATCTGCACGTTTACCCTCAATCGGCCCGCCTGGCGAAGCTCACGCTATTTCCCGCCTGAACCTGACCTGGTCTTGTCACGACATAACTTGAGTACAAGTTAGTCTCTACTGACACTCGGTCTTGACTCCGGACTCCCGCTCCCAGAGCAGAGCTGGGCGCGCGCAAGAACGGAGAATCGTGTGCTGCCGCCACTGTTGCCACTGGACGCTCAGGCCCTGCTCGCCCTTGCCGACGGCACGCTGTTCGAAGGCATCTCCATCGGTGCTACCGGCCATACCGTCGGCGAGGTCGTGTTCAACACCGCGCTGACCGGCTACCAGGAAATCCTCACCGATCCGAGCTACTGCCGCCAGATCGTCACGCTGACCTATCCGCACATCGGCAACACCGGGGTCAACGACGAGGACATCGAGGGGAGCGCGATTCACGCGGCCGGGCTGATCGTGCGCGACCTGGCATTGCGCGCCTCCAACTTTCGCAGCACGCGAACGCTGGCACAGTACCTGCGGGACGAAGGCACCGTGGCGATCGCCGGCATCGACACGCGCAAGCTGACGCGCCTCCTGCGCACGAGAGGCGCGCAAGGCGGCTGCATCGTCGCGCTGCCGGTCGGCGAGCCGTTGACGGCCGGCCGTCGCGCCGACACGATCGCGCGCGCTCGCGCCACGCCAAGCATGAGCGGGCAGGACCTGGCCAAGGTCGTCAGCGCGCGCCAGCCCTACCAATGGACCGAGTCCCAATGGGAGTTGTCCGGCCCGGGCGGCAAACCGGGCTTTGGCCGACAGATCGCGCCGCGCTTTCATGTGGTGGCCTACGACTTCGGCGTCAAGCGCAACATCCTGCGCATGCTCGCCAGCCGCGGTTGCAGGCTGACAGTGGTGCCCGCGCAGACCCCGGCAGCGGACGTGCTGAGGCTCGCGCCCGACGGACTCTTCCTCAGCAACGGTCCCGGCGACCCGCAGCCTTGTGGGTATGCGATCGCGGCGACTCGCGAGCTGGTCGAGCGCGGCCTGCCGACCTTCGGCATCTGTCTCGGTCACCAGATCCTCGCCCTCGCATCGGGCGCGCAGACCTTCAAGATGAAGTTCGGCCACCACGGCGCGAACCATCCGGTGCAGGATCTGGACTCCGGGCGCGTCAGCATTACGAGCCAGAACCACGGCTTTGCAGTCGACGAGGCGACGCTGCCGGCCAACTTGCGGCCTACCCATGTGAGCCTGTTCGACGGCACGCTGCAGGGCCTCGCGCGTACCGACAAGCCGGCGTTCTGCTTCCAGGGGCACCCCGAGGCGTCGCCCGGTCCGCACGACATCGGCTACCTGTTCGACCGCTTCATCGGCCTGATGAACGCTGCGCACACCGAGAAAAGCAATGCCTAAGCGCACCGATCTCAAGTCCATCCTCATCATCGGCGCCGGGCCGATCATCATCGGTCAGGCCTGCGAGTTCGACTACTCCGGCGCCCAGGCCTGCAAGGCGCTGCGCGAAGAGGGCTTTCGCGTCATCCTCGTGAACAGCAACCCGGCGACGATCATGACCGACCCGGAGATGGCCGACGCGACCTACATCGAGCCCATCACCTGGCAGGTGGTCGAGAAGATCATCGCCAAGGAGCGGCCCGATGCGGTACTTCCGACGATGGGCGGGCAGACCGCGCTGAACTGCGCGCTCGATCTGCACAAGAACGGTGTTCTCGCGAAGTACGGCGTCGAGATGATCGGCGCCAACGAACGTGCGATCGAGAAGGCCGAGGACCGTCTGAAGTTCAAGGACGCAATGACCGGCATCGGCCTTCACTCCGCGCGAAGCGGCATCGCGCACTCGATGGAGGAAGCGCTGGTGGTGCAGCGGCGCATCGCGAAGGACATCGGTGGCACCGGTCTTGGCGAAGCCGGAATGGCTGGCTTTGGCGAAGCCGGCATGGCCGGCTTTCCGATGGTGATCCGTCCCAGCTTCACGCTCGGCGGGACGGGCGGCGGCATCGCCTACAACCCGGACGAGTTCGAAGAGATCTGCAAGCGAGGGCTCGACCTCTCGCCGACCAAGGAGCTGCTGATCGAGGAGTCGCTGATCGGCTGGAAGGAATTCGAGATGGAGGTCGTGCGCGACCGGGTGGACAACTGCATCATCGTCTGCTCGATCGAGAACCTCGACCCGATGGGCATCCACACCGGCGACTCGATCACCGTGGCCCCGGCGCAGACGCTGACCGACAAGGAGTACCAGCTGTTGCGCGACGCGAGCATCTCGATCCTGCGCGAGATCGGCGTCGACACCGGCGGCTCGAACGTGCAGTTCGCGATCCATCCCGACAACGGGCGCATGGTGGTGATCGAGATGAATCCGCGCGTCTCCCGTTCTTCCGCGCTGGCCTCGAAGGCGACCGGCTTCCCGATCGCCAAGGTGGCCGCCAAGCTGGCCGTGGGCTACACGCTCGACGAGCTGCGCAACGACATCACCGGCGGCGTGACGCCGGCGAGCTTCGAACCGAGCATCGACTACGTCGTCACCAAGATCCCGCGTTTCGCGTTCGAGAAGTTCCCTGCCGCCGACTCGCGCCTGACGACACAGATGAAGTCGGTCGGCGAAGTGATGGCGATCGGCCGCACCTTCCAGGAAAGCCTGCAGAAGGCACTGCGCGGCCTGGAGACGGGTATCGACGGTCTGACGGAGCGCAGCACCGATCGCGAGGAGATCATCCAGGAAATCGGGGAGGCCGGGCCGGAGCGCATCCTCTTCGTGGCCGACGCGTTTCGCATCGGCATGAGCCTGCAGGAGGTGTTCGAGGAAACGGCGATCGATCCCTGGTTCCTGGCCCAGATCGAACAACTCGTGGCCACCGAAGACGCGCTGGCCGGCCGCAAGATCGGTGCCCTGACCGGCGAGGAATTGCGTTTCCTGAAGCGCAAGGGCTTCTCCGACCGCCGCCTCGCAGGCTTGCTCGGAAGCAACCAGCACGCGGTGCGAGAGCGCCGCCACGCGCTCGGCGTGCGGCCGGTCTACAAGCGCGTCGATACCTGTGCCGCCGAGTTCGCGACGCAGACGGCCTACCTGTATTCGACCTACGAGGAGGAGTGCGAGGCCGAACCGACCTCGGCCAAGAAGATCATGGTCCTCGGCGGCGGACCGAACCGCATCGGTCAGGGCATCGAGTTCGACTATTGCTGCGTCCACGCAGCACTGGCGATGCGCGAGGACGGCTACGAGACCATCATGGTCAACTGCAACCCGGAGACCGTGTCGACCGACTACGACACCTCGGACCGCCTCTATTTCGAGCCGGTGACACTGGAGGACGTGCTCGAGATCGTCGACAAGGAAAGGCCGCTCGGCGTGATCGTCCAGTACGGCGGGCAGACGCCGCTCAAGCTGGCGCTGGACCTTGAGCGCGCCGGCGTGCCGATCATCGGCACGTCACCCGACAGCATCGACATCGCCGAGGACCGCGAGCGTTTCCAGAAGCTGCTGCACGAGCTCGGCCTGAAGCAGCCACCCAACCGCATCGCGCGCAACGAGGAATCCGCCAAGGTGCTCGCCGCCGAGATCGGCTACCCGCTCGTGGTGCGGCCGAGCTACGTGCTCGGTGGCCGTGCGATGGAGATCGTGCACGGCGAGAAAGACCTCGAGCGCTACATGCGCGAGGCGGTGAAGGTGTCGGAGAAGTCGCCGGTACTGCTCGATCGCTTTCTCGACGATGCGATCGAGGTCGACGTCGATTGCATCAGCGACGGCCAGGACGTGATGATCGGCGCCATCATGGAGCACGTCGAGCAAGCGGGCATCCACTCCGGCGACTCGGCCTGCTCGTTGCCGCCGTATTCGCTACCAGCGTCGCTGCAGGACGAACTGCGGCGCCAGACGGCACTGATGGCACGTGCACTCGAGGTCTGCGGCCTGATGAACGTGCAGTTCGCGATCCAGGGCGACGTGAACGGTGCCGAAGGCGATGCCGTGGTCTATGTGCTCGAAGTCAATCCGCGAGCCTCGCGCACGGTGCCGTTCGTCTCCAAGGCCACGGGCCAGCCCTTGGCCAAGATCGCCGCGCGCTGCATGGTCGGTCAGGCGCTGAAGACGCAGCGTGCGCTGCACGGCCAGGCGCCGCGTGAAATCGTGCCGCCGTACTACTCGGTCAAGGAGGCGGTGTTTCCGTTCAACAAGTTCCCCGGTGTCGATCCGATCCTCGGCCCCGAGATGCGCTCCACCGGCGAGGTGATGGGGGCGGGGCGAAGCTTCGGCGAAGCCATGCTCAAGAGCCAGCTCGGCGCCGGTTCGCGGCTGCCGAGCCGCGGCAGGGTCTGCATCACGGTCAAGAACGGCGACAAAGCGCGCTCCGTCGTGCTCGCCCGCGAACTCCATGGACTGGGTTTCGAGATCGTCGCCACCCGGGGGACCGCCGCTGCGATCGCCGAAGGCGGCGTTGCGGTGCGAACGATCAACAAGGTCAAGGACGGGCGTCCGCACATCGTCGACATGGTCAAGGGTGGCGAAATCCAGCTCGTCTTCACGACGGTGGACGAGACGCGCACGGCGATCGCCGATTCGCGCCACATCCGCCAGGCCGCGCTGGCCCACCGCGTGACCTACTACACGAGCATGGCCGGTTGCGAGGCCGCGGTCGAGGGCATGAAGCACCAGGCCGACCTCGAGGTCACCTCGCTGCAGGACCTGCACGCCGAGTTGAATTAAACTGCGAGCCGTTCCGCCGCCGGTGCTCCCGCCAGGGAGTGGGCGGCGGTTTGGTTTGTGCCCCACGTCGCGGCGCCCTTTCACACGCACCCCAGGTTCTACATGGCCACGATTCCTCTCACCCGACGCGGTGCCGACAAGCTCAAGGACGAGCTGCAACGCCTGAAGTCCGTCGAGCGCCACGCGGTGATCCGCGCCATCGCCGACGCCCGCGCGCAAGGCGACCTTTCGGAGAATGCCGAATACGAGGCGGCCAAGGACAAGCAGGGTTTCATCGAGGGCCGCATCCTGGAGATCGAGAGCAAGCTCGCCGCGGCGCAGATCATCGACCCTGCAGCCCTGCACGCCGAGGGGAGGGTGGTGTTCGGTGCCACGGTCGACCTCGAGGACGAGGCCACCGGCACAGCGGTGACCTACCAGATCGTCGGCGACGACGAGGCCGACCTCAAACTGGGCCTGATCTCGATCAGTTCGCCGATCGCCCGCGCGATGATTGGCCGCACGGCCGGCGACGTGGCCGATGTGCAGGCGCCGGGTGGCTTGAAGCGTTACGAGATCGTCGAAGTCCGCTATGTCTGATCGGGATCTTGCTCACCGTGGCGGTTGCCTCGCCGCACGGCGGGTCGACTCCGCCGCATGAGCCTGCTGTCGCAGCGATTCGGTGCACTGCTGGCCGGCCTCTGGGCTGGCGCGTTGCTTTGCATCGCATTCATCGCGACTCCGGCGCCGTTCGCGACCCTGGCGAGCGCCGACGCCGGCCGCGTCGTCGGCCGCATCTTCGCGCAGGAAGCCGCCCTCAGCCTGGCGCTGGCGGTGGCGATGTTCCTCGTCGTGCGCAGGCAGGCCCGGCTCGCGGCGGCTTCAGGGACGGGTTCGGTGCTCGGCACCGACGTGTTGATCGTGTTCGGCACGCTGTTCTGCACCGTGGCGGGCTACTACGCGCTGCAACCGATGCTCGAGGCCGCGCGCGCCGGGCAAGGGGCGTTCTCGTTCGGCGCCTTGCACGGCGCCTCGATGGGGTTCTTCGCGCTCAAGACCCTGCTGGTACTCGTGCTGGGCTGGCGCCTTGGCAGGCACTGAAAGGATCGGGGTCAGGGGCGGGCCGATTTCTTCGGGCTGGCGAGGCGCTTGCGGGCGCGCTTGACCTCGCCGCCCAGGGTGACACGCTGGTTGCCGAGCACCTTGATCTTCTTGACCTGCGGCCGGTGGTTGCCGCTCTTCGAGAACTTGAGCACCTTGACCACCTTCGGTCCGGCGCCGCGGTCTTCGCGTTCCGGTCTTTCCTTCGGTGGCATCGGGCGCCACAGCACCAGCAGCTTGCCGATGTGCTGGATCGGTGCGGCGCCGAGCCGGTCGCTCAGCTGCGCGAGCATTGCGTCGCGCGCGGCGCGATCGTCCGAGAACACGCGCACCTTGACCAGGCCGTGGGCGTTGAGTGCCAGATCGATTTCACGGGCCACCGCTGGCGTCAGGCCATCCCCCCCGATGAACACCACCGGGTCCAGGTGGTGGGCGAGGGCGCGCTGGTCCTTGCGTTCGGCGGAAGTCAGATGAATGGCGGGCATCAGCCTATTATCGTTGCAGCCGCTGGAGGGGTCGTGAAGATCAAGTCGAAAAGCAAGAAGCTGAACAAGGCGTGGCTGCACGACCACTTGAACGACACCTACGTGAAGCTGGCGCAGAAGGAGGGCTATCGGGCTCGGGCCGCCTACAAGCTGAAGGAGATCGACGAGGAACTGCAGCTGCTCAAGCCTGGCCAGACCGTGGTGGACCTGGGCGCCGCGCCGGGCGCCTGGAGCCAGTACGTCAGGCGCAAGTTCGCGCCAAGAGGGGCTGGCAGCGGCGGTGCGGCGTCCGGCGAGCTCGACGGCAGCATCATTGCCCTGGATCTGCTGAACTTGGAGCCGATCGACGGCGTGACCTTCCTGCAGGGTGACTTCCACGACGAGGCCGTGGTGCGCAGGCTCGAGGTCCTCCTGGCAGGACGGCCGGTGGACGTCGTCCTCTCGGACTTGGCGCCCAACCTGTCGGGAATTCCGAGTTCGGACTCGGCGCGCGTGGCGCACCTCGTCGAGCTCGCGGTGGATTTCGCGCAGCACCATCTGATCCCGAATGGCGCGCTGGTCTGCAAGGTCTTCCATGGCAGCGGCCACAGCCAGCTCGTCGAGCTCTTCAAGCGGACGTTTCGCGTCGTCAAGCCGATCAAGCCCAAGGCCTCGCGCGATCGGTCGGCGGAAACCTTTCTCGTCGGGATCGGTCTCAAGCAAGTACGTTCGGGGGTCGATATCGAGCGGTGAGGGTAGGCTGCCGCGTTGGCACGGAGCCATCGTGGCCATAGGTGGCGCAGCCGGCGATAGACGGCTTGCGTCGAATAGAATCGCCCCCAGATACCGCAGATGCATCGCGCAACCTCGCGCGAGCAGGTGTCTTGATGGCAAGAAGGAGCCGCGGTGAACAATCAATGGTTCTCGAAAGTCGCTGTTTGGATGGTGATAGCCCTCGTGCTGTTCACCGTCTTCAAGCAGTTCGACCGCGGCGTCGCGCAGGGCAGCCAGATCGGCTACTCCGACTTCCTCGAGGAAGTGCGCGCCAAGCGAATCAAGGTCGTGACCCTGCAGGAAGGCCCGAACGGGACCGAGATCATTGCCACCACCAATGACGACAAGCGCCTGCGCAGCACGGCGACCTACCTCGACCGCGGGCTGGTCGGAGACCTGATCAACAGCGGCGTGAAATTCGACGTCAAACCGCGCGAAGAACCGTCGATCCTGATGAGCATCCTCATTTCCTGGGGGCCGATGCTGCTGCTGATCGGCGTCTGGGTGTATTTCATGCGGCAGATGCAGGGCGGAGGCAAGGGCGGGGCATTCAGCTTCGGCAAGTCCAAGGCCCGCATGCTCGACGAAGCCAACAACACGACCACCTTCGCCGATGTGGCCGGCTGTGAAGAGGCCAAGGAAGAGGTCAAGGAGCTCGTCGACTTCCTGAAGGATCCGCAGAAGTTCCAGAAGCTCGGCGGCCGCATTCCGCGGGGCGTGCTGCTCGTCGGCCCGCCCGGCACGGGCAAGACACTGCTCGCCAAGGCGATCGCCGGCGAGGCCAAGGTGCCCTTCTTCAGCATCAGCGGCTCCGACTTCGTCGAGATGTTCGTCGGCGTCGGCGCCGCGCGGGTTCGCGACATGTTCGAGCAGGCCAAGAAGAGCGCTCCCTGCATCATCTTCATCGATGAAATCGATGCCGTCGGACGCCACCGCGGCGCCGGCCTCGGCGGCGGCAACGACGAGCGCGAGCAGACGCTGAACCAGATGCTCGTCGAGATGGACGGTTTCGAGACCAATGTCGGCGTGATCGTGATGGCGGCGACCAACCGTCCCGACATCCTGGACCCCGCGCTGCTGCGCCCGGGCCGATTCGACCGCCAGGTCTACGTATCGCTGCCCGACGTGCGCGGCCGCGAGGCAATTCTGAACGTGCACATGCGCAAGGTGCCGATCGGGCAAGACATCCGCGCCGACCTGCTGGCCCGTGGCACGCCCGGCTTCTCGGGCGCCGACCTCGCCAACCTCGTCAACGAGGCGGCGCTGTTCGCCGCACGCCGCAGCGGGCGCGTGGTCGAGATGGCCGACTTCGAGCACGCCAAGGACAAGATCATGATGGGCCCCGAGCGAAAGTCGATGGTCATGCCCGAGGAAGAGCGGAAGAACACCGCGTACCACGAATCGGGCCACGCGCTGGTCGCCAACCTGATGCCCAAGACCGACCCTGTGCACAAGGTGACGGTCATCCCGCGCGGGCGCGCGCTTGGCGTGACGATGCAGCTGCCGGAAGTCGATCGCTACAGCCTGGACAAGGAACGCATGCTGTCGACGATCTCGGTACTGTTCGGTGGCCGCATCGCCGAAGAAGTCTTCATGCACCAGATGACCACCGGTGCCAGCAACGACTTCGAGCGTGCGACGCACATTGCGCGCGACATGGTCACGCGCTACGGCATGACCGACGAGCTCGGCCCGATGGTGTACGCCGAGAACGAGGGCGAAGTCTTCCTCGGCCGCTCGGTGACCAAGCAGGTCAACGTTTCCGAAGAGACGATGCAGAAGGTCGACAAGCAGATCCGCCGCATCATCGACGAGCAGTACCTGATCGCTCGCAAGCTGATCGAGGACAACCAGGACAAGATCCACGCGATGGCCAATGCCTTGCTCGAATGGGAGACCATCGACAGCGAGCAGATCGACGACATCATGCACGGCCGCCCGCCGCGGCCGCCCGAAGGACTGGACGCCTTCGGCCAGCAAGTCGGTTCCGCGTGCCGCCGATCAACCCCGACGGGGCGCCGGCGGCAGCGTGAACGTGGCCTGCATCGCGCAGCGGGGCTTCGGCCCCGCTTGCGTTTCGAGGCTTGATCGATCGATGAACGCCTGGCAGACAACGCGCTTCTCGATCGATCTCGGTCAGCCACGCGTGATGGGCATCGTGAATGTCACGTCGGATTCGTTCTTCGACGGCGGGGTCCACGCCAGCGCCGCCGCCGCGCTGGCGCACTGCGAGCGTCTGGTGGGTGAGGGTGCCGACATCCTCGACATCGGCGGCGAGTCGAGCCGCCCCGGTGCGTCTAGCCTGTCGACGGCCGACGAACTCGCGCGGGTTCTGCCCGTGCTGCGCGGGGCTCTCGCGCTCGGCGTGCCGGTTTCGATCGACACCTCCAAGCCCGAGGTCATGCAGGCTGCGCTGGATGTCGGGGTCGACATCGTCAATGACATCCGTGCGTTGCGGGTGCCCGGTGCGATCGAGTTGATCGCGTCGCATGGTTCTTGCGGCGTTTGCCTGATGCACATGCGAAGCGACCCGCGGACGATGCAGGACGCGCCCGACTACTTCGACGTCGTGAGCGAGGTCGGTGCCTTCCTGGCGGATCGGGCGGCTGCGGCCATCGAGCGCGGCATCGCTGCCGAGCGCATCGTCCTCGATCCCGGGATCGGCTTCGGCAAGCGCGTCGAGCACAACCTTGCACTGCTGGCGCGGCAACGCGAGTTGCTGGCGCTAGGCCATCCCTTGTTGCTCGGCTGGTCACGCAAGTCGACGCTGGGTGCGCTGACGGGCCGTGCCGTTCAGGATCGTCTGGCGGCCAGCCTGGCGGCAGCCTTGGCGGCGGTCGGGCAGGGCGCCAGCATCGTCAGGGTGCACGACGTGGCGGCCACCGTCGACGCGCTTCGTGTCTGGCGTGCCGCCGGCCTCGGCGCGACGGGTGAACGTGCAGGGCACAATCCCGGCGCAGCTGGCGACGCGCACCAGCACTCGGAGACGACATGACGAGAACCTACTTCGGCACCGACGGCATCCGCGGCACGGTTGGCAAGACGCCCATAACGCCCGATTTCATGCTGCGCCTCGGGCACGCCGTCGGGCGCGTGCTGAAGGCCACCGAAGCGCACCCGACCGTGCTGATCGGCAAGGACACGCGCATCTCCGGCTACATGATCGAGTCCGCCCTCGAGGCGGGCTTCGCGTCGGCGGGCGTCGATGTGGTGCTTACCGGCCCGCTGCCGACGCCCGGCGTGGCCTATCTGACGCGAGCGTTGCGGCTGGACCTGGGCGTGGTGATCAGCGCATCGCACAACCCGTTCGACGACAACGGCATCAAGTTCTTTTCGGCACGTGGCGAGAAGCTGCCCGACGAGTGGGAACGACAGGTTGAAGCCGCGCTGTCCGAAGACCCGACAGTGGGTCGGGTCTGCGGGCTTGGGCAAGGCGCGCCGGCTGGACGACGCGCGCGGTCGCTATATCGAGTTCTGCAAGGCCACGTTCAGCGGCGAGCTCTCGCTGAAGGGCCTCAAGATCGTCGTCGACGCGGCGCACGGCGCGGCGTACCAGGTGGCGCCCGACGTCTTCCATGAATTGGGGGCCGACGTGGTGGCCATCGGCTGCATGCCCGACGGCAGCAACATCAACGCCGGTTACGGCGCTACCGCGCCCGAGGCCCTGCTTCGCACGGTGCGCGAGACGGGGGCCGACTACGGCGTGGCGCTCGATGGCGACGCCGACCGGCTGCAACTGGTGGACGCTGCAGGGCCGCCTTTACAACGGCGACGAGCTGCTGTACGTGATGGTCGGCGATCGCCTCGCACAGGGCCAGGGCGTGCCCGGTGCCGTGGGCACGCTGATGACGAACCTGGGCGTCGAACTCGCACTGAAGGCTCAGGGCGTGTCGCTGGTCCGCGCCAAGGTCGGCGACCGCTACGTACTGGAAGAACTCAATGCGCGGGGCTGGCTGCTTGGCGGCGAAGGCTCCGGCCATCTCCTCGCGCTCGACAAGCACACCACGGGCGACGGCATCGTCAGCGCGCTGCAGATCTTCAAGGCGATCCGCCGAAGTGGCCGCAGCCTGCCGGATCTGCTCGCCGACGTGGCGATGTTTCCGCAGACCCTGATCAACGTGCGGCTGAGTACCGACGCAGATTGGAAAGCCAACCCGCGCCTGGATGCCGAGCACAGAAGCGTGCAGGCCGAGCTCGGCGACCGCGGGCGTGTGCTGATCCGCCCGTCGGGCACCGAACCGGTCGTACGCGTGATGGTCGAGGCGCACGATGCTGGACTGGCGCAGGGATGCGCGCAGCGCCTCGCCGACGCGCTGCGCGATTGAATTGCCGCCACCGGGTGCGACGCTGGCGAGCCTCTGCCCTTCCGACGGCCCGGGCCGCGGCAGCGTACCGATCGGCGACTCAAGCACGGTGTATGTTGATATTTGTCACAGGCCTGTCGCAGTCTGTGTGCAGACTGTCTGCCGATGAAGGATGGAACTGAAGGCGCCGTAGCGGCGTGGGAGCGGCGCGCGCTGGACAGACTGATCGACGAACTGCTCGTGCTGCGCGAGTCGATGGTCGAGTTCGAGTCCCGTCTGGTGCCGCAACTCGACGAACTGGATGCCGCCGGCGTCTCGAGCGCGCGCAACCTGGCGCACTACCTGGCGATGCGCAGCCTCGACCTGCGCAAGGTGCAGGAGCAACTGGCGGACATCGGCGTTTCGTCGCTCGGACGGGCCGAGCCGCAGGTCCTGGCCAATCTGGACAAGGTTCTGGGCATCCTCTATCTGCTTGCGGGCCGCGCCTGTGCGGCGCCGATCGAGGCCCTCTGCCCGCCGCCGGACCTGGGGGCGCTGAAGGGCCGGGCCGAGACCCTGTTCGGCGCGGCCTCGGGCAAGCATCGCACTCGAATCATGGTCACGCTGCCGAGTGCCGCTGCCGTCGACGACGGGCTCGTCGAGGCCCTGGTGCGCGGCGGCATGAATGTCGCCCGCATCAACTGCGCGCACGACGGCGCTGCTGAATGGGTTGCGATGGCGGCGCGCGTGCGCCGGGTCGCCGCCGCGAACGGCCGTTCGGTCAAGGTCTTGATGGACCTCGCCGGCCCGAAGCTGCGCACCGGCCCGATCGCCGCCGACGCGGCCGTGCTGAAGCTCAAGCCAGACCGCAACGCCCTCGGCATCGTGACCTCACCGGTTCGCCTCGGCCTTCGCCCCGCAGGGCGCCAGCGCACCGGTGCCTGGCGCGAGCGCCCATGTTGGCGTCGATGGGCCGTGGCTTGCAGCACTCGAGATTGCGGATCACATTGACCTCGTCGATGCCCGCTCCAGCGCTCGCCGGCTCACCGTGCTGGCCAAGGGCGACGAGGGGGTGCTCGTCGAGGCAGCGCGCACCGCGTATCTGACGGACGAGACCCGCTTGCGGCTGCACCGGCGCGGAGGCGACGTGCAGGAGACGGGGCTGGTCGATCTGCCGGCGCCGGAGGGCCGCTTGCTCTTGCACCGCGGCGACACGCTGGGCCTGGTGCGCCACGGGCAGGGGCACAACGCGAGCGACGGCTCGGCGAGGAAGCGCGTGGCCGTGGCCACGGTCGCCTGCACGCTGCCCGAGGCGCTGGAGGCCGTGCGCAAGGGCGAGCGAATCTGGTTCGACGACGGCCGCATCGGCGGTGTCGTGCGGCGCATCACGTCCAAAGGGGTCGAAGTCGAGATCACCGACGCCGCCGACGAGGGCTCGAAGCTCGGTGCCGACAAGGGCATCAACCTGCCCGATACCCGGCTCGATCTGCCCGCGCTCACGGCCAAGGACATCGAAAACCTGGCTATCGTCGCAGGGCATGCAGACCTGGTGGGGCTGTCGTTCGCGCAGGGCGCCGGCGACGTGAAACTGTTGCGGCGCCACCTGCGCCGGCTCGACGCGAAGAACCTCGGCGTCATCCTGAAGATCGAAACCCGTCGCGGATTCGAGCACCTGCCGCAGATGCTCCTTGCCGCGATGGCCTGCAAGGCCGCAGGGGTGATGATCGCGCGCGGCGACCTTGCCGTGGAGTGCGGGTTCGAGCGCCTGGCCGAGGTGCAGGAAGAGATGCTGTGGGCCTGCGAGGCGGCGCACATGCCGGTCGTCTGGGCGACGCAAGTGCTCGAGTCGCAGGCGAAGACCGGGTTGCCATCGCGCGCCGAGATCACCGACGCGGCGATGGGCGTACGGGCCGAGTGCGTGATGCTCAACAAGGGGCCGCACATCATCGAGGCGCTTCGCACGCTTGGCGACATCCTGCATCGCATGCAATCGCACCAGTCGAAGAAGCGCCCATTGCTGCGGGCGCTGAAGGCCTGGAGCGAAATCGGGGGCGATGACGGCGAGCCAAGGAACGCAGAGCCGGTCCAGGCAGGGGATGCAACGCGCGCTGCCGGTGCCGCACGACCGCTGCGATAGCCCGCAGCTTTCTCGCGCGTCTGACATCGCAGTGTCACGATCCTTTCAACACCGCTTCACGGGGCGGCGTGAACATGTTGACTCATGCAGCGTGATCTTCCGCCAGCAGCGATCACGTCCACGACCTGGGGCGCCGGCGCCGCTGACGGGACTTCCGGCGGCTCGATGCGGGTCCTTACCGTGTGGATTTTCGAGCGACTTCGAGGCGGCAATGCCGCGCCAGGCCATGCGGCCGTCGACGCTCTGCCAGCGCAGGCCGCCGGCGAGGCTGCGGCCCCCGTACTCATGTCCCGGCAATACGACGAGCCTCGTCCTGCAAGCTCATCCGCCCCAGTGCGGACGGCGGCAGGTTGATCAGCAGCTCGATGCGGCGGCGCATCTGAAGCAGGGTCCGGCGGAAGGCGCCGAGGCGCTGTTCCTCGCTGCTGTCCACGGCCGACGGATCGGGATAGCCCCAGTGCGCGGTCGCCGGCTGGCCCGGCCAGTAGGGGCAGGCTTCGCCGGCCGCGTTGTCACAGACGGTGATCACCAGATCCATCCGTGGCGCATCCGGACCGGCGAACTCGTCCCAACTCTTGCTTCGCAAGCCCGCGACGGAGATGCCCGACTCGGACAGTACCGTCAGGCTCAGAGGATTGACCGCACCGCGCGGCTGGCTACCGGCCGAAAAGCCACGGAAGCGCCCTTCGCCGAAGTGGTTGAGCATGGCCTCGGCCAGCACGCTGCGGGCCGAATTGTGCGTGCACAGGAACAGCACGTTGAGGGGTGATCGATTCACGCTGGAGGCTGTCATGGGATTCAGTGCCGGACCGTGCCGACTTCCTTGGCTGAGAGTTGTCGCCGGTTGTCGAACCAGGGTTTCGGATGGGGGAACAGGTCCGCCTCCGGACACCAGTCGCAGCGTAGACAGGCTTCATGACAGAAGCGTGAAGGCTTTGTGACAGGAAGCCCTCAAGCCGGGCGGCGCACGCGCTGTCACGATTTCGTCACGGGGAGTCACTAGAGTCGCAGTCATTCCCAATGCGCATTCTTCGAGAAAGGTCTGTTCATGAAGCTCTCCCTCCTCCGTTCTGCTTCGGCTTCGCTGGTTCTGGTGACATACGGCAGCGTGTCGCAAGCGCAGGACATGACCGGCGCCGGCGCGACGTTCCCGGCGCCGTTGTACGCCAAGTGGGCCGACGCCTACAACAAGGCGACCGGCGCACGCCTGAACTACCAGTCGGTCGGCTCTGGCGCCGGCATCAACCAGATCCAGGCCAAGACGGTCGACTTCGGCGCTTCCGACATGCCGCTGACCGACGAGGAACTCGCCAAGGACGGCCTGATGCAGTTCCCGACCGTCATCGGCGGCGTGGTGCCCGTGGTCAACATCAAGGGCATCAACCCCGGCCAGATCAAGCTGACCGGCCAGGTGCTCGGCGACATCTACCTCGGCAAGATCACCAAGTGGAACGACGCTGCGCTGACGGCGCTGAACCCGGGCGTGCCGCTGCCGGACGCCGACATCGCGGTGGTTCGCCGCGCTGACGGCTCGGGCACGAGCTTCATCTTCACCAACTACCTGTCCAAGGTCAATGCCGAGTGGAAGGCCAAGGTCGGCGAGGGCACGGCGGTGAACTGGCCGATCGGCGCCGGCGGCAAGGGCAACGAAGGCGTCGCCGCGTTCGTCAAGCGGCTGCCGAATTCGATCGGCTACGTCGAGTACGCGTACGTCAAGCAGAACAAGATGACCTACGCGCTGGTGAAGAACAAGGACGGCGAACTTCGCTGCACCCGACGACGCGACCTTCAAGGCCGCCGCGGCCGGTGCCGACTGGGCCAAGACCTTCTACCAGGTCTTGACCGAGCAGCCGGGCAAGGACAGCTGGCCGTTGACAGGCGCGACCTTCATCCTGATGCACAAGGCGCAGGACAAGCCGGTCAACGCGAGCAACACGCTGAAGTTCTTCGAATGGGCCTACGTCAACGGCGACAAGATGGCCGACGAACTGGACTACGTGCCGCTGCCGCCGGCCGTGAAGGCGCTGGTGCGCAAGCAGTGGGGCGAGATCAAGGACGGCGCCGGCAAGCCCATCGCCTTCAAGTAAGCGAGTCGCTCCTTCAGGGGCCTCGCCCCCGATCCCCACGAGGCCGCCGGAGAGGTCATGGCCGCTACACTTCCTGCCAGCCCGTACACCGACAAGATGGAACGCTCCGGTCCGCTGAGCCGCCGCCGAACCGTCGACGGTCGTCCCCCTGGGCCGACGTCGTCTTCTCGGTGCTGGCGCACGGCGCGGCCGTGTTGACGCTGGCGCTGCTGGCCGGCATCATCGTCTCGCTGATCATCGGCGCCGCGCCGGCGATCCAGAAGTTCGGCCTCGGCTTTCTGTGGCACGCCGAATGGGACCCGGTCAAGGAAAGCTTCGGCGGGCTGGTGATGATCTACGGCACGCTGATGACGTCGATCATCGCGCTGCTGATCGCGGTGCCGGTGAGCTTCGGCATCGCGCTGTTCCTGACCGAGCTCTCACCCCGGTGGCTCAAGCGGCCGCTGGGCATCGCGATCGAACTGCTGGCCGCGGTGCCGTCGATCGTCTACGGCATGTGGGGCCTGCTGGTGTTCGGCCCCATCCTGGCCACTTACGTCCAGGCGCCGCTGCAGCACCTGTTCAAGGGCGTGCCCTTTCTCGGCGCGCTGGTCTCCGGACCGCCGGTGGGCATCGGCATCCTGTCGGCCGGCATCATCCTGGCGATCATGGTCATTCCGTTCATCGCCTCGGTGATGCGCGACGTGTTCGACGTCACGCCGCCGATGCTCAAGGAGTCGGCCTACGCGCTGGGCTCGACGACCTGGGAGGTCGTCTACAAGGTCGTGCTGCCGTACACCAAGACCGGAGTCATCGGCGGCATCATGCTCGGCCTGGGCCGGGCACTCGGCGAGACGATGGCGGTGACCTTCGTGATCGGCAACTTGAACCAGCTCAATTCGCTGTCGCTGTTCGAGGCGGCCAACAGCATCACTTCGGCGCTGGCCAACGAATTCGCCGAGGCCGGCGAAGGGCTTGCACCAGGCCTCGCTGATCTACCTCGGCCTGGTGCTGTTCTTCATCACCTTCGTCGTGCTTGCGCTCTCGAAGCTGCTGCTGTCGCAGTTGAAGAAGGGCGAAGGAGCGCGAACATGAGCACCTTGACGTTTCGACCCGTCCAAGCTCGAGCACCACCGTCGCCGCAAGCGCGTCAACGCGGTCGCGCTGGTGCTGTCGCTGGCGGCGATGGCCTTCGGCGTGTTCTGGCTGATCTGGATCCTGTTCGAGACCGTGCGCCTGGGCCTCGGCGGCCTGGCGCTGGCGATGTTCACCGAGATGACGCCGCCGCCGCAGGCCGAGATCGGCGGCCTGGCCAACGCCATCTTCGGCTCGCTGGTGATGGTCAGCGCTGGCCACGCTGCTCGGCACGCCGATCGGCATCATGGCCGGCATCTACCTGGCCGAATACGGCCAGAAGGGCTGGCTCGGCAGCGTCACGCGGTTCATCAACGACATCCTGCTGTCGGCGCCGTCCATCGTGATCGGCCTGTTCATCTACGCCGTCGTCGTGGCGCGGATCAAGACCTTCTCCGGCTTCGCCGGCGTGCTGGCGCTGGCGCTGATCGTGATCCCGGTGGTCATCCGCACGACCGAGAACATGCTCAGCCTGATCCCGAATGCGCTGCGCGAGGCGGCCTATGCGCTGGGCACGCCGAAGTGGAAGGTCATCATGACGATCACGCTGAAGTCGGCCTGGGCCGGGGTCATGACGGGCATCCTGCTGGCGCTGGCGCGCATCGCCGGCGAGACCGCGCCGCTGCTGTTCACCGCGCTGTCGAACCAGTTCTGGACCTCGAACCTCGGCGAGCCGATGGCCAGCCTGCCGGTGACGATCTTCAAGTTCGCGATGAGCCCCTACGAGAACTGGCAGAAGCTGGCCTGGGCCGGCGTGTTCCTGATCACGCTGGGCGTGCTGGCGCTGAACATCCTGGCGCGCGTGCTGTTCCGCAACAAGCACTGAACGGAAAGAACCATGGATGCGAAGGTCGAACTCCCGGCGACCGAGAAGCCCAAGATCTCGGTGCGCGACCTGAACTTCTACTACGGCGGCTTCCACGCGCTGAAGAACATCAACCTCGACATCCCCGAGCGCAAGGTCACCGCCTTCATCGGCCCGTCGGGCTGCGGCAAGTCCACGCTGCTGCGCACCTTCAACCGCATGTTCGAGCTCTACCCCGAGCAGCGCGCCGAGGGCAGCATCGTGCTCGACGGCGAGAACATCCTGAAGACCAAGAACGACGTCTCGCTGATCCGCGCCAAGGTCGGCATGGTGTTCCAGAAGCCGACGCCGTTTCCGATGTCGATCTACGACAACATCGCCTTCGGCGTGCGCCTGTTCGAGACGCTGCCGCGGGCCGAGATGGACGAGCGCGTCGAGTGGGCGCTGAAGAAGGCCGCGCTGTGGAACGAGGTCAAGGACAAGCTCGGCCAGAGCGGCTCGGGCCTGTCGGGCGGCCAGCAGCAGCGGCTGTGCATCGCGCGCGGCATCGCGATCAAGCCCGAGGTGCTGCTGCTCGACGAGCCCTGCTCGGCGCTGGACCCGATCTCCACCGGCAAGATCGAGGAACTGATCACCGAACTGAAGAGCGACTACACCGTGGTGATCGTCACCCACAACATGCAGCAGGCGGCGCGCTGCTCGGACTACACCGCCTACATGTACCTGGGCGACCTGATCGAATTCGGCGCGACTTCGGAGCTCTTCATGAAGCCGAAGAAGAAGGACACCGAGGACTACATCACTGGAAGATTTGGATGATTTCAACAGTGATGAAATGGTGGAGGCTGACTTCGCGAAGCGAAGTCAAGCGCAGCGGCCGCAGCCCTACATCACCGGCCGCTTCGGCTGAGCACGGGAGCAAGGCGATGACACGACAAGCATCTCTCGACCCAGTTCGACGCCGAACTCAGCGGCATCTCGACCCGTGTGCTCGAGATGGGCGGGCTGGTCGAAGTCGCAGGTCGCGCAGGCCGTCTATGCGCTGACGCAACTTCAGCGGCGAGACCGCCGACCAGGTGCTGCGCCAGGAGGAGCGCGTCAACGCGATGGAGGTCGAGATCGACCGCGACCTCTCAGCCATCATCGCGCGGCGCCAGCCCACCGCGCGCGACCTGCGGCTGCTGATCGCGATCTCGCAAGGCCATCGCCAACCTCGAGCGCGTCGGCGACGAGGCGGCGCGCATCGCCCGCACCGTGCAGCGCCTGATCAACACGGGCGTGTCGAGCCGCCTGCGGCTGCCGGTGACCGACCTGGAGTTCATAGGCCGAGCTCGCGATCGCGCAACTGCGCAAGGCGCTCGACGCCTTCGCGCGGCTCGACGTCGCCAAGGCGCTCGAGGTGCTGCAAGCAGGACGACCAGATCGACCGGGAGTTCGACGGCCTGATGCGCAAGCTGATCACCTACATGATGGAAGACCCGCGCACGATCTCGTCGAGCATCGACCTGGTCTTCGTCGCCAAGGCGATCGAGCGCGTCGGCGACCACGCCAAGAACCTGGCCGAGGCGATCATCTACGTCGTCAAGGGCACCGACGTGCGGCACACCACGGTCGAGGCCGTCGAGTCGCTCGTTCGCTGAGCGCGTTGAGGAGTTCGCAGTGAGCAGCGTCCTGGTGGTCGAAGACGAGTCGGCGATCGCCGAGCTGATCGCGATCAACCTGCGCCACGCCGGCTACGAGGTCACGATCGCCGCCGACGCCGACCAGGCGCACAGCGAGGTGGACCGCGTGCTGCCCGACCTGGTGCTGCTCGACTGGATGCTGCCGGGGCAGTCGGGCCTCGCGCTGGCCAGGCGCTGGCGGCGGCGACGCGCGCACGCGCGAGCTGCCGATGATCATGCTGACGGCGCGCGCCGAGGAGAGCCGACAAGGTCGCCGGCCTCGATGCCGGCGCCGACGACTACCTGACCAAACCGTTCTCGACCAACGAGCTGATGGCGCGCATCCGCGCCGTGCTGCGGCGCAAGGCGCCCGAGGCGCTGGACGACGCGGTCGAGGTCGCCGGCGCTCAGGCTCGACCCGGCGACGCGGCGCGTCACGCGGCGCTGGGCGCGAGCGCGAGGTCAAGCTCGGGCCGACCGAGTTTCGCCTGCTGCACTTCCTGATGACGCACCCGGAGCGGGTGCACAGCCGCGCCCAGTTGCTCGACCGCGTCTGGGGCGACCACGTCTTCATCGAGGAGCGCACGGTCGACGTGCACGTCAAGCGCCTGCGCGAGGCGCTGGCGCCGGCGCAGCTGTGCGCAGATGATCGAGACCGTGCGCGGCGCGGGCTACCGGTTGACGCAGCATGTGCGGGCCGAGTCCGCGTAACGCCGCCGACGCGCCATCGGATGGCGCCCGATGACCGAGCGCTGACATGGGCTGGCTGAGTTATCGGGTCGCCGCCATCGTGCTGGCCGTTCTGGCAGGTGGCGGGCTGGGATACCTCGTCGGCGAATCCGCTCAGGCGCCGGTGCTTGGTGTGCTGCTCGGAGTGCGCTGGCGGCGGCGGCGCTCGCTGCGTTCGATGGCTGGCGCGGCTACACGATCATGTCCTGGCTGCGCGGGTCGCAGGACACGCCTGCGCCGCGCGACGCGGGCTTCTGGGGCGAGCTCGGCTACCGCGTCGAACGCTCGCTCCGCCAGCGCGAGCGCAAGCGTGACGCAAGAGCAAACGCGGCTGTCGCAGTTCCTGTCGGCCATCGAGGCGTCGCCCAACGGCGTGCTGCTGCTCGACGCCGGCGACCAGATCGAATGGTGCAACTCGTTGGCGGCCGAACACTTCGGGCTCGATCCGCGAGCGCGACCGCCGGCAGCGCGTCACCAATCTCGTGCGCGCGCCGGCGTTCGTGACCTACCTGCAAGGCGGGCGATGCGGACGAGGCGTTGGTCCTGCCAGCCCCGCAGTGGCCGCGGCACGCTATCGGTGCTGGTGCGCCGCTACGGCGAAGGGCATGAAGCTCGTGCTGTCGCAGGACATCACGCGAGCGCGAGCGCGCCGAGGCGATGCGGCGCGACTTCGTCGCCAACGTCTCGCACGAGATCCGCACGCCGCTGACCGTGCTGGCCGGCTTCGTCGAGACGATGGCGCAGCTTGCCGCTGACCGAGGTCGAGCGCCGCGCGCGTGCTGACCCTGATGACGCAGCAGACCGACGCGCATGCAGATGCTGGTCGGCGACCTGCTGACGCTGGCGCAGCTCGAAGGCAGCCCGCGGCCGCCGACCGACCGCTGGGTGGCGGTCGGCCGCTGCTGCAGCGCAGCGCAGGCCGACGCCATGGCGCTGTCCGCCGGCCGGCACACGCGATCAGCTTCGAAGGCGACGACGCCGCAGATCGCCGGCAGCGAGACCGAACTGCCCAGCGCGATCGCCAACCTCGTCAACAACGCCGTGCGCTACACGCCCGAGGGCGGCCGCATCGACGTGGCCTGGCGCTGTGCCGCGACGGCTGCGGGTGAGTTCGTCGGTCGGCGACACCGGCATCGGCATCGCCCGCGAACACCTGCCGCGGCTGACCGAGCGCTTCTACCGCGTCGACGGCAGCCGCTCGCGCGACACCGGCGGCACCGGCCTGGGCCTGTCGATCGTCAAGCATGTGGTGCAGCGCCATGGCGGCGAACTCGACATCCAGAGCGAGCCCGGCAAGGGTTCGACTTTCAGGCTGGTGTTTCCTGCCGCGCGTGTCCGCGTCCTCGAGCCGGCTCCCGATCCACGGCGCTGCCGTGGCGACCGATCGCGCTCAGCGGGAGCGGCGGAGCACCAGGCGTCGTCTCGTCGCGCTCGGTCGGCCGTCGCTCGCGCCACCAATTCCCAGCCCCGTCGGCACGCGCGGTAGGCGGCTGGCCACGGCGCTCCTGGCGCAACATCAGCGAGCAGGCCGAGCGCCCCGGTGTCCCGCTTCGACGCGCCAGCGGCCGAGTGCTCCAATGCCGCGACGCCGAGCGCGATAGCCCGGCGCAGCGATGCAGGCACCGGCCAGTACCAGCGGTGCCAGCGGCAGCCCAGGCCCGGCTCACCGACACAGGCGCTCGGCGCGGCACCTGGCCGGCGCGCACGTTCGGCTGACCCAGGGCCGATTGCTGCGCGCGTAGTCCAGCAGCGGCAGCCACAGCGTCATCAGCAGCAGCCAGCACAACGCCACGCCGCCGGCCGGCAGCACCAGGCTCTTCCACAGCGCGTGGCGGTGGCGCCCGGTGCGCCAGCGCACGAGCCACATCCAGGCCAGCGTGCCGGCCACCGCCGAGCCGAGGGCCAGCCACGAGAACGAGTGCGAATCCCGGCGCCAGGCGGGCCACGTTGGCGGCCGGCTTGGCCGGCACGCCGGTCTGCACTGCCGCGTAGATGACCCAGATGGTGATCGCGCAGCAGCTGAAGAAGAACACCGAGAACCAGTCGATCGCCGCGGCGGTGCTGCGCTGCAGCGTCGGCAGAGCGAAGGCCGCCAGCACGGCCAGGCCGGGCAGGCCGAGCATCAACGCACGATCGGACCCGCCCATCGCGCACGCAGGCCAGCAAGGCCACGGCGGCGCAGCCCAACGGGCACGGACAGGTGCTGGCTTCGGAGCTGACGTCGCCAGCGCCAGAGTGTCCACAGCGCCAGCGGCCAGTGTCGGCCAGAGGAACCACAGGAGCTGCCGCAGCAACGCTGCAGCCTGTGGCAGCGACAGCGCAGCACTGACGCGCCAGGCCCATGCCTGCAGTCGATGTTGCCAGCACGACGGCCAGCAGCCGGAACCCGCGATCCATCCCGTGCGAGCGCCTGACCTCGGTATCGCTCGACATGCGACTGACGATCAGGCCCACGATGCCCAAGCCGGCAGCGATCGCTGGGTGCGCCGCTGGCGACGAGCATCGGCAGCGCCGCCAGCAGAGCGAACCGGGACGCGATGGGGCGGAACGGGCAGCAGGCAAGCGCGTACAGAAACAGTGCCGCTGCGGTCAGCTGCACCAACTCGGGCGTCGTCTCATGGCCAAGCTGCAGCAGGCCGAGGGTGGCGATCAGGCCAAGCAGCGCGCCGTCGGCGATCGCGCGCGCGTAGTCAATGCGGTTGGCCTCGCCACCAAAGGCCAACGGCAAGGGTTGTGCCGGCTTCGGTGCGCGCCAGGTGGTAGGTGCTGTACCACGTCAGGACCAGAACGAGGCCGAGCAGCAGCGCAAACGGAATTCGCGCCGCCAGCGGCGGCCCACCAGCGAGCCGAACATCTTGATGAAGACGGCGCCGAGCCAGTAGGGCAGCAAGGCAGATTCGGGGGGCAGGCCGCCCACCGTCGGTGCCCACCATGGGCTCTGGCCCTGCGCGATGCTCAGCATGTAGCCGAACGCTCCGATGTCGGCAGATTTCCAAGGATCGCGTCCGAACAGCCCAGGCAGCACGTAGGCCGCGCACAGCAGCAGCAGCGGTATGCGCGGCAGGCGCTGCGCTTCACGCTGCGTGACAAGGGCCGGGTTTGGGGTACTCAAGGGCAGGGTAGTGGGCGCGATTGCGCATCATGCAGCAACGTGAAGGTGACTGGACGCAAAGTTGCGATGTCGCGAGCGTGGGTGCGCACAGCGCCGGCCACAGACAAGAAAGGCAGCCGAAGCTGCCCTTGTCGTCGAAGCTGTCGTCGAATCACTTCTTGCAGGTGCGCGAACTTGTTGCGGAACTTCTCGACGCGGCCGCCGAGGATGTCGACGCTCTTTTGCGTGCCGGTGTAGAACGGATGCGATTCGCTGGTCGATTCGAGCTTGAACAGCGGCAACTCGCGGCCGTCGTCCATCTTCACGGTCTCCCGCGTCTGCGCGCACGAGCGCGTGACGAACTTGAAACCGTTGGACAGGTCCACGAAGCACACTTCGCGATAGCTGGGGTGAATGCCTTCTTTCATGGGCGATCCTTTAGCTTCGACGTGACTTGAGACCAAGCCAGCCTCCACTGAAATTGCGTTTTCTGCGCGCTCTGCGCGCTCGGTGTCGGTAGCCACTGCACGCCATGCAGCACTTTCCATGCGAGCGGAAACAGCCATTATAGCTGCCGGGCGTTCTACCCGCCGCGCCGCATCATGTCGAAGAAGTCGTGGTTGTTCTTGCGTCGACTTCATCTTGTCGAGGATGAACTCCATCGCCTCGATCTCGTCCATCGGGTAGAGCAGCTTGCGCAGGATCCAGGTCTTCTGCAGGATCTCCGGCTTGAGCAGCAACTCCTCGCGCCGCGTGCCCGACTTGTTGAGCAGGATCGACGGGTAGACGCGCTTCTCCGACATGCGGCGGTCGAGGTAGATCTCGCAGTTGCCGGTGCCCTTGAACTCCTCGTAGATCACTTCGTCCATGCGGCTAGCCGGTGTCGATCAGCGCGGTGCCGATGATCGTCAGCGATCCGCCTTCCTCGATGTTGCGCGCGGCGCCGAAGAAGCGCTTCGGGCGCTGCAGCGCGTTGGCGTCGACGCCGCCGGTCAGCACCTTGCCCGACGACGGCAGCACGTTGTTGTAGGCGCGGGCGAGTCGCGTGATCGAGTCGAGCAGGATGACCACGTCCTTCTTCATCTCGACCAGGCGCTTGGCGCGCTCGATCACCATCTCGGCCACCTGCACGTGGCGTGCCGCCGGCTCGTCGAAGGTCGAACTGATCACCTCGCCGCGCACGGTGCGCTGCATCTCGGTCACTTCCTCGGGACGCTCGTCGACGAGCAGGACGATCAGGTAGACCTCGGGGTAGTTGGCGACGATCGCGTGCGCGAAGTGCTGCATCATCACCGTCTTGCCGCTCTTGGGTTGCGACACCAGCAACGCACGCTGGCCTTTGCCGATCGGGGCGATCAGGTCGATGATGCGGCTGGTGATGTTCTCTTCGCTCTTGATCTCGCGTTCGAGCTTGAACTGCTCCTTCGGGAACAACGGCGTCAGGTTCTCGAACATGATCTTGTGCTTGCTCTCCTCGGGCGTCAAGCCGTTGACGCGGTCGACCTTGACCAGCGCGAAGTAGCGTTCGCCGTCCTTGGGCACGCGAACCTCGCCTTCGACCATGTCGCCGGTGTGCAGGTTGAAGCGGCGGATCTGGCTCGGGCTCAGGTAGATGTCGTCGGTGCTCGCCATGTAGCTCGCGTCGATCGAGCGCAGGAAGCCGAAGCCGTCGGGCAGCACCTCGAGCACGCCGTCGCCGAACACCTGCTCGCCGCCGCTGGCGCGCTTCTTCATGATCGCGAACATCAGCTCCTGCTTGCGCATGCGGGCGACGTTCTCGATCTCCAGCGCCTCGCCCATCGTGATGAGTTCGGAGACGTGGATGGGCTTTCAGTTCTGACAGATGCATGGGTGGAGTCCCCGGTGATGGCGGCCACCCCAATCGGGGCGACCTGAGGTGTTCGGCAGCGTCGATCGACGCTACGAGCGCGACCGCGCTTGCGGCTGCGTGTGAGCGCGCGGCCAGGAGCCGCAGGCGTGGTTGGAATCTTTGGGCCGGACCTACGCGCCGAAGTCGCGCGTGGGGGCATTCATCTACGACAGCGGGTGCTCGCTCGTGGCGTCAGCCCCCGCATCCTCAGCATCGAATTATAGATGACCGTCGAGGAAGGCCGTCAACTGCGCCTTGGACAGCGCGCCGACCTTGGTGGCGGCAAGCTGCCCGTCCTTGAACAGCATCAGCGTCGGAATGCCGCGGATGCCGAACTTGGCAGGCACGTCGCGGTTCTCGTCGACGTTCATCTTGGCAATCTGCAGCCGCTCGCCGTAGTCCTTTGATACCTCGTCGAGGATCGGCGCGATCATCTTGCAGGGGCCGCACCACTCGGCCCAGTAGTCCACCAGCACCGGCTTGCCCGACTTCAGGACGTCGCTGTCGAACGAGGCATCGGAAACGTGTTTGATCAATTCACTGCTCATGGAAAGTGTCCTTCGGCGTCTGCCCCGAAGTCGATGCCAGGGCGGGGCCATTCTGGCATAAAGCGCACGGTTCGCTGCGAGGCGTCGCGCGATTGCGGTATCGGCCGCAACCGATTTGGGCGCGTTTGGCGGGCCTGATCGCAGCATTGCCGGCCTGTCGCGGGTGGTCCAATGGCGAAACGACCACGTCCACGCCGACTTCGCACCCCCCCATGGCCGCCAGTGCCGCTCCCGCTGCCACGCCTAACCCGAAACCGACGCGCGTGTTCGGGCGCTTCGAGCTAAGGCAATTGCTCGGCAAGAGCAGCGCCACCATGGCCTGGCTGGTAGCCGACACGCGCTCGGGACGGGAACTCGTGCTCCACATGCCGCGCGTGCAGCCGACCGACGCGCCAGACATCGAGACGTGGTTGCACGAGGCGCGCATGGCGGCGCGGCTGCATCACCCTCATCTGGCGCCGGTCGTGGAGATCGGAGTGCAGGAGCATTGGCCCTACCTGGCGGTCGATCGAAACCTGGGTCTGACGCTGGCCGAGTGGTTGCAGGCTCACCCCCGGCCGACACCCATGGCGGGGGTCACCCTGCTTTACCAGGCGCTCGAGGGGCTGGCCTTCGCTCACGAGGGCGGTGCCGTTCATCAGGACCTGCAACTGCATCACCTGCTCGTCGACGAGGTCGGCCACGTGCGGGTCGCCGCATTGGGCATCGTGGTCGAGGCAACGTTCGCAGACACGGTGTTCGGGGCTCTGTCCGAGCCGATCGGCATTGCCGGACGCAACCAGCCGCTGGCCACCGTGCTGGACCCGGGGCATCTACGCGTGCGCCGCGATGCGGCCGAGCGCGACGTGCTCGCGATGGGCCTGTTGCTGCACTGCTTGCTGGCCGGAGCACCAGCCTTGGAGCAAGCCGACACCGGGCTCGTCATTGCCCGGCTGCCGCCGCACGGGCGCGAGACGATCCGCCTCCCATGGGCCACGCCATACCCGGTCAGCGAGGCGTTGCGCGTCATCGTCAACCGCGCCACTGCTCGCCAGCCACGCCAGCGCTACCTGAATGCGCGCACGCTGCTGCGTGCGCTCGGCGGGTGGCGGGAGGCTGCCGCACTCGACGGAGGTGGCCCGTTGGCGCTGTTGCTGGATCGACTGGCCAGCGTAGGCCACCTGCCGGCACTGCCGGGCGTCGGCGCGCTCGCTGCCGGCCTGGCCGTGCTGGAGGGCGAGCACACGAGCGAGATGACCGAGCCGATCCTGCGCGACATGGCGTTGAGCTTCGAACTGCTTCGCCAGGTCAACACTGCGCAGGTGCAAGGGACGCAGATAGCCGGCAATGGCCCGGTACTGACGATCCGGCGCACGGTGGCGCTCGTCGGGGTCAACGGCGTGCGCCAGGCTGCAGCCGCGTTGCGCGCGTGGCCCGGTCCGTTGAACGAGGCCGGCGCCGCCGCGCTCAAGCAACTGATGGATCGGGTCCGCCTGGCCGGGCACGCGGCGCAGGCACTGCGCCCGCCCGGTTACGACGCCGAGGTGATCTACCTGATCGTCCTGCTGCAGAACCTTGGCCGCCTGATGATCCAGTACCACTTCGCGCAGGAGGCCGCACAGATCGCCGCGTTGATGCAACCGACGCCGGCGGCCGAGAGCGACGATGCCCGCGAGCAGCCAGGCATGACCGAAGAGGAAGCCTCGTATGCGGTCCTCGGCGTCGACACCGAGTCGCTCGGCGCGGCGGTCGCCCGCCACTGGGGTTTGAACGAAGAAGTGCTGCACATGATCCGGCGCATGCCTCCGGACCGCCCGGTGCGCAGTCCTGACGGCGATGGTGACCTGCTGCGAATCGCGGCAAGCGCGGCCAATGAAGCGGTCGACGCCATCACCCAGTTGCCGGCGGCCAAGGTCGGCGCAGCCCTGACCACGATCGTGCAACGCTATGGTCGCGGCCTGGGGATCACGCTGCGCGATCTGAACGACGCACTGCACGCCGCGCGGCTTGCGCTGCAAGGCCATGCCGTCGCCGTGCCGGCGCGAGAAGAGGCACCGGCGCCACCAGCAATTCCGCAGCCGCACGACACGGCGCACCAGCCGCCGCTGGCGGACTCGCCAGCGACCACCGCCCGTGCAACGATCTGAGCCGCCGCAGCGACGGCAGGGGTGACGAGCCTGACCCCGGCACTGGTCGCAACGGTTAGGGCTGCTTCGTTCCCGACCTGACCCGGTTGGCCGCGCTTCCATGCGGGGAGGCCCGTCGAGCGCGATTGTAGGTGACGCCGCTGGGGCGGCTGGCCGCAGTCGGCTCGTAGAATCCGCACATGAGTTACCTCGTGCTGGCCCGCAAGTACCGACCGCGCACTTTCGAGGCGCTGCTCGGGCAGGAGCACGTCGTGCAGGCTCTGGTCAACGCGCTGACGCAGCAGCGGCTACACCACGCCTACCTCTTCACCGGCACGCGCGGCGTGGGCAAGACGACGGTGTCGCGCATCCTCGCGAAGTCGCTCAACTGCACGGGCGCGGACGGCCACGGCGGCATCACCGCCACACCCTGCGGCGCGTGCGAGGCCTGCCGCGACATCGACAGCGGGCGCTTCGTCGACTACGTGGAACTCGACGCCGCATCCAACCGCGGCGTCGAGGAGATCACCCAGTTGCTCGACCAGGCGGTCTACAAGCCGGTGCTCGGACGCTTCAAGGTCTACATGATCGACGAAGTGCACATGCTGTCGAACCACGCCTTCAATGCGATGCTGAAGACGCTGGAGGAGCCGCCCGAGTACCTCAAGTTCGTGCTCGCCACGACCGACCCGCAGAAGGTGCCGCCCACCGTGCTCTCGCGCTGCCTGCAGTTCAACCTGCGGCCGATGGCGCCGTCGACAGTGCAGTCGCACCTGGCTACGGTACTGGCCGAAGAGGGTATCGGCGCCGAGGCCGGCGCGCTGCGCCTGATCGCACGTGCGGCGCATGGATCGATGCGCGACGCGCTGTCGCTCACCGACCAGGCAATTGCCCACGGCGCCGGCGCGGTGTTCGAGGCGGGCGTGCGCCAGATGCTCGGCGCGGTGGACCGCGGTCATGCATTGCGCCTGGTCGAGGCGCTCGCAGGGCGAGACGGTGCCGCGGTGGTGAAGGCAGTCGATAGCTTGCGCACGCTGGGGCTGTCGGCCAACGGCACGCTGGAGGAACTTGCCGCGCTGCTGCAGCAGATGGCGCTGGTGCAAGCCGTGCCGAAGACGCTCGACAGCCAGGATCCGCAGTCACCCGAGGTCGCCCGTCTGGCAGGCATGATGGCGCCCGACGAGACGCAATTGCTCTACAGCATCGTGCTGCACGGCCGAGCCGAGCTCGGACTGGCGCCCGACGAGTACAGCGGCCTGGTGATGGTGCTGTTGCGCCTGCTCGCCTTCGCGCCGGCGGCCGGCCCCGAGCGCCGCGCGGCAGCAGCGCCGGAGTCGACGACGGAGGCACCGTCGGCGGTGGCGGCGACGGCACGTGCGTCACCGGCATCGAGGCCGCACGAAGCCGGTGCGGCGCGGACCCCGGCCAGGGCCAACCGTGCGCGTACACCGGCAACACGCGCCGGCAGCGCCTCCGTGCAGTCACGGTGGCTGGACACGAGCGAGCAGGCCGCTGCGCGATCGCGAGCCCTTGCCGGCAGGGCCGCCCTCGATCTCAGCCCCCGATGCACCGGCCGGCCTGGTGCGCACGCCGCTTGGCGACCGCTGGGAGCAGCAAGTGCGTGCCTTGCTGGAACACGGCGGCATCACCGCGTTGGCGCGCGAGTTGGCGATACAAGCGCAGTGCGTGGCCATCGTTGGCGTCGAGTGGACGCTGCGCGTCGAGCGCGAATCGCTGCGTGCGCCGGCTCAGCGCGAGAAGCTGCAGGCGGCGCTTCGCGAGGCGCTGGGCGAGCCGGTTACGCTGCAGGTAGAGCTTGGTGCGACCGAGGACACGCCTGCACGCCGAGAAGCTGCCGAACTCGCACTCCGCCAGCAGCGGGCCGAGAAGATCATCCACGACGACCCGCTCGTGCAGGCGCTGATGAAACAGTACAGCACGGCCCGCATCGTCCCCGGGTCGGTCAAACCTCATTGAATCGAAAGAGGAGCATTCGTCATGATGAAGGGGCAGCTCGCCGGCTTGATGAAGCAGGCCCAGGCCATGCAGGACAACCTCAAGCGCGCGCAGGAGGAACTCGCGAGCGTTGAAGTCGAGGGCCAGTCGGGTGCCGGCCTGGTGAAGGTCACGATGACCTGCAAGAACGACGTGCGGCGGGTCAGCATCGACCCTAGCCTGCTCGCCGACGACAAGGACATGCTCGAGGATCTGGTCGCCGCCGCGTTCAACGACGCGGTGCGCCGCGCCGAGGCGGTTTCAGCCGAGAAGATGGGCAAGCTCACCGCCGGCATGCCGCTGCCGCCGGGCATGAAGCTTCCCTTCTGAAGTGATCGAGCCCAGCCTCCAGGCGCTGATCGACGCCCTGCGGCGCCTGCCCGGCGTGGGCATCAAGTCTGCGCAGCGCATGGCGTTTCACCTGCTGCAGCACGATCGCGCCGGGGCGCGGCAGATCGCTGTGGCGCTCGAGGCCGCGGCAGTGAACGTGCGGCACTGTCAGCGCTGCCATACCTTCACCGAAGCGGAGATCTGCGCCACCTGCCTCGACCCGGCACGCGATGCACACCAGCTCTGCGTGGTCGAGACGCCGGCCGACCAGGCGGCGCTCGAACGCACCGGCAGCTATCGCGGCCTGTACTTCGTCTTGATGGGGCGCCTGAGCCCGCTCGACGGCGTAGGCGGGCACGACATCGGCCTGCCCGAACTGCTCGCGCGGGCGAGCGACGGCGTGGTCGAGGAGGTGATCATCGCCACCAACTTCACCGCCGAGGGCGAGGCGACGTCGCACATCCTCGCCGAGAGCCTGAAGCTGCGCGGCGTGCGCAGCACGCGCCTGGCGCGCGGGGTGCCGATCGGCAGCGAACTCGAGTACGTCGACCTGGGCACGATCGCGCATGCGCTGGTCGATCGACGTTGACTCCAGCTCACGCGGCCTGCGCCGCCGCACTCTCAAAGGCACTCGCCAGATGAACCGCAACGACTTCCGATTCCGCGACCGCCTGCGCGTCCGCTGGGCCGAGATCGACGCCCAGAAGATCGTCTTCAACGGTCACTACCTGATGTATTTCGACACTGCCGTCTCCGGCTACTGGCGTGCGCTCGCCTTGCCCTTTGCGCAGACGATGGAGAGCCTCGGCGGTGACCTCTACGTGCGCAAGGCGACGATCGAATACCACGGCTCGGCAGGCTACGACGATCTGCTCGACGTTGGCATTCGCTGTGCACGCATCGGCAAATCGTCGCTCGTGTTTTCGGCGGCGGTGTTCCGCCAGGACGAGCTTCTCGTCGGCGGCGAGCTCGTCTACGTCTTCGCCGACCCGGGCACGCAGACCTCGAAACCGGTGCCGCTGGAACTGCGCGCCGTGCTGCAGGGGTTCGAGGCCGGCGAGCCGATGGTCGACGTTCGCGTCGGCAGCTGGGCAGAACTCGGGCGCGACGCGCAAGCCATCCGTAGCGCCGTGTTCGTCGAGGAGCAGAAGGTTCCCGCAGCGATGGAATGGGACGAAGCCGACGCCACCTGCGTGCACGCACTGGCCCGAAACCGGCTCGGCGTGGCACTGGCCACGGGACGGATGCTCGAACACCGCCCGGGTGTGGCGCGGATTGGTCGGATGGCGGTGGCGCGGACGCTGCGCGGCAGCGGCGTCGGCCGTGCCGTGCTCGAGGCCCTGCTACGGGCAGCGCGGGAGCGCGGCCTTCACGAGGTCGTGCTTCACGCGCAGACATCGGCCGCCGGGTTCTACCTCCGGGCCGGTTTCGCCGCGCGCGGGCCGGAGTTCGAAGAAGCCGGCATTGCTCACATCGAGATGACGCGCACGCTGTAGTGTCGTGGGTTGTGCATCGACGCCCTCGAGCCGCCACTGCCGAGCGAGACGTGGCGCGGCGCGCTTCAGCACGCCGGCAGCGGCTCCAGCGGCAAGGCATACGGCAACTCGACGCGCCTCAGTGACGCGCCCTGCGGACTGCCGCAATGCAGGCTGCCACCTTCCAGTGCCGCAAGCTTCAACTCGACCAGTGCGAGGCTGCCCGATGGATGCACGCCGGGTTGCACCGCCGCGTTGACCACCATGCCGGCCGGTTGCGCGGGGTCATCCGAATGGAACACGACGTCGCCAGCGGACGCCGAAGCGTCGGTTTCGAAGAGAAAGCTGCGCCGCTTGACGCTGCCGCGGTACTGGCTGCGCGCGACGACTTCCTGGCCCGGATAGCAACCCTTCTGGAAGTCGACGCCACCGAGTACTTCGTAGTTGAGCATCTGCGGCACGAACTGCTCGACGGTGGCGTGTTCGATGCGCGCCACGCCGCTTCGCACCTCGAGCCAGCGCCACACCTCGAGCGGCAGCGGTGGCAGCGGGGGCGCGACCCCGCCGCTGCAGAGGTAGCGTGCCTGGCCGGCCGCATCGGGCAGGCGGACCGCGCAGAGGCCATCGCGCTCCCGTCTGTCCCACACCGCGCCCGCCGCGGCATCGGCGAGCCAGGTCGTCGCTTGCGAGCCGGCCAGGCCGAACAGCGGCAACTCGACGCTGGCGTCGCTCAGCACGCACTTGGCGCGCAGCACGAACGTGCTCAGACGCTTGAGGGTGGGTGCCAGCAGGTCGGCGCTGCAGGCGAGCAGCACTTCGTCGTCGGCTGTCTTCCAGACGATGAAGCTCGCCAGCAGCCGGCCCTTGGCCGAGCAGTAGCCGGCCAGGCGCGCCCGCGATGCGCCGAGGTGCGCGATGTCGCTGCTGAGCTGCCCGTGCAGGAAGCTCGTCGCGTCGGGGCCGCGGGCGCGGATGACGCCCCAGTCGACCAGCCTGGCAACGCCTTCGATCAGTGAGGTCGGTTTCATGCGCCGATTATCATCACCGCCCATGTTCGATGCCTCCCTAGGGTTACGGCACCAAGCCGCGCGATGAAGCGCTGGCGGCTCCTGCTGATCGGCCTCGTGCTGATGGCCGCCCTGGCTTGCGGCGCCGCGTTCTGGTGGTTGCAGCGGCCGCTACCGCTCGCTGGCGACTCGGTCGAGATTTCGATCGAGCCCGGCACGTCGCCGCGAGACATCGCGCGAGCCTGGGTCGATGCCGGCGTGCAGACCTCGCCTCTGCTGCTCTACGAGTGGTTCCGCTGGTCGGGGCAGGCGCGAAGGATCCGCGCCGGCAGCTACGAAATCGACCGCAACGTGTCGCCGCGACAACTGCTCCTGAAGATGGTGCGGGGCGACGAGACGCTGGCCACGACGCGTCTGATCGAGGGCTGGAACCTTCGTCAGTTCCGCGCCGAACTGGCCCGCGCCGAGGCGCTGAAACCGGACACTGCCGGGCTGTCCGACGACGCGCTGATGGCGGCGCTGGGCGCGCCGGGCGTGGCGCCCGAGGGGCGCTTCTACCCCGACACCTACACCTACAGCAAGGGCAGCAGCGACATCGCGATCCTGAAGCGCGCCTACCGTGCGATGCAGCAGCGGCTGGTCGCTGCCTGGAGTCGCCGCGCGCCCGACACGCCGTTGCGCAGCGCCGACGAGGCGTTGACCCTGGCGTCGATCGTCGAGAAGGAAACTGCCTTGCCGGCCGATCGCGGCAAGGTGGCCGGCGTATTCGTGAACCGGCTGCGCATCGGCATGCCGCTGCAGACCGACCCCGCGGTGATCTACGGCCTCGGCGAGCGTTTCGACGGCAACCTGCGCAAGCGCGACCTGCTCGCCGACACGCCCTACAACACCTACACACGCGCGGGCCTGCCGCCGACGCCGATAGCGATGCCGGGCAAGGCCTCGCTCGAGGCGGCGGTGCGGCCGGAGCCGACGAAGGCGCTCTACTTCGTGGCCCGTGGCGACGGGAGCAGCGAATTCAGCGACACCCTCGCTGCGCATAATCGGGCGGTGAACCAGTACCAGCGCGGCAAGTGAAACGAGGCCACTTCATTACCTTCGAGGGCATCGACGGTGCCGGCAAGTCGACCCACGTCGAGGCCGTCGCCGAACGCCTACGCAGCCGCGGCGCCGAGGTCGTGTGCAGCCGCGAGCCTGGCGGTACCGCGCTGGCCGAGCAATTGCGCGAGCTGCTGCTGCATTCACCGATGGATGCGCTGACCGAGGCGCTGCTCGTCTTCGCTGCGCGGCGCGACCACATCATCCAGGTGATCTCGCCGACGCTGGCACGCGGCACGAGTGTGCTGTGCGATCGCTTCACCGACGCGACTTTCGCCTATCAGGGCGGCGGGCGCGGCTTCGATCTCGAGGTGCTTGCTCAGCTCGAGCAGTGGGTACAGCAAGGCCTGCAGCCCGACCTGACATTCTGGTTCGACCTGCCGGCCGAGGCGGCCGCCGAACGACGCGCGGCGGCGCGCGCCCCGGATCGCTTCGAGCGGCAGGACGTTGCCTTCTTCGAGCGCGTGATCGACGGCTATCGCGCTCGCGCGCTGCGCAATCCGGCGCGGTTCGCGCGAATCGATGCGCTGCAGCCGCCGCCGCGAGTGGCCGCGCAGATCGAGGGCATATTGCAGGGGCGCGGCTGGTGACGGCGAGTACGACAACCATGACTGCCGAGGCAGGACTGCTGCCCTGGCTGGCCGCGTCGCTCGCCGCTGCGCTGCGCGAGCAGCGTGGCCACGCTCTGCTGGTGCATGGTGCCGAAGGGGCAGGGCAGTTCGAGTTCGCCATCGCGCTGGCGCGCGCCTGGCTGTGCGAGACGCCTGCGGCTGCGCGGCCGCATGGGCTTGCTTGCGGGCACTGCGAAAGCTGCCACCTGGCGACGGCCGACCAGGTACACCCCGACTTGTGCGTGTTGCTGCCAGACGCGCTACACCTCACGCTCGGATGGCGGCAAAAGACGGACGAACCGGAATCGACCGAGGGCAAGAAGAAGCCCAGCGAGTGGATCTCGATCAGGCAGGTGCGCGCGGCGATCGAGTTCTCGACCCTGACGCGTGGCCGCGGACGGCTGAAGGTCGTGGTGATCCACCCCGCCGAGCGAATGCCACAGGCTGCCGCGAGCGCCTTGCTCAAGCTGCTCGAGGAGCCCCAGGGCAGTCAGCGCTTCTTGCTGGCATGCGGCGACGCCACGGCGCTGATGCCCACGGTACGCAGCCGCTGTCATGCCGTCGTGCTGCCAGCGCCAGACCCGACGCAGGCCGCGCAGTGGCTGGAGGATGCCGGATTGACCGATGCACCGATCCTGCTCGCCGCGAGCGGTGGGCATCCGCTGGCGGCGTTGCAGCGCCAGGCGATGGGGCTCGACGCCGCACTCTGGGCCCGTCTGCCTGCGCTGGTTGCGGCAGGTGACGCCGAGCCGCTGGTGAAGTTGCCTGTCGCACTGGTCATCGAGTCGCTGCAGAAGCTGTGTCACGACGCGATGCTGGCCGTTTGCGGCGTGGCACCGCGCTTCTTCCCAGCGGGAAGCCTGACCATCACGACCGATCTGCGCAGCCTGACGGATTGGGGGCAGGCACTCAGGCGCGTCGCGCGCCATGCCGAGCATCCGTGGAATGCAAGCCTGATGCTCGAGTCCCTCGTGCTTCAGGGCCGAAGTGCCCTCGGCGGCCAGCGCCGACAAGCGACCCGCTTCAGTGTCAACACAAAGTAGAAATGTCCCCTGTTTGGCCAAGATAGAAATGTCCCCTTTGAGGACGGCTGAGAAGGATGGTCAACCTGGCGCGGGGGCTGGCTGCGTAGGGCGTAGCCCGTAGCGGCCAGCCCCCGCGCGGGGCACGATGGGCGGTGTGTCCGGACGGAAGAGGCCGTGTTTGCGCTGGCTGTCCTGGAAGGCCAGCTCGGCCTTCAGGCGGCGCAGCTTTGAGAGTTGCGCGTCGCGTGCCTTGTCCACCCGCGCGTTCAGCGTCTTGTGGTCTTCGGTCTTGCCGCCGTGTTTGGAGTCATGCATGGCGTAGCTGCGGTAGGCCAGCGGCTGGCCACGGTAGCTCAGGTGGAGCGAGCCGTCGCCATGCTGTGCAATGTCCACCATGGCACGCGACTTGGGCGCATGTGGCTGCTTGGGACACAACTGCAGGATGCTGCCCTCAAACTTGCACGCGCCCTGGGCGCTGAGCTGGCGTTGGTGGTGCAAAGAGCAGATGTCGGCCAGCGCCTGCGCGGTGCCGCCCCAGGGTCTGAGCATGTCCTGCGCCTGCTTGGGGCTGACTGCAAAGCGCCGGTTGTGCTCGCGCAGGTGTTCGTCCAGCCAGGTGTTGGCCTGCTCGATGTTGTCGATGCCCTGCAGCCGCATGGCCTTGCACATGCGGTCTTGCAGCGTCTGGAACAGCCTCTCCACCCGCCCCTTGGCCTGCGGGCTGTGTGCGCAGATGGTCTCGATGTGCAACTGCAGCAGCGCTCGCTCGAACTGCGTGGGCTTGGGGTCTTCCGAGTCAGCCTTGGTGAAGATGCCGTGACGGTCGCTGTACAGCGCCAGCGGTGCACCCAGGCGCTGTACCAACGCATGCAGCACGGCCAGGTAGCCTTGGGTGGTCTCCTGCTCGAACAATCTCGCTCCCAGCACCCGCCCCGTCGCGTCGTCGATGAAGGCGATCAAGCAGCACTTGGCCGATCGCCCCTCGAACCAGTCGTGATGGCTGCCATCGATCTGCACCAACTCACCCAGGCACTCGCGCCGCGCGCGCGGGTTGTGCACCCGCTTGGCCCGTCGGCGCTTGGCCTGCCACAGTCCGGCTTGCAGCATCCAGCCGCGCAAGGTCTCCACGCTCCAGTCAAAGCCGTGTTCTCGCTGGAGGTACTCATGCGCCAGCTGCGGACCAAAGTCAGCGTATTGGCTGCTCACCAACTGCACGTAATGCTCGCGCTGATCGGGCGATATCCGCCGGTTGCTGGGGCGGCCTCGCTTGCGTGAGACCAGCCCCTGCGGGCCTTGCTCACGCACTCTGCGGCACAACCGCTTGACCTGGCGCGTCGACAGCCCGAGCAATTGCGCTGCCTGTCCTTGGTCAAGCCCTCCATCCATCACTCGTTTGATCACCTCAAGCCGGTGCACTTCCTTCTGACTCATCAGCCCCAACTCCTGCGCCACCTCGTGCCTCCTCCTTCAGCCAAGGGGACACTTCTACTTGGGGCGCAGGGGACATTACCGTCTTGGGGCCACAAGCGACCCGCTTCAGACCCGATTCGGTACACTTCGAACGATGAGCGAACCCACCGGGCGAAAGACCGCCGCCGCAGCGCCTGCACCGGCCTCGCGTCCGAGCGTGATCCAGTTGGTGTTTCGCGAGAAGGGCGCGCTCTATGCAGCCTACATGCCGCTGCTGACCGACGGCGGCCTGTTCGTCCCGACCACCCGCGACTATCGGCTCGGCGAGGACATCTACCTGCTGCTGTCGCTCCCCGACGACCCGCAGCGCTATCCGGTGGCCGGCAAGGTGGCATGGATCACGCCAGCGAATGCCTCGGGCGGCCGCACGCAGGGGGTGGGGGTTCGTTTCCCCGGCGACGAGAAGACACGGTTGCTCAAGCTGAAGATCGAGGAACTGCTCGGCACCTCGATCTCGTCAGCCAAGCCTACGCAGACGATCTGATTCGGCTCGCGCCCCACCGCTGCGCGAGCGCCGCACGGCCCGATCTTGCATGTACGTCGACTCCCACTGCCATCTGAGCTTTCCGCAGCTTGCGACGCGGATCGACGACATCCGTGCGGCCATGGCTGCTGCCCGCGTCGACCGGGCGCTGTGCATCTGCACCACACTGGAGGAGTTTGCTGAAGTTCACGCGCTGGCCCTGCATTACGACAACTTCTGGGCGAGTGCCGGCGTGCACCCCGACAGTGAAGGCGTCGCCGAACCAACGGTGGCAGACCTGGTCGCACTGGCCGGGCGGGCCAGGGTCGTCGCGATCGGCGAAACGGGTCTCGACTACTACCGGCTCAATGGGCGCAGCGTGGAGGAAATGGCCTGGCAGCGGGACCGCTTCCGTGTCCATGTTCGCGCGGCGCTCGTCTCTGCGCTGCCGCTCGTCGTCCACACCCGAAGCGCCTCGCGGGACACGCTTGCCATCCTGCGGGAGGAGGGTGCCACCGCAGTCGGCGGTGTCTTTCACTGCTTCACCGAGACCGCGGAGGTCGCGCGCGCCGCGCTCGACCTGGGATTCCACATCTCGTTTTCGGGGATCCTGACGTTTCCCAATGCTGCCGACCTGCGCGAGGTCGCGCGCTTCGTGCCGCTGGATCGTTGCCTGATCGAGACCGACAGTCCGTACCTGGCGCCGATGCCTCATCGAGGAAGGACGAACAATCCGTCCTACGTGCCTTTCGTCGCGGCGCGTCTGGCTGAAGTCAAGCAATGCCCGCTAGAGACCATCGCGCAGGCCACCTCAGTCAACTTCGAGCGCTTGTTCAAGCGAGTCACCGAGACCGAAGACGGAGCCCATGAACATGAGAACATGGATTAGAAGTGTCGCCTATCTACTTGTCGTGATGTGTGTTTCTACTGCATTTGCCGGTGTGTACGAAGACTTCTTCGTGGCCGTCAAGCGCAACGACGGAAGGACCGTCAGCGCCTTGCTGGAGCGCGGCTTCGATCCCAACACACGCGATCCGCAAGGTCAGGTGGCGCTGATTCTCGCCTTGCATGGCGAAAACATGGCGGTCGCCGAGGCGCTGATGGCACGGCCCGACACGCAGGTGAACCTGGTCAATGGCGTGGGCGAGTCGGCATTGATGATGGCTGCGCTCAGGGGCCATTTGGATTGGTGCCAGCGCCTGGTGGCCCGCGGTGCGCCGGTGAACAAGGCTGGGTGGTCGCCGCTGCACTATGCAGCCACCGGCCCGGATCCGAAGATCGTTGCATTGCTGCTCGATCGCGGCGCAATCGTCGATGCCGAGTCGCCGAATCGCAGCACGCCGCTGATGATGGCCGCACGTTACGGCAAGGAGGACAGTGTGAAGCTGCTGCTCGCCCGGGGAGCCGACCTGAAGCGAACCAATGACCTTGGCCAGACAGCCGCCGACGCCGCGCGCAGCGTCGGACGCGAGTCTCTGGCGGCGGAACTGTCCAGGCCCGGCAGCTGATTGCCTCTCGACGCCGCCGCGCACGCTGCTCGGCAGCTTGTCAGCGTTCGACTGACGCGAAGATTGGCGCCACGCCGACTACGGTTTCGCACTTGCGCGCCTAGAGTTGCAGGTGTTCAGAGGCAGCAACCAAGGAACTCGACATGCACAAGCAGCCCCCGGTATCGGACCCGTTCGCGTTGATGATGCATCCGGAGCGCGTCGTTCAGGCAATGGAGCGATCGGACCGCTTGGCGCGGCTCCAGCGTCGCGTGTGCCATCCGCTGGACAAGCCGTTCATCGCCTGCAAGGTGGAGGAACTGCACGAGTTCGACAGCCGGATCGACGCGCAGCCGGAAGCCGACGAAGCCTGATCTTCTCGGAAGCTATACTTACTACAATGTATATTATGTCAAGTATAATGCGCAGAACCCGGCGGAGTGTCGGCGAGCGGAGCCCAGGCCTGTCGCGGCCTCGCCAGCACCGTGTTCGCGGATAGCTGCTAAGCCCTGCAAGTCCTGGCCTGCCCCGCGCTCAGGGCCTTGAGCGCCTCGGCGACGGTATCGGCAAGCCGCACCACGTCCTGCCGGTGGCCGCTGGCCAGCGCCGGGTAACCTCCCGCACCGATTGCCTGCACGAAATCGCTGCGACAGCGCAATACCGCAGCAGGCGCGGCGCTTGTGCTCAGGGTCCAGGTAGCCTCGAGCCGCACCTCACGACCGGGCGCAGAGTCGAAGCGCTGGACGTCGATCCGGATCCGCCAGACCTTGCCTGGCTCGACAGCCGCCGATGGCGTGCCGAGATGCTGCGTGAGTCGCTCGGCCACCGCTGCGCGGATCTCCTCGCCCAGCGGCGCGATCCACCGCTCCTGCTCGAGCACGGCCAGGCTGCCATCCGCGGTGCTCACCACCCACTGCGGCTGATCGACCTGGGCCGGGATGGTGACCGGCAGCACTTCCCACGCGACCGCCCCGGCAGGCGCGATCATCGCCGCGGTCGAGGCAGGCACCGGCATCAGCGTGTGGAAGCGCGGCGGCGATACCGAACTGCAGGCACCGATCAGAATGACCAGGCCGGCGGCAGCCCCGCGCCGCGCCGTCGAGAGTGCGGGAGTTCTCTTGCTCATCGTGCGCCTTCGGCTGGTCTGGTCGGATCGGCGTCGGCGGGCTTGCCGCGCAACAACGATTCCGGATGCAACTGCAGGTAGTCGGCGAGCACGCGCAGCGCCTGTGCGGCACGCTGCATCTCCACCAATGCCTGGTTGACGTTGCGCTGAACGGCAGCATCCCCTTGCAGCACATTGCGGTCCAGCGCTGCCAACGTGTCCTGCGCCGACGTCAGGGTCTTCTGCACATCGGCGAGTGCGCGCTGCGCCTCCGGTGTCAACTGGCGGATCGCTGCGTTCGCGCTGGCAAGCGTCTCCTGCAGCCCGTTGCCCGCGGCGCTCGCGCTGCGCAGCGTGTCCTGCAGCCCGCTCCCGATCTCGTCGAACTTCACCTTCCCGAGCCGGGCGACGATTTCGGCGAGCTGCGGCTGCAGATCGCTCAGCGTGCCCCGCACGGTCGGGATCGCCGGTGGAACGGAGTGCAGGTCCAACGTCGCCTTGGGTGCCTTGGGCATGAAGTCGAGGGCGACATAGAGCTGGCCGGTGAGCAGGTTGCCGGTTCTCACCTGCGCCCTCAATCCATGGTCCACCCCTCGCTTCAGAAACAACGCGTCTGCCCTTTCGGTCGCGCCCGAGGGCGCGACGAACTGGCGACGCACGCTGCCCAATCGAAGCGGATAAATGTCTGCGATCACCTCGACCGGAAAGTTCCCGGTCTTCGGCACGTGAAGCAGAGCAACGCTGCGCACGGTGCCGATCTCAACCCCTAGCATGTCCACCGGTGCACCGGCCACGAGGCCGCGCTGGGTCTGCTCGAACACCATACGGACGCGCAATGGCGTGCCGTCGGGCGGTGCCAGCGCAGCCTTGCGATTGGCGAAGAGCTGGAAGCGCTGTCCGTCTGCCGCGGGGGGTGCCGATGCGGCATCGGCAGGGTTGGCGAACGCCACGCCGCCGACCAGGATCGAGGCGACGCGACTCCGTGTCGAGCGTCAGCCCGCTGGCACTGAGCGACAGATCGATCCCGCTCGCGTTCCAGAACCGCGACTCGGCAGTTACCAGGCGCTCGTTGGGCGGTTCGATCAGCAACTGCACGTCCAGCGAGTCGCGCGCCGCGTCCAGCGTGTAGCCGACCACCCGGCCGACCCGCGTGCGCCGGTAATAGACCGGCGAGCCCACGTCGAGCGACCCCAGGTTCTGGGCGGCTAGGACGAGGCTGCGTCCGGGTTCGCCGCGCAGGACCAGCGGGGGCGCCTCCAGCCCGGTGAAATGCGCCCTCTCCTCTTCCGCCACGCCGGCATCGACGCCGATATAGGAGCCCGAAAACAGCGTCCCCAGCCCGCTGACGCCAGCCAACCCGACCCGCGGACGCACGACCCAGAAGCGGGTGTCGTCGACCGCCAGGTTCGCGGCGCTCTTGTCCAGCTTCACCGAGACCAGCACCCGCTCGCGGTCCGGGCTCAGCGCAACCTTCGCCACCTTGCCGACGACCACTTCCTTGAATCGAATCTCGGTGCGCCCTGCCTCCAGGCCTTCGGCGCTGCGAAACGTGATCGTGATCTCGGGGCCGGCCTGCATCACCGTGCGCGCGATCAGCACCGCGCCGACGACGAGCGCGGCGATCGGCACGATCCACGCCAGCGACAGGCGCGTGCGGTTCGCGCGAACGACCGTGACTTCGGGGTAGCTCGGCGACGCGTCGCTCGGCGGGGTCTGTTGAGGTTCAGTCATCGGCTTGGGCTTCTGGCCAGATCAGGCGGGGATCGAAACTCGCCGAGGCGAGCATGGTCAGCACGACGACGGCTCCGAACGCCAGCAAGCCCGCAGCCGGCTCGACGCTGGCAAAGGCTCCGAAGCGCACCATGCCGACCAGCAGCACGACGACGAACACGTCGAGCATAGACCAGTGGCCGACGGTCTCGAGCAGGCGGTACAGGCTCGCCCGCTCGGCCTGTCGCCAGCGCGACCTTCGGCGCGCGGTGGCCACGAGCAGCGCGAGCGCGGCGATCTTGAGAATCGGCACCGCGATGCTGGCAATGAAGACGATCAGTGCCAGGTCCCACGAGCCGGTGTGCCAGAGCTCGAGGATGCCGCCGAGGATGGTGTGGCTCTCGTGGCCCGTGATGACACTGGATGTGGCCATGATCGGCAGCGTGTTGGCGGGAACGTACAGCACGACGGCCGCCAACAGGTATGCGACGGTGCGCTGCAGCGACTGCGGCTTGCGTTCGTGCAGCGCGAAGTCGCAGCGCGGGCAGCGGACCTCGCCCGCCGCAGCCTCGCTCACCAGGCCGCAGCATTCGCAGCCGCGCAGACCGCGCGATCTGGCAGTCGGTACCGCGGCCGCAGCGCTCGACACGGGGCTCACGCCGGCAGCTCCGAGGCGCGCTGCCACAGTCCGTGCAGGCCAGCGGACTGGATGGCCGCCAGCAGTACGGTCAACACGGCAAACGAGAAAATGCCGACACCCGGAATCACGCTCGCCATGCCGGCGATCTTCACGATTGCCACCAGCGTGCCGAACATGAAGACTTCGACCATGCTCCAGTGTGTCACCCAGTGCAGCGCCCGCAGGGCGGGCACGAAGCCAGGCACGCGCTTGCCGGCTGCCAATGGCGTCAGGACGTACAGGCGCAGCAGGATCACCACGAGCGGGAATGCAAACGCCGTCGCGCCGGCGAGCAGCGCGACGACATGCTCGCCCGAAATCCAGGTCGACCAGATCGACTCGTACAGCGTCACCGGCGCGTGCACGCCGTGCAGGTCGAGCGTGACGATGTCGGACACATTCGCCAGGGCGAACACCACCAGCGCAGCGGCTGCCAGCGCGAGCTGGCCGTCGATTGGCAGCGTATGCCCTCGACCCAGTACCGAGCCGCAGCGCGGGCAGCGCGCCACTTCGCCGGCATGGAGCGGGCGTCGTGAGTAGACCGCATCGCATTCCTCGCAGGCCACCAGGTCCGGGCGCGTGCCCACTGTCGCGTCTTCGCTGCGGCCGGCGGGGCCGAACCCGGCAAGCAGGCGTCGGGCGGTCGCCTGCACTGCTAGCGGGTCGCCGCGAGAGGCCACGGCGCCCGGCGCCGGTGCGGAGTATCACGTCTGTCTGGGCTGGTCATCTGGAGCTCCGGTCTGGGTGGCGATCACGACAGGCGGCGAGCTTGCATGGGCGGAGCCACGCAGTCAATCCGGCTGCACCTTCATGCGTGTTGCTATTGTTCCTCAATCCGGTTTCGCCGCGGGCGCGGTCCATCCTCCACCGAGAACCTTGTACAGCGTCACTAGGTTCTGCACCTGGGCAGCCTGTGCGATGACCACGCCTTGCTGCACCAGGAACAGCGCACGCTGCGCATCCAGGACGTCCAGATAGCTCGAGGCGCCGTTCTGGTAGCGCAGGTCGGCCAGGCGGAAGCGTGTTTCCTCGGCCTGTGCTTGCGCGCGCTGCGCGCGAAGTTGTTCGCCCAGCGTGGCACGGCCCGCAATCGAGTCGGCGACTTCACGGAACGCGGCCTGGATCGAGCGTTCGTATTGGGCGACGGCGATGTCGCGGTTCGCCTCGCTCAGCTCCAGGTTGGCCTGGTTCATCCCGGCGTCGAAGATTGGCAGCGTGATGCGCGGTGCGAATTGCCAGACGCGGTTCTCGAACAGCCCACCCAGGTCCTCACTGGCCAGGCCAACGCTACCGGTGAGCGTGATGCGCGGGAAGAAGGCGGCGCGCGCCGCGCCGATGTTGGCGTTGGCGGCCCTCAGCTGCCGCTCGGCCTGGCGCACATCGGGGCGCCGTTCGAGCAGTTCCGAAGGCAGGCCCGCGGGCAGGTCGGCGAGCAACCCTTGCCCTGCCAGCGACAGCCCCGGCGGCAGGTTCTTCGGCAACGGCTGGCCGACGAGCTGTACCAGCGCATTCAGGCCCTGCGCACGCTGGCGGGTCAACAGCGCCAGTACTGCGCGCGCGCCTTCTACCAGCGACACCGCCTGCGCGAAGTCGTACTCCGAAGCGGCGCCGTTGTCGAACTTCAGCTTCAGCAGCCTGTAACTCTGTTCGCGCGTGTCCAACGTCTTGCGCGTGACGTCCAGCTGTTCTTCGTCCGCGAGCAGGGCTAGGTAGCCGTTGGCGACTGCGGCAACCAGGCTGATCTGAACCGCTCTTCGTGCCTCTTCGCTCGCGAAGTACTGCTGCAGGGCGGCGTCGCCGAGGCTGCGCACGCGGCCGAAGAGGTCCAGTTCGTAACCGGTGATGTTCAGGCCGGCCGTGTAGTAGGTGCCGTTGGCGCTGTCGGCCGTGTTCGGCTGGGCGAGACCGGTGGCACCCAGGAACACGGCGGGGAATTGCTCCGCGCGCTGGATCTGGTACTGCGCGCGCACGCGCTCGATGTTCAGCACCGCAATGCGCAGGTCGCGATTGTTCTGCAGCGCCAGTTCGATCAGCCGCTTCAGCCGCGGGTCGAGGAAGAATTGCTGCCATTCGATGTCGGCGGCGGGCGCAGCGGGGGGCGCGCCCGCCGCGGACTCGTCGGGAAACGCCGCAGCCACTGGGGCGGCCGGGCGTTCGTAGGGTGGCGCCATCGAGGCACAGCCCGCGAGCAGCACGGCCAGGAGTGCGGACCCGGCGCCGCGTGTCAGCCGGCGCGTGCTCATTGCCGGTCCTCCGTCACGGTCGGAGTCACTTCCGGTCTGCCTGTATCCAGTTCATGCGCATACAACTTGCGCTGGCGCTCGCTGCCCTTGAACCAGCGCCGCACGACGACGAAGAACACCGGCACGAAGAGCACCGACAGCGCGACCGCGCTGACCATGCCGGCCATCACGCCGGTGCCGATCGAACGCTGGCTGGCCGAGCCGGCGCCACTGGCGATGGCCAGCGGCAGCACGCCCAGCACGAAGGCCATCGAGGTCATCACGATCGGTCGGAACCGCAGGTGCGCTGCTTCCAGCACTGCCTGCACGGCGCTGCGCCCCTGCGCCTGCAGGTCCTTGGCGAACTCGATGATCAGCACCGCGTTCTTCGCCGACAGGCCGATGATGGTGATCAGGCCGATCTTGAAATAGACGTCGTTACTGAAGCCGCGCGCTTCGGTACCGAGCACCACGCCGAGCACGCCCAGCGGCACCACCAGCAGCACTGCGAACGGGATCGACCAGCTTTCGTACAGGGCCGCCAGGCACAGGAAGACCGCCAGCAAAGAGAAACCGAACAGGTAGATCGCGGTCGCCCCGGCCAGGCGCTCCTCGCGCGACTGGCCGGTCCACTCGAAACCGAAGCCGGCGGGAAGCTGCCCGGCCAGGCGCTCCATCTCTGCCATTGCCTCGCCGGTGCTGACGCCGGGAGCGGCGTCGCCGGCGATGCGCATCGTCGGGTAACCGTTGTAGCGGATCGACTGCATCGGCCCGGTGATCCAACGCGCGCTGGAGAAGGCCGACAGCGGCACCAGCTGCCCGCGAGTGTTCTGGGCGTTCAGGCGCAGGATGTCGTCGGGCTGCATGCGCTCGGGTGCATCGGCCTGCACCACCACGCGCTGTAGCCGGCCCTGGCTCTGGAAGTCGTTGACGTAGGTCGATCCGAGCGCGGTCGAGATCACGGCGTTGATCGCGTCGAAACCGACGCCCAGGGCGCCGGCCTTGTCGCGGTCGATGTCGATGCGCAGTTGGGGTGCGTCCTCCAGGCCGTCGGGGCGCACGCCTGCGAGCAGCTTGCTCTGCGAAGCCATGCCGAGGAGCTGGTTGCGCGCCGCGATCAGCGCGTCGTGGCCATTGCCACCGCGGTCCTGCAGCCGAAAGCTGAAGCCGGTAGCACTACCCAGTTCGGGAATCGGCGGCGGGCTCAGGGCGAAGATGAATGCGTCTTTCACGCCCATCAGCGCGCCGAAGGTTCGCCGCGCCAGGTCTTGCGCCGACTGCCCGGGCGCGCTGCGCTCGTGCCAGTCCTTCAGCGTCACGAAGGCCAGCGCCGCGTTCTGCCCCTGGCCGGAGAAGCTGAAACCGAGCACACTCACCATGCTCTTCACCTCGGGCTGCTTCAGCATGAAGCCCTCCACCTGCTGCATCACCTTCAGGCTGCGGTTGGTCGTGGCCCCTGGCGGCAACTGCACGTTGACGATGATGTAGCCCTGGTCCTCGTTCGGCAGGAACGAGGTCGGCAGGCGCAGCACCAGCCAGATCACCGCTCCGACGATGGCCGCGTAGACGACCAGCATGCGCCCGGTGCGCTTCAGCAGCCGCGCCAGCGCGCCTTCATAGCGTTTTGCCGTGGCCGAGAAGCCGCGGTTGAACCAGCCGAAGAAGCCCGACTTGGCATGGTGGTGGCCGGCTTCGACCGGCTTGAGCAGTGTGGCGCACAGCGCCGGCGTGAGCGACAGCGCCATGAAGGCCGAAAAGCCGATGGACGCCGCCATCATCGCTTCGGGAAGATTGGTAGCCAGAGTGGGAAGTGTCCAAAACTCCTCCGGTGAAGAGGACGCCACCCTGGTCGGCCAACTCGAAGAACTCGTCACGATTTTTTTGAGTGAAACAGGCCAGACGGGTGAGGATATCGTTCTCCAATTCGACCCAGTCCTCGATGATCGGCCCGGGTCCACTGCGCTCGAAATCAATGACCCAAAGTTCTTTTCGCGCTTTATCCACGAAGCAATTGTCGCCATGCAGGTCTCCGTGTAATTCCGCCGTCGACACTCTGCGTGGACTGTAGTCTTGCTGTGGCATATCTCCATCTAACCCCACATGCTTCTTTACCCATGCTATTGGGTCAGAAAGGTTGTATCGCTGGACCGAATTTTGGAAGTCTGCGCTGGTCCTTGATAGCAGATCGTGAGAGTCCTTCAAGCGATCATACCACCCCTCACCCCAAACGTCTCTGTAGGCGCGAAATAAAGACCTACTCCCTTCGGAGGTTGGCTCCTTCTTTTGCTTTAAGTACTGTTCCTTCCATGCGTTGCCGAAGATCTCCAGGACACTTCGAGTATCCGCGGCTGGCATCTGCCTGTAATAGTCGCTAAACAGAACCATCTCTCCCCAGTTTCCCACGTATTCATAGACTGCGCCAAACACGTCCCACAACTCATCGGTGTGCGTGAGACTAGCGTAGTGTCTCAAAGGAAACTTATCTTTCACAAACTTGTCAAATCTGTAGCGCTCTTGGGTTTGACGATCTCGTCTGATGAGCTTCATGATCTGGACCCGCTTATCGTCTTCCTCGACTGTCATGACGATGGAACGCGGGCGAATGCCAAGACTCGGCGTACTGTCACTATTATTAAGCGCTCCAACTTTAAGAGAATCAGCGTTCGGAAATAACCGCCAAATGAGATCATCAATTTCGTCGACTGGCACACATGAGTCACCAGGGAAGAAACAGTTCATTAGTCTCGTGGAATTCAAAGCGTATGATGACCAGTCTATGTCGATATCTTTCCGAAACCTAGGCCACTTGTCTGTCATGGCAGATTCTATCACATGTAATAGTCGTTCAGGCCCATCTTCCTTTCCAACAAAATCATACGCGCCCCATTCTCTTAGAGCCGCTCTTACGGTTTCCCTATCACCAAACCCACTAACAATAAGGGCAACAGTGGGGGCAATCCTTTTCGCCAATTCTAGTCCACTAGTGTCAGATCTGGAGCGTTCGTTAATCAGGCGCATGTCGATGAGAGCAAGATGGCATCGATGACTGCGAGCTTTATCTTCTGCATCGGACAACAGCGTCACTCCAAAACCGACCGCAGCTACAGGCTCGTATCCCCATATGCGAAGATTCTCTACCAGGTCATCTCGTAGCCGCGCAATATTCTCAACCACCAGAACGCGTCCCTTCCCTTTTGCTGGGGTCGCCTGTCTTGTTGTTGCCATGTGCCTAATGCTCCTTCCTATCGTACAATCGGCAGCTGGATAGCGAACACCGTGTTCCACTCCAACTCGGGTGGCAGCAAGCGAATACTCCCCTCCATGTCTTCAATCAGTGAACGTGCCAGCAGTAACCCTATACCATGGTTTTCGCCCTTACTAGATTTTGGCTCGCGCAGAATGAGTGGTCGTATTTCATCAGGGATTCTAGGCCCCGTATTCTTCACTAAGATCTGAATCTCATTCGCGTCCGAGCAGCGCAAACTTAATAGGATCTGACCAGCTCGCGACTCCATCATTTGCAGCGCCTCAATGGCGTTCTGCAATATATAGTCAATCGCAAACCACAACTGCTCTTCATTTACCTTTACCTGGATATCCACGTAACCACTGACATCGAGAGCGATGTGTATATCTTGTTGGGAATTGCTTTCGCGCCACGTGGTTAATCTTCTGTCTAGCAACTCGGCCAGTACAACTTTATCCGGCTCATTCCGCATTGGTTGCGCCTCCTTCGCTGCGCTCACGAGACGCGCTACGCTCTCATCAATTTCTCTGGTCCATGCCTCTTGCTTGTCAGGTAACTCAGCTTTTCGGGATCTCAACCAATAGGTGCGATCTTGGACATACAGGCTTTCGTTGTTGATAGTGTGGGCAATACTAGCAGCCCAGATCGTTGCCCCGCTAACAATATTTTTGAACCGCAACTTACCTGCCTGCTCCGCCCGATCAATGGCCACAGCTACCTGCTCCGCTACTAACTTGAATAATTGCCTCTCCTCTGAAGTGAACGCCCCGACTTGCGAGCTTTTGAGAACAAGGACCCCTAAGAAGCGATCAGCGCTGACGAGTCCCGCACAGAGCTCTGATCTGGTGTCCAGCTTGAATCGAACAAACCCTTCTGCGACTACATCATTGACAAGCTGTATGATGATCTCTTTATTGTGATCCTTGAGGGCTTCGCGTGCGTCACGCGCCACTTGTAGCGAAATGCTTTTTATGTCCGATCCAAGGGGCAGTTGGGTCAATCCCTGGTAGTCAGGATTGTCTATGACGTAATACTTGATAGCTGAAGGTGCGAACACCAGGGCCTCCGCCTGTGGGTCGTAAAGCATCACGTAAGGTATGGGATCTTTTCCTTGATGTTTGAACCGGTTATGCAACTCGTCGACAATGCTTTCAAGTACCGTCGGCAAATCTAACGATGTTCCTACTGCCGCTGATACTCTCGCAGCCGCCTCCAGATTTGCTTGATCGCGTTCCGCCTCCAATTGCTTCTGCTTGGCATACTGCGTTTTTCTTGCATCCTGAATACTGGCTGCGGCGATCTCCGCAAAGATGGGAAATAGTTCCCGCTCCTCTGTCGTGAATATATGCAACTGTCGGTAACTGAAGAATAAAGCGCCAACGCGCTCCTTTCCTACACGCAAAGGGAACGCTGCTGCGGAAACGATTTTCTGGGTTTCGTTGAAGTCACCTTCAAGAGGTCCCTTTCTAATATCCTCTGCCCAGATAGGCTCCTTTGCTCGCATCACCCGTCTGACTAATCCTTCGTCCCCAGCAGGGGTACCTTCCTGAACTCGGGTGTCCGGATCGCCGATAAGTCCCCATTTGGGGCCAGCGAGAAGCTCCTTTGTAGTCGAATCTTCGTACCAAAGGGTCACACACTCGATATCAGGTGCAGCTTGTCGGGCAGCTGCAACAACTGATTGTAGAGTGGGCTGAAGATCAGAGGGTTGGGTCATAGCCTTGGATGCTTCCAGTACCGCACGGAAGCGCCCAAGACGACGGACATTGTCTAGCGCCAGGGCCACCGCAATCGCCAGCCGTTCTGCGCGCTGCGCTAATTCCGAGGTGAATGTGGGTTGCATCGGAAAGCTCGATCTGAATCGCACCGATGACCCGTTTACTCAGGCGGACGGGGACTACAAAGAGGCGACCCTCCTGTCGCAGCATCTTCGGTTCGCAGCGCCCTTCCCATGATTTTTCGATGAGCCTCACCGTATCCTATGATTAGACAGGCGCCCCAGGGTATCCAGCGAGAATTCATGCCGTACCAGTCGTGCTTGCCCATCTCTCGTTTCCCACGCAAGCATCCCGACCCTGAGGAGCGCGCCGGCTCCGAAAAGACGCATGCCGTTCTTGAGTGTTGCCTTGATCACTTTCCTTTCGTCGGTATCAGGTGAGAGCGCCTCCTCTTGGATATCGCGCAGGAGGGTCAGCTCGAGCTCACGGCTCCAGAGCAGCTGCTTCCGCCGCCTCGCGGCCGCCGGCATCTTGCTCGGCGCGGATCACGGTAGCAATAGCTTGTGCCAGATCCTCTGCTAGCGCAACGTCAGACTCAGCGAAAGGTTGTGGAGAACGGTAATCCAGGTAGAGCACGCCCAATCGCTTGCCGGTGATAGGCTCATGTATTGGCACGCCGATGAATGCCCGAATTTCCTCACGTAACAGGAAAGGATGATCCGATAGGCGGTTTCCGTCGAAGGTGAGGTCGCTCCGGCTTACGTCTGGCACTACAAGAGTGCCGGCGCGCAGGATGTACCCGGTCACGCCTTGCTGGCGCGGCTTGTTGGTCGCTCGGAATTTCTCCTCATTCACCAGCCCGATCGCTGCCACATCATTCGTGACGTAGCCACCGCCATCTTGCTGTAACGGGTAGATAACCACCAGGTCAGCAGTTGTAAGAGTCTTGGCCTCGCGTGCGAAATCCTCCAGAGCTTACCTTCAATGGCCGTTCCCTGACACGCGCCATGACCTGCTGGGTCAGCCGCAGGATCGCCCTGTCGCGTTCACTCTGGTGCTGGTTACGCGTGAGTGCCTGTGCTTGATCCAGGGCCCTGGCGGCCTGACTCAACAAATCCTCAAGGTTAGTCAAGGCAGCGGGGTAGAGTGGCTCGCCATCAAAGGCATTATCGACCACAACAACGCCGAGCACTTGGCTATCCAGCTTCAACGGTATTAGCGCATGGGTCACAGGACGTAAATCATCCGTCAGACCCTCCGGAACAGCCAGATCTCTCGGCAGCCAACGCGCCGCTTGCTCTGGCGAAGAGATGACGCGTTTCTCTCCTGTGTCCCGTAACTGGTAGAGAGGACTTTCTGTTTCGCTGACTGTGATCTCCCAATCCGGCGTGATCTCCTCCAACGGTGTGGACCCCAAGCGGGCGAGGCGCGGTTGCTCCAGGTACTCTTCCAGGCTCCAGTTAGTTTCCTCGTCTCGCTCCCAGGCGCGGCGTGCATCCTCACGGCGGACATCGCCGATGCCCAGCCGACCGCGCAGTCGCGCGCCGTCCTCTTCATACATGAGCAGGGCGGCTCGGTTGAGGCTAAGGCCGTCGCGATGGGTGATCGCGGTCAAGACTGTGTGCCAGAAACGATCTTCGTTCTCTCGCGGGCCAGGCGCGGTAGCTCAACTCCCACTCGCTGCAACGCCTCTAGCTGACGTGTCTGTTCGCGTGCTCGTTCAGCCTGGTAGGCAGCCCGGATCGCTCCGGCAACTTGGTGAGCGACGGCAACGAGCACTCGCTGATGGTATTCATTGTATGCATGCGGGTCATCGTAGCTCTGTACGACGATTGCGCCTATGGCATCATCTTCCACCCGCAAGGGGACTCCTAGCCAGCACGCAGCAGGAGGGCCGTATTGGGTAATGCCATGCTTTATGCAATACGTCTTGGTGTCCTGAATGAGGCGTGGCTCGTTGTTGTAGATGACGTCGCCGCTCAAGCCGGTCGTAGGCGAGGCCGCGCGCCAGTGTCTGTCTGCCAATTGGTTCTTTTCATACTGTCTCCGAAAATCGAATGTTTCGGTCTCGAGGTCCGACAAGACCACCATGAAGTTGCTGACATCGAGCTTTAGCTCTTCGCCGACTTGTTTGCGTACCTCGTCTAGCAGTTGATCCAGGTTGCCCTGGGTTGCCTGGGTCGTCACCTGGCGGCCAATGTCGCTGAGGGTCTTCCACTCTCTGGCCTGATGATCCCGCTCCTCCTGCAATTGCGCACGAGCCAAGGCGGCCGCGGCCTGCTCGCCGAACAGACGAAGCAGTCCCTTCTGTTCGGGAAGAAGGTTGCGGGGTTTCTGGTCATTGTCCAGGGCCAGCGCTCCGATGCACCGCTCACCCGCCTGAAGCAAGATCTCAGCCCATTCGCCCACAGGCGATCGGAAGCCCTTTGACTTGAATTGCTCTTCGAGATATCCGTAACCATACTCCGGCCCTCGGAAAAACAACGTCTCGCCGTGCGTCAACGCACGATAGGGATACGGCAGATCGGCTACCGGAACCCGTAAGCTGGTGAAGTTATCCAGCCCGACATAACCATACTGATGGAGACCCTTCCACTCCTGACGATCGTCTGAAAGCAGCCAGAGATGTCCGCGTTCGAAGCCCAATTTCGGGCCATATTCGACCACCATCTTCCCGACGCCTTCGACCGTCAGCTCGCGTTGGACTTCCCTGGCGAATGCAGCGAGGATTCGGTGCCAGTCACCCTCCCGTTTGGCATGACGATATTTCTCCAGCCAGGCAAGCAGCGCAATGAGTTCCCGCGTATCGAAGGGCTTGGTCAGGTAGCGGTAGGCGCCGGCCGCAAAGGCGTTCAATCCGGCTTCCAGGTCATCATAGCCCGTCAGGATCACGGCGTCGCTTTCAGGGCTCGCCTCCAGCAACTCGCGCATCAACGTGACGCCGTCCACGTCGGAACCTTCGAGGTGCTGATCTATCAGGAAAACGTCGAAGGGGGCATCGGCCTCTTGCACAGCCTTACGGGCTGCCTCTGCTGAGTCTGCGGCGACCGCGTGGAAAGTCGGCTCCAGGCGCTGGATCTGATCCCGCACCATATGTGCCAGAGCCGCGTCATCGTCTACGATTAGAATGCGCATGGTCGCGCTCCTCTCCCATCACAGCTTGAAAGGCAGTTCTACAACGAAAGTCGTACCCCAGTGCATATGACTGTCAGCCACGTAGATCCGGCCGCCTTGCGCTTCGATCAGGCTTCGTGAGATGTATAAGCCTAACCCGCTGCCGTCTGCACGAGTTGAATAATCCATTTCGAAGACCCGATCCCACAAACGCCGATGGATGCCGGGGCCGTCGTCTTCTACCCGTACCTGTATGACGGATCGGCCAGCAGTTACCGTTTGCGACATGCCGACCAGAACCCGACCCTTATCGCGCGGTCGAAGCTGATGAATCTGTTGGATGGCATTCAGAATGACATTGACCAGCACCTGTTGGAGGAAGGTTGCTTGCGCGCGTGTGAAGTACAGGCGATGCGCGGGAGATGCCACTGCGAGCTCGACATGGCAGGTTTCGGCCTCCCCGCCCAGGGCCTTCACGGCCGCCCCTACCAGTTCGTCAAGCCGCAGCAACTCCTCCTGACCGGCGCGTGCCATGTGGCTGAACGAACGGAGCGTCGTTTTCATGCTGTCAGCGCGTTGCTTCAGATCGTCCAGCACCTGGCGTGCTGTCTGCGCGCTGGCAGCGACCTGTGCGGGGGCAACAGTCGCATTACGCTCGACCTGGCTGTGCTCAGATTGCGCTCGATCAAGGCCCATGTAGAAGTAGGTCAGGCCGCCGCTGATCTCATGCACCAGGAAGCGCGCCACCTGGCCCAGGAGCGCAACGCGTTGCAGGTCAGCAACGCGTTTGGTGAATTGACGGCGTTCCAGCCAGACCGCAGCCTTGGCCGCGCCCGCCTCGGCGCGGGCAATCGCTGTCTCTGTGATGGCAGTCGGATGCCCAAAGAAAGCGAACAGCGCATAACGACCGTGTAGTTCCGTCGGCGCTGGCACGCCCAGGCAGGCGCTGAAGTCGGACAGGGGCCGCAAATGAATGAAGCGCGGCCCGGAGAGCTCTGCCAGATCGCAGGCCCGCACGATCTCTCCGTCCTCGGCAGCGTCGCGTACCGGGCTATGGATCAGACCGGGCAACGCGGCCGGGCGTATGGGTAGCGGCCCGTGGTCGTCTACCACTGTGATCCGGCGGCTATCGGGATCTAGCTCGAACAGCACAACCTTGTCAGCGCGCAACGCGCTCCGCAACTGTGCCAGGATGGACGTTAGCTTGCCCGGTTGGAGTTGCGGAGCGTGCCATTCGCCGTGCTCCAACCGCGTGCGCACCGGTGAAACCGTGGCGCTTCCCGACGCCTTTCCGGAAGAGGCTTCCAGGAGCACGCCGAGCAGGTCTTCCGGTTGCAAAGGTTTGAGCAGCAAAGCCACGCCTTCGTGACGCAGCGTCTCCAACGCCTCGGCATGATCCTCTGCGCTGCTCCAATCGGTCATCAGGACGCAACGTACCCCTGGCCACTCAGTGCGCACTCGCTGTGCGGCCTCAATGCCATTCATTCCGGGTAAACCCACATCCATCAACAACAGATCGGGGTGTATGGCATCCAACTGTGCGATGGCTTCCTCTGCGGTCGTCAGACCCTCGGTACGCTGACCCGCGCGGCGCAACCAATCCGTCACAGCGCGCAATTGGTCGCCGTCGTTTTCGACGACCAACACTGTTTTAGGCGGACGCTCCAATAGTCTGTCCAAGGAAGTACCGAGGGATGAGGTTGCGGGTTCAGGGGACTCGGTCTCGGCGACCGAGGTCGCCGCCTCAAGGAGAGGGTGCCAACGGCGGGCTAATAGTCCGGCTGTGCTGAGATCCATGCGACGGAGCGCTGGGTCTACTGCTGATACCACGACTTTGACCCGATCGCCGGGCCAGAAAACATCCTGCAGCGGACGGCTCTCCCAACCTGGCAGCCGCGAATGGTGTACCAGGCCAATCACGCCCGGCTCCAGCTCCACAAATGCGCCATAGTGCTCGACATCGGTCACAACCCCATCGGCCAGACAACCGACGGGGTATCGCTCCTCGATGTCTATCCACGGGTCGGCTTGCGCCAGCCGGAGGCTGAATTCCACGCGCAGGGCTTCAGATAGCTGGTCATCATCTTGGCCCAACCTGACCACCGTAAGGGGCATCTCCGGTTTGTACCGTTCGCGCCAGCCGCGGCGCACGGCGGTATTCCACGCTAGCTCGCGCTCGCGAATGAGACCCTCGCTACCGTCTGGCAGCGCGACGATCAGGCCCGCTGCTGTGGCGCGGCGTACGGTTACCATGATGGGCGGATCGGGAACGAATTGCCGTGACATCGCCATAAGAAGACCTCAAAGCGACGAGCGGGACCATGGGCCAGAATGCTGCAACAAACCAAGTGGCACGATGAATTATAGCACAGTTTTCTACGCGCATTGCGGAGCAGTTCTCTGACAAACCCATGACTAAGATGACAAGGCATCCTCCGGTTGGCGAAGAGCCTGCACGTGGGCTGTATCACGCGTGACGTCTCCGCACCATGTCAGAATTGTGCTGGTCTTGTCAGGATGGCATCACGCGGCTGCCATGCAAGATCTCGCCCGAACGCGTATGATAGCCGTGGATGAAGATGAACCTTTGACCGTAACCACAGTGATTCAGCATAACGAAAGGAGACCGGCCATGAATGCCGACATCTTGAGCAACGGCAACGTCCTGTTGATCGGCGTAATGATCGTACTGTTCGCTGGCATCCTGATCGGTGTCGCCGTCACCGGTGGTCAGCGACAGGTTGTACCGACATTTGTCGTCACAACGCAACGCGACGACTCAGGCAGTGCGGGCGGATGGGTGGTGCTCGCTGTCGTAATGGTAATCGTGATCGCGGCGCTGGCTCGTGCTCTTTGAGCCAACCGTCATGTCCTGTGGATAAGATCTGTCAACTGATTGAATGCTGGAGGCACACATGAATATCGCGAAATATACACAGGAGTTGGTAGAACTCAAGAGTTGGTATGAATACTGGACCGATCACCTTGCTGAACAAGCGACTCTGGATTCGCAGAACTACACCGCGTTCCACCGTGCGCTGTCAAAGCAGGCCGCGGTAGAGCATAATCTGAAGCGTATCGGCAGGGAGGAGTTCGGGCGCTGTGAGGCGTGCGGCAGCCCCATCGAAGAGGGACGACTGGAGACGTTGTTGGATAGCGACGACCATCGGTGCGCCACGTGCGCAGTTGCCTCCTCAGCACCCAACCGCCGGCGGGTGTCGGCGCAGGTGGCGTTCAGCCAGCGGCAATCGGCGCCATTCTCGACGGCCCTGGCACCTCGCCACGTCTTGATCGAAAAACCGGAAGTCATCGGTCGCTTTACATGCCCAGAAAGGAGCTTGTGCTATGAATGCGGTTGCTGCTTCGAGTCTAGCGCCCGTGTCCACACAACCCGTCGCCTTGACCCTGCGCATGAGCGTCACCCAGGCTGCGCCCGTGGCGGCCAAACAGCGGCATGCCTGCGCCGGAGTCGTCGCCGATCTGACATCGCGGAATGGCGTACCGGCCCGACGCGCCCGTGTGCACATCAGTTTTGAGCCTCTCACGGTTACCGAACCATCTTGGGGGGCGTGGTTCTGGGAAGAGGATGTGCCAGAAAAAGCGGAGCCAGTGGATTGGTTCCTGCCTTCTCAGCAACCCGTGTGTTGCGTGGAGGATGCCTTGCTGCTTCTGCGCAATAGGCCGGACTTGGTTACGAGGTTGGATTGTCGGTAACCCCTCATCTCCGACAAGATCACCAAACCATTACCCGTACCGCGATGGAGAATGGTTCTTGTAGCCTGTCGGTTCGAGATGCCCACAGCGGATGCCAGGAAAAGGCGTCACTCAACTGTGGGCATCTGTCATGACTTGAGGCAACATCAGAGGGGAGTGACCGAGTATCTGGGTCGTCATTCCGAGCGCACGTTTCCACGCTACGAAACGGCGCGTTGACGCAGCTCCTGATCAATCCGCTCCTGCAGCATGATCTTGATCAACGACTGATAGGGTACATCGCGCTTGTTCGCCAGCAGCCGCAGTTCGTTGAGCATGGATTCCGGCAGACGCAACGAAATCGTCTTCGTTGATGGCTTCAGCCGTGATAACACAGCAGGCCTGGCCTCGCTCCAGTCAAGGTAATCCGCCGAGTCATGCGTCGCCCAGAAGGCCCGCTCTTCGTCTTCGTTGCTGAAATCAGGAATTTGCTTGACCATAGATCCGTCGCTCCTTTCCGCTCATCGGGCGGGCAGAGATCACGCGAATGCGCGTGCCGCGCACGGCAAACGCAATGAACAGTGGGCGTCCGCCATCGGTTTGACCAAGCGCGTAGTACCTGGCTTCATTGACTGAGTGCTTGACATCGTCGGCCAGCAGAAGGGGCACGTTGAGGAAGACTTCCTCACACTCGGCACTGGAAACCTGGTGCCTGTCCCAGTTCTTGGTGAGGTTGCCTTCGTCCCACTCAAATCCATCCAGCGAGTCGATGTCGAACATGCCTGTATATTATGATAATTGCAGTGTCCACTAACCTGTCGAACACTCAACATAAGGCGCAATGCATCGTTTCGGTTGACTTGGGGCGTGTTCCCTTGTGACCAACCGCCATATTATGCGGGAAAACGCCCGATGGCCCATCGGCGTCACTGCCGGAACTGTTCAAGAGGTTAGTGGACAGTACAGTATATTATATAAGTACTACGCATGTCAAGAAACGAAAAAACGCTATCCATATCAATACCTTCGCCAAAACGGCGATGAGTCGGCTGTGAATTAACCGGGCTTTCGTAGTAGAGTTGTTGTTCACGAAACCACAGCTCAAGGACTCACGAAAGCCCATGCTCAACATTCTAGCACTTTTACAATGCTTGGCGCCAGTCGTGACGCCGACCACGCTGCGGCAGTTCAGTCGTATCATCCTGGCCGTGCTGGCGATGACGGGCCGGGTGACGATGCTGGGTATCTCCCGCTGGACCGAGCCGGGCGGCAGCTACCGCACCGTGCAGCGTTTCTTCAACACGGCGGTGGATTGGAGCCAAGTCCACTGGCTGCTCATCAAGACGCACCTGCTGCAGCCGCAGGCGACCTACCTTCTGGCGGGTGACGAGGTCGTGGTGACCAAGGCCGGGGCTGAAACGCACGGCCTGGATCGCTTCTTTTCGTCGCTCTTCGGCAAACCCGTCCCTGGGCTGGCCTTTTTCACCTTTGCTTTGGTGAACGTCCAGCAGCGCACCGCCCATCCGCTGCGCATTGGCCAAGTGCTGCGTCCTGAGCCGGCCGCAGAGCCCACGCCGGTCCCGGCCGCACCGGTCGCCAAGCGGGGCCGTGGGCGGCCCAAGGGGAGCAAGAATCGCAACAAGGCCGATGTCACCCTCGCGCCGTACTTGGGCTTCATCTTGACGTTGCTACAGGCGGTCAAGCAGGTGCTCGGGCCGGCCCTGGCCGTCACGTATGTCGTGTTGGACGGCGCCTTCGGCAACAATTATGCCTTGCAGATGGTGCGTCGCTGCCAGTTCCAGTTGCTCTCGAAGCTGGCGGTCAACTCAGCCTTGTTTTTTCTCTACGATGGTACTTACAGCGGCCGCGGCCCACACAAAAAGTACGGCGAACGCGTCAAGTACGGTGAGTTGCCCGTCAAGTATCGCCAGCAGTCCACTACCGAGAAAGGTATTTGCACCGAGATTTACCAGTTCAACGCCTTGCACAAGCTGTTTGCCCAGACGCTCAACGTCGTAGTCATCGTCAAAACGAACGCCGAAACCGGTGCCCGGGCCCATGCCATCTTGTTCAGCAGCGATCTCAACCAAAGCTATGACCAGATCATCGACTACTACACCTTGCGCTTCCAGATCGAGTTTGTTTTCCGGGACGCCAAGCAGTACTGGGGTCTTGAGGACTTCATGAACGTCAAAGAGACCCCGGTCACCAATGCCGCCAACCTGGCGTTCTGCCTGGTTAACATCGCTCAGATTCTGCGGCGGCAATGGCAGCCCAAGCAGCCGGATTTCAGCGTCCTCGACCTCAAGGCGCATTTCAGGGGCCTCAAATACGTGGCCGAAACATTGAAATTGCTCCCGCAAAAGCCGGAGCCCATTGTTATCCAGCAAATCAATGCCAAGATCGCCCTATTGGGCGCTGTCAACGCCACATAATGGCGAAGGTATTGCCATTCGGACCTGTTTTGCCTCCCGGCCTCTACTTCCAAATCCGCATGGCGGTGTATCATCAAGTGCAACCGGCACTTCAGTGTCTCACCAATCGCCGCCTACGATCTCGACTACCGAGGTGTTTGCATGTCCAAAACTTCCACCGTCGCCCTCGAATCCACCGTCATCTCCCACGGCCTGCCCTACCCGCACAACCTGCGGCTGGCGCTGCGGCTGGAGGAGATCGTGCGCGAGGGCGGCGCGACGCCGGCCACGGTCGGCATCATCGCCGGCGAGATCGTCGTCGGGCTGAGTCGCGGCGCAGATCGAGCATCTGGCGACCGCGCCGAACGAGCGGAAAGTCAGCCGCCGCGACGACGGTTTGACGCCGCCAGCTTCGCCTCTTATAATGCGCTTGTAGGCCCGAGCAGGATATGCGCCATCGTTCGTCGGATACGATTGCAGTCTGAACCGGTGAGGTGTCTTATGGCTGAAACTGTCGCAGTGGATGAACTGATCGTCCCGATCACAGTGGATTTCTTGGAAGAAGATCAGGTGTACAAAGTGAGTTGTCCGGCTCTCCAGGGTTGTCATGCCTGGGGCGCCACCCTGGATGAGGCGATGCGAGCGATTCCCGGCAACATCAGGGCTATGCTGGACGCCCGACGCAGCAAGGGATCGCCGATTCCTCCTCTGTTCGAGCGCAGCGAGTCTGGCATATCGTAAGATCTGAAGACAGGCACTCTACGGCGAATCCTGGCTGACCTGGGACTCTCCATCGATGATCTTCGAAAACAGACATGAGGCCGGTTGATATGCAGCCGATCGCTTCGCAGTCACCCACCGTCGCCCTCGAATCCACCGTCATCTCCCACGGCCTGCCCTACCCGCACAACCTGCGGCTGGCGCTGCGGCTGGAGGAGATCGTGCGCGAGGGCGGCGCGACGCCGGCCACGGTCGGCATCATCGCCGGCGAGATCGTCGTCGGGCTGAGCCACGCGCAGATCGAGCATCTGGCGACCGCGCCGAACGTGCGCAAGGTCAGCCGCCGCGACCTGCCGATCGTCGTGGCGCGCAAGCTCGACGGCGCGACCACCGTCGCGACGACCGCCTGGGCCGCGCACCGCGCCGGCATCCAGGTCTTCGCGACGGGCGGCATCGGCGGTGTCCACCGCACCGAATCGAACTCCGAATTCCGATTCCAACCTCCAATCTGCTTCTCTCCACCGATATCTCCGCCGACCTCCCCGAGCTCGCCCAGACGCCCATCATCGTCGTCTGCGCAGGGGCCAAGGCGATCCTGGATCTGCCGGCGACGCTGGAGTGGCTGGAGACGCATGGCGTGACCGTGGTCGGGTACGGGACGGACTGCTTCCCGGCGTTCTACAACCGGTCGAGCGGGCTGCCGGTGGATGTGCGCGCCGACACGCCGGAGGAGGTCGCGGCGCTGTTCCGGGCGCAGCGGGCGCTGGGGCTGCCGTGCGGGATGCTGGTGACGGTGCCCGTGCCGGAGGAATACGAGCTGCCCACGGATCAGATGGAGGCGGCGATCGCTCAGGCGTTGGGCGAAGCGGAGGCGCAGGGGATCAAGGGCAAGGCGCTGACGCCGTTCCTGCTGGCCCGCATCAGCGAGCTGACGGGGGAAGCCAGCCTGCGGGCGAACCTGGCGCTGTTGGAAAACAACGCGCGCGTGGGCGCGGAGATCGCGGTGAGCTTGGCAAAGCCGTAAGCGCGACGTATAATCCCCTGAACGCATCACCTGTTTGGCTGTGAGTCCGGAGATTCTGCCATGACCGTTCAGACACACTCGACAGTTGCGCCACGCAAGACGCCTGCGTCGCTCCCGGCGCAGGGCGGGCCGGCCGCGCAAGGGCAACGGCTGCCACCCCTCAACGCGGGCGATCAGCTCACGCGCGCCGAGTTCGAGCGGCGTTACCTGGCGCATCCCAATATCAAGAAGGCAGAACTGATCGAAGGAGTGGTCTACATGCCATCTCCCACGCGCCTCACCCAACACGGTCAGCCCCATTCAGATATCGTCACGTGGTTGGGCGCTTACCGTGCAGCTACGGCAGAAGTCCGGGCGGCTAACAACACAACGGTACGTCTCGACAACGAAAACGAAGTTCAACCCGACGCGCTGCTGTATCGGACGAGGGGCGGACGGACCCAGGTATCGGAAGATGATTACCTCGCAGGGCCGCCGGAGCTGGTTGTGGAGATCGCCGCCTCCAGTGCCGCCTACGATCTACACGTCAAGCGTCGTGTCTACCAGCGCGGAGGGGTGCAGGAGTACCTGGCGCTTCAGGTGTATGAGCAGCGTGCGGACTGGTTCGTATTCCGCGAAGGCGTGTATGAGACTCTGGCCGCCGACGAGAACGGCGTGCTGCGCAGTGAAGCATTCCCTGGGCTGTGGCTAAGTGTCCCGGCATTCTGGGCCGGCGACCTGGCAGCGATGCTGGCAACCCTGCAGGCAGGGTTAGCCTCCCGGAGCACACGGCGTTTGTAGAAACGATGGGATAGAGGGGGCATGACGCCCCGATCAACCGATAAATGAGGCGCCGGCACCCCGACGGGCAAGCCGGCGCCTCTCGTACTATCTGCTATTTGCTATCTGCTATTTGCCACTCGCCGACCTGCTGATCTCACCCATCGGCAGCTCCACCGCGATGGCTCGGGCGGCCGGGCGGAGAAGATCGGCTCGGTCTTGCCGTCCTCGTTCTCCCGCACATCCACCACGATCGTGTCGCCTTCCTGGAACTCACCGGACAACAGCCGCTTGGCGAGCGGATTCTCCACGTGGCGCTCCAGCGTGCGGCGAACAGGCCGGGCGCCGAACTGCGGGTCGTAGCCTTCCTTCGCCAGCCAACCCCGCGCCGCATCGGTCAGCTCGATCTTGACGCCGTGGTCGGCCAGCCGCTCGGCCACCCCGCGCATCTGCAAGTCCACGATCTGCATCACGTGCTCCTGCGTCAGCCCGTGGAAGATGATGATCTCGTCGATGCGGTTCAGGAACTCGGGCCGGAAAGCCTTCTTCAGCCCGCTTTCGATATCC
>CAVPAZ010000011.1:0-48979 GCA_963701725.1 uncultured bacterium | reverse complement strand
GCCCGTGGCAAGACGCAGGAGGAAGTGGCCGGGTTCCTCGGCTGCAGTCGGCCCACGTACATCGCCATCGAGAAGGGCGAACGACAGGCCAAGTCCGACGAGATCATCAAGCTCGCCGCCTTTCTCGGGCGGAAGGTTCACGATCTGGTGCGCCCCACCGAGCCGATTGTCGATCTTCAACCGCACCTGCGGGCCGTCGCCGAGAAGATGAAGACGGCCGACGAAGAGGCTCTGAACAAGGCCATCGACCAGCTTCAGCGTTTGGCCGAAGACTACCGGGAGTTGGAGCGGATGATGAACGCTCCGCTGCGGTTCAACTACCCGCCGGAAGTCGCGCTGAACGCCCGCCTTGATCCGGCCGAGTTCGCCGAGGGCGAGGCGTTGCGAGAACGGCGGCGACTGGGACTCGGCGACCAACCGATCCTTAACCTCCGGGCCATGCTGGAGTGGGACGTGGGGCTGCGGATTTTCTACGGGGATCTCCCCTCGTCCGTCGCCGGGATGTACGCCTACACGCCGGACCTCGGCTGCTGCATCCTCGTCAATCGCAAGCACCCCGCCGAGCGGCGAAGAGTCTCGATGCTGCACGAGTACGGCCATCTGCTGGTGGATCGTTTCAAGCCGGGGATCGACTACGTCACGGTGCCGGGCCGCAAGCCGATCAACGAACGCTTCGCCGAGGCGTTCGCTCTGTGCTTCCTGATGCCCGCCACGGGCGTCCGGCAGCGATTCCACGACATTGTGACTTCGACGAACGACTTCCAGGTGGCCGACCTGCGGCGACTGAGCCACTTCTACTTCGTTTCCGTCGAAGCCATGGCCTTGCGATTGGAGCAACTGGGGCTGATTTCCAAGGGCAGCTGGCAGTTTCTCAAGGAGTCGAAGTTCGCCCCGAAACAGGCGTCCGAGATGCTCGGTCTGCGGCCTCAGCCGATCAACGATCAACCGTTCCCGGAGCGGTATCAGTTCCTGGCCGTGAGCGCCTACGAGCGGGGAGACCTGGGTGACAGCGATCTGGCTCACTACCTGCGGTGCGACATCGTGACCGCCCGAGAGATCGTCGCCAATACGCTCACCAGCCGGGAGGTGGTCGAGGGAACGGGTGAAGAGCGTGATGTGCGGTTGGATTTCCGCAAGTCACTTCTCGCCGAAGTCTCGTGAGTTTCGCAAGGACGTGACATGCCTTCCGCCACCATTGATGCTTGTTGCCTCATCGACCTGCTGGCTTCAGGACATGCCGAGGCCGTCTTGCGGTCCTGCGGGTACGCTTGGCACTTGCCGGTCGCCGTGCAGGGCGAAGTGCAGTTCGTCCGCCAGCCCGACCCGGCGGATCCGAACAAGTTCATCCCGGTACCCGTCGATTTGACTCCACTGATTTCGGCGGGCGTGCTCACGGTGTGCCAGCCCGACGATCAAGCCGAGTTGGACCTGTTCACTCAGTACGCCACGCTGTTTCGCTCGGATGGGGAAGCCATGTGTTTGGCGTTGGCGGAATCCCGTGGCTGGCTGATCGCCACCGACGACAAGAAGGCGATCCGCATCGGGCAGCAGGCCGGCCTGACCGTGCTCTCGTCTCCGCAACTGGTGAAGATCTGGGCTGACACCGCTCACCCGGATCAGCCGACGCTCGTGAAGGCGCTCGAGGACATCGAAGTCCTCGCTCAGTTCCGCCCGAACTCGACGATGCCGGAGTGCCAGTGGTGGCTGGACCATTCCGCTGGGCGAACGTCCCGCTCATGAGGTGCGTGACTGTGAGTCTGCTGTGCTGCATCGCTCGCATGATGGTCCTCGTAAAACGTGGAAACAGGCTATTTCCTGGTGATCGCCTGATACTCGTTCCTGTCACGCGTTGATCCGCGATATAATCCTGGCCGGGGCAGGTGAAGCGAGTGAGGGGACATTTTATGGATATCCAACGCTGCCCACATTGCCGCACGCGGGTCGTGGTCAAGCCGGATGGGACGTGTCCCAGCTGACATTGACTTCAGCGTTCGGCGACCGCCAGGTCCAGGGACAGCCAGCCTTCGCGAGTGGAGAACGCGGTGACTTGACCGGACTCGCGTTCGCTCGGGCCGAGCAATTCGTCCAGGCCCATCTCCGCGGGCAGCGTGCCTTCCAGCCGGGTCGTCAACACCTTGCGGGTGACGAATTGCGGACCGCTTAACCGCTGCTGTCCGCTGACGAAGCCGAGGGGATAGACCCGCAACTCGCCGTCGCGGAGCATGACCAGCCGGTGGCCCTGCAATTGCAGCCGGTACTGCAGGGAGATCTCCATCCCGGCGTAGTCGCGGTCATCGGACCGAAAGCCCGCCAGGCGCACGGTGATGTGCACGGCATCGTCCCGGAAGTCGACGGTGACGGGATCGGCTGCGGCAAACGTCACGGACCACCGCGGCGTCACGGCGGCGTCCGCGGCGGACGTTCCAGACGCCGGCCCTCGCGGCAGCAATTCGTCTCCGGCCAGCGTCTTGCCCTGCACGAGCCGGGAGGCCATCTGGGCGGCAAACGAGCCGTGGACCAGAACCTGCGCCGATCCCGTGGACGGTGGGCGGGCGGCGGCTGCGGGGCTCCGAACTGGCCGGGAAGCCTTTGCAGGAGCGCAATGGTCAGGCCGGAGGCGTCGCTGCGGACCTCGTGGGTTTGCGGCCAGGCTTTGCGCGAGGCCAACGGCACGACGACGCGCTGGTGCCACTGGCGGTTGAGGTCCGCGGCGAGCGGGTCGACGGCGTCATCCAGTTTCGAGCCGGCGTAGGAGGCGGCCTTCCGGGCAGACTCGCGTTCGGCCTGGCTGCGAGTTCCGTAGACGCGGCTGCGGACCTCGCGCCCGTACCGGTTGTTCGCGTGCCGATGGAATCGTAGGCGATGTCCGTGTCCGCCTCGACGTCGGCGGGCAGGGATGCATGCCGCCCACGTCGATCAAGACGAGCTTGGTCCCCCGCAGCTGAGTGACCCCGGTGCTGGCGACTGGTCGCCCCGCGATTGGCACCCACGGTCGAGGCCGAGGTCCGGCCCTCCATCGTGAGTTCCAGGACCCCTTGGCCACGCGCGGCACAAACCGGCTGGAAAGCCGGCCTTCGAGCCGCCCAGTGCCGCGGACGCGCGTGCCCGCGATCACATCGTCCACGGGGAAGCTCTCGTTCACATCGCTGTTCAGCCGGGCCGGCAGAGCGGCGTGAGGAAAATGCAGCACGAGGTTGGGATGCACGAACCGCCGCTCGACGGCCTCCACCAACCCGAGGTCCGAACCGCGCTGCCGAAGCCAATGGCAGATGGCGGCGACTTCAGCCGGCGGCAGCCCATCCCGGTACGCGGTGGGGTCGCTCAGCAACTCCGCCAGCCGCACCAGCTGGGCCTGCCGTTGGGCGACAGAATTCGGGTCGGCGAAGGTGCGGGCCGGACCGGCCAGACGGTCGAAAGATAGAGCGGCCTGCTGCAGTTCGGCCTGCGGCCACATCAGGGCGGCCAATCGCCAACGTTCCGGCAACGCGTCGATCGACTCCCACTGGGTGCGGAGTGCCTCGAGATCGCGGACGGCGTCCTGGACCTTGGCCAGCTGCAGGTAGGCGTTCCAGCCTTGGTCGTTCGATAACCGCCGCAGCCGGTCCTCGAAACTTGACAAATCATCGCGAAACTGCCGCCACAGCGGTTCCACGGTGTCCCGGGAGACCGTCGTCGCCTGGGAACTCGCCGACCTGGCGGCGGCCGCCAGCAAGTCCACGGAAGGCAGGGGCAATTGCCGCAGCCACTGGTCCCAGTCATAGCGGAACGTAGCGAACCGCGGGTCATCCAGTCGCCCGGCCGCTTCGGCGAAGGACGCGTCGAGTTGCCGGACCAAGAACCAATTCGGCGCAGCAGCCGCCAATTGCCCCGAGACTTCGTCGCGCCGCAGGTTGGCCAGATCCACGGACTGCCGTGACATCGCGCAGCCAGTCCTCGACCTTCCGCCAGCTGTCGGCAGCCGCCTGCCGTGCCGCCGGTTGCAGCCGCCGGTACAGCCGCCGGTTCAGCCGCCGGCACAGCGGCCAGGGCGGCGAGCCACGCGAAGACGAACGCCCAACCCAGCCACCGGCACCCGGCCAGGCTCGCTCGAGCCCGGCATTCGGTTGGTCTCCGCTCGTTTCATGTTCGGACTCCGCGTCCGCAGCAGGCGGACGTTTGTTTGCCGGGCCCCTCAACGCGAAGCGGGAGGCGTCGAGACGTCCTTGCAGTCGCCAGCCCTGCGGGTCCGCGCCGCCCTCGATCAACTCCACGCCAAACAAGTGCTGGATGGCGGAAAACGCAGGCAAGCGACTGCCGTCTGCGTCCCATTTCCGGCCGCTCCCCGTTTCGCTCGACAACAGGAACCACAGCAACCATTCTTCCCACGAACCCGGCGACGGCGGCTGGTTCGTGGACAGTCGTCCGTGGACATGCCGGGCGACTTCGGCCATGTTACGCCAGGAATGCCCGATGCACAGCTCGGCGCTGGTGGCCTGCCACGAGCGGACCCCCCGGCGGCTTCGGCGGGAGCCTCGCCGGCCAGTTTCAACAGGGCCTGGCGGTCGGTGGCCAGGACCAGGTGCCCCTGCAGAACGCCGGCGGCATCCAGAGACAGGGCCAGCGGGTTCTCCGGATCGCCGCCCAGCCACGGGACTCTGCGCCCGGGCATGCCAGATCTGCACGCCGTTGACTTGAGACGACGTCACATCCGGATCTCCGGCGAAGAACTTCTGCAATGCGGCAGCCGCCTTGGCCGGGTCCGCCACTTCGACCATCCACAGATCCCGCCGGCCGGCCGGGTTGCCCTTGGTCCGCGGGCCTTTGTAGTCATAGACCCAGGTCACTTTGGACCGCAGCAGGTGGATCAGTTCCGTCCGCAGGTCCACCTGGGGCCCGTCGGGGTCTTCGGCCAGGTTGTTCAGCAGATCGTCAAAGGCCCCGGCGTAGTCCTCGCCGTAGACGTTGTCATAGACGAAGCCGTAAGCCTGGAAGGGCGCCGGATGTCCCAATGGAAACAGCTCACGCCGACGGCGTCCGCGGGCGCAAGCGGCGAGACGGTGAAATCCGAGGAGGTCGTGAACGAGAGCATCGCCGCGGCATCCGCCAAGGGGAACCGGACCGGCACGCGGACCGTGAACTCCGCCTCGTTGGCCCCCTCGTGAAAGACGACGTGGCCCGCCACCGCCTGGATCGCGGAAAAGCCGTGCCGCTCGAAAAACGCGATATCCCGGGCGGTCTTGCGCGGCGAAGGAGGACGCGCCGCCGCGTTCGCCAGCCGCCAGGGATCCACCAGGAATTGCAGCGAACCGCGAGGCGCCGGTGCCGCCGGACCGCGGATCGCCGCGATGGTTTCCGCCGTCGCCAGCGATGGTCCGCCCCGGCCGCCGCGCACGGCGATCACGTGCTTGACCAGCCGCAGTTGGTCCGTCAAGCACAAGCGGTTGCCGTGAACGAAGGCCAGCCGGCTTGCGCCCCCCTCCTCCCGACGATGCTCGGCCCCAGGGATACTGCACGGCCTCCGCGGTAAAGCCTTGCTCCTGCCAGCGCTGCTGCACCCGGACCAAGGCGGAGGCCGCGGCGGCCTCCCGTCCTGCGACATCTACCAGCAGCAGCGTACCCGGCGATTCGGCTGCGGCATCGTAGGCCATCACCCAGCTGCCCGCCGCGACTGCCACGAGGTCATCCCAGGACAGCCCCAGCTGTTCCGTCGGCAGCAATCCGCCGCGTTTTCGGCGGACGTCATCCCAAAACGGGCGCATGGCTTCCGCCGTGTACAGCTCATAGAAAGGCGTCTTCTGCCAGCGGGCCGTCAGTTCCTGAACATCATCCGACCAGACGCAGGCGGCGGTTGTGGCCGGCAACTCTTCGGCGAACGGCGGCCCGGCCGGGGCCGTCTGTCCGAAGGCGGACACCGACGCCAGGCAGAAGCCAACAGCCAGGACAGCGCCGGCCGGCGGACGGAAGGGGGCGGATTGGATCATGAGCTTTCTTCGTCTCTCCAGGGAAGTTCGTCGGGGACCGCCCGACAGGGAAGTGATCGGCCAATTGCTCTCATTTTCCCGGGCCGGCGCGGCCCTGACAAGGCCCGTTGCGCACCTTGCCTATTCCTCCTGGATGCTCGCCAGGGCATCCAGCCGGGCGGCTTTGCGGGCGGGCCAGTAACTCGCGGCGACCACCAAGACCAGCGCGCCACGTCGGCCCAGACGATCAGCGCGGGACGCCAAAAGAAGGCCGAGTACCCGCCCAAGACCGGGCCTTTGCACAGGTGCATCAGGTAGGCCGTGACCAGTCCCGCCGCCGTGCCCAACAGGATGCCCAGAACGCCAGGATCAGGCCCTGGGAGATGACGGTCCTCAAGACCTGCCCCCGGGTCATGCCCACGATCCGCAGCAGGCCGATTTCCCGCGTCTGTTCCAACACGTTCATCGTGATCGTGTTGAAGATGCCGAACGAGGCCACGACCAGTCCCAGGCCGAGCACGGCCCAAAACGCGGCCACGACGCCGTTCATCAGACCGTCCAGCCAGCCGCGCAGTTCGTCGAAGGAATGGACGCCCAGCTGCCACCGCGGCCCAGGTCGCGCACGGCCGGCAAGGCAGCGGACCCTTGGCCGGCCTGGAGCGACACCAGAAACGCGTTGACTCCGTCGACGCCCAATTCGCGGCGGGCATGCTCGCGCTCGATGTACAGCGACAGGCCGCCGTAATGATAGTCCATCACCACCGCGGCGACCGTCAAGTCCCGGACGCGTCCCCCGTATTCCACGCGGACGGTTCGGCCCACGCCCGTGTCACAGAGCTTGGCCAGCATCCCGCCGATCACGACCTGGCCCTGGGCGAGTTGCGCCGCACCGCGGGCCACGCCGCGCCGCTCAGCCGCCAGGCGCTTCGTCGTCCGCCGCGAAGCCGCGGCGATCAGCAGCGCCGGACGGTCGTTGGCGCGCACGGTCACAACGGACCGTCTGGACCGCCGCGACGCCAGCCACCTGCCCGATCTGGAGTTCGGGTCGCTCCTTGGCCTGCAAACCGAACTCGGCCGCGGCCTCCGCGGTGGCAGGCATCAGGATCAGGTCGGCAAACATCGATCGCCGGTACCAGTCGCGGATGTCGTCGACGCTGTTGAGCAGTTCGTGTCCCAGTCCGATCGTGTTGGCCATGCCGGCCACCACCACGCGGTGGTCAGGGCCGTCCGCAGCCGGCTGAGTCAGTGGTTCGCGTTGTGGCCGCTCGGCGGTGGCTTCATGCCGTGGCAGGTGGCCAGCTATTCGTTCCTGCACGGCAGCATGATGCATCTGTTCTTCAACATGCTCGGGCTGTGGATGTTCGGCGCGGAGCTCGAGCGCGTCTGGGGCCAGAAACGCTTCCTGCAGTTCTACGCCGCGAGCGTGCTTGCCGCCGCGGGAATGCAACTGCTCGTGAACATGCTGCTCGGATCGCCCTACCCGACCGTCGGTGCGTCGGGCGGGCTGTTCGGCCTCTTGCTGGCATTCGGGATGATGTTTCCGAACCGCACGATCATGCCGCTTTTCCCGCCAATCCCGATGAAGGCCAAGACCTTCGTCGCGGTCTACGGCGGGCTGGAACTGGTGCTCGGTGTGACGGGCACGCAGTCGGGCGTGGCCCACTTCGCGCACCTCGGCGGCATGCTCGGCGGCTACCTGATGATCCGCTACTGGCGAGGCCAGTCGCCGTTCGGGCGCCGGTGACGCTCAGCCGACGAGCCCTTCACGCACTGTCGGGTAGCGCAGCGCGCAGCCGCAGTTCGCGCTTCATGCGGCGGTTGTCGAGCCGGCGTGACTCGCTCATGAACGACAGCAAGCAGCGGCGACAGAGTCTCTTCAGCCTCGGCACGCGTGATCCGCGCCGGTCGCGGCAGGCCGCACAGATCGGCCGCCAGGTCGAAGCAGTCGCTCATCTTCATCTCGGTGTCGTCGCAGACGTGCAGCACGCGCTGCGGCAGCCCGCGGAGCAGCGCCGCGACGCAGGCGCGCGCCAGGTCGTCGGCGTGGATGTGGCTGGTGTACGCGTCGTCCTCGGCCGCCAGCACTGGCGTGCCGCGCGCCAGGCGCTCGCGCGGATGACCCCCGGGGCGGTCTGCAGCGTAGATGCCCGGAACGCGCAACACCGTCACGCGGGCGCCGACGCTCGGCCGAACCAGCGCACGCGCTCGCTCGGCGTCGACCCGGCGCTGTGCACGCTCGGTGGCGGGCGCGCACGGCTCGCGTCTCGTCGAATCGCTCGCCCCCCCGGCGTCGCCGTAGACGCCGCTGGTGCTGGCATAGACCAAGCGGCGCACGTGGGCGTGGCGCGCCAGCGCCCTGCAGCAGGTGCGCGGTGCGCTTATCAGTGGCGCCAGAGCCGGCCGGCGGCGCCAGGTGCAGCACCGCGTCGGCGAGGCCGGCGAGCGCGCCAGCGTCGCAGGATCGTCCAGGTTGCCGACCAGCGGCACCACGCCCAGCCGCGCGAAGCTCTTCGCGGCGGGACGCACTCGAGGTCAGCGCCAGCAGCGCGGAAGCGCCCGCGCAGCAACCGTGCCACCCGCATGCCGATATCGCCGCAACCAACGATCAGCAATCGCGGGCGACGAAGGCTCCGAACGATCGACGGGCTCATCGGCAGCCGCTCGTCAGGCAGCAGGCAGAATCGTGCATCACGCGAGCTTATGCCATTGCCAGGAAACCCATGACTCTTACCGTGACCCTGCAGCCCAGCGGGCGCAGCATCCGGGTCGAGCGCGACGAAACCGTACTGCAGGCCGCGATCAGCGCGGGTGTGGGCCTGCCCTACGGATGCAAGGACGGCGCCTGCGGGTCGTGCAAGTGCCGCTTGCTCGCGGGGCGCGTGATACACGGCGCGCACCAGCCCAAGGCGCTCGGCGTCGAGGAAGAGGCCGCGGGCTACATCCTCCCGTGCTGCGCCGCGCCGCAGACCGACCTCGTGATCGAGGCGCGCACCGTGGTCGGCGCGGGCGACTTCCCGCCACGCAAGATGCCCAGCCGCGTGACGAGCATCGAACGGCCTACGCCCGATGTGGCGATCGTCCGCCTGCAGTTGCCGGCCAACGAGGTGTTCCGCTACCGCGCCGGCCAGTACGTCGAGTTCATCCTGCGCGATGGCAGCCGGCGCAGCTACTCGATGGCCAACGCGCCGCACACCCTGATCACCTCGCCCGACATCGAACTGCACATTCGCCACGTGCCCGGAGGCAAGTTCACCGACCATGTGTTCGGCGCGATGAAAGCGAAGGAAATCCTGCGCCTCGAAGGGCCGTTCGGCAGCTTCTTCCTGCGCGAAGAGTCGAACAAGCCGATCGTGCTGCTCGCATCGGGCACGGGCTTCGCGCCGATCAAGGCGATCATCGAGCAACTCGAGTTCACCGCCAGCCAGCGCCCTTGCGCGCTGTACTGGGGCTGCCGCACCCGTGCCGATCTCTACCTGCAAGAATGGGCCGAGCAGTCCGCCGCGCGGCTGCCGAATCTACGCTACGTGCCTGTGCTATCGGAGCCGCGGCCCGAAGACGATTGGACCGGCCGCACGGGGCTCGTCCACCAGGTCGTGATGGCCGACCTGCCCGACCTCTCGGGCCATCAGGTCTATGCCTGCGGCGCGCCGGTCATGGTGGACTCGGCACGGCGCGACTTCGTCGCACAGTGCCGCCTGCCGACCGACGAGTTCTACGCCGACGCGTTCACCTCGGAGGCGGACAAGCACTGATCGAGCCGCTGCGGTTCGATCAGTGCTTGCGGTGCAGGCTCATCTGGCGCAGCCAGGTGAAGCCGCGAAGCGGCGGGCCGGAACCACATGCATCGGATCGAGCCGCCACGGTTCGAGCAGTGCTTGCGGGGCAGGCTACTTCTTGGGTCGCGAGGCTGCCTTCGGCTTGTCGCCGGCCGGCTTGGCCGTGGGCGCCTGGCTCTCGCCCTGATCGCCGAGGACGCCCTTCAGCGGGCAGATGCCGAAGGCCGGGCATTTCTTGCAGCCGACTGCGATCGCGATGGGGCAGAGTGTCATGACGTGTCTCCTGGGTGAGGTGGGAGTGTCCTCCCGCCGGGACAGTGGAACACATTCGGGACGCGGGCGGCGCTATCCTTCGAATCGCCTTCCCGACTTGCCATGGCCGCCCTGCACATCACCGACATCGAATCGGCCATCAACTGGTGGCGCGAACGCAGGCCTTCGCCGGACGGCGTCACCGCCTGCGCCGAAGTGCGCGCGCTGGCCGAGGTCTACGCGCTGATGGTCTATCCGCCGTGAGAGCGAATGCGACGAGGCCGCGATGCCCGCGGCTCGCCCTCGACGCCTGGCTCGCCTGGTACGCCAGCACGCCCGACGCACCCTGCATCGCGATCTGTTCGACGAGCCAGGGTGACGACGTCTGCAAGGGCTGCGGCCGCACGTTCGACGAGGTGCAGCACTGGCCGGCGATGACGCCGGCAGAGAAGCGCCGCACCTGGCGCCGCATCACGATGGAAGGCACGGCCTGGCGCTTCAACCGCTATGCCGAGCGCGCGCTCGAGGCGAGCGGCGTCGATCACGCCCTCGACGCCGTCCGCGCCGCACGGCGCGCTGCCGCACCCGCACGCCGCCGAGCGCAGCGGCTGCACGCGGCCATGCCCAGGGCACCGCCACGCTGCACCGCAACCCGCGCATGTCGTTTGCCGACGACGCGCGCCGCATCGCGCCGCTGGCCTGGCCGGTGTTCGTCGGGCAGCTCGCGGTGCTCGGCTTCGCCACCGTCGACACCGTGCTCGTCGCGCGCTACAGCGCGCTCGACCTGGCGGCGCTCGCGGTCGGATCGGCGCGGCGTACATCAGCGTGTTCGTCGGCCTGATGGGCGTCGTGCTGGCGGTGGGCCCGATCGCCGGCAAGCTGTTCGGCGCGCGGGCGACTCGTCGAGGCCGGGCAGCAGTTCGGCCAGGCGCTGTGGCTGGCGCTCGCGCTGTCGGTGCTGGGCTGTGCGCTGCTCGTCTTTCCGCAGCCGTTCCTCGACGTTGCGCGGGCCGAGGCCGATGTCGCCGACAAGGTCCGCGTCTACCTCGGTCGCGCTCGCCTTCGCGCTGCCGCCGGCCCTGCTGTTCACCGCCTTTCGCGGCTTCAACACCGCGGTGTCGCGGCCCAAGGCGGTGATGGCGTTGCAGCTCGGCGGGCTCGCGCTGAAGGTGCCGTTGAGCGCGCTGCTGGTCTACGGGCTGACGTGTCGACGCAGTTGGGCGAGCTGCGCGTGCCGTCGCTCGGTGTGGCCGGCTGCGGCATCGCCACCGCGATCGTGATGTGGTGCCAGTGGCTCGCCGCGCGGGCGCTGCTGCGGCGCGACGCGTTCTACGTGCCGTTCGGCCTGCACCGCCCGGGCCTGCGCCGGCCGCAGGCGGCGGCACAACGCGCGCTGCTGAAGCTCGGCGTGCCGATGGGCCTGTCGATCGCGCTCGAGATCACCGGCTTCACGTTCATGGCCCTCTTCATCTCCCGCCTCGGCGCCACGCCGGTCGCCGGGCACCAGATCGCGGTGAACCTGGTGTCGCTGATGTTCATGATGCCGCTCTCGCTCGGCAACGCCGCATGCACGCTGGTCGCGCAGCGCCTGGGCGCCAACGACCTGCGCGACGCGCGGAGGTCTCCTGGCACGGCGTGGAGCTCGGCCTGGTCATCGCCACGCTGGTCGGTGCCGGCGCCTACCTGCTACGCACGAGCCTGCTGCGCGCCTACACGCACGACGCGGCGATCATCGCCGCCGCCCTGCCGCTGCTGGCCTGGGTGACGCTGTTCCACATTGCCGACGCGGCGCAGATCCTGGCCGCGTTCGTCCTGCGCGCCTACCATCTGACCGTGGCGCCGATGCTGATCTACGCGGCGTCGCTGTGGGGCATCGGGCTCGGGCGGTGGCTTTGCGCTCGCCTTCCACACGACCGGCCTTGCGCCGCTCGCGCTGCAGGGCGCGCCGGGCTTCTGGGCCGCTTGCACCACCGGCATCACGCTGGCGGCGCTGGCGCTGTGCGGGCTGCTCGGCTGGGTGCTGAACACCAAGCGCCGCGAAGAACGGCGAGAGGAGGGCAGCCTGCTCGCCGCTACCGCAGGCTGAAGCGCACGCCCGCCGGCCGCAGCGCCTCGACCGCTTCCAGCCCGAGCCCGCTCGCCGGCGTGACGATGCCGCAATGCGGCGTGCGCCCCAGCGTGCCCAGCGCCAGGCCCTTGGCCATGGCCACCGCCATCTCGGGCGTCGAGCGATAGCCGGGGTGGCCGTCGGCCTCCATCCGCCCCTGCACGCGCGGGCCGTCGGCACCCGTGGCGAAGATGTCGAACGCATAGCCGATTCCGTCCAGCGCCGCCTCGCTCGGCCCTTCGCCGGGCTTTGGCGCAAAGCGCTCGATCAGCTTGCGCAGCGCATTGCGCTGGAACTGCAACGGTCCCGACACCGTCGCGCCCAGCCCGGCCAGCGGCGCGCTCAGCGACGCCGCCGCGGCGAACTGCAGCGGCAGCGCTAGCGGCGGCCGGCAGGAAGCCCGGCACGCTTGTCAGGCTGCCCATGTGCGTGCCCTCGTGATAGCGGAAGTCGGACGTGAACAGCGTCTCGTCGGCTATCAGCGCCCAGCTGCGCAGCACCATCGGCGGATTGATGAACGGCGCCGGCACGGTGGGCGCGGTGACGCACTTCAGGTCGGCGTCGTACTGCGGGACCCAGGCGATCGCGCTGCGCCGCGCCACCGCCTGCGCATCGTCACGAGCCTCGGGAAGCAGGCAGGCCATGTTGCGCACGCAGTCGGTCTTGTCGAGCTCGAGCAGCATGCGCATCGAGGCCACCGTGCCGCCGCTGGCCGCATCGGCGAGGCTCGTCATGCGCTTTCCAGTGAAGCTGACGACGAGCTTGACGTCGCGGCACGCCTGGCCGTGGCGCTGGCGCAGCGCGTCGGCGATCCACAGCGTGGCCAGGTCGAACGGCAGCACCTCGTAGCCGCAACTCGGGATGATCTTCACGCCGGCCTGCTGCGCCGCGCGATGGTGGCGCTCGATCAACTGGCGCACCCAGAAGGTCTCGCCGGTCAGGTCGAGGCAATGCGTACCGTTCGCGATGCAGGCCTGCACGACCGCTTCGCCGGTCAGCGCGTAGGGCCCGGCCATGTTCAGCAGCACACGCGTCTGCGATGCCAGCGTGTGCAGCGATTCGGCGTCGGTGGTGTCGGCGAGCAGCACGCCCGGCTTGCCCGCAGCGCTCTTCGTGCCGGCACCGATGATGACCTGCATCGCCGGCGCATTGCGCCCCGCAATGGCCCAGCGCAGGCCCTCGCCCTGGCGACGCATCGCCCGCACCGCTTGGCGCCCGGTGAAGCCTGTCGCGCCCAGGATCACCACATCGAACGGCTTGCCGGTCATGCTGCCTCCGCGGCTGCAATGACGACAGCCAGTCCGGGCCTGCCCATGCCTACGGACGAACCCGCAGTCGATGCCTACTCGCTGGCCTTGTTGTTCCGCATCGCCTGCATCAGCTTCTTCTCGTCTTCCGGCGAGAGCTTGGGCCGGTCGATCGTCAGTGTGAGCCTGTCGAGCTTGCCGGTGAACTTGAACGGCACCTGGTAGTCGGCGTCGTTCACCGGCGTGCCGGTGTCGGCGCCTACGTCGAAGTTCTCGTCCCACTGCAGGATCAGCGGAATCGTTTGCTCCATCTTCTGGTTCGCGACGTCCTTTCCGTCGATCTTGAGCACGCCCGTGCCGCTGCGGCCGATGCCGCTCAGGCTATTGAAGGCGAGCGTGCCCATGCCGAGGCCGTCGTACTTGAAGTCGAACTCCAGCGTGTGCTTGCCAGGGGTGAGCACCTCGGCTCCGTCCCAGCGGATGCGCTTCAGGCCAACCATGTTCCACAGGAACACCGGCTTGCCCTTGAGCACGTAGAAGCCGTAGCCGCCGAAGCGTCCGCCTTGCGTGACGATCATCCCTTCGGCGCCGCCCTGCGGCACCTGCACCTCGGCCTTGAAGTTGTACGACGCGTTGAGGATGCTCGGCGCCACGCCGTTCGGCGTGCCGGTGAACTCGCCCGCAAAGGTGAACACGTTGCGCCCGGCCGTGATGCTCGGGCGCGGCGTCACCAGCCGGGTCGCCACCGTCGCGTCGAGCGGCAGCACGTTGTACTTCTTCGCCTCGACCCAGAACATGTCCTGCATCTGCTTCAACTTCGCCGGGTTCGTGGCCGCGACGTTGTCGGACTGCGTCCAGTCCTTCGAGAGGTCGTACAGCTCCCACTCCATGCTGGCCGGGTCCTGGTTGGCGGGCCCGAATGTCACCCACGGCGGGCGGATGACCTTGGTACTGGCGATCCAGCCGTCGCTGTACAGCGCGCGGTCGGCCATCATCTCGAAGTACTGCGTCTTGTGCTTCGAGGCCGCATTCGCGTTCGCCTTGTCGAAGGTGTAGGCCATGCTCACGCCCTCGATCGGGCTCTGCGCGATGCCGTCGACCGTCTTCGGCGCCTTGATGCGGGCCGCCTCGAGGATCGTCGGAACGATGTCGATGACGTGGTGGAACTGGTGGCGGATACCGCCCTTGTCGGTGATCACCTTCGGCCACGAGATCGCCGTGCCCTGGCGCACACCGCCGAAGTGCGAGGCGACCTGCTTGGTCCACGAGAACGGCGTGTCGAATGCCCAGCTCCAGGGCACCGCCATGTGGTTGTAGGTCTTGTCGGTGCCCCAGACGTCGTAGAAGACCTTGAGCTGGTCGGCGACCGGCACCTCGACGCCGTTGAACATCGCGACCTCGTTCGGTGTGCCGTTCAGCGTGCCTTCGGCGCTAGAACCGTTGTCGCCGCTGATGTAGATGATCAGCGTGTTGTCGAGCCTGCCCATGTCCGCGACGGCCTGGATCACGCGGCCGATCTCGTTGTCCGTGTACATCAGGTACGCGGCGTAGACGTCGACCTGGCGCAGGAACATCTTCTTCTCGTCGTCGGACAGCGCCTCCCAGCGCTTGAGCAGGTCGTCCGGCCAGGGCGTCATCTTCGCGCTCTGCGGGATCACGCCGAGCTTCTTCTGGTTGGCGAAGATCTGCTCACGCAGTGCGTTCCAGCCCTTGTCGAACAGGTGGAGGTCGCTCGCCTTCTTGATCCATTCCGGCGTCGGGTGGTGCGGCGCGTGCGTACCGCCGGGCGCGTAGTAGACGAGGAACGGCTGCTCCGGCGACAGTGTGTCGACACGCCTCATGTAGGCGATGGCTTCGTCGGCCATCGCGGTCGTCAGGTTGAAGCCCGGGTTGTCCAGGAACGGGTAGATGTAGGTAGTGTTGCGGGCCAGGTTGGCCGGTTGCCACTGGTTGGTGTCGCCGCCCATGAAGCCGTAGAAATACTCGAAGCCCATACCGGTCGGCCAGAGGTCGAACGGACCGATCTCGCTCGACTGGAAGCCCGGTGTGTTGTGGTTCTTGCCGAACCACGAGGTGCTGTAGCCGTGGCCCTTGAGGATCGTGCCGATCGTCGCCTTGTCGCGGGTCAGGACCGAGTCGTAGCCGGGGTAGCCCGTCGCCTGCTCGGAGATCACGCCGAAGCCGGCCGAGTGGTGGTTTCGCCCAGTGATCAGCGCCGCGCGCGTCGGCGAGCACAGCGCCGTCGAATTGAAGTTGGTGTAGCGCAGGCCGTTGTTGGCGATGCGGTCGAGCGCGGGCGTCGGGATCACGCCGCCGAAGGTGCTGGGCGCACCGTAGCCGACGTCGTCGGTGATGATCAGCAGCACGTTGGGCGCGCCCTTGGGCGGCACGACGCGAGCCGGCCAGTACGGCTTGGACTGCGCGGCGTTGCGCTCCATCTTGCCGCCGAACTTCTGCAGCGGTGGCGGGAGCTGCTCGCCGCTGATCGTCGTCGTGGCGCTGGGCGAGCCGGGTACCCCGGTGATCTGTTGTGCCGCTGCGGCCGAGGCCAGCAGAAACGTGCCGGCAAGCGACGCTGCGAGCCAGCCAATGCCTTCATCGCGCTTCATGCATTTCCTTCCGATGCCATCCGAAGCCGCAATGCTATTACGTGCTTCGATGGTTTGCAGCCCATCGTCTGCAACATGCCGTGCACGCCCCAAGAAACATCGCCGGAACCGATGGGAAAGTTCACCCCTCTGTGCAAAGGGCTGCGGATGACTTCGGCAACGGCAACGGCAGGCGCCGGCGACGAGCGGCACGCTGTCCGTGGCGCGCATCGCTCGAATTGCGAAGGCCCGCAGACCCGAAGTCCTGCGCGATCGCGCTCGTCCTCGAGCTCAGGCGCTCGGCAGGCTCAACACGAAGCAGCTGCCGCCACCCTCGCGCGCCTCGCAGCGGACGCTGCCGCCGTGACGCTCGGCGATCTGCTTCACGAGGCTCAGCCCGAGGCCCACGCCACCGGCCTGCTCGGCGTGGCCGGGCAGTCGATAGAACGGCTCGAAGATCCTTTCGCGCGCCGCCTCGGGAACGCCCGGGCCGCGGTCGCACACACGCAGCTGTGCCTGCCCGTCGCGCAGCTGCGTGCTGAGGCTCACCTCGCCGCCGCCGTAGCGGCGCGCGTTCTCCAGCAGGTTGCGCAGCGCGCGGCGCAGCAGCCGCTCGTCACCGCTGACGGCGGCGGAATCGCCGCTCGCCGCGATCTCGAAGCGCGCCGCCTCCTCGGTGGCAAGGCCCAGCAGGTCGATGCGCTCATGCGCCGCCAGCGCCTGCGCTGCATCGTCGAGCCGGCTCGCGAGCAGCACCTCTTCGACCAGCGCATCGAGCTCGGTGATGTTGGTGTCGATCTCGCGCCTGAGCCGCTCGCGCTGCGCGGCCGGCGCGTCTTCCAGCAGCGCCAGCGCCATCTTCAGGCGCGCCAGCGGCGAGCGCAGCTCGTGGCTCGCGTTGGCCAGCAGCGACTGCTGCGATCGCAGCAGCGCCTCGACGCGTGCCGCGGCGCGGTTGAAGCTCGCGCCGACCGCGGCCACCTCGTCGCCGCCGTCCTCGGCCACACGCCGATCCAGTGCGCCTGCGCCGAACGCCTCGACCCCTTGCTTCAGAGATTCGAGCCGGCGCGTCAGGCGGCGCACCACGGGGTACGCGCCGATCGAAATCGCGCCGAACAGCACCGCCAAAGTCACGACGATGCCGGCGCCGGGCACGCCGAACCAGCCCCACGCGGAGGGTGGCGCCATCGGCAAGCCGAAATCGTCGCGAAGCTGGGCGCGTGGCCGCATCGGCCCGCCCAGCCCCATCATGCCGCCCGGCCGCAGCAGCCACAGCGTCCGCCCGTCGGCCAGCGGCAGCGAGACGATGCGCCGTTCGGGGCCGCGCCCTTCGCGTACCGCGCTCTCGTGGAAGGCGAACATCTCCGACGCCGCGATGCGCTCGCCGCCGGCACTGTCGAGCGCGAGCGGCAGGTGCATGCTCGTGGCCAGCGCGAGCAGCGCTTCGCGCTGTTCGGCGCGCGGCGCACTCGCGTCGGGCAGCTGGCTCTGCGCCAGTTCGGCCCAGGCACCGAGGCGCTCGCGCCAAGCCTCGCGGCCCTCGGCGCGCGCGCGATCGATGTTGTGCTGGAACACCCAGCCCGACACCAGCGCGAACACGAGCAGCACCGCCACCACGGTCACGTAGATGCGCAGGTAGAGCGTCTTCATGACTCAGCCTGACGCGTCCCCGTCTTGCTTCCTCGCGAAGAGGTAGCCGGCGCCGCGCACCGTGAGCACGCGCCGGGGAGTCTTCGGGTCGTTTTCGATCGCAGCGCGGATGCGCGAGATGTGCACGTCGATCGAGCGGTCGAACGCCTCCGTCGGATGACCCTTGAGCGCGTCCATGATCTGGTCGCGCGAGAGCACGCGCCCCGGCCTCTGGGCCAGCACGACGAGCAGGTCGAACTGGTACCCGGTCAGCTCGCAGGGGCGTCCGGCCACGCGTGCGCAGCGTTCGCCGAGGTCGACCTCGAGCTGCCCGAAGCGCAGCACCTCACTCGCCGCCGGCGCCGGCTGGGCGCGCCGCAGTAGCGCCTTGATACGGGCCAGCAGTTCGCGCGGCTCGAAGGGTTTTGACAGGTAGTCGTCGGCGCCGATCTCGAGACCGACGACGCGGTCGGTCGGCTCGCCGCGCGCTGTCAGCATCAGCAGCGGCAACTGGCGCGTCGCCGCGCTGGCGCGCAATTCGCGGCACAGGTCGAGCCCGTCGCCGTCGGGAAGCATCAGGTCGAGCAGCAGCGCGTCATAGGTCTGGGCGGCGAGCCGTGCACGCCCGCTAGCGAGCGATGGCGCCGTGTCGACCTCGAAGCCGGCGGCGCGCAGGTAGTCGCCCACCATGTCCGCCAGGCGCGCGTCGTCGTCGATCAGCAGCAGGTGTGCGGTCATGCAGGGTTTGGATTGAAGCTGTCGCGCGCCTCGGACGCAAGTGGTCGACCAGCGCGCGACTGCCGCGAGCATAGCGGCACGAAAGACGCGATCAGCCCTTCTGCGCGGGGCCTCGCTGCATCCGCTGCATGCGCTCCTGCATCATCTCGGAGCGCTGCTTCAAGCGCTCGCCGAGCGTGACACGCTGCTCGGGGGTGAGCACCTTGGCGATGTCGAGCATTGCCTGCAGCATGCGCTTGCTCGCCTGGTCGTGCTGCGCGAGGGCCTGCTGGCGCAGCGATTCGGCGGCAGCGGCGTCGACCGTCGGCGCGGCGAGGATCTGCAGCCCCTTCTGGCGCAGCGCGCGGCCGGCCTCGCGCTGCGCGGTCATGTCGGCCGCGGCCGCCTGGGCGATCTGCTTGATCTGGGTTCGCTGCGCGTCGGTGGCCTTCAGGCCGTCGAGCATGTGGTCGACCATGCGGCCGACGCGTTCGGGGCTGCCGAACGGCATTCCGAAGCCACCCCTGCCATGACCGCCGAAGCCGGGTCCGTCCATGTGGTGCCCGCCCGGTCCCCCCATCATCGCGGGGCCGCCGAAGCCGGGGCCGCCAGGAGAACCCTGTGCCCAGGCGGGAATGGCGGCGCTGGCGGCGACCGCCAGCACGGCGACGGCCAGAAAGCGCCCGAAGCTCTTCATTTCCGTGTTCATATGCGTTGTTGCAGACATCCTTGACTCCTTGCGAGACGGGCCCGATCGGCCACATCGGCATCGTCGTGCGCAGCCATGAATCCGCGGTTGCCCGGGCGCAAAGATATGTAAAGCGCTGCATCCACCTGCGCGCCGGGCCGGCCACCGCCCCCCTGACACGCGTGTTGCGGAGCCAGCCTTGCGTGACGCAGAATCCACCGCATGGCACGCGACGACTACAAGTGGAACACCAACTCCCGCGACGAGAAGCAGAGCAACCACGCGGAAAGCGGCTACGCGACGTCGAGTTTCGAGCGTCGCAAGCCGGTGACACGAAGCGCCGCGCAAAGCGAAGTCAACGCGCCCGCCTGGGCCCGTTGCTTGCCGTCATCGGAGTCGTCATCGCGCTGAGCGCGGCCCTGCTGTACGGCGTCGTGAAGGTCCTGCACGGCTGACCCCGCCGCGAGCCGCCTGCGCAATTGCAGACCATGCAGGCCGCGCCCGGGAGGGCGCTACGACGCCATGCGCCGTTGGTGATTTCGATCAACGCGGGCCACGGGCCGCGCAAGTACCTTCCTTTGCGGAAGTGATCCACCTTGAACCCGGCTCCGGGCCGGGGCCACACACGCAAAGGAGAGTTCCACCATGTCCGCCCCCATCGCCCTGAACAGGATCGCTGCGGCGATCGTCACGCTGACTTCCGCGCTCGTCGCGGCTCCCGCACTCGGCGGTGGTTTCGCCATCCAGGAGAATTCCGGCAGCGGGCTCGGCAATGCCTTCGCCGGCGGCGCCGCGGCGGCCGAGGACGCGTCGACCGTCTGGAGCAACGCGGCCGGGATGGCACGCCTCGGAAGCGGCCAGGTCGCCGGCGCGCTCAGCCTGATCTCGCCATCGATGAAGTTCAGCAACTCCGCCTCGCAGGCGGCGGCGCAGCAACCGCTCGGCGACGAGGGCGGCAACGCCGGCAACCTTGCGTTCGTGCCGAACATGTACCTCACCTATCCGATCGACCCCCGCTGGACGCTCGGGCTCGGGGTCAACGCACCGTTCGGCCTGGTCTCCGAATACGACAGCAGCTGGATCGGCCGCTTCCAGGGCATCAAGTCCGAGATCAAGACGTACAACCTCAATCCGGCCGTCTCCTGGAAGATGACCGACAGCATCGCGATCGGCGCCGGAGCCAACTACCAGAAGATCGAGGGCACGTTCACCAGCAACGCGAACTACTCCTACTACCTGCTGGGTGCTGCGGCTGCCGCGGAGAAGGCTGGCATGGTCCCCCCGGGGACTGCCGGGGCAATCCAGAAGACCACGCCGGGTCTCGAAAGCGGCGCCAAGGTCACCGGCAGCGATTACGCCTGGGGCTGGAATCTCGGCATCCTGGTCGATATCGACAAGGCCAACCGCATCGGCGCGCAATACCGTTCGGCAATCAATTACACGCTATCGGGCAATGTGGAATTTACGAACCCGGCGCTGCCTACGCTGCCGCCGGCACTGGCGCCGGCAGCCGCCGCGCTGGCCGCGTTGGTCAATGACCAGCTCAAGAACTCGGGCATCACGTCACAGGTCAAACTGCCCGAGATTATCAACGTCTCGTACTTCGGCACCCTCAACCCGAATTGGGACGTGATGGCCGACCTTCAGTACACCGGTTGGGGTTCGATCCAGGACTTGACCTTCGTGCGCTCCGACGGTACCGGCGCCGGTACCGAACTGCAAAGCACAGCGCTGAACTTCAAGGACGCGTGGCGCTTCTCCGTCGGCGCGAACTACCGCTACGACGAGCAATGGCTGTTCCGCGGTGGCCTGGCCTACGACCAGTCGCCGGTGCAGACCGAGTACCGCACCGTGCGCCTGCCCGATGCCGACAAGACCTGGCTCGCGCTCGGCGCGCAGTACAAGTTCAACCCGAAGCTCTGGCTCGACTTCGGCGCCGTCTACATCTGGGTTCGTGGCGCCAGCATCGACGACATCGGCTCGAGCGCCGGCGGGCGCCCGCCCACCAAGGAGCAGAACGGGCTCGTCAACGGCAACTACAACAACAGCACGTTCATCCTCGCCGGGCAGCTCACCTACGCGTTCTGAGGCCGACGGCTCCGGGCCTGCGGCCCCGCCCGTTCAGGGGCCTTCGAGGGTGTCGGGCGTCGTGGTTCCAAGTCCGCTCGCGCGGACTTGGCCGGGTTGGCCGGGCGGCCGCGACTCGCGGTCGCCGCATGCCCTCCCGGGACGGTCCGGCGGTGGGGGCCGGTTCGCGCAGTCGGGCCGGGCCTGCGCAGGCGTTGCGCATGCTCAATCGATGCGCCGCCTTCCGACGCCAGCATGACACCGGTGTGCAACGGAGGTGGAAATCATGGCAGCCAAGCAACTCCTCTTCCACGAGGCCGCGCGCGACAAGATCCGTCGCGGTGTCGACGCCCTGGCCGAGGCGGTCAAGGTCACGCTCGGCCCGCGCGGGCGCACCGTCATCCTCGAACGCGATTTCGGGCCTCCGCAAATCGTCAACTCCGGCGTGCTCGTGGCCAAGGCGGTCGAGCTCGAGGACGCCTTCGAGAACATGGGCGCGCAGCTGCTGCGCGAGGTCGCAGCGCGCACCAGCGAGATGGCGGGCGACGGCACGACCACGGCCACCGTGCTCGCGCACGCGATGATCCGCGAAGGCCAGCGCTACCTGGCCGGCGGCATGAATCCGATGGACCTGAAGCGCGGCATCGAGCGCGCCGTCGAGTCGGTGGTCGCCGAGATCAAGGCCATCGCCCGGCCCTGCACCACCTCGCAGGAGATCGCCCACGTGGCGGCGATCTCGGCCAACAACGACCGCTCGATCGGCGAGTTGCTCGCGCGCGCGATCGACAAGGTCGGGCGCGAAGGTGCAATCTCGATCGAGGACGGCTCGGGGCTGGTCAGCGAGCTCGAAACAGTCGAGGGGCTGCAGTTCGATCGCGGTTTCCTGTCGCCGTACTTCATCAACAACGCGGAACGCCAGTCCTCGGTACTCGAAGACGTGGCGATCCTGCTCTGCGACAAGCGCCTGTCTTCGCTGAAAGAGCTGCTGCCGCTGCTCGAGGAGGTGGTCAAGGGCGGTCAGCCGCTGCTCGTGATCGCCGAAGAGATCGACAGCGACGCGCTGGCTGCGCTGGTCATCAACACGATCCGCGGCACGCTCAAGACCTGCGCCGTAAAGGCGCCAGGCTTCGGCGACCGGCGCAAGGCGATGCTGCAGGACATCGCCGTGCTCACCGGCGGCAACGTGATCAGCGACGAGGTCGGGCTGCCGCTGGCCAAGGCGACGCTTGCCGACCTCGGGCGCGCCAAGCGGGCCGAGATCGGCAAGGACGACACGACGCTGATCGGCGGTGCCGGCGATGCCAAGGCGATCAAGGAGCGCATCGCCAGCATCCGCAAGGAGCGCGAGGCAGCCACCAGCGACTACGACCGCGAGAAGCTCGACGAACGCATTGCCAAGCTCTCGGGGGGCGTGGCATTGATCAAGGTGGGTGCGGCGACCGAGACCGAACTCAAGGAGCGCAAGGTACGCGTCACGGACGCGCTGCACGCCACGCGCGCCGCGGTCGAGGAAGGCATCGTGCCCGGCGGCGGCGTCGCGCTGCTGCGCGCCCGGCGCGCCCTCGCCAGCCTCAAGGGCGAGACGCTCGACGAAGACTCCGGCATCCGCATCGTCGCTCGGGCGCTCGAGGAGCCGCTGCGACGCATCGTCGACAACGCGGGCGACGAGCCTTCGGTGATCCTGAACCGCGTCGACGAATCGCCCGACGGCGCGTTCGGCTACAACGCCGCGACCCGCGAATTCGGCGACCTGCTCGCGATGGGCGTGATCGACCCGGCCAAGGTGACGCGGCTGGCGCTGCAGAACGCGGCATCGATCGCCGGCCTGATCCTGACCACCGACTGCATGATCGCCAACGCACCGAAGCCGAAGCAGACGGCGCGCATGGGGCCGGGCGGCGAGGCGCCCGACTTCTGAAGCGCGCCCTTGCGCTCGCGGCAAGCCCGGGGTGCGCGGCGTTGAGCCGGCTCAACGCACTTGCCGCAGCGATGCGCAAGATCGCTCCATGGGTGGTCGCATGACAATGACGATGGAACGCGAAGCAGTCTGGATCGGAGCGCTCGGCCTGCCTGGCGAATTGGTACTGCCAGACCAGCCGGGCGGGTTGGTGGTCTTCGCGCACGGCAGCGGCAGCAGTCGTCTGAGTCCGCGCAATGCGTTCGTCGCCCATGTGCTCCATCAGCACCAGCTGGCAACGCTGCTGTTCGATCTGCTCAGCGTACCCGAAGCCTCCGACCGCCACAACGTGTTCGACATCGAGTTGCTCGGCGCGCGCGTCGCGCAGGCACTCGACTGGCTTGCACAGCGCAGCGAGCTTGCCGGCCTGCGCGTCGGCCTGTTCGGTGCGAGCACCGGTGCGGCTGCCGCGCTCCATGCTGCGGCCGATCGCCCCGGCCGCGTCGCCGCGGTGGTCTCTCGCGGCGGCCGGCCCGACTTGGCCGGCGAGCGCCTCGCGCGCGTTGCGGCCCCGACGCTGCTGATCGTCGGCGGCCTCGACGCCGAGGTGCTGCAGCTCAACCGTGCAGCGATGCGCGCGATGACCTGCCGCAAGCGGCTCGAGATCGTACCCGGCGCGACTCACCTCTTCGAGGAGCCGGGCACGCTAGACGCCGCGGCGCACCTCGCCGGCGCCTGGTTCGAGACCCATCTGGCCTGAGGGCACAAGCGATGAGCCGAATGTTTGCAGACCGCGCCCAGGCCGCCCGCGCGCTGGCGAAGCGCCTGGTGGCGATGGGCCTCACGCCACCGATCGTCGTCCTCGCGCTGCCGCGCGGCGGGGTGCCGATCGCCGCCGAGGTGGCGCGCGCGTTGCACGCCGGGCTCGACCTGGTGCTGGTGCGCAAGATCGGCGTCCCCTGGCAGCGCGAGCTGGCCGTCGCCGCGGTGGTGGACGGCGAGAAGCCCGAAATCGTGGTCGACGACGAGGTTCAGCGGCTCGCCGGCGTCGACCGCGAGTACATCGAGACGCAGGCCTTGGTCGAGCTGAAGGAGATCGAACGGCGACGCCAGGTCTACCTGCGCGGTCGTGCACCGCTGCCACTGGCCGGCGCGACCGCCGTCGTCATCGACGACGGCATTGCCACCGGTACGACGGTGCGCGCGGCGCTGAAGGCGTTGCGTCGGCGTCAGCCGGCGCGGCTCGTGCTCGCGGTGCCGGTGGCGCCGCACGACACCGTGCTGGCCCTGCGCGCCGAAGTCGACGATCTGGTCTGCCTTGCCGAGCCGGAACCCTTTCATGCCATCGGGCTGCACTATGGCGACTTTCATCAGGTCAGCGACGACGAGGTGATAGCCGCGCTCGACGCGGTGGCATCACCGTGGACACCAAGCCCAGAAGGAGAACCGTGATGGACAGAACCTGGATCGTCGTGGCCAATGCGTCGCGCGCCCGCCTGTGCGAGTACGACCCGCGCGACGACTCGCTCGTCGAATTGCAGGACTTCGTGCACACGGCGGGCCGCCAGAAGGGCAGCGACCTCGCGACCGACCGCCCCGGTCATGCAGAGAAGGGGCAGGCCAGCGTGCGCACCAGCTTCGAGACGCATACCGACGTGCACCACAAGGAGCGCGAGCACTTCGCGCGCGAACTGGCGCAGAAGTTGAACGACGCCGTGGTGCAGCGGCGCTGCCCGGCCGTGGCGCTGATCGCGTCGAACCCCTTCCTCGGTGAGCTGAAAGCCCAGCTCGGCGACGCCGCCACCAAGGCCCTGGTCGCCACCGAGCCGGCCGACCTGACCCATTGCGACCTGCGGCAACTCGCGCAACGGGTCGGCGCGCTGCTGCAGCCCGGGCGTTGAACCCGAAGAGCCTTCTTCGCGTCGTCATGGTCTCGCCGATCGACGTCGAGTCAGGGCGCACCGAGCCAGGCGGCACCGACCGGTCGGAGGTGCCCTCGCAGCTCGCCGAGAACCGGCATATCGCCGAATGGCTGCGCGAGATGGCCGAGCTGCTGCAGGCGCAGGGCGGCAACCCCTACCGCGCCGCAGCCTTTGCGAAGGCTGCGAAGACGCTCGACGGTCTGGGCAGCAGTGTCCGTGACATCTTCGAGCGCGAAGGAGAGCGAGGCCTGGACGCACTACCCTCCGTCGGGCCGGGCATCGCCGCAGCGATCGGCGAGATGCTGCAGCGCGGACGCTGGGCCCGGCTCGACCGGCTGCGCGGCGACGCCGACGCCGAGACGCTCTTTCGCAGCATTCCCGGCGTCGGCCCACAACTGGCGCAACGCATGCACGAGCTGCTCGGCGTCGACACGCTCGAGGCGCTGGAGCTCGCCGCCCACGACGGACGGCTGGCGCGCCTGCCCCGCCTCGGGGAACGTCGCGCGGCCGCGATCGGCGCCGCGCTGACCCGCCTGCTCGACCGCCAGCGCCGGCTTCGGCGGCCGGCGCAGCCCAGGTTGTCGGCACATCAGCCGCCGCTCGAGTGGCTGCTGGACGTCGATCGCGAATACCGCGATGGCGCTACGGCAGGCACGCTGGTAAAGATCGCGCCGCGGCGCTTCAATCCCACTGGCGAGGCGTGGCTTCCGGTGCTGCACACGCGGCGCGGCGACTGGCATTTCACCGCGCTCTTCTCGAACACCGAACGAGCGCACGAACTCGGCCGCGTGCGCGACTGGGTGGTGATCTACGGCGAGGATGCCTCGCACGCCGAGACCCAGGCGACGGTCGTCACGCCGAGCATCGGCACGCTCGCCGGACGCCGGGTGGTTCGCGGCCGCGAGGCCGACTGCCAGGCCTGGTACGCAAGAGCGCCCGGGGCCGACGAGGCATCGCTGCCGGCGCGCCGGCACACGCCTGCCGAAGCGGGCACGGCCCGCCGGGCAGGCGCCTGAGTAAGCGTTGCGTGGCGTCAATCCGGCCGGCCCGTCGCGGCCTATCCTGCCTCAGGGCCGACAAATGGCCAAGGAGGTTGCAATGCTCAAGACACTGATTGCCGTGGACGGCTCGGAACACTCTCTTCACGCCATCGAGGCGGTGGCCAAGATCGCCAATGAGACGATGCAACGCCAGGTCGTGCTGCTCAACGTCCGTAGCGGGCCGGCACTGTATGGCGACCTGCCATCGCTCAGCCTCGAGCAGATCGACGACGCACAGAAGAAGCAGCAGGACGACGTGCTGGCCATCGCACTCGAAAGGGCACGCGCCTGCGGCCTGGTGGTCGGGGCGACGCGACGCGCCGAGGGCAACACGGCGCGCGAGATCGTGCGCGTGGCCACCGAGTGCGGGGCCGACCAGATCGTGCTCGGCACCCGCGGCATGGGTGCGCTCGGCAGCCTGTTCATGGGCTCGGTCGCGCAGCGCGTGATCCATCTGGCCGAGGTGCCGGTGCTCCTCGTCAAGTAGTCTCTGCTGCGGCGGCCGGCAGCCCGCCCTGACGTCCGGCCGTCAGGGGGCCGCACTGCCCGGCAATGCCCCCGGTTCGGAAGGTGCGGCATCCTCCAGCATTCCATGCTCGAGGCCGTAGCGGATCAGCGTCGCCATGTTCGGCAGCTGGAGCTTGTCCTGGATGCGCGTCTTGTGCGTGCTGATGGTCTTGACCGACAGGTGCAGGGCGTCGGCGATGTCGGTCAGCCGCTCGCCGGCGACGATGCGGCGCAGCACCTCGAGTTCGCGGTCCGACAAGTGAGCGTGGCGCGGTACCTCGACCGCACCGCTGAGTTGCTGAACCACCCGCTCGGCCAGACTGGCGGTCACGTAGGCGCCGCCGCCGAGCACCTTGTGCACCGCGCGAACGAGCTCCTCGGCGGCGCTGTCCTTCGTCACGTAGCCGTTGGCGCCGGCCTTGAAGGCGCGCAGCGCGTATTGCTCCTCGGCGTGCATGCTGAGCACCAACACGGCGACGCCGGCGTACTCGCTCTTGATGCGCCGGATCAGGTCGAGCCCGTTCATGCCCGGCATCGACAGATCGACGATGGCCAGCTGGAACGTCTGCCGACGCAGGCATTCGAGGGCCTGGAAGCCCGAACTCGCCTCGACGACGGCAAAGCCCTCGCCGGTCCCCTGCAGGATGCGCCTCAGGCCCTCACGAACGATGGTGTGGTCGTCGACCAGCAGCAGCGGGATCCGGGTGGCTGCGCGCGATGGCTTCATGGCGCGGCCTGCCGCTCGGCTTCGCCGGAGCCGCTGCCGGCGCGCGCCAACGGCAAGCGAACGGTGAGACGGCCACCACCGCCCGGTGGGTTGTCGACCTCCATCTGGCCGCCGAGCATGAAGGCGCGCTCGCGGATGCCCATCAGTCCGAACGAGCCTTCCTTCAGTGTGGCGCTCTCGGGAAAGCCGACACCGTTGTCGCGCACCGACAGCAGCAGCGTGTCGACAACCTGCGCGATCTCGATGTGTGCCTCGGTCGCGTGGGCGTGCCGTGCCACGTTTGTCAAAGCCTCCTGCACCATGCGATAGAGCGCGATCGAGGCGCGTTCGTCGAGCGGCGGGTCGCCCTCACCTAGCTGGACGCTCACCTCGACGCCCATGCGACGCGACGCATCGCGCGCCAGCCATTCGATCGCCGCGTTGAGCCCGAGGTCGTCGAGCATCAGCGGGCGCAGGTCGGCCGCGATGCGGCGCACCGAGGCGACGGTCTCGTCGAGCAATTCGAGCATCGCGCCGATTCGCCCTTCCGCAGCCCGCCCCGCGAGGCCTTGCCGCAGGCTCGCGAGTTCCATCTTCAGCGCGGTCAGGCGCTGCCCCAGATCGTCGTGCAATTCGCGCGCGATGCCCCTCCGCTCGTCCTCGCGAGCCTCGACCAGGCGCTCCGACAGCCCGCGCAGTGCGTGGCGCGAACGCGCGAGCTCGAGCGCCTCGTGCTTGCGTTGCGTGATGTCGTTGAGCACCATTTGCAGCGTCGTCCGCCCGTGGTCGGGCAGCGGCGCCAGCGCGATCTCGACATCGCGCACCCTGCCGTCGAGCCGCTCGATGCGTTCGTGCAGCAGCGGCAGAGTATCCCCGGACTCGAGAGCCCGGCCGACCTCCTGGCGCACGACCGCGTGCGACTCCGGATGCAGCAACGAGTAGATCGAGCGGCCGACGAGGCTTTCGCGCGAAGGCGCAGCGAACAGTGCGACGCAGGCACGGTTGACGAAGACGACGCGGTCGCCCTCGGCGATCCACACCGCGTTCGGCGACAACTCGACGATCGCCTCGAAGCGATGGCGCAGCGTCGCGAGTTCGAGGCGCAGGTCGTCTTCCTTGCTCAGGTCGGACAGCAGGGCCGTGAAGAAGCGGCCGGGTCCGAGCTGCGGCGCGGCGTCGATGCGGTTGATCGTGATGGCGGCCCGGAACTCTTCGCCGTTTGCGCGCAGCCCCGTCACCGCCAGGCGCTCGCCCATCGACCACTCCGCCATTCCCGTGGCGTCGAAGCGCTTCACGTGCCCCGGATGCGCGCCGCGGAAGCGCAACGGAATGAACCGCGTCAACTCGCAGCCCATCGCCTCGACAGCGGTGCAGCCGAACATGCGCAGCGCCGCCGGGTTGAGCATCACGATGCGCTGAGACTCGTCGATCGTGACGATTGCCTCACCTGCAACGTGCAGCACGCTGACCAAGGCCTCGTCGGACGGCCCGGGCGAGACAGGCAACGCCGGCGCGTTCATGACCGGCGCGATCCGGCGACGCGTTGGCCTGGGGTTGCGGTCATCGGAGCCTCCTTTGCGCGCCGTGACCCGAAGGGCCTGGCGCGCAACGCGATGCTACCGCGCCGCGCTTCTCTGCGAGCGTGCTACGCGATCGCCAGCCGCTTCGACGACGTGGCCGCCTTCTTCGGCAGCGTCAGCTCGAGCACGCCGTCCTGGTACTTGGCGTTCGCCTTTGCCTCGTCGACCGCCGAGGCGAGCGTGAAGCTGCGGCTCGCATAGCCGTACTCGCGCTCGGAGCGCAGCACGCGGCCGTCCTTCTTCTCCTCGCTCTCCTTCTTGATCTCGGCGCCGATCGTCACCTGGTTGCCTTCGACGCGAACGTCGATGTCTTCCTTCTTGACACCGGGAATCTCGGCCTTGATGGTGTAGTTCGCGTCGGTCTCGCTCAGGTCGAGCTTGATCTGGGGCGCGCGCTGGCCCGGATCGGGCTTCCACGGGCGCATGAAGCCACGAAACATGTCGTCTAGAGGCTCCATCGCGAACAGGTCGTTCATGCGCAGTTCGTTCATGGCATTCACTCCTTAGCGGGGTTGATGAAAGCGGGCAGCAGCAAGCTACCCCTATGAAATTTTGCGACGACGTTCCCGATGCGTGATTGAGCGCGCGCAACGCTCCGCCGTTAGGAGTTTTCCGAATCGCATGTCGGACTGCACCCCACGGCGTCGGACAAGCTCCGCCCGATGTCGAGCATGCCGCCGATTGGCAGCCCGCTCGCGTTCGGTGAGCATTCGTCCAGACGTCGGCAACGGGGCTGGCGACACAAAGCGAGGTCAGTCATGAACAGTGCGAATCCCTGCAACCGCAGCCTCAGTACGGAAAGTGCCTGGTATGTGCGAAGCGATCAGCCGGCGGCAAGTAGCGCGTGCGAGCTACTTCGTCTGATGGGAGTCGCCACGGACGACGGCCGGTTCGTCGACGGCATTGCGGTATCAGCGCGTCGAGTCCGCGTCGGTGGCGTGCTGTTCCACGAAGGAGCGCACGCCCAGGCGGTCTACTTCATCGCCGTGGGCACCTTCAAGTCGCTGCACATCGCCGAGGACGGTTACGAGCAGGTGCTGGGCTTCGCCGGACGCGGAGAAGTGCTGGGCTACGACGCCGTGTGCCAGGGGCTGCACCCGACGACGGCCGTCGCACTGGAAGACTCGACCGTCTACTCGCTGGCGCTGCCCGACGTGTTCACGCTCTTGCAGCGCGTGCCGGCGCTGGATCGCGTCCTGCACCTGACGCTCAGCCGGCAGCTGATGCATCAGGTCGAGATCGCCAACCTGATGGCCGCGGTGTCCGCAGAAGTGCGCCTGGCGCGCTTCCTTGTGCAGCTCTCGGAGCGCATGGCCGAGCAAGGCCAGTCGCCCCGGCGGTTGCTCTTGCGCATGAGCCGGCGCGACATCGCGAGCCACATCGGTGTCGCGCACGAGACAGTGAGCCGCTCGTTCAGCGTGTTGATGCACCTGGGTTGCCTGGCCGTGTGCAACCGCGAGGTCGAGATTCTCGATCTCGAGCGCCTGAAGGCCTGCGCCAGCAATACCCGCGGCCTGGCCGAAGCCCACTTGCCGCACAGCCGCCCGCTGGCGGCGTCACACCAGGCTGCCTATGCCTGACGCGAACTGCGGACGCTCGGCCCCGGCGGCACCGTTGACCCGGCGCAACGTTTGCGCTCGCGCAGCATGCAAACTCGCCGAAGCGACGTCGCATTTCCAAGGAGGTTTGTCATGGCCTATCACACGCTCCTCGTTCACCTGGATTCGGGTCCGGCGTGCGCGGCGCGGATCGAGATCGCGCTCAGGCTCGCGCGCGAGCATGGCAGCCATCTGATCGGCCTGGCACCCACCGGGCAGGTGCAAATCCCGATCGACATCGCGTCTTCGCTGCTCGAGCCCGGCTACCTCGTCGCTTCGCAACACTTCCTGCGCGAGCGCGCGTCGCTCCTGTGCGAAGACTTCGAGGCACAGGCCGCGGCGGCCGAGTTGAGTTCGTACGAGAGTCGCATCGACGAGGCCGACCACGCGGCAAGTGTCGTCGCACACGCACGCGGCGCCGATCTGGTGGTGGTTGGGCAGACCGACCCCGAGGCTCCGCTGGGTATGGTCAACCGCGATCTCCCGGAGCTGGTCGTGCTCGGCTGCGGGAGGCCGGTGCTGGTGGTGCCGTACGTTGGGCAGTTCAAGACGCTGGGCTACCGCGTGCTGGCGGCGTGGAACGACAGCCGCGAGGCGGCCCGCGCATTCGGCGATGCCTTGCCGGTCCTGCAACGGGCGCAGAAGGTGACGGTGATGGCGCAGCACGCGCCCGACGCACCAGTGCCAGCGCTGCACCACCTCGAAGCCTGGCTCGCGCGGCACGGCGTAAAGACCGCGTTCGCAAACGAGGCGTCAGAGCTCGACGTCGGCGACCTGCTGCTGTCGCGTGCGGCCGACCTCGACATCGACCTGATCGTCATGGGCTGCTACGGCCATTCGCGCCTGTCCGAGCGCGTGCTCGGCGGCGCGACGCGCTCGCTGCTGGCGCAGATGACGGTGCCGGTGCTGATGGCGCACTAGACGCCGCTAGCTCGGCGGATACGACAGCATTGCCAGCGCGGCGATCCGGGCATCGGCAATGAAGGCGATGCTGCTCGAGCGTACCGGCGCGCCCCTCGTGCAGAGCGACGTGCCGGACCCTAGTCCCGGCGATCGCGAGGTGCTGATCCGCGTCCATGCTTGCGGTGTTTGCCGGACCGACCTGCACATCGTCGACGGCGAGCTGACATCTCCCAAGCTGCCGCTCGTTCCCGGCCACGAGATCGTCGGCCAGGTGATCGGCATGGGTTCCGCGGTGACGCGATTCGCACCCGGCGACCGCGTCGGCGTTCCCTGGCTGGCATGGACCTGCGGTGAATGCCGCTACTGTCGAAGCGGGCGCGAGAACCTGTGCGCCCGTGCGCGGTTCACAGGCTACGACGTCGACGGTGGCTATGCCGAGCTCACCGTCGCCGACCAGCGTTATTGCTTCGCGCTGCCGGCCGGCCCCACCAGCGAGGCGGCCGCCCCGTGGCTCTGCGCTGGCTTGATCGGCTATCGCACGCTGAAGCTCGCCGGCGCGGCGCAGCGGCTCGGGATCTACGGCTTCGGGGCCGCGGCCCATCTCGTGGCCCAGGTCGCAGTTGCCGAAGGACGCGAGGTGTACGCGTTCACACGCGACGGCGATGGCGCAGCGCAGGCCTTTGCGCGCTCGCTCGGCGCGGTCTGGGCCGGGCCATCGTCGGAACTGCCGCCCGAAGAGCTCGACGCGGCACTGATCTTCGCGCCCACCGGTGCGCTGGTGCCGGCAGCGCTGCGCGCCACGGCCAAGGGCGCCACGGTGGTCTGCGGCGGCATCCACATGAGCGACATCCCCACCTTCGCCTACGAACTGCTGTGGGGCGAGCGCGTGCTGCGCTCGGTGGCGAACCTGACGCGCGCCGACGCGCATCGAATTCCTGCCGCTCGCGGCACGCATTCCGGTCACCACGCACACCATCGCCTACCCGCTCGCCGAGGCGAACAAGGCGCTCGCCGATCTGCGTGCGGGGCGCTTCAGCGGCGCAGCGGTGCTGATTCCTTAGAACCGATCCGTGAATGAGGGGCGGGCCGCGTCATGGCGGCGGCGCGAGCCTGCCGCTCGCAATGAACACGCCCCCCATCAGCATCGACGTCACGTCGAGGTCCGGGATCGACGCGGCAAGGCGCGCCCACGGCACACCCAGCCCTCCGAGCGACGTGACCGAGTGCAGCGCCGCGGGCAGCACGAAGAGATTGATCGGCCAGCGCCACGCGCCAGCCCACTTCAGGCCAGACGCAACGACGCGCGCGCCGGGCTTCAGATGGCGCAGAACGTTGGCGACGGCCTCGGGCTGCTGAAGGATGTCGTGCGTGAAGTGGAACAGCGCCGCATCGGCTGCAACCGCAATATCGGCCTCCTCGACCGAAGCGCACTGCAGGGTCACGTTGCGCCAGCGCCGCTGACGTACACGCTGGCGAGCGCGATCGATCATCTCCGGGCTCTGCTCGATGCCGACGATGCGCCCGCCAGCGCCGACGCCCCGCTCCAGCAGCTCGAAGCTCAGCCCGGTGCCGCAGCCGACATCGAGCACGACCTCCCCGCGCTTCAGCGCGAGATGCTCGATGGCGCGGCGCCGGATCGGCTCGAACAGCGCCAATTCGAGGTCGTAGACCCCGGCGCGTCGCCGGTACTGCGCCAGCGCGGCGCTGCGGTCGGGGGTCTGCTTCGCCTTGCTCCCAGGTTTCACGGTGTGCCCCCATCCATTGCCTGCGTGTCGGCCCGCGGACTGCACTTGGCGTAGAGGTCGCCGAGCGCGTTCGCCGGATCGTAGGCGCGCTTGAGCAGGACATAGGCGCTGCGGTCGTGCAGGGCCCAGAACTCCGCCTCGCTGTAGTACGAGTCCGAGTACAAGGACTTCAGGCCGCCCAGGCGCGCGACCTCATGCTCGATCTTGCGGTTGCGAAACCCCGGCGGGTGCGGCGTGCGTTGCGACACCACGTCCCAGAAGCCGAAGTTGACGTAGGGTGTGCCCGGCTCCAGCGGATACAGCGTGTAGCGCGCCATTGGATCGCGCGCGCGCAGCGGGCACATCCAGATCGGCCAGATGCCGATCTCGCGCGCCAGGAACTCGAGAAAGCCGGCGCAGTGCGCGAGCGGAATGTCGACGTCCTGGATGACCGACTCTGCGTACAGCCCGCGCAGGCGCTGCCAGGCGCGCGTCAGGCCCCAGCGGCTGTTCCAGCGCATCAGCCGCTGGTAGGTCACGGAATTCAGCCGCTCGCGCCCGAGCATGCGGCGCACGAGCGGGTGCTGCGCGCCGAACTGCTTCGAACACCAGAACCAGTCGGTGTCCCAGCGCCAGAGGTAGTCGCGCGTCGTCAGGAAGTCTTCGCTTCGTTCGCGCAGCGATCGGTAGTAGATGCGCTCGAAGCCGTAGTCGCTGGTGTAAGGCGCGAAGTCGACAAAGCGCCCCAGCGTGAGGACGAGTTCGGTGGGCGCGAACGCGACACCGTCGAGGAAGTCGATGTCGTCGTTCGCGCACAGACGCGCCACGTCGACGAAGCATTCATCGGCCTTCCTGTAGCGGCGATGCTCGAGCGCGACGAAGGGCCGCACCGGCATCGCCCGCGCCGTGACCTTGAGCGCGTAACCGAGGGTGCCGTATGAATTCGGGAAACCGTAGAACAGCGCACGGTGCTCGTTGTCGGGCGTGCAGTGGACGATGCGCCGGTCGCCGGTGAGCACGTCGAACGCCGTCGCAGTCTCGTGCACCAGGCCCTGCCGGAAGGAGCTTGCCTCGATGCCGACGCCGGCCAGCGCGCCGCCGACGGTGATCGACTTCAGCTGCGGCACGACGCAGGGCATCGTGCCGCGCGCCAGCGTCGCGTCGACGAGGTCGGCGTAGGTCGTCATGCCTTCGACGTCGAAGTGGCCCGCCGCAGCGTCGACGTCGACCACCTCGTTGAAATGGCGCAGCGTGATGCGCGGCGGAGGGGCGCGCGCGCGGTCACGAAACAGGTTCGAAGTCGGCTTGGCCAGGCCAAACGCTGCAGCACCGCGCGCTCCGTTGGCGGCCAGCGCAGACCGCAACTCGGCGAGCTTGCGTCCGTGATCCGCCGCGCTCATGACCGATACAGGAACTCGCGCGTCATCGGATAGCTGGCACCGACGTTGCCCTTGCTGACCGTCACCTGGAACAGCCCGATCTGCGGCCGCTTCGCGCGAAACAGCTCGGCGCACGACCACAGGTAGGTCCTCCAGGTACGGCGCACGCGCTCGTCGAAGCGCAGCGGGTCGATGGCATGGATCTCGCTCCAGCGGCGGTCGAAGCGCTCGGCCCAGGCGTCGAGCGTCAGCGCGTAGTGCCGGCGCAGGTTCTCGACGTCGATCACTTCCAGCCCGCAGCGCTCCATGCAGGCGATCGCCTCGGCGAGGCTCGGGATCCAGCCACCCGGAAAAATGTACTCGCGGATGTAGAACTCGGTGTCGCGGCTGTCGACGTGGCCGATGAAGTGGATCACCCCGAGGCCACCCGGCTTGAGCGCCTCGGCGTGCGCACGCACCACCGCGGGCAGCTGGTCGCGTCCGGCGTGCTCGAGCGTGCCGATCGAGAGCAGTTTGTCGTAGCGGCCCGGCATCTCGCGAAAGTCGCACTCGACGACCTTCAGCGTGTCGGCCAGGCCGCGCCGCGCGATCTCGGCGCGCGACTCGGCAACCTGCTCGGTGGTGGCGTTGATGCCGGTACCGACGGCGCCGTAGTGTTCCCACGCGTGGAGCAGAAGCCCACCCCAGCCCGAGCCGACATCGACGAAGCTCTCGCCAGTCTTCAACTGCACCTTGCGGCAGACATGGTCCATCTTGTTGCGCTGCGCCTCCTCGAGCGTGCGCGTGCCTTCCTTCCAGTAGGCGCAGGTGTAGGTCATCGACGCCGTGTCGAGCCAGGGGCGGTAGAACGCCTGGCCCATCCCGTAGTGGAAGCGCGCGTTGGCCTTGGCCTGCGGGATCGACGCGTTGGAGAAGCGCCACTCGTGGCGCCGGTTGCGCAGTGCGACCAGCGGATTCACGGCGGCATCCAGCTCGCTCGCGAAGCCCGCTCGAAATGCAGCCGCCAGATCACCGTCGATGTCGACCTCGCCGTCGAAATACGACTCGAGCAGGGCGACGTAACCCATCGCCAGCACGCGGCGCTCGGCGCGCGCGCTGTGAAAGCGGATCGTGAAGGCGGGCGGCGCGTTGCCGTGCTCGATCACGCTGCCATCGGCGAGTTCGGCCCTGAGGGGCGTTTCGTCGCCGGCGACGATGCGCTCGAGCATGCGCTTGAGCAGCGCGGCCGGTGCCGGCAGCAAGCCGCCCAGGGGCTGACCCGTCACGGAGGATTCAGGACTTCTCATGGCACGCCTTCCGCAGAGCCTGCGTTGTCGCAGTGCCTGGACGATTCTGGGCCGCTCGAGTGCCCGTGGATTGATTGCCCTCAAGCGAGCCCAAACCCTTCGTGGTGCAGCGGCGAGCGCCGGCGCGAAGATGCGTGCATGGCTTGATGTTTCGTCATGCGCTCTCATGTTGTAGGCAGGAGGGATACCGATGATTGCTGCGACCCGCCCCGCCGCCGTGGCGGGCATGTTCTATGCCGCCGATCCGCGCACGCTCGCGCAAGGGGTCGACCGCCTGCTTGACGCCGTCGTGCCGGGCGAGGCAGCCCGCGCGCCGAAGCTGCTCGTCGTACCGCATGCCGGCTACGTGTATTCCGGGCCGGTGGCCGCGCAGGCGTATGCGCTGCTCGTCCCCTGGCGCGAGCAAATCCGTCGCGTCGTTCTGCTCGGCCCGACGCACCGCGTCGCAGTGCGCGGTATCGCGATGCCGACTGTGTCGGCGTTCGACACGCCGCTCGGCTGCGTCGCACTCGACACCGCGGCCCTGTCCCGACTGGCCGAAATGCCGCAGGTGACGGCGAACGACGACGCCCATGCACAGGAGCATTCGCTCGAAGTCCAGCTGCCGTTCCTGCAGCGCGCGCTCGGCGCGTTCACGCTGGTGCCGCTGGCCGTGGGCGACGCCAGCGCCGCGGAGGTGGCGCAGGTGCTCGAGCGCGTGTGGGGGGGCGACGAGACGCTGATCGTCATCAGCACCGACCTGTCGCACTACCTGCCCTACGGCGAGGCGCGCGCGAAGGACCGCGCCACGGTCGAGCGCATCCTGCGCCTGGACCCAGCGCTCGATCACCGCGAGGCCTGTGGCGCCACGCCGCTGGCCGGTGCTCTGCTGGCAGCGCGCGCGCATGCCCTGGCGCCGCGCCTGCTCGACTTGCGCAATTCGGGCGACACCGCCGGCGACCGCTCGCGCGTGGTCGGGTACTGCGCACTCGCCTTCGAACTGCACGAGCCAGCCCCCAGACGGACCCAGGGCAGCTCCAATGAACACGAGAGCGGGACGACGGAACACGACGCGACGCTCGGCGCCGCGCTGATCAGCCGCGCGCGAAACGCGATTGCCGACGCGCTCGGCCTGCCAACCGGCGACGAGCCGGGCCATCCTGAGCTGGCTGCGCCGGGCGCCACCTTCGTGACACTGCGCCGCTGGGGCGAGTTGCGCGGCTGCGTCGGCACGCTGACTGCCGAACGACCATTGGCCGACGACGTTCGAGTCCACGCGCTGGCCGCGGCGTTCCGCGATTCGCGCTTCGAGCCGCTGATGATCGAGGAGTTCGCGGAACTCGAGGTCGAGGTTTCGCTTCTCGAGCCGGCACAGCCGCTCGCCGCCGGCAGCGAGGCCGACGCGCATGCTGCCTTGCACCCCGGCGTCGACGGCGTGGTGCTGGAATGGCGGGGCCGCCGCGCCACGTTCCTGCCGCAGGTATGGGAGCAGTTGCCGCGGCCGCGCGAGTTCCTCGCCGCGTTGAAGCACAAGGCCGGGCTGCCGGCCGATTTCTGGGCCGAAGACCTGCGGCTGTCGCGCTATCGGGTGCGCAAGTTCGCGCAGGCACGGACTTGCTCATGAACGCGCACGACGACCAGCCTGCGCTGCACAGGGACGCGGACCACCCTGCGCGTTGGTGGCACCGTCTCGACGACGATCGGCTGCAGTGCGATCTGTGCCCGCGCGACTGCCGCCTGCACGAAGGCCAGCGCGGGCTGTGCTTCGTGCGCCGGCGCGTCGGCGACGAGATGGTGCTCACGACCTACGGCCGCAGTTCGGGCTTCTGCATCGACCCGATCGAGAAGAAGCCGCTGAACCATTTCTACCCCGGCAGCAGCGTGTTCTCGTTCGGCACCGCGGGTTGCAATCTGGCCTGCAAGTTCTGCCAGAACTGGGACATCTCGAAGAGCCGCGTGATGGACCGCCTGCAGGACGCCGCATCTCCCGAGAGGATCGCCGAGGTGGCGCTCGACTCCGGTTGCAGGAGCGTGGCCTTCACCTACAACGACCCGGTGATCTTCGCCGAGTACGCGCTCGACGCTGCCGACGCCTGCCACGCCCTGGGCGTGCAGACGGTGGCCGTCACCGCGGGCTACCTCCACGCCGCGCCTCGGCGCGAGTTCTTCGCGAAGATGGACGCTGCCAACATCGACCTGAAGGGCTTCACGGAAGACTTCTACCGCCGCCAGACCGGCGCGCACCTCGCGCCGGTGCTCGAGACGCTGGAATTCGTCCACGCCGAGACGGACTGCTGGCTCGAGATCACCACGCTGCTGATCCCCGGCCAGAACGACAGCTCTGCCGAAATCGAGGCGATGACGCGCTGGATCGCCGACCGCCTGGGTGCCGACGTGCCGCTGCACTTCACCGCCTTTCACCCGGACTACAAGATGATCGACGTGCCGGCCACGCCGCCGGCCACGCTGCAGCGCGCGCGCGCAATCGCACTGGCGAACGGTCTGCACCACGTCTACACCGGCAACGTGCACGACAGCGCCGGCGGAACGACCTGTTGCCCGGTCTGCGACCGGCCATTGATCGAGCGCGACTGGCACGCCATCCTGCGCTACGAGATCGACGAGAGCGGGCATTGCCCGCAGTGCGGCGGCGCGATTGCCGGGCGTTTCGGTGGTTACGCCCCAGCGTTCGGTCGCCGCCGCATTCCCATGCGGGTCGCGCCGTGACGGTGCAACGCCGGCGCGGCGGGACGCATTGGCATGACAGGCACAACTTCGGGTGCGAGCAGTAGCGCCCGACTATTCATCGCACTCTGGCCCGACCCCGCGGTGCGCGACGCGCTCGCGGCCTGGAGCGAACAATGGCAATGGAATGCCCGAGCATCGCGGGTCCGCGCCGAGCGGCTGCACCTCACCCTGCACTTCCTGGGCGACGTGCCCCGCGCGCTGTTGCCTGCGCTGAAGCCGGTGCTCAGGCTGCCGTTCGCCCCGTTCACGCTCGCCCTCGGACGCGGGGCGGTGTGGCGAGGCGGCGTTGCCGTGCTCGAACCCGACCCGGTACCGCTGCGCCTGCACCAACTTCACGACGCACTGGGTGAGGCCCTGCGAGGCCTGGCGCTGCCCATCGAGACGCGCCCATACCGCCCGCATCTCACACTCGCGCGCCGCGCCAGCGCTGCGCTATCGCCAGGGAGGGGGCCCCGGCTGCGCTGGCCGGTGCACAGCTATGCGCTGGTCGAGTCGCGGCCGACGGCAGGCTACGAGGTGATTCAGGCATACCCGTAACCCGACCGCGCCTGGAAGGCGCGTTGCGGCGATGGGCAGATTCAGCGCCGGTCGCGGTGTTCGAGCGCCAAGCCGGCCAACTCCAGCGCCACGCCGAACCCAAAGGCAACCAGCCCGATCTCGACCGACGGCGAGAACAGCATCAACAACGCCCCGGCCACGGCGAGCAATCCCGCCACCACACGCCTGGGACGCCGGTTTCGAAGCATCGAGCGCACCCCCTGCAAGCGACGCGCGGCAGGACACCGCGCGATCGAGCCACTGTAGGCCGTTCGACGATCGCAACAATGACGCCGCGCAATGCGGGGCGAAGGCGGCTCCGCAAAGGCTGCACACCGTGCCTCGAGTGGCCGGTCTTGCGCCTGCTCAACACCCTGCCGGCGCCACGAAGGTTCAATCGAATCCGGCAATGATGCCACGCCCCGCGGAGAACGAGATGCCTGCAACCCTCGAGTCGCTGGCCACGCCGATCGTCGTGACCGCCACGCCCGACACCACGTCCACGCGCGCCGCGCAGTTGATGCGCGAATACCACGTCGGTTCGCTGGTCGTCATCGACAGCGCGTCCGAGAGCGGCAAGCCGGTCGGCATCGTGACCGATCGCGACCTCGTGCTCGCGGTGATGGCCGAGGAACTGGATCCTTCGCTGTTCACGGTCGGCGACATCATGTCCGTCGACCTGGTGACCGCGCTCGCCGGCACCGACCTGCTCGATGCGACCCACCTGCTACGCCAACATCGCGTGCGCCGCCTGATCGTGCTCGACGAGGCCGGGCGGGTGGTCGGACTCGCCGCGCTGGAAGACCTGCTCGAGGCGCTGACGCGCGAGTTCAGCGAACTCGTACTGGCACTGCGCGGCGCGCGTGACCGGGAGGTCAAGGAGCGGCGCTGAGCTTCGAAGCCCAGGTGCCCTTCACGCGTACCCAACGGTCGTCGGAGGACGACATGCAAGCGGCACCGGCATAGCTCGTCAGAGGCCCATCTCCTTGAACACTTCCTTGGCCGTGCGGAAGCTGTCGATCGCCGCCGGCACGCCGCAGTAGATGGCCGCCTGCAGGAAGACTTCCCTGATCTCGTCCTTGCCCAGTCCGTTGTTGATGGCACCGCGCACGTGAAGCTTCAGTTCGTGCGGCCTGTTCAGCGCGGTGATCATCGCCAGGTTCAGCAGGCTGCGCGTGCGGCGGTCCAGCCCGGGGCGGTTCCAGACGTCACCCCAGCAGTACTGGGTGACGAGTTCCTGCATCGGCCGATTGAAGTCGTCTGCGTTCTTGATCGCCGCGTCGACGTAGTCGGCGCCGAGCACTTCGCGGCGGGTCTTCAGGCCTCGGTCGAACAGGTCCTGGTTCATGGTTCGGTACTCCTGGGGTTGGGGCGAAGAATACGGTCCGTATTGCGGCTCAGATCGCGAGCGCCGGCTGCTCGAGCACCTGGGTATCGGAGATCTGCCACTCGCGCTCGTTCTGCACGCCGAGCATCACCATCTTGCCGTCGCCGGTGGGGAACGGGCCGCAGGGGAAGATCGTGGCGTGCGCCCCCGGCGCGCGGCGGCGGCGATGTCGGCGTAGGCGCTGTCGGGGGTGGTCATGGCGATGCGGCATCAGGCCAGCTCGGCCCGCGCCTGCATGGCGAGGAAGCCTTGGTGATCGCGCGCCCACAGCGCAGCGCTGCACGTGTCGCTGCCGGCCTCGAGGCGGCCGCAAACGGTGAAGCGGTGGATGTCGAACACCGGGCGCACCGCGGTGAAGGCGAAGCGCCGCACGCGGGCCTGCGGCAACTCGCGTCGCAGCAGGTCGAGCAGCAGCGTGGCGATCAGCGGGCCGTGAACGATCAGACCGGGGTAGCCCTCGACCTCGGTGACGTAGCTGCGGTCGTAGTGGATGCGGTGGCCGTTGAAGGTGAGCGCCGAGTAGCGGAACAGCAGCACAGCGTCGGGCACGATCTGGCGGGCGAAGGTCTCGTCGGTGGGCGCTGCCTGCGCTGCGGGCGCGGGCGCTGCGGGGGACGCCTGCGCACCCGGCAGGGCGGGCGGGGGCGCATCGCGATAGACGATGTCGTGCTCCTCGGTCAGCGCCAGGCCGCGCGCGTTGGTCACCTCATGACGCACGGTCACGAACACCAGCTCGCCGCTGCGCCCGGTCTTGCCGTCGACCTTGACGATGCGCGAAGTGCGCGCGATCTCGTCGCCCACCTGCAATGGGTGCCGGAACTCCAGCCGGCCGCCGGCCCACATGCGGCGTGGCAGCGCGACTGGTGGCAAGAAGCCGCCGCGCCGGGGGTGACCGTCGGGACCGATGTCGGACTGGCGCGCCAGGGGCGTGAAGTACAGCCAGTGCCACAGAGGAGGCACATCGGAGCCAGGCTGCGGCTCGGGATCGTCGCGGTCTAGCGTGGCCGACAGCGCCGCCAAAGGCACTGCGGTGACGAGATCGCCGCGCTTCTCGCTGCGGCCCAGCCACTCGCGCAGGTGCGGCAGATCGACAGGGGGGGTAAGTGAGGTCATGGCGAAGCACAGGCAAGGCGCGAAGCTTGCCACGCCACGCGGGAAATGCAATTCACTTCTCGGGGAACCATCCTGCGCGGCATCCGAAGCAAAGGCCGCCGCAGCCAGTGAGGCCACTGCGGCAGAACCAAGCCGATTGCCGAAACGCAATGCCCGCACGGTCTGGCGTAAGCACTGCCTTGCCGATTGAGTCTGAGCAATCCGCCGCTCCGCTTGCCGGATAGCGTGAACCTCGGGACTTCACAATTGGAGGCTTGTCATGCACCGCACCGCACTTCCCTGGAGCAAGACTCGGATTGCCGTGATGGTCGCGCTAAGTGCCGCGTTGTCAGGTTGCGGCGGTGGCGATGGCGATGCCCCTCCCCTTCTGGCGCTGCTAGATATCACGGCAGCCAACCGCGACGACGTGGCGCATGTCACCGTAGCCGGTCTCATGTCGTTGCCGACGACCGGCGGCACCTTCGGCATGCTGCCGCTGGCTGCCGGTCGTGCGCTGGCCGGCGTGTGGTCTGTCGGGCCAGTGGCAGTGCTGCTGCAGTCCGTAGGCGCCCGAGGCGCAACTCCGGGCGATGGCCGCAGTGATGCGCTTGCGGTGAGCAGCTCCGACTACCCCTGCGACTTCGGCGGTACGGTTTCGGACTCCTTCGATGACCGCGACGGCAACGATACGATCAGCGCGGGCGACGTGGAAACGATCGCGTACCGGGATTGCATGATCAGCGCGACCGAGACGATGAACGGCACGGCTCGACTTGCCGTGATGCAGATCGGAAACGCGTCGGCAAGCTTCCAATTGGATCTGGTGCAGTACTCGGACTCGACGGCGAGGCATTCGCTGACGGTGAACGGTTCGGTCCTGCTCGACCTCGCGATTCCGACCAGCACGATGGTCGAGACCACGATGACGACGCGCGGGCCGGTCGTTGTCTCGGTCAGTTCCCACGTCCCGTTCAGCGACACCGTGACGCTACAGAACGGCTTCGTCATGAAGGAGACCTACGACGCCCAAACAGGGCAAGCCGCAAGCACCTTCACTGGCCGCCTCGAGTCAGTCGCAGTTGGCGGCATGATCGACGTGAGCACCATGGCAGGTACGCCAATCACCATGGTCGTCGCGGACGACTACCCAAGTGCCGGCACACTGCGAATCAAGGGCGGGACGGGCACGCTGCTGCTGAACGTGCTGTCGCGCGATGCGGTTCGGCTCGACCTCGACGCGAATGACGACGGCGCTATCGAGTCTTCGACGGCACAGTCGTGGGACTGGTTGCTTTGAAGCTCCGAGGGCGGGCGTCTATGCGTGGCAGGGCCGCCGCCCCTGGCGATCCCGCATGGGTGCACCGGCGGAGGATCAATCCGTGCTTCAGTGGTGGCAGGTATCGCTGCCGGCATCGGTAAAAGTGGAGCCGGCGACCGGCACGTACTGCCAGCTGTAACTGCTCTGGCCGAGCGTCAGTCGCAGGATGCCGTGCGACGTGTTGTCGCGCGTCTCGCTGTTTGGACGTGCCGTCCCCATCGAGTAGTTCTCGGAGCCGCCAGTGCCGACGACGAACTCCCGGATCCCGCGCACGGGATCCGCAACGCCGTTGACGTTCTGCGGCGCGAAGCGTTCGTAGCTGTGGTCATGCCCCGACAGCACGAGTTCCACGCCGGCTGCCTGGAGCGCCTCAAACACCTTGGCCATTTGCGGCATGTTGCCGTGCCACCCCGAGCTGAATACGGGGTAGTGCCAATAGGCGATCGTGCATAGCACCGTGCGCGAACTCGTGAGATCCGCGGCGAGCCATTGGTACTGTGCCGACCCAGGCGAGGCATCGATGTTGCTGTTGAGCGAGATGAAGTGCCAGCCCCCGTAATCAAAGCTGTAGTAGCCGCGGCGATCAGTCGGCCCCGCCGCCGCCCCGAAATAGTTGAAATAGCCTTCGGCGCCGGGAGTCAGGTACTCATGGTTGCCCACAGTTGGCCGGATCCGATCCTTGAACATGCCCCAGGTGGGATTGAAGCAGGTCGAGAATTCCACGGGAGCACCGTTCGGATAGGTAGTGTCGCCGAGCGTGAGCACAACCGCATCTTGGGGAGCGACGAGAGCAGCTGTCTTTGCGTACGTACTCGTGGCAACGGGTTCGTCGCCATCGCAATCCGCGATATCTCCAGCTGCCGCGATCGTGAAGATCACTTCAGCTGAGGTTTCCCCACCTCTCCCGCCGCACGAGGTTAGGAGCGCAACGGCCAGCGCGGTTCCAGCCGAAACGGTTTGAAGCGCGAAGTTCATTTGCGAAGGCCCTCCAATGCCTTGGTCGGACCGCAAGGTCGCCGGAAGTGAAGCGCCAAGAAGCCTATTTGCATAGCGCCTTGAAAGTCGCCGGACTCTCATACGCCTTGTCCAGCCACGCCATCCGTTCATTCAGAAACCACCGCATGAAGGCCACCTCCTCGGCGTGGTTCGAGAAGACGTAGTAGTTTGTCAGTGGCACCCCGAAGATCGGCCACCTCTCAAAATTGCGCTGCTGCGCACTCTCCAGCCGATAGGAATAGGTGTCGATGCTGGAGTTGATAAACGTCGCGAGCGCCGGCCGCCTCTGCTTCCAGCGCGCAATGGTCGACTCCAAGAAACCGGGGTCGTCGAAGAGCTTGCTGAACCACGCGGACTTGCTGACCCAGCATCCTTCGGTCTTCCAGTTGTCGTTGTAATTGACGTTGCCGGCGGCAAGATCGAAGTCCCAGATCGGACCCATGTTCAGCAGCCGGTCCAGCGAAGTTGTCGCGGCCTCCGTATCCTTCCACATGAAGTCGCTGGAATAGAAGACCGCGTCATTGGTTCGGAACAACTCCTGCAAGAGATACCAGTCAGTGAAGCTCGCCGGGTTGATCTTCTCGTACCGGTTCGACCCATACAGATCCTGCTCGACCTGAAGGAGTAGGTTCTTGATGAACGCGAGCTGATTCTGGGTGATCGCCGATTCGTCGGGGGTGTCGATGCAGATAGGAACACCTTGGGAAGTCACAAGTTGCAGATTGAGGTCTTCCTGGTTGTAGCAATCCAGGCGAGCGTCTACCTCGACGATATAGCCGCCGTCGAGATCATTTACCGCCGGATCGGAACTCATCTTCTTGATGTTCAGCCGCAGCGGATCGATGCGGATGTCCTCCGTAAGCAAATAGACACCAACATAGTCGTCGTTCAGATAGACCTCAAGATGCTGCCCGGAGGGCGTCCACTTCAGACCGTCGGCAAACACGCTGCTACTGCCGAGCGACAGTGCAAGCTTGTTGCGCAACAGCGACCGATCGAAGTAGTCGGCGAGGAGTGCCCAGTTGCGGTTCTTCTTCATGCCGAGCACGTCCGGAATGCCCTCGTACTTGGCGTCGTTGCTGAATTGGACTTTGTAGGGGTTCTTGGGCTGTCCCCAGGTCGAATGTCCGCGTCCGCGGATCTTGCCGTTCAACGCCACTGGCTCAGCCGCCACGGCCGGATTGGTCAGCAGGAACGTTGCATTTACGTAGACTTCCTTCGACTCGATCGGCGCCCCATCTTTGGTTGTGATGCGCAGCTGGGGTAAATCGGTCAAAGCGGGAGGGAACGCCGCCACCAACAGTTTCAGAGCGCCCGGAGCAGATAGATCGAGCGTTCCGGCGGTGGCTTTGAGTGCGGCCACCACTGACCTAGCTACCGCCTGCGTTAGCGATCCCGGCTCGGCCGCGGCGGTGAGAGCGATATTGAACTTGGGCGGCAGGCCCAGCAGATTACGAACTAGGTCTTCGGCAAGCGGAAAGTTCCTCTCGGCTGACAAGTAGACCAGCGTCGAGAACGGCGTGATATTCGTGCTGTACTCTCGCGCTGGTGACGCCATCCGATACGAGATGTCGATAGTCGTTCCGAGTTGATCGGAATCGCGCGATCGCCCGGCAATCACCTCGGCAACCAAGGGCATCGTCGAATTCTTGGGAATCGTCAGCTGGTATCCACCCGCGCCGTCCGAGAGTGCTTGCGGTTCGCCTTCATCACAGCGGCCATTCCCATCTCCGTCAAGGCAAACGATCGCGCCAGATACGTAACCGTCGATGACCTTCCCCGTGATCACTTCCTGTTCAATGGGATCACTACCGCATGCCGCGATCAGCGAGCAAATCAGCACGATAGCGACATGTCGAAGAGTAGCTGATGGTCTTGGCTTCGCGATTATGTTCATGGACATCTCCTAGAAGCGCACTTTCGATGTGACCAAGCTACTCGCCGTCCGGCGTCTGCGCGGTGCGTTTTGTCAATGAGCGATGCAAGAAGGCCTCGCGCGAAGATCCCGCACCGCTCGGCGCATACCCTCAGGCGCATCTGGCCTGGGTTCGTCATCCCGAAGGGGGTCTGCGGCATGCATCGTGATGGGTGCATGCTTTCGGTTGCCGCTGATCAGGGGCGCGGGTTGTCCCGCCCCGGATCCGAATCTGCGGTTTGGGCCTCGCTCCGAAAGTCGTCTAACCCTAGCGAATGCGAGGTGCCAGCCCCCGAGCTCAGGGGTGGCCCAAGCGTCTTGGAGTCGCTAGTCTAGAGACTCAACCGCCTGTAGCTGCCCATGGCAGCGCCGGTCTAACTGCCGACCGCGCCGCACCTCCTCGTTGATGCGCTCTTCTTGGCCCGGCGGCGGATGCTTTCTCAAGAGTCTCCGAGCCGACGCACCAGCATCATGGCGTAGGCCGAGGGCTCGGGCACCAGGCCCACCGTGTTGCTGCCCGCGGTGAAGAACAAAGCAGGTAAATCGTAGTCGCGGACGGTCAGGTTGGGTGCAACGTAGGCGCCCAGCATCCCGTAGTAGCGCACGCCGCAGAAGGTGACCGATGCGGGCACGCCACCCGTGAAGCCACTCGAACTGAACTGCTGGCCGAAATGGATCGATCCTTCGGTATCGGTCTTGACATTCGAAGTCAGAAACGCGTTACCTGCCGAATCCAGCAAGGACAGCGTACCAGTTCCGGTGACGTCGGAAACCGGGTAGCCCGAATCGGAGAACGCCCAGATGGTGCTCACGTCGGTGAGCGTCAAGGTCTGCTGGCCCGCAAAGTCGATGCTGAAGTCGATGGTGTCGCCGACGGCGATTTGCACCGAACAGGGCGTACTGAAGTGAAGGCCGGCGAGCCCTGCACGCCGGTATAGCCTGACGGGGCCAACGAGGCCTGGGTCAGATCCAGCGTCTGGTTGACTGTCACCGTTGTGGCGGCTGAAGCGGCCGAGGCCAAGCCGGTAGCGACCAAGGCGATGATGGCGGCGCGAGAAACCAGAAATCGGCTCATGAGAGACTACCCTGGGATGCGTGATCGGCGCAGGTGGACTGCTCACCAATGGCACGCCGCTACTTCGCGGGTGGGCCTGCAACCCCCCGAACCCGGGGCTGGGCAAACCCTCGGCACATCCTCCAGCGAAGGCGACCTATCGTTCCAGCAGCAGCGGGGCACCTGAACTACAGGGCTGCAACATGCGGCGTCACGGCAAGGTTGCCGATGCGCCAATTCAACGCCTGGCGCTCGATCAGGGTCGAGTCGGTGCCCAGGGTAGCGGAGCAATTTAGACCCCAGCCACGCGCCGGTGAAGTTCGCCTGCAGGTCGGCGTCGGTGTCGGGGACGCCATTGGCCAAGTCTAGTCCTGGCCCCGAGACATCGGCCAAGCAAGCATGGCGCGGCGATAGCGCCACCTATTCTCCAAGGGCTGACTGGTAGATGAAGCCGGAATCCGTGTCGCCAAAGTCATCGGCGCCCTGCTGGATTGCCGCAATCTCGCGCTCTATGGCGTAGAGCTGGTCAACAAGCCAGTCGATTTGGTTTTCATTCCACGACTGGGACTGATACGCGCTTGCCAGTTCCCGCTTCAGCCGGGCGTGCTGGGCCATCAGCTCTTCCAGAATCATGATGGGTTCAATTCCTGCAGCGCCGAAGCCCGTCCAGCACCGACTCGGTCTCGGCCAGTTCTGCTTCGCGCTCGATGTCGTTCATCAGCCGGAGGCAAACGATGCTGATGCTGTCGGCTTCATCGAAGGTGGCCACGTCCGCCAGGCCCACGGTCGACAGCGCCCGGCGGTCGCCCGCCATCCGCCTCTTGGCAGCGACGAAGACCCTCCGCGCGCCGTGCACTGCGCATGCGAATCGGATGTCGCGTCCGCGGGTGTCCATCTGAGACCATACGATGGAGCGGCTGGCGAGATCACCCCGCGGGTGGGGGGATAGGCAGCCGGGAACCATCTCCCGGCGCGTCATAAGTCACGCTCGTGGTGCTGAGCGGTTCGTCTCGCCCGAGTGAATGCTCAACCACCCGGCTGTTTCCCACTCGAACCGTCCGCCACAGCGCGCCCCGAGCGCCGACTCGCGAGGAGACGGGGGGAACGTGGGCCTTGGGTGTAAACCGCCCATGCCGCCGACACGACCGGCGGTTCGTCTTATTGATTCGGAAGTCTTTAACTTGGACTATTCGACTGCGTCACCATCTGAGGGTGATGGAAGCAACCGACATGAGATCGTTGTCGCGCGATGCGCGGCACGAAAGGCGCGTGCAGGTCGTTCGCCTGCGCAAAGCGGGCAACACCTACGACGAGATTGCGACGCAGACCGGGTTGAGCCGCACCGGCGTGTTCGACATCTGCAAGCGCCACGAGGCGGCGGGCGCGAAGGCCTTGCGCGACGCGCCCAGCGGACGCAAGACCGGCGATGGCCGGCTGCTGGACGCGGCGCAGGAGGCGACGGTGCGCAAGCTCATCGCCGACAAGACGCCCGATCAGTTGAAGATGCCCTACGCGCTGTGGACGCGCACGGCGGTGGCCCAGCTCATCGAGCAGCGGTTTGGCATCCGGCTGCCGGTGCGCACGATGGGGCTGTACCTGGCGCGCTGGGGCTTCACGCCGCAAAAGCCGATGAAGAAGGCCTACGAGCAGTCGCCTGCGGCGGCCAAGAAGTGGCTCGACGAGGATTACCATCTTGCAGACGGCCTGGGCCTTCCGCTTCGAGCCCCACTTGTCTGCGCCCATGGCGGGAAGCTTGAAATGGCGATTCGCAATGCTTGTTCACCTGAGCTCGTCCGCTGGCTTGCGGGCAAGCATTGTGCCGTCCCCGGCGTATGAGCATGCTGTCCACTGACAAGCCCAACGGGCACTTCCCGTACACGGCCCTCCTGTTCGACACCGTGCCGATCGGCATCGTCTTCCAGGGGCATGACGGCACGGTCGGGGCGGCCAACCCAGCCGCCCAAGAAATGATTGGCCTGAGCCTCGAGCAGCTGCGCGGCAATGCACCTGTTGATGAGCGCTTTCACACCGTCCATGAGGACGGCTCGCCCTGGCCATTCAATGAGCATCCCGGACGCACTGCCTTGCGGACCGGCCAGACGGTCCGCGAGGTGATGGGCATCTTCAAGCCATCGATCAGCAGCTACACATGGATTCGCATCGTCGCCACGCCCGTCTTTCGCAGCGACAAGAAGCGGGTCAAGGGCGTCTATGCCATCTTCGAGGACATCACCGAGCGCAAGGCGACCCTCGATGAGTTGGCCGAGAGCAGGCAGCGCCTGGAACTGGCGACACAGCACACCGGGGTCGGTATCTGGGACTCGAACCCGCGCACCGGCAAGACGATCTGGAACGAGACCATGTACTCGCTCTACGGCGTCCGGCACGGTGAGTTCACGGG
>CAVPAZ010000010.1:0-21552 GCA_963701725.1 uncultured bacterium | reverse complement strand
CACGGAGCGACGCCACCGTTGCCCCCAAGCCCGCACGCAGCGTGGGCCCGCTGCGTGGGCTGCTACCGTTCCTGCGACCTTACCGCAGCCGCATCGCGCTGGCGGGCGTGTTCCTGGTGCTCGCGGCCGTCAGCACGCTCGTATTCCCGGCCGCACTCAAGGCCCTGATCGACCAGGGGCTGGTGGCGAGCGACCCCGGCGAGCGCGTGATGGCGCTGCGCACGCACTTCTTCGAGCTGTTCGCCGTCGGCGTGGCGCTCGGCGTGTTCTCTGCGGCGCGCTTCTACATGGTGAGCTGGCTCGGCGAACGCGTCACCGCCGACCTGCGCAACGCGGTCTATGCGCACGTGGTGGCGCAGAGCCCCGAGTTCTTCGAGACCACGCAGACCGGCGAGGTGCTGTCGCGCCTGACGACAGACACGACGCTCGTCCAGACCGTCGTCGGCTCGAGCCTGTCGATGGGCCTGCGCAACAGCGTGATGGGGCTGGGCGCGATGGCGATGCTCGTCGTGACGAACCCGGTCGTGATGACACAGGTGCTCGGCATCCTCGTGCTCGTCGTGCTGCCGTCGCTCTACTTCGGTCGCCGCGTGCGCAGCCTGAGCCGCGCCAGCCAGGACCGTGTTGCCGATTCGAGCGCCATCGCCGCCGAGGTGCTGAACGCCATACCCGTCGTGCAAAGCTACACGCAGGAGGCGCGCGAGGCGAAGCGCTTCGACGCCTCGACCGAGAGTGCGTTCGAGACGGCGGTGCGGCGCAGCCGCCTGCGTGCCTTGCTCGTCGCCTTCATCATCAGCGCCACCTTCGGCGCGCTACTGTGGGGTCTGTATCAGGGAACGCAGGCGGTGATCGACGGCACCATCAGCGCCGGCCACCTCGGGCAGACGGTGGTCTACGTGATCATCCTCGTCTCCTCGGTCGCCGTGTTGTCCGAGGTCTATGGCGACCTGCTGCGCGCGGCCGGCGCCACCGAGCGGTTGATGGAGTTGCTCGTCGCGCGCTCGCCCGTCGTCACGCCCTCGCGCCCGGTCGCGCTGCCGGCCGTCTCCGCAGGCTCGTCGCTGCGGCTGGAGGACGTGACCTTCCACTACCCGTCGCGCCCCTTGCGTGCGGCGCTCGACCACGTGACGCTCGAGGTACGCGCCGGTGAGACGGTGGCCATCGTCGGTCCGAGCGGTGCCGGGAAGAGCACGCTGTTCCAGCTGCTGCTGCGCTTCTACGACGCCCAGCACGGCCGAGTGCTGATCGACGGTGTGCCGGTGCGCGACGCGGCGCTGGCCGAATTGCGCGGTCGTATCGGCATCGTGCCGCAGGACGCGGTGATCTTCTCGACCAGCGCGCTGGAGAACATCCGCTATGGGCGGCCGCAGGCGAGCGACGCCGAGGTAATCGCAGCCGCCAAGGGCGCACACGCGCACGAGTTCCTGCAGGTGCTGCCGGAGGGCTACGCCACCTTCCTCGGCGAGCGTGGAGTTCGGCTCTCGGGCGGGCAGCGCCAGCGCATTGCGATCGCCCGTGCGATGCTGAAGAACGCGCCGCTGCTGCTGCTCGACGAAGCGACGAGCGCGCTCGACGCCGAGAGCGAACGCATGGTGCAGGCCGCACTCGAATCGGCGATGCGAGACCGCACGACGCTCGTCATCGCGCACCGGCTCGCAACCGTGCAGCGCGTCGACCGCATCGTCGTGCTCGATCACGGCCATGTGGTCGAGACCGGCACACACGCCGAACTCGTCGCCCGCGGTGGCCTCTACGCTCGGCTGGCTGCGATGCAGTTCAGCGAGGGCGGTCTGGCGCCGTGACCCGGCAGCGTTCGCCGTCCGAAGGGTGCGATACAGTCTTCGCATGAGCACCGGCCTCCAAGCACTTCGAGCCGCAATCCGGGCCGCCGCAGGGCACATCCGCGTCACCATGATGCTCGCGCTGGCCGCCTGGCCGGTGTGCGCCACCCCGGGCGATATCGCCCCGGCGGCACTCGCCACCGCGTCGTCGCCGACCGTGGCCGAAGCAGCCGACAGCGCGGCGACGCTGATGGTCTTCAACCGGCCGATCGTGCAATTCCGGCTCGCGCTGCCGGGCGTAGCGCCAGCCGAACGCGCGCGCCGGGCGCACGATGAGGTCGCCCGCGTCCTTCAGGCCGGCGGCCCAGGCAAGGTGAGTGCCTCGGAGCTCGCGCCCGGGACCTTCCAGGCCGGGAGCCCAGGCAAGGTGAGCACGTCGGAGCTCGCGCCCGGCACTTTCGTACTGATCGACGAGATCGGCGTGTTTCCGCTGCTGCCGGGCGATCTCGCAGCCAGGCAGACCGTGGACGACGTCGTCGGCGCGCTGCAACAGGCAGTGCAGGAAAGCCGCGAGGCGCGCTCGCTGAGCCTGATGCTTCGCGCGGCGGGCTTCGCGCTGCTGGCCACGCTGGTCTGTGCCGGCGGCGTGTGGCTGCTGCGGCGCCTGCGCTTCTGGCTCGGCAAGGCGCTGGTGTCCCTCGGTCATCGCCACAGCCGGCGCCTCGCGCTGGGTGGCACCACGCTGATCAGCCGCGACCGCGTGTTCACGCTGGCACGGACGATCACCGCGATCGTCTTCTACGCGCTGCTGCTGATCCTGATCGGCGAATGGCTGGGCTTCGTGCTGCGCCAGTTCCCGTATACGCGACGCTGGGGCGAGGACCTTAACAACTCGGGGCTCGAACTGGCCAGCCAGCTTCTCGCCGCCATCGCGGGCGCGCTGCCGGGGCTGGCGGTGGCGGTCGTGATCTTCTTCATCGCCCGCGGCGTGCTCGGGCTGACGACTCCCTTCTTCGCCCAGGTCGAGCGCGGTGACCTGAACCTGACGTGGATCGACAAGTACACCGTCCGCGCGACGCGAAAGTTGGTCAACATCGGCATCTGGCTGTTCGCGCTGGCGATGGCCTACCCCTACCTGCCCGGCGCGGAGTCGGAGGCGTTCAGGGGCATCTCCGTGCTGCTCGGCCTGATGCTGACGATTGGCTCGTCCAACCTCGTCGGGCAGGGGATCAGTGGCCTGATCCTCACTTACGCCACACCTTGAGACTCGGCGAATACGTGCGCATCGGCGACGTCGAGGGCACCGTCACCGAGATGAAGACCTTCGCGGTGCGCATCCGTACCGGCATGGGCGAGGAGCTGACGCTGCCCAACGCGATGATCGTCGGCGCGGTGACGAAGAACTATTCGCGCACCGTCAAGGGCGAGGGCTACATCGTCGACACGGTGCTGACGATCGGCTACGACACGCCCTGGCGCCAGGTGCACGCGATGATGGTCGACGCCGCGCGGCGCACCGAAGGCGTGCTCGAGGCTCCGGCACCTTACGTGTTCCAGACCGCGCTGAGCGACTTCTACGTCGAGTACCGCCTCGTCGCCCAGGCCCACGCCTCCGCGCCGCGCCCGCGGGCGCAGGTGCTGGCCGACCTGCACGCGAACATGCAGGACGTGTTCAACGAGAACGGCGTGCAGATCATGTCGCCGCACTACCTCGGCGATCCGGCCGAGGCGAAGGTCGTGCCGCCGGCGAAGTGGAACCCGCCGTTAGCGGGCAAGGCCTGACGTCTCGCCGGAAGCTCTTCACTCGCCCCTGCCATGCACGCCGACACCTTCGCCCGCCCGGTCCGCTCGCAGTACGAGGACTTCATGCGCCACGTGGCCGAGCACGGCGTGTTCAAGCCCGACCGCACCGGCACCGGAACGAAGAGCGTGTTCGGGCACCAGATGCGCTTCGACCTGGGCGAGGGCTTCCCGCTCGTCACGACGAAGAGGGTGCACCTGAAGTCGATCGTCCTCGAGCTGCTGTGGTTCCTGCGCGGCGACGGCAACGCGCGCTGGCTGCAGGAACGCGGCGTGACGATCTGGGACGAATGGGCCAGGCCCGGCGGGGACCTCGGACCCGTCTATGGCGTGCAGTGGCGCAGTTGGCCGACGCCCGATGGCGGGCACATCGACCAGATCGCCGAGGTCGTCAAGCAGTTGAAGACCAACCCCGACTCGCGCCGCATCATCGTCAGCGCGTGGAACGTGGCCGAGCTGTCGAAGATGGCGCTGCTGCCCTGCCACGCGTTCTTCCAGTTCCACGTCGCACCGTCGCAGCGGGCGGGCGAGCCGGGCAGGCTGAGCTGCCAACTCTACCAGCGCAGCGCCGACATCTTCCTCGGCGTGCCGTTCAACATCGCGAGCTACGCGCTGCTGACGCACATGCTAGCTCAGCAATGCGACCTGGCCGTCGGCGACTTCATCTGGACCGGCGGCGACTGCCACATCTACAGCAACCACGCCGAGCAGGTGGCACTGCAGCTCTCGCGCAAGCCGCACCCGTATCCGCGGCTGCATATCAAGCGCCGCCCGCCGTCGGTCTTCGACTACGCCTACGAGGACTTCGAGGTGCTCGACTACCACCACCACCCGGCGATCAAGGCGCCGGTGGCGATATGAGCCACGGAGAGGGGCCCCGCGACGCGGCGACCGAAGCGAAAGCGAATGTCGCCCGCCGCCGACCGCACGGCGGTACGCGTCGAACATGCCTTGCGCAAGTGGCGCTATGAAGCTGGCGCTGATCGCTGCTGTTGCACGCGATGGCAGCATCGGCAAGGACAACGGGCTGCTGTGCCACTTGCCCGAGGACCAGCAGCACTTCCGCCGCGTCACGATGGGCTGCCCGGTCATCATGGGTCGCAAGACCTGGGAGTCGCTTCCGGCGCGATTCCGACCGCTGCCCGGCCGGCGCAACGTCGTCGTCACCCGCAACGAGCAGTGGCAGGCCGACGGCGCCGAAGCGGCGCCTTCGCTAGCCGCAGCGATCGCTCGCGTCGCGGCTGAGACCAAGGTGTTCGTGATCGGCGGCGGCGAACTCTACCGCGAGGCCATGCCTCGCGCCGACGAGCTGCTGCTGACCGAGATCGAGCGCGACTTCGACGGCGACACGCACTTCCCGGCCTGGGACCGCAGTCGGTTCCGCGAAGTAGGCCGCGAGACGCACCACGCCGGGCCACCGAACGATTTCGACTACGCCTTCGTCACCTACCAACGCAACTCAACATGAGGAAATCGAGACATGTCTGAGGACGGATTCCATGTTCATGGCCCGCACGACCACGCGCTCGATCACGCCGCGCACGAGCCGGCGGACAGCTTCTCCGGCCGGCTCGCCGTCGCCACCGCAATCCTCGCCACGGTCGGCGCGATCTTTTCCTACATGGGCGGGGCTACGCAGTCGAGCGCCGGGCTGTACAAGAACGACGCGGCGATCCGCAAGACCGAGGCCGCCAACCAGTGGGCCTACTACCAGTCCAAGAGCAGCAAGCAGAACCTGAGCGAACTGGCGATCGAGCTGGCGCCCGAGGCAAGGAAGGCCTTCTATCAGGACGAGGCGAAGCGCTACAAGGCCGAGAAGGCCGAGATCCAGACGAAGGCCGAGCGGCTCGAGGCCGAGTCGATCGCCTTCGATGAGAAGAGCAACCAGCAGATCCACGAGCACCACCGCTGGGCCCAGGCGACGACGGTGCTACAGATATCGATCGCGATGGCTGCGATCGCTTTGCTCACGAAGCGCAAGTGGCTGGTCTACGGCGTGTTCGGTCTGGGCCTGGCCGGAACGGCGCTCGGCGCGCTGGCCTGGCTGCACATTTGACCCGACGCCCGCCCGTGCAACTCGCGACCTGGAACGTCAATTCGCTCGCCGTGCGCCTGCCGCAGGTGCTCGCGTGGCTGGCCGCGAACCCGGTCGACGTGATGGTGCTGCAGGAAACCAAGCTCAGCGACGACAAGTTTCCGCACGAGGAAATCGAAGCCGCCGGCTATCGCGTGCAGTGGCACGGCCAGAAGACCTACAACGGCGTCGCGCTGCTGAGCCGCAGCGAGGCAGTCGCAGTGGTGAAGAACATCCCGGGTCACGACGACCCGCAGGCGCGCTCGATCGCCGCCACGATCGCCGGCTTGCGGGTGATCGGCGCCTACTTCCCGAACGGCCAGTCGCCGGGCAGCGACAAGTTCCAATACAAGATGCAGTGGCTGGATGCCTTGCGCGGCTGGATCGCCCAGGAACTGGCCGCGCATCCGAAACTCCTGCTGATGGGCGACTTCAACATCGCGCCCGAAGACCGCGACGTATTCGACCCCGAACTCCTGCGCGGCACGATCCACTGCACCGAGGAGGAGCGCGCGCACTTTCGAGCGCTGATCGACCTGGGCCTGGTCGACGCGTTCCGCCTCTTCGAGCAACCAGCGAAGAGTTGGAGCTGGTGGGACTACCGCAACCTCGCGTTCCGCCGCAATCAGGGTCTGCGCATCGATCACATCCTGGTCGGCGAGGCGCTGCGGCCCGAGGTCGGCGCCTGCGCGATCGACAAGCTGCCACGCAGGAACGAGCGGCCGAGCGACCACGCGCCGGTGCTGATCACGCTGCGCGACACCGCCCCGCGAATCGAATTCGATTGATCGTTCGCAACGCCGATCCCCGGCAAGCCGTTAGGCTCGGGATTCCGATTGATGCGCATGGATGCCGGGTCTCCGTAGCGGCGCGCGCCTTGATCGCGACGGATGCGCAGCCGCCATGACCCGCCCCCTCGTCCAACCACCCGTGAAGGCCAAACCGTGAACACCACAGCACCCGAAATGCTGGCCCTGCAACGCCTGTACCACTGGGAGAGAACAGCACCCAGCCGCATCGCACTGACCCAGCCGATGGGGGACGGCACGACCAAGGACTACACCTGGGCCCAGGTAGCCGACCAGGTGCGCCGCATGGCAGCCCACCTGTCGGCCCAGGGCTGGGAGCCGGGCTCCAAGGTGGCCATCCTGTCGAAGAACTGCGCCTGGTGGCTGATGAGCGACCTGGCCATCTGGATGGCCGGTTACGTGTCGGTGCCGCTCTACCCCACGCTGGCAGCCGACACCGTCAAGCAGATCCTGACCCACAGCGAAGCCCGGGCCTGCTTCATCGGCAAGCTCGACGGCTGGGAAGGCATGAAGCCTGGGGTGCCGGCCAGCCTGCCGTGCATCAGCTACGCGCTTTCGCCGCCGGATGCGATCAAGAGCTACGAAGGCTGGGACGTGATCTGCGCCCGCAACCCGCCGCTGGAGGGCGAGCCGACGCGCGGCGCCGAGGAACTGGCGACGCTGATCTACACCTCGGGCACCACCGGCAAGCCCAAGGGTGTGATGCACAGCTTCGGCAATTTCGCCTGGGCCCTGGACACCGGCATCAAGCGCATCCCGATGACGGCCGAAGACCGCATGTTGTCGTACTTGCCGCTGGCCCACGTGGTCGAACGCGTGCTCGTCGAGCATGGCTGGTTGCGTACCGGCATGCGGGTGTATTTCGCCGATTCGCTGGAAACCTTCGCGGCCGACCTGCAGCGTGCACGCCCGACGATCTTCTTCTCGGTGCCGCGGTTGTGGGTCAAGTTCCAGCAGGGCGTGCACCACAAGATGCCGCCAGCCAAGCTGAACCGCCTGCTCTCGATCCCGCTCATCGGCGGCCTCGTTCGGCGCAAGGTGCAGAAGGCTCTGGGCCTGGACCAGTGCCGCTTCGCGGCGGGCGGCGCGGCGCCGATGCCGGTGGTGCTGCTCGCCTGGTACCGCAAGCTCGGCCTGCCCGTCAACGAAGGCTATGGCATGACCGAAAACCTGGCCGTCTCGCACCTGACGCTGCCGGGCCACAACCAGGAAGGCACGGTAGGCCCGGCCTACGCCGGCGTGGAAACGCGCATCGATGCGAAGACGGGCGAAATCCAGATGCGCAGCGCCGGGCTCATGCTGGGTTACTACAAGGAGCCGGAGTTGACCCGCGAGGCGTTCACCGCCGATGGCTGGCTGCGCACCGGCGACAAGGGGCAGATCGATGCGCAAGGCCGGCTGCGCATTACCGGCCGCGTGAAGGACCTGTTCAAGACGAGCAAGGGCAAGTACGTCGCGCCGGCGCCGATCGAGGATCAATTGGTGATGCACGACGCCTTGGAGGCCTGCGTGGTCACTGGCGCCAATCTGGGCCAGCCGCTGGGCATCGCGATGCTCAACGCCGAGGCGGTTGCACGGCTCGGCGAGGCCGCAGCGCGCTCCGAGCTGGAAGCCTCGCTCGGCCGGCACCTGCAAAGCATCAACGCAACGTTGGACCCGCACGAGCAGCTCGCCTGTCTGGTCGTGGTGACCACGCCCTGGACGGTGGACAACGACATGATCACGCCCACCTTCAAGATCAAGCGCAACCGTATCGAGGCCATCTACTCGGCGCACTACGAAGCCTGGGAGTCCTCGGGTCGCAGCATCATCTGGCAGATGGCGTGAGCTCGTGCGGGGTGCGCGACCGCATTGCCTGCGCCGGCTCGAGGAGTTCTTTGGATGCCTGCAGTTCGCCTGCGGCGCGGATGAATCGCGCGCGCGGCCTGACTGTTGCCACTACTCGAGCCCCAGCTCCTGAATCTTGCGCGTGATCGTGTTGCGCCCGATGCCGAGCTTGTGAGCCGCCTCGATGCGGCGCCCGCGGCTGACCTCGAGCGCCGTATGGATCAGTTGCGCTTCGAACTTGCGCGTCAGGGTGCCCCACACCTCCGGGACACCCGCCAGCAGCAGCCGGCGTGACTCGCGCGCCAGGTCGGCCAGCCAGGGCGACGCGTCCACGTCGTCGTGCGAGGCAGTCGCGCCCGTGGAGACCGGTGCGACGGCGGGCTGTCCCGAGGGCAACTCCTCGGTCATGTCATCGGCAACATCGGCAGCGGCGCGTGCTGCGCCGGGAGGCGCCAGCAACTCGGGCGGCAGGTCCTTGCTCTCGATCACCTGCGCCGGCGCCATCACCGTGAGCCAGTGGCAGATGTTCTCGAGCTGGCGCACGTTGCCCGGGAAGTCGAACTGCATCAGCCGCTGCAAGGCTGGCTCGCTGATGCGCTTGGCCTCGACGCTCAGTTCGCGCGCGCTCTTCTGCAGGAAGAATCGGGCCAGCGCCGGCACGTCCTCGCGGCGTTCGCGCAATGCCGGCAGGCGCAGGCGGATCACGTTCAGGCGGTGGTACAGGTCTTCTCGGAACGCGCCCTGCTTGACACGCTCCTCCAGGTTCTGGTGCGTCGCGGCGATCACGCGCACATTGGCGCGCAGCGGGTTGTGCCCCCCGACGCGGTAGAACTGACCGTCGGAGAGCACCCGCAGCAGCCGCGTCTGCAGCTCGAACGGCATGTCGCCGATCTCGTCGAGGAAGAGCGTGCCGCCGTCGGCCTGCTCGAAGCGGCCGCGACGCGTTGCCTGCGCGCCGGTGAAGGCGCCGCGCTCGTGGCCGAACAGCTCGCTCTCGAGAAGGTCCTTCGGGATCGCCGCGGTGTTGATGGCGACGAACGGCCCGCTCGCGCGCGGGCTGTGCTTGTGCAGCGCATGCGCGACGAGCTCCTTGCCCGAGCCGCTCTCGCCGGTGATCAGCACGGTAACGATGCTCTGGCTCAGGCGCCCGATGGCGCGGAACACGTCCTGCATCGCCGGCGCCTGGCCGAGCATCTCTGGCATCTGTGCCTGCGACACATCGGCCACCTCCTCGCGCAGGCTCTCCTCGAGCGCACGGCGGATCAACTCGACCGCCCTGGTCACGTCGAAGGGCTTGGGGAGGTACTCGAACGCACCGCCCTGGAAGGAGGAGACAGCGCTGTCGAGGTCTGAATACGCCGTCATGACGATCACCGGCAGGCCGGGCAGGCGCTCCTTGACCTTGCCGAGCAGCTCGATTCCCGAGCCGCCGGGCATTCGGATGTCGGACACCAGCACCTGTGGCGCCGCGTCTTCGAGCGCCGCCAGCACGTCGCGCGCGTTGGTGAAGCTGCGCACGGCGAGGCCCTCGCGTGCCAGCGCCTTCTCCAGCACGAAGCGGATGGAGTGGTCGTCGTCAACGATCCAGATCGGTTTCATGCTTGGCCCGTCTTGCGGCGCCGCTGCCGTCGGCTCATGGCAGCGGAATCACGATCCTGAAAATGGTATGGCCCGGTTCGCTCTCGAATTCCACCGTTCCCTCGTGCTGTTGCACGAAACTCTGGGCCAGCGTCAGCCCCAATCCAGAACCGCCTTCGCGCCCCGACACCAGCGGATAGAAGATGCGATCCCGGATGGACGCCGCGACGCCCGGACCGTTGTCCTCGATATGCAATTCCAGTGCCAGACGCCAGCGCTGCTTGCCGATCGTCACCTGGCGCGCGACACGCGTGCGCAGCGTCAGGCAGGCGTCGCCTCTGGCGATGCGCTCGGTGAGCGCCTGCGCCGCGTTCTGCGCCACGTTGAGCACGGCCTGGATCAGCTGCTCACGGTCGCCGCGGAACTCCGGGATCGAGGCGTCGTAGTCGCGCTGCACCTGCAGGCCACGGGGGTATTCGGCCACGATCAACGATCGCACGCGCTCGCAGACTTCGTGGATGTTGACGTCACCCACCACGTGCGGCCTGCGGTGCGGTGCGAGCAGGCGGTCCACCAGGGCCTGCAGGCGATCCGCCTCGTGGATGATCACCTGCGTGTACTCGGTCAGCGCCTTGTCCTCGACCTCCATGCCGAGCAGTTGCGCAGCGCCTCGGATGCCCCCCAGCGGATTCTTGATCTCGTGCGCCAGATTGCGGATCAGCTCCTTGGTGGCCTGCACCTGGTCGAGCACGCGTTCCTCGCGGTCCTGGCGCGTCTGCTGCTCGATCTCGACCAGTTCGACCACCACGGCCGCACCGCGGTCCATCTGGTTGACGATGACGTGCACCGGCAGCGCCTCGCCATGCCCCGGGCGGCGCAGCAGGCCCTCGAAGCGGCTGGTCGAGAAGTCGTTGCGGGCCACCGCGGCCACGGTATCGGCGACGGCGCGGGCATCGACGAACCAGTCGAACAGCGATCCGCGCAACACGCTGCGCCGCGAAAGCGCGAGCACGCTCTCGAACGCGGCGTTGACAAACACGCAGCGGCCGTCGGGGTGGACCACTGCCACCATCGTGGCCAGGTGGTCGAGCGCCGCATAGGGCTGCGCCGGGCCGTCCGCAGCGCCCGTCGTCGACGCGTGAAACGCAGCGCTGGCTGAGGCGCTGGCGACGGCAACGCGGGAGCGGTCTGCGCCGTCCCGGCTCACGGCGGCAGCTTTGCGAGCTCGCGCCTGAGGGCGGCGACGTCGCTTTCCTTGCGCGCGATCGCGGCTTTCATCTCGGCCACGCGGTCGAGGTACTTCTGGTAGTTGCGCTCGTTGCCCTGGCGTTCCGGCTCGCCGTTGTTGTACTCCTTGCGCATCGCTGCGAGTTGCGCTTCGTCTCGCCGCAGCTCTGTCTCCAGGATCCGCCGCGCATCGCTGTCGCGCGAGCGCTGCTCGGCCGGGTCGACCTTGCCCTCGGGCGGCCGCGGACCCGATGCGGGCGCCGAGGTTCGCGGCTTCGGGCTCTGGATCACGGTGATCGCGCTGCCCTCCAGCGTGCGGCAGCCCTTCTCCTTGGCTTCCTGGGCGGTCAATCCGTCGGTGTAGAGCACCGGGTTGCCGGGGCAGCGATAGACAGGTTTGTCGCCAGGCTGCGCCAGAGCAGCCCAAGGAAGGGCACAGACGGCCAGCGCGAGCAGCGACGAGCGACTCAGATTCATGGCGGCATTGTGGCGCATCGCGTGCAGCGCGTCGGCAGCGATAAGCGGGGTCTTGGGCGCCCGACTCATCGCCACACCAACGCAAACGGGACGGCTCGCACCGTCCCGAAGCCACGCAACCCGAACCGGTTACAGGCTGTAATACATGTCGAACTCGACCGGGTGCGTGGCCATGCGGAATCGCGTCACCTCCTGCATCTTCAACTCGATGTAGGCATCGAGGTAGACGTCGGTGAACACACCGCCCTTGGTCAGGAACGCGCGGTCCTTGTCGAGGTAGTCGAGCGCCTGATCCAGGCTGTGGCAGACCGTCGGGATCTTCGCGTCTTCTTCCGGCGGCAGGTGGTAAAGGTCCTTGCTGGCGGCCTCGCCCGGGTGGATCTTGTTCTCGACACCGTCGAGCCCGGCCATCAGCAAGGCGGCGAAGCCGAGGTACGGGTTCATCAGCGGATCGGGGAAGCGCGCTTCGACGCGGCGGCCCTTCGGGTTCGCGACGTGCGGGATGCGGATCGATGCCGAGCGGTTCTTCGACGAATAGGCCAGCTTCACGGGTGCCTCGAAGCCCGGCACGAGACGCTTGTAGCGAGTTCGTGCCCGGGTTGGTGATCGCATTGAGCGCGCGGGCGTGCTTGATGATGCCGCCGATGTAGAACAGCGCGTACTCCGAGAGGCCGGCATAGCCGTCGCCGGCGAACAGGTTCTTGCCGTCCTTCCACACCGACTGGTGGACGTGCATGCCCGAACCGTTGTCGCCGACGATGGGCTTGGGCATGAAGGTGGCCGTCTTGCCGTAGGCATGGGCCACGTTCTGCACCACGTACTTCTGCAACTGCACCCAGTCGGCGCGTTGCAGCAGCGTGCTGAACTTGGTACCGATTTCCATCTGGCCGGCGTTCGCCACCTCGTGGTGATGCACTTCGACCGGAATGCCGAGCGACTCGAGGATCAGACACATCTCGGAGCGCATGTCCTGGAACGAGTCGACCGGCGGCGTCGGGAAGTAGCCGCCCTTCACCGTGGGCCGGTAGCCGGAGTTGCCGTGCTCGTACTCCTTGCCGGTGTTCCAGGCCCCTTCCTCGGACTCGATCTTCGCGAAACAGCCCGACATGTCGTTGCCCCAGCGCACGCTGTCGAACACGAAGAACTCGGGTTCCGGGCCGAAGAACGCGGTGTCGCCCAGGCCCGAGGCCTTCATGTAGGCCTCGGCACGCTTGGCCAGCGACCGTGGGTCGCGCTCGTAGGGCTTGCCGTCGCTGGGTTCGACCACGTCGCAGGTCAGGAGCAGCGTCGGCTCCTCGAAGAACGGGTCGACGTTGGCGGTGTTCGGGTCCGGCATCAGCAGCATGTCCGAAGCCTCGATGCCCTTCCAGCCAGCGATCGACGACCCGTCGAACGCGTGGCCCGAACCGAACTTGTCCTCATCGAAATGGGACACCGGCACGGTCACGTGCTGTTCCTTGCCACGGGTGTCGGTGAAGCGGAAATCGACGAACTTGATTTCGTTTTCCTTCACCATCTTCATCACGTCGGCGACGGTCTTGGCCATCAACAAATCTCCTGGCAGGGCAAGGGGTTGGGGGGAGGGGAATCGACGCGGCACCGCAACAGAACATGGCGCCGAAATTCACCAAACAATGTAGCAGAAAGCATGCCTGCGGCCTGCCGCCACGAGGCGCAGCGACGGGTCGCCCTGCCGCGCAAATTGCGCACTCTTGCAGTGCGCCTCGCCGTCAACCTGGCTACACGCGCGCGCCCTATCGCACCAATTCGGGGCCCAGTCTCGCACCGTGACCGTGCAGCCCCTCGACCAAGCATGGATAGGCGGCCGCGACTCGCGCTGCGTCGCCCTTCACGCCAAGCTCGATGTGGCGACCCCATTGCGGGTGGTCCACGCTCGGCAGGCTGAACACCTTGACCCCCTCGAACCGCGCCTCGATCTCGACCATCAGCGGTGTCAGCGTCGCCTCCATCGTGCCGAACACGATCACCGAGCGTTCGGCCTGGGCGTGCTGCCCATGCAGCTGGGCATAGCGCGTGTCGAGCAGCGACTCGATCATCGGGTGCGCCATGACCGGAAAGCCGGGCACGAAGTGCACCTCGCCGACCGAGAAGCCGGGAATCTTGTTGAAGGGGTTGGCGATGATCCGCGCGCCCTGCGGGAACACGCCCATCTCCAGCCGGCGCAAGGTGTCGGGGTGTTCCGGGTCGTCCGAGAGGCCCTGCTCGGCCGCCATCGTGCGCACCCGTTCCATGATCAGTTCGCGCGCCTCGGGGTGCAGCGCCAACGGCACGCCGAGCGCCGCTGCCGCGCAGCTGCGCGTGTGGTCGTCCGGCGTCGCGCCGATGCCCCCGCAGCAGAACACCGCGTCGCCGCTGGCGAAGGCATGCACGAGGTCGGCCGTGATGCGTGCCGGGTCGTCTCCCACGTAGCGCGCCCAGGCCAGCGCCAGCCCGCGTGCGGCAAGCAGTTCGATCACCTTCGGCAGGTGCTTGTCCTGGCGTTTGCCGGAGAGGATCTCGTCGCCGATGATGATCAGGCCGAAGTTCATGCCCGCTCGCTCAGAAGGGCGGCAACATGGCCGGATCCGTGCCGGGCAGGCCGGGTCTCGGCAGCGGCTCAGGGGAGGCGGCCGGAGTCTGCCCGGCGCGCAGCGAGGTCAGCGCCGCCAGCAGGTAATGTGCGAACCACAGCGCCGAGAACGCGAACACCAGCGTGTAGACCCAGATCGCCACCGGCACCAGCACCGGCGCCATGGCGATGAACAGCACACCAGACGCCCAGAGCAGGCTCGGCGCAGCCCCGAGGTAGCCGGTGAGCACACCCATTCCAAGGAGTGCCGCGCGGTGCTCGTGCAGCAGGGCGCGTCGCTCGTCGGCACTGGCGTGATCGGCCAGCATGTCGTAACTCATCACGCGATAGGTCAGCCAGCCCCAGATCAGCGGGGGAATCACGAGCACGAGCGGCGGCACGAACCACAGAGGGATCGACACCAGCATCACGAGCAGCGCAGCGAGCGTTGCCCACAGCGACGCGAACAGTCCGCCGACCAGCGAACCGCCGCGCTTCTTCTCCAGTGTCGGAAAGCGCCGCTCGGCCACGAGGCTCAGGATCGACGGCGACATCAGCAGCGCCACCACCAGCAGCGAGACGACGACGATCGCCGGGGTGACCAGCAGGACCACGACCAGCGGCGCCAGCACGCTCTTCAGGCCCGACAGTCCGACGCTCTCGAGCCATCCAATCAGCATCGACGCCAGCGCCCACGACTCGAAGCTGGCGCGCACGGCGTCGAGCGCCGCATCCCAGAACAACCAGCCCAGGCCGAGTGCGGCCGCGACCATCAGCGCCAGCGGCAGCACCGACAGCGCGATCACCCGCGGGTGCAGGCAATAGGCCACCGCGCGCCAGAACGAATCGAGCAACAGGTTCATCGCCGCCAAGGATACGCGAGCGACCGGTGAGCGACCCTGCCGGAGAAGAGCCTCCATCCGGAAGGGAGCGTCTGGCCGCCGCAGCGCGCGGGCCCTGGGGGTTCCCGGACACCGATTGTTTCATTCGCGTAACGCCCACGGGCAACACGCGCGGGCGATACCGCTTCAGAATCGGACTGGGGATGCCAACATGATGCTGCACCTGCCGACACTGCTCTACGTCTCGGTCGCGATGATGGCGATGTCGGCTGCGCTGATGACGGTGTTCGGGCGCACGCAGCGTGTCTACCGCGGATTCTGGTGGTGGACCGCCGCGCAGTGGCTGGGCACGCTCGGATTGGCGCTGCAGGTCTTGCGTGAATCGCATCCCGCCGTGCTGCCGCTGTCCAACCTGCTGCTGCTGCAATGGCCGATCGTCACGCTCGCCGGCGTGCGCAGGTTCTTTCCGCGCCACGCACTGCGCGTTCCGCCCTTGGCCGACGGCCTGGTATTCGCCGCTGCGTACCTGCTCTGGCTCGCCGCCTGGGCCGGCGGCGGGAGTGCGCACCTGCGGGTCGAGGCATTCGGCGCCGCTTCGTGCCTGCTCCACCTCTACAGCGCCGCGCTGACGACGAAGCTGCGCGGCTTCCAGCGCAGCCCTGCGCTGAACGCGCTGGTGGTGACCCAGTGCATCGCCGCGGCAGTGCAGACGCTGCGCGTCGTGCAAGCGCACTTCGTCAGCGCGACCTGGCTGGCGGGCGACGACATGATGCTGGCCAGCGGGCTGGTCACGCTGATGCTGGCGCTCGCCATGGTCTACCTCGCGCTCCTGCTCACCTACGAGCGCACCGGGCGCAGGCTGCTCGAGTCGCAGCGGCAACTGCGCTTCCTTGCCGACACCGACACGCTGACCGAGGTGCCGAATCGGCGCCACTTCTACGAACTGGCGACCAAGACACTGGCACTGAGCGCAGCGGGCAAGGCGTCGCTCGTGATGTTCGACATCGATCACTTCAAGCAGATCAACGACCGCTTCGGCCACGCCGAGGGCGACGAGGCCTTGCGCGAGGTGGCCCGCTGTACCCGGGAGGTGCTGCGCGCGCGCGACGTGGCCGGACGCATCGGCGGCGACGAATTCGCGATGCTGCTGCCCGAGACGACGGCGGACGAGGCGATGTCGGTGGCCGCGAGGGTGGCGACGCGTCTGGAAGAGGTGCACGGTGGCGGTAAAGCCGTGCCGCTCAGCCTGAGCTTCGGCGTCGTGCTCGTTCGTGACGGCGAGAACATCGCCGATTCGCTGCACCGCGCCGATCAGGCACTGTATGAAGCCAAGCGGCAGGGACGCAGCCGCGCCGTGACCGCCACCGGTACCCAAGCCGCGCCGGTCTTCGGCGAGAGCCACCGGATGGGACTGGGCGCGCACTGAGTCCGGACCGAGGGAGTCCCTGCGGACTCCCGAGTGCCTGCCGAAGGACTGCGAGCCTGCAAGCCCGCAGGCTGAGTCCGGACCGAGGGAGACCCTGCGGACTTCCTAGTGCCCGCCGAAGGACTGCGAGCCTGCAAGCCCGCAGGCTGAGCCGCCGAGCGGTGCCTTGACCCTACATTCCGAGTGCCGCCTCGGCACTCACTTCCGGCAGGCCGAGCGCCTGCGCCACCGGCGCGCAGGTGACCCTGCCGCGATGGATGTTCAGGCCGCGGCGCAGATGAATGTCGTCCACCAGCGCACGCTCGCCGTGACTTGCCAATGCAAGGCCGAACGGCAGCGTGGCGTGGTTCAGCGCATGGCTCGAGGTCGCAGGCACGGCTCCCGGCATGTTGGCCACGCAGTAATGGATGATGCCGTCGACCTCGTAGGTCGGCGCATCGTGCGTCGTAGCGTGCGAGGTCTCGAAGCAGCCGCCCTGGTCGATCGACACGTCGACCAGCACGCTGCCTTGGCAGCATCCTCTTCAGCATCGCGCGGGTGACGACCTTCGGCGCGCTCGCGCCGGGGATCAGCACCGCACCGACCACCACGTCGGCGACGAGCACCTCTTCCTCGATGTTCGCTGCGCTCGAGAAGCGCGTCCGCGCGCGGCCCTGGAACAGCTCGTCGAGCTGGCGCAGGCGCGGCAGCGAGCGGTCGAGGATCGTCACCTCGGCACCCAGGCCCGCGGCCATGCGAGCGGCATGCGTGCCGACGACGCCACCGCCGACCACCACCACGCGCGCCGGCTGCACACCGGGCACGCCGCCCAGCAACAGGCCCTTGCCGCCGGCCGGCTTGCGCAGCGAGAACGCCGCTGCCTCGATGGCCAGGCGCCCGGCCACTTCGCTCATCGGCGCGAGCAGCGGCAGGGCGCCGCGCTCGTCGGTGACGGTTTCGTAGGCGACGGCGATGCAGCCCGAGGCGAGCAGGCCACGCGCCTGCTCGGGGTCGGGCGCGAGGTGCAGGTAGGTGAACAGGATCTGCCCTTCGCGCAGCATCTTCCACTCGATTTCCTGCGGCTCCTTGACCTTGACGATCATGTCGGCCTTGGCGAACACCTCGGCCGCGCTCGCCACGATGCGCGCGCCAGCGGCGACGTACGCCGCATCGTCGGCGCCGATGCCGGCGCCGGCGCCGGTCTGCACCAGCACCTCGTGCCCGGCCGCTGCGTATTCGCGCACGGCCATCGGCGTCAGGCCGACGCGGTGTTCCTGAACCTTGATTTCCTTGGGTACGCCGACACGCATGATGGGTCTCCTGGAGGGACTGTTGTGATGGACGCCAGTCTAGTGACGCTAGCGAGCGATTTGCGAGCGTTCGCAGCCAGTGACAACGCTCGCTGGCAGGCTAAACTGGCGTGAATCGAACAATTCGAGCCAGTTTCATGCAGCCCACTGCAATCGACCGCGCCGACCGCCGCCTGCTGCTCGAACTGAGCCAGCGCGGCCGCGCCACGAACGTCGAACTTGCGCAGGCGGTGCACTTGTCGGCCAGCGCCGTGGCGCGCCGCCAGCGCGCGCTCGAAGAATCCGGGGTCGTTCGGGGCTATGCCGTCGACGTCGACCCCGCTGCTTTCGGATTCGACACTACCGTGGTCGTGCAAGTGACGCTCAAGGGCCAGAGCGAGGCGGAACTCAGCGAATTCGAGCAGGCCGTCAAGCGGTGCGACAGCGTGCTGCGCTGCTTCCTGATGTCGGGCAGCGACGACTACCTGCTAATCCTGTTGGTGCGCGACCTGGTCGACTTCGAGCGCGTCCACAAGACGCAGCTCTCGCGCCTGCCGCACGTGGCGCGAATTCAGTCGAGCTTCGCTCTGCGCGACGTGGTGCGCCGGGCATTGCCGGCCGATTTGCTGCGGGACTGAGGGTCGTTCAGCGCTCCAGCCGCAGCACCGGCCAGCCCCGCTGCTGCGCGTGGTCGAGCAACCGTGCGTCGGGGTCCACTGCGATCGGCTGCCTCACGGCCTGCAGCAATGGCAGGTCGTTGATCGAATCGCTGTAGAACGTGGCCTCGGCAAGCAGTTCGTCCCGCAGGCCCATCGTCGCCAGCCAGTCGCGCAGCCGCAGCACCTTGCCCTCGCGCATGTTCAGCACCGCCTGCGATCGCCCGGTGAAGACGCCGCCCTCCTCATGCGGCTCGGTGGCGATCAGGTGCTCGAAACCAAGGTCGATGGCCGTCAACTCGGTGAGGTAGCGGTTGGTGGCCGTGCTCATCACCAGCAACTCACGCTGAGCGCGATGCGCGTCGACCAGCGCCCTCGCCGAAGCGGGAATTCGCGGCACGATGCTCACGCTCATGAATGCATCGCGCAGCGCGTTGAGCTGCACTCGCGAGCGCCCGGCGAGCGTCGAAAGGTAGAACTCGCTGAATGCTTGCGGCGTGATGCTGCCCTCGCGGTAGGCGCTCTCCACCTGAGCGTTGCGCTCGGCGAACTCGGCGCGGTCGAGGACGCCCTGCTCCATCAGGAATTCGCACCACAGCACGTCGCTGTCGCCGCTGAGCAGCGTGTGGTCGAGATCGAAGATGGCGAGACTCATCGGACGCGAACAGCCCGCCCGCCGGGCCTCGGCTGCGCGAGTCGGCGCGACTTCACAAAGCCTTCAGGTGGAACGACTTCGGCCGCGTCAGATATTCGTAGCCCACCGATGACAGCGTCGCACCGCGGCCGGTATTCTTCACGCCGGTCCAGGCGAGTGCCGGGTCGAGATAGTCGCAGCGGTTCATGAACACGGTGCCGGTGTGCAGCCGGTCGCCCAACGAAAGCGCCGCTGCCTCGTCCTGCGTGAACAGGCAGGCCGTCAGCCCGTAGGGGCTGTCGTTCATCAGCGCGATGGCCTCGTCGTCGGTGTCGACGGGCATGATGCCGACGACCGGGCCGAAGCACTCGTCGTTCATCAGCGTCATGCCGTGATTCACGTCGACCAGGATCTGCGGCGCGACGTAGGCGCTGCCCTCGCGGTCCAGCGGGAACGCGCTGGTGTCGATCAGCCCACGCGCCCCCTTGGCGAGGGCATCGGCCACGGTCGCGCGCACGGCATTGGCGGCCGAGACGCGCACCACGGGGCCGAGCGTCACGTTCGGATCGAGCGGGTCGCCGAGCACGTACTGCCGCGTCAACACGACCGCCTTGTCGACGAACGCGTCATAGAGTGCGCGCTGCACGTAGATGCGCTGGATGCCGCAGCAGCTCTGCCCCGAGTTGAAGAATGCGCCGTCGACCAGCGTCTCGACGGCGGCCTCCAGGTTCGCGTCCGCTCGCACGTAGGCCGGGTCGTTGCCGCCGAGTTCCAGCCCGACGTGAATGAAGCGCCCGGCTGCGGCCTGCTCCACAGCCGCGCCGCCCGCCACCGAGCCGGTGAAGCAGACGCCATCGATCTGCGGCGCCTTGATCAAGGTCTGCGTGCCGGCGTGGTCGGTATGCACGCATTGCAGCAGGCCGTCGGGCAGACCGGCGCCGGCCAGCGCCAAGGCGATGCGCTCGCCCGTCAAGGGCGTCTGCGCCGAAGGCTTCAGGATCACCGCGTTGCCCGCCATCAGCGCCGGCACGACCGCGTTCACCGCCGTCAGCAACGGGTAGTTCCACGGCGCGACGACGAGCACCACGCCAAGCGGGTCGCGGCGGATGAAGCGCGTGAAACCCTGGATCGGGTCGGGAACCACGTCGCGCAGCGCGCTGTCGGCGATCGCGATCATGTGCCGCGCACGCGCCTCGAAGCCGCCCACCTCGCCCGGCGTGTAGCGGATCGGGCGTCCCATCTGGCGCGTCAGCTCCTCGGCAATCTGCGCCTTCATCGCCACGAAGGCATCGACGCCAAGGCCGAGCAGCCGCGCGCGCTCAGGCGTAGGCACCAGTCGCCAGGCCGCCTGCGCGGCGCGCGCACGCTCCAGCACCGCCTGCGTGGCCGCGGCGCCGAGGTAAGGCCGGCGCAGCAGCTCTGTGCCGTCGATCGGGCTGATGGTCACCAGTTCTGCAGTCATCTCTTCGTCTCTCGTCGTCACATCGCCGCCCGGAACAGGCGATCGAAATCGGCCGCGCTGCAGGGCCTGGGGTTGGTCTGATGGCAGACGTCGGCCGTGGCGAGTTCGACCAGACGCGGTAGCTGCGCCATCGTCACGCCGCGCTGCGCGAGACCGCCCGTGATGCCGACGCGCGCCTTCAGCTCGCGCAGCCACGGCACGAAGGCCGCGCCGGCGCTGCTCACGCGGCACACATGCGCCAGTTCGTCGAACTTGGCCGGCACAGCCTCGAAGTTCCAGCCGAGCACGGTGTCGATCATCAGCGCGTTGGCCAGCCCATGGTGCAGGTCGCACACCGCACCCAGCGCATGGGCGCAGGAATGAACCGCGCCGAGGTCTTTCTGGAACGCGATCGCGCCCATCATCGACGCCATCATCATGTCGCTGCGCGCCTGCAGGTTCGTCGGCTCGGTGACGGCGGCGATGAGCGAGCGCGCGGCGATTCGCGTGCCCTCGAGCGCGATGCCGTCACACAGCGGGTGGTAGGCCGGCGACAGGTAGCTCTCGACGTTGTGCGTCAGCGCGTCCATGCCGGTCGCCGCCGTGATGTGCGCCGGCAGCGCGAAGGTCAGCTCGGGGTCGGCGAATACCGCGCGGGCCAGGATCTTCGGCGAGAAGACGACCCGCTTGACGTGCGTGTCGTTCTCCGAGACGACGCTCGAACGCCCGACCTCGGAGCCGGTGCCCGAGGTCGTCGGCAGCGCGACAAAGTAGGGCAACTCGGCAGCGATGGGCCGCACCTGCGGGTGGTCCCACACGTACTCGAGCACGTCGCCCTCGTGCACCGCCATCACGCCGACGATCTTGGCCACGTCGAGCGCCGCGCCGCCGCCGAAGCCGATCACGCAGTCGGCGCGGTGCGCCTTGAACGCGGCGGCGCCGGCCATCACCTGACTGCAGATCGGGTTGCCGAACACGCCATCGAACACCGCCACGTCGAGCCCGGCCAGATGGGAGCGGAACTCGGCCAGCACCGGCAATGCGGCGAGGGCCCTGTCGGTGACGATAAGCGGGCACCTGCAGCCCGCGTCGAGCAGGTGCTGCGCGACGAGCTTGCGCGCGCCGGCACCGAAGTGGATCGGT
>CAVPAZ010000009.1:0-12110 GCA_963701725.1 uncultured bacterium | reverse complement strand
CGGCGGGGTGCACCCGGTCGGCGCCGGCAAGCTCCTGCACCGCGCGGTATTGCGGGAACAGCGAGAGCGCCGACACGCTCTTGCCCGCGATCATGCCGGCCGATGATAGTCGAGCAGCGCGAACGAGGCCTGCTCGATCGCGTCGACCGCCTGCTCGCTGATCAGCTGCGGCTTGGCGACGAAGCGCTGCACCACCGCTTCGGTGGCGCGAAGCACCTCGGCCGCAGCCGGCAGGCCCGACCAGTTCGAGCGCGCCGACGCTCTGGTGGAGTTGCTGGCGCGCGCCGCGCAAGCACCGCCGGGTCGACGGCGTCGACATCAGAGTCGACGCGCCTGGCTACTCCTTCACGATAGCGGCGCAGCGCCTTGTGCGCCGCTTCGAGCGAGCGGCGCAGTTCGTCCTGCACCCAGGCCAGGGCGCTCAGGTCGTTTCGCTATCCAGATGGCTGTCCGCGCGCTCGCTTTGCATCGGAACCTTCGTCAGAGCCTGTGCAAGTACTGGTCAAGCGATCTTGAACCGCGCCACCGACCGGCTTCAGTTCCTCGGCGGTGCGCGACAGTTCGCGCACCATCTGCGCCGTCGAGCGCGTGCCCTCGCCAGTCTGCTCGGTCACGGCGAAGATGTGCTGGATGTTGGTCGCCACCACGTTGGCCGACTGCGCCTCGCTCAGCGCCTGGCCGGAGATCCGCCCGATCAGCTCGGCCAGCTGGCGCGTCACGCGGTCGATGTCGCCCAGCGCCGTGCCGGCGGCGTCGGACAGGCGTGCGCCGTCGACCACGCCCTGCGTGGAGCGCTCCATCGCGCCACCGCATCCTGGGTGTCGGTCTGGATGGTCCTGACCAGCGCGGCGATCTGGCGCGTCGCATCGGCCGAGCGTTCGGCCAGCCGCTGCACTTCCTCGGCCACGACCGAGAAGCCGCGCCCCGCCTCGCCGGCCGAGGCGGCCTGGATCGCCGCATTCAGCGCCAGCACGTTGGTCTGCTCGGTGATGTCGGAGATCAGTTCGGTGATCTCGCCGATCTCCTGCGACGACTCGCCCAGCCGCTTGATGCGCTTGGAGGTTTCCTGGATCTGGTCGCGGATCGCATTCATGCCGCCGATCGTGTTCTGCACCGCGGTGAGGCCCGATCTCGGCCGCCTGCAGCGACTGCCGCGCCACCTGGGCCGTCTGCTGCGCCTGCGCCGACACCTCGTTGATGCGGCCGGCCATCTGCAGCACCGACTCGCCGGTCTCGCGGATCTCGCGCAACTGTTCGCTCGAGGCGGCCAGCAGCTCGGTCGAGGTCGCTCGACCTGCTGCGTCGTCTCGGTCACCCGTCCCGCCGTGCCCTGCACCTGCGACACCAGCGTGCGCAGTTCCTCGACCGTGTAGTTCACCGAGTCGGCGATCGCGCCGGTGATGTCCTCGGTCACCGTGGCCTGCTGCGTCAGGTCGCCTTCGGCCACCGTCTGCAGCTCGTTCATCAGACGCAGAATGGCCGCCTGGTTGGCGTCGTTGACGCGCTTGGCCTCCTGCTCCTGGCGCTCGGCCTCCAGGCGCTGGTCCTCGGCCACGGCGGCGCGCTGTGCCTGGTCGCGCACGTACAGTCGCAGGAAGCCGAAACCGCCCGCGGCCAGCAGCGCCTGCCGAGAGCAGCAGCAGCACGCAGGTGCGCCGCGGCCGAAGCCGCCCTCGACGCCAGCCGTTGCTGCACTGCCTCCAGACCCTGGCGCAGCGGCTCGCTGTCGGCAATGATCGACGCCTGCGCCTCGCGCGCGGCGACCAGGCCCTGCAGGTTGCCGAGGATCGCGCCGGCCTGGCTGCGCGTCTGCTCGTACTGCGCCATCAGCGCTGCAGACGCTCGCGGGTCTGCGCGATCGCGCGGTGCCGGGCAGGCGCAGCTCGGCGCTGCCGTCGGCCAGGCCGAGCCGCGATCTCGCGGAACGAGTTGAGGTCCTTGCCGAGCAGGAACACCGCCTCCGGGCTGACGCCTTCCATGCGTCAGGAACTCGTTGGCGCTCTTGCCGATGCGCTGGGTCAGCATCACGAGCTGGCCAGCCGCCGACAGCTCGGCCGCGCGTCGCCTCCTGCTGCAGCTTCATCGACGACACCGTCTCGGCCGTCTCCAGCAGGTCGGCGGACTGGCGGTTGATGGCCCGCAAGGCCTGGCCGACCTGCGTCAGCGACCTTCTGCTGCGCGAGCACGATGCCGGCGTTCTTCTCGGCGCGGTCGACCAGCGGCACCAGCGGATCCAGCGCTTCCTGCACGGCCGCCGGCGCAGCCAGCACTCGCGCATCGCCGTGCTGCAGACCGACGCACGTTGCGCGGCCAGCACGTCTCGGAGCTCTCGCGGACCTCGGGAAACGCCTGCGGCCTGCCGACCATCGCCTGCGACACCGCCTTGGCCAGCCGCTGCGACTGCATCAGCGCCTGGCCGCTGGCGGCGACCTGGGCTGCGCTGTTGCGGCCGCCGAGTTCAGCGCCATGACCGTCATCACCAGCAGGCCGACGACCGCCGGCCAGCACCGCCCGCCGAGAATGCGCTGCTGCGTGGCGACCGGCCGGCCGCCGATCAGCGGCAGATTACCCGCGACCGAGGCACCCGCCTCGGCGCGAGTCGGGCGAGTTCGGAAAGTGCCGCCGAGGTCGGTCGGCATCGCCTCGGTGATGATCGACGGCTCGCCCCCGCCGCCGCGATGCACCAGCCCGGCCTCGAACGCCTCCGCTCCCGGCAGGATGGATCACTGCCGCGCCCTGCGCGCCTGGCTCGAACCGCAATCCGCCTTCGTCGAACGGCGAATCCTGCCCCGCCGCAACCGTATCGCGCACGGTGCCATCGCCCTTGCCCCAAGCCTTGATCCTGTTCAGCAAACTCATAGATGCCTCGTGCTGCTCGCGGTGCGCGCCCGAAGCGCTCAGCCGACGATTCTCAGAAACGCGTCGTGGCGGGCCAGCTCGGCCAGGCGAAGCTCCTGCCAGAGTCGTCCCGTCGCGTCGCGGAAGCGCGCCGCCCACGAAGGCCGGGCGTGCCTGCGCTGTATCTGGCTCGGCCGACCAGTTGATCGGCGCTGCGCAGTCCGGCGAGACGGTCGACCAGCAGGGCGCAATTGATGCTCCAGTGCCGCATTGAAGGCGACCAGCTGGGCCCGCTCGCGTGCCGCATCGCCGGCGCGCTCGCTGGCATCGACGCCGAGGAAGCCCGCCAGGTCGACCACGCCATGCAAGCCGCCCCGCAGATTGGCAACGCCCGAGGAACCAGGTCTTGGCATGAGCGACCGGGATGACGGGGCTGGGCGCGAAGATCTCCCCCGCGTCCTGCAGCGGCAGCAGGAAGCCGCGGCCGCTGCACTCGACCGCCAGCCACAAGACAGCGCTCGCCTGGCTGCGCGCAGCCTGCAGCCTCCCGGCGAGCCGGCTCTGAAGTTCGCGCAGGGCTTCCTTGTTGGCCATCGATGCGGTGGGGTCGTTGGGTTAGGCCGCCGCGAGGCGCGGTCAGTCGAATGCCTTGATCTTGGCCACCAGTTCGTCGGCGTCGACCGGCTTGACGATGTAGTCGCGCGCGCCCTGGCGCATGCCCCAGACCTTGTCGGTCTCCTGGTTCTTGCTCGTGCACATGATCACCGGCACGCTGGCGAAACGGACGTCGCGCGTGATCGCGCGCGTCAGTTGGAAGCCGTTCTGCCCTGGCATCACGACGTCCATCAGGATCAGGTCGGGCTTGTCCTCGCCGAGCCGGCGCATCGCGTCTTCGCCGTTCTCGGCGGTGCGCACCTGATAACCCCGGCGCGTCAGCACGCCCGACAGATAGTGCAGCTCGGTCTTGGAGTCATCGACAAGCAGTATCTTCTGGATCGGCATGGGGTGGTGTCCTCGGTCAGGCCGACGTGCGGGAGCTGCAGGCCGCCCCGGCGCCCGCGTTCATGTGCTCCGCCTGTGCAGCTCGACGGCCAGAAGCAGTTGGTCCTTCGTGAACGGCTTGGTCAGGTAGTCCTGCGAGCCGACCATGCGCCCGCGCGCCTTGTCGAACAGCCCGTCCTTGGACGAGAGCATGATCACCGGCACGCCGGAGAATCTGGGATTGCGCTTGATGATGGCGCAAGTCTGGTAGCCATCCAGACGCGGCATCAGGATGTCGCAGAAGATCAGGTCGGGGTCGTGATCGTTGACCTTCGACAGCGCGTCGAAACCATCCTCGGCCAGCAAGACTTCGTAGCCGCCCTGGCGCAAGAAGATTTCTGCGCTGCGCCGAATGGTATTGCTGTCGTCGATGACCAGCACGCGGGCAACCAGCGGGAGCCCCGCAACCGAGCCTTCATTGCTCACCGGACATTCTCCTCAACGAAATGGAGCACCGGGCGGTGCGCCTCCCGAGACCGTTATCGGCAGCTTCTGCTCAAGTCTGAACCATCTCGAAGTCTTCCTTGCGTGCACCGCACTCCGGGCAGGTCCAGTTCATCGGCACGTCGGCCCAGCGCGTTCCCGGTGCGATGCCATGCTCGGCGTCCCCCAGCGACTCGTCGTAGATCCAGCCGCAGATCAGGCACATCCAGCTCCGCAGATCATTCACTGTGTTCTCGCCGCTTCACTACAATGGGCCAAGATTGTAGCCACGCCACTTATCAAAAAATCAATCATTTGTAGGCACCTACGCAACATTCCTCACTTTCCTCTCGAGGTTCGTAGCGATCCGATTTCCATTGCCTTCGGCGCGCTTCGCCCGCCGCGCGGCATCCTCTGAAGCGCCTGCTATGCCCGCTGCCGAATCCCCCACCGCCAACCCCGACGCCACCGCCGAGGCACTGCAAGATCAGCCCGCGCCGGCCTGCGTGATGAGCTTCAACGCCAGCGACCCGACCGGCGCCGGCGGCATTGCCGGCGACGTCTCCACCATCGCCGCGATGGGCGCGCACGCGCTGCCGGTGGTCACGTCCGTCGTGCTGCGCGACACCGCCGAGATCTTCGAGCACAGCGCGCTCGACGCCGACGTCGTGGTCGAGCAGGCGCGCAGCGTGCTCGAGGACGTCACCATCGCCGCCTGGAAGGTCGGCTTCCTCGGCTCGGCCGAATGCGTCAGCGCGGTGGCCGAGGTGCTCACCGATTACCCCGACGTGCCGCTGGTGGCCTACATGTCCAACCTGGCCTGGGTCGAAGAGGACGAGCAGCAGGCCTATCTCGACGCCTACCGCGAGCTGGTGTTGCCGCAGACCGAGGTGCTCGTCGGCAACCACCAGACGCTGACCGACTTCCTGCTCCCGGACTGGAGCGAAGAGCGCCCGGCGTCGCCGCGCGAACTCGCGGTGGCGGCGGCCGAACACGGTACGCGTTTCGTGCTCGTGACGAGCGTGCTGGTACCGAGCAGCGGCGGCGCCGACCAGTACATCGACAACGTGCTCGCTTCGCCCCAGGGCGCGATCACCGGCGAGAAGTTCGAGCGTTTCGACGTCGCCTTCGTCGGCGCCGGCGACACGCTGTCGGCGGCCCTCGCCGCGCTGCTCGCCTCCGGTGCCGAGTTGCACGAGGCGGTTGGCGAGTCGCTGACCTTCCTCGACCAGGCGCTCGACGCGGGGTTTCGCCCCGGCATGGGCAACGTGATTCCCGATCGCTTCTTCTGGGCGCTACCGCCCGGCGACGAAGCCGAGGCGGGCGACGAAGGCGGCGAAGAAGCCGCGCCAAAGGATCCCCGCCATGTCCACTGACACGTCCGCCAGCGCAGCCCTGTTCGCACGGGCGCAGCAGGTCATTCCCGGGGGTGTGAATTCGCCGGTCCGCGCCTTCCGTGCCGTTGGTGGCACGCCGCGCTTCATCGCGCGCGCGCAGGGCGCCTATCTGTGGGACGCCGATGGCCACCGTTATGTCGACTACATAGGCTCCTGGGGCCCGATGATCCTCGGCCACGGGCACCCCTCGGTGCTGGAAGCGGTGACGAGGGCCGCCCGCGAGGGCCTCTCGTTCGGCGCCCCGACAGAGCGCGAGGTCGAGCTTGCCGAGGAGATCCTCAAGCTCGTGCCAAGCATGGAGCAGGTGCGCCTGGTCAGCTCGGGCACCGAGGCAGCGATGAGCGCGATCCGCCTCGCACGCGGCGCGACCGGCCGATCCAGGCTCATCAAGTTCGAGGGCTGCTACCACGGCCACGCCGATGCGTTGCTCGTGAAGGCGGGATCGGGCCTGGCAACCTTCGGCAATCCGACCAGTGCCGGCGTGCCGCCGGAGGTGGTGCAGCACACGATGGTGCTCGAGTACAACAATCTCGCCGAGCTCGAAGAGGCGTTCGCGCTGCATGGGCCCGAGATCGCCTGTGTGATGATCGAGCCGATCGCCGGCAACATGAATTTTGTGCGCGCCGCCGTGCCGTTCATGAAGCGCCTGCGCGAGTTGTGCACGCAATATGGTGTGCTTCTCGTGTTCGACGAAGTGATGACGGGTTTTCGCGTCGCCCTCGGTGGTGCACAGAGTCTGTACGCGCAGGCGATTCCAGGCTTCGCGCCCGACATGAGCGTGTTCGGCAAGGTCATCGGCGGCGGCATGCCGCTGGCCGCCTTCGGCGCGTCGCGCGCCGTGATGGAGCAGCTCGCGCCGCTCGGCCCGGTGTACCAGGCCGGCACCTTGTCGGGCAACCCGGTGGCGACGGCCTGCGGGCTGGCCACGCTGCGCGAGATCCAGCGGCCCGGCTTCTTCGGCGCGTTGGCGGCGCGCACGCGCTCGCTCGTCGCCGGGCTGCTCGGCGCCGCGCGCGACGCCGGAGTGCCGATGTGCGGCGACAGCGAAGGCGGCATGTTCGGCTTCTTCTTCAGCCGCTCGAGTGGTGAAAGGCTCCCACAGAACTACGCTGCCGTGATGGCAACCGACAAGGATCGCTTCAACCGCTTCTTCCACGGCATGCTCGAGCGCGGCGTGTACCTTGCGCCCGCGTTGTACGAGGCTGGGTTCGTAAGCGCCGCGCACAGCGAGGCCGACATCACGGCCACCGTCGCTGCGGCCCGCGCAGCGCTGGGCTGACAGCGGCGCCGATGCACCTCCACATCCTCGGCATCTGCGGCACCTTCATGGGGGGCCTCGCGGCCCTGGCACGCGAGGCCGGGCACCGCGTCACGGGCTGCGATGCGGCCGTCTACCCGCCGATGAGCGAGCAGTTACGCGCCATCGGCATCGAGCTGATCGAGGGCTACGGGCCCGAACAGCTCGCGCTCGAGCCCGAGCTGTTCGTGGTCGGCAACGTGGTCACGCGCGGCAATCCGCTGATGGAGGCGATCCTCGATGCCGGAAAGCGCTACACAAGCGGCCCGCAATGGCTGGCCGACCACATCCTGCCCGGCCGGCACGTGCTGGCCGTCGCGGGCACGCACGGCAAGACGACGACCACCGCGATGCTCGCCTGGGTGCTGGAAGAGGCCGGGCTGCGGCCGGGCTTTCTGGTCGGCGGCGTGCCGCTGAACTTCGGCGTATCGGCGCGCCTGGGCAGCCCGGACACTGCCCTGTCCGCCGGAGTGAGCACACCGTTCGTGATCGAAGCCGACGAGTACGACACGGCCTTCTTCGACAAGCGCAGCAAGTTCGTCCACTACCGGCCACGCACCGCGGTGTTGAACAACCTGGAATTCGATCACGCCGACATCTTCGACGACCTCGCGGCGATCGAGCGCCAGTTCCATCACCTCGTGCGCACCGTCCCAGCGAGCGGCAGGCTGGTCGTCAATGCGCGCGAAGACAGCCTGAAGCGCGTGCTGGCGCAGGGCTGCTGGAGCGAGGTGGTGCGCTTCGGTGCGCGCAAGGAAGAACCCGGCGCGTTGCGGGCGCGTGGCGAACCGGACGCGTTCGACGTGCTGCGCGGCAGCCTGAAGATCGCGCGCGTCGAATGGGCGCTGCTCGGCGAACACAACCAGCTCAACGCGCTGGCGGCGATCGCGGCGGCCGAGCATGTCGGCGTGCCGCCCGAAGTGGCCGCCCGGGCACTGGCGAGCTTCCAGAACGTCCGGCGCCGGCTCGAGCTGCGTGGCACGGCAGCCGGCGTGAGCGTCTACGACGACTTCGCGCACCACCCGACGGCGATGCGCACCACGGTCAATGGCCTGCGACGCCGGATCGAACAGCAACCTGCGCCGCCCAGTGCCCCCCGGGCCCGCATCCTGGCCGTCTTCGAGCCGCGTTCGAACACGATGAAGCTGGGCTCGATGAAGGCGCAGCTGCCGTGGTCACTTGAGGAGGCCGATCTTGCTTTCTGTCACAGCGGCGGCCTGGCCTGGGACGCAGCCCACGCGCTCGCTCCGATGGGCTCGCAGGCGATCGTCTGCGAGAGCATCGATGCGCTGGTCGAACGCGTCGTGGCCGAAGCACGGCCGGGCGACCACGTGCTGTGCATGAGCAACGGCGGCTTCGGTGGCGTGCACGACAAGCTGCTCGCCGCCCTGCGCGCCAAGACATGAGGTGAGGCATACCCACGTCCAAGTGGCCTCGCAGTCCGCTTGCGGCCCGTTGCGGCCTTTCCCGTGCGTCCGCTCTTGTGTGGCCTCAGCGCGGCGCGGCAGGCGGTGCCCGGCAGGGGCTCATGCTGTGGCGGTCGGCGCTGCGCGCCGACTCCACTGCGATGCTCGCCCCGCGGTCGCGTCGCAGAACTCACTGCGTTCGCTGCGCTCACTCCGTTCGGACAACTGCGCCGAGTCAGTCTACGAAGCGCGCTTCGCGCGCCGACCCCGGGCCTGGCCTTGCAGGCCGCGCCGGGCCATGAGGCCCGACCGCGATCTGCCCGTGCCACAGAAATCGCCCCCACCGGGCACCGCCCGCCGCGCGGACCCTCTTGTGCTTTTTCCCGCAAGAAGCACCAGCGTGTCCGCAAAGGCGCGTTCGGGCAGATCGCGGCGCGCCTCTGGGGCGCCGAGAAGCACAGGGCTCGTGGCCCCGCGCGAAGCGCGAATCGTCAACTGACTCGTCGCAGTTGTTTGAGCGTAGTGAGCGCAGCGAACGAAGCGAGTTCTGCGACGGGGCCACGAGACCGAGCATCGCAGGGCAGTCGGCGCGAAGCGCAGACCGCCCCAGTCAAGCGCTGCGGGCTGCCCGGACGCGCCTTTGCCGCACCGACCTGCGCGCGCAAAGCGGACGTTCAAGGTCGGCAACGGGCCGAAAGCAGCCTTCACACACGAGAGTTCCGCGCTGCACCGGTCCTGGGAAGCGCGGTGGGGAACTGGGATGACGGCGCAAGAAGTCGCTTCGTTCGCTCAGCCCACAGGGCGCGCGGCGCTCTCGGGGCGAACACGCGAGGCTTGATGTCGAGCCCGCCGGTCACCCATCTGCTGTACCTGCACGGCTTTCGCTCGTCGCCGCAGTCGACCAAGGCCCGGATCGTCGCTGCATGGCTGGCCGGGCACCGGCCCGACATCGTCTGGCACTGCCCGCAGTTGCCGCCCTCGCCTGCCGCAGCAGTGGGCGAGGTCGTCGCGCGCACCGCAAGCTGGCCGCGCGACTCGATGGGCGTGATCGGCAGCTCGCTCGGGGGCTTCTATGCCACCGTCATCGCCGAGCGACTCGGCTGCCGCGCGGCGCTGCTCAACCCGGCCGTCGATCCGGCGCGCGACCTGGCGGGCTACATCGGGGAAATCAGCGCCTGGCACAGCGACGAACGCTTTCACTTCCGCGCCGAGTTCGTCGATGAGTTGAGAACGCTCGCACCGCCCGCACTGACCGACCCCGGTCGCTACCTGGCGATCCTCGCCAAGGGCGACGAATTGCTCGACTGGCGCGAGATGCACGCTCGATATGCAGGCTGCCATGTCAAGCTGCTCGAAGGCAGCGACCACGCGCTGAGCGATTTCGACCTGCACCTGCCCGATCTGTTGCGCTTCTTCGGTCTGGCCTGAACCGGGATGCGACAAGTCCGCGACGGACTTCAAGCGACAATCGCGCCCATGTTTGCACTCTATGAAGACAGCGGCAAGTTCCTCGCCGGCCGCGTGATGTCGGAGGCGGAAGCTTCGCTGCAGATCGAGCTCGATTCCGGCAAGCGCGTCAAGGTCAAGGCGACCAGCGTGTTGCTCAAGTTCGACAAGCCGCAGGCGAGCGAACTGGTGGTGCGGGCACAACGTCTGAGCTCTGAAATCGACCTCGACCTGGCTTGGGAGTTCGCCCCCGCCGATGACTTCAGCTTCGGCGAGCTGGCGCGCGACTACTTCAGCGATGCAGCGACCCAGGAGCAGCAGGCGGCCATGCTGCTCGCGCTGTTCGGCGCGCCACACTACTTTCGCCGCCTCGGCCGCGGCAACTTCAAGAAGGCCCCCGAGGAAACCGTCAAGGCCGCCCTGCTCGGCATCGAGCGCAAGAAGCTGCTTGCCGCGCAGATAGATCGCTGGGCCAGTGATCTCGCCGGCGGCGCCTGCGCGTTGCCGATCCGCGAGCAGCTCTACAGGATCTTGTTCAAACCCGACAAGAACGCGCCCGAGTACAAGGCAGTGGTCGAGGCATCCCGGCGGGCGCAGAGGGCGCCGCTGGACCTGCTGACCGCCGCCGGCGCCATCGACAGCCCCTACCAGTTCCACTGGCGGCGCTTCCTGTTCGAGAACTTCCCGAAGGGAACGGGGCTGCCTGCCGTCCATGCACCGACCGTCAAGGAGACGCTGCCTCTCGCCCAGGTCCAAGCGTTCTCGATCGACGACTCGGCGACCACCGAAATCGACGATGCGCTGTCGGTGCAAGGTCTCGGCTCGGGAGCCGTGGTCTTCGGTGTCCACATTGCCGCACCGGGCCTGGCGTTCGGCCCCGATTCGCCGCTCGACCGGCTGGCCCGCGAGCGGCTTTCGACCGTCTACATGCCGGGCTACAAGCTGACAATGCTGCCCGACGCGGTGGTTCAGGCCTACACGCTGACCGAAGGCAGCGAGTGCCCGGCGGTGTCGCTCTATGCCACGCTGGACGAGAACACGCTCGAACTCAAGGCCACGGAGACGCGGCTCGAGCGCGTGGCCATCGTGGCCAACCTGCGCCATGACCGGCTCGACGCGGTGATCACCGAAGCCACGCTGACGGGTGAGACCCCCGCCGATTACGCCCTTTCGCGAGAACTGGCGTTCGCCTTTCGGCTGGCGCGCCACCTGAAGGCACAGCGCGAGGCGGTGCGCGGCAAGCCCGAACTCTTCAACCGGCCCGACTACAACTTCCGCCTGATCGGCAACGACGGCAATGAACCTCAGGGCAGCGAGCAGGTGCAGATAGACACCCGCAAACGCGGCGCCCCGCTCGACCTGATCGTCGCCGAAGCCATGATCCTCGCCAACAGCCACTGGGGGGGCTGGCTCGACGCCTGCGGCGTGCCCGGCATCTACCGCAGCCAGGCAAGCCTGGCACCCGGGGTCAAGGTGCGCATGGGAACGCGGCCCGCGCCCCACGCGGGCATCGGCGTCGCGCAGTACACCTGGGCCACCTCGCCATTGCGGCGCTATGTCGATCTGGTGAACCAGTGGCAGATCATCGCCTGTGCGCGCCACGGCCGCACGGCGGCCCTCGCGGCCCCGTTCAAGCCGCGCGACGCGCAGCTGTTCTCGATCATCTCGGGCTTCGATGCCGCGTATGCAGCGTACAACGGCTTCCAGTCGACGATCGAACGCTACTGGGCACTTCAATACCTGACGCAGAACGGCGTACGCGAACTCGACGCCACCGTGATGAAGGACGGTCTTGTCCGGGCCGACATCTTGCCACTGGTGTTTCGCGCTGCCGGGGCCGAGGGCCTGCCGCGCGCTGCCCATGTGCGCGTGCGTGTCGGCGGTGTCGACCAGCTGACGCTCGACGTCCACGCGAGCGTGATTGCTCGCCTCGAGCAGCCCGTTGCCGGCGCAGAGGACGTTCCGGCCGACGAGATCGACGAAGCCGACGCCGCGGGCCCGCTGACGCTTGCCATCGACCTGAAGGACGAAGAGGCCGATATCGCGGCACCCAGCGACGCCGCCTGACATGATGGCCCCAAGTTCACTTCGTTCACGCCGGGCGGCTTGGGAGCCGCCCGGCGCCGCCTGACCCGATGCCCAAGCGCCTTTCGAGCCTGCAGATCGCGCTGCTCGTGTCGGTGGCCGCGCATGCCGCACTGCTGACGGTGCGTTTCGTCAACCCCGCGGGATTCAACCGGGTATTCCAGGACACGCCGCTCG
>CAVPAZ010000008.1:0-21486 GCA_963701725.1 uncultured bacterium | reverse complement strand
GAGCTGGCCGTCGGCGGCGAGCTGGCGCATCGCCGTCTGGAAATGGCGCCGGTTCGCGAGGCCGGTCAGCGGGTCGATTTCGGTCTGGACCTTGAGCAGTTCGTTGCTGCTGGCGAGCTGGCGATTGGTATGTCTCACGCGGCGCAGCAGCAGCGCGACGACGCCCAGCGTCAGCAGGCAACTCGTCGCCAGCAGCCACCACAGGCCCTGCTCCAGGTCGCGCGCTCGCAGTTGCTCGGTCTTGATGTCGCTGTCGCGCTGGAGAAGCTCGAGTTCGCGCGTGCGCCGGTCGTTGTCGAACTGCTCCTGCATCTCGAGGATCGCCTGCTGCTGGTCGCGCCGCAGGATCTGGTCGGACAGCGCGCGGTGCTGGTGCAGCGCCTCGGCCGCGCCGCGCAGGTCGCCCGCCTGTTCGAGATACTGGCCCATCTCCTTGTAGGTGTCCGACATGCCGGTGATCGAACCGCGCCGTTCGTCGATGTCGATCGACAGCCGCAGGTTGCGCTTGCCGGCCTCGATGTCGCGCAGCGCGATCTGCGCCAGCCCGATGTTGGCCAGCGCGACCGTTTCGCCATTGAGGTTCTTCAGCTCGCGCGTCAGCGGCAGCGCCTGCTGCGCGTAGCGAAGCGCGGTCGCGTATTCCCGGTTCTTCAGGTAGAAATCGGCCAGGTTGGCGAGGTAAAGCGATTCTTCATACTTCGCCCCGGCCTTGCGGGCGTACTCGATGGCAGCCTGCATCGAGCGCTTTTCGCCCTGGGTGTCGCCCAGCGCGTCGCGGATGATGCCTTGCACCGTGCTGACGTGCCCCAGCGTCGCCGGGTCGCCGTCGCGCGTGGCGATGATCATGGCCTCGTCGTTCAGGCTGCGCGCTTGCTCGAGCTGGTTCGCCTGGTAATAGCTGTAGGCCAGTTCGTTGCGGGTCTCGGACTGTCGCCACGGGATGTCCAGCGCGTCGGCGAGTTTCAGGGCCTCGTGGCCGAGGCGGATCGCGTCCTCGAGCCTGCTGGCGCCGTTTCGGATGTGTGCCTGCGCGGCGATGAAGCGCAGCCTGGCCTGCGGTGTCGCGTCGGCCGGCAGGCGGGCCAGGGCCGCATCGATCAGCGTCGTGGCGCGGCGGATGTCGCCGGTCTGCTCGGCGAGCCGGGCCCGCACCAGCAGCGCCGCAGCGCGGGCCAGCGGCAGGCCATCGCCGCCTCCCAGCGCATCGAGCCGGCGCGCCAAGGTCTCGGCGGCCTCGCCGTCGGGCACGCTGGCGAGCAGCCAGGCCTGCACGGTCAGGCCTTCCAGATGCAGGCCGGGGTCGATCCCGGCCGTGCTCAGCAGGTTCGCCAGCTCGGCCGCGGTCTGCCGCGGCTGCGCACGACCGGCGCTCTCGAGCGAAAGCACGCGCTGCGCAGTGTCTTCGGCCATCGTGCCTGCCGCCGTCGCGCTGCAGACCACGAACGAGAGGGCCAGACCCGCGCCCGCCAGCCAGGCCGGAGCCCACCGCACTGCCACCCAGGCGCCAGGTTTCGGCAAGAGCGAAGGCCATCCCATCGCACTGATATCGGCGAGCCGGCGGCGCGACTTGAGGCGCGCCCGGCGTCCGGCGGCGAGACAGCCCGTCTGTGCCGCCTCGCGGGTTGCCCGCAGGCTCTACCATTGGCGTCGGCACCACTGCGACATGTCGATCGCCATGAACAAGCCAGACCCCCACGAAAGCCTGCCCCGGCCGAAGTACCGGCTGTACTGGGAGGACTTTCCGGCCGGCCAGGTCAGGGAATTCGGCGGCATGACGGTGCGGCGCGAGGACATCGTGGACTTTGCCGGCCGCTACGACCCGCAGCCCTTCCACCTCGACGATGCGGCCGCCCGCGATACCCCGTTCGGCGGGCTGGTCGCCAGCGGCTGGCAAACCTGCGCCTTGGCGATGCGGATGATGTGCGATGCCTACCTGCTCGATGCCGCCAGCCTGGGCTCGCCCGGTCTCGACAACCTGCGCTGGGTGGCGCCGGTGCGCCCCGACGACACGCTGCGCGTGCGCCTCACGGTGCTCGCTGCGCGGGTCATGCAGAGCAAGCCGCACATCGGCCTGATCGAATCGCGCTGGGAGGTGTTCAACCAGCACGACCAACTCGTGCTCGACATGCGCGGCTGGGGAATGTTCGCGCGGCGCCCTGCAGCTCAGGTACCGGATCGCGAAGCGCCCTGACGGCCTCTCTTCCTACTTGCGTGGTTCGCGTTGCATGAACTCGACGCAGGGGTCGGCGCGCGGCGCCGGCGCCGTGCGCACGACGGCGTCGAAGACAGCGGGCGGCGTCGCGTCGTCGTCGGTCTCCAGGTAGCCGACCACGAAGAGCCGGTCCTGCCACGCTGCGCCGAGCCAGCGCGGCACGCCGATGTCGCGGCGGACATGGCCGTTCCCGGCGAGCAGCACCACGCCATCGTCCCCCGCCAGTCGACGCAGCGCCCCGGCCATGACGGCGTCGCGGGCGAGCTGCGCACGCGCCATTCGCGGCCAGACGGCCGGCGGCAGCGCGTGGCAGTGTCCGCTGTCGATCGCGCGCTCGTGGGCCGCCTGCCAGTCGGCCGCGATGGGCCGGTCGAGCCCGAGCATCGCGATGCTCGCGGCGTCGAACACGGCCGAGTCGCCGCCCTTGACGATCCGGGTCGTGTCCGCGTTCGACAGGTTCGCCGCGATCAGCGGCACGTCGTATTCCAGCGCTAGGGTAACGAACGGACGATAGAGCTCCCAGTTCCAGCCGCTGCCGGCGCGGGGGCCGCCCCGGGTGGCGAGGTCGATCAGGTGCTGCGCGTCGGTGGGCTTTTCGCGGCGTGCGCGGTCGATGTCGGCTTGGCGTTCACGGTCGAATTGCTCCATCGCGATGGCAGGCCGCCAGCCGGCAGCGAAGGCGCGACGCAGCACGTCGAGCCGAAGCTGGTGCTGCTCGGCGTTGTCGTGCACTTCCCCGAGCATGACCACGGCGTTGCCGTGCAGGCGATGCTCCCAATCGTGGCGAACCGAGGTGCTCGTGCAGGCGCAGCAGGCCAGCACCAGCAGCAGCGCGGCGATGCGCCTGCCTGCGCGCCAGCCGCCGCGCGAGAGCCACCCGTGAATCATGCCGCCACGCGGTAGCCGCGGGGGATGGCACCGAGCAGCCGCTTCGTGTAGTCCTCGTGCGGGTGTTCCAGAATGTCGGCGACACTGGCCTGCTCGACCACGTCGCCGTCCTTCATCACCAGCACCTCGTCGGCCATGAAGCGCACCACCGCGAGGTCGTGGCTGATGAAGATGTAGGCCAGCCCGAGCTCGTCCTGCAGGTCCTTCAGCAGGTTGAGCACCTGCGCCTGCACCGAGACGTCGAGCGCGCTGACCGCCTCGTCGAGCACCAGCACCTCGGGGTCCAGCGTCAGGCAGCGCGCGATCGCGATGCGCTGGCGCTGGCCGCCGCTGAACTCGTGCGGATACTTCGCGAACACGCTGTCGGCGTCCAGCCCGACGCGCAACAGGATGGCGCGGGCGCGGGCCTCGCGCTCGGCGGCGTCCTTGCCGATGCCGTGGATCGTCATCGGCTCGAGCAGGGTCTGGCCGATCGAGAAACGCGGGTTGAGCGACGCGTAAGGGTTCTGGAACACGATCTGGATGCGCCGGCGCATCGGCTGCCACTGCTGCTTGTTCAGCTTGAGCAGGTCCTGCCCGTCGAAGATCACCTCGCCGCCGGCCGGGCCGCCGTTGGGTTCGTGCAGTCGCAGCAGCGTCAGGCCCATCGTCGTCTTGCCGGAGCCGGATTCGCCGACCACGCCGAGGGTGTGGCCCTTTCGCAGCCGAAAGCTCACGCCCTCGCCGTTGCGGCCAACGGCCTTGAACTCGCTGCGGCCGAACACGCCCTTGCGCAGCCAGAAGCTCTTCGTCAGCGCGGTGGCGGCGATCACCACCGGCGCGTCCGGGTCCTTGGTCTTGCCTTGCAGGCGAGCCGGCGTGCCATCGATGTGATCGTCGATCACCATCAGCCGGGCGTCGCGCTGCTCCAGCGTCGGGCGGCAGGCGAGCAGGGCTTTCGTGTAGGCGTCTTGCGGGCGGGCGAAGATGTCGGCCACCGGGCCCTGTTCGCGCACCGTGCCCTCGCGCATCACGACCACGCGGTCGGCGATTTCGCCGACCACGCCGAGGTCGTGGCTGATGAAGAGCATGCTCATGCGATGCTTCACTTTCAGTCCCGCCAGCAGTTCCAGGATCTGGCGCTGGATCGTCACGTCGAGCGCGGTGGTCGGCTCGTCGGCGATCAGCAGCTTCGGCTCGCAGGCCAGCGCCATCGCGATCATCACCCGCTGTTGTTGGCCCCCCGACAGCTCGTGCGGATAGGTGCCGAGCCGGCGCTTGGGCTCGGGCATGCCGACCTCGACCAGCAGCGCCTCGGCGCGCGCCAGCGCCTGGCGGGGGCTGAGCCCGAGGTGGCGCCGCAGCGGCTCGCAGATCTGCCGGCCGACGGTGAATACCGGGTTCAGCGAAGTCATCGGGTCCTGGAACACGCAGGCGATGTCCTTGCCGCGCAGCGCCTGTAGCTCGGGCAGGCTGGCGCGCAGCAGGTCGCGGCCCAGGAATTCGATCCTTCCGCTGCGCTCGGCGTTGTCGGGCAGCAGGTTCAGCACCGACATCGCCGTCACGCTCTTGCCCGAACCGGACTCGCCGACCAGCGCGACGGTCGTGTTCTCGGGCACGTCGAAGCTCACGCCCGCGTCGCCGCGGCCCACCGCCTGCACGCGCTGCGCGACGCTGCCCGACTTGCCGAGCCGGAAGGCGACACCAAGGTTCTGGATGCTGAGCAACATCACTCGAGCCCTCTGAGCTTCGGGTCCAGCGCATCGCGCAGCGCATCGGTGAACAGCGAGAACGCGGTGACGAAGGTGGCCATGAACGCGGTCGCCGCGGCGAGCTGCCACCAGTGGCCGAGGATCAACTCGCTCTGCGCCTCGGCGAGCATCGTGCCCCACGACACCTGGTCCACGCCCACGCCGAGGCCCAGGTACGACAGGATCACCTCGGCCTTGATGAAGCCCACCACGTGGATCGACAGCTGCACCAGCGCTACGTGGCTGACGTTGGGCAGGATGTGCCTGAACATGCGCGACAGCGTGCTCGCACCGATCGCCTCGGCCGCGCGCACGTACTCGCGCACGGAGTGCTTGATGAACTCGGCGCGCACCAGGCGGTAGATGCCCGTCCAGCCCGTGAGGCCGAGGATCAGCACCACGCTCTGCACGCCGCGTCCGGCCACCGCCGCGAAGGCGAAGATGAGCAGGATGCCGGGGATCGACGTGAACACGTTGTACAGCCACTCCAGCGCGTCGCCGACCTTGCCGCCGAAGAAGCCGCCGAAGGCGCCGAGCACGGTGCCGATGAAGGTGGCCAGCAGGGCGGCGAGCACGCCGACGAAGATCGAGATCTGCGCGCCCTTCACGGCCTTGGCCAGCACGTCGCGTCCGAGGCGGTCGGCGCCGAACGGCAGCGTGTCGAGCCTGGTCACCTCGGTCGTGCGGTACTTGGCGACGCCGGCTTCCCACTCCTTGTAGCGCGGCGCCAGCGGGTCGACATCGCTCAGGTCGACGTTGGGTCCGCCGGGCACGGCGATCACCGTCGCCGCCGTCTTCGGCGCCGCGCCCATGAAGCCGGGCGGCGCGTTCGGCAGGGCGATCTCCTGCTGCCAGTTGTCGGCGACGAGGCCGAGCGCTGCGAGCAGGATCAGCAGCAGGAAAGCGCAGACGATGGCGAGCGAAACGAGACCGACGCGGTCACTGCGAAAGCGCCGCCACGCGGCCAACCAGACACCGGCGTTGCGTGGCGTTGGCGCCATGGTTGCGGGCAAGACGACGCTCATGTCGGTGGTTCCACGGCGTCTGGGCCGACCAATCGCAGACTTGCTGCGACGGTCTGCATTCGGCCCCTTGCCGACCTTGAACGTCCGCTTTGCGCGCGCACGTCGGTGCGGCAAAGGCGCGTCCGGGCAGCCCGCAGCGCTTGACTGGGGCGGTCGGCGCTGCGCGCCGACTGCCCTGCGATGCTCGGTCTCGCGGCCCCGTCGCAGAACTCGCTTCGTTCGCTGCGCTCACTACGCTCAGACAACTGCGACGAGTCAGTTGACGATTCGCGCTTCGCGCGGGGCCACGAGCCCTGTGCTTCTCGGCGCCCCAGAGGCGCGCCGCGATCTGCCCGGACGCGCCTTTGCGGACACGCTGGTGCTTCTTGCGGGGAAAAGCACAAGAGGGTCCGCGCGGCGGCGCTGCCCGGTGGGGGCGATTTCTGTGGCGGCGAGCATCGCAGTGGAGTCGGCGCGCAGCGCCGACCGCCACAGCATGAGCCCCTGCCGGGCACCGCCTGCCGCGCCGCGCTGAGGCCACACAAGAGCGGACGCACGCGAAAGGCAGCAACGGGCCGACAGCAGGCAGCCATGCGGCGTGGGTGTGCGGGCTCATTTCAACACCACCCGCGGATCGGCGAAGGTGTAGAGCACGTCGGTCAGCAGGTTCACGCTCATCGTGATCACCGCCAGGTAGATCGTGACGGCCTGGATGACGGGATAGTCGCTGCGATTCACCGCCAGCAGCACCTCTCGTCCGAGGCCGGGGATCGAGAAGAAGGTCTCGATCAGGAACGAGCCGACGAAGATGCCCGGCAGCGCCACGGCGACGTTGGTCAGGATCGGGATCAGCGCGTTGCGCAGCACGTGGCGCAGCAGGATTGCCGGCTCGGTCTCGCCCTTGGCGCGTGCGGTGCGCACGTAATCCTGCCCGATCTCGTCGAGGAAGAAGGTTCGGTACAGCCGCGTCTGCGGCGCCAGGCCGACCATCACCGCGAGCAGCACGGGCAGCGGCACGTAGACCATAAGGTTGGTCCAGAAGCTGTCGCTCCAGCCCTGCACCGGGAACCAGCCGAGCTGGAACGCGAAGACGTACTGGCCGACGATCACGTAGACCAGGAACGAGACCGACAGCGCCAGCGTCGAGACGACCATGATCGTGCGGTCGGTCAGAGAGCCGCGCACGTAGGCCACCGCGAGTGCGCCGGGAATCGCCAGCAGCACGTCGAGCAGCAGGATCGGCGTCATCACCGTCAGCGTGGCCGGCAGCCGCGTCGCGAACAGCGTGGCGACCGACTCGTTGGTGGCCCAGCTGCGGCCCCAGTCGAAGCTGACGATCTGCTTGAGGAAGATGCCGAACTGCACCCACCACGGTTCGTTCAGGCCGAGCTGCTCGCGGATCGCGTTGACCTGCTCGGCGCTGGCGTTCAGGCCGCCGAGGATCTCCGCCGGGTCGCCGCCGAAGGTCTTGAAGAGGAAGAAGACGAGCAGCACGACGCCGAACAGCGTCGGCACCATCTGCCAGAGGCGTCGGATCAGGTAGGCCACCATGGGCGCGTGCGTTTCGGGAGCGAGTCTGGCGATCGGGGCGCGCCGGCCGGCGCTGGCGAGAGTCTAGGGCCGCGCGGCCACTCGAACCGAACCAACAGCCGAGCGCCCGGGTGCGCGATCAGTCGCGCCGGGACGGCGTTCCCCCGATTGACCCCTGCCATCGAAGCTCCAATACTCGGGCTCGCCCGATCGGACTTGCCTCATTCAAGAAGCAACGGACATGCCGTCAAGACTCAAGCGATCATCCAAACGCCTGCTCGCGCTGCTCGTCCTGCTGCCGGCCGCAGTGATGTTCCTCGGCACGATCTACATGCTCGGCATGGACTATCTGGAAGGCACGCCGCGGACCTGGCTGCAGGGCATTCAGTGGGCCTCGGAGACCATCACCAATACCGGGTATGGCGCCGACAACCGCTGGCACCATCCAATCATGGAGCTGTACGTCATCGTGACGCCATTCATCGGACAGTTCCTGATCTTCCTGATCTTTCCGGTGCTGGTATTGCCCTATTTCGAAGACAGGTTCGAAATCCGCCTGCAGCACGAGCTGCCGCCAATGGAAGGAATGGTGCTCTTCTACCGTTATGGGCCGGCGGTGGAGACCTTGCTGGAGGAGTTCGATCGCACGAAGAGCCCCTTCGTCATTTTCGAAGAGGACATGGAGCAGGCGCGCAACCTGCGCGATCGTGGTTACAGCGTGGTCTTCGGGCAGCTGGCCGCCGATCCTTCCGTGCTCTCGCATGTCAGGCAAGCGCGGGCGGTGGTCACCAACGCGGGCGATCACGCCAATGCCACCTGCACGCTCATTGCCCGCGAAGCCGGCTTTACCGGGCCGCTGTATGCGCTGGCCGCCGACCCGCTGTACCGCGCACCGATGCTCCAGATCGGCGCCACCGACGTGTTCACGCCGGCGCACGTGCTCGGTGCGGCGCTGGCTTCGCGCGCCAGCCTGCGCATCAGCCCGCCGGCAGAGGGCATGCATCTACTCGGTGCTGCCGTGGGCATGGCTGAATTCCGGGTTCGGGCGTCAAGCCCGCTGGCCGGCAAGCGGCTTGGGGACCTGCGTCTTCGCGAACGACACGGTGTGTCCGTCATCGGGCAGTGGCGGGGCGGAATCTTCACGACGGCCAAGGGGCCCGAGACGCAGGTGGAGCCGGGAGCCATCCTCGTCGTCGTCGGCGCCCCGGCCAATCTGGAGAAGGTCGAACGCATGGCGATGCCGATCCGCAGGACGGGGCCGATCGTGGTCGCCGGCTACGGCGCGGTCGGGCACAAGGTCGTCGAAATGCTGCAAGACGCCGGCGAAGCCTGTGTCGTGATCGATCGGGTATCGGCGATGGGGGTGGATGTGGTCGGCAACGTGCTCGAACTGGCCACCCTCGACCAGGCCGTGGTGCGGGAGGCCAGCGCGGTCGTTCTCGCGTTGAGCGACGACAGCGAGTCCGTCTTCGCGACCGCCGCGGTGCGCGACTACGCGCCCGAAGTGCCGCTCATCGTCAGGGTTCTTCGCTCGCCCAATACCGCGCGGCTGTACCGGTCGGGGGCCGACTTCGCGATCTCGGTGGGCCAGGTCGCCGGACAGATCCTGGCCTATCACCTGCTCGAGGAGCAGGCCATCAGCGTCGAGAACCGCATCAAGTTCAGCCGCCTGGGTGCCGGCACGCTGGCCGGCACGCATCCGTGGCGCAGCGAGGCGCTCGACCGCACGGGGGCCAAGGTCGTCGCCGTGGAGCGGGGACAGGACGTGCTCGTCGAATTCGACGACGACTTCCAGGTGCGCCCGGACGACGCGCTCTTCGTCTGCGGTTCGCTCAAGAGCCTAGAGCGCTACCAGCGCGTCTTCCACGTCGCGCCGGCGCCGGCGGTGCGGGTCTGAGGGGCGCGGCTTGCGCACCTGCGCAGTACTTGCACGGCAAGTAGGTGCGCGGTGGTTGCTGCGTCTGTTGTCTCGATGTACCATTTCAATGCGTACACACTAGGAGGTCGACATGTCCCGTGCCATCGTCGAAGACAACAGCCGACTTGCCCTGCGCGTTCGCGCGGAGGACAAGGCCACGCTGGCGCGCGCGGTTGCGCTAGCGCACACCCACATGACCGACTTCATCCTGCGTCATGCGCTGGACGCAGCGCGCAAGGTCATCGAGCAGGCCGAGCACGTGGCGCTGTCCGGGCGCGACAGCTTGCGAGTGCTCGATGCGCTGGAGAAGCCGCGAGCGCCCAATGCCAAGCTCGTGGGCGCGGCGCGCCGCCTGCCCAAGCGCGGCTGAGCCCGCCCGGCCGCCGCAAGGGTCACCTGCCGAGCCCACAACACGAAGCCGGCCTGATGAAGATGCCCGACTGGCGTGAAGCTCCGATCTCGAAGGCGCACGACCGCGAGGCCTTCGACTGCGGCGAGGCGGAACTGAACGAGTTCCTGAGCCGCCATGCGCGGCAAAGTCATGAGAAGAGCGGCGCGAAGACCTTCGTCGCCAGTCCGACGACCGACGCCACTCGCGTGCTGGGTTTCTACAGCCTCAGCCCGGCCTCGATCGACTATGCGCGTACGCCTGCGCTGGTGAAGAAAGGGCTGGCCCGGTACGACGTGCCGGTCTTTCGTCTGGGGCGTCTGGCCGTGGACCTTCCGCTGCAGGGGCATGGCCTGGGCGGGCAGCTGCTGTTGGCCGCTGGACGCCGCTGCATTCGCGCTGCCGCCGAGGTCGGGGGTGTTGCCCTTCTGATCGACGCCAAGAACGACCGCGCGGCTGGCTGGTACGAGACCTATGGCGCGATTGCCTTGCTGGATGCCCCTCGGTCGCTGGTGCTGCCGCTCGCGACCATCGAGGCTGCACTGAAAGCTGCGGGGCGCTGAAAGTTGTCGGCGAATCGACGCCGGCCAGGGTTCGGCGACTACCCAGTCCGGGCCGTCGCAGCGACACTCGAAGCATCATGTCGAACGCCAACGGCCAGCACCAGCGTCTGGTGGCGATCCTCGCGGTGGATGCCGCGGCGGAACCGCTGCACGAAGCATTGCCTTTGCAGCATCTGAGTCCCTGCAAGGTGGAACAGCCGAGATGACACAAAGACGCCACCTGATCCAGGCCGCGCTCGGCCTCGCCGGCAGCTCGCTCGCCGGCCTGCCGCTGCCGGCGCGCGCCAGCGCGGCAGGCACCGCGCCGAAAGTGCTGCGCTGCTCGTTCCGCATCGCCGAGACCGGGTTCGACCCGGCGCAGATCTCCGACCTCTATTCGCGCACCGTCGCCGCGGCGATCTTCGACCCGCCGCTGCAGTATGAATTCATGGCCCGCCCGTACCGCCTGCGGGTGGCGACGCTGGCCGAGATGCCCGAGGTCTCGGCCGACTTCAGGACCTTCACCTTTCGCGTCCGGCCGGGCATCTTCTTCGCCGACGATCCGGCCTTCGGCGGCCGGCGGCGCGAGCTCGTCGCCGACGACTACGTCTATGCGCTGAAGCGCCACTACGACCCGCGCTGGAAGAGCAACAACCTGTACCGGCTCGAGAGCGCGCGCCTGCTCGGCCTGTCGGAGCTGCGGCGCGAGGGGATGGCGGCGAAGAAGCCGTTCGACTACGACCGCCCGGTCGATGGCCTGCAGGTGCTCGACCGCTACACCTACCGCATCCGCCTGGCCGAACCCAGCCCGCGCTTCCTGGCGCAGATGGCCGACGTCGCCTGGGCCGCGGTGGCGCGCGAGGTGGTCGAGCTGTACGGCGACAAGATCATGGAGCACCCGGTCGGTACCGGCGCGTTCCGGCTCGCCGAGTGGCGCCGCGCGTCGCGCATCGTGCTCGAGCGCAACCCCGGCTACCGCGACGAGTTCTACGACGAGCACCCGCCGGCGGGCGACGCCGCTTCGGTGGCCGCGGCAGCGAAGCTCAAGGGCCGCAAGCTGCCGCTGCTCGACCGCATCGAGATCGCGATCATCGAAGAGAACCAGCCGCGCTGGCTGGCGTTCCTGAACGGCGAACTCGACGTGCTCGAGGAGGTGCCGGCCGAGTACGCGGACCTCGTCATGCCGAACAACCAGCTCGCGCCCAACCTGCGCAAGCGCGGCATCCGCATGGTCCGCTATGCGCGGGCCGACGTGGCGATCAGCTACTTCAACATGGAAGACCCGGTGGTCGGCGGCTACACGCCCGAGAAGGTGGCGCTGCGCCGCGCGATCAGCCTCGCCATCGACATCGACAAGGAGATCCGCCTCGTGCGCAAGAACCAGGCCGTGCCGGGGCAGTCGCCCGTCGCGCCCGGCACCTGGGGCTACGACCCGGCGTTCAAGAGCGAGATGAGCGAGTTCAGCCGCGCCAAGGCCAAGGCGCTGCTCGACCTCTACGGCTACGTGGACCGCGACGGCGACGGCTGGCGCGAGCAGCCCGACGGCGCGCCGCTGCAACTCGAGTACGCGACGCAGCCCGACCAGGCGTCGCGCAACCTCGTCGAGCAGTGGAAGAAGAACATGGACGCCGTCGGCATCCGCATCGTCTTCAAGCCCGCCAAGTGGCCGGAGAATCTGAAGGCGTCGAGCGCCGGCAAGCTGATGATGTGGGGGGTCGGCTGGAGCGCCGGCACGCCCGACGCGAACGACTTCCTCGTCCTCGCCTACGGCCCGAACAAGGGCCAGGCCAACAAGGCGCGCTTCGACCTGCCGGCGTACAACGAGGCCTATGCGCTGCAGAACGTGCTGCCCGACGGCCCCGAGCGGCAGGCGGCGATCGACGAGGCGAAGAAGCTCGTCATCGCCTACCTGCCGTTCAAGGTCCACGTCCACCGCATCTTCACCGACCTCGCCCAGCCCTGGGTCGTCGGCTACGACCGCAACGTGTTCATGGGCCTCGGTCCGGCGTGGCGCTACGTCGACATCGACTGCGGCAGCGCAGCGCGGGGCCGCAGCGTGAGGCGGTGCCTGCGAATGCTGGGCACGGCATGCCTGTCGCTGGCTGCCTGGGCCATCAGCGGCGTGCCGGCCTCAGGTCTGGCGGCCGAGCCGAAGGTCCTGCACTACGCCTTTCCGGCCGCCGAGACCGGCTTCGACCCGGCGCAACTGTCCGACCTCTACTCGCGCACCGTCACCGCCCATCTGTTCGAGGGCCTGTACGGCTACGACCCGCTGGCGCGGCCGTTCAAGGTCGTGCCGCGCGCGGCCGCGGGCATGCCCGAGGTGTCGGCCGACTTCAGGACCTGGACGGTGCGCGTGAAGCCCGGCATCTACTTCGCCGACGACCCGGCCTTCGGCGGCAAGCGGCGCGAACTGGTGGCGCAGGACTACGTGTATTCGATCAAGCGCTTCGTCGACCCGGCGCTGAAGAGCCCGGCACTGTCGGACGTCAAGGACCAGGGCTTCGTCGGCCTGCTCGCGCTGCGCGACGAAGCGCTGGCGGCGAAGAAGCCGTTCGACTACGACCGCGAGATCGAAGGCCTGCGCGCGATCGACCGCTACACGCATCGAGTTCCGCCTGGCCGAGCCACGGCCGCGCTTCCTGTACTTCCTCGCCGGCGGCGACCTCTACGGCGCGCTGGCGCGCGAAGTCGTGCAGGTCTATGGCGACAAGATCGCCGAGCACCCGGTGGGCACCGGGCCGTTCGTGCTGCAGAGCTGGCGCCGCAGTTCGCAGATCGTGCTCGCGCGCAACCCCGGCTACCGCGAGGTGTTCTACGAGGCCCAGCCGAACGCCGACGACGCGGCGGGCCAGGCCCTGCTGGCGCGCTTCAAGGGGCGTCGCCTGCCGATGGTGGACCGCGTGCAGGTGAGCATCATCGACGAGAGCCAGCCGCGCTGGCTGGCGTTCCTGAACCGCCAGCTCGACCTCGTCACCGTGCCGCTGGAGTTCGCCAGCGTGGCCGCGCCGAACGGCGTGCTCGCGCCCAACCTCGCCAAGACAGGGCATCCAGATGTCGCGCGTCGTGAACGCCGACGCGACGCTGACCTACTTCAACATGGAAGACCCGGTGATCGGCGGCTACACGCCCGACAAGGTGGCGCTGCGCCGGGCCATCGCGCTGGCGAGCGACGTGCGAGCGCGAGATCGACCTGGTGCGCCGCGGCCAGGCGATCCCGGCGCAGTCGGGCATCCCGCCGCACACCTACGGCTACGACCCGGCGCTGAAATCCGTCAACAGCGACTACGACCTGGCGCGCGCCAAGGCGCTGCTCGACCTGTACGGCTACGTCGACCGCGATGGCGATGGCTGGCGCGACCGGCCCGACGGCTCGCCGCTCGCGATCGACTACGCGACGCAGCCCGACGCCATCTCGCGCCAGTTCGACGAGCTGTGGAAGAAGAACATGGACGCGCTCGGCGTGAAGCTGAACTTCAGGCCCGCCAAGTGGCCCGAGCAACTCAAGGCGGCGCGCGCCGGCAAGCTGATGGTCTGGCAGGTCGGCTCGACGGCCGCTTCGCCCGACGGGCAGGACGCTCTGCAGCGCGTCTTCGGCCCGGCAGCGGGCGGGCAGAATCTGGCCCGCTTCAAGCTCGATCGTGTCGACGCGATCTACCGCCGGATGTCCGCCCTGCCCGACGGGCCGGAGCGTCTGGCGCTGTTCGCCGAAGCGAGCAAGCTGACCTCGGCCTACATGCCTTACCGCTACAACGTGCACCGCATCGTGACCGACCTGATGCATCCCTGGCTGGTCGGCTACCGCCGCGCGACCTTCTGGCTGGACTTCTGGCAGTTCGTCGACATCGACACGGCATTGCGGCCCAAGGAGTGAACACGATGAACTCACCCGAGCCGCAGATCGCCCGCTACCAACGCTGGCTGCGCGAGACGCGCGGCCTGCGCATTCGACAGCTACGACGCGTTGTGGCGCTGGTCGACGACCGACCTCGACGCCTTCTGGCGCTCGATCTGGGACTGGTTCGACCTGCAGTCGCCCACGCCGTTCGAGGCCGCACTGGTCGAAGACGCGCATGCCCGGCGCGGTGTGGTTTCGCGGTGCGCAGGTCAACGTCGCGCAGCAGGTGATGCGCCATGTCGATGCTTCGCACGCGGCGGGCCACCCGGCGATCGTCTTCTGCGACGAGCGGCTGCTCGCCGCCGGCGAACTGCGGGAACTGGGCTGGCCCGAGCTGCGCCGCCAGGTCGCGGTGCTCGCGGCGCAACTGCAGGCGATGGGCGTGCAGCGCGGCGACCGCGTCGTCGCCTACCTGCCCAACATCCCGCAGACGCTGGTCTGCTTTCTCGCGGTGGCGAGCGTCGGTGCCGTGTGGTCGGTCTGCTCGCCCGACATGGGGCCGGTGGCGGTGCTCGACCGCTTTCGGCAGATCGAGCCCAAGGTGCTGATCGCCTGCGACGGCTACGTGTACGGCGGCGACGAGCACGACCGGAAGGCCGTCGTCGCCGAACTGCTGACGCAATTGACCAGCGTCCGCGACGTGGTGCTGCTACCCTGCCTGAACGAGGCCGCCGACGTGCGGGCCTGGGCTGCACCGGGGCGCACGTTGCACCGCTGGGCCGATCTGCTCGCCGGCGACGCCGCGTGCCAACCGGAGTGGCTGCCGTTCGACCACCCGCTGTGGATCGTCTACTCGAGCGGCACCACGGGCCTGCCGAAGCCGATCGTGCACGGCCACGGCGGCATCCTGCTCGAGTCGCTGAAGATGGGCACGCTGCACAACGACCTCGGGCCGAGCGTGCAGGCTGGCGACGTTTCCACTGGTACAGCAGCACGGGCTGGATCATGTGGAACGTGCAGCTCGGTGCGCTGATGGGCGGTACCACCGTCTGCATCTTCGACGGCAACCCCGGCGGCACGCGCGAGCGGCCCGACTGGGGCACGCTGTGGCGCTTCGCGAGCCTCGCCGAGACGTGACCTTCTTCGGGGCCGGCGCAGCCTTCTACGCAAGCTGCCTGAAGGCCGGCGTCGAGCCAGCGCAACAGGGCGACCTGTCGCGGCTGCGCGCGATCGGCTCGACCGGCTCGCCGCTGTCGGACGAGTGCTACGAGTGGATCTGGCACCACCTGCCGCAGGTCGACGGCGCGCCGATCTGGCTCGACGCCGATCGCCGGCGGCACCGATTTCGCCGGCGCCTTCCTCGGCGGCAACCGCACGCTGCCGGTCGTCAAGGGCGAGATGCAGTGCCGCTGCCTCGGCGCCGCGGTCGAGGCCTACGGCGAGCCCGATGCGAACGGCTCGGCAAGCCGCTGATCGACGAAGTGGGCGAGCTGGTCTGCACGCGGGCCGATGCCGTCGATGCCGCTGTTCTTCTGGGGCGACGTCGATGGGTCGCGGCTGCGCGAGAGCTACTTCGACATGTACCGCCACCCCGACGGCGCCGGCATCTGGCGCCACGGCGACTGGCTGCGCATCACGCCGCGCGGCGGGGCGATCATCTACGGCCGCAGCGACGCGACGATCAACCGCTACGGCATCCGCATGGGCACGGCCGAGCTGTACCGCGCCGTCGAGGCGCTGCCCGAGGTGCTCGACAGCCTGGTCGTCGACCTCGAGTACCTGGGCCGCGAGAGCTACATGCCGCTGTTCGTCGTGCTGCGCGAGGGCGTCACGCTCGACGACGCGCTGCAGCGCCGCTTGCGCGAGGTCATCAAGACGGCGCTGTCGGCGCGCCACGTGCCGAACGAGATCTTCCAGGTCGCGCGATCCCGCGCACGCTGTCGGGCAAGAAGATGGAGCTGCCGATGAAGAAGCTGCTGCATGGGCGCCGACGCCGCCAAGGTGCTCAACCGCGACGCGATGGCCAACGCCGACTGCGTCGACTGGTTCGTCGCGTTCGCGCGGCGCAGGTTGAACGCGGACGGCTGATTCCACTTCGCGTTCAATGCGACTTTCGTGTCGTCCCCGCGAAGGCGGGGACGACATCCGAAACCATGCCCGTCATAGTGAAAACGGAATGAGGCCGCGGGCCGCGCCGGCTCAGGCGTTGAGAACCACACCTTCGCGCAAGAGCAGCACGCCGTTGCCCGCCAGCTCCGCCACTAGCGCGTCGCACCACTCGGCCATGCTGCCCTGCGGCCGCCCAAGGCGCCGCCACATGCCCTGCATCAGCGGAGTCGCCGCGAACCATTCGCGCAGATCGCGTTGCGGCTGCGAACCTTCCTCGAGCAGGTGGAACTTGAGCAGCACCTTCGCGGCATGGCGGTCGTGCCGCGCCGGATCGGCGCGAAAGCCGGCCAGGCGCGAGCGGGCCCGTGCCAGCGCCTCCGTCACGTCGCGGAACGGTGCGCCGTGGCCGGGCAGCACCCACTGCACCGGCAGGCGTTCGATCTGGTCGAGCACGGTTGCCACGTCGTCGAAACCATGCACTCCGTCCAGCTCCGGAAACACGATGCCGAAGCCGTTCTCCCACAGCGCGTCGGCCGAGATCAGCACGCCGTGAGCGGCGTCGAAGAGCATCACCGAATCGGGGTCGTGGCCGGGCGCGGCGAGCACCTGCCAGGCGCGGCCGCCGCAGCGCAGCGTGTCGCCCGGGGCGAGCTGCGCGTCGGGAGTGAAGCGTTCGCAGCGCTGCCGCGAGGGGCGGTAGGAGAGGGCCTCTTCATCCCATTGCAGCACCGCCTGCCACTGCCCCGGGGGAATTTGGATGGGCATGCCGAACGCGCGCTGCAGCGCTGCGTTGCCGCCGCAGTGGTCGGAGTGCAGGTGGGTGTTGACGAGGCGCGCGAGAGACTCGCCCCCCAGTGAATGACGGACCAGTGCCAGCGTCTGCTCGGCATGCGCGCAGTGCCCGCTGTCGACGAGCGTCGCGCCCTCGCCAGGCTCACCGTGCAGCAGCACGTTGTTCGACGACAGCCAGCCGCGCTCGAGCACGGCGACGCCCGCGAGGGCGGGGTCCGCGGAGGGCGGCGCGACGCGAGGTATGGCCATTCGTGCGCCTTCGGCTCGCCCCGCTACAGCGGCAGTTCGGTGTAGTAGCGCCCGCCGTGGAAGATCAGCGGCGAGGCGCCGGCGCGCCGCTCGCAGCGCTCGACCTCGCCGACGAAGATGATGTGGTCGCCCTCTTCGTAGCGGCTGCGGTTGAAGCACTCGAACACCGCGGCCGCGCCCTCGATGATCGGCGCGCCACTGCTGCCCTCGCGCAGCGCAACGCCCTCGAAACGATCGCCCTGCCGGGCCGCGAAGCGCTCGGCAAGCGCGCGCTGGTCGGCGGCGAGTACGTTGATCGCGTAGTGCGATCCGCTGCTGAACGCCAGCACCGAGGCGGCCTGGTGCGACAGGCTCCACAGCACCAGCGGCGGGGTGAGCGAGACCGAGTTGAAAGAGTTCGCCGTCAGGCCGACGCGCTGGCCGCCGGCGTCGCGCGCGGTGACGATCGTCACGCCGGTGGCGAACATGCCGAGCGCATGGCGGAAGTCGGCGGAGGTGAAGCTCGGCGAGCGAGCGCGGCGCGGCAGCGGCATGCGACGATTGTGAAGGATCGCCAGCACTCGGGCGGCGCCGCGCCGGCGCCGCCCGGCACGCGCGAGGTGCGATCCGGCGGAATAGACTGCGCGGCGGCGGCGTATACCGTCCAAGCCCCATCGCCGTCTTCGCCACCGGTTCGCCCGTGCACGCTCCAGCCGCCTTCCGCCAACAACTGCTCGCTGCCATTCCGCGCCTTCGGCGCTACGCGCGCTCGCTGCTGTTCGATGCCAGCGCCGCCGATGATCTGGTGCAGTCGGCCCTCGAGCGTGCGCTGACGCACTGGCACCAGTTCGACCAGCGGCGCGACATCCTGGTCTGGCTGGTCTCGATCGCCCACAACGCGCACATCGACGAGCGCCGCCGCAGCGCGCGCATGAGCCTCGTCGAGCCGACCGACGACGAGGCATCGCCGCACGACCATCTCGACCGCTGGGGCAGCGATCCGGGCGTCGATGTCGGCCTGCGGCTCGACCTGGTCGCCGCGCTGCAGAGCCTGCCGGCCGAGCAGCGCGAGGCGTTGCTGCTGGTTGGCGTCGAGCAGTTCAGCTATGCCGAATGTGCCGACGCGCTCGCGATTCCGCTCGGCACCGTGATGTCGCGCGTGTCGCGCGGACGCGTCGCATTGCGCGAGCGGCTCGATGGGCGGACCCCCACTTCCTCTGCCGGCGCACCCACGTTGCGACGCGTGATCTGAACACCGTCATGGACATCACCGACACCACCCTGCACGCCTGGTTCGACGGCGAACTGCCGCCCGCCGAGGCCGCCGCCTTCGAGGCGCAACTGCGCGAGCAGCCCGAGCTTGCCGCACAGGCGCGCCTCTGGCGGGCCGATCGCGAAGCGCTGCGCGCGCAGTGCGACGCCGATGCTGCTCGAACCGGTACCGGCGCGGCTCACTCAGACCGTTTGGCAGGCGCCACCGCGGATGCGCATGGGCCTGTGGGCGGCCGGCGTGGCGCTGTTCGTGCTGGGCGGCGCCACCGGGGCCGGGCTGCTCGCCGGCCTGGAGGCCCCGCAGCGCGCGTTGCAGGCCGGCAGCGGCGAGTGGCTGCAGCGCGCCGCCGTCGCGCATGCGGTCTACGTGCCCGAGAAGCGCCATCCGGTGGAAGTGAGCGTCGAGCAGAACCAGGACGGCCACCTCGCCCGCTGGCTGACCAAGCGGCTCGACGTGCCGGTCAAGCTGTTCGACCTGGCCCCGCAGGGTTTCGATCTCGTCGGCGGCCGCCTGCTGCCCGACGAGCGCGGGCCGAGCGCGCAGCTGATGTACCAGAACGCCGCTGGCAGCGCGTCACCGTCTACCTGCGAAAGCCCGACACCGGCCCGCTCCGATCCGGCGGCTGCCGCGTTCCGCTACGAACGCCAGGGCGAACTCGGCCTGTTCTACTGGGTCGAGGGCCAGGGCGCCGCCGCCACCGGCTACGCGCTGGTCGGCAGCCTGCCGCGCGAGCAGTTGCTGGCGCTGGCGGAGGCGATCTATCGGCAGGGCGGGGCGGCGGGCGAAAGCCGGGCCGCCCTGAGTCTGCGCGACTTGTATCCGGCCCGGGTCTGGCGGCATGACTCTCGGCCGCAGTGCTGGTTCTCCGATGAAGTGCGCGAGACGGTCTTTCACGGCGCCTGCCGAGTCCGCCGCGCGTTGGCCTGCGAGGGCCTGATGTCGGACAGCACCTCGGCCAGCGCGTCGCGCGCCACGGCCATGTCGCAGTCGGGTCTGAAGGCCGAGCCAGAACTCGGCGCTGGTGCCGAAGTAGCGGGCCAGCCGCATGGTCGTAGCGTCCGAGCGCAGGTGGCCAGAAGTTCGACCTTGAGCTGCGAGAAAGCAACGCCCGGCTCACCCGGCTTTGCGCGGTGGTAGGCGAAGGCGAGCGCGAAGCTCGGCGCGCTGAGCTTCGCTGATCGACAGGGCCGACGCCTCGCTGTCGGCGCTGACGATCAAGGCCTCACCCAGCGTCTGCCTCTCGGCGACGCTCCGTTGCGGAAGCTCTTCGTACAGGCGCGCGTTCATGCGTTGGAGGTTAGCACCCCCTCGCCAGCCGGCCAGCCTGTCTGTCACGCGAGCAATTGCCGGCCCCGGCTGATGTGTGAGCAGGGCTGGGCGGCGGGGTCAACGTGAGCGGGCAGCGATGCAAAGCACCGGCAATTCACTACACTTCGGTGCGCCGCCGTCACGACGCACTGCATTGCCCTCAGGAGAATGAACTTCGATCATCAGACCTCACCGGCCGACGTGCCCGCGTACCCGGCCAGCGAAGTGGCACGGATCCTTGTCGTACCTCCATCGACGATCAAGGCCTGGTCGTTCGGCCACAAGCACAGCGATGGCCGTCCAGGCCGCTTCCGCTCGGTGATCACACCCGCGGACGCCAAGCGGCGCCTGCTTTCGTTCGCCAATCTATGCGAACTGCATGTGCTCGCCAGCATCCGCCGCCGGCATCGTGTTCCGCTACCCGCCGTACGGGATAGCCTCGCTTTCGTCAGCAAGGAATTGGAGAAGCCGCACCCGCTGATCGCGCAGCAGTTCATGACCAACGGCGTCGACCTTTTCGTACAGCACGCCGGCCAGCTCCTGAACACCAGCAAGAAGGGGCAGCAAGCCTTGCGCGGCGACTTCGAGCACGCGCTTTCGCGCATCGAGTGGAGCGAGCAAGGAACGCCAGTCAGACTCTTTCCGTTCACGCTCAGCTCGCCCGAACTGGGCAATCAGCCCCGCGCGGTGGTGATCGATCCGCGGCTTTCGTTCGGAAGACCGGCACTGGCACGCTCGGGTGTGACGACCGGCGTGATCGAAGATCGCTTCAACGCCGGCGACGCCCCCGACGAGATGGCCGAGGATTACGGCGTTGAAGAAGCCGACATCTGGGAAGCAATCCGCTTCGAACGATTCCTCGCCGCAGCCTGAGCCATTGAAGGAGCGTGTCACGCTCTTCATCGACCGCTGCGCCTGGAGCCGAAAACTGGGCGAAGCACTGACCGCCGTATTCCATTCGTGGCGCATCACGAACGATTCGAACCCGCGGCCGCGGATGAGGAATGGCTCGCAGCGGCCTCGGACCAAGGTTGGCTCATCGTCACGCGCGACCGCCGCATCCGCTACAAGGCCAATGAACATGCGGCTGTCGCAGAGGCCCGGCTGCACATGTTCGTGCTGGCCCAAGGAGGGCTGACGGCGCGGGAAATGGCGAACATCGTCGTCCAGGCGTACCCGGCCATCGTGCGCCGGGCCGAACAAGACGCGCCGCCTGCGTTCTACTCGATCACCCGAGCCGGAGATGTCCTGCCGTTGAAGCTCGCCGGCATAGAACGATTGCCCGTCGCGTCTCCAGGGTTACGCGCCACGAGGTTTGCGCTTCCCTCTTGGCTCGGCAGTCGCTGGCAGCAGCGACGTGATGCGCTGGTACTGCTCGAACAGGAAGGCGAAGGCGCTCGGCGTCGGTCTTGAAGCCCTTGCGGCCGTAGGCGGCATCGACGGCGGCGTCGAGCTTCTGGTGAGCCTTCAGCAGCGCGGGCAGCATCGTCAGCGGGTCGAGCAGGTCGGCGGCGTGGAGCCGGGGATCTGGGTGCGGGTGTCGAGCACGGCCTGGGCGGCGGATTCGATGGCGGCGCGCTGCGCGTCGGTCGGGGATTCGGGCCAGGGGAAGTTGTTGTAGATGGCCGGTTCGCGGCGATCGCGACTTGGCAAATGCGTATCGGAATGCTTCGATGACTGTTGTCGAGCAATACGTAGTCTAGGCCGAAGAAATAGTGACATAACA
>CAVPAZ010000007.1:0-20531 GCA_963701725.1 uncultured bacterium | reverse complement strand
ACGCATCGCTCGGCCGGCGCGTCAACCGGCTTGCAGGGCCGCGAGCGACGCGTGCTGAGGGCGGTCAGGTCATCTCACTTCGGGTCGGCGACAGCAGTCTGACGATGCGCTGGCCGGCTTCGCCCTTCTCGGGCGCGCCCTGGTTGTCGAGCACGGTGACGATGCTCGCGTTGCCTTCACCCTTGACGCTGACGCGGTAGCGCACCGGGCCAGTCGGGTCGGTCTTGCTGCTGAACATCTTGATGATGAAGTTCGGGTCTTCCTTCCCGGCCTGCGCGGGGTCGACGTAGCGCACGAAGTACAAGCCCTGGGCGCGGTCGCGGTCCTCGACGGCGAAGCCGCTGCGATCGAGCGCCAGCCCGACGCGACGCCACGCGCGGTCGAAGCTGTCGTCCACCTGCAGGGTCGGTGCCGGGCGGTCCGGGAGCAGCCTCGCGCGGGCCACAGGTTCCGGTGCGCTGGCTGCCGCTTGCGCCGCTGCTGGGGTGACGGCTCGCGGCGGTTTCGCCGCGAGCTTCTGCAGAAGGCGTCCAAGCATCTCGGCCTCGACGCTGGGGTCGGTCGGACGTGATTGCCATGTCGTCTGACTCTTGTCGACGACGTTGTAGACCTCGACCATCCCGCGCATCGTGATGAAGACATCGCTGCCGGTCTCGGTGCGCTCGACGCGTGTGCGGTACTTGTCGCGTTCACCGCTCGAGTAGGCCGAATCGAAGACCTTGCCGATCACGGCGCGCAGCGCGTCCTGCGGGATCTTGGCGCGGTTCTCGGCCCAGTCGGTTTCCATCACGCCGGCTTCGGGGCGGTCGACGACGAGGGCGAGTCCCATCTCCTGCCAGAACGCGCGCAGTTGCGGCCACATCTGCTCGGGCGTCAACGGCGAGCTCAGCCAGCGCTCGTTGCCGAGCCGCTCGATCTTCGTCTGACCTGCCTCCGTGGTGGCAGTGTTGACTGCCACAGCCGTCGTTCCGGCCGCAGACGGTGAGGGTGCCGCTGCACCGGCCTGGAACGCGCTGGCGCTCACGCTCTGACCCTGCGGTGCATAGCGTGGGTCGCGCGACAACTGCGTCAGGTCGGGCGGGATGTCCAGCGGCGCGGTCTTGTTGCCGGAGGTACGGTAGTCGACGGTCTCGTTGCCGGTGACCTGGTCGAGCGAGCCACAGGCCGCGAGTGCGAGGGTGATCGCCAGGCACAACGGCCGAACAGGGGAGGGAAGGCTCACGTTGGAAATCTCCATGGAGTCGCGCGGCATGCGCACTGCCGACTGCGGCACGGCGGCCGGGTGTGGATTAGGGGTGCGGGATCAGGTCGGCTTCGATCAACACCTTCTCGACCGTCGCCTGCCCGGTGGCGCTGAGCGGCGTGATCGGCAGGCGAAGGCTGCTGCCGCAGCGTCCGAGCCGGGACAGCGCCCACTTCGTGGCCGCGGGGCTCGGCTCGACGAACAGGGCGTAATGCAGATCGATCAGCCGTAGGTGAATCTGCGTCGCTTCGCGCACGCGGCCGTCGATTGCAGCCATGCACAACTCGTGCATTGCGCGCGGCGCAACGTTGGCGGTAACGCTGACGTTGCCCTGGCCGCCGAGCAGCATCAGCGCGATGGCGGTCTGGTCGTCGCCCGAGTAGATCGAGAAGCCCGCCGGCGCATGCTTGACCAGCCTGGCCGCGCGGCCGATGTCGCCGCTGGCTTCCTTGATGCCGACGATGCCCGGCACCTGCGCCAGCCGCAGCGCCGTCTCGGGCTGCATGTCGGCCACGGTGCGCCCGGGCACGTTGTACAGCACCATCGGGATGTCGCAAGCCTCGGCGATCGCCCTGAAATGGCGGTAGATGCCTTCCTGCGAAGGCTTGTTGTAGTAGGGAACGACCGACAGGGTGCAGTCGGCGCCGATCGTGGCGGCGTAGCGCGAATGCTCGATTGCCTCGAGTGTCGAGTTGGCGCCCGTGCCCGCCATGATCGGCACCCGCCCGCGCGAATGCTCGACCGCGACGCGGATGATCTCCCAGTGCTCTTCGACCGACACCGTCGGTGATTCGCCTGTGGTGCCGACGACGCCGATGCAGTCGGTGCCCTCGGCGACGTGCCAATCGATCAGACTGCGCAAGGCCTCGTAGTCGACGCTCTCGTCTTCGCGCATCGGCGTGACCAGCGCGACGATGCTTCCAACAATGGATTTCATGCAGGTTCCTCGCAATCGCGCGATTTTAGCCGCGCGCGCCCCCGCGGCCGAGTCATTGCAGCAGATAGCGGCGCGGCGTCGCGCCGGATTCGACTCTCGCGCGCTGCAGTCACGCGCTGCACGAAGCGCGGCATGGGATCGGCAATGAAACCGTCTTCGAAGGCGATCACACGCAATCCCGGCAATGCGCCCAGAAGCTCACCCGGCTCGAGCAGGAAGTCAGGGTTCGACGGCCTGCCCACCGTCTCGTGGCCGCGGGCAAAGGTTTCGTAGATCAGTACGCCACCGTCGTCGACGCTGGCCACGAGGGTGGGCAGTAGCGCGCGCCAAAAGTAGTTCGTCACCACCACGGCGTCGAAACGGCGGCCGGCAAGCGGCCACGGCGCGTTCTCGATGTCGGCTTCGACGACCTCGACGGCCGGCTCCGTCAGGGCGTGCAGGGGCGCTAGTGCCAACGCGTCGCGATCGAGCGCCGTGACCCGCGCACCGCGCGCGGCAAACCAGCGCACGTGCCGCCCAGAGCCACAGGCCACGTCGAGAACACGGGCCCCTGCGGGGACCAGCGTCGACCAGCGCTGCACCCAGTCCGAAGGCGCCTGTCCCGCGTGCTGCAGCGTCATCGGGGACGCACTTCCTGCTTCAAGGCAGCAAGCGTCAACCGGTCGACGATGCGCGGCGCGATCAGCTTCAGCCAGCGACCCAGCCGGCCCTTGGCCGTCATCACGATATCGCGCTGCCGTGCCTCGGCACCGTCGACGATCAGGCGCGCGCACTCCTCCACGCTCATCGCGTCGCGTTCGTCGAGCCCGCTGCTGCCGGCGATCTCGCCGTGGGCATTCAAGCCGTGATGGCGCAGCTGGGTTGCCACCACGCCCGGGTAGGCGATGGTCACGCTGACGCCGGCGACGGCCAGCTCGATCCGCAGCGCCTCGAAGAAGCCGGTCATCGCGAACTTGCTGCCGCAATAGGCCGTGCGCCCCGGCACACCGGCAAGTCCACACAGGCTGCTGACGGCGACTATGCGCCCGCGCGAAGCCTTCAGCGGCTCGAGCGCTGCATGGGTGCACCACACGCTGCCCCAGTGGTTGACGCGCATCAGCTGCTCGGTCCAGCCAAGGTCGTTCACCTCGGCGAACAGCGCCTGTGCCGAAATACCGGCGTTGTTGACCAGTGTGTCGATGCGGCCGAATTTGCGCATCGCCGCAGCGACGAGTTCGATGCAATCCGCCTGCAGGCCGACGTCGCAGTGCTGCACCAGCACCTTCGCGCCGCTTGCACGGCAACTTGCCGCCACGGCCTCGAGCCGGTCGACGCTGCGCGCTGCGAGCACCAGCGCCACGCCGTCGCGGCCCCGCGCTGCCCATTGCCGCGCCATCTCTGCGCCGATGCCGTCCGAGGCACCGGTGATGACGATCACGTTCATGTCAGAAGCAGTTCCAGAGTTGATTCGCAAGCGCGACTGCGAGGTCGGGTCGCAGATAGAGCATGAATACCGCGCCGAGCATCGCCAGTGCCGCTGCCCACAGCACGACGCGGCGCCAACCGAGTCGGATCATGCCGAGACCAAGGGCGACCGCTCGATCGCGTTTTCGCGCACCGGCAGGTTCACGATCGCCGCAAACACCCCGAGCGCGACGGCGATCCACCAGACCACGTCATAGCTGCCGGTCGCGTCGTAGAGCTTGCCGCCGAGCCACACGCCCATGAAGCTGCCGAGTTGGTGCGACAGGAAGACGAAGCCACCCAGCATCGACAGGTACTGCACGCCGAAGACTTGCGCCACGATCGCATTCGTCACCGGCACGGTCGACAGCCACAGCAGCCCCATCACCGACGAGAAGAGGTAGACGCTCCAGGGCGTCAGCGGTGTGGCGAGGAAGCCGACGATCGCCACCGAGCGCAGCGTGTAGATCGTCGACAGGATGTACCTCTTCGGGAAGCGCTGGCCCAGCGCGCCGGCGGCGTAGGTGCCGAAGACATTGAACAGGCCGATCAGCGCCAGCGCCGTCGACGCCACGTTCGGCGTGAGGCCGTGGTCCTTCAGGTAGCTCGGCATGTGCACCGCGATGAACACGACCTGGAAGCCACAGACGAAGTAGCCCGCCATCAGCAACTGGAAACTCGGGTAGGTGAAGGCCTCGCGCAGCGCCGCGACGATGCTTTGCTGCGGCCTTGTCTGCCCACTCGCGAGGCCCGGCTCGTGCAGGCCGAAGGCGAGCGGCACGATCAGAAGTGCCGCGCCACCGAGCGCCAGCAGCGCCCCCTGCCAGCCCAGGCCCGAGATCAGGCCGTTCTCGACCGGCACCATCAGGAACTGGCCGAACGATCCGGCCGCGGCGGCCACGCCCATCGCCCAGGAACGCTTCTCCGGCGCGATGTTTCGTCCGATCACGCCGTAGACCACGGCGTAGGTCGTCCCGGCCTGGGCGATGCCGACGAGCACGCCGGCGCTGGCCAGAAAGGCCCATGGCGTGCTCGCGAGTGCCATCAGCGCCATCCCTGCCGCGTAGGCCAGGCCGCAGACAACGAGCACGCGAAAGGCGCCGAAGCGGTCGGCCACCATGCCGGCGAACAGGCCGGTCACGCCCCAGGTGAGGTTCTGCACCGCCATCGCGAAGGCGAAGGTCTCGCGCGTCCAGCCGCGCTCCATCGTCACCGGCTGCAGCCACAGCCCGAAGCCGTGGCGAATGCCCATCGACAGCGTGACGATCGCGGCGCCGCACAGCAGCACCCGCGTCATCGAGAGTGGGGCAGGCGTCGTGGAACTCATCGTCGCACTCTAGCGCAAGGTCGCTGTCCCGGTCGGCGCGGGAGCCGTTGCGGGCCGGGCCGATTGCGGCCCGCGCCTAGAATCCGCCGCCATGGCGAGCAGACAAGGAAAGTACGAAGAAGCATCGATCCGCGTTCTCAAGGGACTCGAGCCCGTCCGGCAGCGGCCGGGCATGTACACCCGCACCGACAGCCCGCTGCACTGCATCCAGGAAACGATAGACAACGCGGCCGACGAGGCGTTGGCCGGTTTCGGCAAGCGTCTCGCGCTGACGCTGCACGTCGACGGCTCGGTCAGCGTGGAAGACGACGGCCGCGGCATTCCGTTCGGCCTGCACCCCGAAGAGAGGGTATCGGTACTCGAGATCGTGTTCACGCAGTTGCATGCCGGCGGCAAGTTCGACAAGGGCGCGGGCGGCGCGTACAGCTTTTCTGGCGGGCTGCACGGCGTGGGCGTGAGCGTGACGAATGCGCTCGCGCGGCGCCTGGAGGTCACGGTCTACCGCGAAGGGCAGGTGGCGACGCTGGCCTTCGGCCACGGCGACGTGCTCGAGCCGCTGCACGTTCGCAAGGCGGGTGCGGGCGACCGCAAGCAGGGCACGACGGTGCGCGTCTGGCCCGAGCCGAAGTACTTCGAGAGCGCCGACCTGCCGCGCAACGACTTGACGCACCTGCTGCGCAGCAAGGCAGTGCTGATGCCGGGTGTCATCGTGACGCTCACGGTCGAGAGGGGCGGCCAGAGAGAAACCGAGACGCAGACCTGGCTCTACAAGGGAGGCCTGCGCGACTACCTGATGCAGACGCTCGCCGCCGATCCGATCGTCCCGCTGTTCGAGGGCGAGCAATACGCGACCGGCAGCGAAACGGAGAACGTCGCCGAAGGCGAGGGCGCGGCCTGGTGTGTCGCGTTCACCGAAGACGGCGCGCCGGTGCGCGAGAGCTACGTCAACCTGATCCCCACGGTGGCCGGGGGCACGCACGAGTCGGGGCTGAAGGACGGCCTGTTCGGCGCGATCAAGAACTTCATCGACCTGCACGGCCTGCTGCCAAAGGGCGTCAAGCTGATGCCCGACGACGTGTTCTCGCGCGCCTCGTTCGTGCTCTCGGCCAAGGTGCTCGATCCGCAGTTCCAGGGCCAGATCAAGGAGCGGCTGAACAGCCGCGACGCGCTGCGCCTGGTCAGCAATTACGTCAAGCCGCCGCTCGAACTGTGGCTGAACCAGCACGTCGAGCATGGCAGGAAGCTCGCCGAGCTGGTGATCCGCCAGGCGCAGACGCGCCAGCGGGCCTCCCAGAAGGTCGAAAAGCGCAAGGGCTCGGGCGTGGCCGTGCTGCCCGGCAAGCTCACCGACTGCGAGAGTCGTGACCTGAACCTGAACGAGCTGTTCCTCGTCGAAGGCGACTCCGCCGGCGGCAGTGCGAAGATGGGCCGCGACAAGGAGACCCAGGCGATCCTGCCGCTGCGCGGCAAGGTGCTCAATGCGTGGGAGGTCGAGCGCGACCGCCTGTTCGCGAACAACGAGATCCACGACATCGCGGTGGCGGTGGGCGTCGACCCGCACGGCGCCAGCGACACGCCGGATTTCGGCGGACTGCGCTACGGCAAGGTCTGCATCCTCAGTGATGCCGATGTCGACGGCTCGCACATCCAGGTGCTGCTGCTGACGCTGTTCTTCCGCCACTTCCCGCAGCTGATCGCTCGCGGCCATGTGTTCGTCGCCAAGCCACCGCTGTTTCGCGTCGATGCGCCGGCTCGCGGCAAGAAACCGGCAGCCAAGTTCTATGCGCTGGACGACGGAGAACTCACCGCCATCCTCGACAAGCTGCGCAAGGAAGGCTGCCGCGAAGGGGCCTGGAACATCAGCCGCTTCAAGGGCCTGGGCGAAATGAGTGCCGAGCAGCTGTGGGAAACCACGCTCAACCCGGAGACCCGGCGCCTGCTGCCGGTGGCCTGCGGACAGCTCGACATCGGCGCCACCACCGACGCGCTGACCCGATTGATGGGCAAGGGCGAGGCCGCCGCGCGGCGCGAGTTGATGGAACTGCACGGTGACGCGATCGAGGTCGACGTGTGAACGGCCCGGTCCATGTCCGCCTGCGCCCGACCATGCTGTCCGACCTCGACTTCGTGCTCAGCGTCGAGCGCGACCCCGCCAACCTCCCCTCCATCACGCCGTGGGAGCGCATGCAGCACGAGGGCGCGGTGCGCTTCCCGGACTTCCGCCACTTCATCGTCGAGGCGGGAGCCGGCACCCAGGCGGTGGGCTTCGTGATCCTGCAGGGGTGCCGCAGCCAGCACCGTTCCGTCGAGCTGAAGCGCATCGTGCTGCAGGTCAAGGGCCAGGGCCTCGGTCGCGCCTGCGTGCGGCTGCTCAAGCGGATGGCGTTTCGCGACCTTCACGCGCATCGCTTCTGGCTCGACTTCAAGGCGCACAACGCGCGCGCGCGGGCGTTGTACGACAGCGAGGGCTTCGTCGTCGAAGGCACGCTGCGCGAGGCGGTGCGCACCGACGGAGGGCTATGACTCGCTGGTCGTGATGGCGATCGCTCGAGAGCGAATATGCCCTGCGCCGTCTCGCCGGAGACGAGGCCTGTTGAAGTGTCTCCGTCTGAGAGTGGATCTGAAGGAGACGCCGCTTGCGCGGCCGCTGCAATCGAGACGGATCGGGCCGAGCCCGGACAAACCTACTCACCGATGAACGAACAACTCGAACTGCCACCGATCGGCGATGACAACGCCATCACGCTCGCCCACTACGCCGAGCGCGCCTACCTCGAATACGCGCTCAGCGTCGTCAAGGGCCGCGCGCTGCCCGACGTCTGCGACGGCCAGAAGCCGGTGCAGCGGCGCATCCTGTACAGCATGGAGCGCATGGGCCTGGCGTTCACGACGGCCAGCGGTCCGAAGGCGGTGAAGAGCGCGCGCGTCGTCGGCGACGTGCTCGGCCGTTTCCACCCGCACGGCGACCAGGCGGCCTACGACGCGCTGGTGCGCATGGCGCAGGACTTCAGCCAGCGCTACCCGCTGATCGACGGCCAGGGCAACTTCGGCTCGCGCGACGGCGACGGCGCGGCGGCGATGCGCTACACCGAGGCCCGTCTTGCACCCATCACGCGGCTGCTGCTCGACGAGATCGACGAAGGCACGGTCGACTTCATTCCCAACTACGACGGCTCGACCGAGGAGCCCAAGGTCCTGCCGGCGCGGCTGCCGTTCGTGCTGCTCAACGGCGCCGAGTGGCATCGCGGTCGGCCTGGCCACCGAGATGCCGAGCCACAACCTGCGCGAGGTGGCGGCCGCCGCGGTGGCGCTGCTGAAGGACGAGCGGCTCGGCGACGACGCGCTCTACGCGCTGGTTCCGGCGCCCGACTATCCCGGGCGGCGGGCAGATCATCAGCGGCGCCGAGCGACATCCGCGACCGCCTACGCCACCGGGCGCGGCTCGCTCAAGGTGCGCGCGCGCTGGAAGATCGAGGAACTGGCCCGCGGCCAGTGGCAGCTCGTCGTCACCGAGCTGCCGCCGCGGCACCAGCACGCAGAAGGTGCTGGAGGAGATCGAAGAGATCACCAACCCCAAGGTCAAGGCCGGCAAGAAGGCGCTGAGCGCCGATCAGCTGCAGCTCAAGGCCAGCCGTGCTCGCGGTGCTCGACGCGGTGCGCGACGAGTCGGGCCGCGAAGCGGCGGTGCGGCTGGTGTTCGAGCCGAAGACGCGCACCGTCGAGCAGGCCGATCTGATCACCGCGCTGCTCGCCCACACCAGCCTGGAGAGCTCGGCGCCGATCAACCTGACGATGATCGGCGCCGACGGCCGGCCGACGCAGAAGAGCCTGCGCCAGATGCTCGCCGAGTGGCTGGGCTTCCGCCAGCAGACGGTGCAGCGGCGCACGCAGTTCCGGCTCGCCAAGGTGCTGGCTCGCATCCACATCCTCGAAGGGCGGCAGCTCGTGCTGCTCAACATCGACGAGGTGATCCGCATCATCCGCCAGGCCGACGAACCCAAGCCGGCGCTGATCGCGGCGTTCTCCCTGAGCGACCGGCAGGCCGAGGACATCCTCGAGATCCGGCTGCGCCAGTTCGCGCGGCTCGAGGCGATCAAGATCGAGCAGGAACTCGCCGGGCTGCGGAGCGAGCAGGGCAAGCTCGAAGACATCCTGGCCAGCCCGGCGGCGCTGAAGCGCACGCTGATCAAGGAGATCGAGGCCGATGCCGAAGCAGCACGGTGACGAGCGGCGCACGCTGGTGCAGGCCGAGAGAAGGCCGTTGCCGAGATCAGGCTGGTCGACGAACCGGTGACGGTGATCGTCAGCGAGAAGGGCTGGGTGAGGGCGCTCAAGGGCCACGAGATCGACGTCGCTGGCCTCGTGTTCAAGGCTGGCGACGCGCTCTATGGCGCTTTCGCGTGCCGCAGCGTCGACACGCTGGCGGTGATCGGCAGCGATGGCCGCGTCTATTCGGTCCCCATCGGTGCGCTGCCCGGCGGCCGTGGCGACGGACAGCCGATCACTTCGCTGATCGACCTGGAGACCGGCACCCAGCCGGCGCATTACCATGCCGGCGACGCCGCTCAGAGGCTGGTGCTGGCCGGCAGTGGCGGCTACGGCCTGCGGGCCCGCGTCGGCGACCTGCTGACCCGCCAGAGGGGCGGCAAGACCTTCCTCACCCTCGAAGCGGGCGAGAAGCCGCTCGCGCCGAGTGTCGTGCCGGGCGACGAGTTGCTGGGCGCGCAGCTCGCCTGCCTGTCTGCGGCAGGGCGCCTGCTGGTGTTCCCGATCGATGAACTCAAGTACCAGCCCAAGGGCGGCCGCGGCCTGAGGCTGATCGACCTGGACGCGAAGGATTCGCTCGCCAGTGTGGCCGCGTTCACACAGGTGCTGCGCGTGCTTGGCAGCGGGCGCGGCGGCAAGGCGAAGGACGAGACGCTCAAGGGCGCTGTTCTGGCGGCGCATGTCGGCAAGCGCGCGCGCAAGGGTAGGCTGGTCGCGGGGATGAAGGCGTTGCGGGTGTTGGCCGCATGAAGCCAAGGGCGACGGGGCCGACCGCGGCTGGTGGGGCGCGTGCCGGCAAGGGGTCGAGAGTCGGACGCTACGCCTGGGTGATTGCCGGGGTCGTGCTCCTCGCCGTTGCACTGGCCTTCTGGCTGTTGCGCGGGACTCGTCCTGCGGAAGAGGGCATTGCAGCGGCCTCGTCGCCGGCGTCGGGCGCTGCAGGCGCCGTTGCGCAGACCCGTCCGGCCCTGGTCGACAACCGGCTCTGCGTCGGCTGCCACCAGGAGGCCGCCGCGAAGTGGCAGGAGTCTCACCACTTCATGGCGATGGCCGCGCCGAGCGACGCCAGCGTGCGCGGCGACTTCGCGAACGCCACGTTCAAGCACCAGGGCGTCACTTCGCGCTTCTTCCGCCGCGACGGCAAGTTCTATGTCAACACCGACGGTCCCGACGGCAAATTGGCCGACTTCGAGATCAAGTACACCTTCGGCATCGACCCGCTGCAGCAATACCTGATCGAGCTTTCCGGCGGGCGCCTGCAGGCGCTGACGATCGCCTGGGACGTCAACAAGAAGCGCTGGTTCCACCTCTACCCGCGCGAGAAGGCGCCAGCGCGGCGACGTGATGCACTGGACTGGCAACTACCAGACCGGCAACACGATGTGCATCGAGTGTCACACCACCGGCTACGAGAAGCGCTACGACGCCAAGACGGGAACCTTCGACACGCGCTGGACGGAGCTGAACGTGAGCTGCCAGTCGTGCCATGGCGCGGGGCAGGCGCACGTCGCGTGGGCGCAGTCGCTGCCGCCAGGCAGTACGCCGGCGGCGGGCATGGCCTCGGTGCCGCGGAACTTCGGGCTGACGGTCGACTTGAAGGCGGCCGGCGCGACGGTCGAGCTCGAAGTCTGCGCGGCCTGCCACTCGCGGCGCAGCCGATCTCACGCCCAAGGCGATGGCCGGCGAGCCGCTGCTCGACAACTTCCTTCCGGCCCGCCTGGGCGCTCCGCTGTACTACGCCGACGGGCAGCAGCGTGAAGAGGTCTACGTCTACGCGTCGATGCGGCAGAGCAAGATGCATCGGTTCGGCGTGCGCTGCAGCGACTGCCACGACGCCCACACGAGCAAGCTCAAGTTCGAACGCAACGGCGTCTGCCTGCAATGCCACGCAACGCACGGCGAACCCGCGCTTTCCAGCGGCCGCGGGCAACTTCGACTCCCCGGCACACCATTTCCACAAGCCGGGCACGCCCGGCGCGCAGTGCCTGAACTGCCACATGCCGATCACGAACTACATGATCGTGCACCCGCGGCCGGACCACAGCATGCGCGTCCCCCGCCCCGACCTGAACGCCAGCACCGGCGCGCCCGACGCCTGCACCGCCTGCCACAAGGACCAGCCGGCCGCCTGGGCTGCGGCCGCGACCGAGCGCTGGTACGGAATGAAGCGCCGCCAGGTGCCGCATTTCGGGCCGATGCTGGCCGCGGCACAGGCCGGCGCGCCGGGCGCCGACGCCGCACTGGCGCACCTCGTGGCCGACACGGCGAACCCGGCCATCGTGCGCGCGAGTGCGCTGGCGGCCTTGCGCAACGTCGTGTCCGGGCACGAGGCCGAGCGCATCGCCGCCACCCGCGACACCGATGCCGAGGTGCGGGTGGCGGCGGCAGACAGCCTGGAGCACTTCCCTCCCGCGCAGCGCTTGCCCGCCCTCGCTCCGCTGCTGCGCGATCCGGTCCGCGCGGTGCGTGCCACCGCGGCTCGTGCCCTGTCGTCGCTGGACCCGGCAAGCTTCGACGCCGCGACGCGCCAGGCCTTCGATGCCGCGCTGGCCGAGTACGTCGCGGCGCAGAGCGTCTCGCTCGACATGCCGGGCGCGCGGCTGAACCTGGCCGTGATCTACCAGAACACCGGCCAGCCCGACCTGGCCGAAGCCGAGTATCTTGCCGCGCTGCGCATCGACCCCGACTTCACGCCCGCGCGCGCCAATCTGGCGCAGTTCTACGGCGCTCGCGGGCGCCTTCCAGATGCCGAACGCGTGCTGGCGGACGGCGTGAAGCGGGTGCCGGCACAAGGCGAACTGCAGTACTCGCTCGGCCTCGTGCTGGCCGAGCAGGGCCGCATGGCCGAGGCGGCCGTGGCGCTGGGGCGTGCCGCGAAGCTGCTGCCGGACCGCGCGCGCGTTCGATACAACCAGGCCCTCGCGTTGCAGCAGACGGGCAAGCGTGCCGAGGCGCAACGCGCGTTTACCGAGGCCTATCGGCTGGACCCGCGCGATCCGTCCATACCCTATGCGCTGGCGTTGCTCTTTGCGCAGGAGCGCCGCTGGAGCGACGCGCTGCTGTGGGCCGAGCGGGTGCAGGGCATCGACCCCGGAAACCCGCAGGCGCGGCAGTTCGTCGAGCGACTGCGCGCGCAGTCGCAAGCGGCGAGCGCAGCGGGACGGACCGGGCCGTGAGTCGAGGGCGCTCGGTGGCGCGCGGATGGGTGGCAGTCGAGCATCGGTCACGGCTGCGACGCCGCACGCCGCGCGGGTGCGAGGTTCGCACTGCCGATTCGGATATGGTTCCGCCATGAACGGCTTCAGCTTCTTCTGGCACGACTACGAGACCTTCGGCATCGTGCCGCGGCGCGACCGCCCGGCGCAGTTCGCCGGCATCCGCACCGATGCGGAACTGAACGAGATCGGTGCGCCGGTGATGCACTACTGCCAGCCGGCGCACGACTACCTGCCTGACCCCGAGTCGTGCCTGCTGACCGGCATCCTGCCGCAGACCTGCCTGGCGCAAGGGTTGCCGGAACACGCATTCGCGGCGGCGATCGAGGCCGAACTGGCGCAGCCCGGCACTACCGGCGTCGGCTACAACAGCATCCGCTTCGACGACGAGGTGACGCGCCACCTCTTCTGGCGCAACCTGATCGACCCGTACGCGCGCGAATGGCAGAACGAATGTGCTCGCTGGGACCTGCTCGACGTCGTGCGCTGCGCCTACGCGCTGCGCCCGCAGGGTATCGAATGGCCGCAGCACGACGATGGGCGGCCGTCGTTCAAGCTCGAGCACTTGACCGCTGCCAACGCGATCGCGCACGATGCGGCGCACGAAGCGCTGTCGGATGTGCGCGCGACGATCGCGCTGGCGCGCCTGGTCAAGGCGCGCCAACCGAAGCTATGGGAGTTCTGCTTCAGGTTGCGCAAGAAGGATGCGGTGCTCGATGAAATCGGGCGCGCAGGGCCCGAAGCCCTTCTTGCACATCTCGGGCATGTACCCACCCGAGCGTGGCTGCCTGGCCGTGGTGTGGCCGCTGGCGCCGCACCCGACGAACAAGAACGAGGTGATCGCGTGGGACTTGGCGGCAGACCCGAGCGAACTGGCCGGGCTGGACGCCGAGGCGATTCGCCTGCGCATGTTCACCCGGCAGGACGAACTGCCCGAGGGCGTGGCGCGCTTGCCCCTCAAGACCATCCACATCAACAAGTCGCCGATCGTCATCGGCAACCTGAAGACGCTCAGCGAGGCCCAGGCTGTCCACTGGGGGTTGGACGTGGCGCAGGCGCTGCGCCATGCCGCGATCGCCGCCCGTGCAACGCCCGTTCCTCGCGAACGCTGGGCCGAGGTCTTCGCACGCCCGAAGCCCGAGCATGCGCCCGATGTCGATGAGGATCTGTACGGTGGCTTCGTCGGCAATGAGGATCGCCGCAGGCTCGAGCGCCTGCGCCGCAGGGGTCCCGCCAAGCTCGCCGCCGCGCCCGTCGCCTTCGACGACGCGCGGCTCGAGGAACTGGTGTTTCGCTATCGCGCACGCAACTTCGCGCACACCCTGTCCGAGGGTGAACAGGCGCGCTGGGCAAGGTATTGCGGCGAGCGTCTGCATGAGGGCGCGGGAGGCGGGCGAACGCTCGCGGCGTACCTGGACCGCATCGACACGCTGGCGGAGTCGGCGGACGAGCGCGGGCAGGCGATCCTCGAGGCGCTGGTCGACTACGCCGGACAGATCGCGCCCGAACGCCGCTGAGGGCCGTGCATCGAGCCGGTCTGGCCGCGGAGCGCCGTCGGAGCCGGCCGTGCGGAGGCCGTCGCGACCTGCTCGCGGCCGTTCAGCGACCCATGCGCCGGTTGTAGGCGGCGAGCCAGCGTTCGTTGAGCGTCGGGTTGGTTTCGCGCGACGTCGGCGCGTTGAAAGCCACCTGCACCCTGCCGTCGGCGAGCGACTGCACGCTGATGCTGACCGCTACGCCAGCCTTGGCGCCGCTGATGCGGCCGCTGGCGCGGTCGGCCGCGCTCACCTGAATGCCTGCCTCGGCGGCGGCGCCGAGCGCGGCGTCCCAGGCCTGGTCGAAACGACTCGGCGCCGCAGGCACGGGCTCCCCGTAGGGGTATGGGTAGGCGACGCAGCCGCCGAGCAGGCCGGCAACGATGAGCGCGAGCAACCAGCGCATCGGCCGAGGGCCAAGGCGGGTGTGGGAATCCAGCGTGGGCATGGCGTGCAATCTCCTGGTTGGCGACGACTTGAGGGCGCCCGTCGAGCGCGTCCGCGCTGCCGGGCTGTGGTCGCTACGCGCCGGCCGTGTCGGCCACCGCCTTGAACTCCGCGATCTGGTCGAAGTTCAGGTACTGGTAGATCTTGTCGCTGCTGGCTGTCAGTACGCCCACTCCCTCCATGTACTCGGCCTTGGTCGGGATGCGGCCCAGGCGCGAGCAGATCGCCGCGAGTTCGGCCGAGCCGAGGTAGACGTTGGTGTTCTTGCCGAGCCGGTTCGGGAAGTTGCGGGTGCTGGTGGAGAACACCGTCGCGCCTTCCTTCACCTGCGCCTGGTTGCCCATGCACAGGCTGCAGCCCGGCATCTCCATGCGCGCGCCGGCCGTGCCGAGCACGCCGTAGTGGCCTTCCTCGCTGAGCTGTTGCGCGTCCATCTTCGTCGGCGGTGCGACCCAGAGCTTGACCGGGATGTCGCGCTTGCCCTCCAGCAGCTTGCTCGCGGCGCGGAAGTGGCCGATGTTGGTCATGCAGCTGCCGATGAAGACCTCGTCGATCTTCGCGCCGGCCACTTCGGACAGCGTCTTCACGTCGTCCGGGTCGTTCGGGCAGGCGACGATGGGCTCGTGCACGTCGGCAAGGTCGATCTCGATCACCGCCGCGTACTCGGCGTCGGCGTCGGCCTTCGAGCAGTTTCGGGTCGGCGAGCCAGGCCTCCTGCGCGGCGATGCGCCTGGCGAGTGTGCGCGCGTCGGCGTAGCCGCTGGCGATCATGTGCTTCATCAGCGTGATGTTGCTGGTGATGTACTCCTTGATCGGCGCCGGGTTCAGGTGCACCGTGCAGCCGGCCGCGCTGCGCTCGGCCGAGGCGTCGCTGAGCTCGAAGGCCTGTTCCACCTTCAGGTCGGGCAGGCCCTCGATCTCGAGGATGCGGCCGGAGAAGATGTTCTTCTTGCCCTGCTTGGCGACCGTCAGCAGCCCGGCCTTGATGGCGTAGAGCGGGATCGCGTTGACCAGGTCGCGCAGCGTCACGCCCGGCTGCAGCTTGCCCTTGAAGCGCACCAGCACGCTCTCGGGCATGTCCAGCGGCATCACGCCGGTGGCGGCGGCAAAGGCGACCAGGCCCGAGCCGGCCGGGAAGCTGATGCCGATCGGGAAGCGCGTGTGGCTGTCGCCGCCGGTGCCCACGGTGTCGGGCAGCAGCAGGCGGTTGAGCCAGCTGTGGATCACGCCGTCGCCGGGGCGCAGGCTGATGCCGCCGCGGGTGCTGATGAAGGCCGGCAGCTCGTGGTGCATCTTCACGTCGACCGGCTTCGGGTAGGCCGCGGTGTGGCAGAAGCTCTGCATCACCAGGTCGGCGCTGAAGCCCAGGCAGGCCAGGTCTTTCAGTTCGTCGCGGGTCATCGGGCCGGTGGTGTCCTGCGAGCCGACCGAGGTCATGCGCGGCTCGCAGTAGGTGCCGGGGCGCACGCCCGCTGATTGCCGCCGACCACGGGCAGGCCGCAGGCCTTGCCGACCATCTTCTGCGCCAGCGTGAAGCCGCGCTTCGTGTCGGCCGGGTTGTGCGGCAGGCGGAACAGCGTCGAGGGCGGCAGGCCGAGCGCCTCGCGCGCCTTGGCGGTGAGGCCGCGGCCGATGATCAGCGGGATGCGGCCGCCGGCGCGCACCTCGTCGAACAGCACCTCGCTCTTGACCTTGAACTCGGCGATGACCTTGCCGTCCTTCAGCGCCTTGCCTTCGTAGGGGCGCAGCTCGACCACGTCGCCCATCGCCATCTGGCTCACGTCGAGCTCGATCGGCAGCGCGCCGGAGTCCTCCATCGTGTTGTAGAAGATCGGCGCGATCTTGCCGCCCAGGCAGACGCCGCCGAAGCGCTTGTTGGGCACGAAGGGGATGTCCTCGCCGGTGAACCAGAGCACCGAGTTGGTGGCCGACTTGCGGCTCGAGCCGGTGCCGACCACGTCGCCGACATAGGCCACCAGATGGCCGCGCGCGCGCAGCTCCTCGATGAACTTCACCGGGCCGCGCTTGCCTTCTTCCTCGGGCACGATGCCGGGTCGCGGGTTCTTGTGCATCGCCAGCGCGTGCAGCGGAATGTCGGGGCGGCTCCAGGCGTCGGGCGCGGGCGACAGGTCGTCGGTGTTGATCTCGCCGGCCACCTTGAAGATGCTGACGGTGATGCTCTTGCGGCACCTCGGGGCGGCTGGTGAACCACTCGGCGTCGGCCCAGCTCTGCAGCACCGCCTTGGCATTCGCGTTGCCCGCGTCGGCCTTGGCCCTCACGTCGTGGAAGGCGTCGAACATCAGCAGCGTCTTCTTCAGCGCCTCGGCGGCGATGCGCGCCGACCGCCGCGTCGTCGAGCAGGTCGATCAGCGGCGCGATGTTGTAGCCGCCGAGCATCGTGCCGAGCAACTCGGTCGCCTTCTCGCGCGAGATCAGCGGGCACTTCTCGCTGCCGTGGGCAACGGCAGCCAGGTAGCTCGCCTTGACCTTGGCGGCGTCGTCGACGCCGGCCGGCACGCGGTGGGTGACGCAGTTCGACGAGCGCGGTCTCCTCGCCAGCCGGCGGGGCCTTGAGCAGTTCGATCAGCTGCGGCAGTCTGCGCGGCCGACAGCGGCAGTGGCGGAATGCCGAGCGCGGCGCGTTCGGCGACATGGGTTCGGTAGGCTTGCAGCATGGTGGGTTCCAGGGTTGGCATGGTGAGAAGCAGGGACGGAACAGGCGCTCAGCCCGCCTTCGGGGCAATGATCTTGAGGCCCTTGAAGTAGTCGCGAAAGAACGCGGCGTCGCGAGTGATGAGCCCGTCGCACTGGAGCAGTGCGTGGGCGCCGACGATGAAGTCGGGCACGGTGCGCAGCCGGCCCCCTCCGCGGGCGCGATAGCGGCGTTGCATCTCGCCGGCGCGCACTGCGGCCTTGCGTTCGACGGCATTGCAGGCGATGCCCATCTCTTCGAGCGCCTGCATCGCCTGGTCGCCATCGCGCAGCGAACTGCAGACTTCGGCGACCACGACGTCGCAGACGACCACCGGGCCCCGGGCCAGCGCGTCGCGCAAGGCGATCTCGGCGGTGCCGGCGCGCTCGCTATCGCAGAGCAGGTCGATCAGCACAGAGGAATCGATGGCGATCACGCTCAGCCGGCGCCGGGCCGCTCCTGCGTGGCCGGGGAGGGCCGTCCGCCCTGCCGCCTGGCCGGCACGAACGAAGTGAGCCGGGCCGTCTTCATTGATCCACCGGATCACCCGGGGCGCGGCCACGGACGGCGCGCATCGCGTCGTCCACCGATTCGAAACCGTCGAGCTTGAAGCGGCCGCGGGCGCGCGAGACGGCGTCGCTGACGTCCTTGCGCAGGATGATGCGGCTGCCGTCGAGTTCGATCTTCAGCCGCGTGCCCTTGCTCAGGCCCAGTGCGTCACGGATCGCCTTCGGCAGCGTGATCTGGCCACGTTCGGCGACAGTTGCATCCATGCGGGCCCTCGCGGAAGGAGTATGCGCGAATTATACATACCTATCGCTGCATACTTCGCCGGATGCCCGGCTCTGGCGGATGCCCGCGGGCGCTACTTGCGCGGCGCGGCCGACGGCATCGCCGCCGCGGCGGCGCCGGCGACGGCGGACACCGCGGCGCGCTGCTCGGCGTGGGTGCAGCGGTCGACCAGGCGCTGCCCGGCGCGGTTGTTCGAGCAGCATCGACTTCGCCGGGATCTGCAGCCAGACGACACCCGTCTTGCTTGTCGAACAGTCGAACGGCGCCGGTCGTGGTCTCCTCGGGCACCATCAAGTAGCTCAGTTCCTTGAAGCGGACCTTGAACATGCCGGGTTTCTCGGCCACGGCATCGACGTCGACCGCCTGGTTGTATTCGCAGTCGGCCTTGCCGGTGAGCACGCGCGCGGCGATGTCGAGTTGGGCGGCGCTGATCGCCTCGGCGGTTTCGATCCCAAGCGCCAGGCCCTTGGCTTCGGACTTCAGCTCCTCGCGCGGATGTGGCCGGCCGTGGGGCGCCGGCTTGGTCGGCGGCCGGCTTCGCTGCCTGGGCTTGGCGGCCGGCGCCGGTCTGTGCGATGGCGGCGGCGCCGGTCAGGCTGAGGCCGAGGCGAGGGTCAGGGCAGAGATGCGATGCATGGGCGGATCCGCGAGTTGAGTCAGACCCTATTTTCGGCGCGGCAGGAGGCCGGGCTTCAAAGCCGGACGCCCGATTGCAACAAATTGCGCCTGTCGACCGTCGCGACGACGGAGTTCAGGCGGCGGCTTCTCGAAGAAGGCGTGCCGCACCTCGGCGGGCAGCGGCTGCCCGGTGCGGTGGGCGAGCTCGAGTACGTGCCAGAAGTAGCGGTAGCTGGCCCGATCGTGCAGCGCACTTGCGGCACCGGGCGGTGGCTGATCGGCGCCCACTGCGCCGCCTGCGCGGCGAGCAGCATCCGATCGCCTGGTCGACCTCGGCGGCCGACGGTGCGAAGGCTTCGACGATGGGCAGGATCTGGTCGGGGTGGATGCTCCACATGCGCGTGTAGCCGAAGCTGCGCGCCGCTTTCACTGCCGCAGCCTCGAGCAGATCGAGCCGCCTGAATTCGGTCACCACGCAATGCGACGGCGTCTTGGCGTGCGCATGGCAGGCCGCCGCGATCTCAGCTTGGCGCGCACCACCAGCGGATGCTCGAACTGGCCGCTCGCGCTCATCGCCGACTGCGGAATCGCCCCGCGATGGGCCGAAACGAAGTCCATCAGCCCGAAAGACAGCGATTCGACGCGCGGATGCGCGGCGATGGCACCACCTCGGCGAGCGCACCATGGGTTTCGATCAGCACGTGCAGCGGAATCTGCCGCGTCAGCCGCGCACCCGCTCGACAGGCGGTCGATTTCGTCGCAGGCACGCCGCAGGTCGGCCAGGCCCGTGTACCTTGGGCAGCATCAGGTAGGCCAGCCGGTCACCGCAGCGGCGCACCAGGTTCGGCCTCGAGCGCAAACGCCGCGTGGTGCACCGGGTGAAGACGCGAGCCGACGCGCCCGTGCAGGTTCAACGGCGAGTTGACAGCTCGGCTACCCGATGCGCCTGCTCCGCCTCGCCGCCGACGGGCGCACCATCCTCGCAGTCGAGCGTGATGTCGAACACCGGGCCCAGCTCGGCCTGCAGCGCCAGGCTCTTGCGCATTCGCTCCTCGACCCCGGCGTAGTGGTCGCAGACCGGCAGCGCGGGCGCGGCATCGGCGGCGTCGAGCAACGCCAGGCGTGGATGGACGGCTCGCAGCGGGATGTGGTTTCTGCCGTTCGCCGGGATCGCACCGGCACGCGCGCCGGCGTGCCCGCGCTGCGCGGTGCGCCCGCCGAAGATCAGAGAAGGTGTTTCACGCCGTCCTGCTCTTCGAGCAGTTCCTTCAGCGTGAGGTCGATCGTTGCTGCGAGAACTCGTCCATCGCGAGTCCTTCGACCAGCTTGTACTCGCCACCGGCCGTTGTGACCGGGTATCCGAACATCACGTCCTTCGGGATGCCGTATTCGCCGTTGCTAGGCACGCCCATCGTGACCCACTTGCCGCCGGTGCCGAGGACCCAGTCGCGCATGTGGTCGATCGCGGCGTTGGCGGCCGAGGCGCCGACGAGACGCCGCGGGCCGCGATGATCGCCGCGCCGCGTTTGCCGACCGTGGGCAGGAATGTGTCAGCGTTCCAGGCCTGGTCGTTGATCATCGTCCTTCACGCCTGCCCAGCGATGGTCGCGAAGCGATAGTCGGCGTACATGGTGGGCGAGTCGTTGCCCCAGACGCAGAGCTTCTCGATCGCTGGCCACCGGCTTGCCGGTCTTCGCGGCGATCTGGCTCAGCGCGCGGTTGTGGTCGAGGCGCAGCATTGCGGTGAAGTTCTTTCGCGGCAGGTCGGGGGCGCTCTTCATCGCGATGTAGGCGTTGGTATTGGCCGGGTTGCCGACGACCAGCACCCTTACGTTCGGCTGGCGACGGCGTTGAGCGCCTTGCCTTGCGCAGTGAAGATCGCGCCGTTGGCCGCCAGAAGGTCGGCGCGTTCCATGCCCGGGCCGCGCGGGCGGGCGCCAACGAGGATCGCGTAGTCGGTGTCCTTGAACGCCGTCATCGGGTCGCCATGGGCCTCCATGCCGGCCAGCAGCGGG
>CAVPAZ010000006.1:0-49406 GCA_963701725.1 uncultured bacterium | reverse complement strand
CACGTTGTCGGCGACCTCGTTCATCAGCTGCGATGCCGACGTTGGCGCCCCACGCGTACTGCATGCTGCGCGCGGTGAGCAGCCAGAACGGGTAGTCCTGCGCCCGGCCGCCGGTCTGGCCGATGATCGCCTCCCACAGCGCCGGGAAAGTCCTTCCACACCGGCAGCGCCTGGTACTCCTTCAGCTGCTCGTCCCACCAGTGCATGTCGTGCTCGTGCAGGCGGCGGCCGAGTTCGGCGCCGACGCGCATCAGGCGCTCCTGGTAGGGCAGCTCGAAGCGCAGGCCGTGCTTGATCATCGTCGGCAGCAGATACCAGTCGCGCCGCGGGTAAGGCTTGGTCGCCAGGCCATGCTCCTTCCACCATTCGAGGCCGTGCGAATGCGCGCCGTCGCTGACCTCGGCACTTGCGGCGCGACACACCGCGTCCCAGATCTCCTCGCGGCTGTGGCTGCGCTGCGGGTCGAGCGAGAAGTCGCCGTGCTCGCCCTTCAGCGGCACGCCGCCTGCACCCTTGTTGATGGCGGCGACGTACTTGTCGGTCAGGCCGGTGCGCTGCGCCAGTTCGGTGGCGATGTCGGTGAGGTCGCGCGCCTGGCCGTGCGGGGCCACCACCGGCTGGCGCAGCGCGAAGCCCTCGTGGTCCCAGAACGACTCCTGGTACTTGGTGCCGCCGATGCGCCAGAGCTGCAGGCTCTCGAGGTCGGTCGCGTCAGGCAGCAGCACATCGGCGAAGTGATTGGTCTCGTCCTGCGTGTAGGCGAAGGCGACCATGAACGGGAAGCGCGCCATCTTCTCGCCCAGCGCCTGGGTGTCCCAGAACGAGATCCCCGGGTTGGTGCGGTAGACGAACCAGACCTCGGGCAGCGTGACGCGCGGCAGTCCCTTGGGCGTCTCATCGAGGAACAGCCACGAGAAGTGCGTCGGCCCGAGCGCCTGGCTCCACGGCCCGTCGGCGGCCAGCGGCACCATCGTCCGGTAGGCGTTGCGGATGTTGGGATTCGGCGACCAATGCGCCTTGTCGGTCGGGTTGAGCGGGTAATGCATGAAGCCGTCGGGCCCGGCCTTGACGCTCTCGTCCGGTGCGACATCGGCCGCGTCAGCCGCACCGTGGTGCCGATCGTGCCGCCGGGCACCTCGAGCGCGCCGACCAGCGTGGTCAGCACCGTGCGCGCCCAGACAGCACTCGAAGCCGCCCCAGCCGTTGTTGACGGTCTTGCCCATGCGTCATCGCCACCGGGCGGTAGGGCATCGTTTGGCCGTCGATGTCGATCGTCTCGCCGACGCAGGCGTGGTCGATGAACTCGTTGGCGATGCGGCGCATGTCGCCGCCGGCACGTCGCAGATCGCCTGTCGCCCACTCCGGGCGAGTACGGGCGCATGTGCTCGACCAGGCGCGTGAAGGCGGTGCTGCCGGCAGCAGGCCGTCGGCCAGCACGTCGCCGTCGGGTCCGATCTCGATCGCATCGACCTCGTAGCCGCCTTCGAGCGCTTCCTGCAGCCCCGGGCTGTCGTGCACGCGGGCCGCTTGCGCTGGCCGCGTCCCACACCAGCGGCTTGCGGCTGGCGCGGTCGCGCAGGTAGTAGCCGTGCGGCCCGACGAGGTAGGGCGAGGCCGTGCGCTGCGCCAGGAACGGCAGGTCGAGCCGTTCGCGCGGCACCTCGTGCAGCAGCACGTGGATCAGCGCGTACAGGAACGCGGCGTCGGTCTTGGGCTTGATCGGCACCCACTGCGCCGAGCAGGCGCCGGTCACCGACAGGTGCGGCTCGACCTGCACCCGCTTCATGCCGCGCACGCGCGCATTGGCATGGCGCCAGACGCCGGTCACGCCGCCCGAGGCCTCGATGTTGGAGCCGCAGGAGATGAGGTAATTGCACAGCGGCGTGTCGGGCGTGACGATGAACGCGCGGTGCCAGAACTCGCCGTACAGGTGCTCGGAGTGGTAGCACTTGACGCCCTGGCCGGAGCCGAAGCCCATGTCGATCGGGCCCCAGGCGGCGAGGAACGCCGGGAAGCGTGCCCATGTACGACTGCGGCGTGCCGGCGCCGCCGAAGCTGGCCGCCACGCGCGGGTAGCCCGAGGCGTCGGTGAGGCCCTCGGCGCGCACGGCGTTGCAGCTTGCGCGGCGATCAGCTCGAAGGCCTCGTCCCACGAGATCGGCACGAAGCCCGGGTCCTGGTCGCGCCCCTTCTTCGGGTTCGTGCGCTTCATCGGCGTCAGCACGCGGTTCGGGTTGTAGGTCTTCTGCACCAGCCCGTAGGCCTTGACGCAGACCTTGCCGCCGCCCGGGTGGATGCCGGCGGCGCAGAAGTTGGGCTCGACCTCGGTGGCAACGCCGTCCATCACCTTCACGGTCAGCAGGTCGGGGCCAGCCACGCACTGGTAGCAGTAGGTCGGCACGCTGCGCGTGCCCAGTAGTGGCAGTCGTCATGTCGAGCCCCGCTTTCTGCGCCTTGGCCGCCAGCCGCTCCTCGGTCTTCCTGACATCGACGATGAAGCGCTGGTGGCGGCCGCGGCAGATCGGCTCGACGCTGTCGCGGCCGGCGACGTCGAACGTGACGGCGCGCCCCTTGACTTCGGCGATGCGTCACCGTGAGCTCGACCCGCATGCCCATCAGCGTGGCGGCCGGTGTGGTCGAGCTCGACCCGCGTGCCGACCGAATCCTCGCCCGGGTCGAGATGCTTCAGCAGCAGGTCGCGGCAGGCGATCTCGATGTCGCGCACCAGCATCGGCGTGGCGTAAACGCGCGCCTTCTCGCCCATGAAGTCGATCGTGCGCTCGCGGTCGACCTCGAAGTGTCACAGTGGCCGGCGAGGCCGGCTTGCAGGGTGGTCTTCATCGGAAGTCCTTCCGTGTTCGCTGCCGTTGGGTTGGCGCTCACATGCCCAGGTAGGCCTGCTGCACCTGCGGGTCGCGCAGCAGTTCGGCCGCCACGGCCATGGAGCACGATGCGCCCGGTCTCCATCACGTAGCCGCGGTCGGCGATCGCCAGCGCGGCACGCGCGTTCTGGTCGACCAGCAGGATCGTCGTGCCCTCGCGCCTTGAGCGCCGCGATGCGGCGCGAAGATCTCGGCCACCAGGCTGCGGCGCCAGGCCCATGCTCGGCTCGTCGAGCAGCAGCAGCCGTGGGTCGCGCCATCAGCGCGCGGCCGATCGCCAGCATCTGCTGCTGGCCGCCCGAGAGCGTGCCGGCCAGCTCGGCGCGCTTCTCCGCGCAGCGCCGGGAAACATCGCGAACACACGCGTTCGAGTCCTTCGCGCGAGCCGCGCGCGAACGCGCCGAGCAGCAGGTTGTCCTCGACCGTCATCGGCGCGAACACCTGGCGCCCCTCGGGCACCTGCACGATGCCGCAGCTGCACGCGCTGGCGCGCCGGGTGCCGGCCGATGTCCTGCGCCGTCGAAGCGGATCGTGCCGCCGCTGCGCCGGCTGCACGCCCGACAGCGCGCGCAGCAGCGTCGTCTTGCCCGCGCCGTTGGCGCCGACCAGCGCCACCAGTTCGCCGGGCCGCGACCCGCAGCTCGACCCCGGCCAGCGCCGGGATGCGGCCGTAGCGGCTGTCCAGGTCCTGCACCTCAAGCATGGGCGGCTCCGGCGCTGCCTGCTCGACGGCGCCGAGATAGGCCTCGATCACGCGCGGGTCGCGGGCCATCTCGCCGGCGTGCCCTCGGCCAGCTTGCGTGCCGCGGTCGAGCACGAGCACGCGGTCCGACACGTCCATCACCAGCCGCATGTTGTGCTCGACCAGCACCACCGTCGTGCCGTCGGCGCGCAAGCCGCTTGATCAGCGCGTCGATCTCGTGCGCCTCGGTCTGGTTGAGCCCGGCGGCCGGTTCGTCGAGCAGCAGCACCTTGCGGCTCGGCCGCCAGCGCGCGCGCGATCTCCAGGCGCTTGAGCGCGCCATAGGGCATCGCGTCGGCCGCCGCGTCTTCGTAGGCGGCCAGGCCCACCGCGCGCAGCAAGCGCGCGCGGCTGTCGCGGCATGAGCGTCCTCGGCGCGCGCCAGCGCCGGCAGTGCGCAACATGCGCAGCGCAGCAGCGAGCCGCTGCTCGCGCAGGTGGCGGCCGGTCATCACGTTCTCGAGCGCCGTCATGTTGAAGAACACCTGCAGGTTCTGGAACGTGCGGCCGATGCCGGCGGCGGCGAAGCGGTGCGTGGGCTGGCCGGGAGTTCGTGCGCCGTCGAGCCGGACGCTGCCCGCGTCGGGCACGTAGATGCCGGTCAGCAGGTTGAGCAGGTCGTCTTGCCGGCGCCGTTGGGGCCGATGATCGAATGCACGGTGCCGAGCGCGACATCGAAAGACAGGTCCTCGATCGCGTGCACGCCGCCGAAGGCCTTGGCCAGACGCTTGACGGCCAGCAGGGTCATCGCTCGACCTCCGTGCCAGCCATCGCGCCGAGCGTCGGCACGATGCCCTGCGGGAAGAACACCATCGTCGCGATCAGCACCGCGCCGAAGACCATCATCTCGTAGTCCTTGAGCACCGTCAGCAACTGCGGCAGCATGCGTCAGCACCGCTGCGCCGACCACCGCGCCGAAGACCGACGCCATGCCGCCGAAGACGACCATGATCACCAGTTCGACCGAGTGCAGGAACGAGGCCTTGGCCGGCGTGATGAAGCCGGCGTAGTGCGCCGTCAGCGCGCCGGCGACGGCGGCGAACAGCGCCGACATGCACGAAGACCCTGCAGCTTGTAGCGGCCGCTGTCGATGCCCACCGTCTCGGCGGCGACCTCCGAGCCGTGCAGCGCGCGCAGCGCACGGCCGATCGGCGACTCGATCAGGTTGAGCGCCAACCACACCGTGAGCCAGCAGCACCGCGCCGGCGATCCAGTACCAGGTGTGCTCGCCCGCGCACCGTCCAGCCGAACAGCACGAGCGGCGGCACCGGCCATGCCGTCGGGCCCGCCGGTCATGCGGTCCTCGGTGGACGACGACGATCGAGACGATGACGCCCGAGGCCGAGCGTGGCCATCGCCAGGTAGTGGCCCTTCAGGCGCAGCGTCGGCCGGCCGACGAGCAGGCCAGCACGCCGACCGCGGCGCAGCGCCAGCCGGCAGCGCCAGCCAGCCGGCCAGCCGTAGCGCGCCGCCAGGATCGCGCTGCCGTAGCCGCCCGAGCGCGAAGAAGCCGGCGTGGCCGAGGCTGATCTGGCCGGCATAGCCGATCAGCAGGTTCAGGCCGACGCAGACGATGGCGTTGAGCGCGACCAGGATCGCCACCTCGTAGAAGTAGTTGTTGGCCAGCACCAGCGGCAGCACTGCGATCACGACCGCCAGCAGCCAGCAGGCCGCCGCCGCGCGGGCGCGTGCCCACTGCGCGCAGGCAGCGGTCGCGCCGGCGCGCTCAGACACGTTCGCTGCGGCGTGCACCGAGCAGGCCTCCGGGCATGAAGAACAGCACGGCGAGGATGACCACGAAGGCGATCGCATCCTTGTAGGCCGAGGAAACGAAGCCGGCGCCCAGCCCCTCGAGCAGGCCCGAGCAGCAGGCCGCCGAGCACCGCGCCGCCGAAGCTGCCCAGGCCGCCGAGCATCGCCGCGGCGAAACCCTTCAGGCCGAGCATGATGCCGACGTCGTACGAGGTGAAGGCGATCGGCGCGATCAGCACGCCGCCGAGCGCGCCGAGCCCGGCCGCCAGGCCGAAGCTCACGAACAGCACGCCGCGCGTGTTGATGCCCACCAGCTTGCGCGGCCAGCGGGTTGTACGAGGTGGCGCGCATCGCCTTGCCGAACAGCGTGCGGCCGAAGAACCAGCCCAGCGCCACCACCGCCAGCGCCGGCGCCGCCCAGCACCCACAGGCTCTGCGGCAGCACCGTGGCGCCGAGCAGCTGCGATCGGCTCGTCGCCCGAAAACGCCGGCAGCGAGTGCACGCGCTTGTCCCACAGCACCTGCGCCAGGCCGCGCAGGAACAGCGCCACGCCGATGGTGATGATGATCAGCGTCACCGTCGGCCGGCCGTGTGCTGCGCCGGCTCGATGGCCAGCTTCTCGACCAGCAGCCCGACGACCACCGCCGCCAGCACCGCCAGCGGCACCGCGGCCGCCAGCGGCAGGCCGACGCGCGACCAGCGATCACCGCGGCTCATGCCGCCGATCATCACGAACTCGCCCTGCGCGAAATTGATCGCGCTGCTGGCGTTGTAGATGATCGAGAAGCCCAGCGCGACCAGCGCGTAGATCGCCCCGGTGGTCAGCCCGGCTGGCGACGAACTGGAGCCACTGGCTCGCCCATCGCGTGCTCCGGCGCGTTGGCTGCAGGACCTCACTTCACGAGCGACCAGGTGCCGTTCTTGACCTCGAGCATGCGGAAGGCGCTCAGGTCCAGCCCCATGTGGTCGGTCGGCCGACATGTTGACCACGCCCGCCGGTGCCGACGTAGCCCTTGCGTCGCCTCCAGCGCGTCGCGCACCTTGGCCTTGTCGGTGCCAGCCGGCGGCCTTGATCGCGTTGACCGCCAGCATCAGCCCGTCGTAGGCGTGGCCGCCGAAGGTCGAGACATCGCTCTTGTAGCGTGCCCTCGTAGGCGTCGCGTGTAGGCGGTGACGACCGGCTTCTGCGGCGTCGCTCGCGGCCAGCAGGTCGGCCACCAGCAGCGCCGCGGCGGGCAGGCGCACGCCGTTCGGCCGCCGGCGCCGGAGAGCTTGATGTACTCCTTGGAGGCGACGCCGTGCGACTGGTACAGCGGCAGCGTGAGGCCGACCTGGCGGTAGTTGCGCGTGACGATCGCCGGGCCCTGGCCGAAGCCGGCGTTGAGCACGGCCTGCGCGCTGCTGCCGCGGATCTTGGTCAGCTGCGCCGTCATGTCGGTGTCGGCGGCGCCGTAGGTCTCGTCGGCGACGATCTCGATGCCGTACTTGGGCGCCACCTTCAGGCACTCGGCGCGCATCGACTTGTCGAAGCCGCCGCTGCCCGAGATCAGCGCCACCTTCGTCAGCTTGCGTGCCTGCATGTCGACGAAGATCTTGTCGCAGGCCATGCGGTCGGTGTGCGGCGTCTTGAAGACCCACTTCTTCACCGGCTCGACGATCACCACCGCGCCGGCCAGCGAGATGAAGGGCATGCCGGCCGCTTCGACCAGCGGCACCGCGGCCATCGTGGTGCCGGTGGTCGAGCCGCCGACGATCGACGTCGACCTTGTCCTGCTCGATCAGCCGCTTGGCGAAGGTGCGCGCCTTCTCGGCGTCGCCGGCGTCGTCGTAGGCCACGAGTTGCAGCTTGCGGCCGAGCACGCCGCCCTCGGCGTTGATGCGTCTCGACGATACATCTCGAGCGTCTTCTGCTCGGGGTCGCCGAGGAAGGCCGCCGGGCCGGTGACGGACAGGAAGGCGCCGATGCGGATCGGCTCCTGCGCCAGGCGCTGCCGGCGGCGAGCAGTGCGCCGGCCAGGGCCAGCGCGCCAGTGCGCAGCAGCGCGCGAGCGTGTCGAGATGTGTCTCATGCGTGTCTCCTAGGGCTCCGGAACAAGGTGGTAGCGCGGCTCTGCAGCCGGCGCACCGCTGCACTGCCTCTGCGGTGCTTCCATTTCAAGCGCGCTCGACGACCATGCGCGCGATTCGGCAGAAACACAGTTCAGTGCCGAGACTTGTACTCGAGTCTGTCGCAACGAAACGGATAGCACTCCTCCATAAGCTCATTCTGGTACCGAAATGCTGATTTGAGTTTGATCTGGTTCAGTTCATGCAGGAATTGCCGTGGCCCCGCAATCCCCGCAGACACGCCGCCCGCAGCGCGCCGGCCGCGGACCGGGGTTTCCCCTGACGGCGATCGGCACGCTGCGTGGTGCGCCCGGTGCGGCAGGCCGACCTGCCCGAGGTCATCGCGCATCGACGCCACCGTGACGGGCCTGGACAAGGCGCGACTACTGGCAGCGCCGTCTACCGCCGCTACGGCAGCGGCGGCCAGGGGCGCGGCACTTCCTGGTGCGCGGCTGCACGGCGGCCGCGTGGTCGGCTTCATGATCGGCGAGGTGCGGGACTGGGAGTTCGGCTCGCCGCCCTGCGGCTGGGTGTTCGCGATCGACGTCGATCCGGGCGCGGCCAGCAGGGCGTGGGCACCGGCTGCTGGAGGCGATCAGCGCGACGTTTCGACGCGTGCCGGCGTACGCAAGCTGCGCACGATGCTGGCCAGCGACAACACGCTGATCCTGTCGTTCTTCCGCAGCCAGGGCATGATGGCCGGATCGCCTGATCCCGCTCGAGATGGACCTTGACGCCGTGAGCCCTGACGCGATGAAGCTGCAGAAGAACACCCGGCTGGCGCTGTACAGCGTGCTCGAGTTCGCCGCGCGACCGGCGCGCACGTGCCGGCGGCCGAGGTCGCCGACAAGTACGGCGAGTCGCTCGCACCACCTGGCCAAGGTGCTCGCCGGAACTGGCGCGCGCGGGCATCGTCGATTCGGTGCGCGGCGTCGGCGGCGGCTACCGCTTCGCCGCCAACGCGCGCCGGCTCACGCTGATGGACGTGATCCGGCTCTTCGAGGAGTTCGCGCCGCCCGCGGCGGCGCGCGGAGCGCCGACGGATGCCGACACGCCGGTGGATCAGGCACTGGGCCAGGTGCTGGCCGAGATCGACCAGATCGCGAAGGCCACCTTCGGGTCGATCACGGTGGCGACCATGCTGCGGCTGATCGAAAGGCAACAGGCGAGCGCAGCGGCAGCCGCGCCGCAGACCCCGAGCGGGGAGGCCGAGGTCCCGGGCCGCCACAAGCCGGGTTGACGCGATCGTCGGCACGGCCCGTTCAGGGGCGACCGTAGGATGGCTCATGCCGCAGCGTCCGTCGTCGACGCCGGTGTGACCGGGGGATCGCTCGCCGCGACGCGCCGCAACAGCCGTGCCCAGCCGTCGTCCACCTCGGCCTGCAAGATCCGTGTATCGGCGGCCGACAGGTGCCGGTAACGCCGCTGCAGCGACAGATAGTCGGCCACTGGCCGCGTGCGCGGCTCGTGATTCAGCATGTAGCGCTGGCCGTCCTCGATCTCGTAGAGCGGGAAGGCGCCGCACTCGACGGCGTAGCGTGCCGCGGTCAGGCCGCCGTCGTCGGCAAGCCCCCAACCGTCCAGGCAGGGAATGAGCAGCGTGATGATGCGCATGCCGCGCATCGCCTTGGCTTTCGCGACCTTGCGCTTCAGATCGGCGAGGTGGCCGACACTGGCGGTGGCCACGTAGGGCACGCCGTGGGCGGCCATGATCTCGCTGAGGTTCTTCTTGCGCGAGGTCTTGCCCGCGGGCGTCGAGCCGGTGCGGGCGAAGTGCGGTGTCGACGACGACTTCTGCGCCCCGGTGTTCATGTAGCCCTCGTTGTCGAGGCAGAAATAGATCATGTCCTCGTTGCGCTCGGCCGCTGACGACAGGCACTGGAAGCCGATGTCGTAGGTGCCCCCATCGCCGGCCAGCACGATGACCTGGGTCCCGTGCCGGCCCTGCGCATCCAGCGCGCGGCGCAAGCCCGAGGCCGCCGCGGCGGAGGCCTCCAGCGTGGGCTGGTAGACGGGAATGCGCAGCGAACTGAAGGGTTGCGGGCCGGCGATGATCGCCATGCAGGAGGGCGGTATCACGGCCATCGTGTCGGGCCCGAGCACGTCCAGGATGTGCCGTACCGACAGCGGCTCTACGCAACCCGGACAGGCCGCGTGACCCGAGCACAGCAGCGGTTCCTCGTGGCGTGCCGGTGAGATCGGAATCGTGTGCATGCGGAAATCACCTCGCCCAGACGGATTCGACCAGGGCAGGATTGCCCAATGCCTGTTGCACGAAGGCCGCGATCCTCTCCGGCGAGACGCTGACTCCGCCAACCCCCGCCAGCAGGCCGTGGATACGAGGCGCATCGGGCATGCCGTACAACGCCGAGCGCAACTCCTGGTGCAGCACGCCGCCGTGCCCGGGCGAATGGTTGCGGTCGAGCACGACGACGTCGCCCGCATCGGCCAGTGCGGCACGCAGCGCCTGCACCGGCAAGGGCCGGAACAGCCGCACCTTGAGCAGGCCCGACGCTCGAGCCCCTCGTCGCGCATCGCGTCCACCGCATCGCGCGCCGTGCCGCACATGCTGCCCATGCTGACGATGACGGTGCCGGCCCCGTCGCAGCGATAGCGTTCGACCACGCCATGGCTGCGTCCGGTGTGTTCAGCCCATTCGCGATCGGCCTCGGCGGCCAGTCGGGGCACGCTGCCCATCGCCGCCTCGATGTCCTGGCGGTGGCGATAGAACATGTCCTGCGAGACCACGTTGCCCCAGGACTCGACGTTCGCCGTGTCCAGCCGATGCTCGGGCGCGAACGGCGGCAGGTAGGCATCGACCAGCGCCTGCGCGGGCACGCTCACCGGCTCGAGCGAGTGCGAGACGTAGAACGCGTCGAGGTTGACCAGCGCCGGCAACAGCACCTGCTCGGCGACGCGGAAGGCCTGGATCACGGTGTCCAGCGCCTCCTGCGCGGTCTCGACGTAGAACTGGATCCAGCCGGTGTCGCGCTGCGACAGGCTGTCGGTCTGGTCGGGCCAGAAGGCCCACGGCGAGGCCACGGTGCGGTTGACGTTGGCCATCACGATCGGTGCCCGCGCGCCGGCCGCGTAATGCAGCAGTTCGTGCATCAGCAGCAGGCCCTGCGAAGCGGTGGCGGTGAACACGCGCACGCCGGCCAGCGAGGCCGGGATGCAGGCCGACATCACCGAGTGCTCGGACTCCGGCGTGATGATCTCGGCGTCGAAGTGGCCCTCGGCCTGGAAGTCGGTGAGCTTCTCCAGCACCGGCGTCTGCGGCGTGATCGGGTAGACCGGCACCACCTTCGGCCGCGCCAGCCGAGCCGCCCAGGCCACGGCGTGGTTGCCGGTCAACAGGATCGGCTTGTCTTGCGCGTTGGCTCCGACTCACATCGCTGCGCGATATGAGTCTGCGCCGAAGCACTTCGTGCTTTCATCGCAATTCCTCGAGCATCTTCATCGAGCCGGTCGGGCATTCCTTGACGCACAGGCCACAGCCCTTGCAGTAGTCGGTGAGCACGACGTAGCCGTCGCCGGCACGCTGCACCGCCATGTCGGGGCAGTAGTTGACGCAGTTGTCGCAATGGGTGCAGGTGCCGCAGGAGAAGCAGCGCACGGTCTCGGCGAGCGCGCGCTCGATGTCCAGGCCGAGTTGCACCTCGGCATCGCTCGCGAGTCGATCGGCCGCGAGCCAGTCGCCGATCGGCCGGCGCGCGGCTGCACCGGGTGGTAGTGCAGGTTGATGGCCGCCAGCGGGACGAGCGGTTCGCTGAATCGCGCTTCCGCGACGCCGGCCGTGGCTCCGCCGGCGAGACCTGCTCGCAGCTGACGGTCGATCTCGACCGCCGCGCGCTCGCCCATGCCGATGGCCTCGGTGACGAAGCGGGCCATGCTCGCCAGGTCGCCACCGGCCCAGACACCGCTCGGCGCTGGTTGCGCCGCGCGCATCGGTCCTGAGCAGGGCGCCGTCGATGTCGCAGCGCGCCATCGAGCGGCGCGAGATCGGGGTCCTGGCCGATCGAGCTGACGACGGCGTCGGCCTCGAGCGTGAAGCTCGCTGTCCGCGAGCGGCGTCACGCTGAACTGACCGCGCTGCGCACCGGGCTCGAAATGCACGCGCACGCAGTCCAGCCGCAAGCCAGCCTCTCCGTGCGAGCTTCGGCCACGCCGCGCAACATCGACAGCGTCGACCAGCACGATGCCTTCCTCCAGCGCCTCGACGACCTCGTCGCGCTGCGCCGGCATCGCGCTCTCGCTTTCCAGCGCGAGGATCGTCACCTCATGCCCCGCGCGGCGCGCGCTGCGCGCTGCATCGAGCGCGGCGCTGCCGCCGCCGATCACCACCAGTCGGCGCCCGAGCGCGGGCGGCGCACCAATGCTGGTACGCGCCAGGTAGTCGGCGCCGTCGACGACCCAGGGTGCGGCTGTAGTCGAGCTGCGGCAGGCGCTTCTGGCGCCGCGCGCCGATGGCCAGGTAGACCGCATCGTAGCTCGGCGCGCAGTCGCGCGCAGGTCCTGCGGCGTCGCCAGCGGCTGGCCGCAGCGCACGCTCGATGCCCATCGCGACGATGCGCGCGATCTCGCCGTCGAGCACCGTTGCGCGCCAGGCGGTAGGCCGGAATGCCGTAGCGCATCAGGCCGCCGAGCTCGGGCTGCGATTCGAACAGCGTGACGGCATAGCCGCGGCGGCGCAACTGGAAGGCCGCCGACAGCCCCGACGGCCCGCCGCCGACCACGGCGACGCGCTCGCGCCGGCTGCACCGGCGCCGCGGCGTAGGACCAGCCGCGTTCGATCGCCATGTCGCCGACGAAGCGCTCGAGCTTGCAGATCGCCAGCGATTCGTCGTAGCCGGCGCGGTTGCAGGCCGCTCTCGCAGGGATGGTGGCAGATGCGGCCGGCGATCGGCCGGGAACGGGTTGTGGCGCGACAGCGTCTGCCACGCGCCGTGGAAGTCGCGCGCGCGGGCCTGGCCGATCCACTCGGCGATGTCGCCGTGCACCGGGCAGGCGGCGTGGCAGGGCGAGGGCGCATGGATGTGCTGCGGCAGGGCGGCACGCCAGGTACCGGTCTTGATGGCGGCGGTGCTGCCGGTGGTCCAGATCGCCTGAACGGGCAGGGCGCGTCGGCTATCGACATCGCGTCGCTGCGCGATATCAGTCTCCGCCGAGCCACTTCGTGCTGTCATGCCGCAGCTCCCTGCAACTGCGCGTCGACCCAGCGCATAGCCTTCCTCGCAGGCGGCGATGTTCTCGTCGTGCAGCTTGGGTGCCTGCTCGATCAGCGTGCGTTCCAGCGTCTCGCAGCGACGGCGCCGCATGGCGCGCGCGAAGGCACCGAGCAGCGCCGAGTTGACGATGCGAGCCAGGCCGTTGCGGCGCGCGATCGCCAGGCCGTCGACCGGAATCACGTGGTAGCCAGGCAGCGTCTGCGCGAACTGCTCGCGGCTGCGCGCCGAGTTGACGACGATCAGCGTGTCGGCCTGCGCGGTGGCCAGCAAGCGGCCCTCGAGCAGGCTGGCGTCGAAGCACAGGATGGCATCGGCGTGCTCGATGTCGCAGCGCAGCCGCACCGGCCGGTCGTCGACGCGCAGGTAGGAACTCACCGGCGTGCCGCGGCGCGCCCCGCCGTAGCTGGCGAAGCACTGCACTTGGCGTCCCTGGGCGAAGAAGGCGGCCGCCAGCAGATTGCCCGCTGTCTGCGCGCCCTGGCCTCCCCGGCCCTGGATGATGATCTGCAACACGCCGTCTCCTTGCGCTGCTCCCTCTGCACGGGTGCTTGGGCTGCAATCTAGCCCTCGGCACTTGAATTCGTCGAATTGATTGTCAGAATCCGGTTCATTCACGAGGCAGATACCGATGAACTTCCGTCAACTCGATCTCAACCTGCTGCGCGTGCTCTGCGCAGTGCACCGAAGCGGCTCGGTCACCGAGGCCGGGCGCCAGCTTTCGCTGTCGCAGCCGGCGACCAGTAATGCATTGGCCCGCCTGCGGCGCGCCTTCGACGATGCGCTTTTCGTTCGCTCGCCTTCGGGCCTGCACCCGACGCGCCTCGCGCAGCGCATCGCCCCCGCGGTGGCGGCGCACCTGCACGCGCTCGAGGCGGCACTGTCCAGCGGGGAGATCTTCGATGCGGTCCGCGGGCGCGTGCATTGGCGGCTGTCGCTATCCGACCTCGGTGAACTGTTGTTCCTGCCGCCGCTGGCCCGGGCGTTGCGCATGGACTCACCTGGCAGCCAGGTGTCAAACGTCGCGGTGGATGCTGCGCAGGTGAGCGCCGCCCTGGAAGCCCGCGAAATCGACCTGGCGATCGGCATCCTTAGACCGTCGCATCGCGGCATCGCCAGCGAATCGCTGTTCCACGAGCACTTCGTCGCCATCACCGGCAGCCGCTGGAAACCCGCGGCGGGCCGCGCCGGCAAGGGCCTGAGCACCCGGCAACTGGCCCTCGCCTCGCTCGCTGTGGCGGCGCCGACCGCCACCTTCCACGGCAGCGTGGAGGCGATGCTGACCCGCCTCAAGCTCAACGACCGCGCCGTGGTGCGCGCACGCCACTATGGCGCCCTGCCGGAGCTCGTGACGTGCACCGATCTGCTGGCGATCGTGCCACGGATGTTCGCCGACTCGCTGCCGCCGCGCTACGACGTGCGGATGTGGGAGCTACCCGGCCACGGCCCGCACCACGACGTGCGCATGGTGTGGCACCAAAGCGCCTCGAACGATTCGGCCCACGCCTGGCTGCGCGAACGCGTACGGCAGCTGTTTGCCCGTGGCGGCGCCGAGTGACGTAAGCCCCGCTGCTCACCTGTATGGCCATCCGCTTCCGGCCCGTTGCTGCCTTTCGCGTGCGTCCGCTCTTGTGTGGCTTCGGCGCGGCGCGGCAGGCGGTGCCCGGCAGGGCTCATGCTGTGGCGGTCGGCGCTGCGCGCCGACTCCACTGCGATGCTCGCCCCGCGGTCGCGTCGCAGAACTCACTGCGTTCGCTGCGCTCTCTCCGTTCGAACAACTGCGCCGAGTCAGTCTACGAAGCGCGCTTCTCGTCGCCACAGAAATCGCCCCCACCGGGCACCGCCCGCCGCGCGGACCCTCTTGTGCTTTTCCCGCAAGAAGCACCAGCGTGTCCGCAAAGGCGCGTCCGGGCAGATCGCGGCGCGCCTCTGGGGCGCCGAGAAGCACAGGGCTCGTGGCCCCGCGCGAAGCGCGAATCCTCAACTGACTCGTCGCAGTTGTTTGAGCGCAGTGAGCGCAGCGAACGAAGCGAGTTCTGCGACGGGGCCGCGAGACCGAGCATCGCAGGGCAGTCGGCGCGAAGCGCAGACCGCCCCAGTCAAGCGCTGCGGGCTGCCCGGACGCGCCTTTGCCGTACCCATCGCCTCGCGAACAGCGGACGTTCAAGGTCGGCAACGGGCCGCAAGCAGCCAACGGCAGTGTCAGCGCCACGATGGTGAACTGACCGACAATGCAGGGGTCGCGCGCGGGCTCGCCTGCGCGCCCGCCAGCCCCGCCAGCCCCATCAGGAGATCGCGCATGGAAGAGATCGTCATCGTCGCCGCCGCCCGCACCGCGGTCGGCAAGTTCGGCGGCTCGCTGGCCAAGACACCGGCCAGCGAGCTCGGGGCTACCGTCATTCGCGCGCTTCTTCAGCGCTCGGGCCTGCAGGGCGGGCAGATCGGCGAGGTGATCCTCGGCCAGGTGCTGCAGGCCGGCTGCGGGCAGAATCCGGCGCGCCAGGCCGTCATCAAGGCGGGCATGCCGCAGGAAGTGCCGGCGATGACGATCAACAAGGTCTGCGGCTCCGGCCTGAAGGCGGTGATGCTCGCTGCGCAGGCGATTCGTGACGGGGACTCCGAGATCGTGATCGCCGGCGGGCAGGAGAACATGAGCCTCTCGCCGCACGTGCTGCCGGGCTCGCGCGACGGCCAGCGCATGGGCGACTGGAAGATGATCGACTCGATGATCAGCGACGGCCTGTGGGACGTCTACAACCAGGTCCACATGGGCATCACTGCCGAGAACGTGGCGAAGAAGTACGGCGTCACGCGCGAGCAGCAGGATGCTCTGGCCCTCGCCTCGCAGCAAAAGGCGGCGGCGGCACAGGACGGCGGTCGCTTCAAGGACGAAATCGTCGGCGTGAGCATCCCGCAGCGCAAGGGCGATGCCATCATCTTCGCCGCCGACGAGTTCATCAACCGCAAGTCGAGCGCCGAAGGCCTGGCCGGACTGCGCCCGGCGTTCGACAAGGCCGGCAGCGTGACCGCCGGCAACGCCTCGGGCCTGAACGACGGCGCGGCCGGCGTGGTCGTGATGAGCGCAAGGAGGGCCGCCGCCCTCGGGCTGACCCCGCTCGCGCGCATCGCGTCGTATGCCAGCGCGGGGCTCGACCCGGCGATCATGGGCATGGGACCGGTGCCGGCGGCGCGCAAGGCGCTGGCTCGCGCCGGCTGGAAGCCGGCCGACCTGGACCTGCTGGAGATCAACGAAGCCTTCGCCGCCCAGGCCTGCGCCGTGCACGCCGAGATGGGTTGGGATACGAGCAAGGTCAACGTCAATGGCGGAGCGATTGCGATCGGGCACCCGATTGGCGCCTCCGGTTGCCGTATTCTCGTCACCCTGCTCCACGAGATGATCAAGCGCGACGCCCGCAAGGGCATCGCATCGCTGTGCATCGGCGGCGGCATGGGCGTGGCGCTGACCGTCGAGCGCTGACGGGTTCGGGCAATTCGCAACACGAAAGGAGACAACGACATGACACATCACAGAGTGGTTCTCGTCACCGGCGGCATGGGCGGCCTGGGCGAATCGATTTCGACCAAGATGGCCGATGCCGGTTACAAGGTGGTCGTCACCTACTCACCGGGCAATACCAAGCACGCCGAATGGGTGGCCGCCATGAAGGCGCGCGGCTACGACATCCTCGCCGTGTCGTGCGACGTGGCCGACTTCGATTCCTGCGCCAATGCGGTGGCCGAGGTGACCGCCAAGGTTGGTACGGTCGACGTGCTTGTCAACAACGCCGGCATCACGCGCGATATGACCTTCAAGAAGATGGACAAGATCAGTTGGGACGCCGTGATGCGCACGAACCTGGACAGCCTGTTCAACATGACCAAGCAAGTCGCCGACGGCATGGTCGACCGCGGCTGGGGACGCATCATCAACGTGTCGTCGGTCAACGGCTCCAAGGGCGCGTTCGGCCAGACCAACTACTCGGCAGCAAAGGCCGGTGTGCACGGCTTCACCAAGGCGCTGGCGCTCGAAGTGGCGAGGAAGAACGTCACCGTCAACACCATCTCGCCGGGCTACATCGGCACCCAGATGGTGACCGCGATCCCGAAGGAGATCCTCGACTCGAAGATCCTGCCGCAGATCCCGGTCGGGCGTCTGGGCAAGCCCGAGGAAGTCGCGGGGCTGATCATCTACCTGGCCTCGGAAGAGGCGGCCTTCGTGACCGGCGCCAACATCGCCATCAACGGCGGCCAGCACATGCAGTGAGGAAGCCCCCAAGACGCCTGCGGCCTCGCCACCCCGAGGGGGAGCGGTCCGGCTTGGGGCGGTCCGGCGCGGGACCCGCGACCACCAGCCACGATACCTTCATCTGGAGACTCGAATGATCAAGTCAGGCATCGACCAGGACGCGCTGGTCAACATGTTTTCGCAGGCGACTGCCAAGCAGGGCGAGGCGCTGCGCAAGGCAGTCAGCGAGGCGACACTCAAGGCACTGCAGGGACGCGAGCTGACGCTCGCGAACATTCGCAGCGTATTGAAGACCGTCACCGAGGCGGCCTCCAGCGGAGCGGCCAAGAGCGGCCTGCCATTGCCGGATGTCGAAGGTCTCCTTGGCCAGGCCTTCGCCGGCATGGATGCCGCGCTGCTGAAGACCGTGGAGGCCAACCGCAGGGCGCTGGAGCAGTTCGTGAGCCAGGGCGTCGACGTGCAGGAGGGTCAGATCAAGGTCGCGCTGGCCAATCTGGAGAAGATGGAAGACATGTTCTTCGCGACAGTCGCCAAGGCGGCGCAGGGTACCGGCCAGCCGCTGCAGGGCCCGTGGGACCAGGTGCTGGAGGCGATGAAGGTGAAGGGCACGAGCACCGGTGCAGGGGCCAGCCAGACGGTCGAGCAGATGCTGGCACAGGCCCAGACTGCGTTGCGTGACGGGCGCTCGGCAGGCCTGAAGGCCGCACAGGCGATGATGGCGAGCTACTCCACGCTCGTCAGCGGCGTGCTGATCGGCATGTCGGAGGGCTTGCAGCAGGGCGCGCCGTCAAAGCCCGCCGCGGGCGCTGCGCGTCGCAAGTAGCCAACCGGCGCGCGCAAAGCCTCGCGCCGAGCGCGCCGTGATCGCCTGGCTCGCCGACGATCTCCAGCCGCTGCCGCCAACCTCCCAGGCCCTGGGAGAGGGCAGCGAGGCGCCCGGCCTGCTGGCCATCGGTGGCGAGGTGACCCAGCCCCGGCTGACCGAGGCCTACTCGCGCGGCGTGTTCCCCTGGTACGCCGCCGGGCAGCCGGTGCTGTGGTGGTCTCCCGATCCCCGCATGGTGCTGCCGGTTGCCGAGTTCCGACTGTCGCGCTCGCTGCGCAAGACGGTCGCCCGGTTCGCAGCCTCGCCGAACTGCGAGCTTCGCATCGACAGCGCACTGCGCCGCGTGATGCAGGCCTGCGCCGCGACGCCGCGCGAAGGCCAGGACGGCACCTGGATCATGCCGGAGATGATCGACACCTATTGCGCCTGGCCGGCAGTGCACAGTTTCGAGACTTGGCGAGCCGGCGAACTCGTCGGCGCGCTCTACGGCGTGAGCCTCGGTCGGATGTTCTTCGGCGAGTCGATGTTCTCTCATCGCAGCGACGCATCCAAGATTGCGCTCGCGGCGCTAGTGTGTTTCTGCCGCGCGCACGGCATCGATCTGATCGACTGCCAGCAGCGCACCGAGCACCTCGCGTCGCTGGGCGCGCGCGAGATCCCGCGCGACGCGTTCGAGCGCCTGCTCGCCACGCGTCTGAGGGAAGCTCCGGTGCGCGAATGGACCTATGATCCTGCGCATTGGGAGCGCTTGCGCGATGCGCCCGGCGCCCCACGGTTCGAGGAAGGCGGCCCGTGACCTACCCGAAAGAGCTCCCGCTTTCTTCGCTCCAGTTCTACGCCACGGCGCCCTACCCGTGCAGCTACCTGCCGCAGCGCATGGCCCGCTCGCAGGTCGCCACGCCCAGCCACCTGATCAACGCCGATGCCTACTCGGGCCTGGTGGCGAGCGGCTTTCGCCGCAGCGGCATGTTCACGTACCGGCCCTATTGCGACGCCTGCCGTGCCTGCGTGCCGCTGCGCGTGCCGGTGGCCTCGTTCGTGCCGACGCGCAGCCAGCGCCGGGCCTCCCGTGCGCACCGCACGCTGCAGGCGCGCGTGCTGCGGCTGTGCTTCGTTCCCGAGCACTACCAGCTCTATCTGCGCTATCAGGCCGGACGTCACAGTGGCGGTGGAATGGACCAGGACAGCGTCGACCAGTACACCCAGTTCTTGCTCCAGAGCCGCGTCAACTCGCGCCTCGTCGAGTTCCGCGAGCCCTCGGCGTCGGGTCTGGGCGCGTTGAAGATGGTGTCGATCCTGGACATCCTGAACGACGGGCTGTCCGCGGTCTACACCTTCTACGAGCCGGAGCCGAACGCGAGCTACGGCACCTACAACGTGCTGTGGCAGATCGCGCAGACGAGACTGCTGCAGCTGCCCTACGTCTATCTCGGCTACTGGATCGCCGAGAGCCCGAAGATGGCCTACAAGGCGCAGTTCCGGCCGCACCAGGTACTGCGTGACGGGCGGTGGGTGGCGACCGCTCCGAGTGCTTGAACGCCGGCGATCACAGGCCGAGGCGCAGCACCACCTCGTCGGCCAGTGCGAGGCAACTCGTCAACCCCGGCGACTCGATGCCGAACAGGTTGACGAGGCCCGGCACACCGTGTTCGCCCGGCCCCTGAACGCCGAAATCCGGGGCCGGCTCGCCAGGGCCATGGATCTTCGGCCGCACGCCGCTGTACGCCGGCTGCAGCGAACCGTCGGCCAGGCCCGGCCAGTAGCGGCGCACATCGGCGTAGAAGGCGTCGGCACGTGCCGGGTCCACGCCGTAGTCGATGGCGTCGGCGCTCGCGATGTCGAGCCACTGCGCGTCGGGCCCGAAGCGCGCCTGCCCGCCGAGGTCCAGCGTCAGATGAACGCCGAGCCAGGCGTCCTGCGGCAGTGGGTAGACCAGGCGCGAGAACGGCGCCCGGCCGGCGAGCGCGAAGTAGCTGCCCTTGCTGAAGCGCGCGGGCGGCACGTGGCGCGCATCCAGGCCCCGCATCGTCGACGCCAGCGCCGGCGCCCGAAGGCCGGCGGCGTTGACGACCCAGCGCGCGCGCAGCGCCGTCGGCTCGTCGCCGCCGACCTCGATCCGGTGCCCATCGGCGCCGCAGCGCAATGCCTCGACCGGTGAGCGCAGCGCGATGGCCCCGCCTGCCCGTTCGAGATCGCCCTGCAAGGCCAGCATCAGGCCGTGGCTGTCCACGATGCCGCTGGACGGCGACAGCAGCGCGGCTTCGCAGCGCAGCGCCGGCTCCATCGCCCGAGCCGCGGCCGCATCGAGCGCCTGCAGGTCGCGCACGCCGTTGTCGCGCGCCCGCTCGGCCAGTTGAGCGAGCCCCGGCAACTGCTCCGGTGCCGTCGCGACGACGAGCTTTCCGCAGCGTCGGTGCGCCACGCCGTGCGACTCGCAGAATGCGTAGAGCTGCTCGCGCCCGCTGACGCACAGCCGGGCCTTCAGCGATCCGTGCGGGTAATACAGGCCGGCGTGGATCACTTCGCTGTTGCGCGAACTGATGCCGGTGCCGATGGTCACCTCGCTCTCGAGCACCAGGGTCTCGAGACCGCGCTGCGCCAGCGCGCGCCCGACGGCGAGCCCGACGACGCCGGCGCCGATCACGACTGCATCGACGCGATCCTCGCTCACGGAATCCTCTCCAGCGCGCCGACCAGCCGCGCCCTCACCGCATCGCGCAGTTGTGCGTCGGCGACGACCTCGACCTGGCCCGCATAGCGCAGCACGTCCATCGCGAGTCTGGTCCCGTCGGCATAGGGAAGGCGCAACTCATAGCGGCCGTCGTCGAGCCAGCGCACCTTCTGCTCGGGGTGCCAGGTCTCGCTCGCCACCCAATGCGCCGGCCCGGCGTCGAACACCAGCGTCGCCCAGCTCACCGCCTTGCCGCCGAAGATGCCGTAGCCGCCATCGAGCTCGGCCTCGACAGTCTTCAGCGCCACCGCCTTCGCCCGCTGCCCGAGCAACTCCGCCTGCTCGATCGCGTCGAGCGCGAAGCGCCGCAGCGCCCCAGCTTCGTGACACCAGGCATCGAGATACCAGGTGCTGCGATAGTGCAAGAGCCGCAGCGGCGAAACGACACGCTGCGAGCGCGTTCCCTTGCCGCGGGTGTGATAGCGCAACTGCAAGCGCTGCTGCTTCTGCAGTGCGCTGCCGATGCGTTCGAAATGGCGGCTCGCCACCGGCCGCGCCGCGGCGCTGACGATGCGCACGCGCTTCATCATCTGGCGCGACTCCTGCGCATTGGCGCCGAGCATGCCGTTGAGCTTGTCCAGCATCGGCTGCAGGTGGCGACTGAGCACGCCATCGGCGTCGAGCCCGGCGATCAGCTGGTGCATCGTCAGCAGCGCGTGGATCTCGTGCTCGCTGAACCAGACACCCGGTAGCTCGTGGCTCGCCGGCCGAGCCGTCGCGGCGAAGGCGAAACGATAGGCGTCGTCGCCGCGGTCGTAGACGATCGGCGCGGCCATGCGTTCGCGCAGGTACTGCAGGTCGCGCTTGAGCGTCGCCGGCGAGACCTCCAGTTCGTCGAGCAGTGTCTGGAAACTGACGCCGCCGCGGTTGCGTATCAGCAGTTCGATCCGGTACAAGCGTTCGGTTCGGTCCATCGCCGGGAAACATCGAGGCTCAGCGCGTGAGCGGAGGCAGGCGCAACGGATTCTCGCACCCGGCACCGACACCGTAGCACAGGCTCATCTGGTGAGCCTGTGGCGCGTGACACTGCTCTTCACGCTGGACACGGTGCCCGGCGCCGAGGTGGAGACCCATATCAAGCGCTGCAGGCGATGCTGACGCGCCAGTTCGGATGGGACGGGCCTGAGCGCACGAACGGCACGCATCGAGGCGCGGCTGCCCGGGAAGCCTCTGCAGCGCGACTTTCGTCTCTTCGTGAACGCGCTGCTGCCGCGCGTGCTCGAGCGCGGTCGCCACACCGACGCGCAGGCGACGCGCTGGACGCTGGAAGGCGCGTGGCGCGATGCGCTGGTACTGCGCTGCCGGTCGCGATTCGCGCACCAGTTGACCGCGGCGCAGGCAGGGCGGATCGTGTTGCGTGCCAACGTGCCCGGGTTGAATCGGCAGCGGGCGCAGGCCTTCACACCCGAGGCGGCGACCGAGGGATGGGAACTGGAGCGCGGCGGCTACCGGACTGAACCCCTCGAACGCTGTGAATCTGCGGCGCGAACGGCATTGCGCGAAACGCGCGTACCGCCGCCAGCATGCCGCAGCACACCGGTCCAACCCGCCTTCAGCATCTGACCGACCCGCAGGCGCGTGATCTCGCCGACCGGCATTTCGCCGGCCGATCCGCTGATCATGCTGTAGTCGCTGCCGTGATCTGGGCGACTGACGAGCAACTGCGCGATGGACCGACGCCGGCGGTTGATCCGCTACCACGCCGGGTGCTCGACAGCGGGGCAGCGCTCGGGAGAGGCCATAGGTACTTTGGCGCAGACCCTGATCGCGTCGCCCGCGCCGATCTGGCGTGTCGCTGCGGCTGCCGGAGAAAGAACCCACCGCCGGGCCGCGAAACACAATCAGAGGGACACTGGCGCGCTCGGGAGTCGGGACCGGCACTGCCGTGGGCAGCTACAGGCGGGCGAGCCTCGAAAGTACGCCGTCCGGCGATACGCGCACCGCAGCGTCGCAATGGGCCTGCTGGCGGAAGAGAGTCAGATGCACCAGATCGCGCTGCAGGCGCTAGGTCGAGCGAGTCGCCAACGATGACGGCCCGCTTTACACCCGCGGGCGGCCAGGTGTCTCGAATACCCCGGGCGGTCGGCCGACCCCCTATGAAATGCCGCGCATTTGCGAGAGTCGGCAAGCATCTTGCTTTTCAGCCCGTGCCGCCCCGATAACGGACGTGCCGGAACCCGCATCGTTGGCAAGGGTGGGCCCGGAACCGGCGCTGTCCGACGCAGTCGCCGCAAGGCCTGACATCCAATCGCGCCGCCGGAGCCGTTCTGGAGCGTCGTGGCGAGGTGAGTGCACAGCGTGGACGTCTTTGTCGATTTCGCTTTCTGGCTCGCGGCAATCGTGTGGGTGCTGTTCGGCATCGCCGTCGCTCTGCGAGGATGGAGCGTAGACCGTATCCAGAACCGACGCCCATCGGGTCGACCGCATGATCTAGTCGACGCCGATCGCTCGAGGTAGGTGCTCCCGGCGCGTCGCCGGCAAGGTACGCTTGCAGCATGGACGTCGTTGACGTGATGCTATGGCTGGCATTCGGCATCAGTGCGCTGATCAGCATCCTCGTCACGCTGCAGGGATGGCATGCATCCCGCAAACCCAGACACCGCAAGAATCGATGGCGCCTGTGGTGACCTGCGTCGGCATGCTTGCCTGCCGCACCCCGATCGCGCTGACTGGGGCGATCTGGCGCGTCCTCCTCGAGGCCTTCAGAAGAGCAGGTTCCAGCCGAAGACCAGTCACCTATCTCTGTGAGGCACCCGCCAGATGGCCGAAGACGACACGCTGTTGTGGATTGCCACCGCGCTGCCGCTGGGCATCCTGATCGGCCTCGCTGTCGCTCAGGCCCTGATTGCGATCGTCAAGCACCATCGTCAGCGCAGGCGCCCGCTCGAGGAAGAGCCAGTCCGCCGGCGCCACACCCGCCCTGTGCGCGCGCGTGACGGTGACGATGGTGACGACGCGCTGCCGCATGGACGAGGCCACGGCGCTCGAGGCGCATCCTGGCGCAGTGAAGGTGCCGGGATCGCGGAGGTACTGCGTAACGTCCCCGAGACTGACACCGACACGCAGGCGAGCTTCACAGGCGCGCGACTGCGGTCGAAGTAGCGCGGCCACCCCCGCACCTGCCGGCCGCCGATCGTGCTGCTGTGGCATTTGCGGCGCGGTCGTTACGGCCCTTACCGATTGTTCCAAGGAAGCCTTGCCCCGCTAGCTGCCTGCGGTCGATAAGAGATCGACACGGCACTTTCCGGGGGCACCATGGGCAACTACGACATCGTCAGCGTCTTGGCAACGTTCTGGCCATTCGCGCCGCTTGGCGTGCTGCTCGTCGTCGCCTGGTTTGCTTGCCGACCACGAAAGCCGCCGACGACATAGGCAGTGCCGATGCCTACCGAATTCGTTGTAGAAGAGGCCCGCACCGTGGCGCGCGCTCTCATTGGTGGGCGGTGCAGGCTTCGAACCTGCGACCCCAGCAGTGTGAATGCCATCCGTGCACTTAAGCACTTCCCTCGTGAAATCACATTCTCATAGGTGAATATGAGCGGCTGTTAGTGCCGTTGCGTGCTATTTGACGCACCCGCAGTGTAGACTTTGCACTTAATGCGCACTTAAGTGCAGCGGGGGGAGATCATGGCAAACGTCGTCAAGCTCACGCCGAGGCCAGCCAAGGCCACACCGGCGCCGCGTACAACCATCGCGAGGGCGGCAGTAGCCAGCGACAAGCCGCCGAAGGTTTATGAGGTTCGCGCCGACAAGCCGCTCGGGCTGCTCCTGCGGGTGCATGCCTACCGGGCCTGCGTATGTTCTACGTCCAGACCGGCCGCGGCAAGCGGGTGCAGATCGGCGAGGCCGGGACGTTCACGCTGGAGCAGGCGAAGGACCGGGCAGCGGCGATCCTGCTCGACCCCGAGGCCGCGGCCAAGACCAAGCGCCGACGGCATCACGCTGCGCGAATACATCACCGACCACTACAGCGCCCACGCGCTAGCCCGCCAGAAGAACGGCGCCGAACCCGGTCCGCCCGCGTCAAGGCGTATGGACGCCGCTGCTGTCAAGCGGATGCCGACATCACCGGGGCGACATCGACGGCTGCGCGACAAGCGCATACTGGCCGGCGGGCGCCAGCGACCGTCAATCGCGACATGGCCGCGCTGTCTGGCGTCTTCACCATTGGGTAGCGAACAAAGGGCGCCGTGCACCCGCTCGCCGAGCTACGCAGCCGCTCAAGGTGGCCGACGATGAAACCATCCGCTACCTGCAGCCCGACGAAGCTAAGCGGCTGCGCAAGGCGCTCGCTGAGCGTGACGACGAAGGACGCAAGGCCCGCGCGAACGCGAACGCATGGCGCGCCGAGCGAGGCTACGAGCCGATGCCCGAGATCATCGGCTACTGCGACCACATGACGCCGATGGTGCTGTTGTGCTGAACACTGGCCTACGCCAGGGCGAGCTTTTCTCGCTGGCGTGGGAACGGTCGACATGCAGCGCAAGACGCTCACGGTGCTCGCCAGCAACGCAAGGGCAACACGACGCGCGTGATCCCGCTCAACGCCGAGGCGCTGGCCGTGCTCACTGCGATCAAGCCCGACGCCGGCGTCGGCTACGTCTTCAAGTCGCCAGTGACCGGCGCCAGGTTCAACAACGTGAAGAAAGCGTGGGCGGAGATCACCAAGGATGCGAAATTCCCTGATCTGCGCTGGCACGACCTGCGCCACGACTTCGCAGTCAGCTCGTCATGCGGGGCGTGCCGCTGTTCACGGTGCAGAAGCTGCTAGGCCACGCCAACGCCGCATGACGCAGCGTTACGCGACGCCTGGCGCCCGACGTGCTGGCCGACGCGGTCGAGATGCTGTCATGAGCGCGTTCGATGCCCTGCTCACAGATCAGGTCGCGGCGGTGATCTTGAGGCGTTTCGGGTTGGGCGCGGAAGGCGTGCAGCGCGTGCGCCTGCATACCATCGCGCGACTCGCCGATGCCGCAAGGCGAGTGCCCCGCGACAACCCGCGCATCCTGGCCGAGTTCGCAGCACGGGGCCTGCCTGCACCAGCCTGGCGGCTCGACAACGATGACGACGCGGTGGAGTTCACGCTCGCGCTGCGCGAGTTCGCCCGACCCGGGATGAGTTGCACGCTGCTACCCTGCTCCGGGCCTGCGTCGCCGCCAAAGATGCTGGCGAGATCACGCCACTGGTCAACATGCAGCTAGGCGAACGGTCGCGGGCCGCGCACGCCTCGTCAGGCTCGGGCAATCGCAAGCTGACCGAAGCCGACAAGAGGGAGATCGCGCGGCGCTACGTCGAGCGGGTGCGAAACGGGACGAAGTACGGCGCGATCAAGGACTTGGGCTACAAGTTCGACGTCAGCGACACCACCATTCAAGGCATCGTCAAACCACACAAGCCCAAGAGAATTCGCAAGTAACGCCGTTTCTGTTGAGTCCGAGGGGAAGTCACCCATGCCCGCAACACCTAGGAGCATGGAATGGCAGACAACCCGGGCATTCAACCCCTCGTGCACTCGCCCGAGGGCGCCGCGAAACGCTTGGACATCAGCGTCCGCGCCGTCTACAAGCTGATCGCTGACGGCGAGCTTCGCAGCTACAAGGACGGCAAGCGGCGGAAGATTCCAGACACGGAGTGCCAGCGCCGCGTCGAGCGCAAGATGGCCGAAGCGGGGGCAGCATGAACCGCGCCCTGCGCCGCGCCGCGCGCCGCTTCCTGCCCGAGTTGCTCGCGACGGGCCTGTTCATCGTGACGCTCGCCACGCTCGCGGCTGCGCTGTGAACGCGCCAGAAACGCGGACGCCGGGAGGCACCCCGGCGAACGCAGACCACCGAGACGGACAGCGCCGATCTCGAGTCCCCCGGCGCCGCAGATCAAGCCGCTGAGCACTTCGCCGGACGCTGCGCGCCGAGCTTGCGCTTCGCGGCTTCGTATTGGGCAGGATGCCCGAGGGCTACATCGTGGGCCGGTGGCAATGGTCGAAGGCGCTGCCCGACCTGGTCGCGTCGAGAGCTTCCTGGCGAAGTTTCGGGCCGCGCAGATGACCGCGCTCGATTGGGACGGCCCGAGCCGCCAGCCGTGCCCCGACTGCGGACGCGGCCCGGAGGATAGCACCTGCGGCGTGACGATCAACGCTGACGGCAGCGGCGGGTCGCCCATCGCCACCGCTGCGAGTACGTCGAGACCTACCGACCCGACCGGCCGGCCGCGCATAGGCCCGGCAAGGCCGTTTCCAGGCCCGTGGCGCCACTCAAGCGCGAGACCCTGAGCGCCAGTACGGCCTGGAGCTTTTCGACGCCTGCATCGGCATCGTGGGCACCATCGGCGAGCAGTACCTGCAGGCCCGCGGCTGCGTCATCCCGCCGGCCGATGGCGATCTGAGTTTCCACCCGTCGCTGCCGCACCCGCCATCGGGCTATGTCGGCCCGGCGCTGGTGGGGCTGGTGACCCATGCTCAGACACGCGAGCCGATGTCGCTTCATCGGACCTGGGTTCGGCCGATGGCAGCAAGGCCGACCGCGACCCGCCGCGCATGCTGCTGGGTGGGCACGCCAAGAAGAGGGCGTCATCAGGTTGTGGCCTGACGAGTGCGTGACCTACGGACTGGCCGTGGCCGAGGGCATCGAGTCCGCGCTAGTCTCGCGCATGCGTACACGCCAGCATGGGCCTGCATCGACGCCGGCAACCTGGCCGCGCTGCCGGTGCTCGCCGGCATCGAGACGCTGATGATCGGCGCCGACAACGACGACGCCGGCATAACCGCCGCGAAGCCCTTGCGCGACGGTGGACCGACGCCGGCTGCGAGGTCTTCGTGGTCACGCCCGAGGGCGAGAAATCCGACTTGAACGATCTTGCAGGGCAACGGCATGACCGCGGCAAACATCAAACAAGCATTGCAAGACGCACCGCGCTTTGAGAACGGCGCGTCATGGCCTGTTGTAGACCTGCTGCCCGAGCCATCGACTACCGAGCCGCAGGCCTTCCCGTTTCACGGCCTGGGCAAGCTGCTCGGCGACGCCGCGCACGCCATCGCTCAGGGCGTACAGGCACCCGATGCGCTGGCCGGCGGCAGCGTGCTGGCATCGGCTGCACTCGCCGCCCAGGCTCATGCCGACATCGTGATGCCGCATGGGCAACGCTCGCCGCTGTCGGTGTTCGTCGTCACCGGCGCGCTGTCCGGCGATCGCAAGACCGCCACCGATGCCGTCGCCAGTCTGCCGGCCGAGGAATCACCGACGCGAGCAAGCCGCCAGCACGCTGTCGAGCTGGCGCAGTTCGAGCAGGACCGGGCGCACGGCAGAAGGGCGACCCCGAGGTGCAGCGGCCGGTGGCCAGGTCACTCACCATCGGCAAGGCCACGGTCGAGGGCTTGCACATGATGCTGCGCACGCAGTCGCATGTCGGGCGTCTTCACCGGCGAAGGCGGCGAACTGCTGGGCGGGCACTCGCTGCGCGAGGATCGGCGCTCTGCCGGCCTGGCGTGGTTTCTGAAGGCCTGGGGCGCCGAAACGCTCGACACGCTGACCCGAGGCGATGGTCTGTCGATCCTGCTCGGGCGCCGGGTATCCATGCACGCGATGGTGCAGCCGGTGCTGCTGCGCGGACTGCTGATCGATCCGCTGGCGCAGGGCCAGGGCTTTCTCGCTCGGTGTCTTGTGTCCGAGCCGGGCACGCTCGCAGGCACGCGGCTGTTCAAGGCCGGCAATCCGGCTGAAGCTCCGGCCGTGAAGGCGTATCACGCGGCTATGCGTCACCTGCTGTCGATGCAGGCGCGCGTGAACGGACACGGCGACGGATACGAATTGCAGACGCGACCGCTCGGACCTTCCGTACCCGCCGCCAAGTCTGTGGATCGAGTTCTACAACCAGATCGAGACCGAGCAAGGCAACCGGCGCGGAGCTGCAGGGTGCCAGAGCATTCGCCAGCAAGGGCGCAGAGCACGCTGCCAGGATCGCCGGGATCGTCAGATCGTCGAAAACCCGGACGCCACCGAAGTGTCGGTCGAGACGATGACTGGCGCGATTCAGGTTGCCACGTTCTACATCAGCGAGCACGTTCGCCTGACTGGCGTCGGGCTTGAGGATCGCCGGCATCGTCCTGCTGCGCATGCTCGCCGCGTGGATCGAGGAACAGGGCGCGCTCGACGCACAAGCACCTGCTGCAATACGGCACCGAGACCCCGTGCGGGTGCTCAAGGCCGAAGGCATCAACGCCTTGCTCGATGAACTCGTCGACGCGGCTACATCCGCCGCGTCGACGACGCCTGGGAGGCCCGGCCATGACCTTCGCCATCGACGTTCAGGAGCTGCTCGATCGCGCCGCCAGGCGCGCTGGATACCCGGCTACCCCGGCTACCCGGCTACCCGAGCGACCGCGAAGGTAGCCAGGTAGCCACGGTAGCCACCCATGCACAGGATTCTGTGCGCAAGGGCGGCAATCCGTTGATGACCGTGGGCAGGCCGACGCCTGCCACGCCGAGGGGTGGAGCGACACCGAGATCGAGGCCTTCGCTGCCCGCCGTGATCGTTTGCTGCGCTGGGGCTACAGCGACAGGCAGCCGACGACCTGGCCGAACGGCTCACCCTTCGAGACCGCGAAGGCGACGTGCGCAATCTATGCAGCCGAATGCCGACACGGTATGTCCAGACGTTGCCCGGACGGCATGCCTATGCCTGCCGGTGTCCTGCACCGCTGCCCGAGGTTCAACCCATGAGGGCAATTGGAGCTTTGAAAAACACCCCTATAGGGGGTCCGCCGTTCGCCCGCCGGCTGGTCAGCGTCGATCAGGCGCGGGTCGAGTTGACCGCCTGCCGGGACGCAACCGGCCGGGTGCAGATCAGCCGCGCGGGTGTTCTACGTGGCCGCCGACATGACGGCGCGCGCCAAGGCTGGGCTCGGTCAGCATCGGCTGCGCCAAGGCCCAGTTCCGGCGCGACCTCACCCGCGAAACCAGATTCCCGCTTCAGGCGCACGGCTGGTTTCCCTGGTCGGCGCCCTGGTGCTGACCATCATCCTCAAGACCACCGAAAGGAACGACGTGAACTTCTCCGAAACCCTGGCGGCGACGCCGACCAATGTCCTGACCTCATTTCTGGAAAAGGCTGGGACATCGGAGATTCGGCGCAATGGCTCGGCGCAATCTTCCTGGCTGAACTGGCACGCCGGCGCGGCGAGTCGGTCGCCCCGGTGCCGCCGCTGCAAGTCGAAGACTTCGATGCCGAGCTTGGTTGGCTGCGCGCGGTCGCCGACCTGTACGCGGACGCATCGTTTGCGGCCAATGACCCGAGCCTGCTGCGGCTTGGCTCGCTGCTGAACCACGCCGCCCGGGTGATCGAGGTCCGATCAGCATCGACATTGCAGTGATACCAAGGCTATACCGTCTGCGCCACGACGCGACGAACGGCCCACGGCCCTCGAAGCGGCGCCGGGTCACGGTGATCTCCACGAGTGAGCGCGTGCCAAGCCCAATGTTTTTCCAACATGGCTTGCGCGCGCTTTTCCGTTTGCGCGCAGGCAAACGATAGGAGTCCATCATGTCGAAGTGCACACGACTGGCACGATCCAGTCACCCAAACAACCGCCCGCGCCGCGATTGCCTTGCACGGCGAACGGCTCAACGAGGGCAACGGCACCACCGCGATGCTTGAGAGTCGCAACGCCTGTCGCAGAGTTATCGCCACCCTGCGGGACAAGGCAGTCAACGCGTCCCAACGAAACGACGCGAAGGCGGCCGACGCGTTCATCGACCAGATGGAAGCCGTCAGCGCAATGTCGCTGCGCGTGCAGACGCTGCTCGACTGCGAACTTGAGAACGACGCCGGCGGCCCCGCAGCCGGGTCCGATGTGTGGACGATGCCCGACGGCAAGCGCGTCAAGGTGCTGCGCTCTGCGTCCGACATTGCGAACCACTACGAAGCCAGGCGCGGCCCCGACATCGACATCGGCGACCTGTTCCGCGGCATCGCCGGGATGAAGACGCGCGGCGATGTGAAGGCCGCACTGAGCGAAGGACCGACAGCGCCGGCGACACCGTGCCGACGATGGTGATGCAGGAAATCATGCAGGCGTTGGTGCCAGCGTCCGCGCTGCTCACGGCCGGCGCGGGCATCATTCCGCTCGATCAGGAAAACGCCAAGTCCTTCGTCACGGCAGCGGTCGATACGATCCCGACGGCAGCATGGCGCAATGAGGCGGCGAGCGTCGCTGAGTCCGATCCCGCATTCCGCGCTGTGACGGCGACGCCGCGCTCCCTGGCGTTTCTGTTCAAGGTCAGCCGTGAACTGCTCGCCGACGCGCCGAACCTGAGCGGCGCGCTGATGATTGCCATCGCGCAGGCATTTGCGAAGGAATTGGATCGCGTCGGATTGCGTGGTAGCGGCAGCGCACCCGAGCCGCGCGGCATCCTGAACGTGAGCGGCATTCAGTCGGTCACGAACGGCGCGACCGGCTCGGCGCAGGCGACGATCAAATGGGCGAACATGCTCGACAGCATCAAGGCGCTGTTGAACGCCAACGCGCCCATGCCTACCGCCGCCATCATGGCGCCCCGCTCGCTGACCGGGTTCGCAGGTCTGGCCGACAGCACGGGTCAGCCCTTGCAAAAGCCTGATCTGCTGAAGGACGTTCGGTTCATCGCGACCTCGCAGATTCCGATCAACTTGTCGGTCTCGACGAGCACCGACTGCACCGAGCTTTACATGGGCGATTTCAGCCTTATGGCATACGCGATGCGCGAAACGCTGTCGGTGCAGATCGCCCGCGAGTTGTACGCCGGCACCGGGCAGGTCGGATTCATCTGCCACGCGCGCGCTGATGTGATCTGCAAGTACCCGGCAGCGTTCGCTGTCTCGACGGGCATCAGGGCGTAACGATTTGCATGTGAGGCCGGCGGCGAGGTGTTGCTCATAGCCGCCGGCATGTCTCACGAATATGAGCAGCATGGTCGCGGTGCAGTGGCATTGCGACGAAGGGGCTCACCGTCCGCGTCCATCCTTACGCGGGCTGTAGCGCCCCACCTCTGCGTGAAAGGGGGCTATCGAAAGGCTACGGCCGGCGCCATCGCACCTCCACCAGTCCCCGGGCGCGGGGATTTTCCAGCCGCCATGTCGTTTTCTGGAGCCACGATGACCAGACGCAAACCCGAAGACCCGAGCGAACCGCCGAACACCTGCGCGATGCCGGCGTGCGTCTGTGGCACCGCATCAGGTCCGATTACGCGATCAGCGACGCCGCCGCGCTGCACTTGCTTGCCATCGCTTGCGAAGCTGCCGACCGTGCGGCCGATGCACGCGCTGCCATCGCGCAGCATGGTGTTGTGTTCATTGACCGTTTCGGTAGTCCGAAATCAAACCCTGCCGCAGCCGTGCTGCGCGACGCCGCAGGGCAGCAAATCATGGCGCTGCGGGCCTTGGGCCTGACGGGCAGCCCGGAGGGGTGACGATGGTTCAGCGACGCAAGATGACCACGGCAATCGGCGTGCATGGTGCACCGCCCGAGTTTGCTGATTGGTTCAGCGGGAAGCGCGCCATGCCGATCACCGCGCTGGCCGAACCCTATTCGGACATGCTGCCGGCGCTGTGGGCCGACTACAGCCGCAGAATCCGAAGGCCCCGTTGCCTCCCGGTGTTGCCGAGGACGCGCACCTCCAGCGGCACCTCGGGATCGAGCCGTAGGCCGCTACAGCGCTCGCGCTGACCTCGCCGCTACCCTGGCACCTACCCGGGCCTGATCGCGTCGCCGCTGGCGTTGATCTGGTGGACAACGTCAGGAAGTAGCTATCGACGCCTTGCTTCTGCGAGTAGCCGCGACGCCCAGCAGCGCAGCGCCGACGAGTGCGAGGGTGGCGGGCTCGGGAACAAGCCTAAGATCAGTGCTCTCGAGAAAGACCTGTTGCCCGGCAGCGTTCGAGAAGGGCAACCTAGCGCTGTTTCCGCCATTGAATGCGGCGGCATAAACTTCCGACGGTATGCTGATTCCGCTAAACGCGGCCCCCCCAACATTGAGGACGTTTGCATTCGCACACTGGCGGATACCGTATTGCGAAAGGTAAGGCCCACACAAGTCGAAGCCGTTCTGCTGCGGCCCCATCACGTTTACTGATCCGCCAACAAACCGCAGCCCATCGTATGTACCAGTTCCTGGGTAACCAGTTCCTGGGAATCCGGAAAGTAGTTCGGGGCAAAGGTGCAATCCGCGGATGTTCCCGAATCGCATACCGTCACGTATCCCCCCGAGCCCAATGCCGTGTAGCTGCCAAAAGTTGCACTCCAACTGGTAATCGCATTCGGGTATTGGTAATAGCCAAGGTGAGCAGTGGCTACTGTGGCCGACAAACCGGTGTCAACAACATAGCTCATCGACACCGGATCTCCCACAGCAAACGACGGGGCCAACGCAACCGGAACAGTAGAAATTGTCCCGGTGAAGTTGTACGTCACCGTCCCCGCCATTGCTGGATGACTGCACATGACCAGCGGCAGCGCGAGAAGCACTGCGGCACGCCGCGCCGATGCTATGTTCTGTCTGAGAGTTCTTGCCATGATGTACCCTTTCACGTTGAAACAGTTCCGAAGAGACTTGCCAGGACTCGCTGCCCGCCTGGCGTCAGAACATGGTCAAGGTTCCCTCTCCGCAATGCTTCTTCCGATGGTGTTAGGTGACTTGCGAAAGAGCAACGAATCTGCACGCACCCCCTTAAACCGGGGGCGGGATAACCCTACCGACCCGCCGCTGATCGTGGCGCTGGCGCTGATTGTGGGGCTTCGGTGGTGGCGCTGGCGTAAGTGCGCCCGTAAGTGCATGGTGTTGAACGTCACCCCCCGATTCACCCTGCGGCTGCACTTAATGCGCACTTATGAAGAAAAGGCCCGCACGCTGCGGGCCCGGTGAGTCTTCTAAGTGTTTGATTTACCTAGTTTTTTCTGGTGGGCGGTGCAGGCTTCGAACCTGCGACCCCAGCAGTGTGAATGCTGTGCTCTACCCCTGAGCTAACCGCCCTGACTGTGCCCTCTTCGCCAGCGAGAGGCGCGGAATTATGCCATGGACCTTCGCCAGACCGTCTTGCCACCGCTGGCCTTGTCGAGTGCGGTGAGCACCGCATCGTGCGCCGCCAGTTCGTCGGCGCTCGGCTCGAGGACAGGCAGCGCAAACGCGCTGAAGTCCACCGCGACCAGCGTCGTCTCGGCGTTCGCGCCATGCAGATCGTCGATCACCAGCGAGTCCTGGCCGCGTGTCATGCGGATGTAGACCTCGGCCAGCAGCCCGGCGTCGAGCAGCGCGCCGTGCAGGTTGCGGCTCGTGTTGTCGACCTCGAGCCTGCGACACAGCGCGTCGAGCGAGTTCGACTTGCCGGGAAACATCTCGCGCGCCATCAGCAGGCTGTCGGTGATCCGTGCCACCTCCGTCTCGAACTTCGGGCGCCGCAGGCGCCGCAGTTCCTCGTTCAGGAAGCCAAGGTCGAAGCCGGCGTTGTGGATGATGATCTCGGCCCCGGCCAGGTAGTCCAGCAGTTGTCGGCGATGCTAGCGAAGAGCGGCTTGTCGGAAAGGAATTCGTCGCTGAGGCCATGGATGCGAGCGGCGTCCTCGCTGCTGGGCCGCTCGGGGTTCAGGTAGAAGTGCAGATCCTTGCCGGACAGCCGCCGGTTGAGCATTTCGACGCAGCCAATCTCGACGATGCGGTCACCCGATTCGGGGCTGAGACCGGTGGTTTCGGTGTCGAGGAAGATCTGGCGCATCGTGCAATGCCAAAGAATCTCAGAGATCGCGCCGCGCCGCCCACGCCCACATCAGAGCACCGGCAGCGATCATCGGCAGACACAGCCACTGGCCCATGCTGAGGTCGAGCGCGAGCAGCCCGAGGAAACTGTCGGGTTCGCGGAAGTACTCGGCCGCGAAGCGCAGCAGACCATAGCCGAGCAGGAACGCGCCCGACACCTTGCCCCATACCGGCTGACCACGAGCGCCAGCGTAGGCCTTGGGCCGGCGCGCGTACCACCAAAGCAGCACGAACAACAGCAGGCCTTCGAGGAGGACCTGGTAGATCTGCGACGGATGGCGCGGCTCCTGCGACCCCGATTGCGGAAACACCATCGCCCAGGGCAGACCGGGGTCGGCCGCGCGGCCCCACAGTTCGCCATTGATGAAGTTACCGATGCGCCCCGACGCGAGCCCCGTCGGCACGCAGGGGGCGATCAGGTCGGTTGCCTCCAGAAACGTTCGCCCGCGCTGGCGCGCGAACAGCGCCACGGCAGCAAGCACACCGAGCATGCCGCCGTGGAACGACATGCCGCCCTTCCACACCGCAAACACCTCGAGCGGGTTGCCCATGTAGTACTCGGGCTTGTAGAACAGCACGTAACCGAGCCGCCCGCCGATCACGACGCCGAGCACGCCATAGAACAGCATGTCCTCGACTTCGCGGCGCGTCCAGCCGCGTTGCGCGAATGCAGCGACCTTGACGCGAATCGAGGCGAGCCACAGAAACAGGCCGAAAGCGACCAGGTAGGTCAGGCCATACCAGTGGATCGCGAGCGGACCGATCTGCACGGCAATGGCGTTGAACTGGGGATGGATCAGCATGCGTTGGCGGCGGATTGCGGGGCAGCGAATGATAAGGCGCGGCTATAGTTTCACCTTGCAGCCGACGCCGGCCAGCACGCCCTTCCCCATTCAGCCGAGGTCCGTCATGAGCATCAATCGCCGCTCCAGGAACATCACCGAAGGCGTGGCCCGCGCCCCGAACCGCTCGATGTATTACGCGCTCGGCTACGAGGAGGGCGACTTCAAGAAGCCGATGATCGGCGTGGCCAACGCGCACTCGACGATCACGCCGTGCAACGCCGGCCTGCAGAAGCTCGCCGATGCCACGGTGGCCGGCATCGAGGCCGCGGGCGGCAACGCGCAGATCTTCGGCACGCCGACCATCAGCGACGGCATGGCGATGGGCACCGAGGGCATGAAGTACAGCCTCGTCTCGCGCGAGGTGATCGCCGACTGCATCGAGACCTGCGTCCTCGGCCAGTGGATGGACGGCGTGGTCACGATCGGCGGTTGCGATAAGAACATGCCGGGGGCGATGATGGGCATGCTTCGCGCCAACGTGCCGGGGATCTTCGTCTACGGCGGCACGATCCTGCCGGGGCGCTACAAGGGACAGGATCTCAACATCGTCAGCGTGTTCGAGGCGGTCGGCCAGTTCACTGCCGGCAACATGGCAGAGGAAGACTTCTGCCAGATCGAACGCCGAGCCATTCCCGGCACGGGTTCGTGCGGCGGCATGTACACCGCCAACACGATGAGTTCGGCCTTCGAGGCGCTGGGCATGAGCCTGCCCCGGTCGAGCACGATGGCCAACCCGCATGACGAGATCGCCGCCGCGGCCACCGACGCAGCGCGCGTGCTCGTCGAGGCCGTCAAGGCGGACCTGAAGCCGCGCGACATCGTCACCCGCAAGAGCATCGAGAACGCCGTTGCGGTGATCATGGCGATCGGCGGCTCGACCAATGCCGTGTTGCACTTCCTGGCGATCGCCCATGCGGCAGGCGTCGAGTGGAGCATCGACGACTTCGAGCGCGTGCGTCGCAAGGTACCGGTGCTGTGCGACCTGAAGCCCTCGGGGCGTTACCTAGCGGTCGACCTTCACCAGGCCGGCGGCATTCCGCAGGTGATGAAGGTGCTGCTAGTGGCCGGGTTGCTCCACGGCGACTGCATCACCATCACCGGCAAGACGGTGGCCGAGAACCTGGCTGGCGTGCCTGATGCGCCGCGCGCCGACCAGGACGTGATCCGCCCGATTTCCAGTCCGATGTACGAGCACGGTCACCTGGCGATCCTGAAGGGCAACCTCTCGCCCGAGGGCTGCGTGGCCAAGATCACCGGCTTGAAGAACCCGGTGATGACCGGGCCGGCGCGGGTGTTCGACGACGAGCAATCGGCGCTGGCGGCGATCATGGCCAAGAAGATCGTTGCCGGCGACGTGATGGTGCTGCGCTACCTCGGCCCCAAGGGTGCGCCGGGCATGCCGGAGATGCTGGCGCCGACGGGTGCGCTGATCGGCCAGGGGCTGGGCGAATCGGTCGGGCTGATCACCGATGGGCGTTTCTCGGGCGGAACCTGGGGCATGGTCGTCGGGCACGTGTCGCCGGAGGCCTGCGCCGGCGGCAATATCGCACTCGTACAGGAAGGCGACTCGATCACCATCGATGCGCACCGCCTGCTGCTGCAATTGAACGTCGGCGACGAGGTGCTCGCGGCCCGCCGCGCCGCGTGGACGGCGCCGGCGCCTCGCTACACCCGCGGCGTGCTCGCCAAGTTCGCGTTCAATGCGTCTAGTGCTTCGCTGGGCGCGGTGCTCGATCGCTTCGAACCCGGCGGTGCCGACACTGCCAAGCCGTAGTCAATGCTTGGCGTCGTCCGGCGGGGTAACGCCGGGTGCGGGCGAGCGGCTGTCGTGACGGCTGTCGAAACGACTGCCGAGTATCGACTCGCGGTTCTCCTCGCGCTGCCTCGAGCGCTTGCCCTCGACCTCGTCGATCCTGCGCTGACGCTCGGACTTGAACTTCTTCGCCCGTTCCTTGTCCTTGTCGAGGGTGCGGTAGTCGAGCCCCATGTTCGCCAGGTTCTCACGCCGCCGCTTCTCCTTGCGGGCATCCATCTTCTCCATCTCGCGGCGCTTGTTCAGACCCGACTTGTCGGCCCAGGCCCACCACAGGGCCGCCAGGAGGAACGGGGCGATAAACTTCCAGAGGTCGCCCGTGAACTCCCAGTTCCAGGCGCCGAACGGCCCGACCCCCAGCAGGTTCAGCGCGATGAGGAGCACGCCAGCGATGACGAAGTACATGGTGCAGACTCCTGGCGGGCGATCGGTCGGCCTTCGATCACGTGTCAACCCGCGTTGCAGTGAATCGTTATCGTCAATGTATCCGAGTGTTTGATCGAAATCTTCATCCGAAGGACCCCATGAAGCTGATTCCCCTGTTGACTCTTGCCGTCGTTGGCGTCGCTGCCGCACCGGTTTTCGCGAGCGCGGACCTCGCGCAGAAGAAGAACTGCCTGGCCTGCCACCAGGTCGACAAGAAGCTCGTCGGGCCCGCCTACAAGGACGTCGCGGCCAAGTATGCCGGCGACAAGGACGCGGCGAACAAGCTGGCGCAGAAGATCATGAAGGGTGGCTCGGGCGTCTGGGGTCCGGTGCCGATGCCCGCCAATCCGCAGGTCAGCGAGGCTGAAGCCAGGCAACTCGCTGCGTGGGTGCTGACGCTAAAGTAGATCGCTGCCATCCGTCTTGCGCCGACGGGCGGTGCGGCGGCATGACAGGCCAGACTTGTCAACCCGTTTCGCCCGCCCTCAGGGGGCGTACCTGGCAATGCAGCCCAGCACCTCCCGGTCGAGCGCAAAGCGCGGACCGTGCTTGCTTGCGAGCGCCGCCGCATTGGCTTCGAACACCGCCGCGCCCTCGCTGTAGATGAACTGCATCGCACCGCCGGTCCAGGGCGGAAAGCCAATGCCGAAGATGGAGCCGATGTTGGCGTCGTGCGTGCTGGTCAGCACGCCCTCGCTCAGGCAGCGCGCCGTTTCGATCGCCTGGCGATAGAGCAGGCGCTGCGACAGCTCGGCGACGCTGGCGTGCGCGCCGGGCTTCTCGAAACGCGTCTTCAACTCCGGCCACAGTGTCTTCGGCTGTCCTGGGGGGTAGTCGTAGAAGCCGCCGCCACCCGCCCGCCCGGGGCGTTTGAGCTCCTTCACCATCAGCTCGATCAGGCGCTGGCCGGCATCGGGCTCGAGGGTCTTGCCCTCGGCTGCCAGGTCGGCACGCGTCTGCTCCAGAACGTGGACCGACAGTGACAGCGACGTTTCGTCGATCACCGCCAGCGGCCCGACTGGCATGCCCGCCGCCAGCCCCGCATGCTCGATCAGCGGCGCCGGCAGGCCTTCGGCCAGCATCGAGATGCCCTCCATCACGAACGTGCCGAACACGCGGCTGGTGAAGAAGCCGCGTGAATCGTTGACGACGATCGGCGTCTTGCCGATTGCCAGCACGTAGTCGTAGGCGCGGGCGATCGTCTCGTCGTTGGTCTCCTTGCCGCGGATGATCTCGACGAGCCGCATCTTGTCGACCGGCGAGAAGAAATGCAGGCCGACGAAGCGCTCGGGCGCCGCGCTCGCCTTGGCCAGCCCACTGATCGGCAGCGTCGACGTGTTCGACGCGAACACGCCACCCGGTGCGAGCATCGGCTCGGCCTCCTGCGTCACCCTGGCCTTCAGCTCGCGCTGTTCGAACACCGCCTCGATGATCAGGTCGCAGCCCTTCAGGTCGGCCGCGGCGGCGGTCGGCGTGATCAGCGAAAGCAGTTGCGCCTTCTGCACCTCGTTCATGCGGCCACGTGCGACGGCTTTGGCAGCCAGCTTCTCGCTGTAGGCCTTGCCGGCGGTCGCCTTGTCGAGGCTCACGTCCTTCAGCACGCTGGCGATGCCGCGCGACGCATTGGCATGTGCGATGCCGGCGCCCATCATCCCGGCGCCGAGCACACCGACGCGCGCCGGCTTCCACTTCGCGGACGTTCCCGGACGCGACTTGCCGGAGCGGATCGCGTTCAGGTTGAAGAAGAACGCGGTGATCATGTTCTTCGCGTTCTGGCTGACCATGATCTTTGCGAGCTTGCGGCTCTCGATGCGCGTGGCGGTGTCGTAGTCGACCATCGCGCCCTCGACCATCGTCTCCAGGATCGCCTGCGCCGCCGGGTACAGGCCGCGCGTCTTGGCGGCGAGCATCGCCGGCGCAACGACGAGCCCCATCGCAATCTTCGGGTTGGACGGTGTGCCGCCGGGCATCCTGTAGTCCTTGCGATCCCAGGGCTGCACGGCGTGGGGGTGCTCGGCGATCCAGGCCAGGGCCAGCGCGTTCAACTCTTCGATGCTGCTTCCCAGCCCCTGCACCATGCCGAGTTCGAGCGCTTGCTTCGGGTTGAACAGCTTGCCCTCCACGAGGTACGGGTTGGCGCCCATCAGGCCGAGCAGGCGCACGGTCTTGGTGATACCTGTGGCACCCGGAATGAGGCCGAGCGAGACCTCGGGCGTGCCGAACTGGACCTTCTTGTCGTCGAGTGCGAAGCGAGCGTGCGCGGCGAGCGCGACTTCCCAACCACCACCGAGCGCAGCACCATTGAGCAGCGCAACGACCGGGCGGCCCATCGTCTCGAGCTTGCGGAAGCTCTTCTTCAACGCCTCGATACCCGCGAAAGCTTCGGCCGCGTCGGACCGAGTGAGCTCGAGCACACCCTTCAGGTCGGCTCCGGCGAAGAACGTCGTCTTCGCCGAGGCGAGCAGTACGCCCTTGATGCGCTCTTTGTCCTGCACCACCTGGTCGACGGCGGCGATCATGTCCTGCTGCCACTGCAGCGTCATCGTGTTGACGGGCGAGCCGGGCTCGTCGAAGGTCAGCGTGGCGATGCCGTCGGCGTCGAGTTCATAGCGAATGTTCTGCATGGCAGTTCAGACCCGTTCGATGATCGTGGCAATGCCCATCCCGCCGCCGACGCAAAGCGTCACCAGGCCGCGCTTCAACTGTCGGCGTTCGAGTTCGTCGAGCAGCGTTCCGACCAACATCGCGCCGGTGGCCCCGAGCGGGTGGCCCATCGCAATGGCGCCGCCATTGACGTTGACCTTGTCGTGCGGGACGCCCATTTCCTTCATGAAGCGCATCGGCACCGCGGCAAAGGCTTCGTTGACTTCGAACAGGTCGATGTCGTTCGCCGTCAGTCCGGCCTTGGCCAGCGCCTTGCGCGTCGCCGGCATCGGGCCAGTGAGCATGATGGTCGGGTCGGCGCCCGACAACGCGGTCGCGACGATGCGCCCGCGCGGCGTGAGCCCGAGCGCCCTGCCCTTGGCCTCGCTGCCGATCAGCACCGCTGCGGCGCCGTCGACGATGCCCGACGAGTTGCCCGCCGTGTGCACGTGGTTGATGCGCTCGACCTCGGGGTAGCGCGACAGCGCCACTGCGTCGAACCCCATCGCGCCCATCTCGGCAAACGAAATCTTCAGCGACGCCAGGCCTTCCAGCGTCGTGCGCGGCTTGATGAACTCGTCGCGCTCCAGGATGGGCAGGCCGATCGCGTCGTCGACCGTCAGCACCGAGCGGTCGAAGCGCCCCGCGGCCTGCGCCGCCGTCGCGCGCTGCTGCGAGACGAGCGCGAAGGCATCGACGTCTTCCCGCCCCCAGCCGGCGAGCGTGGCGATCAGGTCGGCACCTATGCCCTGCGGAACGAAGCCCGTGCCGGCGTTGGTTTCCGGGTCCTGCGCCCAGGCGCCGCCGTCGGAGCCGATCGGCACGCGCGACATGCTCTCCACGCCGCCCGCAATGACCAGGTCTTCCCAGCCGCTGGCGACCTTCTGCGCCGCCAGGTTCACCGCCTCGAGGCCCGAGGCGCAGAAGCGGTTGATCTGCACGCCGCTGACCGTGTAGGGCCAACCGATCTTGAGCAGCGCAGTCTTGGCGAGCACTGCGCCCTGCTCGCCGACCGGCGAGACGACACCCATCACCACGTCGTCGAGCGCGCCCGGGTCGAAGTCGTGGCGCTTGCGCAGCTTGACCAGGAGGCCGCCGAGCAGATCGACCGGTTTGACCTCGTACAGGCTGCCGTCCTTCTTGCCCTTGCCGCGCGGCGTGCGCACCGCGTCGAAGATGAATGCCTGAGCCATCGCGCTTCTCCAGTGGGGAATCGAAAACGCAGTTCCAGTGGCGACAAACTCGTATCCAAATTGCGTCGCAGCTGGACAGTATAATCTTTATGCAAAGCAGTCGCTTTGTATAAATGACAACGCGATGATCGAACGCACGCTCTTCACTGCCGACCACGAGGCGTTTCGCGACAGCGTCCGCCGTTTCATCGAGCGCGAGATCGTGCCCTATCACGCGGCGTGGGAAGACCAGGGTTACGTCGACCGCGAAGTCTGGCGCAAGGCTGGCGCGAACGGGCTGCTGTGCCAAACCATGCCCGAGGAGTACGGCGGCGCCGGGGTCGACAAGCTGTTCGCCGTGGTGCAGTTCGAGGAGTTGACGCGCGCCGGTTGCAGCGGCATCGGCTTCAGCCTGCACTCGGAGATCGTCGCGCCCTACCTGCTGCGCTACGGCACCGAAGAGCAAAGGCAGCGCTGGCTGCCGCGCCTGGCCAGCGGTGAGGTGATAGGCGCCATCGCGATGAGCGAGCCGGCTGCGGGCTCCGACCTGCAGGCCATCAAGACCACGGCCATCCGGCGCGAGGACCATTACCTGCTCAACGGTTCGAAGACCTTCATCACCAACGGATGGCACGCCGACCTGGTGATCGTCGTCGCCAAGACCCGGCCCGACGCCGGCGCCAAGGGAACGAGCCTGCTCGTCGTCGAGCGCGGCATGCCGGGCTTCGAGACGGGCAAGCGGCTGAAGAAGCTCGGCCTGAAGGCGCAGGACACATCGGAACTCTTCTTCGACAACGTCAAGGTGCCGCTGGACAACCTGCTGGGTGCCGAGAACAGCGGCTTCGTCAGCCTGATGCAGGAGCTGCCATGGGAGCGGTTGCAGATCGCGATCGCCGCCGTCGCGAGCGCGCAGGTGGCCATCGAGCGCACGGTCGAGTACGTGTTGGAGCGCAAGGCCTTCGGTCAGGCGGTGGCATCGTTCCAGAACACGCGCTTCATGCTCGCGGAGTTGCAGACCCAGGTGCAGGTGGCGCGAGTGTTCGTCGACCGCTGCATCGAACTGCTGCTGAAGAGCGAACTCGACACCGCCACCGCATCGATGGCCAAGTACTGGACGACCGACCTGCAATGCAAGGTGATCGACGAGTGCCTGCAGTTGCACGGCGGCTACGGCTACATGTGGGAATACCCGATCGCGCGCCAGTTCGCCGATTCGCGCGTGCAACGCATCTACGGCGGCACGAACGAGATCATGAAGGAAGTCATTGCGCGCTCCATGGGCCTTCCGGCGCGCTGATCGATGCGTGCCGTGGCGCAAGCTCCCTTGTCGACGCCCGCGCCGCGGCGCCCGCGCGGCCGGCCGCGCAAGACGCCGGACGAGCGCGACGAGGGGAATCGGCGCCAGGAACTGCTCCGCGCAGCCGCCCGGCTGTTTCGGCGCAAGGGCTTCGATGCCACCACGACGCGCGACATCGCCGCCGCCGTCGGCATGCACGCGGGGTCGCCCTTCTATCACTTCAAGAGCAAGGGCGCGCTTGCTGTACGCGGTGATGGAGGAAGGCATGCGCGCTGCACTGGCGCGGCAGGCGCAGATGCTGCTGCCGAACGCCGATCCGGCGTCGACGCTGCGCCGCCTGATCCGTTCGCACTTCGACACCCTGCTCGGGCCGGGGCGCGACTTCATCCCGGTGATGCTCTACGAATGGCGTTCGCTCAATCTGCGCCAGCGCGCCACGATTGCGCACCTGCAGCGCGAGTACGAGGCGGCCTGGGTGCCGGTGCTCGAAGCGCTGGCCGCCATTGGATGGCTTAAGGCCGACCCGGTGCTCGCGCGGCTGCTGATCTTCGGTGCGCTGAACTGGTCAGTGCAATGGTTCAACCCGAAGAAGCGCGCATCGCTCGACGACGTCACCGACGCGGCGATGGCGCTCTTCATCCACGAGGAGACCACGTGAACTACCAATCCGTCTTCGCGCCCGGCCTGTTTGCTGGCCAGGTCGTCATCGTCACCGGCGGCGGCTCGGGCATCGGACGCTGCACCGCGCACGAGCTGGCCGCGCTCGGCGCCACGGTCGCCCTGGTCGGGCGCAAGGTCGACAAGCTCGCCGCCGTCAGGGCCGAGATCGAGGCCGGCGGCGGGCGCGCGTCGATACACGCCTGCGACATCCGCGAGGAAGAGGTCGGTGTGCGCCACGGTCGCGGCGGTGCTCGCGCTACACGGTCGAGTCGACGGCCTGGTCAACAACGCCGGTGGGCAGTTCCCGGCGCCGCTGGCCAGCATCAAGGCCAAGGGCTGGGAGACGGTGATCCGCGGCAACCTGACCGGCGGCTTCCTGATGGCGCGCGAGTGCTACACGCAGTGGATGGAGGCGCATGGCGGCGCGGTCGTCAACATCGTTGCCGACATGTGGATGGGCATGCCTGGCATGGGGCACAGCGGTGCCGCGCGCGCCGGCATGCTCAACTTCACCGAAACGGCGGCGCTCGAATGGGCGCCTGTCCGGCTCAACGCAGTGGCTCCCGGCTGGATAGCGAGCAGCGGCATGGACCACTACCCGCCCGAGATGGGGCCGCTGATCCGCGGCATGGCCAGGCACGTGCCGGCGCGGCGCCTGGGCACCGAAAGCGAGGTGTCGGCGGCGATCGTGTTCCTGCTCTCTCCCGCGGCCGCGTTCGTCTCCGGCGCCTGCCTGCGCGTCGACGGCGCGGCGCCGAACGCCAAGCGCATCTGGCCTGAAGTCGGCAACGGCAAGTCACCCGAGGCGTTCAATGGGTTTCACTTGGCGGCGACGCCCAGGGTCCTTCAGGGATCTTGAAGAGCCAGCCGATGGAGGTCGCGAGGTCATGAAGTTCCTGCCCGAACACGAACTGTTTCGCGACAGCGTGCGCGCCTTCGTCGCGCGCGAGATCGCACCCCATGTGGCCGCCTGGGACGAGGCCGAGACCTTCCCACGCGAGCTGTACGCGCGGGCCGCGCAGATGGGACTGCTCGGTCTCGGCTATCCCGAGGAATACGGTGGCACACCCGCCGACGGCTGGTACCGACTGATCGCGACCGAAGAGATCGCCCGTGCCGGCAGCGGGGGCCTGATGGCGAGCCTGTTCTCGCACAACATCGGCCTGCCACCGGTGCTCGCGCACGGTTCCGAAGCGCTGAAGCAGCGCATCGTGCCGGCAGTGTTGCGCGGCGAGAAGATCGCAGCGCTGGCCATCACCGAGCCCTCGGGCGGCTCCGACGTGGCGCGGCTGCGCACCACCGCGCGGCTGGACGGCGGGCAGTGGGTGATCGACGGCGAAAAGGTCTTCATCACCTCGGGAATGCGCGCCGACTGGATCACGGTGGCGGTGCGCACCGGTAGCAAGGGCGCGGGCGGCATCTCGCTGATCGCGGTGCCGGGCGACACGCCAGGGCTGACGCGAACGCCGCTGGCGAAGATGGGCTGGTGGTGCAGCGACACCGCGCAGCTTCGATTCGACAATTGCCGCGTTGCGGCCGACCACCTGATCGGCGAAGAGAACGCCGGCTTTCGCATGATCATGGAGAACTTCAACGGCGAGCGGCTGCGGATGTCGGGCGGCGCCTGCGCCTTCGCCCAGGTCTGCTACGACGAGGCGCTGGACTGGGCACGCCAGCGCCAGACCTTCGGTGCGCCGCTGGTGTCGCACCAGGCGATCCGCCACAAGCTGATGGACATGCAGATGCGCATCGCGAGCACGCGCGCCTGGCTGCACGCGCTCATCGAGCGCGCAGGAGGCCGGCGACACCGGCGCCGAATGGGTGGCCGAACTGTGCCTGCTGAAGAACCACGCGACGCAGACGATGCAGTTCTGCGCCGACCAGGCGGTGCAGATCCTCGGCGCGATGGGCTTCATGCGCGGCACGAAGAGCGAGCGCATCTACCGCGAGGTGAAGGTGATGATGATCGGCGGCGGCGCCGAGGAAATCATGAAGGAACTGGCGGCGCGCCAACTGGGGGTCTGAACATGGCGAAGACGAAGAAGTCAGGCACGAAGCAGGCGAAGCCGGGCTACTCGCCGCTGAAGCTCGGCGCGGCCTCGCGCCGAGCGGGTAGACGCAAGAGGGTCGAGCAGTGAAGGCCTCCTCGCCCGGCGTGCCATCACCGGAGAGAGTCAAGTTCGAGCCCGAGTTCGTGGCCCAATTGAAGACGCTGTTCGAGGAACTGATCGTCTTCAATCGCACGCTCGGCCTGCAAATCACCGAGATCTCGCCCGGCCGCGCAAAGGCGCGGCTCGCGATGCGCCCCGAACTGATCGGGCACCACGGCCACCAGCGCCTGCACGGCGGCGTGGTCAGCGCCACGCTCGACGCGATAGGCGGCCTGGCAGTGATGGCGGCCATCGGCGCGCGACACATGGACGAGCCATGGAGGCGCGCATGGCGCGCTTCGGCAAGCTCGGAACGATCGACCTGAGGGTCGACTACCTTCGGCAAGCGCTCGGTGCACATTTCACGGCCACGGCCGAAGTGCTTCGCCTGGGCAGCCGCGTCGCCTCGACGCGCATGGAATTCTTCGATGCGCAGGGCCGCGTGCTGAGCACCGGGGCAGCGGCCTACATCGTCAGTTGAAGGGTTCCCGGCCGAGGTCGAACGCAAGAGCCGGCCCGAAGCTGGGCCGCTCGGAATGACGCTCGATCAAGCAGCCACGGACTGCGCCCAACCCAGAACCAAGGTCAACGCTGTCTTTGACCGTGCGAAGCAGCACAGATAGACTGCCCTGAGTGCGACAGAACGAAGACAAGAGCGGGGGAGGCGAATCGCGGTGCAGTTCCTACAGCTCATCATCAGCGGAGTCGCGCAAGGGTGCATCTACGGCCTGATTGCGCTTGGCTTCGTGCTGATCTACAAGACGACGGAGACAGTCAATTTCGCTCAGGGCGACCTGATGATGCTCGGCGCGTTTCTCGGCTTGTCGTTCATGCTCGTGCTGGGCATGCCGTTCTGGATGGCCTTCTTCGCCACCTTGGTGGTGATGCTGCTGTTCGGCATGCTCATGGAGCGCGCACTGCTGCGACCTCTGCTCGGCCAACCGGCCTTCACCGTCGTGATGCTGACGATCGGCATCGGCTATCTGGCCCGCGGACTGGTCACGATGATCCCCGGTTGGGGCACGGAAACCCATACGCTGCCAGTACCCTACCGGGACGAAGTGTTGCGCCTGGCACAGGGAAAGGACATGCTGATCCTGTCCATGGAGCACCTGGTAATCGTGCTGGCGACCACCCTGCTGATCGTCATCCTGTTCATCTTCTTCCGCTACACCAGGCTTGGCGTTGCGATGCAGGCGACCTCGCAGAACCAGCTCGGGGCCTTCTACATGGGCATACCGGTGCGTCGCATCAACATGCTGGTGTGGGGCATCTCGGCGGCCGTCTCGGCATGCGCGGGTTTGCTGCTGGCGCCGATCACCTTCGTCCACGTCGAACATGGGCTATATCGGCCTCAAGGCATTTCCAGCCGCCGTGATCGGCGGCTTCGGCAGCATCCCAGGTGCCTTGGTGGGTGGGCTGATCGTCGGTGCTCGTCGAGTCCCTGGCTGGCTTCTACCTTCCCGAAGGCTTCCGGGACATAGCGGCCCTACATCGTCGTACTCGCTGATGCTGGCCATCAAACCGAGCCCTCTCTCCGGCGAACCAATGCGGTTAGAGGTCTGTTTTATGCGCTTCCTGTTCAAGACCCGCTACGAGCAGGACATCCGCCTGTTCAAGCACGGCGGCCAGGCATTCTGGTATGCCACGCTGGGCGTCGCGTCGCTGCTGGCGCCCTGGATCTTCTCAGACTACTTCGTTTCGCAGCTGGTGTTCATCTGGATCTACTCGATCGTCGGGCTCGGCTTGATGCTGCTCGTCGGATACACCGGTCAGGTCTCGACGGGCACGCGGCGTTCCTCGCCATGGGCGCCTACACCGAGGCCTATCTGCAGCAGCACGGCTGGCCGTTCCTGCTCTCGCTGACCAGCGCAGCCGTCGTGGCGGGCCTCACGGGCGTCATCGTCGGCCTGCCCGCCCTGCGGGTCAGGGCATGTACCTGGCGATTTCCACGCTGGCCTTCGGCTTCATCGTGGAAGAAGCCGTCACCCGTGCCGACAGCATCACCGGCGGCAGCAGCGGCCAGCACCCTCGAGGCCCTGCAAATCCTCGGTGTTCCGATCAATAGCGAGCAGCGTTTCTACTACGTTACGCTGGCCATCCTGGTGCTCTGCGTGCTGGCCATGTTGAACCTGTTGCGTAGCCCTACCGGCCGGGCCTTCGTTGCGATCCGTGATTCGGAGATCTCGGCGCAGAGCATGGGCATCCACCTGGCCCGCTACAAGACAATTGCCTTTGCCCTCTCCGCCGCGCTGGCAGGCATTGCCGGAGCCCTCTACGCGCACAAGCTGCGATTCCTTTCTCCGGACCAGTTCACTTTCCTGCAGTCGATCGAGCTGCTGATCATGATCGTGATCGGCGGTCTCGGTTCGATCTACGGGGCAATCTTCGGCCCGATCTTTTGGATTCTGGTGCAGCAGTTCATCGCCACCGCCAAGGACTGGTTGCCACCCGAGATCGGTCAGCAGACCGGCTTGCAGCCGACCATCTTCGGCCTGTTTCTGGTTGGCTTCGTGCTGTTCGAGCCTCTCGGTCTCTACGGTCGCTGGCTCAAGATCGAACCTTCTTCGAAATCTTTCCCTTCTATTGCAAGGGCATGTTCAAGCGGCAGAAGAGCTACATGAAGTCAGAGCGACTGAAATGACGGCGCCGCTGCTCCAGGCGAAGAACCTCTCGGTGCAGTTCGGCGGCCTCAAGGCCGTGAACGATGTGTCCTTCGAGGTCCTGCCGCATGAGGTCTTCTCGTTGATCGGACCGAACGGCGCCGGCAAGACGACCATCTTCAACCTCATCAGCAACCTCTACGGGCTGAGTGCCGGGCAGGTCATCTTCGAAGGCGAGGCGATCTCGCATCTGGCGCCCCATGAAGTCGCGCGACTCGGTATCGCCCGTACCTTCCAGAACATTGAGTTGTTTGAAGATGCCACGGTGTTGCAGAACCTCCTGGTTGGGCGTCATTGCCAGCGTCATTTTTCGTGGTGGCAGGACCTGGTGTTCACGCCGCGCGTGCGTTGCACCGAACTGCAGTTCCGCCGTCACGCCGAGGAAGTGATCGAGTTCCTCGACTCAGCACTACCGCGACAGCATGGTGGTCGGCCTGCCTTACGGTGCACGCAAGGTCGTGGAACTGGGGCGTGCGCTGGCAATGCGGCCAAAACCGCTGCTGCTCGACGAACCGTCTTCAGGACTCAACGTCGAGGAAACCGAGGAGATGGGTTTCTGGATCGACGACATCAAGAATGATCTGGGTATCACCGTGATCATGGTCGAGCACGACATGGGACTTGTTTCACGCGTCTCGGACCGCGTTCTTGCGCTAAATCACGGCGAAGTCCTGACGCTGGGTATGCCCGCCGAGGTGCAGGCCCATCCGGGCGTGATCGAAGCCTATCTCGGAGGCGCGGATGACTGACGCGAGCCCCGCCCTGCCGATTCTGCAGCTCAACAATGTCGAGTCCTCGTACGGTCCCGTGAAGGCGATACGGGGCGTCTCGCTTTCCGTCCGGCAAGGCAGCATCGTCACGGTGCTCGGCTCCAACGGCGCAGGCAAGTCGACCATCCTCAAGACGATCTCGGGAATCATTGACCCGCAAAAGGGATCGGTGCTTTTCCGCGGCCAGCCCATCCAGCGACAGGACCCGGCACGCATCGTGCGCCAGGGCATCGTTCAGGTACCCGAGGGTCGCGAGATCTTCCCCCTCCTGACGGTCAATCAGAACTTGTTGATGGGCGCCTATACCAGGCCGGCTTCCGAAAAGGAGGCAATCCGGCGGGATGTGCAACTGGTGTTCGACTACTTCCCGATACTGCGCGAGCGTATCGGGCAGCCGGCCGGAGAGCTCTCGGGCGGCGAGCAGCAAATGCTGGCGATCAGCCGCGCACTGCTCGCCGTCCGGCCCTGATGCTGCTCGACGAGCCAAGTCTGGGCCTGTCGCCCAAGCTGACCAAAGAAATCTTCGAGATCATTGTCCGGGTCAATCGGGAGCAAGGAGTCACCCTGCTTGTTGTTGAGCAGAACGCCATGGTTGCCTTGCCAAGTACGCCGACTACGGCTACGTTCTCGAAGTGGGGCGCATCGTCATGGAGGACAGCTGCGCTGCGCTACGCCAGAAGGA
>CAVPAZ010000005.1:0-71399 GCA_963701725.1 uncultured bacterium | reverse complement strand
CGGCGGCGCCGAGGAGATCATGAAGGAACTGGCAGCGCGCCAACTAGGGGTCTGATCATGGCAAAGACGAAGAAGGCGAAGCCGGCCTACTCGACGCTCGAGCTCGACGTGGCCGGCCGCATCGCGACGATCACGCTCAACCGCCCCGAGCGGCTGAACGCGATCAACGACGAGATGCCGGCCGAGATTCGTGCTGCCGTCGCGGCGGCGAACGCCGACGAGCGGGTGCACGTGATCGTGCTGCAGGGCGCCGGGCCGGCGTTCTGCGCCGGCTACGACCTGAAGCACTACGCCGAGGGCGACGCGACGAACCGCTACACGCAGGGCCTGCCCTGGGACCCGATGCGCGACTACGCTTCATGAAACGCAATACCGAAGACTTCATGAGCCTGTGGCGCAGCTACAAGCCGACGATCTGCAAGGTGCACGGCTACGCAGTAGCCGGCGGCAGCGATATCGCCCTCTGCTGCGACCTGATCGTGATGGCCGACGACGCGCGAGATCGGCTACATGCCGGCCCGCGTGTGGGGCTGCCCGACCACCGCGATGTGGGTCTACCGCCTCGGGCCGCAGCGCGCCAAGCGGATGCTGTTCACCGGCGACCTGATCGACGGCCGCACGGCTGCCGATTGGGGCCTGGCCTTGCAGTCGGTGCCCGCCGCCGGGCTCGACACGGCGGTCGCCGCACTCGCCGAGCGCATCGCCGGCGTGCCGAAGAACCAGCTGATGATGCACAAGCTGACGATCAACCAGGCCGTCGATGCGATGGGGCTGGAACAGACGCAGATGTTCGCCACCGTCTTCGATGGCATCACCCGCCATTCGCCCGAGGGCCTGTGGTTCAGGCGCTATGCCGAGCAGTACGGCTTCCAGGCCGCCGCCGAATGGCGCGACTCGGGCCGCCCGCTGCCCGAGCCGGCGCCGGGCAGCCTGGGCGACGAGTTCATGACGCCACCGCCGAAGGCGCCGGGCGGCGCCGCTCGCGCTGGTCGGCCGACGTGACCGGGAGCGCGGGTCAGGCTCGGCACCGAAGGGGCGAGCGATGAAGACCCGCTTCGAGCGCCGCACCCGAGTCGCCGTCGTGTTCGAGCCCGAATTCGTGGCGCTTCTGAAGACGCTGTTCGAAGAGCTGATCGTCTTCAACCACACGCTCGGCCTGCAGATCACCGAGATCCTTGCCCGGGCGCGCCACGGCGCGGCTCGCCGATGCGGCCCGAGCTGATCGGGCACCATGGCCATCAGCGCCTGCACGGCGGCGTCGTCAGCGCGACGCTCGACGCGATGGGCGGGCTGGCGGCGATGGCCGCGATCGGCGCGCGCCACATGGACGAGCCGATCTGGCCCGCGCGGCACGCTTCGCCAAGCTCGGCACGATCGACCTGCGCGTCGACTACCTGCGCCCCGGCGCTCGGCCCGCATTTCACGGCCACGCGCCAAGGTGCTTCGCCTGGGCAGCCGCGTCGCCTCGACGCGGATGGAGTTCTTCGATGCCCAGGGCCGCCTGCTCAGCACCGGCGCGGCGGCCTACATCGTCAGCTGAGCCGCGCCGAGCCGCGGCGCCGCAACAGCCTGCAGCGCGGCGCCGCCCGCCAGCAGCGTCAGTTCGCCGGCTTGACGTAGTCCGAACCACTTTCCACTTGCCGTCCGGATCTGCGACAGGCGCGACGCGTCGCTGCCCAGCCGCTTGGTGGCCTGAAGGTCGCACCTCGCCGCGCCGAAGATGTCGCGCGGGAACATCATGTGTCCATCGCCTTGATGAAAGTCTCGGTGCGTCAGGTTCGGCCCCGCCTTGGCCGCCGCGCGTGTGAACATGTCGATCGACGATGTAGCCGTAGACCGAGAACACCGTCGGATCCTCGTTGAACTTGGTCTTGTACTTGGTGGCCCAGAAGCGGATCGGCTGCGAGGCTTCGTCGAGGTAGGGGTTCTGCACCGTCATCGTCGCGTACAACGCCGTCCATCGCCTTGCCGCCGAGCTTGTGGATCAGGTCGGTGTAGGCCGCGCTGGTGCCGAGGAAGACGGGGTTGAAGCCGGTCTTGCGCGCCTCGCCGATGGTGCCGATGGTCTCGCGGATGATGGTGCCCAGCACCACCATCTCGCACCCTGCCCCCTTCATGCGCGCCACCTGCGACGAGAACTCGGTCGCGCCGCGCTTGTAGGTGGTCTTCTCGGCGAACTCCATGTTGAGCGGTCTTCAGGCCCGGCCTCGCCGCCGCGCATGACCTCCAGCCCGAACTCGTCGTCCTGGTAGATCGTGCAGACCTTCTTCGCGCCCTTTTCCTTGACCAGCTTGGGCAGGCCCAGGCGCATCTGGTCGTAGTAAGTGGCGGCGAACGAGTACTTGAGCTTGTGGAAGGGCTCGTACATCTCGCGTGCCGCCGTCAGCGGCATGAAGTTGATGACGTTCTTCTCGAACTGCACCGGCATCGCCGCCTTGTTCTGCGCCGTGCCCAGGTGCGCCACCATGATGAAGATCTTGTCCTGGTTGACGAGCTTCTGTGCGGCCAGCACGGCCTTCTTCGGGTCGTACGCCGAGTCCTCGACGATCAGCCGGAGCTTGCGCCCGTTGATGCCGCCCTGCGCGTTGACCTCTTCGACGCGCAACATCATGCCGTTGCGCAACTGCTTGCCGTAGCCCGCGAGCGGGCCCGACAGGTCCTGGATCGAGCCGATCAGGATCTCGGTCTTGCTGACGCCTTGCGACTGCGCCTGGGCGGTGCCGGCCGCGAGACCAAGCACTGCCGCCACGAGCGTGACGAGTGGGGTGAATGGGAACTTCATCTTCGGTCTCCTTGAAGTGGTTTCAACGGTAGATGGCTTCAATCTGCTCGACGCGCGCGAACTTCCCGTTGACGCGTTCGATTTCACAACAGACGAATTCTTGCACCTCTTTCGCCCGCGTGAAACCCATCGGGCATCAGCGCGACCGGCGGCTTGGAGCAAGACCTGACCGTCCGCAACGGCGCCCGACGCCGCTGAACGCCCGATCGGGAAGACCCCAAGAGTTGAAACCCTAGCAGGACGTCTTCGGTCCGTCGCGCGCTCGCACAATGGTCTGCTCAAGAAACCACGAGGAGGTTCCCGATGAAGCAATTCGCCCTTGCGACGCTGCTGCTCGCCACAGGTTTCGCCCTCGCCCAGGCACCCCAGTTGCCACCACCCGATGCGGTGTCGCTCGACGCGCTGGGCTACATGAGCACTTTCCCGCCGAAGCCCGAGCAACTGGTGGACAACGCCAACCGCGGCAAGTACCCTCAGATGCGCTGGGCCTTGCAGCACGTGCGCGAACTCCTCCCCACACGCAACATCTGGCGCGGCACCGGGGCGCCGTCGGCGCTGCCGGCTGCCGCGAAGAACCTGGACGACTTCAGCTTCGAAGACGACAAGGGCCAGAAGATCACCGTCGCCGAATGGCTCAAGGGCACCTACACCGACGCGATCGTCGTCATGCACCAGGGCCGCGTGGTCTACGAGCGCTACCTGAACCAGATGCGACCCGAGACGCCGCACCTGCTGTTCTCGGTAACCAAGTCATTCACCGGGCTGATCGCGGCGCAACTGGTGCATGAGGGCAAGCTCGACCCGGATGCCCTGGTCACCAAGTATGTGCCCGAACTCGCCGACAGCGCCTGGGGCGACATGAAGGTGCGCGACGTGATGGACATGACCGGCGCCGTGCGCTTCCGCGAGGTCTACACCGATCCGAGCACGGAAATCTTCGGCTACAACTTCGCCAGCAACCTGCTGCCGCAACCTCCGGGCTACAGCGGGCCAAAGAACGTCTACGATTTTCTCAAGACGCTGAAGAAGGAAGGCGAGCACGGCGCGGGCTTCGTCTACCGCACGGTGCACTCTGAAGTGCTCGGCTGGATCGTGTCACGTGTGACGGGCAAGCACTTCACCGATGTGATGAGCGAGCGGCTGTGGAGCAAGCTCGGCATGCAGGAAGACGCGTACGTGATCGTCGATTCGGTGGGGACGCCGCTGCAGGGGGCCGGTCTGAACGCAACCGCGCGCGACCTGGCGCGCTTCGGTGAAATGCTGCGCCTAGGCGGCGAGTTCAACGGCCAGCGGGTCCTCGACAAGGCGGTGATCGACGACCTCGCCAAGGGCGGCGATCGCGAGAAGTTCAAGGCCGGCGGCATGGCCTTCAGGCCCGGCTACAGCTACCACAACCAGTGGTGGATCCTGCACAACGCCGATGGCGCCTACGAAGCATCCGGCGTCCATGGCCAGATGATCCACGTGAACCCGGCAGCCGAGATGGTGGTGGTGAAGCTGTCCTCGCATCCGGTCGCGGGGGCCGGCTTCACGCATCCGCTGACGCTGCGTGCCTGGGCGGCGCTGGCTCAAGCCGTGAAGCAATGAGCTCGCTCCTTGGCCGCGCCCGTGCGGGAGGCCCCGCGGCGGGATAGGGGCCGCGGCTGGCGGTTGCCAACCACGGCCACCGATTCGACGAGCAGCCCGGTCAGCGGTAGTCGCTGACGATCTTCCAGCGACCGTCCTGGATCTGGCTCAGCCGCGATTGCGCCGAGCCCAAGCGTTGTGTCGGCGTGAACTGCATTTCCGCCGAGCCGAAGAAGTCGGGCGGGATCTTGCCCAGGCCCTCCACGGCCTTGATGAAACTGTCGGTCGTGAGGTTGGGGCCGGCCTTCTGGGCCGCCTGGATGAACATGTCCATGGCTTCGTAGGCACCCGCCGAATAGGTGCTGGGGTCCTCGCCGAACTTGGTCTTGTACTTGTTGGCCCAGAAGCGGACCGGCTGCGAGCTCTCGTCCAGGTACGGGTAACCGATGGTCATGATCGCGTACATGCCGTCCATCGCCTTGCCGCCGAGCTTGTGGATCAGCTCGGTGTAGGCAGCGCTGCGAACCGAGGAAGGTCGGGTTCCAGCCCGTCTTGCGTGCCTCGGCGATGGCGCCGATGGTCTCGCGGATGATCGTGCCCAGCACCACGAAGTCGCAGTCGGCGGCCTTCATCTTGCGCCACCTGCGACGAGAAGTCGGTCGCGCCGCGCTTGTAGGTGGTCTTCTCGGCGAGCTTCACGCCGATGCTCTCGAGGCCCGCCTCGGCGCCCCGACCACCTCCAGGCCGAACTCGTCGTCCTGGTAGATCGTGCAGGCCTTCTTGGCGCCCTTTTCCTTGAACAGCTGCGGCGCGTTCACTCGATCGGTCGTAGTACGACGCCACGAAGGCGAACTTCAGCCTGTGCAGCGGCTCGTACATCTCGCGTCGCGGCCGTCAGCGGCAGGAAGTTGATGACGTTCTTCTCGAACTGCACCGGCATCGCCGCGTTGTTCTGCGGCGTGCCGATGTGCGCAGGCGATCAGCGAATACCTTGTCCTGGTTGACCAGCTTCTGCGCGGCCAGCACGGCGCGCTTCGGGTCGTAGCCGCGATCCTCGACGATCAGGCTCAGCTTGCGGCCGTTGATGCCGCCCTGCTCGTTGATCTCGTCGACGCGCAGCTGCATGCCGTTGCGCGCGGCCTTGCCGTAGCCGGCTATCGGGCCCGAAAGGTCCTGGATCGTGCCGATCAGGATCTCGGTCTTGCTGACGCCCTGCTGGGCTGCGCGGCAGCCAGCCGTCGGTGCCAGCGCCAGAGGCGCCAGGGCGGCGATGGATGAGCTGCTTCATCGGTTCTCCTGTTGGGGTTTTGGAGGTTAGCGGTACATGCGCCTCGATCAGCTGTCGCGTACTTCTTGCTGCACGAGCTTGCGCTTGAGCTTCATGGTCGGCGTCAGTTCCTCGTCCTCGGCGGTCAGCTGGGTCTCGAGCAGGCGGAACTTCTTGATCTGCTCGACGCGGGCGAACTTCTTGTTCATGCGGTCGATCTCGCCCTAGATCAGGTCCTGCACCTCGCTGGCGCGCGTCAGGCTGGCGTAGTTGGAGAACGGCATGTCGTGGTCCTGGGCGTACTTCTCGACGTTTTCCTGGTCGATCATGACCAGTGCACGGTCAGGTAGGGCCGCTTGTCGCCGATCACCACCGCGTCGGTGATGTAGGGCGAGAACTTGAGCTCGTTCTCGATCTCGCTGGGCGTGATGTTCTTGCCGCCGGCCGTGATGATGATGTCCTTCATCCGGTCGGTGATCCTGAAGTAGCCGTCGGCGTCGACCGTGCCGACGTCGCCGGTGTGCAGCCAGCCGTCGGCGTCGATCGTCTCGGCGGTCTTCTCGGGCTGGTTCAGGTAGCCCATGAAGACGTTCGGCCCGCGGATCAGCAACTCGCCGGTCGCGCGGTCGAGCTTCACCTCGTTGAACGGGCAGGCGGGGCCGATCGAGCCGGGCTTGATGCGCGTCGGCCGGCATGCCGGTCGAGGCGCCGCACGACTCGGTCTGCCCCCAGACCTCGAGCATCGGCACGCCCGAGCGCCATGTACCAGCGCACCAGATCGGGCGAGATCGGCGCTGCGCCGGTGACCAGGAAGCGCGCCCGGTGGATGCCGATCAGCCTGCGCACGTTGTTCAGCGCCAGCCAGCGCGCCAGCGTGAACTCGAGCTTCAGCGCGGCCGGAACGGGCTGCTGTGACAGCACCCGGTCGGCGACGCGCTCGCCGACGCCGATCGCCCAACGCGTAGAGCAGTCTGCTGCAGCTCGGCCCGCCTCGGCTACCGCGATCGATCACCGCCGAGTAGAACTTCTCCCACACCCGCGGCACGGCGGTGAACACGGTGGGCGCGATCTCGCGCACGTTCTCGGGAACGGTGTCGGGGTTCTCGACGAAGTTCAGCACCGATCCGGTGTAGATCGCGAAGTACTCGCCGCCCAGCCGCTCGGCGATGTGGCACAGCGGCAGGAAGCACATGCGTTCGTCGTGCTCGTCCTGCGCGGTCAGCGTGTTGTAGCCGCGCACGGTGTAGATCAGGCCGCGGTGCGAATGCATCGCGCCCTTGGGCCGGCCGGTCGTGCCCGAGGTGTAGACCAGGATCGCCAGGTCGTCGGGCTTGCGCGCGTGCGCAGCGGCGCTCGAATTCGCCAGGGTGCGCGGCGTCGAACTCGCGCCCGCGTTCGCGCAGTTGCGTCGAGGCTCAGCACCTGCGGGTCGTGGAAGCTCGTGCAGGCCCTCCATGTCGAAGACCACGATCCAGCGCAGTGCCGGCAGCTGCTCGCGCACCTCGAGCGCCTTGTCGAGCTGCTCCTCGTCCTCGACGAAGAGCACGCACGAGTGCGCGAGTCCTCGCACAGGTACTGCACCTGAGACGCGGCGTCGGTGGGGTAGATGCCGTTGGATACGCCGCCGGCGCTGAGCACGGCCAGGTCGGCGAGCACCCATTCGACGACGGTGTTGGCCAGGATCGACGCGCACTCGCCCGGCTCGAAACCGAGCGAGGCGAGCCCCAGCGCGATCTCGCGCACCGCGGTGCCGGCCTGGTTCCAGCTCCAGGCGTGCCAGATGCCGAGGTCCTTCTGCGCGCATGAAGATCTTGTCGCCCCGCAGCCGCACGGCGTTCCAGAACAGCTCGGGCAGCGTCTCGCCCGGCAACGACGATCTCGAGGTTCGGCTGGATGCGGCTCAGGTCCCACAAGTTGCTCATGACAGCCCCTCGTCGATGCGATTGCACTCACTCATCGCCACGTCTTCTTCTTCTTCCAGCGCCGCTCGCCGCGCGCGCCGGCTTCCTTCATGCCGAGGTAGAACTCCTTGATGTCCTCCTTCTCGCGCAGGCGCTCGCAGGTGTCTTCCATCACGATCCGGCCGTTCTCCAGCACGTAGCCGTAGTCGGCCACGTTGAGCGCCATGTTGGCGTTCTGCTCGACGAGCAGCAGTGTCGTGCCGCGCTCGCGGTTGATGCGCACGACGATCTGGAAGATCTCCTGCGTCAGCAGCGGCGACAGGCCGAGGCTCGGTTCGTCGAGCAGGATCAGATGCGGCGCCGCCATGATCGCGCGCGAGATCGCGAGCATCTGCTGCTGCCCGCCCGACAGCAGGCCGGCGTCCTGGTGATGCGCGTTCCCGCAGGATCGGGAAGTAGCCGTAGACCAGTTCGAGGTCGCGCGCCACCGCGTCGCGGTCGCGCCGCGTGTAGGCGCCCATCATCAGGTTGTCGCGCACCGACAGCAGCGGGAACACCTCGCGCCCCTCGGGCACGTGGCTCAGGCCGCGTTGAACGATCGTGCGCCGGGTCCTGCGCCGTGATGTCCTCGCCGCGGAAGTGGACCGTGCCCTTGCGCGGATCGATGATGCCCGAGATGGTCTTCAGGATCGTCGACTTGCCGGCACCGTTGGAGCCCAGCACGGTGGCGATCTCGCCCTGGCGCACGCGCAGGCTGACGCCGCGGATGGCGCGGATCGGGCCGTAGGCGCTCTCCACGTTGGTCAGCGTCAGGATCGCGTCGTCGCTCATGACACGCCGCACCTTCTCGCGCCGCAGCGACGCGACGTCGTCGGCCGTCCCGAGGTAGGCTTCGATGACGCCGGGGTGCGCCTGCACCTCGTGCGGCGTGCCGAGCGCGAGCATTTCGCCCTGGCTCATCGCGAGCACGCGGTCGGACACCTTGGAGACCAGCGACATGTCGTGCTCGACCATCAGCACCGTGATGCCGAGGTCGGCCTGGATGTCCTGGATCCAGAACGCCATGTCGCCGGTCTCCTCGACGTTCAGGCCGGACGAAGGTTCGTCCAGCAGCAGCAGCCGCGGCTCGGTGGCCAGCGCGCGCGCGAGCTCGACCACCTTGCGCACGCCGTAGGGCAGCCCGGCCACCGAGCGAATCACGGTAGTGCTGCAGATCGAGGAAGTCGATCACCTGCTCCACCTTCTCGCGCGTGGCGCGCTCCGCGGCGCGCACCGACGGCGTGAAGAACACCTCGCGCCAGAAGCGGGTTGGCTCGGTGCGCGTGGCGGCCGATCAGCAGGTTCTGCAGCACGCTCGCGTGTTCGAACAGCTCGATGTTCTGGAAGGTGCGCGCGATGCCGAGCGCCGCAACCTCGTGCGGCGCCACGTTCAGCAGCGGCTTGCCGTCGAAGCCGATCGTCGCCGCCGGTCGGCGTGTAGATGCGGCTGATCAGGTTGAACACGGTCGTCTTGCCGGCGCCGTTGGGGCCGATCAGCGTGAACACCTCGCCCGCGCTGCACGTCGAAGCTCACGTCGTCGACGGCCAGCACGCCACCGAAGCGGACGCTCAGATGAGTGCGGCAGACAGCGAGAGGACGCTCATTTCACCCGGTCCGATTTCTGGAACGCCTTCTGGCGCTTGAACATGCCCTTGCGGTAGAACGGGGCGAGCTGCAGCCAGGTGCGCACCTTGAGCCACCGCCCGTACAGCCCCATCGGCTCGAACAGCACGAAGGCGATCAGCACCGCGCCGTAGACCACGCGCCTGCAAGCCCGCCGCCTGGCCGATCGCGTCGGGCAGAAGGTCCTTGCCCGAGCGCGATCAGCTGCGGCATGGCGATCAGGAAGATCGCGCCGAGAAAGGCGCCGTGCACCGAACCCAGGCCGCCGATCACGACCAGCAGCAGCAGGTCGATCGACTGCAGGATGTTGAACTGGTCGGGCGAGAGGAAGCTGATCTTGTGCGCATACAGCGCGCCGCCCAGGCCGGCGAGCGCCGCCGAGATCGCGAACGACAGCGACTTGTAGTGCGCGAGGTGGATGCCCATGCTCTGCGCCGAGATCTCCGAGTCGCGGATCGCCACGAAAGCGCGCCCGGTGGGCGAGCGCAACAGGTTCAGCACCGCCAGCGTCGACAGCACGGCCAGCACCAGGCACAGCAAGTAGAACGCTTCCGCCGACGCGAGGCTCCAGCCGAAGGCACGCGACGCCCTTCACGGCGAGCCCGGCGTTGCCCCCGGTCACGCTCTCCCAGCGCGCCAACACCTCCTCGACGATGAAACCGAACGCCAGCGTCGCGATGCCCAGGTAGATGCCCTTGACGCGCAGCGCCGGCAGCGCCGACGACGACGCCCACAGCGGCCGACAGCGCCATCGCGCACGCCATCGACAGCGGGAAAGGCCAGCCCTTGGCAGCGAGCACGGCCTCGGTGTAGGCGCCCACGCCCAGGAATGCCGCGTGGCCGAGCGAGAACAGCCCGGTGAAGCCGGCCAGCAGCATCAGCCCGAGGCCGACGATGCCGTAGATCAGGATGAAGGTCAGCTGCGACAGCCAGTATTCGGGCACCACCCAGGGCGCGACCAGCAGCGCGACCAGCAGCAGCGAGTACCAGAAGCGATGCCCGCCGTGCTTGGCGAGATCGATGTCCTGGTCGTAGCTGGTCTTGAAGATGAAGCGCATCGAAGTCGGGCCTCAGACTTTCTTGCGCAGGCGCTCGCCGAACAGGCCGTTCGGGCTTGCACCATCAGCATGATCAGCACGACGACGTAGGCGGCGATGTCCTTGAAGCCTTCGGGCAGGTAGAAGCCCGGACAGCGATTCGACGACGCCGATCACCAGCCCGCCGACGATCGCGCCGGGCAGGCTGCCGAAGCCGCCCACCACGGCAGCCGGAAACGCCTTCAGCCCGATGAACCCCATGTTGGCGTGGACGAAGGTGATCGGCGCCAGCAGCAGCCCGGCAACGGCGGCCACCATCGCGGCCAGCGCCCACACCAGCGAGTTCAGCTTCTTCACCGGGATGCCCATGTAGTAGGCGGCGATCTGGTTCTGCGACGCGGCCTGCATCGCCACGCCGATCGCGGCTGTAGCGGAACAGCACGAACAGCAGCACGCACAGCAGCGCGGTGGTGCCGATGATGACCAGTTGCTCGGCGGCGAGCACCAGCCCCCAGAACCTGAACGCGATGTCCTTGTACGGCACCGGCAGCGCATGCGTCTCGGTGCCGATGCCGGGGATCATCGTGATCAGCCCTCGCGCCACGTAGCCGATGCCCACCGTGAGCATCACGATCGAGAATGCCGGCTCACCGAGGATCGGGCGGATCACGACACGCTCGGTGGCGAAGCCCAGCAGTGCCATGCCGGCGATAGCCGCCGGCACCGCGAGCCAGTACGGAAAGCCCATGAAGGTCATGCAGGCCAGGCCGATGAAGGCGCCGACCATCATCAGGTCGCCCTGCGCGAAGGTCACCGTCTCGGTGGCCTTGTAGATCAGCACGAAGCCGAGCGCGATCAGGCCGTAGATACAGCCCTGCGCCATGCCGCTGATGATGATCTGCACGAACTGCAAGCTGCTGTCTCTGGGTTGGACTGATGTCGCGACGCTGCCGAAGCCTTGCTATTCTCGATCCGCAGGCAGGCAATGCAAGGTGGTGCTTTGTAGCGAAGCCGTTGCCGGCGTGTGAGCGTGGAAACCCGTGATGCCGCCGATCTCTGGCGTGGATTGCCCGATGTGCCGGGCGAAGGGGGTCCGCCTCATTTGTCGGCCAGCGGCGCGAAGTTGGCAGCGGCAGGAGCGCAGTCATGGACAAGGTACTGATCGACCGTGCGGGTCCCGTCTGGACCATCACCATCAACCGGCCGCAGGTGCGCAATGCGGTCGACGGCCCTACGTCGCGCCTTCTCGCCGAGGCCTTCCTCGCCTTCGACGCCGATCCCGATGCGCGCGCCGCGGTGTTCACCGGGGCCGGCGGGCACTTCTGCGCCGGCGCCGACCTTAGGGCTGTGGCGGCGGGCTTTGCCGGCAACGAACTGGCACTGCCGCTCGACGGTGACATGAATGCCATGGCGCCGATGGGTCCGTCGAGATTGCAGCTCGCCAAGCCGGTGATCGCGGCCATTGCGGGATCGGCCGTGGCGGGGGGCCTGGAACTCGCCCTCTGGTGCGACCTGCGCGTCGTCGACGAGACGGCCGTGTTCGGCGTCTACTGCCGCCGTTGGGGCGTCCCGCTGATCGACGGCGGCACCGTGCGTCTACCGCGCCTGATCGGACAGAGCCGCGCACTCGACCTGATCCTGACCGGCCGTCCGTAGACGCCAGCGAGGCACTGGCCATCGGGCTGGCGAATCGCAAGGTGCCTGCCGGTCAGGCGCTCCGCGTGCGCTCGAACTCGCCGAGCAGATCGCAGGCTTCCCGCAGCAGTGCCTGCGCAACGACCGCGCCAGCGTGCTCGCCCAGCACGGCCTGCCGCTACGCGAAGCCTTGGCGCAGAATTCGCGCTCGGTCTGTCGACCCTGCGGTCGGGCGAGGCCGCCGAAGGCGCAACGCGCTTCGCGCAGGGTTCCGGCCGGCACGGCCGCTTCGACGGCGGTTGATCAGTTCGCCTGCGCGAGTTGATCCACTGGCGCCGGGTTGTGGCTTCGGCCGGCGCTTCGCGCCTCAACTTCCGCTCGCGCGGAAGTTAGCCTGCGCCGGAATCCGGCGAGCGCCGTCCCGGCGCCGCGGCTTCGCCGCGGGATCAGTTCGCTTGCGCGAGCTGATCCAGGATCGCCGGATTCTCCAGCGTACGCGTGTCCTGGGTAATCGTCTCGCCCTTGGCCACCGATCGCAGCAGGCGGCGCATGATCTTGCCGCTGCGCGTCTTCGGGAGGTTGTCGCCGAATCGGATGTCCTTCGGCTTGGCGATCGGGCCGATTTCCTTGCCCACCCACTCGCGCAATTCCTTGGCGATCGCCTTGGCCTCGTCGCCGGTCGGGCGGGTTCGCTTGAGGACGACGAACGCGCAGATGGCCTCGCCGGTCGTGTCGTCGGGGCGGCCCACCACCGCCGCTTCGGCGACGATGGGGTTGGCGACCAGCGCACTTTCGATCTCCATCGTGCCCATGCGGTGGCCGGAAACGTTGAGCACGTCGTCGATGCGCCCGGTGATCGTGAAGTAGCCTGTCTTCGCGTCGCGGATCGCACCGTCGCCGGCGAGGTAGTACTTGCCCTTGAAGTCGTCCGGGTAGTAGCTCTTGCGGTAGCGCTCGGGGTCGCCCCAGATGGTGCGGATCATGCTCGGCCAGGGGCGCTTGACGACCAGGATGCCGCCCTGCCCCCAGGGCACTTCCTTGCCAGTCTCGTCGACGACGGCCGCCTGGATGCCCGGGAAGGGCAAGGTGCACGAACCCGGAATCAGCGGCGTCGCCCCGGGCAGCGGGGTGATCATGTGGCCGCCGGTCTCGGTCTGCCAGAAGGTATCGACGATCGGGCAGCGGCCGCCGCCGATGTTCTTGTGATACCACTCCCACGCGGCGGGGTTGATCGGCTCGCCCACCGTGCCGAGGATGCGCAGGCTCGTCAGGTCGTAGTTGCGCGGATGCGCACTGGCGGTCCCTTCGGCCGCCTTGATCAGCGAGCGGATAGCCGTCGGTGCGGTATAGAAGATCGTGACCTTGTGGTCCTGGATCATCTTCCAAAAGCGCCCGGCGTCGGGATAGGTGGGCACGCCCTCGAACACGATCTCGGTGCCGCCCAGCGCCAGCGGGCCGTAAGCGATGTACGAGTGGCCCGTCACCCAGCCGATGTCGGCGGTGCACCAGAAGATGTCGTCGGGCTTGAGGTCGAAGGTCCACTTCATCGTCAGCGCCGCAAACAACAGGTAGCCCCCGCTGCTGTGCTGCACGCCCTTGGGCTTGCCGGTCGATCCCGAGGTGTAGAGCAGGAACAGCGGGTGCTCTGCGCCCACCCATTCGGGCTCGCACGTCGCCGGCTGGTTGGCGGTGACTTCATGCAGCCACTGGTCGCGCGGCGCGTGCCAGGCGACCTTGCCACCCGTTCGCTGGTAGACGATCACGTCCTTGATGCTCTCGCAGCCGTCGAGCGCAAGCGCTTCGTCGACGATGGCCTTGAGTGGCAACTGCTTGCCGCCGCGAAGCTGCTCGTCGGCGGTGATCACCATCACCGCGCCGGCGTCGCTGATGCGGTCGCGCAGGCTCTGCGCCGAGAAGCCACCGAAGACGACCGAGTGCGTCGCGCCGATGCGCGCGCAAGCCTGCATCGCGGTCACGCCCTCGACCGACATCGACATGTAGATGACGACGCGGTCGCCCTTCTTGACGCCGCGCGCCTTCAGAGCATTGGCGAGGCGGCACGTGCGCGCCAGCAGCTCGCTGTAGGTGACGCGGGTGACCTTGCCATCATCGGCCTCGAAGATGATCGCGACCTTGTCTCCGAGGCCTGCCTCGACCTGGCGATCGAGGCAGTTGTACGAGACATTGAGCGTGCCGTCCTCGAACCACTTGAAGAACGGCGCCTTGCTCTCGTCGAGCACCTTCGTGAACGGCGTCTTCCAGGCGACGAACTCGCGCGCCAGGCGCGCCCAGTAGCCGGCGTAGTCGGCCTCGGCCTCGGCGCAGAGCTTCTGGTAGGCGGCCATGCCCGACACGTGCGCTCCCTGCACGGCAGATGCAGGCGGCGGGTAGAGCTTGAGCTCGAAGGGAACGTGGGAGGTCTCGGTCGATGCCATGCTTGTCTCCTTTGGGGGCTGCGGTTCTTGCCGACACCTTAGGCGCGCGCTCTTACGAACGCCTTACTTTGCAACGTCGCGGGCCGGCACCGGCCCGGGGCGGCCACCTACAATCCGCTGCGCCACGCAGCCACTTGCCTGAACCACCGCATGTCCCAGCCCTCCGAGCCCAGCGCGATCCAGTCGAAGCCCAGGATGCGCCCCCTGCCTCGCCTCATCTTCATGACCCGCTGGCTGCAGGTGCCGCTGTACGTCGGCCTGATCCTGGCGCAATGCGTCTACGTCTTCCACTTCTGGGTCGAGCTGACGCACCTGATCGAGGCCGCGTTCGGCAACAAGCAGGCGGTCGAAATCCTCGTTTCCAGCGTCGGCTACCGCGGCGTGGCAGGGGCGTTCAACGAAACTTTGATCATGCTGGTGGTGCTCGGACTGATCGACGTGGTGATGATCTCGAACCTGCTGATCATGGTGATCGTCGGCGGGTATGAGACCTTCGTATCGCGGATGAACCTGGAAGGACATCCCGATCAGCCCGAATGGCTGAGCCATGTCAACGCGTCGGTTCTGAAAGTCAAACTGGCGACGGCCATCATCGGCATCAGTTCGATTCACCTGCTCAAGACCTTCATCAACGCGGAGGCGTATGGCGAGAAGGTGCTGATCGCGCAGACGGCGATCCACATCACATTTCTGTTCTCGGCGATGGCGATCGCCTACACCGACCGGCTGATGCAACCGGCAGCATCGGCCGGGCATTGACTGCTTGGCTCTGCCGTGCCTGGGCCAATACAATCGCCCGCAACCTGCGCATAAGAAGCACGGGCTCGGCCAGCGGTGTGTTCCGAGAAACGACGGAGTAACGTATGAAGTGTTCGTATGCCGTGTGGGGCGCAGCTGCCTTGGTGCTGGCTGCGCTGGCAGGTTGCGGAAGCGACTCCGGTTCGGACTCGACGCCCCCGACTGCAGCGGCCTCGCCCGCGATCAATGCTGCCGCTGCGGTGCCGGCGAACGACAGCTCGATCAACCCGTTCGCGCCGTTCACGGTGCTGCAGGGTGCCGGTGTGCCGGCGGTAACGGTGAAGAGCACGCCCAAGGTGAATTTCACGGTGTTCTCCGATGGCGCGGTGAAGACCGGCCTGACGATCGCGGATGTGAGCGTGATCATCGCCAAGCTGGTTCCGGGCACCAACGGAAATCCCGACCAGTGGCAGAGCTACACGCACCGCACAAGAAAGGCGGCAACGGCGGTTCCGGGTCAGACCTACACGCCGGCCGTTCAGGCGACGCTGGACAACCCCGCGTACGCCGAGACCACGACCGCCTACACCGATCCCAAGCAGACCGACCCTTCACTGCTCGCGACCCAGCTCACCTACAACGCCGACGGCTACTACACCTACGCTTTCACGACCGACATCACCGACCCCGCCCAGACCCATGGCGTGATCTTCGAGCCGGGGCGGACGCATCGTGTCGCCGTACAGCTCAGATACACCAATGCGGCCGGCGAAGTGGTTCGCGTCAATCCGTATTTCGACTTCACCTTCGACGCCAACGGCAATTCGGTGGTGCTCACCACTCCGGCCACGCAGGATCACTTGATGGCCGACGTGCAGCAGTGCAACACCTGCCACGAGAAGCTTGCCGTGCACGGCGGCGGTCGCGTCGACGTCCAGTACTGCGTGACCTGCCACAACCCCGGCACGATCGATCCGAACAGCGGCAACGTGCTCACGCTGTCGACGATGGTGCACAGCATCCACTCCGCCAGGCTGCTGGCGAGCCAGATCACCACCGGGGGCGAGCACTACACGGTGCGCACGACCGACTTCTCGGAGGTCGGCTTCCCGCAGGATCTGCGCAACTGCGCCACCTGCCACACGGCGGCGAACCCGGCCACGCCGCAGGGCGACAACTGGAAGTCCGTGCCCTCGCAAGAGGCCTGCCTGACCTGCCACGCCAACAATGTCGGCTCACCGTGGGAAACGACGCACAAGGCCTTCGTGCCGCCTGGGCAGAGCGCGAAGGACCTGGCGAACAGGCAGTGCCTCGGTTGCCACACGGAGGGCACCAGCCTCGGGTCCGACACGGTCCACTGGCCACAGACCGAAGCGAACAAGGCGTTGTACAAGATGAACATCGAGAGCGTCGCGTTCAACGACACGGCCGACCACAAGGGCCGCAGCGTGACGGTCAAGTACTTCCTCTCGAACCCGACCGATGGCGACAAGACCTACAACCTGCTGACATCCGACTGCGCGGGATCGGCAGCAGCACCCGTCTGTTCGAACACGACGAAGTTCGGAAACCTGCGCTTCTACCTCGGCTACCAGAACATGGTCGGCCAGTCGACCGCGGTCACCGAGTTCTCCGCCTACAACAACGGCGGCAACGGCGCGAATGCCTACGCCTACAAGGGAACGAACGACGGCAGCAACCACTACACGGTGGCCATCCCGCTGCCCGACGACACGGCCACCGCCGTTGCGTTCGGAACCGCGTTGGTCGCGAGCGTCGGCCAGATCAAGGAGCCGAAGCTGCAGGCGATGTCTACCGCCAATCCGCGGCCGCCGGTGGTGCCGACCACGCTCGTCAACACGGTCGTGCAGCACACCTCTACCGAACTCGCACTCAGCGGCACCCTGCAGCCTCGCCGCAGCATCGTCTCCAACGAGAAGTGCAACGTCTGCCACGTCGCGCTCGGCAGCGCCTCGGGCTCGAACACGCTGCCCAACGCGTTCCACAGCGGGGCTCGCGTCACGGTCGAGGGCTGCGTGATCTGCCACGACCCGAACCGGGTGTCGTCGACGGTCGCGACCAGCGGCCAGCAACTCAACGAGTCGTACCAGTTCAAGCGCATGATTCACGGACTCCATGGCAATTCGAAGCGCACGTCTCCGTTCACGCATGGCAACGCGGCAGTCGGTTCGTTCTGCAACGCAGCCAACCTGACTGCGTCGAAGGCCGCGGGTTGCGATCCCGCGCTGACACTGGCACCCGGTGTCACGGACTTCGCGGCCGAGGTGTTCTGGCCGGCGCCGGGCCTCAACTGCAATGCCTGCCACGTGAACAACTCGTACCAGACCGACTGGGGCACCTTGGGCTCGACAGTCCTGAAATTCGGTGATGCTGCGGCGGGCCCAGCCGTCTTCGGGGGCGCGACGGCGTTGACAGACCCGTGGACCTGGAACGTGATATCGCCCAAGGCCGCGAGCTGCACGGCGTGCCACGATTCGCCGACTGCCCAGGCGCACGTCGCGTCGTTCGGCAACGCGACCTTCGGCAATCTGCCGCAGAACCAGTGGCCGCAGGAGACCTGTGCCGACTGCCACGCGGTCGGCCTGTTCATGGGTGTGGACCGCGTCCACGGCCTGCGCTAGACGCCGGCGTGGCCACCGAAATGCATGGGCTCTCGCCGGTGCTCCTGTCCTTCGTCGACCTCGGGCCTCGGCGAAGAGTCGATTGTTCAGACCTGTCCCTGAGGGGCTTCGAATGCAGATCAAGCGTTTAGCGGCGGTCGTCGCCTTTCTCCTTGGGGCAGTGCTGACACCCGCATGGGGCGCCGACGAGGCGAAGGGGGCAGCGGTCTGCGTCGAGTGCCACGACGACCTGCCCGACATGAGCCGCTCGGCGCATGCGGTGGCCACCGACAAGCGAACGCCGGACTGCATCTCCTGCCATGGCACTAGCGAGTCACACGCCAAGAAGGAAAAGGGGAAGAAGCAGGGCAAGCCTGATCGGCTGTTTGTCGGGGATTCCATTTCACCGGCAGCCGAGCGCAGCGCAGCCTGCATGAGCTGCCACAAGAACACCCCGAAGATCGCGCTGTGGGCCGGCAGCCAGCACCCGACCGTGGATGTCGCGTGCAATTCCTGCCACAAGATTCACAGCAACACCGACAAGGTGCGAGGCAGGACCACGCAGCCCGAGGTCTGCTACACCTGCCACAAGGAGCAGCGCGTTCAGGCGAACCGGCCGTCGCGGCATCCGATCCAGGAAGGCAAGGTGATTTGTTCCGATTGCCACAACCCGCACGGATCGGCAGGGCCCCGCCTCGTCAAGAAGGACACGGTCAACGACACCTGCTACAGCTGCCACGCCGAAAAGCGCGGTCCGTTCGCGCATCCGCACCAGCCGGTCACCGAGAACTGCGCGACCTGCCACAACCCGCATGGCAGCACGATCCCGGCGATGCTCGTCGCCCGCCCGCCCTTGCTCTGCCAGCAGTGCCACACGCCGCACGTTGCCGGCGGCGTCGGCGCCGTTGGAGGCCAGCCTGGCGTGTTCGCCCCTGCAGCGCCGGGCCAGGTCGCTCCGGCCGTCACCGGAACGTCGAGCGGCAAGAACGTCGTGAACATCTGGCAGGGGCGCAGCTGCAGCAACTGCCATACGCAGGTGCACGGGTCGAATAATCCGTCGGCCACCAACCCGACGCCGCAGTTCCTGTATCGCTGAAGAATGGGGAGAGACGCGATGACCAGCTTGGTGAGGCATTTCAGCGCCCGTCCTACCGTCCTTGCCCTGGCGCTTCTCGCGGCCTACGGCCCGACTTTCGCGCAGAGCGCCGAGACCAAGGCACCGGCAGGCGACGCTGCAGCGCCCTCCGCGCCGGCGAGCGACACAGGCGTCGTTTCAGAGGGCTCTGTGAGCATCGGTCTGAACGGGATCAGCGGCAGCAACTCCGACCGCGCGCAGTTCGGCCAGTACAACGGCCTGCGTAACGTCGGCAATGCGGCCGGCATCCTCGACTTCGACTACGCTCGGCGCGACACGGCGGCCGGCAACTCCCTGCTCGTCACCGGCAGCAACCTGCTGCTCGAGACGCGCGAAATGGGGCTGGCATGGAAGACGCAAGGCAACTGGAAGCTCGTCGCCGACTACAACGAGCAGGTTCACTACGATCCGTACACCGTCAACACCGGGATGCTCGGCTTCGGCACGACGACGCCGCAGGTGGCGGTGCTGCCAGGCGGCGTCGGCACCGGCTCGGACGCCGACCTGAAGGTCAACCGGACGAGCCTCGGGGTCGGTTTCTGGAAGGCCGTGACGCCGGCAGTCAATTTCGAGATCAACCTGAAAAGCGAGGACCGCGACGGCTCGCGCGCGTTCGGTAACGGCTTCACCTGCCCCTCGGCGGTGGCGCCGGGATGCCTGGGCGCCACCGGTGGCAACACCGGCTCGGCCGTGTTGATGTTGGCCGAGCCCATCAACTCGAACACAACGCAGGTCGACGCACGAATCAGCTATGGCGACGAGAAGCTGCACCTGAGCCTGGGTTATTACGGTTCGTTCTACAAGAACTCGAACACGGTCCTCACCCCGAACGTTCCCGCAAGCCTGAACAACCCGGTGGGCAGCCTGTTGCCATTGAACACCGGGCTGCAGGATATCCTGAACAACCCGCTCGCGCTGCCGCCCGACAACCAGGCGCAGTTCTTCGACTTCACGGGCAATTACGCGCTGGCGCCAACGACGCAGCTCAAGTTCAAGCTCGGCTATTCGCAGGCTACGCAGGATCAGACCTTCGCCGCCTCGGGACTGGGCGGCGCGCCGGCCGGCGCCACGAGCCTGGATGGCAAGGTCAGTACGACGCTGGCTCTGCTCGGGATCACTTCGCGCCCGACGCCCAAGCTGTCGCTATTGGCGGATCTTCGCTACGAAGACAAGAACGACAAGACACCGCACGCGTACTACAACGTCCAGGGCTCGTCGCCCAACACGTTGACGACCACGAACATGAGCCTCCCGCTGACGACCACGCGTGCCAGGCTCGAGGCTGCCTATCAGTTCTCGAGCCAGTACCGCGGGACCCTGGATGCGACCTTCGAGTCCATCGATCGCGGTGTCTTCACCGCGACCAGCGCGGTCGAAGGTGTCAGTGCCCTGCGACAGAAGACCGACGAGACCGCTGTCCGCGCGGAGGTGCGGCGCACTATGTCCGAGAACGTCAGCGGCGCGATCAGCCTCGCAAGCAGCTGGCGCAAGGGCTCCGACTGGTTGCAGCCGAACAGCGGCGCCGGCGTCACCACGGTGACCGACCCGAGCGCGTCGTTCGGTCCGGCGGCGATCTTCATGCCGACGCTGGCGGACCGTCAGCGCGACAAGGCGAAACTCACCGTCAACTGGCAGGCGAGCGAGGGGCTGGCCCTGCAGTTCCTCGCCGAAGGCGGCCGCGACGACTTCAGCTCACCGACGAGCTATCGGCAGGGCGTCGAGAGCGCCCGCTTGAACATGTTCAGCGCCGACTTCGACTACACCGTGTCGGATGCGTGGCATCTGAACGGGTATGTCTCTCAGGGCAGTCAGCGGGTCCAGCAGTCGCGTTTCGCCGGCTACATCCTGTCGTTCCAGGACACGACGACCAGCGTGGGACTGGGCTTCACCGGCAAGCCCGATGCCAAGCTCGAGGTGGGCGGCAACCTCTCGTACATCAACGACAAGAACGTGTATGCGCAGGGGCTGGATGCGTTCGCGCCACCCGAGAGCGTAGCGCTGCTGGCGGCCACCGGCGGATTGCCGAACGTCCTATTTCGGCAGACCTCGCTGACGCTCTTCGGCAAGTACGAGATCGACAAGAAGTCCGCGCTGCGCGTCAACGTCGCCTACCAGCGTTCGGTCGTGAACGACTGGATGTGGGACTACGGCGGTACGCCCTATGCCTACTCCGACGCAACGACACTGGTTCAGCAGCCGAACCAGTCGGTTGGGCTCGTCGGCGTGACCTACCTGTACAGGTTCTGACGCCGCGCGCGTCGGATTCCTCGGCTTGCCGCGGGGCGGCCCAGGTGCGCTGCGCGCGACACGACTGACCGCATCAAACAACTCTTGATCCACCGCAAGCCGCGACCATGGCGAAAGGTTAGCCTCTCGACCCATTGAATGACGCGATGCCTCCTTGTTGGCATGGCGCGAGAACAGCAAGGATCAGCATCGTGGCTTGGCGCCTGGAAGCGAGTGGACGGAGTGAACTGCGTTGCGCGAACGTGACGCCCGTGCACGGTGCTTTCATGGAGGTCCGCTCGTCGGCAGCAGCTTACTCAAGGCATGAAGGAGCGGCGCGGTGAACCCGTATGTCGTCTTCATGCTGTACCTGGTGGCGATCCTCGGATTCGTCGCCCTGACGCTGCTGCTGAACCGCGCGCTCGGCCCGCGGCCCGTGAACTCCGCGATGAAGCTCGAGCCGTTCGAGTGCGGCGCGACGCCGGTCAGCACCTTGAACGTGAAGGCGGTGCCGATCAAGTACTACGCGATCGCCATCATCTTCATCCTGTTCGACCTCGAGACGGTCTTCCTCTTCATCTGGGCCCTGGGTGCGCAGCCGCTCACCGGCTTCATGCTCTTCACTTTCTTCGTGTTCATGTTCCTGCTCGTGCTGATCGTGCTCTACGTCTACAAGGCACGGTTGATCGAGGCGGTAACGGAGTAGCCATGTACGCACGGACCATTCCCATCGTGCCGGCTGCTAGAACGGGCAAGGACGCCTCTTTCGAGTACCTGACCACGCGCAAGGACGAGTTGATCGGCTGGGCGCGAAAGTTCTCGATCTTTCCGTACCCGTTCGTCACCGCCTGCTGCGCCATGGAGTTCATGGCGGTCAGCGCCTCGCCCTACGACACCGACCGTTTCGGTGCCGCGCTGCCGCGCTTCTCGCCGCGCCAAGCCGACCTGCTGATGGTCGTCGGCACCGTCACGCACAAGCAGGCGCCGATCCTACTGAAGGTGTACGAACAGATGTGCGAGCCCAAGTGGGTGATGGCCTTCGGCGTGTGCGCCAGCAGCGGCGGTTTCTACCAGAACTACGCCGCGCTGCCCGGCATCGACAAGATCGTTCCGGTCGACGTCTACATTCCGGGCTGCCCGCCCCGACCCGAGATGGTGATCGACGGCATCATGCAGCTGCAGGACAAGATCGCACGCTCCAGCCACCCGATCATCACGAAGACCTTCTGACCGTGGCCTCTCCCATCTTCGACACCCTGCAGCAAGAGCTGGTCCCGGCCGCCGGGCCGGCGACGCCGTCGCACGGCATCCTCGTCTTCGTGCTCGAGCCCGCCGAGTTGCTGCCCACCGTGCAACGCCTTCAGCGCGACTTCGCCTTCGACATCTTCCTCGACGTGACTGCGATTGACTGGATCGGCCAGTTGCCGCGCTTCGAGGTCGTCTACCACTTCTACTCCACCGTGCACATGCTGCGCGTGCGACTGAAGACGCGAGTCGGCGAGAACGATCCGAGTGTGGATTCGCTGGTGCCGCTGTACGGCTCGGCGGCGTTCATGGAGCGCGAGTGCCACGACATGTACGGCATCCGCTTCCGCGGCAACGACGATCTGCGCCCGATCCTGCTCTACGAGGGTTTCGTCGGCCACCCGTTGCGCAAGGATTATCCAAAGCAGCAGGAGCAGCCGCTCGTGCCCTACCGCAGCTGATGAGACGCGACATGGACACGCCGCTGCCCAACCCTGTGCGTTCGATCTTCGAGAAGTCGCTGCGCGACGACTCGGTCATCGTCAACATCGGCCCGTCGCACCCGGCCACGCACGGCACCGTGCAGATCATCGCCGAGCTCGACGGCGAACGCGTGCTGCGCACGGACATCCATTGCGGTTATCTGCACCGCGGTTTCGAGAAGGAGTGCGAGGACCACACCTGGCACAACCTGATTCCCTACGTGGACCGGCTCAACTACGTGTCGGCACTGATCAACGACTTCGCCTACTGCGACGGCGTCGAGCAGCTGATGGGCGTGCAGATCACGCCGCGCTGCCGCTACCTGCGCACGCTGCTGTCGGAATACTCGCGCCTCGTCGACCACCTCACCTGTGTGGCGGCCGGGCTGATGGAGCTCGGCGCGCTGACGGCGTTCCTCTACCTCGTGATGATTCGCGACTACATGTACGAGCACCTCGCGGCCCTCACCGGGGCGCGCGTGACCTACACGTATGGACGCATCGGCGGGCTGGCGCGCGACCTGCCCGAAGGCTGGCTGAAACGCCTCGAGGAGATCTTCGTCCAGTACGAGGACTTCGTCGCCCGCGTGCACGCGCTGGTCGACCGCAACCGCATCTTCATCGATCGCATGCGCGATGTCGGCGTGATCAGCACCACCGATGCGCTGAGCTACGGCTACACGGGCGTGATCCTGCGTTCAACCGGCGTGCCGCGCGACCTGCGCAGGGACACCCCCTACCTCGCCTACGCCGAACTCGATTTCGACGTGCCTGTGGGCATCAAGGGCGACAACTACGACCGCTACTTCGTGCGCATGCGCGAGATGGACGAGTCCGTCTACATGATGCGCCAGCTGGTGGACATGCTGCCGGACGGGCCGATCAACGTCGACGACCGCCGCTGCAGCTTCCCCGAGAAGCCGCTCGTGTACTCGGAGATCGAATCGCTGATCAACCACTTCAAGTTGGTGATGGACGGACCGAACGTCCCCGCCGGCGAGGCCTACAGCGCCCACGAGTCTCCGAACGGCGAACTCGGGTTCTACCTCGTCAGCACCGGGGGCGGCACACCCTATAAGGTGCACTGCCGGGCGCCGAGCTTCGTGCACATGGGCGGCGCGCACCTGATGCTCAACGGGGGCCAGCTCGCCGACATCGTGCCGACGTTCGGCTCGATCAACATGATCGGTGGGGAGTGCGACCGGTGAAGCACCTGATCCCCGAGTTCGACGTCATGCGCAAGCGCTACCCGCCGGGGACGGAGTCGTCGCTGGTGTTGCCCTGCCTGCGCCGCATCCAGGAAGACCGCGGCTACGTCGCCGACAGCGACATTGCCGAGCTGGCCGAATACATCCCCGTACCCCGCATCCAGATCGAAGAAGTGCTGGCGCACTACACGCAATACCGGCGCGCACCGATCGGCCGCTGGCACTTGCAGGCCTGCCATAACCTGTCGTGCTCGATGCGCGGCGCCGAGGGCGTGCTCGAGCATCTGAGTCGCAAGCTCGGCATCACCCCCGGCCAGACCACGGCAGACGGCCGCTTCACGCTGTCGACCGTCGAGTGCCTGGGCTCCTGCGGCACCGCCCCGGTGGTGATGGTCAACGAGGCGTACCACGAGAACATGAGCCCGGCGCGGCTCGACGCGCTGATCGAGGAGCTCGGAAAATGACGGGCACCAAGCTGATCATGACCTTCCCGGTCACGGCCACGTCGCACACGATGGCCGACTACCGTGCCCGCGGCGGCTACGCCACGCTGGAGCGCGTGTTGCGCCAGATGCGCCCCGACGAGATCACCAAGGAAGTGACGGCCTCAGGCATCCTCGGCCACGGCGGCGCCGCCTTCCCGGCCGGCCGCAAGTGGGGCGTCATCAAGCTCAACGACGGGCAGCCGCACTACCTGTGCGCCAACGCCGACGAAGGCGAGCCGGGCACCTTTAAGGACCGCTGGATCCTTGAGAACGCGCCGCACCTGCTGCTCGAGTCGATGCTGATCACGTCCTATGCACTGCAGGTGCGCAATGCCTTCGTCTACATCCGCGGCGAGTTCGATCTGCCCTACCGGCGCCTGGCCGCTGCGGTAGAGGAAGCCTACGAAGCCGGGTTCTTCGGCGAGCGCATCCTCGGCAGCGAGCACTCTTGCGATATCGTGATCTATCGAGGGGCCGGCTCCTATGTCTGCGGCGAAGCCTCGGCGCTGATCACCTCGATCGAAGGCAAGAAGGGCTACCCGCGCAACCGTCCGCCGCGCCTCACGGTGCGCGGCCTGTATCAGCGGCCGACGGTCATCAACAACGTCGAGACGCTCGCCAACGTTACCGGCATCGTCGCACACGGCGCCGAGGCCTTCCGCAAGGTCGGCACGGCCAAGAGCCCGGGTACGCAGCTGGTATCGATCTCCGGCCATGTCGCGCGGCCCGGCGTATACGAGGTGGAGTACGGCTCGTCGCTCTCGAAGTTCATCTATGAGGAATGCGGCGGCGTGCTCGGCGGCGGCAAGCTCAAGTGCATCGTCCCGGGAGGCATTTCGACCAAGGTACTGACCGCAGCGGAGATCGAATCGCTCAATTTCGACCACGTATCGATGGTGGCGGCGGGCTCGCAGGTCGGTTCGGGCGGCATGGTCGTCATCGCCGAAGGAACCTGCATGGTTCGATTGCTGCAGGTCTTGCTACGCTTCTATCACCACGAATCCTGCGGTCAGTGCACGCCGTGCCGTGAAGGCATGGGCTGGATGCACCGCATCATCGACCGCATCGTGGCCGGCCAGGGCCAGCCGGGCGACATCGACCAGCTGATCCGCATCTCCAAGGCCAACGACGGCACGACGATCTGCGGCATGGGCGACGCAGCGGGCTACGCCACGGTCGGCATCCTCGCCAAGTACCGCGACGAGTTCGAATACTTCGTCGAGCACAAGCGTTCCCGCTTGCAAGGCCGGCTCGAGGTGGCGGCATGATCGAGTTCTTCATCAACGGCCAGCCGGTCCAGGCCGAGGACAACCAGACCGTCATGCAGGCGGCGAAGGCGAACGGCTTCTACATCCCCTACTTCTGCTGGCACCCGAACCTGTCTGTTCCGGGCAACTGCCGCATCTGCATGGTCGAGGTCGAGGCGGACGGCGGCGGCTGGATGGACATCGCGTGCAACATGCCGGTGACCAATGGCATGCGGGTGCTGACCGACTCCGACAAGGTGCGTGCGCGCCGCAAGGAGACGCTGCAGTTCATCACGCTGAACCACCCGGTCGACTGCGGCATCTGCGACAAGGCGGGCGAGTGCACGCTGCAGGACTACCACTACGAGTACAACGGCTCACCGTCCGTGTCCTGCGACGCCAAGGTGCACGCCACCAAGCACTTCCAGCTGTCGGAGCGCATCGTGCTCGACAACGAGCGCTGCATCATGTGCACGCGCTGCGTGCGCTTCACGCGCGAGATATCGAAGACCGACGCGCTGGGCATCCAGAACCGCGGCGACCATTCGTTGATCCGCCCGGTGGAAGACGGCCGCTTCGAGAACGACCCGTACTCCGACAACGTGATCGACATCTGCCCGGTGGGCGCGCTGCTGTCGCGCCCCTTCCTGCACAAGGCTCGCGTCTGGTACCTCGAGCCCACGCCATCGGTCTGCCCGGGCTGCGAGCGCGGCTGCGGCGTCAAGATCTGGCACCGCAAGGCCGAATGGAAGCTCAAGGCGCTCGACCAGCAGCAGAACGCCCGCATCGATCGCGTCACCCCGATCGACAACCCCGCTATCAACGGGCCGTGGATCTGCAACAAGGGGCGCGACCTGGCGCAGATCTTCGAACGTGCTCGCGCCGAGCAGGCGATGCACAAGGGTCGGCCTGTCGAGTTGCAGGCCGCAATGGCGAACGCACGTGCGCTGATCGGCGCCGCGAAGCGGCCGGTGGCGCTGGTGTCGAGCTGGGGCTCGAACGAGGAACTGGCAGCGTTCAAGGCCGCGCTGGGTCAGCGCTTTGCATGCCACGTGAAGTCCGACTGGCTGCCGGCAACGGGCGAGGTCATTGAGGACGAATTGCTGATCAAGCCCGACAAGAACCCGAACGGTGCGGCGGCACGTGCACTGTTCCCGGCCCTGCCCGCCGATGCTCAGGCTGCGTTCCCGCCGGACACCGATCTGGTGCTCGTCTGGGGCGAAGGATTCAGCTTCGCGCAGCTGCCGCCCAGCGCGAAAATCATCTACTTCAACTCGTACCTGCAGCCCGAGAACGGCCACGCCGACGTGTTCCTGCCGATCAGCGTGCAAACCGAACGCAGCGGCCACTACACCAACTTCCAGGGCACGGTGAGTGCGTTCGAGCCCTGCTTCGCGAAGCGTGCCGGCGTCGTCGATGCCGAAACCTTGTTCGCCGCACTGGGGGCAACGCGATGACCCAGGACCTGATCGTCTACCTCGTCTTCATCGCCTACGCGGTGGGCGTACTGATGACCTTCGGCACCCTGCTGACGTGGGTCGAGCGCAAGCAGTCGGCCGTGATGGCCGACCGCATCGGCGCCAACCGCGCTTACGTGCGCATCCCGTTCACGCGGATCAAGCTCGTGTGGCTCGGCCTGTTTCACGGCATCGCCGACGGACTGAAGATGCTGGTCAAGGAAGACTTCCGGCCGCGCACCTACGATGCGATGGCGTACGCAATGGCGCCCTGGGTGGTGTTCGCACCGGTTCTCTTGGTGTTCGCGGTGATCCCCTTCGGCGGCCTGCTCGACCCTGGCCGGCTGTTCCCGTCGCTGGCCGAGTGGTTCGGCGGCCGCACCTATCCGATGCAAATCGCGCAGCTCGACGCCGGGCTGCTGATCGTCTTCGCATTCAGCGGCATGACGATCATCGGCACGATGCTCGCCGGCTGGTCGTCGGACAACAAGTTCTCGCTGCTCGGCGGCCTGCGCGCGGGCTCGCAGATGATCTCCTACGAACTGGTCATGGGCCTGACGGTGCTCGGTCTGATCCTGATCTTCGGCACCATCGACCTCGGTTCGATGGTGCGCCAGCAGTCGGGCATCGTGCTCGGGTTCCTGCCCGCCTGGGGTGTCGTCTACCAGCCTTTCGCGGCCCTGCTCTTCATGACCGCGGCCATCGCCGAAAACAAGCGCATTCCGTTCGACCTGCCGGAGGCCGAGTCCGAACTCATCGCCGGCTACTACACCGAATACAGCGCGATGAAGATGGGCCTCTTCATGTTCGCCGAGTTCATCGAGATCGCGATCGTCGGCGCGCTGTTCACGACGCTCTTCCTCGGCGGCTACAACCTGCCCTACATGAACGACAGCGGCTTCGCGCTGCCCGGCGGCGTGACCCTCGCGATGAGCCACGGCGCCGTCGTCGTGACGCAGCTCGTGGTCTTCCTCGTCAAGGTAATGCTGGTGTGCAGCTTCCAGATCCTGGTGCGCTGGACGCTGCCGCGCTTCCGCTACGACCAGGTGCTCAAGTTTGCGTGGAAATTCATGCTGCCGCTGGCGCTGCTCAACCTGACCGTCACCGTTGTGCTGATGTGGTCGCACCAGGGAGCGCTGCAGTGAAGACGTCCTACAAGCGCAAGGTCTACTGGAACGAACCCACGCTGACGCTGTGGGAGCGCGCCTACCTGCCCGAGATCCTACGTGGCCTGTTCATCACGGGCGGCATCTTCCTGCGCAACATGAAGCGCTGGATGACCGGCAAGAAGGGCGCGCTGACGACCTACTATCCCGAGGAAACCCGCTTCGACTACGCGCCGCTGAACCGCGGCAAGCACGTGCTGACGCAGCGTCCCGACGGCAAGCCGCAGTGCATCGCATGCAACATGTGCGCCACGGTGTGCCCCGCCAAGGTTATCGAGATCGAGGCCGGGTTCGATCCCACCGACTCGGCGCACCCGAAATTTCCGCTGCGCTTCGAAATCGACTACTCGCGCTGCGTGTTCTGTGGCCTGTGCGTCGAGGCCTGCCCCGAGGATGCCATCCGCATGGCCAAGGAAACACCGGGCCTGCCTTCGGAGGACCGGCACCAGATGTGGCTCACGCTCGACGAAATGCTCACCTGGAAGCCGCAGAGCGATGTCGCCAAGCCCTACCCTGCGGCAGGCGCCGCCGGGCGGATCGGGGGTGCCGAATGATGGCGACCATGCTGCAGAGCCTCGACACGCTGTTGCTGCTGCTGTTCGGACTGGGCGCACTCGTCGGCGCGGTGCTGATGATCGTGGCACGGCAACCGATGCGGGTCGCAGTGGCGTTGATCTCCACGATGTTCTTCCTGGGGGGCATCTACGGCCTGCTCGGGGTGCACTTCATCGCCGCCTTCCAGATACTGATCTATGTCGGAGCGGTGATGGTCTTCATGGTCTACGTGATCATGCTGCTCGAGGTGCGCGAAACCGCCCGATCGCGCTACTCGAAGCTTCTGCTGCCCGGCCTGGTGGGCTTCGGGCTGCTCCTGGGCGTGATCGTCATCGCCATCTGGCGCGCGCTGCCTTCGCCCATCGGCAAGCTCGGCGAGTCGGCCTACGGAATCGCCAAGTTCTCCGCCACCTTCCTGAACGACTACTGGCTGCACTTCGAGCTCACGTCGGTGCTGCTGGTGGCAGCGGTGGTGGCGGCCATGGCGGTCATCAAGGTCAGCCGGAGGGCCCGCCATGGATAGGACCCAGCTTCTTCTCGGCCTGGCCGTGGCACTCTTCTCTCTCGGGCTGCTCGGCGTCATCGTCAGGCGCAACGTGCTCGTGATGTTGATGTGCATGGAACTCATGCTCAACGGGGTCAACCTGAGCCTGGTGACGTTCGCTCAGCAGACCGCAACGGCGGTGGGCGCGATGCTCGTATTCCTGATCTTCGTTGTGGCCACCGCGGAAATCGCGCTCGCCATTCCCATCGTGCTGCTGCTCGTCCGCGACAAGCGCACGCTGGACCTCGACGCCTACAGCGACCTGAAGGGATAGCTGTGCTGACTCTGATCGTCCTGCTCCCGCTGCTCGGCTTCCTGCTGAACGGCGTGCTGGCCACGCAACTCGGCGGCAACCGCGTCGGCAAGACCTTCGTCACGGTGGTCGGCTGCGGGCTGCCCATCCTCGCCTTCCTGCTGGCGGTGAAGTCGCTGCTCGACCTCAAGACCGGCGGCTACGTGCCGGTGGTCGAGATCGCCTACCGCTGGGCGCTGATCGGCCGCAGCAACTTCGAGATCGCCTTCTACTTCGACCGCCTGACCGCGGTGATGGCGCTGATCGTCACCGGCGTCGGCTCGGTGATCCACATCTACTCGGTCGGCTACATGGCGCACGACAAGAGCTTCGGACGCTTCTTCGCCTACCTGAACCTGTTCCTGTTCTTCATGCTGCTGCTGGTGCTCGGGCGTTCGCTGCTCGTGCTCTTCGTCGGCTGGGAAGGCGTGGGCCTGGCCTCGTACCTGCTGATCGGCTTCTGGTTCGACGACCTCGCCAATGCACGCGCCGGCAAGAAGGCGTTTGTGGTGAACCGCATCGGCGACGCCGGCTTCCTGCTCGGCATGTTCGTGCTCTACCAGGCCTTCGGTACGCTGGACATGGACCGCATCAACACCGCGTTCGGCGCCGGCGCGGCGGCGGTGGTGCCGGCCACGCTGGTCGGCATCCTGCTGTTCATCGGCGCCACCGGCAAGTCGGCGCAGATCCCGTTGCATGTCTGGCTCCCGGACGCGATGGCCGGCCCGACACCGGTGTCCGCGCTGATCCATGCGGCGACCATGGTCACGGCCGGCGTCTACCTGGTGGCGCGCATGTCGGGCGTGTACCTGCAGACACCGGAGGCATCGATGGTCATCGCCGTGGTCGGCACGGCCACGGCCTTCTTCGCCGCCACCATCGCGGTCGTGCAGACCGACATCAAGAAGGTGCTGGCCTACTCGACCGTCTCACAGCTCGGCTTCATGTTCCTGGCCCTGGGTGTCGGCGCCTACGGCGTGGCGATCTTCCACGTCGTCACGCACGCCTTCTTCAAGGCCTGCCTGTTCCTCGGCGCCGGCAGCGTGATCCATGCGCTCGGCGGCGAGCAGGACGTGCGCAAGATGGGTGGGCTGCGCAAGCGCATCCCGATCACGTTCTGGACCTTTGCGATCGCGACGGCAGCGATCGCGGGCATCCCGCCGCTTGCCGGGTTCTTCTCGAAGGACGAGATCCTCTGGTACGCCTTCGCCAGCACGCGCGGCGGCTCGCCGCTGCTGTGGGGCGTGGCCGCAGCGACGGCGCTGATGACCGCCTTCTACATGTTCCGGCTGCTCTGGCTCACGTTCTTCGGCAAGTCACGCATGACACACGAGGTCGAGCACCACGTGCACGAATCGCCGCTGTCGATGACGGGCGTGCTGATGCTGCTAGCAGTGCTCTCCGCAGTGGGTGGCTTCATCGCGCTGCCACACTTCCTCGAGCCGCAGTTGCCGCTGCCCGCCACGCACGAAGGGCTGCACCACTTCGAGACCCCGCTGCTCGTGTTGTCGGTGGCGCTGGCGCTCGCCGGTCTGGCCGGCGCCGCGTTCGTCTTCGGCGGCGCACCCGGCCGCGCCGAGTCGCTGCGCCTTCGCTTCGCGGGGCTGCACCGCTTGCTGTCGGGCAAGTACTTCATCGACGAGTTGTACGAGCGCGTGATCGGCAAGCCTCTGGTCTGGGTATCCGACCGGGTCTTCCTGAACCTCGGTGACCGCAGCCTGCTCGACGGAACGTTGAACGGGCTTGCCGCATGGGGGCAGCGCAGTGCGGGAGTGCTGAGTCGCGTGCAGGCTGGCAGCCTGCAGCTTTATGTGTGGTTCGTGCTGATCGGCATCGTCGGCGCAGTGCTCTGGAGTTGGCGCCATGTTTGACGCGGGCGTGCTCAACGTCGTGCTGTTCCTGCCGCTCGTCGGCGCCGCGCTGTTGCTGGTGTCGCCCGCCGCACACCACGACTTCACGCGCCGGCTGACGCTCGCGGTGATGATCGTGCAACTGGCGCTCACCGCTTGGCTCTACGCGCGCTTCGACAGCAGCGTGGCCGGGCTGCAATTCGAGACCCGCCTGCCATGGATCGCAAGCTGGGGCGTGAACTACCAGATCGGCCTGGACGGTTACAACATCCTGCTCGTCTTGATGACGGCCTTCCTCGGGCCGCTGGTCGTCGCCGGCGCCTTCAGCGCGATCACCAAGGACGTGAAGCTGTTCTACGCGATGGTGTTCCTGATCCAGTTCGCGATGATGGGTGCCTTCGTCGCGCAGGACCTGTTCCTCTTCTACATCTTCTGGGAGACGATGCTGATCCCGATGTTCCTGATGATCGGCATCTGGGGCGGCGAGCGGCGCATCTACGCGACGATCAAGTTCTTCCTCTACACGGCGTTCGGCAGCATCCTGATGCTGGCGGCAGTGATCTACCTCGTGTACTCGCTGCAGACGACGACCGGCGTGGTCTCGTTCGCCTTCGCCGACCTCGTCAAGGCGCGCCTGCCGCTGGACGTGCAGTCGTGGCTGCTGGCCGCCTTCGCGCTGAGCTTCGCGATCAAGGTGCCGATGGTTCCATTCCACACCTGGTTGCCCGACGCGCACGTCGAGGCGCCAACACCTGGCTCGGTGATCCTGGCCGGCGTACTGCTGAAGATGGGGACCTACGGTTTCATGAAGCTCGGCTTCCCGCTCTTCCCCGACGCGACGAACCTGTTCACGCCGCTGCTGTCGGTGCTCGCCGTGGTCAGCATCGTCTACGGCGCCTGCCTGGCGCTGGTGCAGGACGACATCAAGAAGATCATTGCCTACTCGTCGATCAGCCACCTCGGCTACGTGATGCTCGGGCTGCTGAGTCTCGAACTCGTCGGCATCCAGGGCGCGGTAATCCAGATGGTGAGCCACGGCCTGGTGGCGGGCGGACTGTTCCTGATGGTCGGCATGATCTACGAGCGCTGCCATACGCGCGAGCTCGCGGCCTATGGCGGTCTCGCGAAACTGCTGCCCGTGTATTCCGTCTTCTTCATGATCCTCACGCTGGCCTCGGTCGGCCTGCCGACGACGAGCGGCTTCACCGGTGAGTTCCTGGTCCTGCTCGGTGCCTTCAAGGCCGCCTGGCCGCAATATGTGCTGGGCATCAGCAGCTTGCCGCTGGTGCTGGCGGTCGTGGCGGTCTCCGGTGTGGTGCTCGGGGCACTGTACATGCTGCGCTTCGCCCTGACCTTCCTCTACGGCGCGGCCAAGGCGCCGCACCACAGCGAGCACCATCCGCTGCCCGACCTCAACGGGCGCGAGAAGTCGATCCTCGGCCTCATCGTCGTGGCCGTCTTCGCCCTCGGCCTCTTCCCCGACGAACCGATGCGCAAGACCGAACTCGCCGCGAAGGCCTACAAGCAACTGGTCAGCACGCCGCGGCTGCCAGGGAGTAAGCCATGATCAGCCACGCCGTGCTGACCGCCATGCTGCCGGAGCACCTGTTGCTGCTCGGCATCGTCCTGCTGCTCGGTCTCGAGATCGCCGGCCGCTGGCAGCGGGCCTCGCTCGCCGTCGCGCTGGTGTGTGTGGGCGCCGCCGCGCTGGCCGCGGCCCGCCTGTCGCTCGATGGCTACACCGCTGCGCCGTTCGCCGGGCACTTCTCGGTCGATCCGGCCACCCTGCTCGCGAAGGCCATGGTGCTCGCGCTGGCACTGCCGGTGCTGCTGATGTCTCGCGACGAATTCGCCGACGGTGAGTTCGCGGTGCTTCTGCTGTCGTCGCTCTACGGCGTGTGCCTGATGCAGTCGGCCGACAGCATGCCGACCCTGTTTCTCGGGCTCGAGATCATGTCGCTGCCGGTCTACGTGCTCGTGCTGCTCGCCTACCGCCGGCCGCAGAGCGCCGAGGCGGCGCTGAAATACCTCGTGCTCGGCGGCACCGCGACCGCCACCTTCCTGATGGGCGCGTCGCTGCTGTACGGCGCCAGCGGGTCCATGTCGATAACCACCTTCACGCAAGCGCTGGACTCGGCCGACACGATGCCCCGCACGGCGGCGGTGCTGGTGATCCTGGCCTTCTTCCTGAAGGGCGCAATCGTGCCCTTCCACGCCTGGGCGCCAGACGCCTACGAAGGCGCGAGCGTGCCGGTCACGGCCTACATGGCCACCGTCGTCAAGGCCGCCGTGCTGCTGGCGGCGGTGCGTCTGTTCGGCACTGCGAAAGTTGCGTCTCCGCTGCTCGAACTGCTGGCCGTACTGCCGCTCGCATCGATCGTCTGGGGCAACCTGGCCGCGATGCGCCAGCCGAGCCTGCGCCGCATGATCGCCTACAGCTCGATCGCCCATGCCGGCTACCTGTTCTATGCGCTGCTCGGCGACCCGGCCGGCCGGCTGCAGGCAGTGGCGTTCTACCTGCTCGCCTACGGGGTACTCAACCTGCTCGCCTTCGCCGCGCTGCCGAGCGCCGCTGACGACTACGAACGCGATCGACTCGACAACCTGAAGGGCCTTTTCCATCGCTCGCCCTTCGCCGCGCTGATGATCGGTATCGCCATGCTGTCGCTGGCCGGCATACCGCCCTTCCCCGGTTTCGTCGCCAAGTTCCTGATCTTCAGGAACGTGATGGCCGCCGGCTACACCACCTACGCCGTGCTCGGCCTCGTCGGCAGCTACATCGGGATCTACTTCTACCTGCGCGTGATCCAGTTCATGTTCATGAGCCCGGATGCCCCCGTCGCCGATGAAGGCAAGGCACGCGGCTTTGCGTTCGCGGCCAGCCTGGCCTGCCTCGCCGCAATGGCCGTCGTGTCCGTCTTCCCGGGCTGGGTCATCGCGGCCTTCTGAGTCCCCGCTCGGCTGCAAGCCAGGCTTCGGCCCATTGCACCGCCGCCGCCAGGTGCGACATGGCTGCAGCGCTCGGCGGGTCGCCCAACTCGAACTGCTCGCCGCGGATCGCCAGCAGCGTGCAAGGTGGCGGGTCCTCACCGTGAATTTCGCGAAACACCTGCATCAACGCCTGCGGTGACATGGCGTGAGTGCTGAAGCTCGCGTCCCGCGCACCGTGCACCAGCGTCACCTCGAACGGAGCGTCGCAGTTCAGGCTGGCATCGATGAACAGCACGCGCTGGCGACCCACGAGGTCGAGGACGTGCTCGATCTGCAATTGGTAGTCGTCGAGGAACTCCACGTCCGCGTCTCGCTCCCGCGTGGCACTCAAACGCGCGCCGCACAACGGTCCCAGCGCGTCGTCACCGCGGCTCGGATTGCCCCAGCCGAACACGAGCAGGGGCGCCACCGGCCGAGGCTGCGTCGTCACGCGGGGAACCCGCCTCGCGGGCCTGGCTCGTGCAGGACTTCGCCGCGCTGCGACTTGACGACACGGTCGATCAGGTCCCCCTCGGGCCCGATCAACGTCACGTCCAGCGGCATCTGCCCCAGCGCGTGCGTCGCGCACGACAGGCAAGGGTCGTACGCACGGATCGCCACCTCGATGTGATTCAGCAGGCCCTCGGTCAGCGTCCGGCCGTCAAGGTATTCGCGCGCCACCGAACGAACCGCCTCGTTCATCGCCTGGTTGTTGTGGGTGGTCGAGACGATCAGGTTGCACATCGTCACCAGGTCATCGTCACCAACCTGGTAGTGGTGGATCAGCGTGCCGCGAGGCGCCTCGATCACGCCCACGCCCGCGCGTCGACGCTGCCCGCTCGTCACGAGTTCGCCAGCCAGGATGTCGGGGTCGGCCAGCAGTTCGGCAATCACCTCGATGCAATGCAGCACTTCGACCATGCGCGCCCAGTGGTAGGCCAGCGTCGCGTGGATGGGCTCGCCCCTGCCCCAGTCGATGAACTCGCGACGCTGTGCCTCGGCCAGCGGGCTGGGAATGAAGTCGCAGTTCTGAAGGCGCGCGAGCGGCCCCACCCGGTACCAGCCCTGTTCGCGCCCCAGACTGCGCAGGAACGGAAACTTCATGTAGGTCCAGGGTTTGACTTCCTCTTCGATCAGGTCCAGGTAGCCCTGGTCGCTCGCTCCGTCGAAGATGATCTTGCCCGCGGCGTCGCGCGCCCTGATCACGCCATCGTAGAGGTCCAGCGCGCCGTCGGCTCGCACCAGCGACAGCATGTTCGAACGAAAGCTGGCGAAGCTGTCGTATAGCGCCGCGTTCTGTGCATGCAGTTGCTTGACGATGTCTACCGCTTCCTGCCCCCAGGTGATCATTTGCGCCAGGTCGCGCTGCAGCAGCGCGCGGTCTTCCGGGCTCACGTGCTTGTTGACGCCTCCCGGCACCGAGCCCGTGCCGTGAACGCGCTTGCCGGCAGTGGCGCGGATCACCTCCTGACCGAACTTGCGCAGCAGCACGCCCTTCCTCGCGATGTCCGGGTGTGCCTCCGCCACGCCGACGATGTTGCGCCGGTTCACTTCGGAGTCGAAACCGAAGAGCAGGTCGGGCGACGACAGGTGGAAGAAGTGCAGTGCATTCGACTGCATCACCTGGCCGTAGTGCATCAGCCTGCGGATCTTGTCGGCCGACGGCGTCACCTGCAGGGCGCCCACGACCCGGTCGAACGCCTTCGACGCCGCGAGATGGTGCGATACCGGGCAGATGCCGCACAGCCGTTGCACCATCACCGGCACTTCCCAGTAGGGCCGGCCTTCGATGAACTTCTCGAAGCCGCGGAACTCGACGATGTGCAGCCGTACCTGTTGCACGCGGTCGTTGGCGTCGAGCAGGATCGTCACCTTGCCATGGCCCTCGATGCGCGAGACGGGGTCGATGGCTACGCGGCGCAGGCCGGCCGGATGGGTGGCGGTTTCGAGAGCGGATTTCATATCTGCGCCCGCCCGGCCGTCCGAAGGGCGCTGACCGCCCCCTCGGGGGGCCGAGCCCGGACATCAACAGTCCGGTGGACTGTTCGCGCCTGGCGAGGGGCTGGGCCATTGGCCCAGCGCGGCCTGCGAAAGCGTGAACGAAGTGAAGGTGGCGGCATCATTTCATCAGTCGTAGCGGATCAGGCCATGCCCGAGGTGCGGCGTGCGTCCGGCGATCAGGTCCGTCAGGAAACTCCAGAACGCGTCGGCCGAGGGTGGGCAGCCGGGCAGTGAGTAGTCGACGTGCACCACTTCGTGGATCGGGTGCACCTTGTTCAGCGGCAGTGGCAGCTCGGGGTCGTTCGGTATGCCGCTGCCGGGGCTCAGGCCGTGCCGGCTGCGGTATACGTCGGTCAGCACCACGCCCAGGTCGAGGTGATTGCGTTGCGCAGGCAGGCCACCGGTGATGGCGCAGGCACCCACCGCGACGAGCGTCTTGCATTGCGCGCGGAACTCGCGCAGCACCATCACGTTCTCTGCATTGCACAGGCCGCCTTCGATCAGTCCGATGTCGCAGTGACCCACCTCCTTGATGTCGGTCAGCGGCGAACGATCGAACTCGATGTGCTTGATCAGTTCGAACAGGCGCTCGTCGATGTCGAGGAACGACATGTGGCAACCGAAGCATCCGGCCAGCGAGACGGTCGCGACCCTGAACTTGCGCGGCCCGTGCGGCATCGCCGGTAACGTCATGACTGTCCCCCTCCCGCCTGCTCGGACACCGGCATCGCGTCGAAACGCCGCTCGCCGATCGGGATCACGAAACCGCGCCGCTTGGGCAGGATCACCCCCACTGGGCAGATGGCCGCCGCGCGGTCGCCCAGTGCCATGTCGGTATCGGCCAGGCGCCCGCTCGCGCTGTCCACGAGCAGATGGGTCGCGATGCCATGGCCGCCGATCGCGAACACGTTCTTGCCGTCGACGTCGTGGCTGGCCTTCACGCACAGCTCGCACAGGATGCAGCGGTTGAAGTCGAGCAAGATGTCCGGGTGGCTCGCGTCCACCGGCCGGTCGGGATAGAACTCCTCGAAGTGCGGGCCCTCCATGCCCATCTCGTAGGCGGTGGCCTGTAGCAGGCAGTTGCCGCTCTTCTCGCAGCTCGGGCAGAAATGGTTTCCTTCGACGAACAGCATCTGGAGCAGCGTCTTGCGGTGAGCGTTGAGCTCCTTGGTGTTGCTTTCCACGTCCAGCCCGGCCGCTGCGCGAATGGTGCAGGCCGCACCGGCGCGGCCGTTGACCTTGACGGTGCAAAGCCGACACGATCCGTGCGGGGAAAAGTCCGCATGCCAGCACAAGTGCGGGATGTAGCGCCCGGCGCGCGCTGCGGCCCGCAGGATCGTGTCGCCCGGCTCGAACGACAGGTCCTCGCCGTCCAGCTCGAAGGTCGACGCGTCCACGGAACTCACGGCGGGTTCTCCAGGTGCGCGGCGGTGTCGTCACGGCCGGTCATGCGGCGCGCGATCGACAACTCGGCGTCGAGGTCGAAGCCCGGCTCGAAATAGAGCGATTTCAGGTGCTTCTCGTAGGCCGGGCGAAACTTCAGGATGGTGTCGCGCAGCGGGTTGCAGGCGGTGGCGCCGAGGCCGCAGTGCGTGGCCGTGTGCATCAGCTTGTCGAGTTCGAACAGTACGTCGATGTCGTGTCGCGAGCCACGACCCTGCGCCAGCTTGTCCATCCGCTTGACGACCAGCGCCGTGCCCACCCGGCACGGCGTGCAGAAGCCGCAGCTCTCGTGGGCGAAAAAGTGTGCGAAACCGCGAGCCACCTCGAACATGTCGCGGCTGCGGTCGAAGACCATGAAGGCGCCTGCGGTCGGTACATCCTCGAAGGCGATGCGGCGGCCGAATTCGAACGCCGACAGGCACACCCCCGAAGGTCCGCCGACCTGCACCGCTTGGGTGTCGTGCGCGCCGCAGTCTTCCAGGATGCGGCCGATGCGGGTACCGAACGGGTATTCGTACAGCCCCGGGCGCTCGCAATCACCCGCGACCGAGTGGATCTTGGTGCCGGTGGACTTCGGCGTGCCGATCGCCGCCCACCAGGCGCCGCCCTTCAGCGCGATGCGGCTGGCGGCGCAGAAGGTCTCGACGTTGTTGACGATGGTCGGGTGGCCGAGGTATCCGTGCTCCACCGGGAACGGCGGACGGACGCGCGGGGTGCCCCGCTTGCCTTCCAGGGATTCGATCAGCGACGACTCCTCGCCGCACACATAGGCGCCGGCACCGACGTGGATGTCGATGTCGAAATCGAAGCCCACGTGTCCGAGGATGTTTGCCCCAAGCAGCTGCACCGCCCGCCGGCGTTGCAGCACGCCGAGCAGCGGATCGAGCAGGAAGCGGTACTCGCCGCGCAGGTAGACCAGGCCGCGCCGCGCGCCGACGACGGAGGCTGCAATCGTCATGCCGTCGAACAGCGCGTCGGCCCTGCGGCTGAGCAGCACGCGGTCCTTGAAGGTGCCCGGTTCGCCTTCGTCGGCGTTGCACACCACCACGGGCTCGGCACCGGGAGCCACGCGGCAGAGGTCCCACTTGAGGCCGGTAGCGAAGCCGGCGCCGCCGCGCCCGCGCAGGTTGGAACGCTTGATTTCGGCCAACGTCGCTTCGGCTCCGAGCTCCAGCGCCGCCGCCAGCGCGACGCCGGGCGCGGCGGGCTCGCCGAGCAGCACGTCCGCGCGCCGGATGTTGTCCTGCACTTCGAACCAATGTGCCGGCCATTGCGGCAAAGGCACGCGAGTGCGGATCAGCCCGGCCATCTGCGCCACCCGGGTGGCGTCGAGCCGGGTCACGACCTGGTGATGATTGATCAGCAGCGCCGGCCCCTGGTCGCACAGACCGGTGCACGAAGTACGGTCCACACTGACGAGGCCGTCGTCGCCGAGCCGGCCGGCCGCCACGCCCAGCCGCCGGCACAGATCGGCCATCAGCGCTTCGCTGCCAAGCATGCGGTCGGTAACGTTGTCGCTGAACAGAACACGGTAGGCACCGACGGGCCGGGTGTGCAAGTAGCGGTAGAAGCCCGCCACACCCTCCACCTGCGCCAGCGTCATGCCCAGCCCTGCAGCGACATGGGCGAGGCTGGCGCGCGGCAGCCAAGCCTGCAACTCCTGCAGCTCGCGCAGGATCTGCACCAGTGCATGGGGATCGGCGCCGTGGCGCGCCAGCACGCTCTCCACGCAAGGTAGCGACGGGTTCGCGCCTGGCGATGGCGGGTGGTTCGGCTGCACGGGTCGGGTTGAACGATTGGCGGCGACAACCCACTGTGCCACCGTCGCGCGTGAACGGCTTGAGTCGAATCAATCGAAGTCAACGGTTCCTGTTCGATCGCGGATGCTCAGGGCACCATCGTCGACCGAGTGCTTCGGGTGACGATCATGGGGCCAGCGCAGTCATGGCTGAAGCGTCCGCACCACCAGCAGCAGCAGCGCGAAGATGATCGAGCCGGTGGCAATGCCGCTCATGCGATCGGCTCCGCACCGCCAGACGACAAGAACTGCCGAGCAGTCGGCGATCCGATCGCATTCGCGCGTCAATCCCGCTGCGCGGGACCCCTCCTCGGCGGTTCAATGGACAACCATCCCCTCAATGTTCAAAGAGAGGTGAAACATGATCGCCTACAGCTCGATCGCCCATGCCGGCTACCTGTTCTATGCGCTGCTCGGCGACCCGGCCGGCCGGCTGCAGGCAGTGGCGTTCTACCTGCTCGCATACGGGGTGCTCAACCTGCTCGCCTTCGCCGCGCTGCCGAGCGCCGCTGACGACTACGAACGCGATCGACTCGACAACCTGAAGGGCCTTTTCCATCGCTCGCCCTTCGCCGCGCTGATGATCGGTATCGCCATGCTGTCGCTGGCCGGCATACCGCCCTTCCCCGGTTTCGTCGCCAAGTTCCTGATCTTCAGGAACGTGATGGCCGCCGGCTACACCACCTACGCCGTGCTCGGCCTTGTCGGCAGCTACATCGGGATCTACTTCTACCTGCGCGTGATCCAGTTCATGTTCATGAGCCCGGATGCCCCCGTCGCCGCTGAAGGCAAGGCACGCGGCTTCGCGTTCGCGGCCAGCCTCGCGTGCCTCGCTGCGATGACCCTGGTCTCGGTGTTCCCCGGCTGGGTGATCGCGGGATTCTGAGCGCCCTCGGCAACGCGGCTGCGAATGCGCGCGCCGCACACTGCGACGCTACTTGAAGAGAGACTGCACCAGGCCGAGGCTGAGCGCCGGGAAGAACAGCAGCGCCAGCAATCGCAACACATCGCTAGCGAGGAACGGGAAGACGCCCTTGTACGTCTCGTTCATCGAGACGTCCTTGGCGATGCCGTTGACGACGTAGACGTTGAGCCCCACCGGCGGCGCAGTCATCCCGATACCCACCGTCATCAGCACCAGGATACCGAACCAAATCGCCTTGAACTCCGGTGTCAGGCCCCACAGCTCGAGCGCCATCACGGTCGGGAAGATCACCGGAATCGTCAGCAGCAGCATCGACAACTCGTCCATCACGCAGCCGAGGATCACGTAGAAGAGCAGGATGCAGCCGACGATCATGATCGGCGCCACCTGAAGGTGCCCCACCCAGTCGGCCAGCCGGCCCGGCATCTGCGTCAACGCCAGCGCCGAGTTCATCATGTCGGCGCCGAGGAAGATCATGAATACCATCGCCGACGTCTGCGCGGTTCCCAGAAAGCTCCGCTGGATTCCCTCGAGGTCGAGCTCGCGCTGCGCCAATCCTATGACGAGGGTACCGCACGCACCGACGGCCGCGCCCTCCGTGGGCGAGAAGATGCCGCCGTAGATGCCGCCGAAGACGAGCACGAAGATCAGCGCGATGGGCCAGACACGCCAAAGCGCGGAGATTCGCTGACTCCAGGGCAGCGGCTCGCTCGGCGTGGCCAGATCGGGCCGCACGCGACAGTAGATCGCAATGACCGCGAGGTAACCGAGGGTTGCGATCAGCCCCGGCACCATCGCCGCGGCGAACAGCTTGCCGATATTCTGTTCAGTGAGGATCGCATACACCACGAGCGGCACCGAGGGCGGTATCAGGATACCAAGCGTGCCGCCGCTGGCCAGCACCGCGGTCGACAGGCGGCCGTGATAGCCGTGCGCCTTCATTTCCGGATAGGCCACCTGCGTGATCGTGGCCGCCGTCGCGACCGACGAGCCGCACACGGCACCGAAGGCCGCCGCCGACAGGATCGCCGCCATCGCGAGCCCGCCGCGGATGTGGCCGACCATCGCCGCCGCCGCCCTGAACAGCGCGCGGCTCAGTCCGCCCTGCGTCGCGAACTGCCCCATCAGCAGGAACAGCGGGATCACGCTCAGGTCGTAGACGGTCAGCCTGGCCACTGCCGAGCCCTTGAGCATGTTCAGCAGCGCGACGTCGCTCGTCATCACCCAGTAGCCGACCGCACCCGGAATGAACATCGCCGCGGCGATCGGCACGCGGACCACCATCAGCGCCAGCATCGCGCCGAACATGATCATCCCGACGTTGGTGCCATTCATGCGGGATCCACCAGCGCATCGAGCCCGTGCCAGCGACGCCGCGCCTGAAACAGCGCGATCAGCGCGGTGAGCGCAAGACCGGGCGCGAGCACGGCGTAGGTCCACCACATCGGCAGGCCGAGGATCATGGTCGTCTCTTGCGCGTTGCGCACCGAGAACGCGCCGACCGTCGTGCGCCAGGCCAGCACGCCGACCATTGCAGCGAGCAGCACGCTGCCCAGACCGTCGAGTCGCCCGAGCGTGGTCTGCGATGCGCGCTGGGTGAAGAAGTCGACGATGATGTTGCTGCCGCCCAGTTGGCACCACGGCAGGCACAACGCGATCGACAGCGCGATGCCGAATTGCGTGAGTTCGACGTCGCCGGGGATCGGGGCGGAAATCGCTGCTCGACCGGCGATGCTCGTGACCGTGAGCAGGGCGACGAGGCAGGCAGCCAGGCCACCCGCAATTGCGAAAAGAACTGCGAGGCGGCGCATGATGGGTGGCATCGTTTCTCCCTCATGCAGTGCGCACCGGTCGCGCCGGCGAGTCACGCCCGGCGCCACGCGTTCGCGCGGCTGCCGGCCGTGAAGAACGTCACTTCCTGTACTTCGCGAGCAGGTCGCGCGCGTCCTGCAGCATCTGCTTGCCGTTCATGCCGGCCTTGTCCATGTTGGCCGTCCATTCGTCATACACGCCCGCCGAAGCCTTCACCCAGTTGTCCAGTTCGACACCCGGGATTACATAGAACGTGTTGCCACGATCCACGGCCGGCTTGCGGCCCGCGACCTGGCTCTCGTCCCAGACCTTGCCGGCCGTCGCTGACAGACCGGCGCCGCTGTTCCTGTCGATGATGGCCTTCAGTTCGGCCGGCAGCGAGTCGTACTTGGCCTGATTCATCGCCAGCACGAACACGCTGGTATAGAGCGCCGGTCGCGCAGGGTCGGTCTCGGAGTGGTACTTCACCATCTCGTGCAGCTTCACCGAGGGGATCACTTCCCACGGCAGCAGGAAGCCGTCGATCGTGCCCTTGCTGACGGCATCGGCCACCGCCGGCAACGGCATGCCGACCGGGGTGGCGCCTAGCGACGCCAGCAGCTTGTTGGTCATGCGCGTCGGGGCGCGGATCTTCATGCCCTTCAGGTCGGCCATCACCTTGACCTGCTTGTCGCGGGTGTGGATGTAGCCATCGTCGTGCACCGCGAACATGAGCGGCTTGACGCCGGCGAACTCCTTCTGACCGTACTTGACGTAGTAGTCCCAGGTGGCCTTCGAGCCGGCCTCGGCGTTGCTCGTGATGAAGGGAAGCTCGAACACTTCCATGATCGGGAAGCGTCCCGCCGTGTAGCCCGGCAGCGTGAACGAGATATCTACCACGCCGTCCTTCGCCTGGTCGAACAGTTGGCCCGGCGTGCCGCCGAGTTGCATGGCCGGATAGATCTGGCACTTCATGCGGTTGTTCGATTCCGCGGCGATCTTGTCGCACCAGGGAACCAGAATCTTGTTCGGCGGCATTCCGCCCGGTGGCCAGAAGTGGTGCACCTTCAGTGTGACCTCCTGGGCGACGCTGGACAGCGTCATCAGAGTGGCGGCGGCCGCGAGGCTGTGCTTGAGGATCGTGTTCATGAGCGCATCTCCGTGGGTTCTGGGTGATCAATGGCAAGACCAATGGTATGCGCCTGCGATGCTCCGGCGCATCAGGGTTGATCCTGCAAGGCAGCGCTTCGCACCGTCGCCGTGCAGTCGCCGAAGCCGATGCGCACGCCGTCCCGGCCCTGGCAATACCCACGCAGCGTCACGGCATCGCCATCGAGCAGGAAGGTTCGCGTCTCCCCGCTGGGCAGGCTGACGGGCCGCCTGCCGCCCTGCGAAAGTTCGAGCAGCGACCCGCCCTGCCCCGTCTGCGACCCCGACTGCGTGCCGGTGCCGAGGAGGTCTCCTGTCGACAGGTTGCAGCCATTGCTGGTGTGGTGTGTCACGAGCTGAGCCAGCGTCCAGTACGCATCCCGAAAGTCCGACTGCGACAGCCGCACCGCCGTCTCGCCGCGCTCGCGCATCGCCGCGGTCTGCAACCAGACCTCGAGCGTGACCGCTACCGCGCCCAGCGCGCGGTTGGCGGCCGACTCGAGGTACGGCAGCGGCTGCGGGTCGTCGGCCGGCCGTGTCCACGCGCAACGGTAGGGTTGCAGCGCCTCCATCGTCACGATCCACGGCGAGACGGTGGTGCAGAAGCTCTTGCTCAGGAACGGACCGAGCGGCTGGGATTCCCACGCCTGGATGTCGCGCGCCGACCAGTCGTTGAGCAGGCACAGCCCGAACAGCCTGTCCTCCGCTTCGTCGATGGCCACCGGGCTGCCGAGCTCGTTGCCCCGGCCGATGAACGCACCGAGCTCGAGTTCGTAATCGAGGCGACGCGACAGCCCGAATTCCGGCGGCCCGTCGGAGGCAACGCGGAACTGACCACGCGGGCGTACTACGTCGCGGCCACTGACGCAGATGGACGAACTTCGGCCGTGATAGCCGATCGGCACCCACTTGTAGTTGGGCAGTAGCGGCTGATCGGGCCGGAACAGCGTACCGACGGCGGTCGCGTGATGGATGCCTGTGTAGAAGTCGGTGTAGTCGCCGATGCGGCACGGCAAGCCCATCTCGGCCTCGGCCTGCGGCAGCAGGCACAACTCGAGGAACGGGCCCTGATCGCTGTCTTCGCGCAAGCCCTGCGACAGCGCCTCTCGCACCGCACGCCGCGCATCGGCGCCGCCCGTCATCAGCGGCACCAGATCGCCGTTTGCCAGGGGCTGCAGCAAGGGCAGTACCGACGCGGCCCAGGGGCACTGGTTGACCGCGAGCTTGATGTCGAGCACCTGGTCGCCGATGGCCACACCGATACGCCACGGCTCGCCGCTGCCGGCCCGGCGAAATCGTCCGTAAGGGAGGTTCTGCACCGGAAAGTCGGTTCCCGCGGCGTTCGCGGAAGCCACCCAGCTGCGCAGCGCGGGCTCGTGTGTGGTGTCGCTCATCGTCAGGCCCCGGCCTTGCGCTTCCAGCTGTTGACGTAGTCGTGGTTCTCCACCCCCGGCGGCATTGCCGCCAGGTCGACCGCGAAACGGGTGTCGACCATCACCGCGACTTCGTCGGTGCTGCGTCGCTCGCCCTTGTTGCTCGCCTCGGCGAGCGCGAAGGCCTTCGGGTGCGGGCCGTGGGCGAAGCCCGCCGGGTGCAGCGTGCACATGCCGGCGCTGATGTTGTCGCGGCTGAAAAAGTTGCCGCGGTGGTAGAAGATGAACTCGTCGAACTCGACGTTGCTGTGGAAGAACGGCACCTTCAGCGCGCCGGGGTCGCTCTCCAGTGGGCGCGGCGCGAAGGTGCAAATGACGACGCTCTTGCTCAGGAACGTGGCGTGCGCGGTCGGCGGGAGGTGGTAGCGGTCGGACAGCATCTCGCGGATGTCGCGCCAGTTCAGCCGGACCGGCACGCAGTCGCCATGCCAGCCGACGCAGTCCAGCGGGTTGAACGGGAAGGTCACGGTGCTCACCGCGCCGCGCCGCTTGATGCGTACGGCGGTCTCGCGGTCGCTGTACTGGGCCTTGAAGGCTTCGTCGATCTTCGGCGTCTCGAGCACTGCCGCGTCGAAGAGCGCATGGCGGCCGACGATGCCGCGATCCGGCAACTGGAAATAGTCGTCGGTGGCCTCGATCAGCAGCATTTCGACCGGCTGCGCCGACTCGATGCGCCACGCGGTGCCGCGCGGCAGCAGAAGGTAGTCGCCATCGTGAAAGCCCATGTGGCCATAGTCGCAGAAGAGTTCACCGGCGCCGGCATGGACGAACAGCAGGTCGTCGCCGTCGCCGTTGCGCACCAGGTGCCGCATCGCCCCGGCCGGAGCACGCCACCAACGAACCCGCGTGTTGGCGTTGCTCATCACCGGATGGGCGGCGAGCGGGCAGGCGGCGTCGCCGGCCAAATTGTTCAGATCCAGGCAATGCGGGCGCAGCGGGCCGTCCCAGGTGCTCCAGTCGGTAGGCTTGTGGCTGTGCAGGGTGTGGCTGGCAGCGCCGAAGAAGCCTTCGCGGCCATGCTCGTGCTCGTACAGCCCGGACGGGATGTCGCAGTGCGCCTGCCTGTTGAAGACCCCCTCGGTCTTGGGGAAGGTGATCGCCTGCCTCATCGTGTTGCTCCAGTTTCGATCTTCACCCCCACACTTCCCCCTGTGCCTGACCTCGCAGCGCCCACGACTCCCCGACAGGGTTGCCCAGTGGCTGGATCAGTTGCGCGCCGACGCGGCAACGCCGTTCGTCGCTGAGGCCGCGGCTCATCGCGTGCCTTCGAGCGAGTGCGACGCCAGCGGCGTGACGAGCACCTTGTCGACACGCTTGCCGTCGAGATCGACGACTTCGAAGCGCCAGCCGTCCCACTCCACCGCGTCGGTAGTCTGCGGCAGGCGGCCGAGCAGGAGCATGACCATCCCTGCCAGAGTGTTGTAGCGGCCGCGGTCCTCCTCGGGGAGTTCCTTCACGTTCAGACGATCCTTCATCTCGGGCACCGGAATCAGTCCGTCGAACAGCCAACTGCCGTCGTCGCGCCGCACCGCCCAGGTGTCCTTGTCGCTCGGCGTCGTGAATTCTCCGGTGATTGCCTCGAGCACGTCGCGCACCGTGATCACGCCCTGCACCTCGCCATATTCGTCGACCACGAACACGAGTTGCACGCTGGTGGCACGGAAGTGCTCGAGCAGTTCCATGCCGGAGAGCGTCTCGGGCACGAACACCGCCGGCTGCAGATCGTGAGCGAGCGACAGGGGCTCGCCGCGCAGGGCCTGCTGCAGCAGACTTTGCGCCGAAACGATGCCCAGCACGTCGTTCAACCCGCCGCGACACACCGGATAGCGCGAGTGCTCGGCCGCGCCGATCACGCGCAGCACGTCTTCCTGGGGCGCGGCGGTGTCGAGCCAGACGATCTCGTTGCGCGGGATCATCATCGAGCCGACGGGCCGGTCGTCGAGGCGGAACACGTTGCGCACCATCTGGTGTTCCTGCGCCTCTATCACGCCGGCGTCCAGACCCTCCTCCAGGCTGGCCGCAATCTCCTCTTCGGTCACGCTGCGGCTCGGACCGCCGTGAATGCCGAACAGGCGAAGCGTGGCGTTCGTGCTCCAGGACAGCAGCTTGACCAGCGGCCTGGCGATCCATGACAGCCATTCCATGGGCTGCGCCACGATGCGGGCCACCGCCTCGGGGTACATCTGCCCGAGCCGCTTCGGAACGAGTTCGCCGAAGATGATCGTCAGCATCGTGATGATCATCACCACCAGGCCGGTCGCGCTGATGCCAGCCGCCTTCGCGCTGATGTTCAAGGCTCGAGCCAGCCAGGCCGCCAGTGGCTCGGAGAAGGCGGCCTCGCCGACGATGCCGTTGAGCACGCCGATCGACGTGATGCCGATCTGCACCACGGACAGGAACTTCGTCGGGTTGTCGTGCAGGTCGAGGGCAGCCTGGGCCCTGGCGTCGCCGGCCTCGACCATCACCGTGAGGCGCGCCTTGCGGCTGGCGGTCAGCGCCATTTCCGACATGGCGAACAGCCCGTTGAGCACGATCAGAAAGACGAGAAGGGCAAGTTCCATGCAGTGCGCAAACCGTGCCGGCGAACGCTGCGCATTCCCCTTGAAAGGCCGAGGCCGTCGAGCGTAGCAGAATCGGAGCGATGGATTACCTCGTCGGCGACGTGCAGGGCTGCTGCGATGCGCTGGACCGCATGCTTTCCGAGATCGGCTTCTCGCCGTCGCGCGACCACCTGTGGCTGCTCGGCGACCTGGTCAACCGCGGCCCGAATTCGCTCGCCACCCTCCGTCGGCTGAAGGCCTTCGACGCCGCCGCGAACTGCCTGCTCGGCAACCACGACCTGCACCTGCTTGCCGTCGCCGAAGGCGCACAGCGGCTGAAACGCCAGGACACGCTGGAAGACGTTCTCGGAGCCGCCGACCGTGCCGCGCTGCTCGACTGGCTGCGCCAGCAGCGACTGGCCGCAGTCGACAACGGCTGGCTGCTCGTTCATGCCGGTGTCGCTCCGCAGTGGGACCGCGAGGCGACGCTGGCGCTCGCGGCCGAAGTCGAAGCGGCGCTGCGCGGCAGTGCGCGGAGCGACTTCCTGCGTGCGATGTACGGCGATACGCCAACGCGCTGGAACCCGTGCCTCGTCGGCGCCGAGCGCTCCGCTTCATCGTCAATGCGCTGACGCGGATTCGCTTCTGCGATGCCGAAGGGTCGCTCGAATTCGAGACCAAGGACGGCGCCGGCGAGGCGCCGCCTGGCTTCATGCCCTGGTTCGCGTGCCCGGCCGGCTGAGCGCCGGCACGCCGATCGCCTTCGGCCACTGGTCCACACTGGGCCTGATCGACACGCCCCGAATTGCTTGCGCTGGACACCGGCTGCGTCTGGGGAGGGTCGCTCACGGCAGTGCGTGTCGATGGGGGTCGGCGCGAGCTGATCCAGATACGCTGCCCGCAGGCGCAGATCCCCGGGCAGCCGAGACTGACGACTAAAATTCGGCAGCCAGCACGGAGACGTGGCCGAGCGGTCTAAGGCAGCAGTCTTGAAAACTGCCGAGGGGGTAACTCCTCCGTGAGTTCGAATCTCACCGTCTCCGCCAGTCCAGATTGGTTGCTCCGCGACAACAGTCAGTTTGCGTGCGAGGCCCACCATGTAGAATCCCGCGTGCCCTGTAAACGGAGTGGTGACGTCAAGCGTTAAACCCACGCTACTCATCACGGCGGTCGGCGCATGCAATCCAAGCGGCATGGCTGATCGGCAGTGAGTCGATGGCACCCGCCCCAACCAATGCTTCTTTCACCTGGAGATTCGCATGAAATTCGCTCCTTCCATTTTCACGCTCGCCCTGATCTCGGCTTTCGCCGTCACCGCTTCCGCCCAGACGCCCGCCTCCTCGCCCACCCGCGCTGAAGTCAAGGCGCAAACGGCCGCTGCCAAGAAGGCCGGGGGCGGCACGCTCGATACAGGGCCCGGATTCCTCTAAGGCGCAAAGCACGCCGAAGAAGCCCAAGACCGAGGCCAGCCGCGACGCTGTCAAGACTGACACCAAGGCCGCCGAGAAGGCCGGCACCATCGCGAAGGGCCAGGAGGCAGTGCCCAAGCAAGACATGCCGAAGAAGCCCACGTCCACGGCTGACCGCGCCGCCGTCAAGGAAGAGACCAAGGCCGCCGAGAAGGCCGGCACGATCCCGAAGGGCCAGGAGTCTGTCGTCGGTCAGGACAAGGGCACCCCGAAGAAGTAATCCGCGGCACCGGCCCGCAGGGCCGGTACGCACCCCAAGGCGGCGTGGGAAGTTTCCCTCGCCGCCTTTTCTTCGTCTACCCGATGCAGGTGCGGTTCTTGCCGGTGCGCTTCGCCTCGTACAGGGCCTGGTCGGCACGCTCGAGGACCTGCTCGAGGGTTTCGCCCGACCGGTACATCGTGACGCCGGCGGAGAAAGTGACGAGCACGCTCCTGCTCTCGTGCATGAACAGGCCGCCGGACAGCGAGCGTTGCAGGCGTGTCAGGATCTGCTGGCCGTCTTCCACCGGCGTTGCCGGCAGCAGGACAACGAATTCCTCCCCGCCGAAGCGCGCCACCTTGTCGTCCGGTCGCAGCGACTCGGCGACTGCACCGGCCAGCGAGCGCAGCGCCACATCGCCGACGCTGTGCCCAAGTTCGTCGTTGAGCCGCTTGAAGTTGTCGATGTCGAGCAATCCGATCGACAGCGGCTGGCCATCGCGCTCCAGGCGCGCCCGCGCGGTCTCGAAGGCCTGAATCAGGCCACGACGGTTGGCGACTTGAGTCAGTTGATCGGTCGAGACCTCCCCCGACAACCGGCGCAGTTCCGACTCGAGTTCGACCACCCGCTCGGACAGTTCGGACACGCGCGCATGTTCCGTCTGCAGGCGCTTCTGCGTCTGTCCGACCGCTTCCTGCACGCTGCGGGTCTCCTCGAGCATCTCGCCGACCACGCCGGTCAGGCTCTCGAGCGATTCAGCGCTTTCGATCACCTCGGCATAGCGTCCCACGTTCTCCTGGAAGCGCCCGGTCCGCGAGCCTAGCTCGCCGACCTCCTGCAGCATCTGGTTGATCAACGCCTTCAGCGCGTCGCGCGCCCGGCCGCGTTCTTCGCGCAGCCTTCCCTGGTGCGCGCGGGTGTGGCGCAGCATCTCGCCGACCGAGCGGACCCCCCGGGCCGTGATGCCGACCTCGAGCGTCGCGCGCATCGCGTCGAGCTGGCCCTTGCCCCAGCTGTCGTCCTCGGCCAGCTCCGAGAGGCTGGCCGTCAGCTCCAGGCACAGGCTCCCGAGCAGTTCGAGCAGGTGGTGACGGTGCAGCAGAACGCGGTCGGCGCTTTCGCACAGGCGCGCCAGTTCCTCGGCGTTGCGCGCCGTCGCGCCGTCGGCGGTGATGGCACCCACCAGCGCGGCCAGAGCGGTGGGCAGCTCGCTCGCCTCGCCCTTGGGCAGCGCGACTTGCACGCTGGCCGCGAGGGTCGCCACGGCACGTGCCCAGGCGGGCGCCGCATCCGGCAGCGCGGCAGGACTGCACGTGTCCGGTCTAGCGTCTGTTCCCTGAGGCGCCGTTGCCAGCTGGGTCGGAGCGATGTCGGCGCGGCCCAGCGGCAGCGCATCGCTGTCGACACTGTCGTCATCCCAGCTCGCGACGAGCTGCGGCAGGCGCCTCTGCAGCAACTGTGAATCGATGCGGCTTCCTGCCAGCACGCGTTGCAGGCTCTCCTTCCTGCGGCCGCTGGTCCAGACGCGGCCTCCACGCTCGACGCCGCGGACGATGCGCTCGATCAGGCTCGCCAGCGCCGCAGCCTGCGTCTCGCCGCCGGCCAGCGCGTCGACGGCGCGCTCCGCGTGCTCCCAGTGCCCGTCCAGCAAGGCCTGCATCAACGTCTGCCGGTCTGCCGCTTCGGCCTGGGGCAACGCTGCGCCAAGCAGCCGATCCAGCAGCGGCTGCGCACGTTCGGGAATGCACGATGTCGACGCCTCTCCTGCCTCGGCCCGATAAGCCCGGGCGTAGTTCTCCGGTGTCGGCTCGAGCTTGCTGGCGACGAGCCTGCGCAGTGCCGCCCTTGCCAGCTCGGTCGGCGGCGCGGTGGCCGCGCCGGGAGCCCTGTGCATGTCGGCTTCCATCGGGTCCACCTGCTCGCCGTGACCGGCGCTCAGTTGCCGGACCTGAAGCCGGCGGCGCGCAGGTGCTTGCCGCGCGTTGCGTCGTCCGGGCCTTCCTCGATGCGCCCAGCAATCCACGCCGCCTTGCGCTCGACCAGGGCATGCTCGCACCAGGCCTGCATCTCCTCGGCAGGGATCGGCCGGCTGAACAGGAAGCCCTGCATCAGCCTGCATCCCAGGCGGTGCAGCACGTCCATCTGGCGCAGCGTCTCGACCCCCTCGGCGACGACGCGCAGGCCGAGCGACCGCGCCAGCGCGACGATGGCCGTCACGATGTCGGAGCTCTTGGGCGCCAGCCCGAGCTCACGAATGAACGACCGGTCGATCTTGAGCTCGCTGATCGGCATGTTGGTCAGGTAGGCCAGAGACGAGTAGCCGGTGCCGAAGTCGTCGATCGAGATCTCCACGCCCATCTCGTTGAGTCGATGCAAGGTCATGTTGACGTTGCCGGAGTCCTTCATCAGCCCGGTCTCGGTGATCTCGAGCTCGATCGCGTGGTGCGGCACACCGAACTGAGTGACGACCTGATGGATCGTTTCCACAAGATCGATGCGCTCGAAGATCCGGTTCGGCAGATTGACTGCGATCGTCTCCGCGAAGCCGAACCCGTCCTGCCAGAGACGCGCCTGGCGCGCCGCCTCGCGCAGCGCCCACTTGCTGAGCGGAACGATCAGTCCGGTCTCCTCGGCCAGCGGAATGAAGTCCGCGGGCGGAAGCAGCACGCCGTTGCGACGCCAGCGCATCAGCGCCTCCACCCCCACCAGCCGCACGCTACGAGCATCGACCTTCGGCTGGTAGTGCAGCACGAGTTCTTCGCGCTCGATCGCCTTGTGCAGCGCACTCTCCAGTTCGATCTTCTCCCGTCCCCGTCCCGCCAGCACCGGGCTGTAGAGTGAATGAGTGTTCGGGCCCCGGGCCTTGGCGGCATACATGGCCACATCCGAGCTGCGCATCAGTTCGGTCGCCGAGGCGCCGTCGCGCGGGAACATCGCCACGCCGACGCTGACCGTGACGAAGCACTCCTGACCGCCAACGAAGATCGGCTCCTTCATCAGTTCGAGAATGCGCGTCGCGACTCTTTCGGCATCGCGTTCGTCGATCACTTCAGGCAGCAGCGCGATGAACTCGTCGCCGCCATAGCGGCCCACCGCTTCGAGCAGGCGGTGCGAGCGCGAACCCATCGAATCGATCGAAAGCTCGATCTCCTTGTCGGAGTGGCGAACACTCGAACGCAGGCGCCGAGCCACTTCCACCAGCAGTTCATCGCCTGCGGCATGGCCAAGGGTGTCGTTGATGACCTTGAAGCGGTCGAGATCGACCAGAAGCACGCCCACCTGATGGCCCAATCGGCGAGCATGAGCTATCGCGCATTCGGCACGCAGATTGAGTTGGGTGCGATTGGGCAATCCGGTCAGCGTGTCGAAGTGCGCCAGGTGGCGGATACGGTCCTCGGCCAATCGGCGGTCGGTAACGTCCTGCACGAAACCGCTGTAGCCCGACGCCAGGCCACGCTCGTCGAAATCGGGTTCGGCCTCCACATGGATGATGCGCTGCTTGCTGTCGGGCGAGTTCACCGGCATGTCGGTGACCAGCGCCGAAGCGTGGCGAAGCGTGTCGTGCAGCAGATCCATCAGATCGCCCCGGGCATCGGCGGAAACCAGACGCAGCAACTTGCGCAGACTCAGCGGGACCTCAGGGTCCAGGCCGAGCACACGCAGACACTCTGCCGAGAACACCGGGATCCCGAGGCCCAGGGGCCAGTCGAAACTGCCCATGCGCGCCAAGTCCTGCGCTCGCGCCAGCTTGGCCTTGCTGCGCTCGAGTTCGACCCGCGTTCGCGACGCGCGCAGCAGGTGGCGCAAGCGCCCCGACCAGCAGGCTCCACTGGTTGGACTTGACGAAGAAATCGGTGGCGCCGGCCTCGTAGGCGCGCGAAATCGAAGCGTCGTCGTCCAGCCCGGTGAGCATCAATACCGGCAACGCCTCGAACCCGCTGCGCGCGCGCAAGATGCGACAGGTCTGGAAACCGTCCAGCCCCGGCATCACCGCGTCGAGCACGGCTACATCTGGCTGCCAATCATCCAGCAGTTCCAGCGCGTGCTCACCGCTTTGCGCAACGCTCACGTCGAAGCCGCGTTCGCGCAGCGCTTGCGATGTCAGCAGCAGATTCACCTCGTCGTCATCGACGAGCAGGACCCTGGGCCGGGCCTGCATGTCCGCATCGCGTAGGGGGTCGTCGGGATTCATGGCGGATTGGCGAGCGCAAGCTTCATCACGGGCAACACCGCGGCGAGTTCGGTGGAAAGCGCAGTGACCCTTTCATGCATGCCGTCCATCTTGCCCTGCTTGGCCAGCAGTTCCATTTCGGCGCACATCCGCGACAATTTGACAGCGCCGATGCTCGCGGACGACGATTTCAGCGTGTGCGCCACGTGCCGGATGCCCTCTGCATCGCCGCCAGCCTGTGCGGCGAGAAGTTGCGGAAGCAGGCGCGCGACCGAGGTATCGAACGCATTGGCCACCCGTTCCATCAGCCTGCCGGCTCCCGTCGGGTCGAGATCGCGCAACCGTTGCAGGGCCTGGGGGTCGAGCCCGCCGCCCGACGGCGACCCCTGCGCAATGGCACCTGGGGCGCCGTTGAGCGGTGCCTGCGCGTGCATGAAGCCGGACGGATGAAGGCCGGGCATCCGGAGGTCCGTCACTGAGCGATCGAACCTCGCGCGCGCGGCACGCGGGAGGTGCGTTCCCGCACGGCGGCAATTGCACGGAGTTCACGGGCTCGCAGCATCTTCTCATCCACCTCCTGGTGAACCGCATTGTCGTTCAGCGCGGACAGATGGTGTTGCCGCGGCACGCATTCCTGCGTCATGGGCCGGCAAGATTGTGACGGCGCGGCAACGCCCGACACGCGACACCCTGCGCGGCTGCGAGGCCATCGGGTGCACCGAATGGCCTCTCAGGACGCGGCCGAGCGCGCCAGCAACTCGGCGGCGTCGAGCACGCGCTGCGCCGCCTGCTCGACACTGTGGCCGTCCTCCAGCGCGAGGCGCTGCAGCCGGTCGAGCGCCATGCCGCGGGCCAGGCCATGGCGCTGCATCACCACCCCGACGGCCATCGCCACGACCGACGTCATCGCCTCGGGCGGTGTGCGGGAGCGCGCGTCGGCAGACGCCGGCTGCCGGGACAGCGTGGCAAGCGCGGCCTCGACGGCGGGCAGGATCTGCCGCACTTCGAGCGGCTTGACAAGGTAGTCGATGGCGCCGAGCGCCTTCACCTTCGCCGCCGTGTCTTCGTCGGCAAAGGCCGACAGGAACATGAATGGAATCTGCAGCGATTCCCGAAGGACGGCGGCAACATCGAAGCCGCTCATGCCCTCCATGCGGATGTCGAGCAGCGCCAGGTCGGGACGGTGCTCGCGCGCCAACAGGATCGCGTCGTCGCCGTTGTCCGTGTCGATCACCTCGTACCCGGCCTGCAGCAGGCCGTGCGTCAGCGTGGCCAGCACGAGCCGGTCATCGTCCACAACCAGGATCTTCCCTTTGTCCGCCACGCCAGATCTCGCTTCCCGTTCGCCGGACGTCCCCCCGCCGCATGGCGGCGATTGTGGCTGAACCCCGCGCGCCGGGCCCTCGGCGCTGATCATCCTGCGCTCAGGGCGCGTCCGCGCGGCCGATGCCGGGAGGCACGAGCTCCAGGGTCGCCACGACGCGTTCGCCCTCCTGATCGATGCTCAGCGTCGCGCTGCGCCTGGGCATCAGAGCCCGCACCAGGCCCAGCCCCGAGACGCCCCCCGGAATGCGCGCCAGCTTGAAGTCCGGCACGAGCGTCCCGGGTTGGCGATCGCAATCGCGAACGCCGGTCTCGCTGCAGCCCAGCGTGCAGCTCACCCCCGGCTCATCGCCCCGACTGTGCTTGATCGCGTTGGTCAGCAACTCGTTGATCGTCAGCGCGATCGGGATCGACTCCGCCTCCGGCAGCGCCCACGGCGGCGTCGCCGTGTCTTCGACGGCCAGCGTGATCGTGCGGCCGAACGTGCGCTGCACCGAGCCGGTGATGGCCTCGACGACGCTGCGCAGCAGCAGCGGCCCGCCGACACCCACCTGCAGGCCATAGACCTGGGCGATCGCCTGCACCTGGCCGACCACCTCGGAGATCACCGACTCCACCTCGGGCTTGCGCGCGGCGATCTGCTGCAGCAGGCCGGCGACCCCCTGCAGGTTGTTCTTGATGCGATGGTGCACTTCCTTGACGAGCATCTCGCGCTGCGCGATCGCGGCCTCGAGCCGCGCCTCCTGTGCCGCGCGCTGCTCGGTCACCTCGGTCGCGACGAGCAGCAACTGGTCGGGCACTTCTCCGGGCGGTCCCAGCGGCAGGTAGCGCGCGTCCCAAAGCCGCTGCTCGACCGCCCGTCGTGATGCCGTACTCGCGCTTGGTCACCGCGCCCGCCTCGAGCGCGGCCAGCATGTCGGCGCGCATCGCCGCGGCCAGCTCGGCCGGGTGCATCTCCTCCGGCGTGCGGCCGACCAGGTCGGCCTGCGGCAGACCGACGATGCCGGCCGCCGTCTGGTTGAGTTGCAGCACCCGCAGCGTGCGCGCGTCGCGCAGTGCAATCGCCAGCGGCGCCATCTCGATCACGCGCTGCAGCGAGGCCTGCGTCTCCTCGCTGCGCGCCTCCGCCTGGCGGCGCCGCTCGATGTCGAGCAACGCGTAGGTGAGCTGGCGGCCACTGCGTTCCAGACCGGTGGCGACGACGTTGCCCACGACCCAGAATTCGCGCCCGTCACGTGCCTTGACGCGGCACTCGAAGGTCTCGGCCTGGCCTTCGAACAGGCTGCTGATGTACTGTGTCTGGCGAAAGGGATGATCGGGGTCGGACGTCGCCACCGTGTCGATCGGCTGGCCGACGAACTCGGCCAGGTCGCCGCCGAACATGCGCCGCGCGGAACGGTTCATCCACTCGATGCCGCGCGCGCCGACGGTGACGATGCCCACCAGCACCGAGTCGAGTATCGCCCGCGTGCGCTCGGCCTGCAGCGTCACGGCCTGCTCGGCGCGGTGCCGCGCATCGACATTCACATACGAGGCGATCATGCCGCCCGCCGGATCGCCGTCGACGACGAGCCGCTTGCTCACCTGCACCCACAGCAGCTGCCCGTCGCGGCGGCGCAGCTGGCGCTCGCCGCTCCAGCGCCCGCGGCGGCGCAGCTGTTCGTCCTCGCGCGCCCAGAGGCGCATGAACTCGGCGCGGTCCGCAAACAGCGCCTCCAACGCCAGCTCGGAGACGTCCTCGACCGGGTAGCCGGCGAGCGTCGCGAAGGCCTCGTTGGCACGTTGGACCCTGCCGTCGCGAATGAACGCGATGCCGACCTCCGACAGGCTGAACATCAGTTCGCGATCTCGCGCGAGTATCTCCACCTCGCGCTGCTGCTCCTTCAGACGCGTGACGTCGGCCAGCACCGCGATCGCCTCGATCTCCCTGCGGGTCCGCGCCGGTCCGCCGCACCGACAGCGAGTACCAGCGCGCGGCGGCGTCCGACGGCGCCCCCTCCTCGACCGCGAACTCGGTCTCGAACAGCGCTTCATCGGCGAGCGCGGCCATCGTCTGCCCGACCATCCTGCCCGCCCGCGGCCAGTGCGCGAAGAGCGCAGGCAAGCTGCGTCCGGCCCCGCTGCCTTCGGGCACGCCGAGCATGCTCTCGAAGCGCCGATTGCAGCGCACCAGAACATCGCCGCGCAGATAGGCGATGCCGGTGCTCGCGCTCTCGAGAATCGTCGTCAGCTCGTGCAACAGCTGTTCATTGCGCTGCTGCGTCTGGTGCTGCTCGGTGATGTCGAGCGTCACGACCGAGGTCGTGCGCTTGCCGGAGGCGAGTGTCGCCGGCTCGACCCGTGTCAGCAGCCAACGCAGCCCGAGCTCGGGGTGGCGGATCGCGTAGCGCGCCTCGGCGCGAAGCGTGTGGCGCAGCGCGTGCTGGACCTTCTCGAATTCGGGCAGCGACTCTGCAACGACGATGTCGCGGCCGACCGCCTGCAACGCCACGGAAGGCGGGCTGTCGGCACCGCCGACACCGGCGCCATGCGGCTGGGGCAGCCAGCCCGTGGACTCCTGGAACGTGGCCAGCCCGACGCCGGCCGTGTCCATCATCGTGCCGATCTGCATCTGAGCCAGGTCGAGCTCGCGCGCCGCGCGGTCGGCGCGACCGCGTGCTGCATGCTCTGCGCTGCAGTCCTGCAGTGTCACGAGGGTGAGCGTGCGTCCATCCGCGCCGAGCAGACGTTGGCGCGCCTGGCGCGACCAGCGCTCGCGCCCGCTCGCGTCGATCAGGCGGGATTCGAGCAGCCGTGGCACTTCGGGGCGATGGAAATCCTCGCGCAGGCGCTCGCGGATCGCGCGCTGCCCGGCGTGGTCCTCCTGCGGCTGCAACTCGATCGGGTCGACGCCGAGCAGTCGCTCGCGCGCGAAGCCGCTGAACTCGGTGAATGCCGGATTCACATCGAGCACCTTGTCGTCGGGGCCCAGCAGAAGCGCCGGGAAGGGCGAGTCCCAGACGAGCGTCAAGAGTTCCGCCGACGCCCGCTGCAGCTTCGCCGACCTCGGCAATGGCGCGGAAGCTTTGGACACGGGTTGCGGTGGCTTCATCGTGCGACGGTCGGCAGGGAGCTCACCGCGACAGTGTACGCAGGGCCTTCGGCGTGCCGGCCGTCAGGGCACCAACGACGCTCAGGCCCGGGCCGGTTTGGTGGCCGTCGCGTTCATTCCAGCTGAGTCGCCGCGGCCAGGGCGCGCAGTTGCGCGCGATTGATCTCTCCGACGCCGAGCAGGAGCTTCTCGGCCGCAGCTCGCACGTCGAACAGCGAATCGCCCTCCACCGCCCGCACCAGCTCGAAGTAGGGGTGGTAGGGACCCGTGCCGTCGACCAGCGCCTGCACGACGGGCTCGGGCACCGGAATGGTCTTCAGCAACTCGGCGAAGGGCTGCTGGAACATCCTATCGAGCAGCGAGAAGACGCCGCAGATGAACATCTCGTTGCGCATTTCCTCGTCGCCGACCGAGCGCCCCAATTCCTCCATCAACAATCCGCGACGGACAGCCGCGAACATGACGGGCTTGAGGTTCGCGTCACGCGTCGCCGTGACCAGGAGCAGCGCGAGCCAGCGCTTGAGCTTGCGGTGGCCGAGCATCATGATCGCGTGCGCGAAAGACGAGATCTCGACCCGCAGCCCGAAGGCCGGCGAATTGATGTAGCGCAGCAGCTTGAAGGCCAGCGTCGGGTCGCGCCGCAGCGTCTGCTCCAGACGGTCGATCGACTCCTCGCGGTCGACGCGGTGGATCAGCTCGACGATCACCTGCATGTCGGCCTGTCCGACCGCCTTGGCCCCGCTCGGACGCTGCGCCAGCACGTCGTTGATCGGCCAGCCCAGCACTGCGGCGGCGCCGCGGCCGAAGCTCGCTTCCATCTCGGCCACCGTGCGAATGCCCGATTGCACGTGGGCAATGCGGCGACTCGCCACGTGGGGCGAACCTTCCGGCCCTTCGCGGACGCGGCGATCGTCTGCCAGGTCGACAATCGAATACTTGAAGCACGGCAGAACCTCGCGTGGCAGTTCCTCGGCCGGGCGACCCTTGAGCAGCAGCACGCTGCCCGCCGCGTGCAACGCGAGCAGGGCGTCCCGCTTCGTCGGGTCGCTCGCCATGAACGACGGCACCTCGAGCATCAGGTTCGCGCTCGGCGGCATCTGCAGCAAGTCGCCGAGCAGGCTCTCGCTGAGCACGTTGAGCGACACCATGGCGCCGTCGGGCGGCCACACCTGCACGACCTCGTCGAGCAGTTGTCGCACGTCGAGTTCGGCGTCGGGCCGCAGCGGGAACACCGTCAGCCGGGTCGCGGTGACGGAGCGATGACGGTCTATGACGGGCGAATAGCACAGGACCACCTGCCCCAGGATCGATGCCTCGTTCAAGACAGCTCCTCGGCCGGCCTGGTGAACCGCGGCCGGACACAGGCAATCGCTGCAGACCGCCCATGCCAGCCGAGGGCCAATGGCCTCCGGCCGTTGGCGGCCGGGCGCTCGGCCCGCGCAAGAGGGGTCGACTCCGGACTTCTCATCGGCGGACGGCGCCGCGCCGTTCCCGGGCTGGCCGGGCGCGTTCCTGGAGGGCTTCCAACGAGATGAGCTTGCCGCCTGTCATGGATTGATGTAGTCGAACAGCGACAGCCGCTGCACCGACGCGTAGGTCTTGAGCGCTACATCGTAGCCGGTCTGCCGGTTCTGGAAGTCGGAGATTGCCGAAGGCATGTCCAGATCCTCGGCCGCCGAACGCTCGGTCTTGCCGCTCAGGATCGCCATGTCGAGTTGCCCGGCGGTGCTGTCGATCCGGTTCAGGACCTCTCCCGCCGAAGCGCGCGCGCCGCTCATGTGCGCCAGCACAGCGTCGATATTGCGCAGGTTCTCGGCCGTCGCCTGCGCCTTCGCGCCGGAGCCGAGCGTCGGCGTGGCCAGGTCGGCGGCTGCCTTGTCGAGCGCATCGAACACGCTGAGCGCGGGATGCGACGGAGCGATCTCGAACGCGTCGCCGGTCGCCGGCGCGCCGCTGACCGTGACGGCCATGCCGTCGAACTCTATCGCCTGGCCCGAGGTGAACGCGGCATCGGTCAGCGCCGTCGGTGCGCCGTCCTTGAGCACACTGTAGGTCGTGACGCCGGCCGCCACGTTGAACTGCAGCCGATAGGTCGAGCCGGTGATCGCGGCCGGGTCGGTCACGCGCCCTGCGTCGATCCATCCGTTGCCGCTGCTCGCGATGCTGCTCGTCTCGAACACACCGTTGCCGGTCGGCGCCGACAGCCACGTCGCCGCTCCGTCCATCGTCATCGGAAGGCCGACGCCGCGGTCGGCGCTGGCCTCTCCGCGGCTGCCGGCGTACTGCACGCCGCCTGCCGCATCGAGGAACGGCGGCGTGCTCGAGCCCTGCCCGCCGAACAGGTAGTTACCTGCGCCGTCTGTGCGGTTGGCGACCGCGAGCAGTTGGTTGCGCAGGCCGCGAATCTGTTCTGCGAGGAACTTGCGCTGGCTGTCGTCGTAACTGCCGTTGCCCCCAGCCACGATCGCCTCGTGGGCGGACTGCAGCAGGTCGCCGGCATTGCCGAGTGCGCCTTCGATCTGCGTCATCGCAGCGCGGCTGGCGTCGACCGAGCGCAGGGTCGCGCCGGCCCGCGAGACGCTGGCCAGCGCCCGCTCGGCGCGCGCCGCACTGATCGGATCGTCGCTTGCGCGCGCAATCCGCTTGCCAGCGGTGAGGCGAAGCTGGGCGTCGCTGAGTTCGCCCTGGCGCTGCGAGAGCCGCTCGACCGTGGCGTCGTAGGCATGGGCGGTACTGACACGCATGGATGTTCCTTCGCTTGCTTGGCGCTGCAACTCAGCGGGCGCCGGGCCGTTCCCAAGCCCGCTGAGCGCCGTCGCGCGCGAGACGCGCTCGGGCCTTCGGCAGGCACAAGGCCCTGCGCAGGCAGGCCCTCGTGTCCGGCCTCAGCCCGCTCGGGGGCCGCGAACGCAGTGAGCTTCGGGTGGTCATCTCTAGCGGGCAGTGACCTGCAGCAGCGTATCGAACAGCGATTGCGCCACCTGCAGCATCTTCGCCGCGGCCTGGTAGCTCTGCTGGTACTGGATCAGCCGGGCCGCCTCTTCGTCGAGATTGACTCCTGAGTTCGCGCTCAGACGCGCCTGCGCGTCGCTCGCCACCGAGTTCGACAGCCTGGCCGCACCGTCGGCGCTCTGCACGCGCACCCCGATGTCCGACAGCGCGCCTGCCCAAGCATCGGTGACCGTGTTGCCGCCGACCAGCATCGCGTCGCGCAGCGCGACCAGCGCCAGCGCATTGCCGTTGCTGGCGGCCGGGAACGCGGTCGGGTCGACCCGGACCACGTCGCCGTGGACGGGTGTCCCGCTGACCGACAGCGTCCACAGCGTGTGGCCCGATCCGTCGGCAAGCGCGATCGCCTCGCCCGGCACGAGCGGCTGGGCGGGTGCGAACGTGCTGCCACCGTCGACGCTGATCTGGTACGTGATCGCAAGAGTCGCCGGATCCTGGTTGAACTTCACGACCGCATTCGCCGGCGCCGCGATCGGCGACCTGACGTCGAGCGAGCGGATCGTCAGCGTCCCGCTGTTCGCACTGCCGAGCGTGGCCGTCACCGTCGACGCGGCGGCGATGCCGCGTGGATCGTCGAGCACGCGCCGCATGCCGCTCGCTGCGCCTGCCACCGGCTGCAGCAGGAAGCGGTCGCCTGCGGCGGCGGCGCCGCTGGCCAAGATGACCTTCATGCCGTCGACCAGCACGCCGGCGGCCAGCGCGGCAGGCGCGAAGGTCCGCGGTGGCTCCTGGCTGCCGAGTCGCGTCAGCGTGTAGTCGCTGCCATCGAAGCGCAGTTCGTAGTCGCTCGCCTGCAACTGCCTCGCGTCGTCGGTCTGGACGCCGACGACCGCAGTGCCACCGTTGGTGGCTGCCGGCAGCACTCGAGGCGCCCCGACGGCAAACAGATCGCCGCCGGGGCGACCCGCCGGCGTCGTCAGGTCGAGCCCGAGGTGCTGCTGCGCGTTGAGCGCTCCGGCCAGCGCAGCCGCCATCTGGCCGATCAAGTTGCGCGCATCGCGCAGGTCCTCGTTCTGGAAGCGCAGCAGACCGGCCATCGAACCCCCGGTGATCATGCTGTCGGGAACCAGCAGGTCCAGACCGACGTCGCGAACGCCGACATGCGCCTTCGAGGGGTCGAACGGATCGGCCATGACCGCCAGGGAAGAAGCCTGGGCGCCGAGCACCAGCCGCTGGCCACCACCGATGAACAGGTTCTGCGAGCCGTCGCCGGCCTCGATGGCGGTGACCTGCATGATCTTGCCGATTTCGGCCACCGCGTTGTCGCGCTGGTCGAGCAGATCGTTCGGCTCATGGCCCGTTGCCTTCGCCGCCGCGATCTGCGCGTTCAGTCCAGCGACGGTCAGTGCCAGCGCATTGACGGCCTTGACCGAGCTCTGCAAGTCCTGCGCAACGCCAGCCTGCAGAATGTCGATCTGCTCGCCGGTGGCACGAAATCGCGCTGCGGTGTCCGCCGCCTGGCCGAGCGCCACCTGGCGCGACGCCGCGTCCTGCGGCCGGCTCGCCACGTCGACAAACGAGTTGAGCAACTGCCCGCTGAGGTAGCCCAGCCCCGACTCACCGGTGCCGAAGAGCTTCTCCATCTGTTGCAGCTGGGCCAGCCGGGCGCCGTCGGCCTCGGCGACCGACTGCGTCAGCGCGGCTTCACGGGTCAGGAACCGGTCGTGGATGCGGCTGACCGTCGACACGTCGACGCCCTTGCCGAAGAAGCCGCCCCCCGTGAACTGGCCCCCGGCGGTCGCGAGTTCCACCTGCTGCCGCGAGTAGCCGGACGTGTTGGCGTTGGCGATGTTGTTGCCGGTCGTCTGCAACGCGGCATAGCTCGCGGTCATCGCACGCGTGCCGATGGAGAAGAGGACAGAAGCAGACACGGCCCGGACCTTCCGCTCAGGTCACCACGCGCTGCAGGCGCAAGGTGGTGTTGATCACGCGGCCGAGCTTGTCGGCGTAGGCAGGGTCGGTGGCGTACCCCGCCGCCTGCAGGCCCTGCGCGAAACGCTCGGCGTTGCCGCCGCTGGCCAGTACCTGGGCATAGCGGCCGTTGTCCTTCATCAGTCGCGCATAGTCGCGGAACGACTCGGCCGCAGACGCATAGGCGCGAAAGCGCTGGGTGAGCTTGCGCGGCTGACCGTCGACGAATTCGGTCGTCGTGACCTCCGCGACGGCGCCCTTCCAGCCGCTGCCGGCCTTGATGCCGAAGAGGTTGTTGGCACTGCTGCCGTCGGCCTGGCGAATCTCGCGCTGGCCCCAGCCGGTCTCGTGTGCCGCCTGGGCGATCATGAACGCGGCGGGAATGCCCGTGTCGGCCTCGGCCGCAAGTGCCGCCTGCTGGTTGGCATGCAGGAAGTCGATCTGGCGCGCACTGCCGTTCGTCTGGCTGAAGGCAGCGTCGTTGCGCGGCGCAGACAGCGCCTGCGCGGGTCGCTGGGGCGCCGCGACGGGCGCGGCGGGCGCGGCGGGCAGACCCATCTGACGCTCGAGCTGGCGCGCGATCACTTCGCCGAGGCCGCCGCGTTGGCCCGTCATCTGGTTGGCGAACTGGGTGTCGAGCATTTCGGTGCCGAGCTGCGTGCCGGGGTTGTCCAGCATGCCGCTGGCCAGCGTGGCCTGGCGCATGCTCTTCATGATCTCCTGCATGAAGAGCGCCTCGAACTGCTTGGCGGCTTCCTTGATCGCCGCCTTCGGGTCGGGCCGCTGCGCGCGACCGCAGTGCATCGATGGAGACCGGCGAAGCCGTCGGCGCGACCATCAGATCACCTCGATCTCTGCATTGAGCGCGCCGGCGGACTTCATCGCCTGCAGGATCGCGAGCAGGTCCTGCGGCGTCGCGCCGAGCGTGTTGAGCGCCTTGACAACGTCGACCAGTTTGGTTCCGGCAGGCAGCTCCACGAGCATGCCCGGCTGCGAGCGGATCTGGATGTCGGCTTGCTCGGAGACGACCGTGCGCCCCTGCGAGAATGCGCCCGGCTGGCTGATCACGGGGGTGGAGCTGATGACCACCGCCAGATTGCCGTGCGCCACGGCGCAGGCGGCCAGCGTGACCGCCTGGTTCATCACCACCGAACCGGTGCGCGAATTGAGCACGACCTTCGCCGCCGGTGCGGCAAGTTCGAGCGGCAGGTTCTCGACATCGGCCAGGAAGGCCACCCGCGCCTCGGGTGACGCGGGCATGTGCACCCGCACCGAGCGTCCATCGAGCGCCTGCGCGACGCCGTCGCCCATGCGTCGGTTGATCACCCGCGCCACTTCGCGCGCCGTGTTGAAATCGTTCGCGCTGAGGTCGAACTGCAGCGTGTCGCCCTGGTTCAGCGGCGTCGGCACGCTGCGCTCGACGGTCGCCCCGTCCGGCACGCGGCCGGCATTCAGGCTGTTGACCTGCACCTTCGAGCCGCCTGCCGACGCCCCTACGCCGCCAACGACCAGATTGCCCTGGGCCATCGCGTAGATCTGCCCGTCGGCGCCGCGCAGTGGCGTGCTGATCAGCGTGCCGCCGCGAAGCGACTTCGCGTTGCCCATCGACGAGACGGTGACGTCGATCGTCTGCCCGGGCTGCGCGAAGGGCGGCAGTTGCGCGGTCACCATCACCGCGGCGACGTTCTTCAGCTGCATGTTCGTGCCCTGCGGCACCGTGACGCCGTTCTGCTGCAGCAGCGCGATCATGCTCTGCGGCAGGAACGGGATCGACGTCGTCTGGTCGCCCGTGCCGTCGAGCGCCATCACCAGGCCGTAGCCGACCAGCGCGTTGCTGCGCACGCCCTGCACGGTGGCCACTTCCTTGATGCGCGCCGCCTGCGAAGGCAGGGGCCACCACAGCGCGGCGCTGGCGAGAGGGCTGCAAGGCCCACCAGCCAGCGGATCATCCGGTCGGTTGCGTTCATGTCGGCGGCACAGGTTCAGTCATCCGATTCTCGACCGGGCGATCACGGCACAACGTTCAAGAAGAGCCGCGACAACCAGCCAATTCCCTGCGCCTCGGCCTGCTGGCCGCGGCCGCGATGCTCGATGCGCACGTTGGCGATCTGCGCCGAAGCGACGATGTTGCCCGGCTGGATCATCAGCGGGTCGACCTGGCCCGAGAAGCGCAGCACGTCGACGTTGTGGTTGACGCCGATCTGCTTCTCGCCGGCAATCACCAGATGACCGTTGGGCAGCACCTCGGTCACGCTGACGTTGATCGTGCCGCGAAAGTCGTTCGCCGTGTCGGTGCTGCCCTTGCCCGCGAAGGTGTTGGACGAAGAGCCCGCCGCCGAGGCGCGGTTGAGCGCGCTGGGTTTGAGTCCGGCAGCGCGGTGACGCTCGCTTCGAGCTTGCCGCTCTTGTCGACCGAACTGTTGGACTTCTGGCTGGCACTGACGGCCTCGACGATCTGCACCGTCAGCGTGTCGCCGACCAGGCGGGCCCGATAGTCCTCGAACAGCGGGCGGTACTGGCCGCTCTGGAAGATCGCACCGTTGCTGACGGCCGGCGTCGCCAGCGGCAACGGGCGCACCGAGGTCGGCTGGGCGACGTCGACCGGCGGCGGGCTGTTGAGCGCCTGGCAGCCGGCCAGCGCCAGCGCCGAGACGGCGAGGGTCAGGTGTTTCATGGCGACTCCGCGCGGCGATCGCTGGTTCAGAGCTGCGCGAGCTTCTGCAGCATCTGGTCGGAAGTCTGGATGGCCTTCGAGTTGAGCTCGTAGGCACGCTGGGTCTGGATCATCGAGACGAGTTCCTCGACCACGTTGACGTTGGACGTCTCGACGAAGCCCTGCTGTACCGCGCCGAGGCCGTTCAACCCCGGCGCGCCGGTGCTCGGCGTGCCCGAAGCCGTGGTCTCGGTAAAGATGTTCTGCCCCTTCGGTTCGAGCCCGGCCGGATTGACGAAATTCACCAGCTGCAGCTGGCCCACCGTCTGCGCCTGCGCCTGGCCGGCGAGCGTGACGCTGATCGTGCCGTCCTGGCGCTCACGCCGCGCGGCGAGGACACGGGCGGAGTGGACGCCAACGACTGGACCGCCGGGTGGACCTACTACAACCTGGACGGCGGCCTCGGTCGCACCGACATCGACACGACTAAGACGATCGTGACGGTCAACACCGACATCAACGCGAACACCACCTGGACGAGCAACAACAACTACCTCCTGGTGGGACGCATCAGTGTGAACCCCCCGCGACCCTAACCATCGAGCCGGGAACTGTGATCCTGGGAAGCGGGGTGGGTTCCTATCTTGTGATTCGGCAGGGAGCTACGATTGACGCCCAAGGGACCCGAGCCCTGCCGATCATCTTCACGAGCGGCGCCCGCTGGCAGGAAGGCCAGCAGGCCCCGGCCGACTGGGGCGGAGTCGTGATCCTGGGCAACGCCCAGGCCAATTGCGCGCCCAACGGCTCCAACCCTCCCGTCAATTGCGCGGTGACCACCGCGCTCAAGAAGTGCGTCAGCGAAGGCGACGCGACCTTGATCTTCGGCGGCGACGATGATGACGACAACAGCGGGATCCTGCGCTACTGCCGCATCGAGTACTCCGGCTTCGAGGTGGCCCCCAACAACGAGCTGAACTGCCTGACCATGAACGCGGTCGGCGCGGGCACCACCTGGAGTATATCCAGACCCACGCCGGCAGCGACGACCTCTTCGAGTGGTTCGGCGGCACCGCGACCCTGCGCTACGCCTGGTCGCGACCGCCGGGCAGGACGACCACTTCGACTGGCAGATGGGCTTCCGCGGGAAGGTGCAGTTCGCCGTGTGCCGGCAGATCTCCGGCCTGACCGGGATCGACAAGGGCATCGAGGCGGACAACAACGAGTTCAACTTCGATTGTCCGCTCCAGTCGAGCCCGATGTTGGCCAACCTGACGCTGGTGGGCACCGGGCCGGCCATCGACGGCGCCAAGGGCATTCACTTCCGTCGCGGCACCGGCGGCAAGGTGATCAACTCGATCGTCGCCGGCTGGCACGGCACCGGGCTCGACATCGAGCACGAGCAGACCTTCGCGAACTGCGCCGGGACGGCCCCGTCGTTGCTCAACTGCGACGTGCTCGCGGTCCAGGAGCCGGGTGTCGGCTTCGGCCAGCTCCTCGTGAAGGCATCCCCGAACCCGATCGTGGGCGCCACCCGCCTCTCCTTCTCGCTCCCCCGCGACCAGGACGTGCGCGTGGAGATCTACGACGTCGCGGGACGGCTCGTGCAGAAACTGGCGGACGGCCCCATGGGCGCCGGCCTCACGAGCTGGACTGGAACGCGCAGAGCCGCCCGACCGGGCTCTACTTCTATCGCGTGCGCACCGAGGAGGGGGAGACGACCGGGAAGCTGGTGGTCTCTCGATAGACCCGGGGACTTGTTCCAGGCGAGAGCTCCTTGGTTCTCCGCCCGCTTAAAGAAGTCTGCACCTCTGAGGCGGCAGGGCCGGCGGAGTGACCGGTGGATGGGGCGGTTCCTAACCGCCTCATCCACATCTTTTCGGCGGAGAGCCCGCCGCGACTTCAAGGAAGGAGATCACGAGATGAACCCGCGCTCCTTGATGGTTAGGGCGGCGGGGATGTTCCCGGCTGTCGCGCTCCTTGTTCTTGCATCGATCATCCCGGCTCGCACAGACGCAGACCAAGACCCAGGCGAGGCCCCGACCCAAGGCCCAGGCCACCTCCAAGGGGACCGCTCTCCGGCCGCGTCACCGACTCGGAGACGCTCGCAACCGCTTTCCTTCGCCAACGTTGTCGCCTTCCGCACCACCCCCGGGGACACCCTCGGTGTTGCCGCCGGCGGATGCACGACCGGCGACGACGGCGGCTACACGCTCAAGGTCGCCCCCGGCACCTACCGAGTCGTCTTCTCCTACGTCACCTACCAGTCGATCACTCGGCAGAACATCGCAGTCGCCGCCGGCCGACGACCGCCCTGACATCGCGCTCAGCGCCGGAGGGATGCAGGTGGCGACGGTCAAGGTGGAGGCGACCGTCATCCGCAGCGCGGAAGGGTCGATGATCTCCTCCCTGCGCAAGGGTGTCGACGGTAGCCGACGCCGTCACCTCGCAGGAGATGGCGCGACACCACCGATGGAAACGCCGCCGAGGCCATGCAGCGGGTGACCGGCGTCTCGGTGGTGGACGGCCGATACGTCTTCGTGCGAGGACTCGGCGAGCGCTACAGCGCGACCAACATCAACGGCGCCGGCGTCGGCTCGCCCGAGCCGAACAAGCGGGTGGTGCCCCTCGATATCTTCCCCACCGGCGTGATCGACAACATGGTCGTGCAGAAGACCTATTCGCCGGACATGGACGGGGATTTCGGCGGAAGCGTCATCAACATCAACACCCGCGATTCTCGCGACCACCCACGCGTTGCGGCAGAGCCTTTCCATCGGCTCCGCGGAGGGGACCACCGGCGACGCCCTTCATGACCTACGACGGCGGCAAGTACGACTTCCTGGGCATCGACGACGGCACCCGCTCCCTGCCCGACATGGTCGAGAAGCTGGGCCGGGACCGGCGAATCAGCACCCAGAACTTCACGACCCAGGAACTTGCGGAGATGGGCCAGTCCTTCAGAACACATGGACGCCCGCGCCGCAAGGAGGCGGCGCCCAACTACGGGTACGCCGGCGTGCTGTCCCAGGGCACGCGCCTCTTCGGACGGGACTCTGGGCTTCTCGCCTCCGCATCGCTGAGCAACAGTCGCCGCAACGTCGAGCGTATCGACAACGCCTTCCTGGGAGGCGCGGACGCCCCGCCGCTCTACGAGTACGAGGTCAAGGAGTCGACGACCTCGGTGCTGGGCGGACTGACGGGAAACATCGCCTACAAGCTGAACGACACCGACAAGGTGAAGCTCAACCTGCTCTACACGCGCAACTCCAACGACAAGACGCGCACCTCCGAGGGCCCGAACTCCGATCGTGGCTCCACGCTGCGCGTCACCCAGCTTTCGTTCGTCGAACAGTGGCTCTTCTCCAGCGTGCTCCAGGGGAGCCACGACCTCGGGTTCTATGGATCCCGCCTCGACTGGAACGCGGGATACTCGGAGGCCTCGCGCCATGAGCCCGACCGCCGCACCAGCGTCTACGAGCAGCGGGACGCGGATCAGCCGTTCCAGCTCGGCGGCTCGTCCAACTACCCCTTGACCCGCATCTTCGGCCAGAGCCGCGATGTCGACCGATCGCAGCGCCTCGACTGGACGGTTCCCCTGAACGGCGAGCCGGACGGGCGGGCCAAGGCGAAGGTCGGCGTGGCGCACCGGACCAAGGATCGCGCCTCCGACTTCCGGCGGTTCGGGTATCGGAAGATCGGGCGCGAGCAGGTGGACCTCGCCATGGTCCCCGAGGACATCCTCAGCGAATCGAACCTCGGGAAGGGGATCTATCGCTTCGAGGAACTCACGCAGGCGAACGATGCCTACAGCGCCGACCAGAGCATCAACGCCGCCTACGTCATGATGGACGTTCCGCTTGCCTCGCGGATCCGCCTCGTCACCGGCGCCCGCTACGAGAGCGCCGTGCAGCACGTGGACGCCGCCAGCAGGTTCGTCAGCGTGATGTCGCCCCCCATCGTGGTGGAGCAGCGGGATCATGGCTGGCTTCCCACGGTCAGCCTGGCCGTGCAGCCGCACCTCAACATGAACCTGCGGCTCGCGTACTCGCAGACCCTCAACCGGCCCGAGCTTCGTGAGTTGAGCCCGTTCTCCATGTATAACTTCGAGAGCGGGTACTCGGAGACCGGAGATACCTCGCTGGTCACCGCGCGGCTGAACAACTACGACTTCCGCTGGGAGGTGTTCCCCGCGCCGGGCGAGTTCCTCGCGCTGGCGGGCTTCTACAAGCGATTCGACAACCCGATTCAGAAGTTCGTGTTTCCCACGACCGGCACCTACGAGCTGCGGCCGCTCAACGCCGACCGGGCCGATCTGTACGGCTGGGAGGCGGAGTGCCGGCTCTCCGCAGTGAACCTGTGGAAGGCATTCGACTGGGCGCTCGACCTCGGTGAGGTCCCCGCGGCGATGCTCCGCTGGAGTGTCACCGCCAACTACAGCCGCGTGACCTCCGAGGTGCGCCTCAACTCCGTGTCGGGGGCCAGGTGACGACGCCCTTCACGGGGCAGTCGCCTTATGCGGCCAACCTGGGGCTGTTCTACGCGAGCAAGCACCGGAAGGTCGAGAGCGGCCTTCTCTACAAGTCGTTCGGCAAACGGCTCGACGCCTACGGCTCCAACATACTCGGCAACATCTACGAGTATCCACCCCGGTCGCTCGACTTCACCCTGAGCTACGGCCTCAGCGGATCGAGCCGGATCAAGTTCTCGGCGGAGAACCTCGCTCGATAGCTCCACCGAGTATCCGCCAGAGCGGGTTCATCACGCAGAAGTACAACGAGGGAACCACGGTCGGGCTCTCGATCAGCTATCAACCGACCGAGCCCGAAGAGGAGTAATCGCACATGGCAGAGTTCACCCGCGAAGGGGCCTTCGATCACCGCCCGGACCCTCCGGCCCTTCAGGCGTGGCAGGGAGACTGGGTCGGCGGGGTGATCGGGTTCGTCCTGCTTCTGGCCATGCTCGTCGTTGCCTACTCGGTGTACGCGCGAGACAAGGAGCAGCGCTCGGCGCCGGCGAATTCGATGTCGACGGAGTTCCGGTGCCCGCCCCCGGAGACCCCGAGTACGCAGACTATCTGGAGATGCTCGAGCAGCCGATGTTCCGATCCTCGGTGGAGAACTCCCCCGGATTCGCGCCCCCCTATGACCCGGAATGGCGCTCGGTGTTGGCGGGGCGGCGGAATGCGGGCCTCGTCGATCTCGAGTTCGTCAACGGCGCCCGCTCGCTGGAGGAGTTGGGTGAGTTCGTCGTCCTCGCCGCCATGGACGGCGACGGGCAGGCGCTCCTGGATCTCGCCGTCAACAAGGACGAGTTCGAACTGATCCTCTGGCCGGAGTTCCCGCAGAGCCGCCCCTACCTCCGCATTCCCTCCGGCGAAGCGTGGAGCTTCCACTATTCGGACCTGACCAAGGGCATCTCGAGGGGTGGGCTCGCCCTCCTCGGCAAGCCATACACCTTCGCCGGAATCCGCGCGGGCGGCACTCGCGAGTACACGAACTTCCGTTTCCAGGAGGACGTCGTTCTCTCCTGCCAAGACGAGGCGACGGGGCAGATCGAGGAGTTCGCCTTCGTGGGCAGGTGGCCGAGCGAAACGGTCGCTTCAAGGTGTACTTGTACGAGGAATGACCTTTCCCGAGGGAGCGCCTCCGCCCAGCGAGAACCCCATGGCGGCCAGCACTCCGATCGCGGCGATCGCGCCCCAGAGCACGGAGGGCTACCGCTCCAGCGGTCGTAGAGGATCCCCCCAGGAACGGCCCCGCCCACCAGCCCAAGGACGCGGCGAGGCCATGCACCCCCATGTATTGGCCGACGCGATCCGGCGGCGCCATGAGCGAGACCATGGCGATCGACGGCGGCGAGACGATCAGCTCCCCCACCGTGAGCGTGGCCATGATCAGGAGCAACTGCGAGTAACTTTCTGCGAACGCCACAGCGAAGAAACCTACGCCGCGTAGAGCAAGACGACGAATGAAAGGCCACACAACAC
>CAVPAZ010000004.1:0-76929 GCA_963701725.1 uncultured bacterium | reverse complement strand
CTGGAACTCGCACTTCAACGCGACCGTCGGCAATCCGATGCGACGCTGAACGATGACGTTCGCATAGCCGCAGGCCGAGGCCATGGTCGAACCAGTCCTCGACCAGGCCGTTGAACATCACGAAGTACTGCGGGAAGAAGACGATTGCCGCCGGATCGCAATGCGAGAAGCGGATCAGCTGTTCGCGATCGAAGTGCATGGCTGCCTCAGGCCGCGTCGCGCAGTCGGAAGCGTTGCAGCTTGCCGGTCTCGGTGCGCGGCAGGCTGCTGCGGAACTCCATCGCGCGCGGGTACTTGTAGGGCGCGATGGCCCGCTTGACGAAGTCCTGCAGCGCCTGCGCAGTCGTCGCTCGCATCGACGCCGGCGCGCAGCACGACGAACGCCTTGACGATCTGCCCGCGCTCGTCGTCGGGCACGCCGATCACCGCGCACTCGGCCACGGCCGGGTGCTGCAGCAGCGCCTCCTCCACCTCGGGTGCGCCGATGTTGTAGCCGGCCGAGACGATCATGTCGTCGGTGCGCGCCTGGTAGTGGAAGTAGCCGTCGGCGTCCATCAGGTAGGCATCGCCGGTGAGGTTCCAGCCGTCCTGCACATAGCTGGCCTGGCGCGCATCGTCGAGATAGCGGCAGCCGGTCGGGCCCTTGACCGCGAGCCTGCCGACCGTGCCGCCGGCACCGGCCGACCCTCGTCGTCCATCACGCAGGCGCGGTAGCCGGGCACCCGGTACCGGTGGCGCCGGGCCGCGCGTGCGCCTCGTCGGCGGAGATGAAGATGTGCAGCATCTCGGTGGCGCCGATGCCGTCGATCAGCTCGATCCCGGTGGCGTCCTTCCACAGCGCGCGCGTCGCCGCCGGCAGCGCCTCGCCGGCCGATACGCACTTGCGCAGCGTGCCGCCCCGCGGCACGACAGGCGCAGCGCGCGCGCCGGCTCGGCCATCGCGCGGTACGAGGTGGGCGCGGTGACCAGCACGGTGGCGCCGAAGCGCAGGGATGGCCTCGAGCAAGGCCGGCGGCGCGGCCTTCTCGAGCAGCACCAGCGACGCCCCGACGCTCATCGGGAACAGCACCAGGCCGCCAAGACCGAAGGTGAAGGCCAGCGGCGGGCTGCCGATGAACACGTCGTCGGACGCGGCGCGCAGCACATGGCGCGGCCAGCAGGCGCAGGCAGCCATCACGTCGCGGTGGAAATGCATGGTCGCCTTCGGCTGGCCGGTGGTGCCCGAGGTGAAGGCAAATAGACAGATGTCGTCGGCCGCGGTTTCGCACGTTGTCGAAAGCGTCGACTGTGGCGCGCCATCGCGCGCCTCGAGACCCGCGGCCGAGGCGTCGTTGAAGAAGCGCAGCTGCGACAGCTGCGGCTTCCCGCCCATCGCGGCCCGCAGCTCGTCGGCCAGGGCCAGGTCGCACAGTGCATGCGTCACGCGGGCCTTGTCGATGATGTGCGAGAGTTCCTTCGCGCGCAGCAGCGGCATCGTCGCCACGGCGATGGCCCCCGCCTTCATCACCGCAAACCAGCAGGCCGCGAGCATCGGGTTGTTCGGCGCGCGCAGCAGCACGCGGTTGCCCGGCACCAGCCCCATGTCACGCACCAGCACGTTGGCGATGCGGTTGGCGCACTGCTGCAGCTCGGCGTACGTCCAGCACAGCCCGCCCGGGGCACGGATGCAGACCCGATCGCCCTGACCCGAGTCAACCCAGCGGTCGAGCAGTTCGGTCGCGCAATTGAGCTGAGGCGGGAACTGCAACTCGGGCAGTTCGAACAAAAAGTCGGGCTGCTGCTCGGGCAGCGGAAGGTGATCCCGGGCGAAGGTATCGATGTGCGCGGAAGGACTCATGACAGGTCTCCGTTCAGACCGGCGCGGCGCCGGCTTCCTTCAGCAGTTCGCGCGCGATGATGAGCAGCTGAACCTCGGTCGCGCCCTCGTAGATGCGCAGCGACCGGATCTCGCGATAGAGCCGCTCCACCGGCTGCTCGCTGACGACGCCGAGGCCGCCGAAGATCTGCACCGCGTCGTCGATCACCTTCTGCGCGCCTTCGGTGGCGACCATCTTGGCCATCGCCGCCTCGCGCGTGATGCTGCGCCCCTGGTCGCGCAGCCAGGCCGCCCGGTAGACGAGCAGCGCAGCGCTGTCGATCGTCGTCGCCATCTGCGCCAGCTTGGCCTGGGTCAGCTGGAAGTCGGCAAGCACCTGGTTGAACATGCGGCGCTTCGTGGCGCGCGCGATCGCCTCGTCGAGCGCGCGGCGGGCGAAGCCGAGCGCCGCGGCGGCCACCGAAGTGCGGAACACGTCGAGGGTGCGCATTGCCACCTTGAAGCCCTGCCCTGCGCCGCCGAGGCGCTGCGCGAGCGGCACCCGGCAGGCCGTGAAGCGCAGGCGGGCCAGCGGGTGCGGCGCGATGACGGCGATGCGCTCGGCGATCTCCAGGCCCGGCGCGTCGGCATCGACGATGAAGGCGGATATGCCGCGCGCTCCCGGGGCTTCTCCGGTGCGCACGAAGACGACGTAGAAGTCGGCGATGCCGCCGTTGGAGATCCAGGTCTTCTGGCCATCGATCACTACCTCGTCGCCCACGACGCGGCCGGCACAGGCCATCGCCGCCACGTCGGAGCCGGCCTCGGGTTCGGACAGCGCGAATGCCGCGATCGCCTCGCCGGTCGCCACACGGCTGAGATAGCGTTGCTTCTGCGCGGGCGTGCCGGCGAGCGATACGGCGCCCGAACCGAGGCCCTGCATCGCGAATGCGAAGTCCGCGAGGCCCGAGTGGCGTGCCAGCGTTTCGCGGATCAGGCACAACGCGCGCGTGTCGAGCACCTCACCCGCGCCACCGAAGGCCTGCCCCGCCACCGCATGGCGCAGCCAGCCGGCGCCGCCGAGCGAGCGCACCAGCCCCCTGCATTCGGCATCGACGTCCGGGCCATGCGCGCGCGAGACATGCTCGCCCGCCCAGGCATCGAGAGACCGCACCAACGCGCGGTGACCGTCGTCGAGGAACGGCCAGTCGAGATAGCGGGTATCGCTCATGCTGCTTCCCTTGCATTGTCGGTCGCGTTGGACTGGTTCCTGGCGAGTTGGACCCGCAACCGGCCGAGCTGATCGAACAGTGCCTCCTGCCCGGCAGCGCTGACGCCGGAGAAGAGCTCTGCCAGCCAGTTCTCGTGCTCGGCCGCGATGCGCTCGAACGCACGCCTGCCGGGCGCGGTGAGGCTGACGCGAAACGAACGGCGGTCGCCGGGATCGTCTTCGCGCACGACGAGACCGTCCTTTTCCAGCTCATCGGTCAGGCCGGTGATGTTGCCGCCCGTGACCATCAGGTAGCGCGACAGCACGTTCATTCGCAGGCCATCGGGGTGGCGATGAAGCTGCGCAAGATAGTCGAAGCGCGGCAGCGTGATGCCGAATCGGCTGCGCAGACGCTTGCGAATCTCGGTCTCGATCTGCGTGCTGCAGGCCAGCAGGCGCAACCAGACCTTCAGCGTGAGATGGTCGCCAGAGACCGCCCGCGCCTCGTGTCCGATGCTGTCTTCGCCGAGCAACTCGAGCAGATCGAGCCGCGGCGCGCGCGCCTTCCCAGCGGCTTTCACGTCGCCGCCCCGTCCGCCCGGCCGTGATGAGCCGCGCCCATCACACGCCCAGGGCGCGGTTGGCCTGCTCGGCGCTCGCCATGCCGGCCTGCGCGCGTTCGCGCTCGAGGTTGCGCTCGAGCTGCTGCTTGGCGGCCAGGTACTGCTTCGGCCAGGCCTGGGCCTGGTAGCCGATCTTCGCCGCCTCCGTCAGCGTCCAGGCCGGGTTGGCCAGATGCGGCCGCGCGACCGCGCAGAGGTCGGCGCGACCTGCCGCGACGATGCTGTTGACGTGGTCGGCCTCCGAGATCGCGCCGACGGCCAGCGTCGGGATGCCGGCCTCGTTGCGGACGCGGTCGGCGAACGGTGTCTGGTACATGCGGCCGTAGGTGGGCTTCTGGTGGGCGCTGACCTGGCCCGAAGAACAGTCGATCATGTCGGCGCCGGCCGCCTTGAAGGAGCGTGCGATCTCGACTGCATCGTCGGGTGTGATGCCGCCATCCACCCAGTCGTGCGCCGAGATGCGCACCGAGATCGGCAGCTGCGCAGGCCAGGCTTCGCGCACCGCGGCAAACACGTCGAGCGGGTAGCGCAGGCGGTTGGCGAGCGTGCCGCCGTAGTCGTCGCTGCGGCGGTTGGTGAGAGGCGAGATGAAGCAGGACAGGAGGTAGCCGTGCGCGCAATGCAATTCGAGCCAGTCGAAGCCGGCCTCGGCCGCGAGCCGCGTGGCGCGGACGAAGTCGTCGCGCACTCGGCTCATGTCGGCTCGGGTCATCGCGCGCGGAACCTGCCCGCCGTCTTCGAGATAGGCTTGCGCCGATGCGGCGACGAGCGGCCAGTTGCCCGCGGCCAGCGGCCGGTCGGCGCCGCTGCCCTGCCACGGTGCATTGGTCGAGCCCTTGGGCCCCGCATGCCCGATCTGGATCGCGATCTTCGCGTCGGTCTCGCGGTGCACCCAATCGACGATGCGCTTCCACGCGTCGCGCTGGGCCTCGTTCCATAGGCCCGGGCATCCGGGCGTGATGCGCGCGTCAGGCGAGGGGCAGGACATCTCGACCATCACCATGCCGGCGCCACCCATCGCCCGTGCGCCGAGGTGTACGAGGTGGTACTCGCCCGGGATGCCGTCGGTGCACGAGTACTGCGCCATCGGCGATACGACGACGCGGTTCTTCAGCACCACGCCGCGCAGCTTGTAGGGCGTGAACATCGGCGGTGTGGGCGCGGCGGCGACCACCGGGACGCCACTCTGCAGCGCCGCTTGCCCGGCGAACCAGCGCTCGAATCCGGCCAGCCAGGCGGCGTCCCTCAGGCGAAGGTTCTCGTGCGAGATGCGCTGCGAGCGCGTCAGCATCGAGTACATGAATTGCTCGGGCGGCAGCGTGTCGGCATAGCGCTGGCCAACCGACTCGAACCATTCCATCGCGTTCCACGCCGCGTTCTGCAAGCGCAGCACGTCGATGCCCCGCAGCGCCTGGTAACGCTCGAGCACGGCCGGGATGTGCTCGCGCGACGCGCCGATCTCGTTGAACTGGCGGGTCAGCTCGATCGCGTCCTCGATGGCGAGCTTGGTGCCCGAGCCGATCGCAAAGTGTGCCGTGTGCACCGCGTCGCCCATCAGCACCACGTGGTTTCGCCCGTTGAAGTGCGACCACTGTTCGCACCTGACGCGCTGGAAGTTGAGCCAGGCCGAGCCGCGCAGGTGGCGCGCATTCGTCATCAGCCGCTCGCCCTGCAGGTTGGCGGCGAACAGCTTCTCGCAGAACGCGATCGACCGCTCCTGGTCTGCCTGGTCGAGGCCGTGCGCCTTCCAGACGTGCTCGGGCGTCTCGACGATGAAGGTCGTGGTCGCCTCGTCGAACTTGTACACATGGGCCTGAAACCAGCCGTGCTCGGTCTTCTCGAACAGGAACGTGAACGCGTCGTAGAGTTTCCTGGTGCCGAGCCAGAGGTAGCGGTTCGGGCGCGTCACGATGTCGGGCTTGAAGACCTCTGCGTGCTCGCCGCGGAGGCGCGAGTTGATGCCGTCGGAGGCGATCACCAGGTCGGCGTCCGGGTACTCGCTGGCGGATGCCACTTCGCGCTCGAAGACGAGCTCGACGCCGAGTTCCTCGCAGCGCGCCTGCAGGATGTTGAGCAGCTTCTTGCGCCCGATGCCGACGAAACCGTGCCCGCCGCTGCGGATCACGCGGCCCTTGAAGTGCAGCTCGATGTCGTCCCAGTGGTTGAACGCCTGCTCGATGGTGGCGGCCGTTGCCGCGTCCCAGGCGCGCATGTTGTCCATCGTCGCGTCGGAGAACACGACACCCCAGCCGAACGTGTCGTAGGGCAGGTTGCGCTCGACGACGGTGATGTCGTGCGCGGCGTCCTGCGCCTTCATCAGCAGCGCAAAGTACAGGCCGGCCGGCCCACCACCGATGCAGACGATCTTCATGGCTCGCTTCCTGGCTGAATCCCGACCGATCGGGTTCGTGGATTTAGTTTACTTGTGAACTATCTTCGAGTCAACAATCTCCGCCTGCAGAACCCTCGGCGGCGGCATCACGGCGGAGCCTGCCGATACGGCTCGTCGAACGGAAGGTAGTCCCCCTCGGCACAGGCGTCGCGATCCCATTGCCGCATTGCGGGCAACTCGAGCACCCGCCGCGCATAGGCGGCGGGCGCTTCCGGCACCGACAGGCCATAGGTCCGAAAGCGCGTGCACACGGGAGCGAAGTAGGCATCGACGATGCCGAAGCCGCCGAAAAGGAAGGGACCGCCCGACGCGGCGAGTTGCCCCGACCACATGTCCACGATGCGCTCGACATCGCGCCCGACCTCGGCAAGCTCGCGCAGCTTCTGCTCCCCCACCTGGGGCAAGGAAGCTTCGATGTTCATCGGGAGGTGGCTGCGCAGGGCTGAAAAGCCCGCATGCATCTCTGCGCACAAGCTGCGCGCGCGAGCCCGTTCGCGCACCGGCTCGGGCCACAGCGCCTTGGCGGGGAACTTCTCGGCCAGGTACTCCACGATGGCCAGTGTGTCCCAGACGGCGAAACCCTCGTCGACCAGGACCGGCACCTTGCCGGTCGGCGCTACGGCGCCGAGGGCACGCTTGAACGGCGAATCGTCGCCGAAGTCGAGACGCAGCTTCACCTCGTCGAATGCGATGCCCGCCTGGTGCATCAGCAGCCAGGGTCGCAGCGACCACGACGAGTAGTTCTTGTTGCCGATGTAGAGCTGCATGCCGAGACTCCCCGTTGTCGATTTCAGTTGAAACATGACTCACGCATCGGGCCGCCCCCGCACGAGCAGCGCCAGCAGCGCGAACAACGCCAGTGGCCACAGCCCGAACGACGAGAGCCAGCGCGCATACGGCGTCTCCCCGCTGCGGCCCTGCACCACCGTTTCCAGCGTTCCCTCGCTCAAGGCGGGCAGACGCGCTGTCACCCGGCCGCGGTGATCGACCACTGCGGTCGCCCCGGTGTTGGTCGAGCGAATCACCGGCCGTTGGAACTCTAGCGCGCGCATCCGCGAGAACTGCAGGTGCTGGTCCTGCACCAGCCAGCGGCCGAACCAGGCGAGGTTGCTGACGTTGACGAACACCGTCGCCGGATCGGTGCCGACGACGCTCGCCACGATGTCCTCGCCGAACAGGTCTTCGTAACAGATCAGCGGCCGCAGGCGCTGCCCGCCGACGGCGAAGGCGGCGCCGGTCGTGCCACGGGCCTGGTCGCCGAGCGGGATGTTCATCAGATCGACGAACCAGCGAAAGCCCGGCGGTACGAATTCGCCGAAGGGCAGCAGGTGGCGTTTCCCGTAGCGGTACTCGCTGCCGGGTGCGTCGGCCGTCACGCCGACCGCCGAGTTGACAAAGCCGTCGTCGCTGTTGCCGACGAACATGCCGATGAGCAGGCCCCTCCCAGGCTGCTTGAACGGAAGCAGCAGGCCGTCCCAGTAGCCGCCGGCGAACTCGGCGCGGGTGAACGGGATCACCGACTCCGGCGTCACCACCAGCGCGCCACGCGCCGCGGCAGTCTGGCGGATCAGCGCCTTCAGGTTGGCGTCGATGCGGGTCGGATCGAACTTCAGGTCCTGTGCGATGTTCGGCTGCAGCAGGCTCACGCTGAGTTCGCCGCTGGGGTGCGTGAACTCGGAGCGCAGGGCCAGCGGCCCGGCCAGCACGACCATCGCGGCCAGGCCGAGCGCGACCCTGGTCGACACGGCCACAGTCCGCAGCGAGACGGCCGCCGCATAGGCCAGCCACGCGGCGAGTGCCGAGATCCCGTAGACGCCGATCCACGGCGCCCAGGCCGCGAGCGGGCCTACCGCATGAGCGTAACCCGAGGCGATCCAAGGGAAACCGGTAAACAGCGTGGCCCGCCCGAGTTCGGCAAGCAGCCAGCACGCGGCCCAGCGCAGCGCATCGGCGAGAGGCCGGCCGCAGCGCAGCCACGACCAGAGCGCCAGCGCGGCGGCGTAGTACAGCGCAAGCGCCGCCGCGAGCGCCAGCACGGCAAGCGCGGCCAGCCAGGCCGGCATGCCGCCGAAGTCGTGCATGCTGATGTACAGCCACCAGAGGCCCGAGACGAGCCAGCCGATCCCGAACAGCCAGCCGAGCAGTGCCGCGCGCCCGGGGCTGGCCCGCGCCGCGGCGTAAGCCAGCATGGCAAGCGCGCCGATCTGCAGCCACCAGGCCTCGAACGGCGCGAACGAGAAGGTGTGCGCCACGCCGGCAAGCAGCGCGGCGGGCAGGGCCAGCGCCGGGCGCATCAGCCGGCGGGCACGGCGCGCGTCACCTTGAACCAGCGCACGGCGCCGCCCCGGGTGAGCATCACCGAGAACACGAGCGGGCCCACCTGGACCACCTCGCCACGCCGCGGCACACGCCCGAGTTCGTGCGCGACCAGCCCGCCGATGGTGTCGAACTCGTCCTCCGGCAGTTCGGCGGCGAAGGCCTGGTTGACGTCGCCGATCTTCGTATCACCGGCAACGCGCTGGCTGCCGTCGGCCAGCGTGTAGATGTCGCTCTCGCCGTCCTTCTCGTCGAACTCGTCCTCGATCTCGCCGACGATCTCTTCCAGCACGTCCTCGATCGTGATGAGCCCGGCGGTGTTGCCGAATTCGTCGATCACGATCGCCAGGTGGTTGCGGTTCGAACGAAAGTCGCGCAGCAGCTCGTTCAAACCCTTTGACTCTGGCACGAACACCGCCGGACGCAGCAGTGTGCGCAGGTTCAGCCCGGGCGCACGCTGGAGCTTGAGCAGGTCCTTGGCCATCAGGATGCCGATGATGTTGTCGCGCCGTCCCTCGTGGACCGGGAAACGCGAGTGCGCGGTGTCGATCACGAGATGGAGAAGCTGATCGTAGGGCGCATCGATGTCGAGCAGATCCATCCGCGGCGCAGGCACCATTGCGTCGCCCGCGCTCATGTCGGCCATGCGGATGACCCCCTCGAGCATCTTGCGCGACTCGGGCTCGATCAGCTCACGATGCTCCGCATCGGCCAGCGCCGAGATCAACTCGTCCTTCGAGTCGGGGCCGGGCGACAGGAACTCGATCAGGCGCGTGAGCAGGGTCCGCCCCTCGTGTCGCCTCGCGGAATGACCACGGTCGGCGGGTGCATGCTTGCCTGCATGCCTGTCGGGTCCACGCGCGGATCGTGCAGGGTGAGGATCGGACATCGCGCAAGCGCGGGTGGCGGAGGTGTCGTGAAGCTTACCCGATGCCCGGCCACCGGTGCGGGCAGGCCAGCGCCGGAGCCGGCTTGAACAATCCGCCGGGGCCACAATATCGCCTGATCCACGCTGCTGCGGCAAGAATCTGCATGGCACCCCTTCCCACGACCCACCTGGCCGGCTTCGGCCACGCCGAAGCCAACCCCGTCTGACCGCATACATCATGTCCCTCATACCGGCAACCATCCTCACGGGCTTTCTGGGCTCGGGCAAGACGACCCTGCTCAAGCGCGTGCTCACCGAGGCGCATGGGCAGAGAATCGCGGTGATCGAGAACGAGTTCGGCGAAGAGAACATCGACAACGAGATCCTGGTGCAGGCCAGCGGCGAGCAGATCATCCAGCTCAACAACGGTTGCGTCTGCTGCAGCATCCGCGAAGACCTGCGCACGACGCTGGCCGACCTGGCTGCCAGGAGACGCAGCGGCGAAATCCAGTTCGATCGCGTGGTGATCGAGACCACCGGCCTGGCCGATCCCGGCCCGGTAGCGCAGACCTTCTTCATGGACGACGAGATCGCCGAGACCTACCTGCTCGACTCGGTGCTCACGCTGGTCGACGCCAAGCATGCCGAACAGCAGCTCGACACCCGCCAGGAGGCGCGCCGCCAAGTCGGGTTCGCCGACCAGATCTTCATCAGCAAGAGCGAGCTCGTCGACGAGGCGGCGCTGGACGATCTCTCCCACCGCCTGAAGCACATGAATCCGCGCGCGCCGCAGCAGAAGGTGCACTTCGGCGAGGTGGCCATCGCCTCTGTGTTCGACCTGAAGGGTTTCAACCTGAACGCGAAGCTCGACATCGATCCCGAGTTCCTGACCGCCGACGCGCATGCGCACGAGCACGACCATGAGCACGGCGAACACTGCGACCATCCGCACCATCACCAGCACGACGACGACGTGAAATCGTTCGTCTTCCGCTCCCACCGTCCCTTCAACGCGGAGCGGCTGGAGGACTTCCTCGGTTCGATCGTCCAGGTCTACGGGCCGCGCCTGCTGCGCTACAAGGGCGTGCTGTACATGAAGGGCACCGAGCGCAAAGTCGTGTTCCAGGGCGTGCACCAGATGATGGGCAGCGACCTCGGACCGGCCTGGGGCGCGGGCGAGAAGAAGGGCAGCAAGATGGTATTCATCGGGCTCGACCTGCCGCGCGACATCTTCCTGCAGGGTCTCGAGCAATGCCTCGTGTGACATCTGCCCTTCAAGAGCGGCACGCGGTGGCTACAATCCGCGGCGCCTGAGATTTCGGGGGCCGCGAAATCGGACCCCGGCAGCGTGCATCGGGGCGTTGCAAGGAGACTGACGTGAAGAAGACAGCGGCCAAGAGAGCGAGTACACCAGCCAAGACTGCCGGCAAGGCGGCGCCTGCCCGCAGGGCAGCGGCCAAGCCGGCTGCCGCGCCGACACCCAAGCCGGTCAAGAAGCCTGCGGCCAGGCCGATCGCCAAGCCAGGCAAGCCGATCGCCAAGCCAGGCAAGCCGATCGCCAAGCCCACTGGCAAGCCGATCGCCAAGCCAGGCAAGCCGACAGCCAAGCCCGCTGGCAAGTTGACAGCCAAGCCGGCAGCCAGACCTGCTGGCAAGGCACCAGCCAAGGTGACGGCCAAGCCCGCTGCAAGAGCTGCGGGCAAACCGGCCGCCAGGCCCGCTCCCAGGGCGCCGATCAAGACTGCGCCAGCCGCGAGGCCCTCGCCCGCCAAGCCGGTCGCGAAGCCCAAGCCCACGCCCGCGGTGAAGACGCCGCCGACCTCCCTGCATCCGGCCAAGACCGCTGCCGATGCCGCGGGCACCGCGCCGCGGCCGGTTGCCGCAACTCCTGCCCCTCCTCCGACGCGGATGACTTCTTCCGCCAAGAGCAAGGCCAGCGCCAAGGCGCAGGCGGCGTACGCGGCCCCCGCACCGATGCCGATTCCGACCTCGCGCTTCGCCGACCGCTTCGCGCCACCCCGTCCCCCCACCCGGCAGATGAGCCATCAGGAGATCGACAGCCCGAAGCACACGCAGAAATCCGATCCCAGGCTGGTCAACGCCTGGAAGACCAAGGCTGGACGCGACCTGACCGAGGCCGAGTTGCTGGCGATGCCCGACAGCGAGTACATGAACGAGAAGCAGCTCGAGCACTTCCGCGCCACGCTGCAGCTCCTGAAGGACGACTTGCTGTCGAACGCCGGCGAGACGACCGAACACCTGCGCGAGGACACCTCGATCGTGCCCGATCCGGCCGACCGCGCGACGATCGAGGAAGAGCACGCGCTGGAGCTGCGCACGCGCGACCGCGAGCGCAAGTTGCTGAAGAAGATCACCCAGTCGCTGGCGCGCATCGAGTCGGGCGACTACGGCTTCTGCGACGAGACCGGGGAGCCGATCGGGCTGGGCCGGCTGCTGGCGCGGCCGACGGCTACACTGTCCCTCGAGGCGCAGCAGCGGCGCGAACTGAAGCAGAAGATGTTCGGTGACTGAGTCCGGGTTCCGGTCCCTGCCGCGTGCTGCCGAACACCGCCCGGCCGGCCGCTTGCGGGCGGGCTGAGCCTGGAAGTACGCCATGTCCGAACCCAAAGACAGCCCCAGCTTCTTCCGCAAAGTCGTCAAGTTCGTCGCCAACCCCGCCACGGACTGGGCCAAGCTCGGCGAAACCGCGCCGGACGAGAACGGGACCGAGGTCGCGAAGTCCGAGCTGAAGGCGATGATCGAGCGCAAGCGGCGCAACGATTTCGTCCGCAAGCGCGAACTCGACATGCTGCGCCGGGTGCGCCGCGAAGGGCTGACCAGCGAGCAACTCGCCGCGCTCGGTGGCTCGTCGAGGCTGGACGACTCGGAGACGCGCGTCAATGACAGCGGCCTCAAGCCGGACAGCGGCGTCAAGGCCAAGATCGACGAGATCGAACAGCAGATGGCGGGCGAGAACTTCATTTCGCCGGTACGCCGCCCGCCCGAGTTCTACAGCGCGACCACGCAGCCCGCGACGATGCCGCATGCGCCGTCGTCGCCCGCGGCGCTGACTGCGCTGCGCGCCGCCGAGTCGCTTGCGCCGTCGTCCGCGACGATGGGCCCGGGCATGTCGCCGTTGTCGCCTTCGGGCCCGGGCAGCCTCGCCGCGGCGTTTGCCGACCCCTTCGCAGTCGAGGTCAGCGAGGTGGCCCACGACCCCGAACTCGACGAAGCGGTGATCGCATTCGCCAACGCCGACTTCGACCTCTGCGAGCAGGCGTTGTCGCGCCTGACCGGCATCGGCGGAGAGCGCTCGCAGCATGCCGAGACCTGGCTTGTGCGCTTCGACCTGTACCGCGCGATCGGCCAGCAACAGAAGTTCGAGAACCTCGCGCTCGACTATGCGCAACAGTTCGGGTGGTCGGCACCGCAGTGGTATTCGCTGCCCAAGCTCGTCGCCGAAGCAGCCAGTGGCGAGAACCGGCCTGCGCGGTCGAGCATCGACGGCCAGGTCGGCTGGGTCTGCCCCTCGGTGCTCGACGCCGATGGCGTCGCCCATTTGTCGTCGCAGGCACTGCAGATGCCGCTGCCGTGGGTCTTCGAGTGGTCGGCTCTGGAGCACATCGATGCCGAAGCCTGCGCCCGCCTCAGCGAGCTGTTCCGGTACTGGATCCCGCAGGAGCTCGACATGCGATGGCTGGGCGGCGACGTCCTTTTCGCGCTGCTGCAGGAGGCCACGCCGACCGGCATGCGCGATGTCGACCCGGCGTTCTGGCAGCTTCGCCTGGACGCACTGCGCATGGCCAACCGCGCCGACCAGTTCGACGAGGCGGCGATCGACTATTGCGTCACCTACGAGGTCTCGCCACCCTCGTGGGAACGCGCGAAGTGCCAGGTACGCGTCAGCGGCTCGAACCCGGGCAACACCACGTATCCGGCCTCGCAGGTCACCGAAGTATCGACGAGCTTCCTCGAGTCGCAGATCACCGAGAACCAGAACCAGGTGCTCACCGGCAACGTCGAACTCACCGGCCAGCTCGTCGGCGACATCGCCTCCACGCTGGCAAAGATCGACCACGAACTCGGCGGTGCGAGCGTCGTCCGTGTGTCTTGCGAGCGCCTGATCCGCGTCGACTTCATGGCTGCGGGCAGCTTGCTGAACTGGGTGCTCACGCAGCGCAATGAAGGTCGCAGCGTCAGCTTCATCGATTCGCACCGCCTGGTGGCGCTGTTCTTCGGCGCGATGGGAATCAACGAGCACGCCAGGATCACGGTGCGCCAGGTCTGACCGCGCCCATGCAATCCTGGCACGGCACCACCATCGTCAGCGTGCGCCGCGGCCCGCTCGTCGCTCTCGGCGGCGATGGGCAGGTGACGCTCGGCAACATTGTCATCAAGGCCACCGCGCGCAAGGTCGGAAGCTCCATCGCGACCAGGTGCTGGCCGGCTTTGCCGGCGCCACGGCCGACGCCTTCACGCTGTTCGAACGCTTCGAGGCCAAGCTCGAGAAGCACCAGGGCCACCTGGTGCGCGCCGCGATCGAACTGACCAAGGACTGGCGCACCGACCGCGTGCTGCGCCGTCTTGAAGCCATGCTCGCGGTGGCCGACCGCGAGGCCTCGCTGATCATCACCGGCAACGGCGACGTGCTCGAGCCGGAACACGGCATCATCGCCATCGGCTCCGGAGGCGCCTTTGCGCAAGCCGCCGCGCGAGCGCTGCTCGAGCACACTGCACTGGTGCCGACCGAAATCGTCAAGAAGTCGCTCGAGATCGCGGGTGACCTGTGCATCTACACGAACCAACAGCACACGATCGAGACACTGTCATGAGTTCGATGTCCCCCCGGGAAATCGTCTCCGAGCTCGACCGCCACATCGTCGGCCAGCGCGACGCCAAGCGCGCGGTCGCGATCGCATTGCGCAACCGCTGGCGGCGCCAGCAGGTCGATGCCACGCTGCGCGGCGAGATCACGCCGAAGAACATCCTGATGATCGGGCCCACCGGCGTCGGCAAGACCGAGATCGCGCGCCGGCTGGCGCGGCTCGCCGAGGCGCCGTTCATCAAGGTCGAGGCGACCAAGTTCACCGAGGTCGGCTACGTCGGCAAGGACGTCGACTCGATCATCCGCGACCTCGTGGACAGCGCCGTCAAGCAGGAGCGCGAGACGCAGATGCGCCGGCAGCGTGCGCGCGCCGAAGACGCAGCCGAAGACCGCGTGCTCGACATCCTGGTGCCGCCGGCCCGCGGCGATTTCGGCCTTGGCGCCGCGCCTGTGGACAACACTGCGCGCCAAGTGATGCGCAAGCGCCTGCGCGAGGGCACGCTCGCCGACAAGGAGATCGAGATCGAACTCGCCGAGGCGCGGCCGACCCTCGAGATCCTGGGCCCGCCCGGGATGGACGAGATGGCCGAGCAGCTGAAGGGCCTGTTCTCCAATGTCGGCGCCGGCAAGCGCAAGGCACGCAGACTCAAGGTCTCCGACGCGCTCAGGCTGCTCGTCGAAGAGGAGGCCGCCAAGCTCCTCAACGACGACGAGATCAAGGCCGCGGCAGTGGCCAATGCCGAACAGAACGGCATCGTCTTCATCGACGAGATCGACAAGGTCACCGGTGCCAGCGGCGGCGAGTCGCGCGGCGCCGACGTGTCGCGCCAGGGCGTGCAGCGCGACCTGCTCCCGCTGGTCGAGGGCACCGCGGTGAACACCAAGTACGGCATCGTCAAGACCGACCACATCCTGTTCATCGCCTCCGGTGCGTTCCACCTCAGCAAGCCGAGCGACCTGATTCCCGAGCTGCAGGGGCGCTTCCCGATCCGCGTCGAACTCGGCCCGCTGTCGGTGGACGACTTCGAGGCGATCCTGACGCAGACCCAGGCGAGCCTCGTAATGCAGTACCAGGCGCTGCTGGCGACCGAGGGCGTGACGCTGGAGATCACGTCCGACGGCATCCGGCGCCTCGCACAGACGGCGTACGACGTCAACGAACGCACCGAGAACATCGGCGCGCGTCGGCTGGCGACGGTGATGGAGCGACTGCTCGACGAGGTGAGCTTCGACGCGCCGAGCCTCGCCGGGCAGACCGTGCGGCTCGACGCCGACGGCGGTCGACGCCAAGCTCGGCGAGCTGGCGAGGAACGAGGACCTGTCGCGCTACATCCTGTAGCTGCGCGGCGACATCGGAGGCAAACGGGGCTCGCGTCGGCCCTCGCCGAGCCGCCCGAAGAGGGTTGAACTCCTTGCAGACCGCGCCGGGCCCCGGCCCTTCGCAAGGCACAACCAGTCCTCAGGCCGGTTTGCGTCCGGGCTCAGCCCCTCGGGGGGCGATGCCGAAGGCATCTTGGTGTCGTCATCAGAGCGCGAGCCGGTGTGACTGCAGTACGAGCAGCCCGTCGAAGATCAGCGTGTCCACCGTCTCGAACGGCAATTCGACGATCGGCCCCAGTTTCACCGCGGCCCCGCCGCTCATCAGCAGCAGCGGCTCCTGGCCGGTGCGCGCGAGCAGCTTGCGCTGCATCCGTTCGATCGCCCCGGCGATGGCATGTGCGCCGCCGCTCATCAGCGCGTCGCTGGTGTTGGTCGGGAAATCCACCGCCTCGCCGGTCGGCGCTTTCAGGCCGGCCGTGCCCATCTCGAGGGCGCGCAACATCAGGCCGAAACCGGGCAGGATCATGCCCGCCGATGAATCGACCCTCGGTGTCCAGCGCATCCACCGTCACGGCAGTTCCGACCATCACCACCAGCGCCGGCCGCGGTGCGCCTCGCGCAAGCACGTGGTGACGGGCGCCGACGAGCGCCGTCCAGCGATCGGCCCCCAGACGGTTCGGGTGGTCGTAGCCGTTGGTCACTCCGCCGGCGCGGGCCGACGGCACGACCCAGTGCGGTTCGATGTCCCACAGTTCGAGCTGCTCCTCGACCCGTCGGCGGATCGCCTCGCCGGCGACGACGCAGCCGAGCATGCTGCGCGGCGCGGCGAGCCGCTTCCATTCGCTTTCGGCCAGGGTGTCGATCGTTTCCAGGAAGATCGCGCCCTGCGCGAGCAGCACCGCGCCCGGTTGCGGCGCAGCGTACTGTGCCCACTTCAGGCGGGTGTTGCCGATGTCGATGGCGAAGAAGCTCATGCGGCTGCCTCCGAAGGCTGTTCGTCCCGGGCGTCGGTGGCGTCGGCAGCTTGCCGCACTCGCCTGCTTCGATCCCCACCGCGTGGGGCCCCTCTTCGCGGCTCATGCCGCTCTCCCTGGGCGCCGCGCGATTGTGCCGCCATTCCCGAGCCGCCAACGCGGCAGACCGGCAGACGGCCCGGGGCGCTACACTTCAATTGACGTATACGTCAACCGACAGTGGGTTCCGCATGGCCAAGGACAAGTCCGACAGCGCGCCGCTTGCGAGCGGTTTCCAGCACGCCTCGGCCGGCAAGGCGTTCGACCTGGCGCACATCGACCCCAAGGCACGGCCGTTCTCGACAGGCGACCGGGAACACGATCGCGCTGCGGTCGAAAAGCTCGCGCTCGAGCTCGACGCGTTGCAGAACCTCTTCTATGCCGACCGCCGCTTCAAGCTGCTGGTGATCCTGCAGGGCACGGACACGAGCGGCAAGGACGGCACGGTGCGCGCGGTGTTCGGCCAGATGAGCGCGCTCGGCGTGCACACGGTGAGTTGGAAGGTGCCGACCGAGCACGAGCGCGACCACGACTACCTGTGGCGCATCCACGACCAGGTGCCCGCCGCCGGCGAAGTGATGATCTTCAATCGCAGCCACTATGAAGACGTGCTCGTGCCGGTCGTCAATGGCTGGATCACGCCCGAGCAGACGCGGCAGCGCTATGCGCAGATCAACGATTTCGAGCGCATGCTCGGCGAGACCGGCACGCTGGTCTGCAAATTCATGCTCCACATCTCGAAGGAGGAACAGCGTCAGCGGCTTCAGGAACGGCTGGACGACCCAGCCAAGCACTGGAAGTTCAGCCTCGGCGATCTCGAGGTGCGCAAGCAGTGGGACGACTACCAGGCCGCGTACAGCGCGGCGATCGAGGCGACCGGCACCTCCTGGGCGCCCTGGACCATCGTGCCCGCCGACTCGAAGACGCACCGCAACCTGATGATCGCGACGATGCTCAAGGCGACGTTCGGCCGCCTGAAGTTGCGCTACCCCACCGGCGACCCGGCACTGTTCGGGCTGCGCGTCGAATAGCCGCGACGACAGCGCCCACAAAGACGACGACCCCGGATTCCGAGGAGACCCCCGATGACCGAGCTGTCCGCCGAATACCAGGCCCTGGCGAGCTACCGTCCGACGAACAAGGTGCGCTTCGTCACCGCGGCGAGCCTGTTCGACGGCCACGACGCGGCGATCAACATCATGCGGCGCATCCTGCAGGGCATGGGCGCGGAAGTGATCCACCTCGGGCACAACCGTTCGGTCGACGAAGTCGTCACGGCCGCACTGCAGGAGGACGTGCAGGGCATCGCACTCAGCTCGTACCAGGGGGGACATCTCGAGTACTTCAAGTACATGGTCGACCTCCTGAAGAGCCGCGGCGGAGCGGACATCCAGGTCTTCGGCGGCGGCGGCGGTGTGATCGTTCCGGCCGAGATCGCCGAACTCCAGGCCTACGGCGTGGCACGCATCTACAGCCCCGAGGATGGCCAGCGCATGGGCCTGGCCGGAATGATCGGCGAGATGATGATGCGCTGCGACAATGATCTTTCGGTGCACGCGCCGAAGGCGCTCGCGGCGATCCAGGGCCACGGCGAGGCGGCCTGGCGGGCGCTGGCGCGCGTCATCACAGCGCTCGAAGCCGGCAGCGCCCCGCCCGAACTGAAGGCCGCGCTGCAGGCCGCGGCGAAGGCGAGCCGCATCCCGGTGCTCGGCATCACCGGCACCGGCGGCGCCGGCAAGTCGAGCCTGACCGACGAACTGATCCGCCGCCTGAGGCTGGACCAGGACGACCGGCTGCGCATCGCCATCGTCAGCATCGACCCGTCGCGCCGCAAGAGCGGCGGCGCGCTGCTCGGCGACCGCATCCGCATGAACGCCATAGGACCCTGGCGCCAGGGACAGCGCGTATTCATGCGCAGCCTCGCCACGCGCGACTCGCGGCAGGAGATCAGCCAGGCGCTGCCCGACGTGCTGACCGCGTGTAAGGCCGCCGGCTTCGACCTGATCGTCGTCGAGACCTCGGGCATCGGGCAAGGCGACGCGGCCATCGTGCCGCTCGTGGACATCCCGATGTACGTGATGACGCCCGAGTTCGGCGCCGCGAGCCAGCTCGAGAAGATCGACATGCTCGACTTCGCCGAGTTCGTCGCGATCAACAAGTTCGACCGCAAGGGCGCTGCCGACGCGCTTCGCGACGTCGCCAAGCAGGTGCAACGCAACCGCGAGGCGTTCAAGCACGCGCACGGCGAGATGCCGGTATTCGGCACGATGGCCAGCCGCTTCAACGACGACGGCGTGACTGCGCTGTACCAGGCGCTCGCGCCCAGGCTGGCCGAGCTCGGGCTGAGGCTCGGCAAAGGAAAGCTGGCGCGGGTCGCGACGCGCCACAGCACGCACCAGGTGGCGATCGTGCCCGGCGCGCGGGTGCGCTACCTCGCGGATATCGCCGACGCGGTGCGCGGCTACAAGCGGCGCGCGCGGGAGCAGGCCCGGCTGGCGCGCGAGGTGCAACAGTTGCGCGAGACGGCCCGTATGCTGCACGAGGACGACGCGAAGCGCGACGGCGCGAAGAACACCGTGCTCAAGCTGGCCGACGCGCGCGAGGCGAAGCTCGATGCCTCCGCGAAGAAGCTGCTCGCCATGTGGCCCGAGATGCGCAAGGCCTATGCCGGCGACGAGTACGTGGTGAAGATCCGCGACCGGGAAATCCGCACCAGCCTCGTCCACACCACCTTGAGCGGCAGCAAGATCCGCAAGGTCGCGCTGCCGCAGTTCGAGGACCACGGCGAACTGCTGAAGTGGCTGCTGCTCGACAACGTGCCCGGTTCGTTCCCGTACGCTGCCGGCACCTTCGCCTTCAAGCGCGAGGGCGAGGATCCGACGCGCATGTTCGCCGGCGAGGGCGACGCCTTCCGAACCAACCGACGCTTCAAGCTCGTGAGCCAGGGCATGCCCGCCAAACGCCTGAGCACGGCCTTCGACTCGGTCACGCTCTACGGCAACGACCCCGACCCGCGCCCCGACATCTACGGAAAGGTCGGCAATTCGGGCGTCAGCATCGCGACGCTCGACGACCTGAAGGTGCTGTACTCGGGCTTCGACCTCTGCCACCCGGCAACCTCGGTGAGCATGACGATCAACGGCCCGGCGCCGACGATCCTGGCGATGTTCATGAACACCGCGATCGACCAGCAGCTCGAGAAGTTCGCGACGGACAACGGACGCGACCCGACCGACACCGAGGCTGCCAAGATCCGGGAATGGACCCTCGCCAACGTGCGCGGCACGGTGCAGGCCGACATCCTGAAAGAGGACCAGGGCCAGAACACCTGCATCTTCTCGACCGAGTTCAGCCTGAAGGTGATGGGCGACATCGCGGAATGGTTCGTGCACCACCAGGTGCGCAACTTCTACTCGGTGAGCATCAGCGGATACCACATCGCCGAGGCGGGAGCCAACCCGATCAGCCAGCTCGCGTTCACGCTGAGCAACGGCTTCACCTTCGTCGAGGCGTACCTGGCGCGCGGCATGCACATCGACGACTTCGCGCCGAACCTGTCGTTCTTCTTCAGCAACGGCATGGACCCCGAGTACACCGTGATGGGCCGCGTGGCGCGGCGCATCTGGGCGATCGCGATGCGCGACCGCTACGGCGCCAACGAGCGCAGCCAGAAGCTCAAGTACCACGTGCAGACGAGCGGGCGCAGCCTGCACGCGCAGGAGATCCAGTTCAACGACATCCGCACCACGCTGCAGGCGCTGATCGCCGTCTACGACAACTGCAACAGCCTGCACACCAACGCCTTCGACGAGGCGATCACGACGCCCACCGAAGACAGCGTGCGCCGCGCGATGGCGATCCAGATGATCATCAACCGCGAGTGGGGCCTGGCTCGATGCGAGAACCCGAACCAGGGCGCCTTCGTCATCGACGAGCTGACCGAGCTGGTGGAGGAAGCCGTGCTCTCGGAGTTCGAGAAGATCGCCGAGCGCGGCGGCGTGCTCGGCGCGATGGAGACCGGTTACCAGCGCGGCAAGATCCAGGAAGAGAGCATGCACTACGAGATGCAGAAGCACACCGGCGAGTACGCCATCGTCGGCGTCAACACCTTCCGAAGCCCGCACGGCGACGCAGCGCCGCAGGCGCTGGAGCTGGCGCGTTCGACCGAGGAAGAGAAGCAGTCGCAACTCACGCGGCTGGCCGACTTCCAGCATCGGCATGCTGCGGAGGCGCCGGCAGCTCTACAGCGCCTTCAGCAGGCCGTCATGGCCAACAAGAACGTGTTCGAGGTGTTGATGGACGCGGTGCGCTGCTGCTCGCTGGGACAGATCACGACTGCGCTGTTCGAGGTGGGTGGGCAGTATCGGCGGAGCATGTAGGCGGTCCGCCCGTCCGCGCCCAACTGTTTGCGACGCGCGTCGCCCTCCGCATCACTTCCCACCAACCCCCAGCAGTTCGATCTCGAACACCAGCGTCGCATTCGGCGGGATCACGCCGCCCGCGCCGCGCTCGCCGTAGGCGATCGCCGCCGGGCAGGTCAGGCGGGCCTTGCCGCCCGTCTTCATCATCTGCACGCCCTCGGTCCAGCACTTGATCACGCCATTCAGCGGGAACTCCGCCGGTTGACCGGTCTTGTAGGAGCTGTCGAACTCCTTGCCGTCGGGGAAGGTTCCCTTGTAGTGCACCTTCACGGTATCGGCGGCCTTGGGGCTCGCGCCGGCGCCGTCCTTGATCGACTTGTAGACCAGTCCGCTCGGCGTGACGACGGCGCCCGGCTCCTTGGCCGCTTTCGCCGCGGCATCGGTCTGCGCCCAGGCGGGCAATGCGGCAGCGGCGATCAGCAGGGCCATCAGGTTCTTCATGCGGTCTCCATCGGTCGGTTTCGGGGCCGCCGATCTTGCCACAGCGGCGCAGGCCAGCGAAGGCACTCCACGCTGGCACCTTGGCGACTGTCGCCGCGGCAGTTCGGCGCTACCCTGCGGCCTTTCCACGGACGTCCGCAGCCATGAACCGAGTACTCGCCCACACTGGCGCCCGCTATCCCATCGTGCAGGCACCGATGGGCTGGATCGCCCGCGCCCCGCTTGCTTCGGCCGTTTCGCGTGCCGGCGGGCTGGGCATCATCGAAACCTCGTCGGGCGAGACCGAGACCTGCAAAGCCGAGATCGCGCAGATGAACGCTCTCGGCTTGCCGTTCGGCGTCAACCTGCCGATCCGGTTCCTGAAGGACGACGCCATGCTGCGATTCGTCTGCGCCTCGGGCGTCAGGTTCGTCACCACCTCGGCCGGAAGCCCGGCGAAGTTCGTCGCGCCGCTGAAGGATGCCGGGATCACGGTGTATCACGCCGTGCCGACGGTCGAGGCGGCGCTCAAGTGCGTGGACGCCGGCATCGACGGTCTGGTGGTCGAGGGGGCCGAGGGTGGCGGCTTCAAGAACCCGGAAGAGGTCTCGACGCTGGTGCTGCTGCAGGCGATCCGCGAGCGCGTCGACGTGCCGCTGATCGCAGCCGGCGGCATCTGCGACGGGCGCGGCATGGCGGCAGCGTTCGCGCTCGGCGCCGAGGGTATCCAGATGGGGACGCGCTTTGTCGCCTGCATCGAGAGCCCCGTGCACGCCAACTACAAGTCGGCCCTCTGCAGCGCCAGCGAGACCGGCACCTGGGTGCTGAACAAGAAAGCCTCGCCGTGCATCCGCGCGCTGAAGTCCGAACGCACGAAGGCGATCAATGCGAGCGGATTGATGCCGGCGGACACCTTCAGCGGCATCCGCGCGGTCTACTTCGACGGCGATATGGAGGCCGCGCCCGCGCTCGCCGGGCAGACGGCCGGGCTGATCCACGCAGTGCTCTCGGCGCAACAGATCATCGAGCAGACCGTGACCGAGTTCTTCGCCATCACGCAGCGCCTGGGCGCGCTGGCTGCGACACGCAACTTTGGCTGACCCCCTCTTCTCGCCCACCTTCAACCGGAGGCAAACCATGAACGACCTCTTCTCGCTGCAGGGCCGCACGGCGCTGATCACCGGCGGTTCGCGCGGCATCGGCCGCATGATCGCCGCCGGCTTTCTGGCGCACGGCGCGCGGGTCTACATCTCGGCGCGCAAGGCCGAGGCCTGCAACGCGGCGGCGGCCGAACTCTCGGCCCTCGGCCCCTGCGTCTCGTTGCCCGCCGATGTCTCCACGCTCAAAGGAGCGCAGGCACTTGCTGCCGCCTACATGGCGCGCGAGCAAGAGCTAGACATCCTCGTCAACAATGCCGGCGCGGCCTGGGGCGCGCCGTTCGACGAGTTCCCCGAGAAGGGATGGGACAAGGTCGTCGACCTGAACCTGAAGACCCCGTTCTTCCTGACGCAGGCGCTGATCGCGCCGCTGCGCAGGGCGGCCGAGCTGCGGACCGCGAAGGTGATCAACATCGCGTCGATCGACGGCGTCTCGGTCAACCCGCAGGAGACCTATTCGTACGCGGCAAGCAAGGCCGGCCTGATCCACCTGACCAAGCGCATGGCGATCCGGCTGATCCAGGACAACATCGCCGTCAGCGCGATCGCGCCGGGCGCGTTCGCATCCGACATGAACCGCGACGCGCGCGATCACGGCGCGGAGATCGCGGCGCGCATTCCGGCCGGGCGCATCGGCATCGACGACGACATGGCCGGCGTGGCGATCTACCTGGCCTCGCGGGCCGGCGACTACGTGGTGGGCGCGACACTGGTGGTCGACGGCGGCGTGACCCTCTCGCGTTGAGCGCCGCGCGGGCGCGGGAAGCGCCGCTGCCGCCCGCGGTCCAGTGGGCGATCGACGGCCTCGTCGCGCTACTGGCGAGCCAGGCGGTGGATCTGTCCGGCGTGGCGCTCGACATGGGTCGCACGCCCGACTTCGACCGCCGGGTGTGTACGATCGCGCGCGGCAGCTGAGGCTCAGCGGCCGCGTAGCCGGGGGAACTTGCACCGGAGATGGCGGTCAATATGTAAGTGTGGTGTTCTTGTGGTGGTAACTGGTTGTTGTGCGGCGTCAACCGCCAAGCCGTTGTCACCATTCATGCTTAGGAGACCGGACCGACGGACAAGCGATTCCATGCGCGCCCTCACCCTTTCCGCTTTGGCTCTCGCTTGTGGCGTTGGTGCTTCTGTCGTCAACGCGGGGCCCGGCTATCCGCGAGGCGGTAGCGGTGCGCACGTCGCGCCAGCACATGGGCATGGCGGAGCCCGCTGGGCCAGCGGCCCCTACCGGCCGGGGTATGGCGCGGGCTACGGCTACGGTGGCTGGCGCTATGGCTATCCTGGCTATGGTTATGGCTACGGATTCGGGCTCGGGCTGGGCTACGGCACCGGCTGGGCACTGACGACGGCGTGGCCGGGGTACTGGGGCGCCCCGGCGTACTACCCCTGGGGCTACCTTGCACCGGGCTACCCAGCCCTCTGGCTGGACGAGGACCTGAGCTACGTCCAGCAGCCGCAGGCCGAAGTCGTCGCGCCTCAGTCACACAGGGCCGCGAGCTACTGGTACTACTGCACCGAGCCGGCCGGCTACTACCCGTACGTGCAGCAGTGCGCGAGGCCGTGGATCGCCGTGCAGCCCAATGCCGTGCCACCAGCCGGCAGCGCCCCGGCGGGTGCGCCGGCGCGATAGCGCCGTGAAGACCAGAAGGATTCAGATGAAGGTGGTGACCATCGCCGTCGCGCTCACGAGTCTGGTGGCGCTCGCCGGTTGTGTGTCGGTGCCGCAAGGCCCGACCGTCGCGGTGATGCCGGGTGCGGGCAAGAGCCTCGACCAGTTCCGTGCCGATGCCGGCCTGTGCCAACAGTACGCTCAATCGACCGTCGCCGGTCCCAGCCAGGCGGCCCAGGACTACGCCGCCGCCAACGCTGCGGGCGGCGCGGCGGTGGGAGCCGTCGTGGGCGGGCTGCTCGGCGCCGCAACCGGGCAAGCCGGTGCCGGTGCAGCCTGGGGCGCCGGCACTGGGCTGGTGTTCGGCGGCGCCGCGGCCGGCAACGCAGGCACAGTGTCCTCGTACACCTTGCAGCGGCAGTACGACATCGCCTACATGCAGTGCATGTACACGCGTGGCAATCAGGTCCCCGGGCAAGTGGCCCGGCGTACCGCTCCCGCCGAGAGCTACCCGCCGTGGGGCTACGCTGCGCCGTCGGCGCGTTACGGCGTGCCGCCGAACGCCGTGGCGCCGCCGCCCGACACGCCGCCGCCACAGGGCTACGCAGCTCCCGCCTCGCCTCCGCCACGGCAGGACTGAGCCGCCGGAGCATTGCGCCAGCGGAACTGCGCGGCGTAGCGGCGCTGCGCCACCGGGACCGCAACGCCCACGGTGTTCCACGTCCAGGTCGGCAGCCCGCGGCGGCTGTAACCCGCGCGATTCCTGCACGGGAGCACAATCCCCAGCCCGACACCGGCCCACACTCGCGAGCGACGCCACCGGAGACAGCCATGGATCACCTGAGCGGCCTTGACGCCACCTTCCTCTACCTCGAAACCCCCGAGAACCCGATGCACGTCGGCAGCCTGCATGTCTACGAGCTGCCGCCTGGCTACAAGGGCAACTTCGTGGACGACGTGCGCAAGCACATCGCCAGCCGTATGCACCTGGCGCCGGTGTTCCGGCGCAAGCTGCTGAACATGCCTTTCGAGATGGCCAACCCGATCTGGGTCGCCGAGGACGACCTCGACATCGAGTACCACATCCGCAGCACCGTGCTGCCCAAGCCCGGCAGCCGAGAACAGCTCGACAAGCTGGTCGGTCGCCTGCACTCGAGCCTTCTCGACCGCAGTCGCCCGCTGTGGGAGTTCTACGTGATCGAAGGCCTGCAGACGGCGCCCGACGCGCCGAAGGGCACACGCCATGTGGCCTTCTACGCCAAGGTGCACCATGCCGCACTCGACGGTGCAGGCGGCATCGTGCTCGCCAATGCGATGCTGGACGTCGGCCCGGTCCCGCGCAAGGTGCCTGCACAACCCGCATCGCACGCTGCCGATGCCGACACCTTCGGCATCGGCGAACTCGCTGCGGCCGGTGTGCGCCATACCGCGACGCAGTCGGTCAAGCTCGTGCGGGCGCTGCCGACACTGGCACGCACGGTGTGGGATCGCCTGCGTCCCACCGCTGCCGAAGCCGCTGTCCGCGGCAAGGCACCGCAAGGCAACTGGTTCGCACCACGCACGCCGTTGAACGTGGCGATCACCAACCAGCGATCCTTCGCCAGCCTGTCGGTGCCGCTGGCCGAGGCGAGGCGCGTCGCCAAGGGCAACGCGGTGACGATCAACGACGTGGTGCTGGCGATCTGTTCCGGCGCGCTGCGCCACTACCTGGCCGACATCGATGCCCTGCCCGCCGATCCCCTGCTGGCGGGCGTACCAGTGAGCCTGCGGGAGGCCGGCAATACCGAGATGAACACCCAGGCGTCGATGATGCGCGTCAGCCTGGCGAGCCACATCGCCGACCCGCTGGAGCGACTGCATGCGATCCGCGCTTCGAGCGCGGCGGCGAAGGCGACCATGGCGAGCATGAAGTCGGTAATGCCGACCGACTTCCCGTCGCTGGGCGCGCCCTGGCTGATCAGCGGCATCGCCGGGTTGTTCGGCCGCTCCAGGCTGGCCAACCGCATGCCGCCGATCACCAACGTGGCGATCTCCAACGTGCCGGGGCCGCAGTTTCCGCTCTACCTCGCGGGCGCGAAGATGCTCACCTACTACCCGGTGTCGATCGCGGTCCACAGTGTCGCGCTCAACATCACGGTGGAAAGCTACAACGGCTCGCTGGACTTCGGCCTCACCGCCTGCCGCAAGGCGATGCCGGACCTGCCCGACCTGGCCCGCTACATGCTGGCGGCGCACGAGGAGTTGCTGGCGCTCACACCGGCCGCGGCGGCGCACCCGGCGCCGGCAAGAGCACCGGCAAGAGCGCCAGTAAAGGCGCCGGAGAAGACGCCACTCAAGCCGGCACGCCGCAAGAGCGCGAAGTCCACCCAGCTCAGCGCTACCGCCGCAAAGACCAGCGCTCGGACTGCTCGACCGCGCGCGACTCGTCGCGCAGCTTGAACAGGTGCGCCTTCAGCGAGCGCATCGCCATCGCGTGCATGCGCTGCGGAACGTCGTCGTAGACACGGGGCAGCAGCGCCTCGGCCGTGGCCGGGCCGATTTCGCGCAGGGCGTCGACCACCTTGGCCTCGCGCCGTAGACGGTGGTCGATGATCGCCTGAAACGCGCGCTGGGGCTGGGCCATCAGGAAACCGTGGCCGGGAGCGAGCCAGTCGAGCTCCTCGACCAGCAGTTCGCGCAGCGAGGCGACGTAGGCCGCCATGTCGCCATCCGGGGGGTTGATGACCACGGTGGACAGCTGCATCACATGGTCGCCGGTGAAGAGAGTCTTCTCCTCCTCCAGCAGGTAGCACAGGTGGTTCGACGCATGGCCCGGCGTGTGGATCGCGCGCAGCGTGGCTGTGCCGTCCAGCACGATGCGCTCACCGCCTGCGAGCAAGTGTTCGGGCGCGAAGCTCGCGTCCTGCCATTCCGGATGGGCGGCGATGCGGCCATGCACCGCGGCGCCGGTGCGCGCCTTCAGCAGCGCCGTGGCCGGCGAATGGTCGGGATGGGTGTGGGTGACGAAGATCCAGCGAATGGCGCCGGGCGCCGCGGCGAGCACGTTGTCGACGTGCGTCGCGTCGAGCGGACCGGGGTCGATCACCGCCCACTCGTTGGCTGCGCCACCCCCCACCAGGTACGTGTTGGTGCCGGGACCGGTCATCACGCTGCCGTTGTGGGCGGTGACGCGGATCACGCGCGCCGACAGGTGAACTGCCTCGCCCGGCTGGATTTCGTAGCAGCCCGTGCCGCGGAATTCGGGGTCGATGCGACGCAGTTCGACGAAGGCCGGCTCGTCCGGGGTGACCGGGCGCATGCCCTGGCTGCCGATGCCGATGTGCGGCATCGTGAGATCGATTTCGCGCGGTGAGCGCGCCCATGCGAGCAGTGCCTGCACGCTGTCGAAACGGGCGATCGCCTCGAGTGTCTTCAGCGTCGGCGTCATCAGCTTGAGCGCCGCGCCCTCGGCCAGCGCGTCGGCCGGGCGCAGCCACTGCTGCTCGACGAGTTCGGTGTCGTCGTGCCGGGCGACCTGGGCCGCGGGGGCCTCGGCGATGAAGAAGCGGGTGTCGAAGCGTTTCGCCCGGACCGGCGGCGTGAGCCAGTGGCTGAGATAGACGAGTCGGTCGATCGCCAGCGACAACCCGTGCCGCTTGCAGAGCTCGGCGAGATTGCGTTCGCCACGGTGCAGCGGGCCGCGCCAGGCCGCGATCTCCGCGGCGTCCGACGGGTCAGCGCGCAGGTCCAGCAAGGCGCCTCGCGCGTCCAGCGCGATCAGCAGGCCGGCTTCCTCGAAGCATTCGCGAACCGCGGCCACGAAGTAGTCGAGCCCGCCGTGCGGCAGGCCGAGCCGCGCACTGGCGGCCGCATCGTCGAGTCCGGAGCACCACGCGTGGCACCGGCGATCACCCGGCTCGACCATGCCACCGGGGAAGACCCAGGCGCCGCTGTTGTGGTCGCCGCGTTCGGCGCGGCGCAGCAGCAGCACCTCGATGCCGACGGCGGCGTCGCGCACCACTACCAGGGTGGCGGCCGCCCGGGGGCTGCCGTGCGGCAGGCTCGCGATCGGTGGAGACAGGGAGGCGGCAGGCAGCATGGCGGGGGGGGCAGTCGGTGGAGTGGGACTCCAGTGTAGGGACGCCGGAAGCACACGCAGTGCCCGGGCGAAACGCCGCGCGGGCCGGCTCCACGGCGTTCGCGCTGATCTGCCATCCGACGGGCCCACAATCCTGCTTCCGACCCGAGGAACCCCATGTTCAGCCTGCCCGATTTCATCGCCCCGGCCCGTTTCGAGGACCCCGGGGCCGCACTCGCCCGGGTGCGCGCCATCTACGATGGCAACATCTCGCACCTGCGCGACGCGCTGCTGCGCTTCGTCGACGGGCAGGACCTGCCGCGGCGCGTGCGCGGCTGCTACCCGTTCGTGCGGGTGCACACCGACACCGTGGCGCGCGCCGATTCGCGGCTGAGCTACGGCTTCGTCTCCGGCCCCGGCACCTACGAGACCACGCTGACGCGGCCCGACCTGTTCGGCGCCTACTACCTGGAACAGTTCCGCCTGCTGCTGAAGAACCACGGCGTGTCGCTGGAAGTGGGCACCAGCGCGCAACCGATTCCGGTGCACTTCTCGTTCGCCGAGAACGATCACATCGAAGGCTCGATGAGCGCCGAGCGGCGCCTGCTGTTGCGCGACCGCTTCGACCTGCCCGACCTGGCGGCAATGGACGACGGCATCGCCAATGGCACCCACGAGCCGCGCCCCGGCGAGGCGCATCCGCTGGCGTTGTTCACAGCGCCGCGGGTCGACTATTCGCTGCACCGGCTGCGCCACTACAGCGGCACGCGGCCCGAGCAATTCCAGAACTTCGTCCTCTTCACGAACTACCAGTTCTACATCGACGAGTTCATCCGCCTCGGGCACGAGCGCATGAGCGACGCCGACGGCGACTGCACCGCGTTCGTCGAGCCCGGTGGCGTCGTCACGCGCCGCGCCGGCCTGCCCGCACAACCCGGCGACGAACTCGCCAATGCGCCGCCCCGCCTGCCGCAGATGCCTGCCTATCACCTGGTGCGGCCCGACGGCGCTGGCATCACGATGGTCAACATCGGCATCGGCCCGGCCAACGCGAAGACCATCACCGATCACATCGCGGTGCTGCGACCGCACGCGTGGATCATGCTCGGCCACTGCGCCGGCCTGCGCAACACGCAGCAGCTCGGCGACTACGTGCTGGCCCACGGCTACGTGCGCGAAGACCATGTGCTCGACGAAGACCTGCCGCTGTGGGTGCCCATTCCGGCGCTCGCCGAGGTGCAGGTGGCGCTGGAAGCCGCGGTGGCCGAGATCACGCAATTGCAGGGCTACGAGCTCAAGCGCGTGATGCGCACCGGCACCGTCGCCTCGACCGACAACCGCAACTGGGAACTGCTGCCACACCGCGGGCCGGAGCGCCGCTTCAGCCAGAGCCGCGCCATTGCGCTCGACATGGAAAGCGCCACGATCGCCGCCAACGGCTTTCGCTTCCGAGTGCCCTACGGCACGCTGCTGTGCGTCAGCGACAAGCCGCTGCACGGCGAAATAAAGCTGCCCGGCATGGCCAACCAGTTCTACCGCGAGCGCGTGGACCAGCACCTGCGCATCGGCATGCGCGCTGTCGAGCTGCTGCGCGAGGCCGGCGTCGACCAGTTGCACAGCCGCAAGCTGAGGAGCTTTGCCGAGGTGGCGTTCCAGTAGGCGGGTCCCCCGCAAGTGCCCGAGCTAGCGGGTTCGCGCGGGACGTAGGGGCCCTCGGGTTGGCTATCATCGGGCTTGATTCGGAACCGCCCATAAGGACCCCCCAATGCCCAGCCCCCTGCCGAACGGCACCACCAGCATCCGCACTCTGGCCCTGGTGGGCCCTGCGGCGGCTGGCAAGACGAGTCTCGTCGAAGCGTTGTTGTGCCGAGCGGGTGCCATCGGCGCACCCGGCAGCCTGGAGCGCGGCTCCACGGTCAGCGACTTCGACCCGCTGGAGCGCCGCGCCCAGCATTCGCTGAACACGGCGCTGATGCACATGCACCACGCCGACACCCGCATCCACCTGATCGACACCCCGGGCACGCCGGACTTTCTCGGGCAGTCGCTGCCCGCGCTGGAAGCGGTGGAGACGGCGGCCGTGGTGATCGGTGCAGCGACTGGCGTCGAAATGATGGCCGAGCGGATGATGAGCTATGCGGCGCAGCGCGAGCGCTGCCGCATGATCATCGTCAACAAGATCGATGTGCAGGACGTCGACCTGGCGGCCTTGGTGACTCAGATCCAGGCGGCGTTCGGCAAGGAATGTCTGCCGCTGAACCTGCCCGCCGACGGCGGCGAGCGCGTCGTCGACTGCTTCTTCAACCCGGGCGACGCGAGCGACAAGGTCGACTTCTCGTCGGTGGCGCAGGCCCACCGTGCGCTCGTCGAACAGGTGGTCGAGGTGGACCCCGGTTTCGTGGAGCGCTACCTCGAGGAGGGCGATGTCGATCCGGCCGAACTGCACGCGCCGCTGGAACAGGCGCTGCGCGAAGGGCACCTGATCCCGATCTGCTTCGTCTCGGCGCGCAACGGCGCCGGCGTGGCCGAGTTGCTCGACGTGATCGTCAGGCTGCTGCCGAACCCGAGCGAGGCCAACCCCCCGAAGTTCCTGAAGGGCGAGGGCGCCGATGCGGTCCCGCTCGTCGCATTGCCCGACCCGTCACTGCACCTGCTGGCCCATGTGTTCAAGGTCACGCAGGACCCTTACGTCGGCAAGATGGGCATCTTTCGCGTCCACCAGGGCACGCTGACGCGCGACAGCCAGCTCTACATCGGCGACGGGCGGCGCCCGTTCAAGGTCGGCCACGTGTTCATGCTCCAGGGCAAGGAGCATGTCGAGGTGAGCCAGGCGTACCCGGGCGACATCTGCGCCGTCGCCAAGGTCGACGAGATGCACTTCGACGCGGTGCTGCACGACGCGGCCGAGGACGACCACCTCCATCTGTTGCCCCTCGACTTCCCGGTGCCTGTGCACGGCCTGGCGATCGAGCCCAAGCGGCGCGGCGACGAACAGCGGCTGTGGGACATCGTGCAAAAACTCGTCGACGAAGACCCGTGCCTGAAGGTCGAACACGTGGTCGTCACCAACGAGACCGTGATCTACGGCCTGGGCGAGTTGCACCTTCGCATGCTGCTCGAGCGCCTGACCGAGGTCTACAAGTGCGAGGTCAATACGCGGCCGCCGCGCATCGCCTACCGCGAGACCATCACCGCGCCAGCCGAAGGCCACCACCGGCACAAGAAGCAAACCGGTGGCGCGGGCCAGTTCGGCGAGGTGTTCCTGCGTGTGGAGCCGCTGCCGCGCGGGACGGGGTTCGAGTTCCTCGATCAGGTCAAGGGCGGCACCATCCCCGGCCAGTTCATCCCGGCGGTGGAGAAAGGTGTGCGCCTGGCGCTCGAGAGCGGCGTGATTGCAGGCTATCCGGTGAAGGACGTTCGCGTCGTCGTCTACGACGGCAAGTACCACAGCGTGGACAGCAAGGACATCGCCTTCACCACTGCCGGCAAGAAGGCTTTCATCGATGCGGTGAAGAAGGCCGGGCCGATCGTGCTCGAGCCGATCGCCAACGTGGAGATCACGGTGCCCGAGGCCGCGATCGGCGACATCACGGGTGACCTGTCGGCCAAGCGCGGCCTGGTCAGCGGCACGCGCAGCGCGCAGGCGGGCTCGCTGACCGTGCTCGGACAGGCCCCACAATCCGAGCTCAACGGTTACCAGTCGCGGCTGAACGCGATGACCGCCGGCCAGGGCCGATATTCCGTGGCACTGAGCCACTATCAGGCCGTGCCGCCGAGCGTGCAGCAGCAACTCGTCGGGCAGTACCAGGCCAAGGAAGAGGAATAGGCGGCGCCAGCCCTCCGGCCGGCTCACTTCTTCGTGCCAGCCTCGGCGGCCTTCGTCGCCGCGTCGGCGTGCATCCTGCGCAGTTGTTCCAGCCACGTCGTCCAGTCCTGCGGGCCGGTGTCGAAGCGCTTCTTCAGGTTGCCGAGCACCGCACCCCAGGCGCGGTCGAAGTACGTATAGGCCGCGTCCCACTCGCCGCCCTCACCCCAGCCGGTGTGGTGCAGCGAGACCCGGGTGAGCTTGTCGCCCAGCGGCTCGAAGCGCACGACGACGAAGCTGCGCTGCTTGCGCGCCTCGGCCAGATGGGGTGGCGCGTTCCAGTCGAACGAGATCATCTTCTTCGGCTGCACGGCCATGAAGCGCATGTCGTCGGCGCCCTTCAGGCCGGGCTCGGCCAGCGGATCCATGTAGATCTGGAACGCACCACCCACCCGCGGCTCGACCCTGGCGTCGGGCGCGAAGAAGCTCGTGATGCCCTCTCGTGTCGTCCAGCTCTCCCAGGCCTGGTCGAGCGATGCGGCCACCTCGACCTGCTTGTCGATGCTGCGCTCCGCAGCGATTCCGCTGCCCATCGCGCAGGCGGCGATCAATCCTGTTGCCAAGCTTCGCGCGATCTTCAAGACCTCTCCTCGTGGCGTGTCTTCGGGCGCAACGGTCGTTCGAGCCTACCCATTCTCGTACGCGTGCGCGAGGCGCAGCACCGCCAGGTCGGCCTGTGGCCGACCCATCAGCTGCATGCCCATCGGCAGGCCGGCAGCGCCGAAGCCCACCGGAACGCTGATCGCCGGCAGGCCACCGAGTGTGGCGTAGATCACCACCTCCATCCAGCGGTGATAGGTGTCCATGCTGCGGCCGTCGATAGCCTTCGGCCAGTCCCATTCGGCGTCGAAGGGCCAGACCTGCGCGGTCGGCAGCACGAGAAAGTCGAAGCGCTCGAACAGCCTGAGCAAATGCTGGTAGAAGGCCGTTCGATCCAGGCTCGCGGCGTACGTGTCAGCGCCGGTCAACCCCTGGCCCTGCTCGGCCTCCCAGCGCGCTTCGGGCTTGAGGAGAACGCGTTGCGTCGGGTCGGCGAAGTGCGGAGCGAGCCGGCCCGCCACCAGCCAGCGCCGCCAGGTGAGCCAGGTCTGCCAGACCTTCTCGGGCGGATAGCCGAGCGCCGCCGGCTCGACGATGCAGCCGATCGCTGCCAAGCGGTGCAGGGCTGTTTCGCACAACTCGACGATGCCGGGTTCGACAGCAAGGTAGCCCTCGAGGCTGCCGAGCCAGCCGATGCGGGCGCCCTTCGCCGGCGACGCCAGCGGTCGCGCGAATGTCTCGCCGCCCCCGGCGATCGACAGTGGCGCGCGGGGGTCGTGGCCGGCCTGCACGGACAGCAGCATCGCGACGTCAGCCACGCTGCGGCCCATCGGCCCTTCGGTCGCGAGCTGACTCACGAATTGGTCGCCCAGTGGACCGGCGGGCACGCGACCGGGGCTGGGGCGAAAGCCGACGACGTTGTTGAACGCAGCCGGGTTGCGCAGTGATCCCATCATGTCGCTGCCATCGGCCACCGGCTGCAGGCGCAGCGCGAGGCTCACCGCCGCGCCGCCGCTCGAGCCTCCTGCGGTCTTGGCAGGGTCGAACGCGTTGCGCGTGACACCGAACACCGGGTTGTACGTGTGCGAGCCGAGGCCGAACTCCGGCGTGTTGGTCTTGCCGATGACGATGCCGCCAGCGGCCTTCATGCGAGCGACCATGATCGCGTCTTCTTCCGGCACATGGTCGGCCAGCAGCGGCGAGCCGCAGGTCGTGCGGATGCCTGCAGTCGCGGCCAGGTCCTTGACCGCCATCGGAAACCCGTGCATCCAGCCCATGCTTTCGCCTCGGGCGAGCTGGGTGTCGCGCACATCGGCCTGGGCGAGCAGGAGCTCACGGGGCTGCAGGCTGACGATGGCGTTGTGGCGCGGGTTCAGCGCGTCGATGCGGTCGAGGTAGGCCGTCATCACCTCGCGGCAGCTCAGCTTTCGGGCATGCAGATGCTCGCTCAGCGCGCAGGCGCTCAGATCGGCGATCGGATCGAGGGCGGTTTGTTGCATCGAGTGTCTCCGCTGTGCGAAGGTCTACTCTAGCCGGCCGGCACGCGCGCAGCCGTCCTGGACGGAGCGCCGTTGCGGACACGCTCTTGGTGTTCGCAGCGAGAAACGCATGCGCCGCCGAGCTGTCGCGGTTGTCGAAGATCGACCCAACGTTCGCATTGGCGCGCAGGGCCGGGTTGCCCCGACGGTGCTCTTGCGATGCTGCAGCGTCACGTCCACTGAGGCACACTCCAGCCTCCATCCGCCATGAAGGCAACCATGAGCTCTGCATCGTCCGGTCTTCTCGTCGAGCGCAACGATCTGCGCAAGACCCGATGGGTCGACGACGACGCCATCGCCGGCGCGCCGCTGTCGCCGGGCGCGGTTCGCTTTCGCATCGACGGCTTCGCGCTGACCTCGAACAATGTCACCTACGCGGCTTTCGGCGAGGCAATGAGCTACTGGCGCTTCTTCCCGGCCGACGACGTCGGCTGGGGCCGCATTCCCGTGTGGGGCTTCGCGGACGTCGTCGAATCGCGCTGCGAAGGCGTCGTCCCGGGCGAGCGCTTCTACGGCTACTGGCCCCTCGCGACGCACGCCTTGCTGCAGCCGGAACGCGTCACGCCCGCCGGATTCGTCGACGGCGCCGAGCATCGCCGGGAGCTTCCCGCCGTCTACAACCAGTATGTGCGCTGCAGTGCCGACCCCGGCTACGACGCTGCCCGCGAAGCCGAGCAGGCGCTGCTGCGGCCGCTGTACATCACGTCGTTCCTGATCGACGACTTCCTGGCCGACAACGCCTTCTTCGGCACGCGGCGCGTGCTGCTGTCCAGCGCATCGAGCAAGACGGCCTACGGCACTGCCTTCTGTCTGTCCCGACGGCGAGGGGCCTCCACCGAGGTTCAGGTCGTCGGCCTGACTTCCCCCGGCAACATCGCTTTCACGCAGGGGCTCGGCTGCTACGACCGGGTGCTTCCCCATGGCGACGTCACCCGGCTGGCGGCCGACGAGCCCGTGGTGTATATCGACTTCTCCGGCAGCGCCGCCGTGCGCGAGTCCGTTCACAAGCACTTCGGCGACAAGCTGGCGTACAGCTGTTCCGTCGGAGGCACCCACTGGGACGCGCTCGGCAGCGGCAAGGGCTTGCCCGGCCCGCGCCCGGTGCTCTTCTTCGCGCCGGCGCAGATCAGGAAGCGCGTCGCCGACTGGGGATCGGCGGGGCTGCAGGATCGCCTGGCGCAAGCCTGGCGTGCCTTCATGCAGCCTGTCACCGACGCGCAGCACCCGTGGCTCCAGGTGGTCCGCGGGGAAGGCCGGGCTGCGGTGCAAGAGGTCTATGCCGCGCTGCTCGACGGCCGCACGCGGCCCCAGGAGGGGCATGTGCTGACCCTGTAGGCCGGTGCCTCCCTCCCGGATCGGCGACACTGCCCAGGCCGGCGCGAGACCTCAAGCCCACCGACTGCCGGCCGACATCCAGAGACGACTACCCCGACGCCGTTCACCATGGATCGCCCCGCCGACGCCCCGCTGAGCCAGCCGCTGCCGAACCTGGCCGCCTGGATCGCGCACTTCCAGGCAGCGCAGATCCCGGTCCTGGCCAGCACCGCTGAAGCGCTCGAGTCCTTGCGGGCGCGCGAAGACGACGTCGACGCCAACCTGATCGGCGAAATGGTCGCCGACGACCCGCTGATGACGTTACGTGTGCTGTCGCATGCGGCGGCGAACCGCTCGCCGCGGATGCTGACCGACACCGGGACCGTCACGGCGGCAGTGGTGATGATGGGCATCTTGCCGTTCTTTCGCGCCTTCGGCCCGCCACCGACCGTCGAAGACCGGCTCGCAGAACAGCCGGCGGCGCTCGCCGGGATCCGCAAGGTCCTTCGCCGTTCGCACCGGGCGGCCACCTTCGCCCTCGCATTCGCGGTGCACCGGATGGACTCGGATGCAGCGCTGATCCACCAGGCCGCGCTGTTGCACGACTTTGCCGAATTGCTGCTGTGGTGCCACGCGCCCGCGCTGGCGCTGGAACTCCACGACGTGCAACACGCCGACACGACGCTGCGCTCGACCGTCGCCCAGCGCATGATTCTCAACGTCGAACTCGGCGATCTGCAGCAGGCACTGATGCGCGCCTGGCATCTGCACCCCTTGCTCGTCAAGACGGCCGACGGTCGGCATGCCGAACATCCGAGCGTCAGGGCGGTGGCGCTCGCGGTGCGCCTGGCGCGGCACTCCGCAAAGGGCTGGGAGAATGCCGCACTCGGAGACGATTTCACCGAAGTCGCGGGCCTGCTCAACCTTTCTCTGAGCGCTGCGCAGCAGCTCGTTCACGACGTCGGCGCGTAGGCGTCATCCGCGGTGCGCCGCAGCGCGCCAGCGGTTCAGCCGCGCCGGCTCGCCGCTGGCAGCCAGCATGCCCGGACCGATGGCTTCGAGCGCGGTCGCATCGATGCCGAGCCGCGCCAGCCCCGGGCAGTGCCCGCTGGCGATGTTCGCCACCTGCATCGAGCGGACGTTGTCGAGCGACATCAGCGTCTCGCCCGGCAGCCACTCCATGAGACGGGCCTGGAGGCGCCCGAGCGCGGCAGGCAGCGCGAGCACCGGCCGTTCGTGGCCCGACCAGCGGCCGGCGAGCCGCACCAGTTCGGCCAGCGTGTAGATGCCCGGCCCGGCGCACTCGAGCGTCAGCCCTGCGGTCGCCGGGTCGTCGAGCGAACGCACGATGGCCTCGGCCACGTCGTCGACCCAGACGGGTTGGAAACGCGCGCCCGCGCAGGCCAGCGGCATCACGGGCAGGACCGACTGCAAGCGGGCGAACAGATTCAGGAAGCCGTCGCCGGCTCCGAAGATCACCGACGGCCGCAGGATCGTCACCGCCAAGCCCGGCTGCAGCAGCGCGGCCTCGCCGGCGGCCTTGGACCGCAGGTACATCGACGGCGCCTGCGCGTCGGTGCCGAGAGCGCTCACGTGCACCACGCGTCGCACGCCGGCAGCCAGGCAGGCCTTCGCCAGACGGCGCGGCAAGGCCACGTGCGCACGCTCGAATTCGGCCTCGCTGCCGTGCAGGATCGCCACCAGGTTGACGACGGCGTCGCGCCCGGCGACGAGACGCGCCAGTCGATCATCGTCGTGCGCGTCGGCTTGCACGACCTCGACCGTGGGCAGGGTCTGCAGGTGCTTGACGCGTGCGCTGCGGCGGGTGGGCACCGTGATGCGCCCGCCGCCGCCTCCCGAGCCGCGGACCATTCTTTCGCAGAGCACGCTGCCGACGAAGCCGCTGCCACCGAGGATGAGGACGTTGTTCATGGCGTGATGAGCCGATCGAAAGACAGAGGGCGTTCGCAAGTCACGGCAGGTCCTTGTCGACCGCCGCCGCGGCCTCCTTCGGGCCGATCGGCCGTCCGAGGCGCGCCTTCAGCGAGGGCGGTCCGCCCTCCAGCAAGGCCGAATAGAAGGTCGCGTTGGAGAGCACCTTCTTCACGTAGTCGCGCGTCTCGCTGAACGGGATGTTCTCGGCCCAGATGGCGGCTTCGAGCAAAGGACCTTCGCGCCAGCGGCGCGGCCGATTCGGCCCGGCGTTGTACGCTGCCGCCGCCATCGGCTGCGAGCCGGCGAAGTCGTCGAGCACGAGCTTCAGATAGCTCGTGCCGAGCCTGATGTTGAAATCGCGGTTGCTCAGCAAGTCGGGCGAGTAGTCGACGCCAATCTTCTTCGCCGTCCACTTCGCGGTGGCCGGCATGATCTGCATCAGGCCGGACGCACCGACACCCGAGCGCGCGTCCATCACGAAGCGGGACTCCTGCCGGATCAGCCCGTAGACGTAGGCGGGATCGAGCCCGATGTCACGCGACCGGGCGAGCACTTGGTCTCGAAACGGCATCGGGAAGCGTTGCTCGACGTCGACCTCGACGCGCGTGCGGTCGCTGGTGTTGATGCAGCGATCCCAAACCTCGCGTTCGCAGGCCAGTTGCGCCGCGGCAAGCAGCTCGCGGTCCCCCATGCCGCGCAGCGAGAAGTTCCATTCGCGCACGCCTTCGGGGCGCAGCCCGATGGCGATCAGCAGCAAGGCGCGGGTCAGTCCGGGGTGTTGCAGCGCCGCGTCACGCTCCTGTGCCGTCGGCGGGGCCGGGCGCGATGGAATGACGATCGGCTGCCCCAGATCCTCGGCCGCCAGCGTTCCGTAGAAATGCAGTTGTCCGGCGATCGAACCGAGCAGCACCCGCGCCTGGGCTCTCTGCGCCTCGCCCTCGGGCGTCCCAGGGTCCGCCGCCAGCGCGTGCAGGGCGCGGGCCCGCCAGTACACCCAGGAGGGATCGCGCTGCTCGGCGGCGCCCATCGCAGCGATCGCCTGCACCACCTGCGGCCAGCGCGTCGCACCGTCGCTGCGCAGCGAAGCCCGCGCCTTCCAGGCCAGCATGTCGTCCGTCCAGTCGAGCGGGATCTTGGCCCTGGCGTTGAGTTGCTCCGCTCGCTGGAAGTACTTGGGTGCCTCAGGCAGCAGTTTGAGCGCGGCTTGCTTACCAGCCGCCGCCCAGGCCCAGGCGGCCAGATTCGCAGGCAGGTCGCGCTCCCACCGCTCGAGCAGTTGTCCCGCGGCTGCCTCGGGCTCGTTGGCCGACAGTCGGATCAGCGCCAGCGTCGCCATCTCGGCGCGCGGCCCGCTGTGCAGACCGGCCGAACGAACCAGATAGCGCGCCGGCATGTCGAGCGCCGCATCCAGCCCGCTCGCCTGCTTCGGGCCGAGCAAGACGACAGCCTGCCGCGCGGCACGGGGCCGGTTGCCCTCGGTCGCGAGGCGCGCCTTCTGCCAGACGTCGGCCTCCGTGAAGAGTCTGGCATCGACCAGGGTCGCAGCCATCCGGTCGCACCCCTCGTCGGCGTCGCGCTGGGCGAACCAGGCGTCGCGCGCCGCCTCGCGAACGTCACTGCCAGCCAGGTGTGCGGTCAGCAGGGCGTAACAGCTGACCTCGCGGTCATCGTTCATCCTGAAGCGCGGATAGTCGGCAGCGAAGTTGCGCCAGTCGCGCCGGTGCCCCAGCTCGAGCAGCCAGTCGTTGCGCAGCCGGTCCTCGACGTAGCTGCCTCTCCAGCGGGCATAGAACGCTTCGAGCTCGTCCTGCTGTGCGGTGCCGAGGCGATTGCTCAGTTCCCAGTACTCGACCCACTGCGTGAGCGGATGTCGGTCGGCCTGCGCGGCAGCGCGCGCGGCCGCCAGGCGGTTGCGGTCTTTCTTGCGCAGGGCTTCACGCGCCTCGAGGATCGTCTGGTTGCCGCTCTGCGCCACAGCCTGCGGCGCCGGGGCAAGCAGGCTGCACGCCGCGAGCAGGGCGGCGATCACTCGACCATATACTGAGTTTGATCTCTTCATCGTTTCCAAAGTCCATAGCAATCATGGCCTCGACGCCGCCCCCGAATGCAGGCTCTGCCGTCGACACCGCGCAGATCCCGCGCCAGGCCCTGAGGCGTTGCCTGCTGGCCGATCGCGAGCAATTCGCTGCTCAGCCGGAAGCGCTGGCCGCGCACGAGGCACTGGCAGCCCACCTTGCACCTCTGCTGCGCGAGATCGAGCCCGAGAGGCTGGGCGTCTACTGGCCGGTTCGCGGTGAATTTAACGCAACCGGCGCGTTGGAGGCGGCCGGCCTCTCGAAGTTGCCTCTGGCTCTCCCCTATGCGCAACGCGAACCGCACGAGATGCACTACCGCGCCTGGAACGGCAGAGCGCCCGAGGGCGTCGACGACTGCGGGGTGCCGGCGCCAGGGACTGGCCCTGCAGTGGTGCCAGACGTCGTCCTCGTGCCCTGCGTAGGCTTCACGCGTTCGGGCTTTCGCCTCGGCTATGGCGGGGGCTACTTCGACCGCTGGCTTGCCCAGCATCCTCATGCCACGGCGATCGGCGTCGCCTGGTCGATCGGCGAGATTGCCGACGAAGCCTTCGCGCCGCAGGCGCACGATAGGCCTCTGACGCTCGTGCTGACGGAGCGCGGCGTGGTCGACTGAGACTGCGTCCCCCCGGTGCTCGCCGGGCGGCACCGAGGCACAGCGACGGGGCGGTAGCATGAGGGGCGCAATATCCACGCGCGAGGAATCGACATGCTCGAATTGCTGCAGTTCCGTCACTCGCCTTACAGCGAGAAGGTGCGCTGGGCACTCGACATCAAGCACGTACCCCACAGCCGGCGCAGCCTGTTGCCGGGCCCGCACATGGCAACCGTGAAGCCGCTGACCGGCCGTACGCACACGCCGGTGCTGCTGCACGACGGCGCGGCGCTCGACGGGTCGGCGCGAATCCTCGATTGGCTCGAAGCACGCTACACCGCACCGGCGCTGATGCCAGCCGACCCCGATCTGCGCGACGAGGCGCAGCGCATCCAGCGCTGGTTCGACGACGAAATCACGCCGCGCATTCGGCGCCCCGTGCTCGACGCGTTGCTGCGACAACCCGGCTACTTCGCGAGCATCTTTGCCGACGGAGCCCCCGCATTCAAGCGCCGGGCCTATGCCTGCGTCGTGCCTTTTGCCGCTCCCCTGGTCCGCAAGGGCAACGGCATCACCGGTGCCGCTGCCGTCGAAGATGGCCTTCGCGCGGGCGACGAGGCACTCGACTTCGTCGCTGCGCGCGGTGCCGCCACCGGCTACCTCTGTGGTGACACCTTCAGCGTGGTCGACCTGACGGCGGCGTCGACGCTGGCGGTGTTGATCCGCCCCGTCGATTCGCCGATGTCGTCCCCGCAACCGGTGGCGCGCAGCACGCGCGAACTGATGGACCGCTTCGCCGATCACGCCGGAGCGGCCTGGGTGCGCCGCATGTACAGCCAGCATCGGGGCGCCCGCCGCGACTTCGACGGTCCGAGCGAGGGCCGAGCCTGAGGCGTCGCGCGGCCCGCCGCGAAGGCCGGCGGCGACCGCGGCGCCTACGCTGCCGGATCCGGCCACTTGCGGACGCGACGTGAGCCGCCGGCCCGGCGATCGGCGCGAACATCGCGCGCGACTTCGCCGTTCAGTTGCACGGCGTGCGCGGTGAGCAGGTGCAGTGCGCGATCGAGAGCCTGCGCCGTGCCGTCGTCGAGCGCGGCCATCACGCGGATGTTGATCGCCGCGACCTGCGGAAAGACCTCTGCATGGAATGCGCGACCCGCATCGGTGAGCGCGACGCGGGCACGGCGCGCATCGCCCGGCTCCGCGCTGCGCTCGGCCAGGTGCTTGGCCACCAGCGAGGTGATGGCGCGCGACGTGCGCGGCCGATCCAGGTGCGCCCGCTCTGCCAGCGCCGAGGGTGACAGCGCGCCGTGGGCTGCCAGCAGCGCGAGGAGCCGCCATTCCCGGCGCGAAATGCCCCAGCGGCCCTCCATCAGCCGAGTGACGGGTGCGGTACTGGCCGCATACAGCCGCAGCAGCCTGTAGTTGAGCAGCTCGTCCAGGGAGCGCGGGTCGCGCAGACTCAGGGTCATTGGGGAGATCAGTTGATTTGAACAACCATCGTGCAGGCCCGTAGAGTACGCGGTCCCGATCCTGCACGAGAACCCGATGACTGGCTTGCGGCCCCTGCAATGCCCGCTGCACCGTATCGCCCCCCGCGGGGGGGTCGGATCGAACCTGGGCCGATGAACGTCCTCTTCATCATGGCCGACCAGCTGCGCTGGGACCACCTCGGCTGCGCGGGCCATCCCTACCTGAAGACGCCGAACATCGACGCGCTGGCACGGCGCGGCGTGCGTTTTGCCAATGCCTTCGCCAACAGCGGCGTGTGCGGCCCGAGCCGCATGAGCTTCTACACCGGCCGCTATCCCGTCAGCCACGGCGCCACCTGGAACCGCGTGCCGCTGTCGGTGGGCGAGATCACGCTCGGCGAGATGCTGTACGGCGCCGGGGCTTCGCTGGCGCTGGCCGGCAAGACGCACGTGATGCCCGACGTGGCCGGCCTCGCCCGTCTGCAACTCGAGGGCGGCAGCGAACTCGGCGCGCTGCTCGCGCGCGGCGGCTTCGAGGAAATCGACCGCTACGACGGCCACCATGCGCCGGGCGGCGAGTCCGGCTACCCGGCCTTCCTGCGCGTCCACGGCTACGAAAGCGCCGACCCCTGGTCCGACTACGTGATCTCCGGCATCGACGGCGAAGGCCGCGTGCTGAGCGGCTGGCACATGCGCAACGTGCACCTGCCGGCGCGCGTGAAGGAAGAGCACTCCGAGACCGCCTACATGACCGACCAGGCGATCGCCTACATGCGGCGCATGGGCAGCCGGCCGTGGGTGCTGCACCTGAGCTACGTGAAGCCGCACTGGCCCTACATGGCACCGGCGCCGTACCACGCGATGTACGGCGCCGACCAATGCCTGCCGGTCGTGCGCAGCGAAGTCGAACTGCGCAACGCGCACCCGGTGCTGGCTGCCTACCGCCAGCAGGAAGAATGCGTCAGCTTCCAGCGCGACGACTGCATCCGCACCGTGCGCCCGGCCTACCAGGGCCTGATCAGCGCAGCTCGACCACCACCTCGGACGCCTGTTCGAGCACATGGCTTCGAGCTGGCCGGCTCGACGACACGTCTGATCGTCTTCACCGCCGACCACGGCGACTTCCTCGGCGACCACTGGCTGGGCGAGAAGGAGCTGTTCTACGACGCCGTGCAGAAGCTGCCCTTCATCGTGGTCGATCCCCGGCCCGCGGCCGACGCCACCCGCGGCTCGGTCGAGGACGCGCTTCGTCGAGTCGGTCGACGTGGTCCCGACCGTGCTCGACGCGCTCGGCGTGTCGGCGCCCACGCACCGGCTCGAAGGCGCCAGCCTGCTGCCGCTGCTGCACGGCCGAGCGCTGCGCTGGCGTGGCGCGACTTCACGTACAGCGAGCTCGACTACAGCTATCGCCACGCGCGCCTCGCGCTGGGCAAGGACGTGCACCAGTGCCGCGCCTTCAGCCTGCGCGACGAGCGCTGGCGCTACGTGTACTGGCTGGGCGAGCCCGAGCAGCTGTTCGACCTGCAGGCCGACCCCGACGAGTTCCACGACCTGGGCCGCGACGCGGCCACCGCCGCGCTGCGAGGCCAGTGGCGCGACGCGGCTGCTCGATTTTCATGGCCCGCCGCCGCCACCGAACCACCGTCACCGACGCGGCGGTGGAGCGCGGCACCGGCGCGTACAAGAAGGCCGGCGTGTTCTTCGGACAGTGGTGACCCCTTTGATCTCACAGGAGACGAGCGATGAACACATCTCTTGAACCGCCTCGCCGCGATGGCCGCCAGCGCTTGCTGCTGGCCGCCGCCGCACAGGCCCAGGTCGACAAGCCGGTGCGCATCCTGGTCGGCTTCGCCCCTGGCGGCTCGGCCGACATCGCGGCGCGGCTGCTCGCCGAGCGCATGGCCGGACGAGCTGAAACAGCCGGTGGTGGTGGAGAACAAGCCCGGCGCCGGCGCGCGTATCGCCGCCGAGACGCTGAAGAACGCCGCGCCGGACGGCTCGACCCTGATGCTGGCGCCGATCGTCGTGCCCGTGCTGGCGCCGCTGGTCTTCAGCAAGCTCCCCTACAACCCCGGCACCGACTTCGCGCCGGTGGCGCATGTGGCCAACTTCCAGTTCGGCCTGTCGGTCAACGCCAGCCACCCGGCGAAGAACATGCAGGAACTGGTGGCCTGGTACAAGGCCAATCCGGCCCAGGCCAACTTCGGCAGCCCGGCGCCCGGCAGCCTGCCGCACTTCTTCGGCGTGATGATCGCCACCGGTGCCGGGCTGGACCTGGTCCATGTGCCCTTCAACGGCGGCGGCCCGCTGATGAACGCGCTGGTCGGCAACCAGGTCAGCTCGGCCATCGATACCGTCGTCGACCAGATCGAGATGCTCCGCGGCGGCAAGATCCGCATCCTCGCCACCTCGGCCGCCGCGCGCAGCCCGCTGCTGCCCGACGTGCCCGACCTTCGCCGAGGCCGGTCTCAAAGGCGTGGAAGGCACGGCTGGTTCGCCGTGTATGCCCCCGCCAAGACGCCGGCTGCCACGATCCAGCAGCTCAACGCCGCGGTCAACAAGGCGCTGGCGACGCCCGAGCTGCGCGAGCGCTTCGGCAAGCTGGGCCTGGAGCCCACCGGCGGCACGCCCGGCCGAGCTCGCGGCGATCATGAAGCGCGACAGCGAGCGCTGGGCGCCGGTCGTCAAGGCCTCGGGCTTCCGAGGAGACTGAGCCACGGCGACGACGCCGATGCTTTCGAGAACGCCATGACCGATCTGTTCGAGAACCCCATGGGCTTGATGGGGTTCGAATTCGTCGAATTCGCCTCGCCCACCCCAAACGTGCTGGAGCCCTTGCTGGAGAAGCTCGGCTTCGCGCTCGTCGCGCGTCACCGCTCGAAGGACGTGGTGCTGTACCGCCAGGGCGGCATCAACTTCATCGTCAATCGCGAGCCAGGAGCCCGGCGGCGTACTTTGCCGCCGAACATGGGCCTTGTGCCTGTGGCCTGGCGTTCCGGGTCAGGGATTCGCATCTCGCCTACAACCGCGCGCTCGAGCTCGGCGCCCAGCCGATCGAGATGCCCACCGGCCCGATGGAGTTGCGCCTGCCCGCCATCAAGGGCATCGGCGGCGCGCCGCTGTACCTGATCGACCGCTACGCAGACGGCCAGTCGATCTACGACATCGACTTCGAGTTCATCGAAGGCGTCGACCGCCACCCGAAGGGCCACGGCTTCAAGCTCATCGACCACCTGACGCACAACGTCTACCGCGGACGCATGGCTTTCTGGGGCAGCTTCTACGAGAAGCTCTTCAACTTCCGCGAGATCCGCTACTTCGACATCAAGGGCGAGTACACGGGCCTCACGTCACGCGCGATGACCGCACCCGACGGCAAGATCCGCATCCCGCTGAATGAAGAATCGGGCAAGGGCAGCGGCCAGATCGAAGAGTTCCTGATGAAGTTCAATGGCGAAGGCATCCAGCACGTGGCGCTGCTCACCGACGACCTGCTCGCCAGCGTCGACAGCCTGCAGATGGCCGGCGTGCCGCTGATGACGGCCCCCAACGACATCTACTACCAGATGCTCGAAGAGCGCCTGCCCGGCCACGGCGAGCCGGTGCCGCAACTGCAGGCCCGCGGCATCCTGCTCGACGGCAGCACCCGGGGCGGCGACAAGCGCCTGCTGCTGCAGATCTTTTCGCGAAACCCTGCTCGGGCCGGTGTTCTTCGAGTTCATCCAGCGCAAGGCCGACGACGGTTTCGGCGAAGGCAACTTCAAGGCCCTGTTCGAATCGCTCGAGCGCGACCAGGTAAGGCGCGGTGCGCTGAAGGTGGAGGCGTGACATGAAGATCGACCGCATTCACCACGTCGCCTACCGGCGCAAGGACGCGAAGCAGACCGTACTCTGGTACCAGCGCATGCTGAAGATGGTGACCCACGACAACGCGCAACTCCTCGCGCTGTCCGGTCCGCGCAACCCGTATCCAGGCAAGCTGGCGGTCGTCGAGGAGGGGGCGCTTGCCGATCTGTTGCTGGTCGACGGCGACCCGCTCGCGAACATCGACCTGCTTGCCGATCCGGCGAAGAACGTCCTCGTGATCATGAAGGACGGGAAGGTCTGCAAGAACCTTCTACAGTAACCCGCTTCGCCGGGCTCCTAGGGCGCGTCGCGGCGATGCCCGGTGGGCGCGCCTCGGGGTGACCGTGCCGGCTTGGCGGCCCGCGCGCGCAGCGCCGCTGCCTGCGCCAACCGCGCCCAGGGCAGCATCAGCGCCGGCGATTCGGTCGCCTCCTCGGGGGCGGACCAGTAGCTCAGCGCGACCGCCTGCGCGGCCTTGCCGTAGACGAACGGCGTGCAACCGGCGGCCTCGAATTGCGGCCGGGTCTGCGCATCGGCCTTCAGGTAAAGCTGGCCACCAATGGCGATGGCGATGAAGACATCGTCCACGTAGAGGCCGTGCCCCCCGAACATGCGTCGGGTCCGTGCGCTGCCGAGCGCGCTCAGCAACTCCAGGCAATAGGCGGCAAAGTCGTCGCGCGACGGGCTCGTCATGCGCCAGTGTAGGCTGGCGCTTCTTGCACAATCGGGCAACCGATCCGGTCGAGACTCCGTCATGCAGCCCCCCGTTCCCGACGACGACCGCGCGCGACTGCGCCAGAAGCTCGTGGCAGCCCGAGAAGCGCTGCGCGACCGCCACCAGCGCGCAATGCACCTGCAGAACGTGCTGCGGGTGTGGCTGGTCGGCGCCGCGATCCCGCCATTGGCGCCTACTGGCCGATCAAGGGCGAATTCGATCGCCCTGCCGGCGCTGTACCGCTGGAGCGAAGGGCCGAACCCGCGGCGCCGTCATCGGCCTGCCGGTCATCGACAAGATCACCAAGCGCCTGAGTTTCGCGTCTGGTACCCCGGGCTGCGAGATGGAGGAAGACGCCTACGGCATCCCCAAGCCCAAGGACACGCCGGTCTTCGAGCCGAGCTGCTGCTGGTGCCCTGCGTCGGCTACGGCCCGCGGGGCGTGCGACTGGGCTACGGCGGCGGCTTCTACGGCGCACGCTGGCCACCCTGTAGCCCCGGCCGTACACTGGCGGGCCTGGCGCTATGCGCACGGATTCGTGCCCTGGCTGCGGAGCCGAGCCGCATGACGTCGCCGCTGGACGCCATGCTCACCGACGAGGGCGTGGCATGGCAGGCAGCGGCCGGTGAACGCGGCCTCCGGCGCCGCCGTCAGGGCGCCAGTCCCAGGCGGCGGCAGATCTCCACGACAGTGCGCTCTGGTTCAGCGTGTAGAAGTGGATGCCCGGCGCGCCGCCGGCGATCAGGCGCTCGCACAGGCCGGTCACGACGTCGATGCCGAAGGCGCGCATCGATGCCGCGTCGTCCATGAAGCCTTCCATCTTCAGCGCCACCCAGCGCGGGATCTCGATGCCGTCGCGGGCCGCGAACTGCGCGATCCGGGCGTAGTTGTGGATCGGCATGATGCCCGGCACGATTGGCACCGTGACGCCGAGCGCTGCGCACCTCGTCGACGAAATGGAAGTAGGCGTCGGGGTTGAAGAAGAACTGCGTGATCGCCGAATCGGCGCCGGCCGGCAACCTTGGCCACGAAGTGCTCCAGGTCGCGCCGGCGTAACGCTGCTGCGGGTGGTATTCGGGGTAGGCGGCGACCTCGATGTGCCAGTCGGCGCCCTGCGTCTGCGGATGAAGCGCCACCAGGTCGGCGGCGTAGCGGAACTCGCCCGCGCTGGCCGTGCCGCTGGGCATGTCACCGCGCAGCGCCACCATGCGCCGGATGTCCTGCGCGCTGTAGGTCTGCCAGGATCTCGGCGATGCCCGGCCTCGGTGCAGCCGACGCACGACAGGTGCGGCGCGGCCTCGAAGCCGGCCGCCGCAATGGCCTGCACGGTGCCCAGCGTCTTCTCGCGCGTCGAGCCGCCGGCGCCGTAGGTGACGCTGAAGAACTCGGGCTTCATCGCGCCGAGTTCCCGCACCACGCCGTTGAGCTTGTCTTCGCCCACCGGCGTGTTCGGGGGAAAGAATTCGAAGCTGATCGGCAACTTGCCGCTTGTCGACGCATTCATGATTTCTCCATGAGGCTGGATTGCGCCCTCGCTTCGGCCGCGGCCCAGACAAAGAATTCGGCGTTGCCGTCGCCGCCGGTAACCGCGCTGGCGAAATAGTCGCGCACTCTCCACTGCACGCCGGCGCAGGCTTCGCGAAAGATCGTTTCGACCCGCGCAAGCTGCGTTGCACCGCGCACCAGCCCGCCTTTGCCGACGTGGGCACGGCCGACCTCGAACTGCGGCTTGGCGAGCAGCAGCGCATCGCCGCCGGGCTTGAACCAAGGCGCAAGGTGCGCCAGCGCACCGGCGAGCGAGATGAACGACAGGTCGGCGACGATCAGGTCGAAGCCCCCCGGTGGCACGTGAGCCGCCAGCGCCGAGCCATCGAGTTCGCGCACGTGCAGGCGCTCGAGCGCCACGACGCGCGAATCGCCTCGCAGCCGCTCATGCAACTGGCCATGACCGACATCGAAGCCGACCACCCTTGCCGCACCGCGGGCGAGCAGTACGTCGGTGAATCCGCCGGTGCCCTGCCCGGCATCCAGGCAGGCGAGCCCCGTCACGGCCAGCCCGACATGCGCCAGTGCAGCGTCGAGCTTGAGCCCGCCCCGCGAGACCCAACGCAGTTCGGCGTCGTCGGTGACGCGCAGTTGGGCGTCGATGGCAAGGTCTTCACCAGCCTTGCTGCAGTTCGTCCAGCCGCTCGCCGCCAACCATTGCGCGGCGCCGCACGCGATCAGCCGCCGGGCGGCCGAGCGCGTCGGCGCAAGGCCTCTGGTGACGATCAGCTGGTCGGCGCGCAATGCGTGCCCTTCAGTCCAACTGCCCAAGATGCTGTCGCGCGGCCATGCCCAGCGTGCGGTCGAAGGTGGCCAAAGGCGCCTTCAGTTCGGCGGCGAGCCACAGGTAGGCGGCGTCGTAGGCGCTCAGGTCGTAGCGCAGCGCAAGCTCTGCCATCGCGTCCGGAGGCACGGCGTGCAGGGCGATGCGCTGCTCGGCGAAATCACGCAGAGCGCCCGCTACCTGCGCTGCCTCGATGCCTGCGCGCTGCTTCTTGCACGCGACGCTGACCAGTTCGAACGGCAAGAGGGTCGGGGCATGGACCGCCTTGTGGCTGAGCAGCGCGGCGGCTTCGTCGCAAGCCTGTTCGGCGAAGACCAGGGCCGCCACGACGCTGCAGTCGGCTACCACGGGTGGGCGCTGCAACCACACAGCCGCGGGCTCCGCAACATAGAGCACGCGCGAGCCGGGTGGGCCGGACTGGACGGTTGTCATCGACTGTCGCGGTCCGCGCGGATGACGTCCACCGCCAGGGGCACGCCGGGCGGCACCGGGCCGGGTCGCCAGCCGGCGGCGCGGCGCTCAGCCACCAGATCTTCGACAGTCTTCCAGCCGCGGTGTTGCCGCTCGAGACTCGTGGGCAAGGCTGCCGCGCCGAGGGCCGGCGTGTCGGGCGGCTCGGCGGCCGCGCGTTCGATGATCGCCATCAGCTCTCCTTGCAGCGAGCGATGATTGCGCTCAGCCCGCTGGCGCAAGCGGTCGGCAAGCGACTCGGGCACTTCCTTGATCGACAGGTTGACAGGCATGAAGCCTCCAAAGTGGAACCACAGCTCCATTTTGGAGGCGTCCGGATTTCGCTGTCAATGCCTGCTGCCGAGGGACGCGAAAGCTCAACGCTCAATACCGGTACGTGTCCGGCTTGTACGGGCCCTGCTTCGGCACGCCGATGTAGGCAGCCTGCTCGTCGCTCAGCTCGCTCAGCATCGCGCCGACCTTCTTCAGGTGCAGCCGCGCCACCTTCTCGTCGAGGTGCTTGGGCAGCACGTAGACCTTGCCCACGTCGTAGGCATCGGCGTGGGTAAAGAGCTCGATTTGCGCGATCGTCTGGTTGGCGAAGCTCGACGACATCACGAAGCTCGGGTGGCCGGTGCCGCAGCCGAGGTTCACGAGCCGCCCCTTGGCGAGCAGGATGATGCGCTTGCCGCCCGGGAAGATCACGTGGTCGACCTGCGGCTTGATCTCTTCCCACGTGCACTTGGCGAGCGACGCGACGTCGATCTCGTTGTCGAAGTGGCCGATGTTGCAGACGATCGCCTGGTCTTTCATCGCCGCCATGTGGGCGTAGCCGATGACGTTCTTGTTGCCGGTGGCCGAGACGAAGATGTCGGCCTTGTCGGCGGCGTACTCCATGGTCACGACCTTGTAACCTTCCATCGCTGCCTGCAGCGCGTTGATCGGGTCGATCTCGGTCACCCAGACCTGCGCCGACAGCGCACGCAGCGCCTGCGCCGAACCCTTGCCGACATCGCCGTAGCCGGCCACGCAGGCCACCTTGCCGGCGACCATCACGTCGGTGGCGCGCTTGATCGCGTCGACCAGCGATTCGCGGCAGCCGTAGAGGTTGTCGAACTTGCTCTTCGTGACGCTGTCGTTGACGTTGATGGCGCGGAACAGTAGCGTGCCCTTGACGCTCATTTCCTTCAACCGGTGCACACCAGTGGTCGTCTCTTCGGTCACGCCGATGATCTGCGCGCTCTTGCGGCTGTACCACGTCGGGTCCACAGCGAGCCTGGCCTTGATCGCGGCGAACAGACAGGTCTCTTCCTCGCTCGTCGGCTTGTCGAGCAGCGTCGCGTCCTTCTCGGCGCGCTTGCCCAGGTGCATCAGCAACGTTGCATCGCCACCATCGTCGAGGATCATGTTCGGGCCCTCGCCTTCTGCACCCTTGGCGCCGAACTCGAAGATGCGGTGCGTGTAATCCCAGTAGTCGGTCAGTGTTTCGCCCTTGTAGGCGAACACGGAAGTGCCCTTGACCGCCAGCGCAGCGGCGGCGTGATCCTGCGTCGAGAAGATGTTGCAAGAGGCCCAGCGCACCTGCGCGCCCAGGGCTTGCAGCGTCTCGACGAGCACCGCGGTCTGGATGGTCATGTGCAGCGAGCCGGCGATGCGGGCGCCCTCGAGCGGACGGGTCTTCGCAAACTCCTCGCGAATCGCCATCAGGCCGGGCATCTCGGTCTCGGCGATGCGGATTTCCTTGCGGCCCCAGTCGGCGAGCGAGAGGTCGGCAACGATGTGGTCGGCAGCGGGTTTCAGGACAGCGTTCATGGGCTTCTCCGGTTTGGTTACGACACAACTTGAGTACAAGTCAGCCTCCACTGAAACCGCGTTTCAGTGGACAGGCACCACGGGCCGGGGGCGACGCTGCTTAGGAAGCTGGCTCGCCGCACCGGACAGTGGGGACGAGCGCGGTTGGACAAGTTTCCGAGCCTGGGACACACGCCGCCGTAACGCGGGGGTCTCGCAGCGCTCCTCGGAACCGCGCGGATTATAACGGGCCGTTGCGCAGATCCGGCTCCGTCGAAGGCGCCTGGGGCCGGCACCATGGCCGCGGCGGGCTCAAGTCACGCTGTCCCGTTGGTGGGCATGAAATCGTCCGCCCGATCGTGCGCCAGCGCCGCCCGCCCGACGAGCAGCGGATCGAGCGCGCCAATGCCGGCCAGATCCTTGTTGGCATAGGACAGGCGGTGCAGCACGTAGCGCAAGGCGTTGAGCCGCGCGCGCTTCTTGCAATCCGACTTGATGACCGTCCACGGCGCGTCGGCCGTGTCGGTGTGCATGAACATCGCCTCCTTGGCTCGGGTGTAGTCGTCCCAGCGGTCCAGGGACGCGAGATCGATCGGGCTCAGCTTCCACTGCTTGAGCGGATGGGTGCGACGCTCCTTGAAGCGGCGGCGCTGCTCCTCGCGGCTGACCGAGAACCACAGCTTGACCAGGTGCACGCCGCTGCGCACCAGGTGGCGCTCGAACTCCGGCGCCTGGCGCATGAACTCCAGGTACTCGTCGTCGCTGCAAAAGCCCATCACCCGCTCGACGCCGGCGCGGTTGTACCAGCTGCGATCGAACAGGACGATCTCGCCGCGCGTCGGCAGATGCAGCGCGTAGCGCTGGAAATACCACTGGCCACGCTCGATGTCCGACGGCTTCTCGAGCGCCACCACGCGCGCGCCGCGCGGGTTGAGGTGTTCCATCATGCGTTTGATGGTGCCGCCCTTGCCGGCGGCGTCGCGCCCCTCGAACAGGATCACCACGCGCTGCCCGCTTTCCTTGACCCAGGCCTGGAGCTTGAGCAACTCCACCTGCAAGCGGTACTTCTGCTTCTCGTAGCTCTTGCGCGAGAGCAGGTTCTTATACGGGTAGCCGCCTTCGCGCCACCTTGCCGACAGCTCGGTGTCGGGGTCGCGAACGCCGGGGTCGAGCTCGGTTTCGCGCTTGAACAGGGCCTGGCGCAGGGCTTGCGCATCGTCGGGCGATGCGCCGGCGATCACGGCCTGCAGTTGCTGCATGACGTCGTGGCCATCGCCTCCGCGTGCATGCGCGAGCACGTCGCGCATCGCGGCCGCCTGGGCCTCCTGCGCCGCGAGGGTCGCCTCCTTCACCACGTGGCGCTCGATGCTGCGCGCGCCGAGCCGTGGCGCCGTGTCGCCGGCTTCGGTCGGCCGGGCGGTGCTTCGGCGCGCCGCGGAAGCCGTGGTCTTGCGCGGCCTGGGAGCGGCCTTGCGGGCAGGAGTGGTCTTGGCGGGGGCGGCTTGGCGGGGCATCGGGGTTTCCTTGCAACGGACGCTGCGACAAGCCTGCATTGTGAATGGGCTGGCCCGCCCGGGCGCAGCGCGAGTTCACGCGGCCCGCCGAGCCCCGCAACGCGCAGGCTGCGGCGCTGTGCAAGACTTCGCGCATGAACCCGACGCTGCCCAGGCCCCTGGCCGAACTGCCCCCGCGCCTCGCCGCGGGCTTTCACACCCTCCTCACGGACATCGACGACACGCTGACCACCGCCGGCCGGCTCACCGCGCCGGCTTACGCCGCGCTGGACGCGCTGCACCGCGCCGGGCTGAGGGTGATCCCCGTGACCGGCCGGCCCGCGGGCTGGTGCGACCACATCGCCCGCATGTGGCCGGTGGACGGCGTGATCGGCGAGAACGGCGCGTTCTACATGTGGCACGACGCGGCGGCCGGCCGCCTGCGCACGCGCCACCTGTTCGACGCGGAGCAGCGCCAGGCCGCCGCCGAGCGGATGACCGCGGTGCGCGAGCGCGTGCTGCGCGAAGTGCCGGGCTGCGCGCTCGCGTCGGACCAGTTCTGCCGCCTGACCGACCTGGCGATCGACTTCCGCGAGGACGTGGCGCCGCTGCCCGGCGACGACGTCGACCGCATCGCCACACTGATGCGGGAGTCCGGAATGACGGCCAAGGTCAGCTCGATCCACGTCAACGGCTGGTTCGGGCCCTGGAACAAGCTGGCCACGGCCCGCTTGATGCTCGCCGAGCGCTTCGGCGTCGATCTCGACGCGCAGCGCGAGCGCATCGTCTTCGCCGGCGACTCGCCGAACGACGAACCCATGTTCGCCTTCTTTCCCCACGCCGTGGGCGTGGCCAACGTGCTCGACGCGCGTGAGCGCCTGACCGTGCTACCGGCCTGGATCACCCCGTCGCGCGGCGGCGCCGGCTTCGTCGAGTTGGCGCAAGCGCTGCTCGCGGCACGCGGCAGCGCATGAACCGCGACGCCGCCGCCACGCTGCAGGTGGCCGCTGGCCTCGCGCTGGCTGCCGCCGTCTCGCTCGGCCTGGCACGCTTCTCGTACGCGCTTCTGCTGCCGACGATGCGCGCCGACCTCGGCTGGAGCTACCTCACCGCGGGTGCGATGAACACCGTGAACGCTGCGGGCTATCTGATCGGCGCGCTGCTCGCGCCGCGCTGGCTGGCAAGGCACGACGCGCGCGCGCTGCTGCTGGCCGGCAGCGTGGCCACCGCGTTGCTCCTTGCCGCGCATGGCCTGGTGCCCGGCGAGACCGCGCTGTATGCGCTGCGGCTGCTCTCGGGCGTGGCCAGCGCGGCGATGTTCGTCTCCGGCGGCTTGCTTGCCGCGCGCCTGGTCTCCGGCCCGATCGGCGGCGCAGGGCGCAGTGCAGCAGTGACGCCGGGCCTCGTGCTCGGCATCTACTACGGCGGCACCGGCGTCGGCATCATCGCCTCGGCGGCGATCGTTCCCGCCGTCACCGCCCTGCCCCTGGCCGGTGCCTGGCAATGGGCCTGGTTGGCACTGGCGGTCGCGGCGCTGCTGGCGACGGCGGCGATGACGCGCGCCACGCGGCGGATCGCTTCCCCGCGCGCCACCGCCGGCCCGGGTGTCACGTTTCGATGGCGTCCGTTCTCGTACGGACTGGCTGCCTATCTGATGTTCGGCCTCGGCTACATCGGCTACATGACCTTCGTCGTCACGCTGCTGCGCGAGCAGGGACTTTCCGGCCCGCAGGTCGTTGCCTTCTACGTGCTCCTCGGCGCCGGTGTGGTCGCATCGTCATGGCTCTGGGCCGGGCTGCTACAGCGCTTCCGGGGCGGCGAGTCGCTCGCCCTGCTCAACGCGCTGCTCGCGCTGGCGACGCTGCTGCCCGTGCTGAGTTCGCACCCGGTGGCGGTTTTCGCGTCGGGCGCGCTGTTCGGCAGCGTGTTCCTGTCGCTCGTCGCCTCGACCACCGCGCTCGTCCGCCACAACCTGCCACCCGCGGCCTGGCCGGGCGGCATCGCTGCGTTCACGATCGTGTTCGCCGCTGGGCAGATCGTCGGGCCCAGTGCGGTGGGTTGGGTGGCCGACGGTCCGGGCGGCCTCGCGCGCGGGTTCTTCTGGTCGGCGGCGGTGCTGGCGCTAGGCTCGCTCCTCGCCTGGCGGCAGAAGCCCTTGCCTGCGGCGTGAATGTGGCCTGCGCCGACGCAGCGCAGGCTCAGGCGGACAGCGCGAGGAAGCGCTTCATGCGCTCGAGTTCGGACTCGAGTTCTCGCCGAAATGCCGCCTCGCGAGGCGCCCGCCCCGCGACGTAGCCGAGGTCGGCGACCAGCCGACCCTCGTCGACGGCCAAATTGCCCCAGCCGATCACCTGGTCGCGCCATAGCAGCGGCAGCGCGTAGTAGCCGCGCACGCGTTGCCGCGCCGGCGTGTAGGCCTCGAAGCGGTACGCCCAGCCCCAGAAGAGTTCGAAGCGGCGGCGGTCCCATACCACCGGGTCGAACGGCGCAAGCAGGCGCACGAGGTCGCCCACCGCGTGGTGCCTGGACACTGGGTTCTCGCCTTCGGGCCAGAACCACTGCACGCCATCGACTGCGGCCTGCGGCAGCCGCTGCTTCGCGCGCGCCAGCGCGGCGCCCCGGGCATCGGCCCATTGCGGGGCGCCGTAACGCAACCGGCTGAGCAGATCGCTCAGCGAGCGCATCGGCAGCGGTGCGTACTTGCGCAACACCACGTCGACCAGCGCATCCAGCGCCGCCGCCGGATCGGCTGCGGGCGGATGCGGCTCGCGCGCCGAGTACAGCCGCACGCCGCCGTCGCGCCCGGCGATACGCACCAGCCCGCGGTAGTGCATGGAGGCTAGCAACTGCGTGCTCGCGTTGCTCGAGCCGCCGAACCAGTTCTTCACCTTGCCATGCGCAAACTCCGCATCCACCTCGCGCGGGTGCACCACGCCGCGTTCACGCACGAAGCCGAGCACCGCGTGGGCCTGGCCCCAACGCGCCTTCGACCATGCGGCCTGCGGCGTGCGCGGGTGCATCAGCGCCTGAGTGGCGCGCGGCAGGAAGCCATAGTTGACGAAGAAGTCTTCCTCGATGGCGAGTTTCGGGTAGCGGCGCTCGAGGTCGCCCGCGCTGTAGTCCTTGACGCGGTGGCGCAGCGTCAGGTCCTGCGCCCGGGCCGGGGCGCGGATCGGGTCGGCCTGAACGAAGCCGAGCCTGTCGATGGCCTTGGGCAGCGTGGTCGGCGTGAACAGGCTGCGGGCGACGGCGTAGCGGCGCAATGCTTGGAGGTCGATGGCCATTGGCGCATCATGCCCAACGAATCCCGCACCTGACGCAAATCGCCCGTCGATGCCGCAATGCGGCCAGAATGGCAGCTTCGATTCCCCGCAATCCCAGGAGAGCAGCATGCTTCGACCCGCAGCCTTCAGTGGCGCCGCCTTCATCCTTTCCGTGGTCGCCTGCGCGGCCGGCGCGCAGACCGGCACCGTCAAGCCGCCGCAGGCCCAGGCCTGGATCGACGTGGCCACGTTCAGCGGCATGGGCATGCCTATGGGTGGCATGTCCGGCGCCGGCGGCAACCCGATGTCGGCGCTGGGTGGCTTGTTCGGCGGCGGCGGGGGTGGTGCGAAGAACAGCTTCGGCCACACGCAGCAGATGTCGGCCGGGCGCTGGGTCGACGTGACGCTCTACAGCCGCGACAACCCCGCGCTCGCCGAGGCGCAACAGGCCGTGCCGGCCGGATTCATGAGCCCGGCGCTGAAGTTGCAGGCACCGAAGGACGTGAAGCCTGCACCACGCGAGGCCGACGACACCGTCGTCGAACACGAGGTCGAGAAGCCCCGCGGCCGCTTGCTGCTGTACTGGGGCTGCGGTGCCACGATCCGCGCCGGCCAGCCCAAGGTGCTCGACATGGCGAGCGCGACCGCGGCCGACCTGGCGAAGTTCTTCGTCTCGCGCCGTGCGACGCAGCGCGGCACCCACAGCGCCGTGGGCCGGCCGGTCTGGCCGAGCCTGGTCGACGCGCGCATGGTGCCCGACAGCGCCTCGCTGGTCGGCGAGCATGCGTTCAGCGGCGCTGGCGTGCCCGAGGGCTTTCGCTTCCAGATTCCCGCCGCGCAGGACCTGATGCCGCCGTTGCAGGTAAGCCAGAGCGACCAGGCCGGGGCGACAGCGCTCAGCTGGGGCGCCCTGCCGACGGCACGCGCCTACTTCGCGTCCGGCATGGGGGCTTCGAAGGCGGAGGAGATGGTGATCTGGACCTCGAGCGAACTGCCCGACGTCGGCTTCGGGTTGATGGACTACCAGACCAACAGCGCCGTCGATCGCTGGCTGCGCGAGGCTGTGCTGCTCGCGCCAGCCACCACGCAATGCACCGTGCCCAAGGGCGTGTTCCCGGGGGAAGGCGCGATGCTGCGCCTGATCGCCTACGGCAGCGAGTTGAACCTCGTGCACCCGCCGCGCCCGGCCGACCCGAAGGCGACCTGGGAACAGGTATGGGCAACCAAGGTACGCGTCAAGTCGGTTGCCAGCCTGATGCTGGGCATGCCCGCGATGGGCGCGCCGCCCACCGGCGACAAGCCGACGGATGCGCCCGCCGGCCAGGCCGACAAGACCGAGAAGGCACCGAAGCCGCTCGACCTGCTGAGGGGCATCCTCGGGCGTTGAGTGGCCACAGCGAGGTGCATGAAAGTCTGCGCGCCTTGCAGGCCGCGCCGGGCCAGAGGCTTGGACCTTCGCCCGGCACAAACCGTCCGAAGGGACTGCGTGTGTCTGGGCTCAGCGTAGCTGGCTCGGGCTCGCGCCTTTCCTGAGAATGACTGAAAGGGTCCATTCACTTCCATTTTGCCCTAGAATTCGGCTCTATTCTGGCGCTTGCGCCCGCAAAATAGGTCCTACATGCGCGTTCCCATGCACCAACTCAAGTCCGGCCTGTCGCGCTATGTGGCGCAGGCGAGGGCCGGCGAAGTGATCGAAATTACCTCGCACGACAAGCCGGTAGCGCGCCTGATCGGGCTGCCGCACGCAGCGCCTGTCGGCATCGCTAAGCTGGTCGCCAACGGTGCGGCCACCTGGTCGGGCCGCAAACCCGAGTTGCGCGCGCCGGTGCGTTTGTCGCCAGGAGGCAAGTCCTTGAGCGAGATGGTCACCGAGGATCGCGGGTGATCGTCTTCTGCGACACCTCGGCGTTGCTAAAGCTGTTTGTCGAAGAGGAGCACTCCGAGGCCATGCTCGCCGCGGCGTCGGCCGCCGACGCGCTGGCCGTTTCGCGCCTGAGCTGGGTCGAGGCGATGGCGGCGATCGCGCGGCGCGCGCGCGAGGTTCCGCGCGACGCGGCGGCGCTGGGGCAGGCGCGCCAGGCCTTCATCGACCGCTGGCCGGACTTCGTGACCATGGAGGTCACCCAGCCACTCGTCGAATTGGCCGGCGATTACGCCGAGGCCTTTGCGCTGCGCGCCTACGACAGCGTGCAACTGGCGACGCTGCAGACGCTGCGCCTGCAGGCCATCGGCGAGCTTCGCTTCGCATGCTTCGACGCTCAACTGCGCAAGGCGGCTGAGGTGCTGGGAATCGCGGGGGCCTGAGTGCAGGCACAGGAGTTCATCCGCAAGTGGAGCCCGGGCTCACCGGCTCACGAGCTGAACGAGCGCGCCGGCGCACAGGCCCACTTCATCGACCTCTGCCGCTCGCTCGGCGTGCCCGAACCGGGCGACCCCGAGACCTACTGCTTCGAACGCGGCGTCGCCAAGACCGGCGGCGCGGTGGCGCGCACCGACGGCTTCGCCGACGTCTGGCTGCGCGGCCACTTCGCCTGGGAGTACAAGGCGCCCGGCAGGAGCCTCGAGCTCGCGCTCAAGCAACTGATGATGTACGCGCTGCCGCTCGAGAACCCGCCGCTGTTGGTGGTGAGCGACCGCCAGCGCATCGAGATCCACACCCACTTCACCGGCAGGCCGAGCGAGAAGCACGTGCTGCTACTCGAAGACTTCGGCCGCCCCGAGGTGCAGGAGTCGATTGCACACCACTATCTCGAACTCGCCGAGGCCCTCGAGCAACTGCTGGGCCGCCGGGTCGACCTGCTGCCGAACCAACCGATCCGGAACCCCTACCTTCGCAAGGCCATCGATGCCAGCCGGTGCGAGCTCTATGTCCGAGCGACTGCCGAAGCACCTTGACGACGCGCTGTATGCGGCACGGCTGGCGCTGCGCTTCTTGAGTGGTCTGCAATAGGCCAGACCGCGCGACTGAAGCTTAGGTGCGGCCGGTCCTACAGACCGGCCAGGTCGCGGAGTACCGCGACCTTGTCTGTGCGTTCCCACGTGAACTCGGGTTCCTCGCGGCCGAAGTGGCCGTAGGCGGCGGTCTTCTCGTAGATCGGGCGCAGCAGGTCGAGCATCTGGATGATGCCCTTGGGCCGCAGGTCGAACACTTCACCGACGATCGCCGCGATGCGCTCGTCGCTGATGACGCCGGTACCTTCGGTGTACACGGTGACGTTCATCGGCTTGGCGACGCCGATCGCATAGGCGACCTGGATCTGGCACTGCCGGGCGATGCCGGCGGCGACGATGTTCTTCGCCACGTAGCGTGCGGCATAGGCGGCCGAGCGATCGACCTTGCTCGGGTCCTTGCCGCTGAATGCGCCGCCGCCGTGCGGGCAGGCGCCGCCGTAGGTGTCGACGATGATCTTGCGCCCGGTCAGGCCGCAGTCGCCCTGCGGGCCGCCGACAACGAAGCGCCCGGTCGGGTTGATCAGGTACTTGGTGTTCTCGGTCAGCCAGGCCTTGGGAAGCACCGGCTTGATGAGCTCTTCGCGGATCGCTTCGTAGAAGGCGTCGGTCATGCGGTTGCCCAGGCTCATCTCGGGCGCGTGCTGGCTCGACAGCACCACGGTGTCGATCGAATGCGGCTTGCCATCGACGTAGCGCATCGTCACCTGGCTCTTCGCGTCCGGCCGCAGGAAGGGCAGGCGCCCGTCCTTGCGCAACTGCGCCTGGCGCTCGACGAGGCGGTGTGCGTAGTAGATCGGCGCAGGCATCAGCTCGGGCGTCTCGTCGCAGGCGTAGCCGAACATCAGGCCCTGGTCGCCGGCACCGGTGTTCAGGTGGTCGTCGCTGGCGTGATCGACGCCCTGCGCGATGTCGTTGCTCTGCTTGTCGTAGGCGACGAGCACAGCGCAGCCCTTGTAGTCGATGCCGTACTCGGTGTTGTCGTAGCCGATGCGCTTGATCACGTCGCGCGCGACCTGGATGTAGTCGACGTGCGCGTTGGTCGTGATCTCGCCGGCCAGCACGACGAGGCCGGTGTTGGTCAGCGTCTCGGCCGCGACGCGCGAACGCGGGTCCTGCGCGAAGATCGCGTCGAGGATGGCGTCCGAGATCTGGTCGGCCACCTTGTCGGGGTGACCTTCGGAAACGGATTCGGATGTGAAGAGAAAGTCGTTCGCCACTTTAGACTCCAGTCAGGTTGCAGATCGCGTTGCCGGTCTGTGCCCTTTGGAGGAACGGCGAACGCTTTAGCAGGATTTCTTGAGCTGCTGTGCCAGCCCGGCAGGTGCCGCGGCACCTGCATCGCCCCGCAAGTAGTTCATAACTCGGCGATGGAGGGATTATAGGAAACATGCTGGGGGTGATGCGCTGGCTTTCGCGCCGGCCGCTGTGGCTTCTTCACGCCGTGGGCGCTGCCGTCGGCTGGCTCACCTACGGACTGTCGCCGACCTACAGGCGGCGCTTCGCTGCCAATGCAGCCCTGGCCGGTGTTCCGCCCGCGTTGTCACGGCGCGCCATCGGCGAGGCCGGACGGCTGCTGCTGGAACTGCCCTACCTGTGGCTGCGCCCGCAGCAGGCCAAGCTGTCGCCGCCGGTGCCCTGGGAAGACGACGGCCTGGTCGATGCAGCCATTGCCCGCGGGCGGGGCATCGTGTTCCTCACACCGCACCTGGGCAGCTTCGAAGTGACGGCGCAGGCCTATGCCGAACGCTACGCCGTCGCGTACGGGCCGATCACCGTGCTCTACCGCCCGGCGCGCAAGCCCTGGTTGCGCGAACTGGTAGACACGGCCCGCGCCCGCCCCGGCCTGGCCGCCGCGCCGGCCACGCTCGCGGGCGTGCGGCAGATGATCCGTGCGCTGCGCCGCGGCGAGGCGGTCGGCCTGCTGCCCGATCAGGTGCCCCCCGATGGCCTGGGCGTGTGGGCGCCGTTCTTCGGCAGGCCTGCGTACACGATGACGCTGGCAGCGCGTCTGGTGCAGCAAACCGGCGCCACGCTGCTGCTCGCCTGGGGCGAGCGCCTGCCGCACGGTGCGGGCTACGTGGTTCGCGTCTCGGCGCCGGCCGAGCCGCTGCCGACCGAAGATGCCGCATTGCCCGAGACGCAGGCCGCCTGCGCCGGCGTCGTCAACCGGGCAATGGAGGCGCTCATCCGGCAATGCCCGCAGCAGTACCTGTGGGGCTACAACCGCTACAAGACGCCGCGCGACGCGGTCGACCCGCGCGCTTGAGTGCCGACTCGCAGGTCTGATAATCGACCGATGCAGTTGAGCTTCAGCAAGATGCAAGGCGCGGGCAACGACTTCGTGGTCATCGACGCCACGCGCGCGCCCATCGATCTCTCGGTGGCGCAGCTCAAGCACCTCGGCGACCGGCGTTTCGGTGTCGGTGCCGACCAGATCCTCGTCGTCGAGCGCAGCGACACGCCTGACGTCGACTTCCGCTATCGCATCTTCAACAACAGCGGCGACGAGGTCGAGCATTGCGGCAACGGCGCGCGCTGCCTGGTGCGCTTCGTTCACGACAAGGGCCTGTCGCCGAAGACGACGTTGCGCGTCGAGACGGTCAACAACCTGCTCGAGCTGCGCTTGCGCAGCGATGGCCGGGTGACGGTCGACATGAACCGTCCGGTCTTCGCGCTGGCGCAGCTGCCGTTCGACAGCGACGGCCTGCGCTCGCGCGCGATGGGCGACTTCGAGTTGTGGCCACTAGCGCTCGCCGACGGCGGCCGCGTCGAGGTCGCGGTGCTCTCGATGGGCAATCCGCACGCGGTGCAGATCGTTGCCAACGTCGATGCCGCGCCGGTGGCCGTTCGCGGCCCGCAGGTCGAGCAACACCCGCGCTTCCCGCGCAAGGTCAATGCCGGTTTCATGCAGGTGCTGGCCCGCGGCGAGATCCGCCTGCGCGTCCACGAGCGCGACGCCGGCGAGACACTGGCCTGCGGTACCGGCGCCTGTGCCGCGGTTGTCGCAGGCATCCGCCTCGGCCTGCTCGACCGCCAGGTCGAGGTGCAGACGCGCGGCGGAAAGCTCGGCGTCGAATGGGGCGGGGGCGATGCCAGCGTACTGATGACCGGCCCCGCGGAAACGGTCTTCGAAGGAACCATCGAACTATGAGGGGCGAACCGTGAGCACGAACCTGGGCACGCAAGGCATCACCGAAGTCGACATCGCGAACTTCCTGGCCAACACGCCGGGCTTCTTCGAGCGCCACGCCGAACTGCTCGGCGCCGTGCAGCTGACCAGCCCGCACGGCCAGCGCGCCGTCTCGCTGCAGGAGCGGCAGATGGAGATGCTGCGCGACAAGGTGAAGGGGCTCGAGACGAAGATCATCGAGCTGATCCGCAATGGGCAGGACAACCTCGCGTTGGCCGACAAGCTGCACCGCTGGACGCGCAGCATCATGCTGACGGAAAGCCCGGCCGACGTGCCCGAAGTGCTGGTGCACGAACTCAAGCATCAGTTCATGATTCCGCAGGCAGGGATTCGCGTCTGGGGCGCCGACGAGGCCTACGCCGCACTACATTTCGCGCAGGCGGTGAGCGACGACGCGAAGAGCTTCGCGGCCAGCCTGAGCGTGCCCTATTGCGGCGTGAACGCCGGCTTCGAGGCCGCGCTGTGGCTGGACGATCCGGCGAGCGTGACTTCGCTCGCGCTGATCCCGTTGCGCCAGCGTCCGGACGCACCCGCCTTCGGACTGCTCGTGCTCGGCTCGCCCGACCCGACGCGCTACAGCGCCGACATGGGAACCGACTTCCTCGCCCGCGTCGGCGACATCGCCAGCGCCGGCCTGGCGCGTCTTCTGCGATGACAACCCCGAGCTCGCTGCGTTCGCGCCCATGCAGGCCGCGCCGGACCTGGGGCCGCAGTGCGATGACGCAGTGATGCCGTGACGCCGCTCGTCGAACGCTACCTCACGCACCTGCGCGTCGAGCGGCGGCTGGCGGCGCGCACGCTGGCTGTATACGAAGAGGCCCTGCTGCGCCTGGCGGGCCAGGCCGAGGCGGCAGGCGTCGATCTGACGCAGGTGCAGCCCCAGCAGGTGCGCCGCTGGGCCGCACAGCTGCATGCGGGCGGCCTGTCGCCGCGCAGCGTGGCGCTCGCCTTGAGCGCGTGGCGCGGCCTGTACCGCTGGCTCGGGCGCGACGGCGCGGTGGCGCTCAATCCGGTCGACGGCGTGCGTGCGCCGAAGGCGGCGAAGCCCTTGCCGAAGGCGTTGTCGGTCGACCAATCGGTGGCGCTGGCCGAGCATCGCGGCAGCGGCGGCGACCCGGCGCTCGAGGCGCGCGATACCTGCATCGTCGAGCTGCTCTACGGCAGCGGCCTGCGCATCGCCGAACTGGTGGGGCTGGACGTGCAGGCCAGCGGCGAGGCACGCGGATGGATCGACCTGCAGGGCGGCGAGGCGCATGTGCTGGGCAAGGGCAGCAAGCGGCGCAGCGTGCCGGTGGGCAGCGCTGCGCAGGCCGCGCTGCAGGCGTGGGTGCCGCTGCGTTCGGCGCTGGCCAAGGCCGGGCAGCCGGCGCTGTTCGTCGGCCGCCAAGGCACCCGGCTCACGGCCAGCCAGATCCGCTCGCGCCTGAAGGCGCGCGCCGTGCACGCCGGCATTCCGAGCCACGTGCATCCGCACATGCTGCGCCACTCGTTCGCCTCGCACCTGCTGCAGTCCAGCGGCGACCTGCGCGCGGTGCAGGAACTGCTGGGTCACGCGAACATCGCCACGACGCAGGTCTACACCAAGCTCGATTTCCAGCACCTCGCCAAGGTCTACGACGCGGCGCACCCGAGGGCGAAGCGGCGATGAGCGCTCGAGCCTGTCTGCGACCCGGCGCAAGCGGGCGATGAAGTCCGTCGTGCTGCGTGCGGGCAAGGAGCGCTCGCTGTTGCGCCGTCACCCCTGGGTGTTCGAGAGCAGCGTCGCCAGCGGCCGCGCCGACCCCGGCGAGACGGTGCGCGTGCAGGCGGCCGACGGCGGCTTTCTCGCCTGGGCCGCGTATAGCCCGGGCTCGGCGATCCGACTGCGCGCGTGGAGCTTCGACGAGGCCGAGCGCATCGACGCAGCGTTCTTCGAAAGGCGCATCGCGCGCGCGCTGGCGCTGCGCACGAGGCTGGCGGTGCCGAGCGACGGGGTTCGCGTCGTGCACGGCGAGGCCGACGGCCTGCCGGGGCTGATCGTCGACCGCTATGCCGACACGCTGGTCGCGCAGTTCCTGTCGGCCGGCGCCGAGCGCTGGAAGCTGGCGATCGCCTCCGCACTGTGCCGCGGCAGCGGGCTCGTGCCGGCTGTACGAGCGCTCCGATGCCAGCGTGCGTGGCCTCGAGGGACTGCCCCCGCAGACCGGCTGGCTGCAGGGCGACGGCGCGACCGAGGTGACGATCCGCGAGCACGACTGGCAGTTCACGGTGGACATCGCGCACGGCCACAAGACCGGCTTCTACCTCGACCAGCGCGACAACCGCGCGCCGTTTCGCCAAGACCGTGCGCCACTTCGGCTTGCGACGCGTGCTGAACTGCTATTGCTACACGGGAGGCTTCTCGGTGGCTGCGCTGGCGGGCGGCGCCGAGCAGGTGCTGAGCGTCGATTCGTCGGCCCCGGCACTGGCGCGTGCCGAGGCGCACGTGCTCGCCAACGGCTTCGACCCGCGACGCGACACTCGACACTCGACGCCGACGTCAATGCCACGCTGCGCACGCAGATCGAACAGGGCGCCTGTTTCGACGCGATCGTGCTCGATCCGCCGAAGTTCGCGCCCACCGTGGCACACGCCGAGCGCGCCGCGCGCGCCTACAAGGACATCAACCGCCTCGCACTGAAGCTGCTCGCGCCGGGCGGCGTGCTGTTCACGTTCTCGTGCTCGGGCGGCATCGGCGCCGAGCTGTTCCACAAGATCGTTGCCGGCGCCGGCATCGATGCCGGCGCCGATGCGGCGATCCTGCACAGGCTCGAGGAAGGGCCGCGACCATCCGACGACGCTGCTGTTCCCCGAGGGGCAATACCTGAAGGGCCTCGCGCTGCTGAAGCAGTGAGCAGCGATGTGCTGGACGCGACGGCGCGCTACGGCGCCGGTCGGGGCAGCGCGATGCGCGTCTCGAACTTCGCGCGGTGCACGCTGAAGAAGCTCTTCACGTTGCGCACGTTCGCATCTTGCGTGAACAGCCGCTGCACCAGCGCGTGGTAGCCCGCCATGTCGGGCAGCTGCACGACGAGCACGAAGTCGGGACCCGGCGACACGCGATAGCACTGCTGCACCGCCGCTTCCGCCTGCACCTTGGCCTCGAACGCCGCCAGGTGCTCGGCACCCTGGCGGTCGAGCGTGATCTCGACGATCGCCGACAGGCCGGCGCCCAGGCGCTCAGCAGAAAGGAGTGCGACGCGGCGCTCGATCACCCCGCCGGCAGTCAAGCGTGCGACCCGCCGCAGGCAGGTTGCCGGCGACACGTGCGCCCGCTCGGCAAGCGCCTGGTTCGACGACGAAGCGTCCTCCTGGAGGAGTTCCAGCAGGCGGAGGTCGGTTGCGTCCAGGTTCATCATTTCGACGGAATCCGTCATTTCAAAGATATTCGTGAACAAATACACCACTAGATCCGTGCGATGACTGATTATTCCATCTTCTCTGCGCTATTGAAACCATTGCTCGAAACATCTTCCCTACGATGCCAGGCGTCAGCCTGCAGCCAGGGGGTTCAACATGTGTGGCATCGTCGGCGCCGTCAGCACGCGCAACATCGTCCCGATTCTCGTCGAGGGTCTCAAGCGGCTCGAATACCGCGGTTACGACTCCTGCGGCGTCGCCGTGCACCAGGGCGGCGAACTGCGCCGCGCGCGCAGCACGGCTCGCGTCGCCGAGCTCGAGACGCAGGTTCGCACCGACGCCGTCGCGGGCGGCACCGGCATCGCGCACACGCGCTGGGCGACGCACGGTGCGCCGGCCGTGCACAACGCCCACCCACACTTCTCGCATGGCACGGGCGCCGAGCGCCAGGGCGCTGGGCGCATCGCGCTAGTGCACAACGGCATCATCGAGAACCACGACGAGCTGCGCGCCGAGCTGCAGGCCCGCGGCTACCACTTCGACAGCCAGACCGACACCGAAGTCATCGCCCACCTCATCGACCAGTTCTACAACGGCGACCTGCTCGAGGCGGTGCAGCAGGCCACGGCACGCCTGCGCGGCGCCTACGCGATCGCGGTGTTCTGCCGCGACGAGCCGCACCGCGTGGTCGGTGCGCGCGAAGGTTCGCCGCTGGTGCTGGGTCTGGGCGGCGGAGCCGACGGCGCCAATTTCGTCGCCTCCGACGCCATGGCGCTGGCCGGCGTGACCGACCAGATCGTCTACCTCGAAGAGGGCGACGTGGTCGACCTGCAGCTCGGCAAGTTCTGGATCACCGCCCGCTCGCCCGATGGCACGCACAAGCCCGTGCAGCGCGAGGTGCGCACCGTGCACGCCCACAGCGGCGCCGCCGAGCTGGGGCCCTACAGGCACTACATGCAGAAGGAGATCTTCGAGCAGCCGCGCGCGATCGCCGACACGCTCGAGGGCGTCTCGGACATCTCGCCCGAACTGTTCGGCGACGGCGCGTACCGCATCTTCAAGGAGATCGACTCGGTGCTGATCCTGGCCTGCGGCACCAGTTTCTACGCCGGCTCGACAGCCAAGTACTGGCTCGAAGGCATTGCGCGCATTCCGACCAATGTCGAGGTCGCCAGCGAGTACCGCTATCGCGACAGCGTGCCGAACCCGCGAACGCTGGTCGTCACGATTTCGCAGAGCGGCGAGACGGCCGACACACTGTCGGCCCTCAAGCACGCACGTGCGCTCGGCATGGCGCATAGCCTGACGATCTGCAACGTCGCGACGAGCGCGATGGTGCGCGAGTGCGAGCTGGCCTACATCACCCGCGCCGGCGTGGAGATCGGCGTCGCGTCGACGAAGGCCTTCACGACACAGCTCGCAGCGCTCTTCATGCTGGCCCTCGCGCTGGCACAGGTGCGCGGCCACCTGAGCGACGAGCAGGAGGCGGTGCACCTCAAGGCGCTGCGCCACCTGCCTTCGGCGCTGCAAGCCGTGCTCGCGCTGGAGCCGCAGGTGATCGCCTGGTCCGAGGTGTTCGCGCGCAAGGAGAATGCGCTCTTCCTGGGCCGCGGCCTGCACTATCCGGTGGCGCTCGAGGGTGCCTTGAAGCTGAAGGAGATCAGCTACATCCACGCCGAGGCCTACCCGGCGGGCGAGCTCAAGCACGGCCCGCTGGCGCTCGTCACGGCAGAGATGCCGGTGGTGACGGTGGCGCCGAACGACACGTTGCTCGAGAAGCTCAAGAGCAACCTGCAGGAAGTGCGCGCCCGCGGCGGTGAACTGTTCGTCTTCGCCGACAGCGATTCGCGCATCGAGCCCGGCCCCGGCGTGCACGTGATCCGCATGCCCGAGCACTACGGCGCGCTGTCGCCGATCCTGCACGTGGTGCCACTGCAACTGCTCGCGTACCACACTGCCTGCGCCCGAGGAACCGATGTCGACAAGCCCAGAAATCTGGCCAAGAGCGTCACAGTGGAATGAACGGGTCGCGCTTGCGGCTAGTACCGCCGGCGCCGCCGGCCACGAGCGAGGATGAGACAACGGCTGGTTCAAGGCGGACTGATCCGCGATCTCGGACTCGATCGCTGAATCTAGCCGACGGCTCGCCTGCCCTTCTGGGTGGCCCAGTCAAGTTGCGCAGAAACATCAATTGCGCAGGAAATCGCAACAGACCCGACCTTTCGTCGTCCCTTCGAGGGACCTAGCCTGCCTATACTGCGCCGCCCAACTTCGTCAATGAAATGGACGAGCCATGCCGGTTGAAGCGAAGCAAACCGACACTTTGAGTGAACGCCTGCCGTTCAGGGTCAAGATCGCGACTGCGGACGAGTTGACGGCTGTCGCGCGGCTGCGCGCAGCAGCGTATGGCAAGCATTTGCCGGCATTGGCGACACGCCTGCTGCAACCGGAGGCGGCAGATTTCGAGCTGGGCAACGAGGTCTTCGTCGCCGTGTCCAAGTTGGACGGCTCGATGTTGGGCACGATTCGCACGCATTCCAATCTGTTCAAGCCTCTGCCCCTGGAGGCATCGATGGATCTGCCGGCGCACTTTCAGGGTCGCCGATTGATCGAAGCCACTCGCTTGAGCGTGCTCGGCAACCTGCAGGCCTCCTTGGTCAGAAATGCGTTGTTCAAGACCTTCTTCCATTACTGCCTGTCACAGAAGGCGGATTGGATGCTGGCGGCGGGCCGCCGTCCGGTCGATCGCCTGTACGACACCATGCTCTGGCGCGATGTGGATGGCGTCGGCAAGCTGTACCCGATGGCTCATGCAGCCGGCGTACCCCATCGCGTGATGTGCCATGGCGCCTGCCGAGGCCGAGCCGATCTGGCGTGCGGCCGATCACCCGCTGTTCCGCTTTGCCTTCCAGACCGTGCACCCGGACCTGGACTTTGCGGGCGTGCGGCTCCTTGGATGCGATGGTGCCGACCATCGATACCTCGCGCGGTATTGCCAACGCCATCGCCCAGGCCCTTGGCGAGCCCGCCGTCTCGCACACGACGCTGCGGCGACTTCAGTGCAGCGTCACTAACGCCCACTCGTCGCTAGCCTCGACATAGGCTGAAAGTCCACCGCTTCAGGCTGACTCTGCAATTGCCTGATGTACTCGAGGATCATCGGATCCTCGATGAATTCCGCGGCTGAACGGGCCGCCAGGATCCGCTCCGGGGGAATGGGTTTGCTGATGCCATAGCCTTGTGCGTAGTCCACGCCAGCGGCGACCAGGGCCTTGATGGTTGGCAGGTCTTCCGCAAATTCGCCCACGGACTTCATGCCGAGATTGCGCGTCAGACCGCCCAGTGCACCCAGGATGGCAACGCCCGCCATCGTCTGGGCGGCACCCTTGACGAGGGATCCGTCGAGCTTGAGCGCGTCGACGCTCAAGCCTTTCAGATAGCCAAACGACGAGTAGCCCGCCCCGAAGTCGTCGAGGCCGACCTTTGCGCCGATCGACTGCAGGCGGCTGATCAGCCGTTGCATATGCTGCATGTCGGTGAGCGCAACCGTCTCGGTGATCTCCAGGCACAGCATGGGCACCACACGCGGATGTCTCTTCAGCAGGGCGAACAAGGCCTCAATGAAGGCTTCGTCATTGAGCGAGCCGCCGGAGAGGTTGACGCCGACGAATTGCGTATGGGGGAGCCGTTCACGATGGGCCTCCAGCCATGCCAGGACCGTCTTCATCACCCACATGTCGATGATCGCCGTCTTGGCATGGGCTTCGGCGGCTTCGATGATGACCGCGGCAGGAATGATCTCGCCATTGGGTTTGCGCATGCGCACCAGCACCTCGAAGTTCAGCGAATCGAAGGGCTGCGAGAGCGAGAGTTCGGGCTGCATCAACAGGAACAGGCCGCGCGGCGTCTCGCCTCGCTCCAGGCAGGAGATCAGCTCCAACTCCACCTTGTGATGCTGCAAGAAGGCGCTGCCGCTTTCCATCACCACGAGCCGGTCGGACGGGCGATTCTTGGCCATGCGACACAGAGTGTCGGCAGCCGAAACAACTTCCTTCAAGGATGACACGCCCAATTGCTCGGTGGCCACCAGCCCGGCCGAGATGCTCAATGCAAATCGCTGGGTGTCGATTTGAAACGGCGTCGAGGAAATGAGCGTGCCGATCTTCAGGCAGCACGTCTTGGCGGCCGCGAGACTGGCGTCGCCAAAGGTGATGACGAACTCGTCGCCTCCCACGCGCGCCAGACAGTCGTCGGGCCCGAGCTGGCTGCGCATGCGCTCGCAGACCTGACGCAGCACGGCGTCGCCAGCCGCGTGGCCATACAGATCGTTGATCAGCTTGAAGCGGTCGAGGTCGAAGTAGGCGAGTGCCTTCGCATACTGATGCGAGCGCTCGAAGTGGCGGGACAGGCCGCGCAGATTCAGGCATTCGGTCAGCGGATCGTGATTGACGAGGAACTCGAGCCGATGCGTGGCGCGCACTCTCTCACTGATGTCCTGAAGCGACCCTTCGACGACCTGACCATCCTGCGTCGAGAGCTTGATGGCGAACCAACTTGCTTCTGAGCCCTCAGGCCGGGCGGGATCAGCGAGGTCTGCAGCTCGAGCGTGGCGGGCCGGGGCCGAGCGCGCAGGCTCCGGATCTCGTTCGCCACATCGGCACCGAAGATCTGCGAGACGCGCGTCATCTCGTCTGGCCTCAGCGCCTTCAACATGTCTCTGAAGGCCGGATTGCAGTTGACGAGCTGGTCGCCGTCATGGAGCGTGAACAAGCCGATCGGGGAGTCGTCGTAGGCCTTCTTGAGCGATTTCTGGGCGGTGACTATCTGCTTGCGGCCCAATCGCATGTGTTCCGCAGCCGCCGCGAAGACGAACAACGCCGAGACCAAGGCCGCCGATACGCTGTTCAGGCCACCGAGCAAGCTCTGCCGCCCCATGGCGGCCGCAATCACCTCGTTCAAGCTGGCCAACAAGGTGGCCACGATCGACAGCGCGTACCAAAGCGCCATGGCGGTGCAGTTGCGCTTGAGGATGCCGTAGAGGTAGTACAGCATGATGCCGATGCCGGCCACGGACGAGCCCCACACCACCGGCAGGATCTGCTCGAAACTCAGCAGCGGGCAAGCGGCCAGCAGCGCGATGGCACTGAGCTGCAGCCCGGTAAGCAGATGGCGCGGACCCATGCTGGCAAGCTCGCCCTTGAACAACTGACCAAACAGCGCCACCGTGGCGGCGGAGTACATGCAGACCGTCCATTGCCGGACGGAATCAGCCAATCGGTGCGGATGGGCACCCCCAGCCAGGCGAAGTCCGCCCCGGCGGACAGGCTGGCCATGCGCATGCTCAGCAGCAGCCAGACCACCAGGGAACTGTAGAGCGTGCTGCGATTGATGATGGCCATCAGCAGCATGGCCAGTGCAAGCAGACCCAGGCCGGCTTCGATCATCGCGCCGGCCCTGGTGTGCGACACCTGGGCCAGCTTCAGATGGCTCGGCGCCCCAAGCCTGGGCCGTCAGCTTGGCCGGTCCACGGAAGCGGGCGCTTGCAAAGCACAGTCACCTGGCGCCTGTCGGCCTGGAGCTTGAGCGCGAAGCCGCCGCGGCTGCGTTCGAACAGGCCATCCTCGATGCCACGGGTGGCCCGGCCCAGTCTGGCATCGGTGTCGCGGTCCCAGCACTCCACTTCCATCGCATGGCGCGACGGGAACTCGATCGCCCATGGCGCATTCGGTTGTGGAGCGGTGGCGCTCAACACCAGCCAGAACGGGTCGGGTCGAGAGTTCCGTGTAGACCGAGGTGCTCGCGGGCGATCGCTGGACCGCCGCCGCGATCTGGGGGCGCTGACCCGCCGCTTCGCCACTTTGCTCCAGAGCCCGAAGCGGAGAGCTCGAGTCCCCCGAGGCGCCTCCGCTTCCTTGATATAGCTGTACAGCGCGACCGCGGAAACGCACAGCAAGACCGCCGGGAAAATCACCGCGGCGAGCCTATTCAGTGAGCTCTCAGCGATTTGACGCAACGACATCAGACGTCCGGTGCAGGGCCGCTCAGGCGAAGCTGAGCTCGAATCAAGTTATCGACACCTTCTCGGCAAAGTTGACCTCGTCCGACGCGCAGAGCCGCTCGAGCGCGGATTGCATCGAGCTTGAGCGTCGTCGCAGGAGGGCGTCGGCCGCCAAGTCCTTGGCGGGAACCCATCCGGCGTGCCCGCGCAGCGCTTGCGGGTCGTCCCTCGGTGCGGCCGACGAGAAGACCAGCGTGGCAGGAATCAAGGAGGCGCTTGCCGTCGGCACCAAGCGGGCGGTGGCCAGCCTGTCGCGCAAGGACGCCTGCTTCGACAACGCGATCCGCGACATGACGCTGGAGGACGTGTGCGGCATCCTCGGCGGCGGCGGCACCCCGGCCACCGAGTTCTTCCGGCGCAAGACCGCGACAAACTCTACGTGGCCTTCAAGCCGATCGTTTCGCAAGAGGTCGGCGAGGTCGGCAGCGACACGCGCCTGCAGGAACACGATGGCGCGCGACCAGGGCGTGCCGTTGAAAGGTGGGAAGTCGTTGGATCTCGACGACTACGTGACCAACAGGTCGGCCAGCACGCGCGCCACGTGCAGCGCCGGGCGGCCGGCGCCGTCGGCGATCTGCTGCCGGCAACTGGTGCCGTCGGCGACGATCAAGGCGTCGGGCGCAGCGCGCACGGCGGGCAGCAGGCTTAGCTCGGCCATCTGCATCGACACCGCCTGGTGGCGGGCCTCGTAGCCGAAGCTGCCGGCCATGCCGCAGCACGATGATTCGATCAGTGTCGGCTCGGCGCCGGGAATCAGGCGCAAGACCTCGAGCACCGGCTGCACCGCAGCGAAGGCCTTCTGGTGGCAATGGCCGTGGACCAGCATCTTCTGCCCGGCGGCCTTGAGCGCCGGCTGAAAGCGGCCGGCCCTGGCTTCGCGGGCGAGAAACTCTTCGAACAGCAGCGCCTGGCCGGCCACGACGTGCGCGTCATCGCCCAGGCCCATCGCCAGCATCTCGTCGCGCAGCGTCAGCAGGCACGAGGGCTCCAGGCCGACGATGGCGATGCCGCGCCGGGCCAGCGGCAACAGCGCCGCGAGCAGCTGGCGTGCGCGCGCCTTGGCTTCGTCCGCCATGCCCGCCGCCAAGTACGTGCGGCCGCAGCACAGGGCTTCGCCACGCTCGCCGCGCGCGGCGTGCACGGCGTAGCCGGCGGCCTGCAGCACGCGCACGGCGGCGATGGCGTTCTCGCTCTCGAGGTGGCCGTTGAAGGTGTCGACGAACAGGACGACAGGCTTGGCCGCCGCCAGCAATTCGGCCCGCGTCGCGAGCTTCATGGTCGCCGCGGCGCGCCAGAAGGTGTCGCGCCGAAAACTCGGCAGCGAGCGCTCGGCCGCCAGGCCGAGCCAGCGCTCGCCGAGCCGCCTGAGCAGCGGCACCTGGTTGCGCAGATTGAACAGCCACGGCAGCCGGCTGGCCAGCGCCGCATAGGCCGGCAGGTGCGCGATCAGGCGGTCCTTGACCGAGAGGCCGTGGCGCAGCCGGCGCTGGGCCTGCACTTCGAGCTTCATCCTGGCCATGTCGACGCCGGTCGGGCAGTCGCGCTTGCAGCCCTTGCAGCCGACGCACAGGGCCAGCGCTTCGTGAACCGCGTCGCCGGTCAGCGCGTCGTGGCCGAGTTGGCCCGACAGTGCGAGGCGCAGCGTGTTGGCGCGGCCGCGGGTGGCGTGCTGCTCGTCGCGCGTGACGCGGTAGCTCGGGCACATCGTGCCGGCGTCGAACTTGCGGCAGTGGCCGTTGTTGTTGCACATCTCGACCGCCTTGGCCAGGCCGCCGGTGCTGTCGCCGCCGCTGCCGGGCGCGCTGGTGGCCTCCGTCACCGGATCGTTCTGCACGTTCCAGGGCGACCAGTCGAACGCCGGCGTCAGCGCGATCGTCTTGTAGCCCGGCGCGTAGCGGAACAGCGCCGCGTCGTCCATCTTCGGCGGGTCGATGATCTTGCCCGGGTTCATCAGTTGGGCCGGGTCGAGGTGCTGCTTGATGGCGCGGAAAGCCTGGTCGATGTTCGGGCCGAACTGCCAGTCGATCCATTCGCCGCGGCACAGGCCGTCGCCGTGTTCGCCGCTGTACGCGCCCTTGAATTTGCGCACCAGGGCCGAGGCTTCGTCGGCGATGGCGCGCATCTTCGCGGCGCCCCCACTCGGTCCGCTCTGGCGCATATCGAGGATCGGCCGCACATGCAGGGTGCCGACCGAGGCGTGGGCATACCAGGTGCCACGCGTGCCGTGCTTGCTGAACACCTCGGTCAAGCGCATCGGTGTACTCGGCCAGGTGCTCGAGCGGCACGGCGCAGTCCTCGATGAAGCTGACCGGCTTGCCGTCACCCTTCAGGCTCATCATGATGTTCAGGCCGGCCTTGCGCACTTCCCACAGCGCCTTCTGCGGCGCCTCGTCGCTCATCTCGACGACGCTGCCGGGCAGGCCGCCGGTCACCCATCAACTCGACCAGCTGCGCGCAACTGGCGCAGCAGCGCGGCCTTGTCGTCGCCGCTGAACTCGACCAGCAGGATCGCGTCGGGCGCTTTGCCGTCGACCGCGATCAGGGCCGCGTCGATCGTCGGCCGGAACGCCGGGTTGGCGCGCGCCAACTCGATCATGGTGCGGTCGACCAGCTCGACCGCGCTCGGCCCGCCCAGCTTGACGATGTGCTGCGCCGCGTCCATCGCGGCGTGGAAGGTCGGGGAAGTTGACGACGCCGAGCACCTTGGCGCGCGGCAGCCGCCCAGTCTGCAGTTTGAGGACTGCGCGTGAAGGCCAGCGTGCCCTCGGCGCCGACCAGCAGGTGGGCCAGGTTGACGCTGCCGTCCGCGGTGTAGGGCCGCTCGCTTTGCGGGGCGAAGATGTCGAGGTTGTAGCCGCCGACGCGGCGCATGACCTTGGGCCAGCGGGCTTCGATCTCGGCGCGCTGCTGCTCGGCCAGGCCGCGAACGAAGTCGGCGATGCCGCGCCCGGCCGCGCCGAGGCCGGCGACCGGCCCGAACGACAGCAACCGTGCCATCGGCCAGCCAGGCCTCGATGCCGGCCACGTTGTGCACCATGTTGCCGTAGGCGATGCGAGCGATGCCGCAGGAGTTGTTGCCGGCCATGCCGCCGAGCGTGGCCTGCGCGCTGGTGGACACATCGACCGGGAACCACAGGCCGTGCGGCTTGAGCCAGCGTTGAGGGGGTCGAGCACGATGCCGGGCTCGACCTCGACCGTCATCGCGTCCTGGTCGAAGCCGAGCATGTTGCGCAACATGCTTGCTGGAGTCGATCACCAGCGCCGCGCCCACGTCTGGCCGCATTGGCGTGGTGCCGCCGCCGCGCGGCAGCGAGGGCACGCGCAGGTCGCGGCGATGTCGATCGCCGCGGCACGTCGCCGCGCTGCGCGGCACGAACACGCCCACCGGCATGATCTGGTAGATCGACGCGTCGGTGGCGTAGCGGCCGCGAGGCGGCAGCGAACAGCACCTCGCCTTGCGTTTCCTGCGCCAGCCGGCGGGCCAGCCGGCCAGCCACTTCGTTGCCGACTCTGGCGACGTTCTCGTAGGCCTTTCGGGCAGCCTGTCGCGACGCATTCAGGGGCGGGGGCGCATTCATGCGGCGGAGTCCAGCTTTGGCACTCGTGTTCCGGCGCCTGCCGGTTCCCGGCGGTTCAGCGCCAGGACAGGGGGTGTCGGCGTGCCGATCGCGCTGACCGTGCCGCTCGAGAGTAGTGCGGCGATGACCACGTCGCACTTGTTGCGGATATGTTCTTCCAGCAGCGCTCGCAGGCGCTTGCAGTTCCTGGCCTCCAGCGCATCGATGATCTGGTCGTGCTCCTGCATGGCGCGATCCCAGCGCGTCTGGCTGACATTGGCGAAGTAGCGTGCCCGACGCAGGCGCAGATTGAGCTTGTCGTGAGTCGATGCCAGCGCCGGATTGCCCGACAGCAGAAGGAGCCGGGCATGGATGGCCTGGTTGAGCTCGAAGTAGCGCTCGCGGTCCCCGAGTTTGTGCCAGGCGCGCATGCGCTCGTGCATTTCCCGCAGCTCGGCCATGGCGGCGTCATCGGCGCGGGCGCAGGCGAGTTCTCCTGCGAGACCCTCGAGCACGCTCAACACCTCGAAGGTCTGCGCGGTATCGGCGAGGGTCATCGGCGTCACCATCGCGCCGCGGTTGCGCAGCAGCTCGACCAGGCCCTCGCCGGCCAAGGTCTTCAGAGCCTCTCTCAGGGGCGTGCGTGACACCTTCAGTTCTTCGCAGAGCACGCGTTCGGTGAGCCGCATGCCCGGCGCCAGCTCGCCGTATGTGATCCTGTCGCGCAGGATGTCGGCCACCTTGAGGTGCAAGGAAGTCTTGTCCGCGACTTCCTCAGACGTCCCCACGACCACTTTTTGCATACTATCTTGCCTGGCATCCATCCTCTTGCCCTTGCGCAGAATATACCTCTCGCGTCGGGAAAGTCACTTCGGAGCCCCTGGATTCGCTCCGTGACCGGCTTTCGCGAGGCCCTGACAGGCGGCCGAAGGCGCCGCCTGGATTGACAGAGAATCCCGAATGGCATAGCCTTTTGTATACAAGTACACGGGGTGCCCTGAATGTTGACGCTCACACACAAGGCCGGCGGCCGCCACTTCTTGCAGATCCCCGGCCCCACGAACGTACCCGACCGCGTGCTCCGGGCGATGGACAACCCGACCATCGACCATCGCGGCCCCGAGTTTCAGACGATCAGCAAGAAGGTGCTTGCCGACATCAGGAAGGTGTTCCAGACCGAGGGGCCAGTGGTCATCTACGGCGCGTCCGGTACCGGAGCCTGGGAGGCCGCACTGACCAACACCTTGTCGCCGGGCGACAAGCTGCTCATGTACGAGACCGGGCACTTCGCGGCCATGTGGAAGAAGATGGCCGAACGTCTGGGTATCCAGGCCGAATTTCTTCCGGAGACTGGCGACAGGGGCTCGATGCCGCGCGGATCGAGGCGCACCTGTGCGAAGACCGGCAGCACCAGATCAAGGCCGTGTGCATCGTGCATAACGAGACATCGACGGGCGTGACCGCGGACGTCGCGGCGGTGCGCCGGGCCATCGACGGCGCCGGGCATCCTGCGCTGCTGTTGGTCGACACCATCTCTTCGCTCGGCTCCATCGACTACCGGCATGGCGAGTGGGGCGTGGACGTCACGGTGTCCGGCTCGCAGAAAGGCCTGATGTTGCCCCCAGGGGCTCTCGTTCAATGCCCTAGAGCGACAAGGCGATCGCGGCCTCGAAGTCCGCGCGGTTGCCGAAGTCGTACTGGGCGTGGGACGACATCCTTGAGTCCAACAAGAACGGCTTCTGGCCCTACACGCCGTCGACCAACCTGCTCTATGGCCTCAGCGAAGCGTGCGACATGCTGCTGGAGGAGGGTTTGGGCAAGGTCTTCGCACGACATGCGCGCTTCGCGCAAGCCACCCGATGTGCCGTAGGGGCCTGGGGTCTGGAGGTCTTCTGCGCGAATCCGGCTGCCCACAGTTCGTCGCTCACCGCGGTGCTGATGCCCGAAGGCCACAACGCCGACGTGTTCCGCAAAGTGGTTCTGGACCACTTCGACATGTCTCTCGGGACCGGCCTGTCCAAGCTCGCGCCGGCCGACTCATGCCGCGCGATGCCTCGCCCGGCATCCGGCAGCGGATTGGATTCGCGCTCCGCAAGCACCGGGACGATGGAGTTCACACCTATCGCATCCCAGCTCTCGCCACGACGCCCAAGGGAACGTTGCTTTGCGTGTACGACATGCGGCGGCGGATGGGACGCGACTTGCAGGAGGACATCGACACGGGACTCAGCCGCAGCACCGATGGCGGACGAACCTGGGAGATAGTCCGCGTGATCATGGACATGGGCCAGTACGGCGGCTTGCCGCAGGAACAGAACGGCTGCAGCGATCCGGGCATCATCGTCGATCAGCAGACGGGCGAAATCTTCTGTTTCGCGGTGTGGATGCACGGCAAACCCGGCAAGCATCAGTGGACCGGCGACGGCTCGAAACCTGGTTACGAAATCGGCAAGACCACCCAGTTCTTGATGGTGCGTTCGCAAGATGACGGCCGCACGTGGAGCCAGCCAGAAAACCTGACCCGCCAACTGAAGCAGGAAGCTTGGTGGC
>CAVPAZ010000003.1:0-389926 GCA_963701725.1 uncultured bacterium | reverse complement strand
TGCTGTAGACGCGGCCGGCAAGGTCGAACGTCGAACCGTGGCAAGGGCAGAGGAACCCCCCCTCCCAGTCGTCGGGCAGGGAGGACTGCGGGCCAGGCTGGAACTTGTCGGAAGGCGAACATCCCAGGTGGGTGCAGATGCCCACTACGACCAGGTACTCCGGCTTGCGCGATCGCCATCCGTTGCGTGCGTACTCCGGCGTCAGTTCGTCACGCTTGCGCAGCGAGTCGGGGTCTGCCAGCTGCGAATTGAGCTTAGGAAGCTTGGCCAGTTGCTCGGGCGTGCGACGGATGATCCAGACCGGCTTGCCACGCCACTCGACCGTCAGCTTCTCGCCGGGCTTGAGCCCGCCGATGTCGGCCTCGACCGCAGCGCCGGCGGCGCGAGCGCGCTCCGACGGCTGGAACGTGCTGACGAACGGCACGGCGGCGGCCACCCCGCCGACGGCACCGAAGCCGCAACTGATGGCAACCCAGGTGCGGCGGCCTTGATCGACTTGCTGGTCACTCATGTGTGTCCTCGATACAGACTTCGCCTCAGTTCTAGACGGGGGCAATCGCAGATTCTAACGGAGCGCAAAGCCTGGTCCGTAGAGCCGACAGGCCAGGCCCGGAGCCGTTGGCCACGGTCAGCCCATGGCCGGCGTTCGGTCATACTCCGTCGGGCGCAACGAGGGCCGGAACCGGCATTCAACGCGGCATCAACAACCAACCGGAGCGAGCAACATGGGCATGGCATCCGAATTCAAGGAATTCGCCGTCAAGGGCAACGTGATCGACCTGGCGGTCGGCGTGATCATCGGCGGCGCGTTCGGCAAGATCGTCGATTCGATCGTTGGAGACATCATCATGCCGGTCGTCGGCAAGATCTTCGGCGGGCTCGACTTCTCGAACCATTTCATTCCGCTGGCCGGCCAGACGGCAACCACACTGGCAGAGGCCAAGAAGGCCGGGGCCGTGCTCGCCTACGGCAACTTCGTCACGGTTGCGCTGAACTTCGCGATCCTCGCCTTCATCATCTTCCTCATGATCAAGCAGATCAATCGCCTGAAGCAGGAGGCCCCTGCCGCCACCGCGCCGCCCGCGCCACCAGAGGACGTGGTGCTGCTGCGCGAAATCCGCGACGCGCTGCGCAAGTAGACGCCGCCACTGGTGCGGGCGGCTTCAGGTTCGCCAGCCGGCGGCCGATATGCCGTCATACTTCGCCCTTCGACAGCAACCCCTCCGATGCTGCAACGGGCCGCCCGGCCCCGCGCTGCGCGGTCCTGATCGAAATGGACCCGATCAACCCACGCACGAAAGCCGCACTCGACGCGGCGCTCGGCCATGTCTCGGCCACGGCCGCGTCGGCCGCAGCGCGCACCGTCGAGTTGCTCGGCGGCGCAGCCTCGTCCGCCACCAGCGGCACCGAGCGCGAGGCCTCGCGGGCGGCGCAGTCCGATCTTCGGCGCCAAGTGGCGAGCTTCTGCAGCAGCTTCGACATCGCGTTGCGCGAGAAGGTCATGCAGGAGGTGAACCCGCGCCAGGACACGCGACGCCCACTGGCTGATGCGAGCTGGCAGTCGCTCAGCCTGGTGGACAACGACGAAGTCGAGAAGAGCATGTTCTCCGACCGCATCGGCCAGGCGATCGCGCACGAGTGCGAATGGGAGCTGCTCGATCTGGCGGCCTACATGGGTGCGCTGCTGCTCATCGGGCATGCCGACCGGGATCGCAATCCGTTGCGGCCCGAGAACATCGGGAGCGCGCTGTACGGGGCCATCGAAACCGTCTCGCCCGAGCGCGACACGCGCAAGCTGCTGGCGCGCGAGCTCGGCCCCGTGATTGCCAGGGGTATGCGCCTGTGCTATGCGGAGATCATGGCCGACCTCAAGGCACGCGGCGTGCAAGCGGTGGACCTGAGCGTGCGCAGCGTCGAGGGTCCGGGCAGCGACCGTGTGGTGTCGGGTTATGCGACGCTGCCGCGTAGCGACGCGCAGCATTCCGGCTCGTCGGGCAGCCAGTTCGTCAGCAGTGCCTCCTCACAGCTCGACGGTGTCCGCAGCGGGGGCTCCTCGCGCGGCGCGGCGGGCTCACAGGACGCCGCCGACGTCGAACTCATGTCGCTCATCAGGCGCCTGAGCTTCTTCCCCAGCCGGCCCGGCGGCCTGCAAGGCGCCGCGGCTTCGGACCAGGGCGGCGGCGCCAAGGAGACAGGCTTGCACGGCTTCTCGGCGCCGGGCGCCCTGGGCGGCGGCACGGGCGGGCTGCGCGGCGACGGTCTCACCGGCCTGATGGCGGCCAACCTCATCCGCGCCCACCGCGACGAACTGCGCCAGGCGTCGAGCGGCACGCTCGACCACATGGTGATCGACGTCGTCGGCAGCCTGTTCGACCAGATCCTTTCCGACTCCCGCGTGCCGCCGCAAACGGCGCGCCAGATTGCACGACTGCAGCTTCCGGTGCTGCGGGTCGCGCTCAGCGACCCGAGCTTCTTCTCGTCGCGCAAGCACCCGGTGCGCCGCTTCGTGAACCGGATCGCGTCGCTCGCCTGCGCGTTCGACGATTTCGAGGACGGCCCGGGGCGCCAGTTCCTGGAGCGCGTGCGTGAACTTGTGCAGGAGATCATCGAGGGCGACTTCGACCAGGTCGAGGTCTACGCCGCCAAGCTCTCGCTGCTCGAGGCGTTCATCGAAGAGCAGACCGCGGGTGACGTGCAGTCCAACGGCGCCGCCGGCGCGTTGCTCGACGGCAAGGAATCGGAGCTGCGCGTGCAGCAGCGCTACATGCAGCAACTGCGGGGGGCGCTGGCGCCGCTGCCGATGCAGGACTACCTGCGCGACTTCCTGTCGCAGGTCTGGAGCCAGGCGCTGGCGATGGCGGCGCAGCGCGACGGCCCGGCCGCCGAACGTACTCAACGCATGCGTCGGGCCGGGGTCGACCTCGTGATCAGCGTCTTGCCCAAGGACACACCGGCGCTGCGCAAGGCATTCCTGATGCAGTTGCCTGGCCTGATGAAGACGCTCAACGAAGGTCTGGCAATGATCGGCTGGCCAGAGACGGCGCAGAAGGAGTTCTTCGGCAAGCTGCTACCAGCGCACGCCGAGTCGCTCAAGGGCCAGGCGCCGAGCGAGCTCGATCGCAACCTCTTCACCAAGCAGCTCGAGGCGGCGTTCAACCTGCCGCTGCCGCGCGCCGAGCAACTGCGCGGCCAGCCCGCACCGGCCCTGGACGCGGCGGCCCTGGCACCGCACTTCTCGGCCGAGGAGGTCCAGAAGATCGGTCTGGTGGACGAGAGTGCCGTCGACTGGACCGGCCAGGTCGACATCGACCTCGGCGCCGACGCCGCCGACAGCAGTGCATCGGGCGATGCCGGCAGCAGCCCCGGCGAACTCGACCTCGGCGTGGACATCGACCTCAGCGTCGCCACGCCCGACCCCGCCGAGCCGTCACACGGCCCGCAGCTGATGGACCACCTGCGCGTCGGATTTGCTTACCAGATGCACCTGAAGGATGAATGGCAGAAGGTTCGCCTGAGCTACGTCAGCAGCGGCCGCAGCTTCTTCGTCTTCACGCACGGCAAGCGACACCAGGAAACGCTGTCCCTCACCTCGCGCATGCTGGCGCGGATGTGCGAAACCGGCCGCCTGCGCGCCTTCGAGAACAGTTACCTGCTCGAGCGCGCAACGGCCCGCGCGCGCAAGCAACTGGCGGCGCTGAAGACAGAGACCAGCACTCACTGATCCAGAGACAACGGGCCGGCGCGCGCCATCCGGCGTGCCGTGCACACCGCCGCCAGCAGGCTCGCCGGATCCGCCGTACCGCGGCCGGCAATGTCGAACGCCGTGCCATGGTCCGGGCTGGTGCGCACGAAGGGCAGGCCGAGCGTGACGTTCACTCCCTGCTCGATACCGAGGTACTTCACCGGGATCAGCGCGTGATCGTGCGTCATCGCCACAACTATGTCGAATTCACCCGGGTGCGCGGCCGTGTGGCGGGCGCGCATGAAGACCGTGTCGGGCGCAAACGGGCCGCGTGCGTCGATGCCTTCGGCGCGCGCCGCGGCAATCGCCGGGGCGATGATCGCGATCTCTTCGTCGCCGAACAGGCCGCCCTCGCCGGCGTGCGGGTTGAGCCCCGCGACGCCGATGCGCGGTGCGGCTTGCCCCCATGCCGCCGCGGCGCGATGCGCGATGCGCAGCGTCTCGAGCACGGCGTCGAAGGTGACCAGTTCGATCGCCCGGCGCAGTGATACATGGATCGTCACCAGCACCGTCCGCAACTCGTCGTTGGCGAGCATCATGCGCACCTGCCCGCTGCCCGACCAGGCTTGCAGCATCTCGGTGTGGCCTGGGAAGGCGATGCCCGCCGCGGCCAGCGCCTCCTTGTGGATCGGTGCCGTGACGACCCCCGCCACCTCGCCGGCCATCGCCAGCGCCGTCGCCTGGCGGATGCAGGCCGCTGCGGCTGCACCGGCGCGGGCATCGACCTGCCCGAGCGGCGCATCCAGCAGGTCGCCCGGCAACCCCGCCGCAGGCAGCACGGGCAGGCAGCCCTTCGGGCAACGAAGCGCCTCGGCCGCGGATTCGATCGATGCGATCGGGAACATGCCGCCGGTGAGCACCGCCGCGCGACGCATCACGCCGACGTCGCCGAGCACGAAACTGCCCTCGCACTGCCCGCTGCGGAACGCCTTGACGAGGATCTCGGGGCCGATGCCGCAGGCATCGCCCATCGTCAAACACAATGGTCTGGCCTCCATGCGCCGATTGTTCCACGCCGCGCGGCAGCCCCGCGCGAACCAGGCCCGGCGAGCCGGGTCAAGGCGTCGCGGCAATCTGCCGCAGCGCCCGCTCGAAGACCTCCACCGGCTGCCCGCCCTGGATCAGGTGGCGGTCGTCGACGATCACCGCCGGCACGGCATGAATGCCCTGCGCCTGGTAGAAGCGCTCTCGCTCGCGCACTTCGTCCGCATAGGCACCCGAATCGAGCACCTGCCGCGCCCCTTCGGCATCGAGCCCCACCTCGGCAGCCGTGCGCAGCAGCACGTCGTGCGCGCCCGGATTCTCGCCATCGGTGAAGTAGGCACGAAACAGCGCGTGCTTCAGTGCCGCCTGCCGCCCTTCGAGTCCGGCCCAGTGGAGCAGGCGGTGGGCGTCGAAGGTGTTGTAGATGCGGCTGCGACGGTCCATCCGGAACGTGAACTCGAGCGCTTCGCCGCGCGCACGGATCGCCTCGCGCGTCCGCTCGCTCTGCTCGGCCGTCGCGCCGTACTTCTGGGCCAAGTGCTCGGCGATGTCCTGCCCCTCGGGTGGCATCTGTGGGTTCAGCTCGAAGGGCTGGATGTGCAGTTCGGCCTGCACCGCGTCGCCGAGCCTCTCCAGTGCGGCTTCGAGTGCCTTCAACCCGATCAGGCACCAGGGGCAAGAGACGTCGGAGACGAAATCGATCTTCATGGCTGGGCTCCGGTCATTCGAGGTAGCGCTGCTCGAGATGAGCCCGGAAGTGCGCCGGGTTCAAGCGCTCGCCGCTGGCGCGAATGGCGAGCTCCCCGGTCGTCCAGCGGCTCGCCTGCAGCCAGACCTTGTCGCGCAGCCAGTCGAACAGCGGCGCAAGGTCGCCGCGTCCGATGCGGGCATCGAGATCGGGCATCGCGCGGCGCATCGCCGCGAACCACTGCGCGGCGTACATCGCGCCCAACGTATAGCAGGGAAAGTAGCCGAACATTCCGGCCGGCCAGTGCACGTCCTGCAGCGGACCGTCCTTGAAGTTGCCGCGCGTGTCCAGGCCGAGCAGCGCCAGCATCTTCTCGTCCCACAGCGCCGGGATGTCCTCGATCTCGATCTCGCCCTCGATCAGCGCGCGCTCGATCTCGTAGCGCAGGATCACGTGCGCCGGGTAGGTGGCCTCGTCGGCATCGACGCGGATCAACCCAGGCGTCACGCGCGTGAACAAGCGGTGCAGGTTGGCCACCTCGAATGCCGGCTGCGGTCCCAGTTCCTCGGCGAGCAGCGGCGCGAGCAGGCCGACGAAACCTCGGCTGCGTCCGAGCTGCATCTCGAAGGCGAGGCTCTGGCTTTCGTGGATCGCCATCGAGCGGGCCTCCGACACCGGCTGCCCGAGCAACTCGCGCGGCCGGTTCTGTTCGTAGCGGCCGTGGCCGGTCTCGTGAATCGTGCCCATCAGGCTTTGCTGGAAGTCGTCCTCGCGGTAGCGCGTGGTCAGGCGCACGTCCTCGGGCACGCCGCCCGAGAACGGGTGCGTGCTCACGTCGAGCCGGCCCGCCTCGAAGTCGAAGCCGAGCAGGCGCGTCACGCGCTCGCACAGCACGACCTGGCGCAGCGCGGCAAACGGTCCCACCGGCTCGATCACCGCCTCGCGCGCCTGGCGTTCCTGTGCCCGGCGAACCAGGTCCGGCAGCCACTGCTTCAGGTCGCCGAACACGCGGTCGACTTCGACGCAGCTCATGCCCGGCTCGAAGCGGTCCATCAGCGCCTCGTACTTCGAGACGCCCTGCTGCTGCGACAACAGCTCGGCCTCTTCGCGCGCGATGCGCAGCACGTCGCGAAAGTTGGCGACGAAGCCGGCCCAGTCGTGGGCCTGGCGTTGTGCGCGCCAGGCGTGCTCGCAGCGCGACGACGACAGCGAGCGCGCCTGCACCAGTGCCTCGGGCAGCGCATTCGCCTGCCGCCACTCGCGCCGGATCTCGCGCAGGTTGGCGCGCTGCAACCCATCGAGCGGCTCCTGTTCGGCACGCTCGATGCGCTCGCGCAGCTGCGGTTCGGTGCGCAGGCGGTGCATCAGCGCCGCAAGTTCGGCCAACGCCGCGCCGCGCGCCTCGTTGCCCCTGGGGGGCATGTTGGTTTCCTGGTCCCAGTGCGCGATCGCCCCGAGATGGCCGAGATGGTGCAGGCGCAGGTTGGCCGCGGCGAGAAGGTCGTAGGTGGGTGTCGAACTCATGGTCTGGGCGCGCATGGCGCAAACGGTGACCTACGATTCTCGCCTGCCTGCGGCAGCGGCGCGCTGCGTGTAGGCGCAAGCCCCCTCTGCTGTCAGAGGGCCGGAGAAGACGCTGGAACGGCGCCGCGTTCAGGCTGTCAGCGCCGCCTGGCCAGGATCGCCTCCATCTCGTCCATGACGCGGTTCATCCTGGCCACCAGCGCCTGGTACGGCGCAGGCGTCGCCAGGTCGACCCCGGCGGCCTTGACCAGTTCGTACGGATAACCGGAACCGCCGGCGCGCAGCAGTCCGATATAGCGCTCGAGCGCCCCCGCCTCGCCGCCGCTCACCTGCTGCGCGAAGAGCGAGCTCGCAGCGATCGAGGTGGCGTACTGGTAGACGTAGAACGAGCTGTAGAAGTGCGGGATGTAGGCCCACTCCGTGCAGTACGCGTCCTTGATCGCCACGACGCCGTCGGCCGTGCCGTGATGTCGCTTGAGCAGTTCGCAGTAGGCCTCGGTCATGCCCTGCCCGGTCAGTGGTAGACCGCCGTCGACGCGGGCATGGATGGCGCGCTCGAACTCGGCGAACATCGCCTGGCGAAAGAAGGTTCCGCGCAGACCCTCGAGCGCGCTGCCGAGGTAGAACAGCCGCTCGTCGTCGCTCTTCGCCGCCTTCAGCATGCGCTCGAGAAGGAGCGCTTCGTTGAAGGTCGACGCGATCTCGGCGGTGAAGGTGGCGTAGCCCGCTGTCACGAAGGGCTGCGCGCGGTTGGCCAGCACCGAGTGCATCGCGTGGCCCCATTCGTGGGCCAGCGTGGTGACCGACTCGTAGTCGTCGTTATAGTTCATCAGCACGTAGGGATGCACGTCGTACGCGTAGCCAGCCATGTGAGCGCCGGACTGCTTGCGCGGGCGTGGATAGGCGTCCATCCAGCGGCTGTCGAGCCCCGTGGCGAGCGCGGCGACATAGACCTTGCCGAGCGGCGCCGCCGACTCGATCACCAGTTGCCGGGCGAGCGACAGCGGGAACTTGAAGTCTCCGTGCACGAGCGGCGGGTACACGTCGAAGTAGCTCATGTCCTTCACGCCGAGCATCCTCGCGCGCAGCCGGAAGTAGCGGTGCAGCGTCGGCAGGTTCGCATTGGCCTGCGCGATCAGCGTGTCGACGACCGCCACCGGCACGTTGTTGCGGTCGAGCGCGCGGGTGATCGAGTCGGGGTACTTGCGCACCGCACTGTAGGTCTTGTCCTGCCTGAGCTGCGACAGCAGCAGCGAGCCGGCCGTGCGTTCATAGGTCTTCCAGGTACCGAAGAAGGCGTCCATCACGCGTTCGCGGTCGCCGCGGTCGGCCGACTCCCGGTACTTCGTGTACCCCGTCTGGTCGAGCGTGATCTCCTCGCCCGACGCCAGCGTGAGCTTCGGCCACGGGATGTCGGCGTTGGCCAGCAGGCCGTAGGCCGTCTCGCCGCTGTCGTCCATCAGCCCGAAGCGGGCGACGAGCGCCTCGCCCGCGTCGTCCAGCGTGTGCGGCGCAGCGCGCAGCGTCTTCTCGAGCGGAAAGCGATGGATCTGCAGGGCCGGCTCGGCGGCGACGAACTGCGCGATCCGCGCCTGGCCGATGCGCAGCAGCTCGGGATCGAGGAACGACCCGGCCTCGTCGATGCGGTGGTAGAGCAGCTCGGCCTTCTGGATCAGCTCCTGGCTGGCCGCGACGCCGGTGTCCTCCGACAGTTGTTCGCCCGCGTAGACGTACATGCGACCCAGTCGCTTGGACATGTCGGCCTGCAGGTCAAGGCACTGCCGCAACCGGGCAGCGCTATCGCCGAGCCGGCCCTTGCAGGTGCCAAGCTCGGAAATCTGGGCTTCCAGCCTGGCCGCGTCGGCGTCCCAGGCGGCGACCGACGCGTACAGGTCGGCCAGGTTCCAACGGTCGGATTGCGACTCGGCTCGCGCCGGTGCGAGTGCGAACGAGGCAAGCAGCAGCATGCAGAGGAATCGATGCATCGGAATCCGTTCGAAGGTGCAGGACAGCGCCGAATTCTAGGCGCCGTGCCGCTTCGAAGGCGGCCTTGCGAAGCGGCGGCCCACTCTGCCCTGGCAGCGCAAGCGATTGATAATCAAGTGGCCGCTCAGGCTGAACCGAGGAGGCCATGCGCAGGACCTGGTTGATCTTTTCGCAGACGGTGACGATCGCCGTCGCGCTGCTGTTCGTCGTTGCCACGCTCAAGCCGGACTGGGTCGGCCGCGGTGGTGCGACGACCGGCGTCGTGTCGATCACTTCCGCGCCACACCCGTCGCAGGCGGTTTCGAGCGAAGGCTCCAGCCCCACCGGCTACGCCGCTGCCGCGAAGCGGGCCGCGCCCGCGGTGGTCAGCGTAACGGCGAGCAAGGCGCCGCCGCGCCATGGGCAGGGCGACGACCCGTGGTTCCGCTTCTTCTTCGGCGACCGCGCCAACCCGAACGACCCGCGGCAGCGGCAGGTCGGCCTCGGCTCGGGCGTGATCGTCTCGCCCGAGGGCTACCTGCTGACCAACAACCACGTGATCGAAGGCGCCGACGACATCGAGGTGCAGCTCGCCGACGGCCGCAAGGCCCGGGCCAAGGTCGTGGGCGCCGACCCCGACAGCGACGTGGCCGTACTGAAGATTGCCCTCGACCATCTGCCGGTGGTGGCCTTCGGCAGCGCCGACGCGCTGCAAGTGGGCGACATCGTGCTCGCGATCGGCAACCCGTTCGGCGTCGGGCAGACGGTCACGTCGGGCATCGTCAGCGCGCTCGGGCGCAACCAGCTCGGCATCAACACCTTCGAGAACTTCATCCAGACCGACGCCGCGATCAACCCCGGCAACTCGGGCGGTGCGCTGATCGACACCCACGGCAATCTGCTCGGCATCAACACGGCGATCTTCTCGCGCACCGGCGGCAGCCTCGGCATCGGTTTCGCCATTCCCGTGACGATCGCGCGCCAGGTGATGGAAAGCCTGGTTCGCGACGGCATCGTCACGCGCGGCTGGATCGGCGTCGAGCCGCGTGATCTGACGCCCGAGATCGCAGAGACCTTCAACCTGCCCGTCAAGCAGGGCGTGCTGATCACCGGCGTGCTGCAGAACGGCCCGGCCAGCGCCGGCGGCCTGCGCCCCGGCGACGTGGTCGTGACGGTGGCCGGTCGGCCGGTCGCCGACACGGCGCAATTGCTCGGCGCGGTGGCCGCGCTGAAGCCACAGTCAGAGGCGACGATCGGCGTGCAGCGCGGCGACAAGACGCTGCAACTGAAGGTCATCGTCGCGCAGCGCCCGAAGGCACAGGCGCGCGGCGAGCGCTAGGCGCCTGTCGGGCCTGTCGAGCGCCGCGTCCTACCAGCGGAACGCGACGCCGATGGTCGGGCCGTTCAGGTAGGCGCTCTGGATCCTGGCGTCGGACTTCATGTCGTAGCTCAGGTAGCGCCAGGTGGCGAGCACCGAGCCCCAGTTGAAGTCGTAACCTAGGCCTGCGCTCGCCTGCCAGGTGAACGTCGACTGGCCCGTTCCGACGTCCACGTAGTACGGGGCGAACCATTTGCGGTCCGCACCGAAATTGGCGCGTCCCTTGAAGCCGACGATGGCGTCCCAGTTGTTCACACCCGCCTCTGCCGAGCCCGTGCGCCCGGGAAGCGGCAGTCCGGCGATGTCGCCGTTGAACGTCCAGTTCAACCTGTTGGTCATGTCGAGCAGTCGCACGCCGAACAGGACGTCCGACGAGTACTCTGGTTTGGCCACCAGGCTGTAGGTGCCGGCCGTGGTCCAGATCCACGTCCTGATGTCGAGGCGGAGATCGGCGCTCACACCCGCCGGCAGCCCGACTTGCCCCAGACTGAAGTCACGTTGCGCGGACTTCGAGGCGCCGAAGTCGGCATAGACGACGTCTGTCCAGAAACCCCACTGGCCCTTCCTGCCCTCGAGCGATCCCATGAACGCCATCCTCAGCGCGTCGATGACTTGCTGCGAACTCACGCTGATGTCGGAGCCGCCACCGCTACCACCCGCACCGCCGGTGGGAAACGACGACGTGCCGCCGATCGCCGGGAACCAGCCGTAGATCGTGGCACCCCACTTCCAGTCGTCGGTGCTGGATTGCGCCTGCGCTGCAACGGGCAGCAGGGTTGCCAGGGCCAGTGCGGCCACGCGCGTTGCGGCGCGGCTGCGGTCGGTGTGCTTCATCGGTCTTCCTTCCGGGTCGGTGTGATGTCGGCAAGGTCGCGACGATAACGCAATCGCCACGAGGGCGGGCGGATCACGCCGCCGGGGGCTCGTCCGGCGGCGCCTGGGTGTGCTTGACGAAGATCTTTGCCGCCCAGATGCCAAGCTCGTAGAGCAGGCACATCGGGATCGCCAGCGAGAGCTGCGAGACCACGTCGGGCGGGGTGATCACTGCGGCGACGACGAAGGCCAGCACGATGAAGTAGCTGCGGAAGGCCTTCAGCTTCTCGATGCTCACGATCTCGAGCCGCGCCAGCACGACCACCACGACGGGCACCTCGAAGGCCGCACCGAAGGCAATGAACATCGTCAGCACGAAGCCGAGGTAGGCCTCGATGTCGGGGGCGGCGGTGATGCTCTTCGGTGCGAAGCTCTGGATGAAGCGGAACACCTGGCCGAAGACGAAGAAGTAGCTGAACGCCACGCCGACGAAGAACAGCAAGGTGCTCGAGATCACGAGCGGCATCACGAGCCGCTTTTCATGTGAGTACAGGCCCGGCGCGACGAACGCCCACACCTGGTACAGAACGACCGGCAGCGCGAGCAGGAAGGCGGCCAGCAGCGTGATCTTCAGCGGCACCAGGAATGGCGAGATCACGTTGGTGGCGATCAGCGTGGCGCCGGCCGGCAGCTGCGCCACCAGCGGCGCCGCGAGCAGGTCGTACAGGCCGCTCGGGCCGGGGTAGATGGCGAGCACGCCGAAGGCGATGCCGACGGCGATGGCGGCCCGGATCAGCCGGTCGCGCAACTCCACCAGGTGCGTGACAAAGGGCTGCTCGGTGCCCTCGAGTTCGTCGGGGCCGGAGGGCTTGTCGGTCATCGGCCAGTCACGCCGAGGTTCGCGGCGGCCGGAAGCGCGCCACCCGCGCCGCACCCGATTGCGCCTTCGCCCGCACGCCGTGGCGCTGCTTGTACCACTGCGGCATGGCAGAACGCTTGGTGCGCCAGTGCTTCTTCGGGTGCTTGTACTCGGGCGGCGGGCGCAGATCGTCGTGCGCTTCGCTGCCCGGTGGCGGTTCGGCGCCCGTGCCTCTCCACGAGCTGTCGAGCTCGGTCGTCGTCTGGTGGATCTCGTTCGAGACCGTCTGCTCGACGTTGCGCGCCGCGTCCTCGAACTCGGTCTTCATCTTCTTCAGGTCTTCGAGGTCGATCGAGCGATTGACCTCGGCCTTCACGTCGGCCACGTAGCGCTGCGCCTTGCCGATCAAGTGACCCACCGTTCGCGCCACGCGCGGCAGCTTCTCCGGGCCGATGACGATCAGCGCGACGGCGCCGATGAGCGCAATCTTGTCGAAGCCGAAGTCGATCATGTAGTGACGATTCGACGGTCAGGACTTGGTCTTGGCCTCGACGTCGACGGTGTTGGCCTCTGTCGTCTTCTGCGCTGCGGTCACCTGCTGCGCCGGCGCAGGCGGCTCGGCCCCCGTGCTCGACGAGCCGTCGCGCACACCGTCCTTGAAACCCTTGACAGCGCCGCCCAGGTCGGCGCCGATGTTCTTCAGCTTCTTGGTGCCGAAGACCAGTACGACAATCAGGAGCACGATGAGCCAGTGCCAGATGCTGAATGAACCCATGATCTTTCTCCCAGAGAGTAATGCAGGATTTTAGGTTAGCCCTTCAACCAGGGCCTGGGGCCGCCCATGACGTGCATGTGGACGTGCTGCACCTCCTGCCGGCCGTCGGGCCCGGTGTTGACGAGGACGCGAAAGCCGTTCACCACGCCCAGCTCGCGCGCCAGGCGCGGCGCCAGGGCCATCATGCGCCCCATCATCGCGGCGTGCTGGTCACCGGTGTCGTACATGGTCGCGATGTGCTCCTTCGGGATGATCAGGAAGTGCACCGGCGCCCAGGGCGCGATGTCGTGGAACGCGAGAAGCTCGTCGTCCTCGTAGACCTTGCGGCTCGGAATGCGGCCGGCGGCGATCTTGCAGAAGAGGCAGTTCGGGTCGTGGCTCATGACATCCGCTTCGGTTTCAGGGAAGCATCGGCTTGCCGGCGTTCAGGTTCATCCAGCCGCGCACGACGCGATAGAGGAACCAGATCGAGATCACGCCCCAGGCGATCCACCCCGGGGCGAGAAGCAGCAGCCACAGCGGCGCGGTGACGAGGTACAGCGCGGCCGCCCACAGCACCGTGCGGATGCGCCAGCCGAAGTGCGACTCCTGCCAGGTTCCCGCGGCGTCACCCTTCTTCACCAGATCGAGGATGAATGCCACCAGCAACAGGAGCACGCTCGCCTGCACGCCCGGAATCACGGCGCCGACCGCGACAACGGTGTGGAGCAGGTAGCTGATGTTGCCTACGGTGCGCAGGGATTGTTCACGCTCGGAATCGATCACGCTGCCGTTCATGGTTCACCCCTCTCGCGGACGATGGCCTTGCGCGCTGCAAACTCTTCCAGTCCCGACAATCCCTCGCGTCGTTGCAACTCGGCCAGTACCTCGGCCGGTCGCAGGCCGAAGGCGCTGAGCGCGATCATGGTGTGGAACCAGAGGTCGGCCACCTCGGCGACGATGCGGTCGCGCTCGCCGTCCTTGGCCGCCATCACGACTTCGGTCGCCTCCTCGCCGATCTTCTTCAGGATCGCGTCGGTTCCCTTGAGAAACAGGCGCGCCACATAGCTCTTCTGCGGGTCGCCGGTCTTGCGCTGCTCGATCACGTCGGCCAGCCTTGCCAGCGTGTCGTTGCCGTTCACGTTGCTCATTTAGTTACGACATGACTTGGGTACAAGTCAGTCTCCTCTGAAGCTTGCGCTTTAGTTACGACATGACTTGGGTACAAGTCAGTCTCCTCTGAAGCTTGCGCTTTAGTTACGACATGACTTGGGTACAAGTCAGTCCCCTCTGAAGCTTGCGCCTTGTACCTGTAGATCTGTTGGGGGTCTTTCAAGACCGGTTCCACTGTCTGCCACGCACCGTCGGCGTAGCGCCGGAAGAAGCAGGAATGGCGGCCGGTATGGCAGGCGATGGCCGGATCCGCCGGCGCGTGGCCGAGCTGCGTCACCTTGAGCAGCACCACGTCGTTGTCGCAATCGAGGCGGATCTCGTGCACCTGCTGGATGTGGCCGGACTCCTCGCCCTTGTGCCACAGGCGCTGGCGTGAACGGCTCCAGTACACCGCCTCGCCACGCTCAGCCGTCTGCGCCAGAGCGTCGCGGTTCATCCAGGCGAACATCAGCACGTCGTTGCTGCCCGCCTCTTGCGCGATCACCGGCACCAGCCCCTGCGCGTCCCACTTCACTTCGTCCAGCCAGTCCATCGGGGCAGTGTAGCGGCGGTGTCAGGCCCCGTGGGTCGCCCCGTGGGTCGCCGCGGTATAGCCGCGTTCCTGCGCAAACCAGCGCAGCACCGGCACGGTGCCCGGCAGCACCGGAGTCACCTGCACCGGCAGCGTCTGCCAGGCCATGGCCTGTCTCTCTCGCATCTCGAACTCCCCCGTCCACTGGAACACCTTGCAGAAGTGGAGCCGCACGCGCGCATGCGGATAGTCCACCAGTTCCACCTGCCAGGGCTCGGCCGCACCGATGGTGATGCCCAGTTCCTCGTGCAACTCGCGGCGCAGCGCCTGTTCTATGCTCTCACCGGCCTCGACCTTGCCGCCGGGGAACTCCCAGTAGCCGGCATAGACCTTGCCCTCGGGGCGGCTGGTCAGCAGGAAGCGCCCCTCGAGGTCGATCAGAACGCCGACGGCAACATCGACCGGCAGCCGTTCAGCCACCGGCGTGCCTTCCGCTGTAGTCGCGTGCGAACTGGTGCGCCACGCGCCCCGAGCGCGAGCCGCGTTCCAGCGCCCAGACGAGAGACTCCTGCCGCGCTTCTGCGATGGCGCTCTCGCCGACGCCGAAGCTGCGCAGCCACTGGCCGACGATCGCCAAGTACTCGTCCTGGCTGAACGGATAGAAGCTCACCCATAGCCCGAATCGCTCCGAGAGCGAGACCTTCTCTTCCACCCCCTCGCCCGGATGCACCTCGCCGTCCTCGGTATGGCGGTAGCTCAGGTTCTCCCGCATGTACTCCGGAAGAAGATGGCGGCGGTTGCTCGTCGCGTAGATCAGCACGTTGTCGCTCGATTGCGCGACCGAACCGTCGAGGATCGATTTCAGCGCCTTGTAGCCGGGCTCGCCCTCGTCGAAGCTCAGGTCGTCGCAATAGACAATGAAGCGCTCCGGCCGCTCGGCCACCAGGTCGACGATGTCGGGCAGGTCGACGAGGTCGGTCTTGTCGACTTCGATGAGGCGCAGGCCCTGCGGTGCAAACTCGTTCAGGCAGGCCTTGATCAGCGAACTCTTGCCTGTGCCGCGCGCCCCTGTCAGCAGCACGTTGTTGGCGCGCTGCCCGGCGATGAACTGCGCGGTGTTGCGCAGCAGGCGTTCCTTCTGCGGTTCGACCTCCACCAGGTTGGCGAGCCGGATGTCCGCCACATGACGCACCGGCTCGACCACGCCCGAGCCGCCGCGGCGGCGGTAGCGAAAGGCGGTCGCTGCCGACCAGTCAGGTGCGGTCAGCGGATGCGGCAGCACAGCTTCCAAGCGCGCGAACAACAATTCAGCGCGCGCGATCAGGCCTTCGACGGAGCGTTCGGACATGCAGCCTCAGCCGGCACCGAGCAGCATCTGCTGGGCGACCTCGAGTTGCTCGGTCGGCAGCCGCTTGAAGCCCGAGCGGGCATAGCGCTGCAGGCGCCCGATGCAGAACGCGGTCAGCACCGAGGCCTGCACGTTGGCGTCCACCGTCGGCGTGTTCGAGCCGGATGCTTCGGCGGCCCCGCGCAGGCTTTGCCGCAGCTGCGATTCGATGCGTTCGAAGAACTGGTTCATCCGCACGAGCAGGCGTTCATTCTCGAAGACCAGCGCGTCGCCGACCATCACCCGCGTCATGCCCGGGTTCTTCTCTCCGAACTGCAGCAGCACGGCGACGATGCGCTGCGCCTGCGCGCGGCTGTCGGTCTCGCGCTCGGCGATCTGGTTGACGAGGCTGAACACGCTCTGCTCGATGAACTCGATCAGGCCCTCGAACATCTGCGCCTTGCTCGCGAAGTGGCGGTACAGCGCAGCCTCGGAAACCTGGATCCTCGCTGCCAATGCGGCCGTCGTGACGCGCTCGGCGCCGGGCTGTTCGAGCATCGCGGCAAGCGTCTGCAGGATCTGGATGCGTCGCTCGCCGGGACGCGGCCGCTTGCGACCGGCGAGGACGGCGGCCGCGGGCGCTGCCGCGGTACCTTCGCTGGGGTCTCGGGATCCGTCAGGGTTCGGGTCGGGCATCGGGGCGGCTGCGCTGGGGTGGGGTCGCGCAGATTCTTGCACACGCCGGGCCGTGCCCTCGGTGCAGGTAAACACCAACTTCCGTGCAGTTCCGCGTGCGATCGGCGAGGCGGCCCGCCAAACGGTCAGCGCAACAGTTCGGCTAGCCGGCGAACGCGCCGGTCGACGTAAGCCGGCCGCATCGCATGCCGCATGGCCCGGCCCTGCACTGCGGCTGCCCGCCGCATCCAGCGCTGCATCCACACTGTCTGCATGCCCACGCTGCGCGCCGCCTTCTGGTGCGCGAGCGTGTCTTCCACCAGCACGCAGCGCGCGGCCGGCACCCGCAGGCGGGCGAGCAGGCGGCGCAGCATGCGAGCGTCGGGCTTCGGGCGCAGCTGGCCGAACATGTGCATATCCTCGATGGCGATCACGCCGTCGAACCAGCGCGCGATGCCGAGCGCGCCGAGCACGCGCTCGGCGTAAGCGCGCGGTGCATTGGTAAGGATGTACTTGTTCCCGCGCAAGCGCTGCAGCGCGGCGAGGTCGTGCGGGTGACTGTGCACGCGCTCCTCGAGTCCGGGCAGCAGGTGCGTATGGTGCAGGAAATGCGCCGCGCGCACGCCGTGGTGGCGCACCAGGCCGAGCAGTGTCGCGCCGTAGCGCAACCAGTAGTGGCGGCGCAGCGCATCGGCGTCGGTCGCGGACACATCGAGCTCGCGCACGATGTAGTCGGTCATCGCCCGGTCGATGCCGCGGAACGCCGCGTGCGAAGCGTTGTGCAGCGTATTGTCGAGGTCGAACAGCCAGAGGGGTGCGCCCCCAAACTTGCCGCTGTGCGGCTGCGCTGCCGCCCGAGGGGGCGTCGCCCGCCTCGCGGGCTGAGGCCGGACACGGACAGTCTCTGCGGACTGGCCGTGCCTGCCGAAGGCCAGCGGCCTCCGTTCGATGGCGGCCCGGCGGCGGGCGGCGGTCACGAGGTCACCGCGACCGGATCATCGTTCCGTAGGCCTGGTCGGTCAGGATCTCGAGGAGCATCGCGTGCGGCACCCGGCCGTCGATGATGTGCACCGTGTTGACGCCGCTCTTGGCCGCGTCGAGCGCCGACGAGATCTTGGGCAGCATGCCGCCCGAGATCGTGCCGTCGGCGAACAGACCGTCGATCTCGCGCGCCGAGAGGTTGGTGAGCAGCTTGCCGTCCTTGTCGAGCACGCCGGGCGTGTTCGTCAGCAGCATCAGCTTCTCGGCCTTCAGCACCTCGGCGAGCTTGCCGGCCACCACGTCGGCATTGATGTTGTAGTTCTCGTTGTCGGCGCCGAATCCGAGCGGCGAGATCACCGGGATGAACTGGTCGTCCTGCAGAGCCTTCACCACGCTCGGGTCGATCGCTTCGATCTCGCCGACGTTGCCCACGTCGTGCACCTTGTTCGGGTCCTTCAGGTCGACCATCTTCAGCTTGCGTGCCCGAATCAGCCCCCCATCGCGCCCGGTCAGGCCTACCGCCTTGCCGCCGGCCACGTTGATCAGGCCGACGATGTCCTGCTGCACCTGGCCGGCGAGCACCCACTCCACGACCTCCATCGTCTCGTCGTCGGTGACCCGCATGCCCTGGATGAACGTGCCCTTCTTGCCGATCTTGGCCAGCGCCTCCTCGATCTGCGGCCCGCCGCCGTGCACGACCACCGGGTTCATGCCGACGAGCTTCAGGAGCACCACGTCCTCGGCGAAATCCTGCTGCAGCGCCGGGTCGGTCATCGCGTTGCCACCGTACTTGATGACGATCGTCTTGCCGTGGAACTTGCGGATGTAGGGCAACGCCTGGGACAGGATCTCGGCCTTGTCGCCGGGAGCGATGTGATCGAGCGAATGATCTTTCGTGTCGCGCGCTGGGGTGGGCATGGGGTTCGATCGCCGGGTTGACCTGGCCATGATTGTAGGAACCGCCGGATTCGCTCGAACGCGCGCAAGCCGAGCCGCCGTGCAGCGTTCGACCCGGCTAGAAGTGAATCCCCCGCATCATCTGCGCCATGGCGATCGCTTCCGGCGACAAGCTCGCCTTCCCGCCCTTCTCGCCTTTCGCGGCGGCGCTGTCGGGGAACATGCGGAAGGTGGTGTTCATGACGATCTGCGTGATCCGCGGCGCGGCGGTGTGCAGCAGCGCGCCGAAGATGCCGAGCCGCGTCGCCACGCGCACCGGCTTGTCGATGCAGGCCTGGACGATCAGGTTGGCCGCCTCCTCCGGGTCGAGCAGCGGCATGTTCTCGTAGATCTTCGTCGGCGCCGTCATCGGCGTGCGCACCAACGGCATGTTGACGGTCGTGAAGGTCACCCCCTGGTCGGCGAACTCGCTCGAAGCGCAGGCCGTCCAGGCGTCGAGAGCCGCCTTGCTCGCCACGTAGGCCGAGAAGCGCGGCGCATTGACGAGCACGCTGATCGAGCTGATGTTGACGACGTGGCCGCGCTTCTTGGCCACCATGCCCGGCAGCAGACCCATCGTGACGCGAAGCGAGCCGAAGTAGTTGAGCTGCATCGTGCGTTCGAAATCGTGGAAGCGCTCGTAGCTGGCCTCGATCGCCCGGCGGATCGAGCGCCCGGCATTGTTGATCAGGAAGTCCACGCCGCCGTGCTCTTCCTGCAGCTTCTGCACGAATGCGGCGCAGCCCGCCTCGTCGGCGATGTCGACTGCGTAGCTGAAGACCCTGGCGTTCTTGCCTGCGGCTTCCTTGATCTCCTTCACCGCCTCGGCCAGCTTGTCTTGGCCGCGTGCGCAGATGACGGTCACGGCACCAGCCTCGGCGAACTTGCACGCCGCCGACAGGCCGATGCCCGATGAACCGCCGGTGACGAGCACCACCTTGCCCCCGACGGTTCCCTTCAGGCTGCGGTCGACGAAGAGCGCCGGATCGAGGTGGCGCTCCCAGTAGTCCCACAGTCGCCAGGCATAGTCGTGCAGGTTCGGACATTCGATACCGCTGCCCTTGAGCGCGGTGAGCGTCTCGCGGCAGTCGAAGCGCGTCGGATAGTTGACGAAGGCGAACATGTCCTCGGGAACGCCGAGGTCCTTGATGACCGCCCTCTGCACCCGGCGCACCGGTGCCAGCGCCATCATCCCCTTCTTCACGCTCTTCGGGATGAAGCCGAACAGCGCGGCGTTGACGAACAGGTTCATCTTCGGCGCGTGCGCGGCCTTGCTGAAGATATCGAGCACGTCGCCGACGCGGTAGCCCACCGGATCGACGAGATGGAAGCAGCGGCCGCTGGCGCGCGCGTGGTGGTGGCTGATGTGGTCGAGGGCGGCGACGACGAAGTCCACCGGCACGATGTTGACGCGCCCGCCTTCGAGGCCGATAGAAGGCATCCACGGCGGCAGGATCTGGCGCATGCGCTGGATCAGCTTGAAGAAATAGTAAGGGCCGTCGATCTTGTCCATCTCGCCGGTGGTCGAGTCGCCGACCACCATCGCCGGGCGGTACACCGTCCACGGCAGCTTGCACTCCTTGCGAACGATCTTCTCGCTCTCGTGCTTCGTCATGAAGTACGGGTGGTCCAGGCCCTCGGCCTCGTCGAACATGTCTTCGCGGAACACGCCTTCGTAGAGTCCGGCGGCGGCGATGCTGCTCACGTGGTGCAGATGACCGGCGTCGATCGCCTTGGCGAACTCGACGGCGCTGCGCGTGCCCTCGATGTTGACCTTGATCTGGCTTTCCTCGTCGGCGCTCAGGTCGTAGACCGCGGCCAGGTGGTACATGTGGTCGATCTGGCCCTTCAGCCGCTTGATGTCCTCGGCGACCACGCCGAGCTTCTTGCTCGTCAGGTCGCCGTAGACCGGGATCGCTCTCGACTTGGCCACCCCCCAGTACTCGAGCAGCGCGGCCACCTTGGCTTCGCTCTCGGGGCGCAGCAGGAAATGCACGACCGAACCGCGACGCGCCAGCAGCGTTCTGACGAGGCGTTTGCCGATGAAGCCGGTGGCGCCGGTGACGAAGTAGTGCATGGGGTCTCCTTGCTGGGGGTCGGTTGCGTGGCGAACGCGCATTCTTACCGATCGTGCCGTGCGCCGGCCACGAAGTTTCCCCAGGGCGGCACCGCGGCGGGACCGCACCCACCCACCCCAGGCCGGCCCTGGGGGGCCGGGAATTAGGCAGCCCCCTCCACGCCACTTGCTTATAGTGTGGTCTTCTCGGCACTCTATCGGGGAGCGGCCGTCCCTCACAGGAAAGGCGAAACGATCATGGTCAAGAGACTCAAGGCTCTCAGCGAAAAGCAGGCTACCGGCGGCGCCGCCGGGCTGCTCGACAGCCAGCTCGCCCACACGGTGAAGGACTCTGCGCAGCATATCTGGCTGGCCGGGCTCGGCGCCTTCTCGAAGGCCCAGGCCGAAGGCGGCAAGGTGTTCGAGGCTCTCGTTCGGGAAGGCGTTTCGCTGCAACGCAAGACACATGCCGCCGCCGAAGACAAGATCAGCGAAGTGACGAGCAAGATGACCGACATGGCCGGCGGCCTCTCGGGCAAGGCCACGCAGCAGTGGGACAAGCTGGAGTCGATCTTCGAGGAGCGCGTCGCCAAGGCCTTGAATCGCCTCGGCGTGCCCTCGGCGAAGGATGTCGATGCCCTGATGGCGCGCATCGACGCGCTGAGCGCCAGGGTCGGCAAACTTGCCGGCAACGCCGCTCCCAAGGCCGCCACGAAGACTGCTGCCAAGACCGCGCGTGCCAAGCCTGCCGTCAAGCGCGCCGCGCGCAAGTCCGCCAAGAGCTGAGCCCACGGCCGTGGCAGACCGGCCACCGCACGCGTCCGCCGCCGCTCCGCGCATCGGGCTTGCCCTCGCGGGCGGCGGTCCGTTGGGCGCGATCTACGAGATCGGCGCGCTGTGTGCGCTCGACGAGTCGCTCCAGGGTCTGAAGCTGACCGACTGTCACGGCTATGTCGGCGTCTCGGCTGGCGGCTTCATTGCCGCGGGGCTGGCCAACGGCATCTCGCCGCGTGAGTTGTGCCGCGCGTTCATCGAAAACCGGGGCGACGCCGACGACATCCTGCATCCGGACAGCCTGATGAGCCCTGCATGGGGAGAATTCGCGCGCCGCCTCGCGACGGTTCCGGCGCTGGTGGGGCAGGCGGCATGGCGCTATGTGTTCCACCGCCGGTCGCTGCTCAGTGCGTTCGAACGGCTGGGACGCGCGCTGCCCAGCGGGCTGTTCTCCAACCGTCTGCTCGAGCGTCAGATGCGCCGCGTCTTCAGCGCCCCGGGGCGGAGCAACGACTTTCGCCAACTGCGCCGCAAGCTGGTGCTGGTGGCTACCCACCTCGATACCGGCGAGGCCACGCCGTTCGGCCAGCCTGGCTGGGACCATGTGCCGATCTCCCGCGCGATCCAGGCCAGCGCGGCACTGCCGGGGCTGTTTCCCCCTGTCGAGATCGACGGCAGGCACTACGTCGACGGTGCGCTGAAGAAGACACTGCATGCCTCGGTGTTGCTCGACGACGGGCTCGATCTGCTGATCTGCCTGAACCCGCTGGTGCCGTTCGACGCCAGCGCCGCGCCGCGCCACCGGGTGATGAGCAGCGGCGAGGAGCGCATCCCGAAGCTCGTCGACGGCGGCCTCCCGGTAGTGCTGTCGCAGACCTTCCGCTCGCTGATCCATTCGCGGCTCGTACTTGGTATGAAGGGCTACGAGCGCAGCCACCCCGAGACGACGATCCTGCTGTTCGAGCCCGATCCGCGCGATGCCGAGCTGTTCCTCGCCAACACCTTCAGCTACTCGCAGCGCCGCGCGCTGGCCGAGCATGCCTACCAGCAGACGCGCCGCATGCTGCGTTCGCGCCGCTCGGCACTGGCCCAGCAACTCGCCAGGCACGGCGTTCGCCTGGACGATGCGGCGCTCGACGACCCGCACCGCACGCTCTTGGGCCGGCGCTCTTCTTCGCGGCTGCGTTCTGCGCGCGCGCTGCGGCGGCTGGAGGAAGTGCTCAACGACCTGGAACACGCGCTCGTACGGCGCATGGCATGACGAGCCCAAGACATCGGCGGTGACCTCGGTCGCTGCGCTGGTCGATTCCCGTTCCGGGGCCCCTCGCCCTTCGCTGCGCGCTCTCAGCCGAACGACCAGGTGCCCGGAAACAGCCACAAGAGGCCGGCCGTCATCGTCAGGTAACGGGCGAACTTGCCGATCGCCATATACCCTACGCAGGGCCAGAACGGCAGCTTCAGCCAGCCGGCCACGGCGCACAGAGGGTCGCCCACGACGGGCAACCACGACAGCAGGCAGCCCCTGGCGCCGAGCCGCTGCAGCCAGCGCAGCGCACGCGCCTCCGGCGTTCGATGCGCCAGCGTCTCGTAGGCGCGCTCGGCGCCGTAGCCCATCCACCACGTCAGGGCCCCGCCGAGCGTGTTGCCGGCGGTGGCCACCAAGATGGCCGGCCAGAAGAGGTGCGGGTTGAGCTTGACGAGGCCGAGCACCGCCGGCTCCGAGCCCATCGGCAGCAGCGTTGCCGAGACGAAGGCGACGACGAACACGGTGCTCAGGCCGAATTCGGGCAGGGCCAGTGTCGCGAGCAGGGATTGGAACCACGGCGGCATGCGGCGCATTATCGAGCGCCCTCCGACAGTGCCTGTTGCGCGGTTGCAGGTGAACCCCGCCCGCTATACTGGTGCCTCCTTTTTCAGCAGCCCGTTCTTCCCAGCCCGCCATGCGACTCGGTCCCTTCGAGCTGCCCAACCGCCTGTTCGCGGCCCCGATGGCAGGCGTCACCGACCGGCCGTTCCGCCAGCTTTGCAGGCGCCTCGGCGCGGGTTACGCGGTGAGCGAAATGCTGAGTTCGCGCAGGGATCTCTGGCACACCCCGAAGAGCTCGCGACGCGCCAACCACGATGGCGAGAGCGCGCCGATCGCGGTGCAGATCGCCGGCACCGATGCCGCGACGATGGCCGAGGCCGCCGTCTACAACATCGACCGCGGCGCGCAGATCATCGACATCAACATGGGCTGCCCGGCGAAGAAGGTGTGCAACCAATGGGCCGGTTCGGCGCTGATGCAGGACGAGCCGCTGGCCCTGCGGATCATCGACGCAGTGGTGGCCGCCTGCGCACCGCTTGGCGTGCCGGTGACGCTGAAGATGCGCACTGGCTGGCACGCCGGGCGACGCAACGCGGTGCGGCTCGCGCGCGCCGCGGAGAGTGCCGGTATCGCGATGGTCACCGTGCATGGCCGCACGCGAGAGCAGGGCTACACGGGCGAGGCGGAGTACGACACCGTTGCCGAGGTCAAGACGCGCCTGCGCATTCCGGTGGTGGCCAACGGCGACATCGATTCGCCACGCAAGGCGGCCGAGGTGTTGGCGCGTACCGGCGCCGACGCGATCATGATCGGTCGCGCAGCGCAGGGCCGACCGTGGATCTTCGGCGACGTCGCGTACTTCCTGGCCAGCGGGCTGGAGCGGCCGCAGCCCGAGGTGCGCCTGGCCAGAAACTGGCTGATCGAACACCTCCACGACCATTACAGCCTGTACGGTGAAGTCGCCGGCGTGCGCACGGCGCGCAAGCACATCGGCTGGGCGGTGCGCGCGCTGCCCGGAGGCCAGGCGTTTCGAGCGCACATGAACACGCTGGTCGATTGCGAGGCGCAGATCGAAGCGGTCGGACGCTGGTTCGACGCGCTCGGCCAGAACCGCGAGCGGCTGCCCGAGCCTGCGACAAGCGATCACGCCAGCGAGACAACGATGGAAACGACATGAGCACGAAGAAGCACGTCGAGGCGTGCGTTCGCGACAGCCTGGAGACCTATTTCCGGGACCTGCGCGGCGTCGAGCCGAGCGACATGTACGACATGATGCAGCGCGTCGTCGAGCGCCCGCTGCTCGAGGTGGTGATGAACCACGCCGAGGGCAACCAGTCGCGCGCCGCCCAGTGGCTCGGCATCAACCGCAACACCTTGCGGCGCAAACTGCTCGAACACAAGTTGATCAAGTGACTGTCCCCGCCGCGCGGTGCGCGATGCGATCGGACTCATCCGGACCCCCCATGAAACAACTCTCAGCACTGCTCTCGGTCTCTGACAAGACCGGCGTCGTCGAGCTGGCTCGCGCGCTGCATGCGCTCGGCGTGAAGCTGCTGTCCACGGGTGGCACCGCGAAACTGCTCACCGAGGCGGGCCTGCCGGTCACCGAGGTGGCCGCGCACACCGGCTTCCCCGAGATGCTCGACGGCCGCGTGAAGACACTGCACCCGGCCATCCACGGCGGCCTGCTCGCGCGGCGCGACCTGCCCGCGCACATGGCGGCGCTGGCCGAGCACGGCATTGCAACGATCGACCTGCTCGTGGTCAACCTCTACCCGTTCGAGGCCACCGTCGCCAACACCGGCTGCACGCTGGCCGAGGCGATCGAGAACATCGACATCGGCGGGCCGGCGATGGTGCGCTCGGCGGCGAAGAACTGGGGCGACGTCGCGGTACTGACCGACGCCTCGCAGTACGCCGGCGTGCTGGCCGAGTTGCAGCGCGATGGCGAGGTGAGGACAGGCGACCCGCTTCGCGCTAGCCGTGGCGGCGTTCAACCGCATCAGCAACTACGACGCGGCGATCAGCGACTACCTGTCGTCGCTGCAGCGCCGACGGATCGCGCGGCGAGTTCCCGGCGCAGAGCAACGGCCGCTTCGTCAAACTGCAGGACCTGCGCTACGGCGAGAACCCGCACCAGAGCGCGGCGTTCTACCGCGACCTGTACCCCGCGCCAGGATCGCTGGTGACGGCGACGCAGTTGCAGGGCAAGGAACTCTCGTACAACAACATCGGCGATGCGGACGCGGCGTGGGAGTGCGTCAAGTCGTTCGACGGCCCGGCCTGCGTGATCGTCAAGCACGCCAACCCCTGCGGCGTAGCGCTCGGCGCCAACGCGGCCGACGCCTATGCGAAGGCCCTGAAGACCGATACGACCTCGGCCTTCGGCGGCATCATCGCCTTCAACACGATCGTCGATGGCGCGGCGGCGGCGCACGTCGCGAAGCAGTTCGCCGAGGTGCTGATCGCGCCGGGCTATACCGGCGAGGCGCGAGCCGCCTTCGCCGCCAAGGCCAACCTTCGCGTGCTGCAGATCGCGCTGGATGGCGTGCGGCGCGACGGCGTCACCGCGTGGGAGAAGGGCCGCAACTCGCACGACGTGAAGCGCGTGGGCTCGGGCCTGCTGATCCAGAGCGCCGACAACCGCGAGATCACCCGTGCCGAGCTGAAGGTCGTCACGACCCGCCAGCCGACGCCGCAGCAGACGGACGACCTGCTGTTCGCCTGGAAGGTGGCGAAGTACGTGAAGAGCAACGCCATCGTCTTCTGCGGTGACGGCATGACGCTCGGCGTCGGTGCCGGCCAGATGAGCCGCGTCGATTCGGCCCGCATCGCGAGCATCAAGGCGGCGAACGCCGGACTGTCGCTTTCCGGCTCGGCCGTCGCGAGCGACGCCTTCTTCCCGTTTCGCGACGGGCTCGACGTCGTGGTCGATTCGGGTGCCACCAGCGTGATCCAGCCCGGTGGCAGCATGCGCGACGACGAGGTGATTGCCGCCGCGAACGAGCGCGGCATCGCGATGGTGCTGACCGGCGTACGGCATTTCCGCCATTAGCATGGGCCATCTCCGCCACACCGGCGCATGGCGGTCTGCTTTCGGCCCGTTGCCGACCTTGAACTTCCGCTTTGCGCGTGCACGTCGGTGCGGCAAAGGCGCGTCCGGGCAGCCCGCAGCGCTTGACTGGGGCGGTCGGCGCTTGGCGCCGACTGCCCTGCGATGCTCGGTCTCGTGGCCCCGTCGCAGAACTCGCTTCGTTCGCTTCGTTCACTGCGTTCAAACAACTGCGACGAGTCAGTTGACGATTCGCGCTTCGCGCGGGGCCACGAGCCCTGTGCTTCTCGGCGCCCCAGAGGCGCGCCGCGATCTGCCCGGACGCGCCTTTGCGGACACGCTGGTGCTTCTTGCGGGAAAAAGCACAAGAGGGTCCGCGCGGCGGGCGGTGCCCGGTGGGGGCGATTTCTGTGGCGACGAGAAGCGCAGGCCCGGGGTCGGCGCGCGAAGCGCGCTTCGTAGACTGACTCGGCGCAGTTGTTCGAACGGAGAGAGCGCAGCGAACGCAGTGAGTTCTGCGACGCGACCGCGGGCCGAGCATCGCAGTGGAGTCGGCGCGCAGCGCCGACCGCCACAGCATGAGCCCCCGCCGGGCACCGCCTGCCGCGCCGCGCTGAGGCCACACAAGAGCGGACGCACGCGAAAGGCAGCAACGGGCCGAAAGCAGTCGTTCAGATCTCCTTCGAACGATGCGTCGCGGTTGGCGCGAGGCGCGAAGGACCGCAGAAATGACGCCATGCCTTAGCCCCAAGCGTCCGTTGCCGCGTCGATCGCGCAGCGGCCAGCCGATGCCCGACACACAGCCAGCATCGGCCACATGAGACTCGCCGAGGCCGCCGGGTTCTTCCTCGCCGGGCTGGCGCGGCTGATCACCGGCGCGCAGGGCCACTGGTATGGCTGCCCGCCGAAGGCCGAGCAGCGCATCTATTTCGCCAACCATCAGAGCCACTTCGACTGGGTGCTGATCTGGGCAGCGCTGCCGCGCGACCTGCGCGCACGCACGCGCCCGATCGCCGCACGAGACTACTGGACTGCGAGCCCCTTCAAGGCCTGGATCACGCGCGAGATCTTCAATGCGGTCTACGTCAGCCGCGTGCCGGCGGCGGAGCGGACGGCCGAGGAAGACCCGCTCGAACCGCTGCTCGAGGCGCTGGCCAGCGGCGATTCGCTGGTGATATTTCCCGAAGGCACGCGCAGCAACAAGGGCGAGCCGCAGGCCTTCAAGGCCGGGCTGTACCACCTTGCGGAGAAGTTTCCGGCCGTGCAGCTGATCCCGGTCTGGATCGACAACGTGCAGCGCGTGATGCCCAAGGGCGAGGTCGTGCCGGTGCCGATACTGTGTTCGGTGACCTTCGGTGCGCCGCTGCAGTTGGAGCCGGGCGAGGACAAGCGAGCGTTCCTAGAGCGCGCGCGCGACGCCGTGGTCGCGCTGCGCGAGGTGGCCGCCTGATGAGCGCCGCCGGGCCGTTCCCAAGGCGCTCCACCCCCCTCGGGGGGTCGGCGCGCAGCGCCAAGGGGGCACGATGAGTTCGCTGCGAAGCCTGGACGCCACGCAGCAGGTGGGCCTGCTCTTCGTCGTGCTGTTCGGCCTGCTGACGCTCGCAACCTTCGTCTCGTTCAGCCGCACGCTGCGCGAGCAGACCGACGAACAGATCGAGCGCCAGATTCGCCTCAGGCGCGACCTGCGTGCGGCCTGGGTCGGCTCGCTCATGTTCTGGGTCGCCTGGGTGTCGGGCCCGGTGGGCGCGACGCTGCTGTTCGCGGCGATGTCGTTCCTCGCCCTGCGCGAGTTCATCACGCTGACGCACACGCGGCGCGCCGACCACCGCAGCCTGCTGCTCGCGTTCTTCGGCGTGCTGCCGCTGCAATTCATGCTCGCCGGCGCGCAGAGCCTGAACCTGTTCATGGTGTTCATTCCGGTCTACACCTTCCTCGCGATCCCGGTGGTGAGCGCCTTCGGCGACGACCCGCAACGCTTCCTGGAACGCACGGCGAAGATCCAGTGGGGCATCATGGTCTGCGTCTATGGCATGAGCCATGCGCCGGCGCTGTTGCTGCTGGAGTTCCCTGGCTACCTCGGCCGCGGCGCCTTCCTGGTGTTCTACCTGGTGGCCGTGGTGGCCGCAGCCTACATCGCGCAGGAGGCGGCCAGCCGGCACCTGCGCCGACGCCCGGTGGCACGGCACATCGATCGCTCGTTCTCGTGGCGTGCCTGGCTGACGGGTGCGCTCGCCGCCGGGCTCGTCGGCGGCCTGCTCTACTGGGCAACGCCGTTCAAGCCCGCCCAGGCGATTGCGATGGGCCTCGTCAGCGGCGGCTGCGGCACGCTCGGGGACTTCGTGATGAAGGCGCTCAAGCGCGACGCGGGCGTGCGCCACTGGGGCAGCAAGGCATCGGTGACGGGTGCGGTCGGGCTGCTCGACCGCGTCGCCCCGCTATGCTTCGCCGCGCCGGTGTTCTTTCATTCGGTCCGCTGGTACTTCGGCGTATGAGGATGCGCATCCTCGGCATCGATCCAGGACTCCGAACCACGGGTTTTGGGGTGATCGACGTCGACGGGGCGGCGCTGCGCTACGTGGCCAGCGGCACGATCCGCACCGATGCCGTCGATCGTGGCCAGCTACCGCTGCGCCTGAAGGTCATCTTCGACGGCGTGGGCGAGGTCGTGGCGCGTTACCGGCCGCAGTGCGCCTCGGTGGAGATCGTGTTCGTCAACGTCAACCCGCAGAGCACGCTGCTGCTCGGCCAGGCGCGCGGCGCGGCAATCACCGCGCTGGTCTCGCACGACGTCGAGGTTGCCGAGTACACCGCGCTGCAGATGAAGAAGGCCGTCGTCGGCCACGGCCACGCGCGCAAGGAACAGGTGCAGGCCATGGTGTCGCGCCTGCTTGCGCTACCCGATCTGCCAGGCAAGGACGCCGCCGATGCGCTCGGCCTGGCGGTCTGCCACGCCCACGCCGCACGCTCGTTCGCCGCCATCGAGCGCGCGACGCAGCGGGTGCGCAAGACGCGCTCGCAGTACAAGGCGGGCCGCAGTTACTGACCGCTCCTGGGCCTCGCACCGTCTCCGCGGCTCGACTACCAGTGAATGATGATCAGGATGATGTGCCTGAAGATCGCGATGTTGAACGTGACCAGCACGACCAGCGCCGACCAGCGGTAGAAGCGCAGCGCCTGTGCACGCAGGCGGTCTTCGCCGTTGGCGAGATAGGCGCCGAAGTACAGCACGCAGGGCACGGCCACCAGCATGAACAGGACGAAAGCAGACCAGAGGAAGAACTGCATTGCCTTGTCCGCGTCAGATCATCAGCGCCAGCCGCTCGAGGATGAGCACGGCGAAGAAGCCGAGCCCCGCGATGAGCGTCCACTTGACGATGCGCCAGCCCAGCGTGCGCCATCGCGCCTGGCCCGTACCGGCATACATCGCGAAGCAAAGCACCCCGGCCACCAGCAGCAGGCCGAAAATCACCCGGGCGATCAGCATCGCGAGCCTCCAGGGGCACCCATGGTCACCACGCCGGCGCCAGTTCGGCGAAGCCGGCCGGCGCACGCGCTTCGTCGTCGAAGCTGACCCACTCGTAGTTCGCCTCGTCGGCCAGCACGGCGCGCAGCAGCCGGTTGTTCAGCGCGTGGCCGCTCTTGAAGGCGCTGTAGGCGGCCAGCATCGGGTGGCCGAGCATCCACATGTCGCCGATCGCGTCGAGGATCTTGTGCTTCACGAACTCGTCGTCGTAGCGCAGGCCGCCGGCATTGAGCACCTTCGTGTCGTCGACCACGATCACGTTGTCCATGCTGCCACCCAGCGCCGAGGCCGCGCGAGCGCATCGTCTCCACGTCCTTCGTGAAGCCGAAGGTGCGCGCACGCGCGATATCGCGCTTGTAGCTGCCCCGAGCCCATGTCGAACTCGACGCGCTGCCCGGTCTGGTCGACCGCGGGGTGGTCGAACTCGATCTCGAAGGTCAGCTTGTACCCCTCGAACGGATCGAGGCGGGCCCACTTCAGAGCCGCGCCCTCGCCCTCGCGCACCTCGACCGGGCTGCAGCACGCGCATGAAGCGCTTCGGTGCGTCCTGCAGTGCGATGCCGGCGCTTTGCAGCAGGAACACGAAGGACGCCGCCGAGCCGTCGAGGATGGGCACCTCGTCGGCGGTGATGTCGATGACCAGGTTGTCCAGGCCGAGCCCGCGCAGGCCGACAGCAGGTGCTCGATCGTCTGCACCTTCGGCGCGCCGGGGTCGCCGCCGGCCGAGATCGTCGAGGCCATGCGCGTGTCGCTCACCACCGACGCCGACACGGCAATGTCCACCGGCTCGGGCAGGTCGACGCGGCGAAACACGATGCCGCTGTCGGGCGGCGCCGGGCGCAGCGTCAGCTCGACCCGCTGCCCGCTGTGAAGCCCACGCCGACGGCGCGGGTCAGGGACTTCAGGGTGCGTTGCTGCAGCATGGGTCCATTGTATGAACCCCGAATCGAGAGTGCAGCCCAGGTTCGGCAGCGTCCCGCCCAGGCCCTCGTCCGGGCGGGCCACAAGCTCAGTCCGCCTGCTTGCGCAGGAACGCCGGGATCTCGATCTCGTCCATGCCGTTGCTGGCCAGCGCATCGACCTTGGCCGCCGCGCTGCGGCTGTTGCGCCAGACGCTCGGCGTGACAGGTCGCTGTAGTCGTGTGCGGGCGCCGCGCCATTGCCCGTGCGGCAGGCACCGGCTGGCCCATGACCGGCAAGTTGTCGGTGCCGGTGCGCTGCAGCGGCGCGCTGTGCACGACGCTCATCGGCGTCTGCGCGCGCCGCGCCTGCGACGACAGGCCGGTGGCGATCACCGTCACGCGCAACTGGTCGCCCAGGCTCTCGTCGTAGGCGGTGCCGTAGATCACGTGCGCGTCCTCGCCGGCGTAGCGGCGGATCGTGTTCATCGCGTTGCGGCTCTCGGCGAGCTTGAAGTTGCCGCGGCTGGCCGCTATCAGCACCAGCACGCCGCGCGCACCCGAAAGGTCGATGCCCTCGAGCAGCGGGCAGGCCACCGCCTGGTCGGCCGCCTTGGTTGGCGCGGTCGGGACCGCCGGCGCTCGCCGTGCCCATCATCGCCTTGCCGGGCTCGCTCATCACCGTCTTCACGTCCTCGAAGTCGACGTTGACGAGTCCGGGCATGTGGATGATGTCGCTGATGCCGCCGACGGCGTTCTTCAGCACGTCGTTGGCGTGCGCGAAGGCCTGGTCCTGCGTCACGTCGTCACCGAGCACGTCGAGCAGCTTGTCGTTGAGCACGACGATCAGCGAATCGACGTTCGCCTCGAGCTCGGCGAGGCCTGCGTCGGCCGCCTTGGTGCGGCGGATGCCCTCGAAATCGAACGGCTTGGTGACCACGCCGACGGTCAGGATGCCCATCTCCTTGGCCACGCGGGCAATGATCGGCGCGGCACCGGTGCCGGTGCCGCCGCCCATGCCGGCGGTGATGAACAGCATGTTGGCGCCGGTGATGGCCTCGCGGATACGCTCCTCGGCCTCGACCGCGGCAGACCTGCCGACCTCGGGCTTGGCGCCCGCGCCGAGGCCCGTCGTGCCGAGCTGGATCAGCTGGTGCGCGCTGCTGCGGTTCAGCGCCTGCGCGTCGGTGTTGGCGCAGATGAACTCCACGCCCTGCACGCACTGCGCGATCATGTGGTCGACCGCGTTGCCGCCGCCGCCGCCGACGCCGATCACCTTGATCTGGGTGCCTTGGTCGAATTCCTCGATCATTTCGATAGCCATGTGTGACTCCAATCCTTTGTTGCAGTTGCCGTGATCCGTGGTCTTGCTCTTTGCTTCACTCGCGCTCGCCTCGCCAAGGTCGCCCGGGGGTGCCGGGGTCCGCGGTCGCAGGTGTCTGGGGGGCGGCGGCGCCCGGCTCGAGCCCAGGCTTCGTGCCGCCCTGTGGTGTCGTCTGGCTTTCATGCTCATCCGATCAGAAATTGCCGAGGAACCAGTCCTTCAGCCGCCCCATGAAGGTCTTCATCGATCCGGCCTGATGGGCGGCCTTCTGGCCGCGGGCACGGCCCAGGCGCGCCTCTTCGAGCAGGCCCATCACGGTGGCCGATCGCGGGTTGGCGACCATGTCGTGCAGCGGGCCGTTGTAGATGGGGTTGCCCTTGCGCACGGGCTTCAGGAAGATGTCTTCGCCGAGCTCGACCATCCCCGGCATCACCGCCGAGCCGCCGGTGATGACGATGCCGCTCGAAAGCAGTTCCTCGTAGCCGCTTTCGCGGATGACCTGGTGCACGAGCGAGAAGATCTCTTCCACCCGCGGCTCGATCACGCCGGCCAGTGCCTGGCGGCTGAGCATGCGCGGCGCGCGGTCGCCGAGCCCCGGCACTTCGAGCTGCTCGTTCGGATCGGCGAGCAACTGCTTGGCCACGCCGTACTCGATCTTGATTTCCTCGGCGTCCTTGGTCGGCGTGCGCAGCGCCATCGCGATGTCGCTGGTGATCAGGTCGCCGGCGATCGGGATCACCGCCGTGTGGCGGATCGAGCCGTCGGTGAAGATCGCCACGTCGGTGGTGCCGGCACCGATGTCGACGAGCGCCACACCGAGGTCCTTCTCGTCCTGCGTCAGTACGGCGGCGCTCGACGCGCTCGGGTTGAGCACCAGGCGCTCGACCTCGAGCCCGCAGCGGCGCACGCACTTGACGATGTTCTCGGCCGCGCTCTGCGCGCCGGTGACGATGTGCACCTTCACCTCGAGGCGCCCACCGCTCATGCCGATCGGTTCCTTCACCTCGTGGCCGTCGATCACGAACTCCTGCGGCTCGACGAGCAGCAGCCGCTGGTCGTTCGGGATGTTGATCGCCTTGGCCGTCTCGACGACACGGTTCACGTCGACCGGGGTGACTTCCTTGTCGCGCACGATGACCATGCCGGTCGAGTTCTGGCCCCGAATGTGGCTGCCGGTGATGCCGGTGTAGACGTGGGTGATCTTGCAGGCGGCCATCATCTCGGCCTCTTTCAGCGCCTGCTGTATCGATTGCACCGTGGCGTCGATGTTCACGACGACGCCTCGCTTCAGGCCATGCGTCGGTGCCGATCCGAGCCCGGCCAGGCGCAGTGCGCCATCCGGCAGCACCTCGGCCACGACGGCCATCACCTTGGCGGTGCCGATGTCCAGTCCGACGACGAGATCCTTGTATTCCTTGGCCATGTCAGCTCTCTTGTTTGCGGGTCAGCGCTTGCCGGTCCTGGCCGCTGCCGCCGCGGCGGCGCCGGTTGAAATGCCCTTGAGGCGCAACGCATAGCCCTCGTTGTGGCGCAGGTCGGCGTATTCGAGTGCGCGTCGGTAGCGCGAGGTCATCTGCGTCAGCGTGCTCGCGAAGCGTTCGGTGCGGGCGATCACGTCTTCGTCGCTGCCGCGGCCGAGTTCGATTTCGGCACCGCTGTCGAGCTCGACGCGCCATGAGCCGCGCGCCGACAAAGCCAGCGTCTCGATCTTCGCGTCGAGTCGCTCGCACACCGGAGCCAAGCGGCGCAGCATCGCGAGCATCTGCGGCGCGCTGCCTTCGGGGCCCTGCAACGTCGAGAGGTGGTCGTCCTCGACGTCGCCGAGGTTGGCGTCGAACACCTCGCCGAAACCGCTGACCAGCCTGCTGGCGCCGTCGTCTCCCCACTGCGCGACCGCACGGTACTCCTCGAGCCGCACGGCAAGCCGGTTCGGCCATTCGCGCTTCACCACCGCCCGGCGTACCCAGGGCACAGACTCGAAGGCGCGCTGCGCCTGCCGCAGGTCCAACGTGAAGAAGCTGCCGGCCAGCTTGGGCAGCGCGTTGGCGCGGATCGTCGAGACACTGTTGCGCGTGACGTCGCCCTCGACGCGGATGCCTCGGATCGCGAAGGCCGGCAGCCGCGCCGCCCAGGCGATCAGCAGCGCCGCGAGCCCGAGCACGAGTACCGCGGCGAGCAGCGTCGCGGTGCTGTTCATCAGCCGCACGTCCAGCGGCAGGGCCGTCGGCGCATTGGCGTGAAGGAGGGCCGAGGAGCGCATCGCGTTCGTCCGTTCAGGAGTCAAGGGCCGCGCCCTGCAACAGCAGCAGGCACAGTTGCTCGTAGCTGATGCCCGCGGCGCGGGCCGACATCGGGACCAGCGAGTGGCTCGTCATCCCGGGCGAGGTGTTCATCTCGAGCAGGAAGGGCATGCGGTCGGCGGCGCGGATCATCAGGTCGGCGCGGCCCCAGCCGCGGCAGCCGAGCGTGCGATAAGCCCGCAACACGATCGCTTGTATCGCCGCCTCTTCCGCCGCCGGCAGGCCGCTCGGAACGATGTAGTTCACGACGTCGGTGAAGTACTTGTTCTGATAGTCGTAGGCGCCTTCGGGAGCAACGATGCGCACCACCGGCAGCGCGACCGCGCTGTCGCCGCCGCCGAGCACCGGGCAGGTCACTTCGTCGCCGTCGATGAATTCCTCGCACAGGACTTCGGCGTCGTAGCGCGCGGCGAGCTGCACCGCGTCCTGCATCTGCGAGTAGCCGAGGACCTTGCTGACGCCGATCGACGAGCCTTCGTGCGGCGGCTTGACGATCAGCGGCAGGCCGAGGTCGTCCGGCACCGTGCGCACGCGCGCGTTCGAGAGCTCGTCGCGCGCCAGGCTGACGTAGCGCGGCGTCGGCAGGCCTTCGGCGATCCAGACGCGCTTGGTCATCACCTTGTCCATCGCGATCGCCGAGGCCATCACGCCCGAACCGGTGTAGGGAATGCCGAGCAGCTCGAGCGCGCCCTGCACCGTGCCGTCTTCGCCATGGCGGCCGTGCAGGGCGATGAAGCAGCGCGCGAAGCCGTCGCGCTTGAGTTCGACGAGGTCGCGCTCGGCCGGATCGAACGCCTGCGCGTCGACGCCCTGCGACTGCAGCGCCTTGAGCACGCCGATGCCCGACAGCAGCGAGATTTCGCGCTCGGCGATGCTGCCGCCCATCAGCACGGCGACCTTGCCGAGGGACTTGACGTCGATCGCGTTCATGACGTCGCTCCCTGCACGACCTGCTGCCGCGGCACGGCACCGATCGATCCGGCGCCCATCACGATCACCACGTCGCCGTCGCGCGCCTGTTCCATGATCGCCTCGGGCATCGCCTCGACTTCGTCGACGAACAGCGGATCGACCCTTCCCGGCGACGCGCAGCGCGCGCGCCAGCGCGCGACCGTCGGCAGCGACGATCGACGTTTCGCCTGCTGCGTAGACCTCGCACAGCAGCACCGCGTCGGCCGTGCCCAGCACCTTCACGAAATCCTCGAAGCAGTCGCGCGTCCGCGTGTAGCGGTGCGGCTGGAACGCGAGCACGAGGCGCCGCCCGGGGAAGGCGCCGCGCGCGGCGGCGAGCACCGCGGCCATTTCCGCCGGGTGGTGCCCGTAATCGTCGATCAGCGTGAAGCTGCCGCCTCCGTGTGCCGAGTGCTCGCCGTAGCGCTGGAAGCGCCGGTCGACACCGCTGAACTCGGCCAACGCCTTGACGATAGCCGCGTCGGGCAGTTCGAGTTCGGTCGCCACCGCGATCGTCGCCAGCGCGTTCAGCACGTTGTGCTCGCCGGGCAGGTTCAGCGTGATCGCGAGGTCGGGCATGGCGACGCCGTTGCGCCGCTGCGTGACGAAGTGCATCTGCCCGCCGGGCAGCGCCTGCACGTCGACCGCGCGCACCTGAACGTCGGCGCCGAAGCCGTAACTGACGACCGGGCGCGAGATCATCGGCACGATCGAGCGCACGCCGGGATCGTCGCCGCACAGGATGGCGGCACCGTAGAACGGCATGCGGTGCAGAAACTCGACGAACGCCGCCTTCAACCGCGCGAAGTCGTGGCCGTAGGTGTCCATGTGGTCGGCGTCGATGTTCGTCACCACCGACAGCACCGGCATCAGGTTCAGGAACGAGGCGTCGGACTCGTCGGCCTCGACGACGATGTACTCGCCCGAGCCGAGACGCGAGTTCGCGCCCGCGCTGGCGAGCCGCCCGCCGATGACGAAGGTCGGGTCCACGCCGGCGGCCGCGAGCACGCTGGCGACGAGCGAGGTGGTCGTCGTCTTGCCGTGCGTGCCGGCGATCGCGATGCCCTTCTTCAGCCGCATCAGCTCGGCGAGCATCACCGCGCGCGGCACCACCGGTACGCGGCGGCCGCGCGCGGCGATCACCTCGGGGTTGTCGCCCTTCACCGCGGTCGAAGTGACCACCGCCTGCGCACCGGCGATGTGACTCGCGTCGTGGCCGATAGCGACGCTGATGCCCAGCGACGCGAGCCGACGCGAGGTCTCGCTCGCGCTCTGGTCCGAGCCCGAGACGATGTAGCCGAGGTTGTGCAGGATCTCGGCAATGCCGCTCATGCCGGCGCCTCCAATGCCGACGAAGTGGATGCGTTTGACGGCGTGCTTCATGCGGCCACCAGCTGCTCCAGTTCGTCGGCAACCCGCTCTGCCGCGCGTGGCAACGCGATCGCACGCGCTTTCTGCGCCATCGCCAGCAGCGCCGGTCGTGTCAACCCGCGCAGCAGATCGGTGAGCCGCTGCGGCGCCAGTTCGGACTGCGGCAGGTGCAGCGCGGCACCGTGGGCAGCCATGTGCTCGGCGTTGTCGCGCTGGTGGCTCGTCGTGCTGATCACCAGCGGCACCAGCACGCTCGGGACGCCGGCTGCGCACAGCTCGCTCACCGTCACTGCGCCGGCACGGCAGACGACGACATCGCACTCGGCCAGCCGCTGCGCCATGTCGTCGATGAACGGCAGCAGTTCTGCCTGCACGCCGGCGCTCGCGTAGCCGGCCTGAACAACGGCGAGATGAGCCTGACCGGTCTGATGCGTGACGCGAGGACGTTCTGCCGGCGGCCACAGCGCCAGGGCCTGCGGCACGCATTCGTTGAGCACACGCGCCCCGAGGCTGCCGCCCACCACGAGCAAGCGCAGCGGGCCGCTGCGGCCGGCAAAGCGCAGTACGGGCGCGGGCAGCGCCTCGATCTCGGCGCGCACCGGGTTGCCGGTGACGACGGCGTTCTTCGTGCCGCGGGCAGCGTCTCCATCGAAGCCGAACGCGACGCGATCGGCCACCGGCAAGAGCGCGCGGTTGCTGAGCAGCAGCGAGGCATCGGCGTTCACGAGCACCAGCGGCTTGCCGAGCAGCGCCGCCATCAGGCCGCCGGGAAAGCAGACGTAGCCGCCCATTCCAAGCACGGCGTCGGGGGAACGCCGGCGCAGGATGCGCAGGCAGCTCCAGAACGCACCCAGCAGGCGCAGGCCGCCGGTCAAGGTGTGCAGCAGGCCCTTGCCGCGCAGGCCGCTGAAGGCAATGCGGTCGAGCGCGATGCCGCTGGGCGGCACGAGCCGGTTCTCCATGCCCTCGGTGGTGCCGAGCCAGGAGACGGTCCAGCCGCGCGAGAGCATCTCGCGCGCGACGGCGAGACCCGGAATCACGTGGCCTCCGGTGCCGGCGGCCATGACAACGACGTGGCGTGCGGTCATGCGCGGCCTCCGCGCATCGACTGGCGATCTTGGTTCCGGCACGCGCACTGCGTGCGCTTCACGTCGATGCGCGACATGCCCCATGCGCCGGGCGTCGCGCCGTCCACCCGTGCGCAGGCACGGGCGGAGCCGCGGCTCTCGCAGCCTGCACCGGAACCGGCAACTCATGCGCGGCCTCCGCGCATGAGTTGCCGGTTCTCAATATCCACACGCAGCACGATGGCCAGGGCGACCATGTTGACGACGATCGCCGAGCCGCCGAAGCTCATCAGCGGCAAGGTCAGTCCCTTCGTCGGCAGCACGCCGAGGTTGACGCCCATGTTGATGAACGCCTGCCCGCCCATCCAGATGCCAATGCCCTGCGCGAACAGGCCGGCGAACACGCGGTCGAGCGCGATCGCCTGGCGGCCGATGTGGAACAGCCGTCGCGCCAGCCAGAAGAAGGCGACGATCACCGCCGCGACGCCGACGAAGCCGAGTTCCTCGCCGATCACGGCGAGCAGGAAGTCGGTGTGTGCCTCGGGCAGGTAGTGCAGCTTCTCGACGCTGCTGCCCAGCCCCTGGCCGAACAGCTCGCCACGACCGAAGGCGATCAGCGAGTGCGAAAGCTGATAGGCCTTGCCGAGCGTGTACCTCTCGTCCCACGGGTTCAGGTAGGCGAAGATGCGCTCGCGCCGCCACTCGCTCGCCGTGATCATCAGCACGAAGGCTCCCATCAGCACCGCGACGATCAGGAAGAACATCCGCCCGTTGACGCCGCCGAGGAAGAGGATGCCCATCGCGATGGCGGCGATCACCATGAAGGCGCCCATGTCGGGCTCGGCCAGCAGCACGAGTCCGATGACGGCCACCGAGATCGCCATCGGCACCACGGCGCGCGCGAAGTTCTCCTTCACGTCCATCTTGCGCACCATGTAGCCGGCGGCATACATCGCAATCGTCAGCTTGGCGAGCTCGGACGGCTGGAAGTTCATCACGCCGAGCGGAATCCAGCGCCGGGCGCCGTTGACGCCCTTGCCGACGACGGGGATGAGCACCAGCACGAGCAGCAGCAGGGTGGCGACGAACAGCCACGGCGACCACTTCTCCCACAGCGCCACCGGCACCTGCACAGCGACCAGCGCGCACAGCAGGGCGACGGCGATGGCGATCACGTGGCGGCTCAGGAAGTGCGTCGCCTCGTAGCGGCCGAACTTCGGGTTCTCGGGGAGCGCGATCGACGCTGAATAGACCATCACCACGCCCAGCGCGAGCAGCGCCAGCACGACGATGATCAGGGTCCGGTCGAAGCCGAGCAGGCGCGTCGGCCGGCCGGCCGAGACGCTGACCCAATCACGTACCGGCACTGCCTCGGCGCCGGCATCCGCACGCCCGGCAAGCGCCGCGAAGCGTGACCGCAAGGCGATCGGGCCGAAGCGGCGCAGCGCCGTCATGCCATGACCCCTTGCTCCCGTGCCATGGCCTGCACCTCGGCGATGAACACCTCGGCACGATGGCCGTAGTTACGGAACATGTCGAGGCTGGCGCAGGCCGGGCTGAGCAGCACCGCGTCGCCCGGATGCGCTTGCGCGAAGGTCCACCGCGTCGCGGCTTCGAGGCTGTCGAAACGCTGCATCGGTGCGCCGCAGCCGGCCAACGCGCGCTCGATCACTAGCGCGTCGCGTCCGATCAGCGCCACCGCGCGCGCATGGCGGCGCACCGGCGCGAGCAGCGGCGCGAAGTCCTGCCCCTTGCCGTCACCGCCGAGGATCACCACCAGCCGCGACGGCGCGCGATCGGCGCCGAGCCCGGTCAGCGCGGCGACGGTGGCGCCGACGTTGGTGCCCTTGCTGTCGTCGTAGGCCTCGATGCCGCCTACCGTCGCGACATGGGCCACGCGGTGCGGCTCGCCGGTGTATTCGCGCAGGCCGTGCAGCATCGGTGCCAGCGGGCAGCCGATCGCGCTCGCCAGCGCCAGCGCGGCGAGCGCGTTGGCCGCGTTGTGGCGTCCGCGCACGCGCAGCGCGTCGGCCGGCATCAGGTGCTGCAGGTGGATCTCTTCGACCTCGCCGGGACGGCGCCTGAGCGTCGGATCGGCCTCGAGCGCGCGCACCAGCCAAGCCATGCCGTTGTCGACCACGAGGCCGAAGTCGCCGGGGTGCGGCGGCGCAGTCAGCCCGAAACTCACGACGGTGCGCGATGCCGGCCGCGGCGCGCGCCCCCTGCCTGCCGGTCGGGCCGGCACGGCGGCGGCGGGCGCGAGCTGCGCCACGCGCGGGTCGTCGCGGTTGATCACCATGACTCCGTGGCTGCCGAACACGCGCGCCTTGTCGGCCACGTAAGCGTCCATGGTGCCGTGCCAGTCGAGGTGGTCCTGTGTGATGTTGAGCACCGTCGCGGCGCTCGGCTCGAAGGCGCGCACACCATGCAACTGGAAGCTCGACAGCTCGAGCACCCAGACCTCGGGCAGATGGTCGTTCGATGACGCAGCGACGGCCCCGTCGGCTGCCACTGGCCCGTCGTCGAGCGCATCAGCCAGCGTCGTGAGCATCGTCGGCCCGATGTTGCCCGCAACCGCGACGCGCCGGCCCGCGCGTTCGACGAGCAACGCGGTCATCGCCGTAGTCGTCGTCTTGCCGTTGGTACCGGTGACAGCGAGCAGCTGCGGCTCATAGCCGCGCTCGCCCTTCAGTGCGGCGAGGGCCTGCACGAACAGGTCGAGCTCGCCCTCGACGGCAATGCCTCGGTCGGCGGCGGCGCGCAGCAGCGGCGCGATGCGCTCGTCGCGCGGCGCGAGGCCGGGGCTCTTGAAGATGCGCTGCATGCCGTCGAGCAGCGCGGCGTCGGCCGGCCCGGCGACGAGCGTCGCCCCCGGCACGCCCGCTTCGAGAACCCGCGCTTGCGGCGGGCTCTGCGGCGTCTGCAGCCGCGAGTCCCAGACCCGCACCTGCGCGCCGCAGCGCGCGCACCACTGCGCCATCGCCAGCCCCGAGGCCCCGAGGCCGAGCACCAGCACGTTGGTGTCCTGCAAGGCGTTCATCAGCGCAGCTTCAGGCTCGCCAGGCCGATCAGGCACAACAGCATGGTGATGATCCAGAAGCGCACCACGACCTGCGTCTCGGTCCAGCCCGACTTCTCGAAATGGTGGTGCAGCGGCGCCATCTTCAGGATCCGCCGGCCCTTGCCGAAGCGCTGCTTCGTGAACTTGAACCAGCCCACCTGCAGCATCACCGACAGCGCCTCGACGACGAAGATGCCGCCCATGATGGCGAGCACGATCTCCTGGCGCGTGATGACGGCGATCGTGCCGAGCGCGCCGCCCAGCGCGAGCGCGCCCACGTCGCCCATGAAGACCTGCGCCGGATGGGTGTTGAACCAGAGGAAGGCGAGCCCCGCGCCGGCCATCGCCGAACAGAACACGAGCAGCTCGCCGGCGCCCGGGATGTAGGGGAACAGCAGGTACTTCGAATAGACCGCGTTGCCGGTGACGTAGGCGAACACGCCGAGCGCACCGCCGACCATCACCACCGGCATGATCGCCAGGCCGTCCAGCCCGTCGGTCAGGTTGACGGCGTTGCTCGTGCCGACGATCACGAAATAGGTCAGGATGATGAAGCCGAACACGCCGAGCGGATAGCTGATGGTCTTGATGAACGGCAGCATCAGGTCGGCCTTGGGCGGAAGGTCGTTGGAGAACCCGCTCTGCACCCAGCGGACGAAGAGCTCGAGCACGCGCAGGTTGGAGGTTTCCGAGACGCTGAACGCGAGGTACAGCGCGGCGACCAGGCCGATCAGCGACTGCCAGAAGAACTTCTCGCGCGAGCGCATGCCGTCGGGGTTCTCGTGCACGACCTTGCGCCAGTCGTCGGCCCAGCCGATCGCGCCGAAGCCGAGCGTCACCAACATCACGATCCAGACGAAGCGGTTGCTCCAGTCGAACCAGAGCAGCGTCGAGACGGCGATGCCGATCAGGATCAGCACCCCGCCCATCGTCGGCGTGCCGCTCTTGGCGAGATGCGTCTCCATGCCGTAGCCGCGGATCGGCTGGCCGATCTTCAGCGCGGCGAGACGGCGGATCACCCAGGGCCCGAACGACAGACCGATCAGCAGCGCCGTCAGCGCCGCCATCACCGCGCGAAACGTGAGGTACTGGAAGACGCGGAAGTAGCCGAACTCGGGCGAGAGCTGCTGCAACCACTGGGCCAGGCTAAGCAGCATGGGCGTCTCCCACTGTCGAGCCGGCCACGAGCCGGGCGACCACCTGCTCCATCTTCATGAAGCGCGAGCCCTTGACGAGCACCGACGCCGCCGCGGGCGCTTCGGCCAGCGCGGCGAGCAGCGCTCGGCACGGTACTCGAAGTGGCGCCCCGCGCCGTACGCGCGCGCCGCGGCGGCGCTTTGCGCGCCGGCCGTCCACAGCTGCTCTATCGCACGCTGCTTCGCATACGCGCCGACCTCGGCATGGAAGGCCGGACCCTGGTCGCCCACCTCGCCCATGTCGCCGAGCACCAGCCAGCGCGGGCCGGGCAATGCGGCAAGCACGTCGATCGCGGCACGCACCGAGTCGGGGTTGGCGTTGTACGAGTCGTCGATCAGCGTCACCGCGCGACCTGCGAGCGCGATGCGCTGCACCTGCGAGCGACCCTTCACCGGCGCGAAGGCCTCGAGTCCGCGATGCACCGCGTCCAGCGGACAGCCCGCGGCGAGCGCGCAGGCGGCGGCGGCGAGCGCGTTCTTCACGTTGTGCAGGCCGGCCACGCGCAGCGCCACGTCACGAGTTCCTGCGGGCGTGCGCAGCGTCGCCACCCAGTGATCCTGCCGCCATTGCGCGCGCGCGCCCACCTCGGCCGCGCCATCGAGCGCGAAAGTGAGCCTGCGCCGCGTCCCGGCCAGCTCGCGCCACAGCGGCGTGTAGGTGTCGTCGGCCGGGAATACCGCGATCCCTCCCGCGCCGAGCGCAGTGATCACCGCGCCGTTCTCGCGCGCGACGCTGGCCACGTCGGCCATGAACTCGAGGTGTTCGCGCTGCGCGTTGTTGACGAGCGCGACGGTCGGCGCCGCCATCGCCGCCAGCGGGGCGATCTCGCCCGGGTGGTTCATGCCGATCTCGACCACGCCGGCGCGGTGCCAGGTGCTGGCGTCCTGGCGCAGCCGCAGCAGGGTCAGCGGCACGCCGATGTCGTTGTTGAGGTTGCCTTCGGTCGCGAGTGCCGCCTCCCCGTGCCACGCGCGCAGGATCGAAGCGATCATCTGCGTGACGGTCGTCTTGCCGTTGCTGCCCGTCACAGCGATCAGCGGCAGATCGAAGCGCTGCCGCCACGCGGCGGCGAGCGCGCCGAGCGCGATGCGGCTGTCGGCCACCTGCAGTCCGGGCAGTCCCGCCTCGGCCAGCCCGCGCTCGCCCAGCGCCGCGACGGCGCCTGCGGCGCGCGCCTGCGGCAGGAAGTCGTGCCCATCGAAACGCTCGCCGCGCAGCGCGACGAAAAGATCGCCTGCCTGCAGGCTGCGCGTGTCGGAGTGCACGCGGCTCACCGCGACGCCTGCGTCACCGACCAGCAGGGCCGCGGGCAGCGTGCGCGCGATCAGCGCATGCGCCTCGGCGAGCGTCGTCATGGTCGGCGTCGTCATGCCGCGCCTCCGGCAGCGCGCGCGATCAACAGCGCCTGTGCCACGTCGACGTCGGAGAACGGTTGCTTCACGCCGGCGATCTCCTGCGTGGTACTCGTGACCCTTGCCGGCGACGAGCACCACGTCGCACGCGGCGGCCGCCCGCACGGCGTAGGCCGATGGCTGCGCGGCGGTCTTCCATCACGTCGACGTCGTCGTGCCCGATCACGCCGACGAGGATCTGCGAGATGATGAAATTCGGCGCTTCGTCGCGCGGGTTGTCGCTGGTGATGACGACATGGTCGGCCAGCTGCTCGGCGAGCGCGCCCATCAGAGGGCGCTTGCTCGCGTCGCGGTTGCCTCCGCAGCCGAAGACGCACCACAGCCTGCCGCCGCGCTGGCGCGCGAGAGGCCGCAGCGCGATGAGCGCCTTCTCGAGTGCGTCGGGCGTGTGCGCATAGTCGACCACCACCTCGGGCACTTGGGCGGATGCAGCCGTTGCGGGCGTCGTGGAGGGCGGCACGCGCTGCATGCGACCCGGCACCGGGATCAGACGTGCGCACACCGCTGCGGCGGCGGCCAGCGGAACGCCGAGTGCACGCAGGCCCGCGATCACGCCCAGCAGGTTGGCGACGTTGAAGTCGCCGATCAGCGCAGTTCGCACCGGCAGGCACGTCTCGTCCTCGCTCACCTCGAAACACAGGCCACCGTCTCGATAGCCGACCGCGCGGGCCGTGAGCCGCGCCGGGTTGCGCAGCGAGCAGGTCCACAGATCGATGGACCGCTTCGTCAGGCGCTCGGCCAGCCCGGCGCCCTGCTCGTCGTCGATGTTGACGACCGCCGCCTGCAGGCCCGGCCAGTCGAACAGCACCGTCTTCGCCCGCCAGTAGGCCTCCATCGTCCCGTGGTGGTCCAGATGGTCGCGCGTGAAGTTGGTGTACAGCGCCAGCTTGATCGAGGTGCCGGCGAGGCGGTGCTGATCGAGGCCGATCGACGAGGCTTCGATTGCGCAGGCAACGAAGCCCTGGTCGGCAAAGTCGCGCAACGCGGTCTGCAGCGTGACGGGATCGGGCGTCGTGAGGCCGGTCGTCTGCGCCTCTGGCGGCTCGCCGATGCCGAGCGTGCCGACCACGCCGCAGCGCCTCCCGAGCAGGCTCAAGGCCTGAGCCAGCCACCATGCCGTCGAGGTCTTGCCATTGGTGCCGGTCACGGCCAGCACATCCAGGCGACGACTCGGCGTGCCGAGGAATTCGCTGGCAACGTATCCGGCCGACTCCTTGAGCCCGCGCAACGCGGCCACGCGCTCGTCGCGGAAGCCGAAAGCGGCGACACCGTCGGCCTCGACCAGGCAAGCCTGCGCGCCCGAAACCAGCGCGGGTTCGACGAAGCGCCGCGCGTCGTGGATCTGGCCGGGCCAGGCGATGAAGGCATCGCCGGGACGAACCTGCCGACTGTCGGAAGCGAGCCTGCGCGCGCCACGCTGGCGCAACCAGGCGACCGCGGCGTCAGGCGAAGCCAGTGGCTGCAACGCGGGCATCAGAAGCTCTCGACTTCGCCACGCACGGCGCGTGCGACGATCTGCGGACGCACGTCCATGTCGGGCTGCACGCCCATCGTGCGCAGTGTCTGCTGCACGACCTCGGCGAATACCGGCGCCGCCACGTCGCCGCCGTAATACTTGCCATTGCTCGGCTCGTCGACCATCACCGCGACGACGATTCGCGGGTGCATCGCCGGCGCCATGCCGACGAACCAGGCGCGGTACTTCTTCTGCGAGTAGCCCTTGCCTTCCTGCTTGTAGGCGGTGCCCGTCTTGCCGCCGACGGTGTACCCCATGGGCTGCGCCTTGGTCGCCGTCCCGCCTTCGATGGTCACCATGTGAAGCATCTCGCGCACCGCTTGCGCCGTCTTCGGCGACAGCACGCGCACCCCGGCAACCGGCGACGGCTCGCCGCCCTCCACGGGCTTCCTGACGATAGACACCGGGAGCAGTTCGCCGTCGTGCGCGAACACCGTGTATGAGCGGGCGAGCTGGTACAGGCTCACCGACAAGCCGTAGCCGAAGCTCATCGTCGCCTGCTCGATCGGGCGCCAGGTCTTGTACGGACGCAGCCGCCCGGTGACCGCGCCGGGGAACTCGATCTGCGGGCGCTGACCGAAGCCCACTGCGCTGAACAGCTCCCACATCTCGCGCGGCTGCATCTGCATCGCCATCTTGACGGTGCCGACGTTGCTCGACTTCTGGATCACCTGCTGCACCGTCAGCGCGCCGTGCGGGTGGGCGTCGCTGATCGTCGAGCCGGTGATGGTGAGGCGCCCGGGGGCGGTCTGGATCGACGGTGTCGGGCGTCACGCGGCCCGACTCCAGCGCCCAGCCGATGATGAAGGGCTTCATCGTCGAGCCGGGCTCGAAGGTGTCGGTCAGCGCGCGGTTGCGCAACTGCCCGCCGGAGAGATTGCGCCGGTCGCCGGGCGTGTAGCTCGGGTAGTTGGCCAGTGCCAGCACCTCGCCCGTCTGCACGTCGAGCACGACCACGCTGCCCGCCTTGGCCTTGTGCTCGACCACCGCCTCGCGCACGCGCTGGTAGGCGAAGAACTGCACCTTCGAATCGATCGCCAGCTCGATGTCCCGCCCGTCCGTCGGCGCGATGCTGTCGCCGATGTCCTCGACCACGTCGCCGAGGCGGTTCTTGATCACGCGGCGCGAACCGTTGCGCCCGGTCAGTTCGTCCTGGAACGCGAGCTCGACCCCCTCCTGTCCGTGGTCCTCGATGTTGGTGAAGCCCACCACATGCGCCGCCGCCTCGCCTTCCGGGTACTTGCGCTTGTACTCGCGCAACTGGTGCACGCCGCTGAGCTTGAGCGCGAGCACCTCGTCCGCCACCTTCTCGTCGACCTGCCGCCGCAGCCAGGCGAAGTTGACGCTGTCGCCGATCTTTGCGGCGAGCTCGGCCGGCGTGATGCCGAGCGCCTTCGCGAGCCGGGCGCGGACAGCCGGGTCGGCGTCCATGTCCTTCGGGATCGCCCACAGCGACGGGGTGGGCACGCTGGCGGCCAGGATCAGCCCGTTGCGGTCGGTGATGCGGCCGCGGCTCGCCGGCAGCTCGATCGTGCGCGCATAGCGCGCCTCGCCCTGGCGAAGAAAGAACGGCGCGTCGATCACCTGCACGTAGAGCGCGCGCCCGAGCAGCACGCAGAACCCGGCGCCGACGATCGCGACGAGGAACTTCGAGCGCCACGGCGGAGTCTTCGACGCCAGCAGCGGGCTCGACGCGTACGTCACGCTGCGCGTGCTGCCCCCCTGGGGCTTCGCGAACGGACGTTGCTTTGCCTTGCTCATCGTGCAGCTTCCGACGCCGCAGCGCTGGCTCGCGAGTACGTCACGTAGTTCGTGACTGCGGGCGTGGCGGTGCGCATGCCGAGCTGGTTGCGCGCGACTGCCTCGACACGCGAGGGGGTAGCCTGCGACTGCTTCTCGGCCTTCAGCCGCTCGAAGTCGGACTCGAGCTGGCGCTCCTGCCCCTGCGCCTTGTCGAGCTCGGCAAACAGCCGCCGAGCGTCGTAGGCCACGCGCACCAGGAACACGCAGCTCGCGAGAAGCGCGGTGAGCAGCAGCAGGTTCAGCCGCGTCATCTGGCCCCCAAGGCGCTGCGCGCCGGGCCGCTGGCCCGCCCCTTCGCCAGGCGCAGCCAGTCGCCCGGACTGCCTGCGTCCGGGCGAAGCCCCCCGAAGGGGAGCGATCGCCTTGGAAGCGTCCCTGCGGCGATCATGCCCAGGCCACCTCGGTGCGCTCGGCCACGCGCATGATCGCCGAGCGTGCACGCGGGTTGGCGCGCAGCTCGGTCTCGCCCGGTTTCACCCGCGCCAGCGCGTGCAGGCGCACCGGCGCCGGCTCGGCAAACGGTGCACGGCGATCGAACACGGTCTTGCTGTGACGGGCGATGAAGGTCTTGACGATGCGGTCTTCGAGCGAGTGAAAGCTGATGACCACCAGCCGCCCGCCGGGACGCAGCAACGCGAGGGCCGCGTTCAGCCCTTGTTCGAGCTCCTCAAGCTCGGCGTTGACGAAAATCCGAAGAGCTTGAAATGTGCGCGTTGCAGGGTCCTGGCCCGGCTCGCGGGTTTTGACCGCACGAGCCACGACTTGGGAAAGTTCCGTTGTGGTTCGAACAGCGAGCCCGCTCTCGCGGCGAGCAACAAGCGCCTTTGCAATCGAAACAGCAAACCGTTCTTCGCCGTAGTCACGTATCACCTCCGCAATCTGATGTTCGTCGGCGCGTGCCAGGAAGTCCGCCGCACTCTCGCCGCGGGTCGGGTCCATGCGCATGTCCAGCGGCCCCTCGAAGCGAAAGCTGAAGCCGCGCGCGGGTTGTCGATCTGCGGGCTGGAGACGCCCAGGTCGAGCAGCACGCCGTGCACCTGCGGTGATGCCCAGCGCCGCCAACTCCTCGGCCATGCGGGCGAAGCGGGCGTGACAGATGGAAAAACGCGGGTCGTCGACCCGCGTATCGGCGGCGGTGGCAGCCGCCACCGCTTCAGGGTCGCGATCGAGCGCCACCAGCCTCCCCGCCGGCGGACAACTCCTGCAAGACGCGCCGCGAATGCCCGCCGCGGCCGAAGGTGCCGTCCACGTAGATGCCATCGCGGTCGGTCAGCAAGGCATCGACCGCCTCGACGAGCAACACGGTGGTGTGCTGCCAGCTGCCGCGTCGGGAGCGGCCGCCATCAGATAACTGAAGCCCTTGAGCGCGTCGGGCATTTCCGACTGCATCACCTGCGCCTCGTGCGCGGCGTAGGCAGCGGCTTATCCCACAATTCGAAGTGGCTGCCCATGCCGAGCAGCATCACGTCACGCGTCAGCCCGGCCGAGGCACGCAGCTCGGGCGAGATGAGCACGCGCGATGCAGCGTCGATCTCGACATCCATCGCGTTGCCGAGGAACACGCGCTTCCAGCCGCTGGCCGACATCGGCAATCCGGCAACGCGATCGCGAAAGGCTTCCCAGGCGGGGCGTGGAAAGACCATCAGGCAGCCCTGCGGATGCTTGGTCAGCGTCAGCTGGCCGGCAGCCGTAGCCTGCAGTACGTCGCGGTGACGCGCAGGGACGGCGACACGCCCCTTGCCGTCCAGCGTCAGCGCCGAAGCGCCCTGAAACACGAAACTAGCCACCCCACCTCCGCAGCTGCGCCCGTCACGAAAAGCCACAAAAGTGCACTTTTCACCACTCTAACGCATGCGCCACACGGAATCAACGGGGGATACGAGAAAAATCAATGAAATCAAATACTTAGCCCGTACTTCAGAGAAGGCATCAGAAGAAACTTCCATAAGAAATAAGGACTTGCACAAGGCAGTGAAAGTAATGGGTGAGATTTCGGGGCTGCGCGCATCGCATCTTCGAGCGGGCACGCTGACGATGCTCGGGCGCAAGACCCTCGAGTTCGAGGACTGAGCGTCAGGCATGTCGGCGCGTCGCGGAATCAGGTTCTTGCGCAAGGCGTACGCGCGCACGACTTGCGCGTGCCGATCATCGTTGCGACCTCGATGCGGCGAGTGCCAGGGCGATCGGCAGGGAGTTCGGCCCGGCGATGCCGAGGATGTCTCAGGCAGTGAACTCTTCGGTGTCGATCTCAGCCTGCGTCGCCGCGTTGTAGCGCACTCCCGTGACGGTGCGGCGGTTGATCAGGGCGTCGAGCCGCGCCATCGTGGCGGCAACGAGTGCTACGCTGGCTGCGCCGAGATCTTCCTCCAGGTGGGCGGGGCTCGTCGTGCCGGGGATCGCGATCACATGCTCGCCTCGCGCCAGCACCCAGGCGAGCGCGAGTTGGGCGGGCGTGCATCCGACCTCCTCGGCGATCGCGGCAAATCCGTCGACCAGGCGCAGATTTGCCGCGTAGGCGGCCGGCTCGAAGCGCGGCATGCCACGGCGAATGTCCTTCGCGTCGAAGGTCGACACATCCCTCAGCCTGGCGCTCAGGTAGCCCCGCGCCAGCGGGCTGAAGGCGACGAAGGCGGCGCCGATTTGCGCGCAGGCGTCGAGCACGGCGATCTCGGCATTGCGCGTCCACAGCGAATACTCGGATTGCACGGCGGCGATCGGGTGCACAGCGTGCGCGCGCTTCAGCGTGGCGGCCGACACCTCAGACAGTCCGATCGCACGCAGCTTGCCTTCACGCACCAGGTCGGCCAGCGCGCCCACGCTGACCTCGATCGGCAGCTTCTTGTCCCAGCGGTGCAGGTAGTACAGATCGATCACGTCGGTCTGAAGGCGCCTCAGGCTGTCTTCGCAGTCGCGACGGATCGCCTGCGGCCGCCCGTCGATGACGCGCCTGACGCCGTCGGGGAATGCGACACCGGCCATGCCGCCCTTGCTGGCGAGCACGATCTTCGAGCGGTGCGACTTCAGCACGCGACCGACGAGCGACTCGTTCGCGCCGAAGCCGTACAGCGCGGCCGTGTCGAAGAGCGTGACGCCGAGGGCTAGCGCTTTCAGCAGCAGCGTCTCGGCGGCATCGGCCGCAGGCGCCGGGCCGTAGGCATGACTCAGGTTCATGCAGCCCAGCCCGATGGCCGGGACGCTGAAGGGGCCGATGCGACGTTGTTGCATGCGACGCCCCGGGTTCAGGCTGTGACCTCGAACAGCATCAGGCCCGAAGCCGTGTTCGAAATCGGGATGTGGTAGTTCGAGTGCAGCTTGCGCACGCTGGCGCCCAGGGCCCCGCGCGTGGCCAGCCACATGAGCAGCTCGATGCCCTGGGTGCCGGCCTGCTCGACCAGCTGGTAGGTGTCGAACTGGGTGGCCCAGGTCGGATCCGTGATCAGGCTGTCCATGAACCTGAGGTCGAAGTCCTTGTTGATGAAGCCGGCACGCTCGCCGTCGAGCTGGTGCGACAGTCCGCCGGTACCGAGCACCACGACCTTCTCCTGTCCCGTCCACGAAGCCACCGCGCGGCCCAGGGCCTCGCCCAGCTTGTAGCAACGCGCGGCACTCGGCAGCGGCGCCTGCACGGTGTTGACGCAGACGGGAACGATGCGCACCGGCCACTGCTGGTCCGGCCAGAGCAGTGCCATCGGCAGCGTGACGGCGTGGTCGACCTTCATCTCCTGGCAGGTCGTGAGGTCGAAGTCCTCCCCGACCAGCGATTCGATCAGGTGCCAGGACAGCGCGGCATCGCCGCGGAACGGCGGCACGGTCGGGATGCCCCAGCCCTCATCGGCGTTGCGGTACTCGCTCGCCGCGCCGAGCGAGAAGGTGGGCATCTTGTCGAGGAAGAAGTTCAGCCCGTGGTCGTTGTAGACGACGATCGCGACGTCTGGCTTCGCAACGGAGAGCCACTGGCGCACGGGAGCGAAGCCGTCGAAGAACGGTTTCCAGTACGCCTCCTGCTGCAGGTTCCTGGCGATGGCCCGGCCGATGGCCGGGACGTGCGAGGTGGTGATGCCGCCGATGATCTGTGCCATGTCTGGTGTCTCCTCGGGGGGCAGGGTTCAGCCGCGCGCGGCAAGGAGCTTGGCCTGGAACTGCTCCTTGCTCATGCCGGTCTGCTGTGCGCCGATGTCCTGCATGTCGAGCCCGAAGATGCCGGCGAACTTGGCCAGGTAGTAGGCGTTGCCGCCGGCGGCGATCAGTTGCAGCACGTTGCGGGCACGGATCGCCTCGCGCTGCTGCGCATTCAGGCCGTACCGGGTGCAGTACGCATCCTCGTCAGCCAGGAAGGCCTGGCGGTTGGCGGCGTCGTTGAACGAAAAGCACATCTTGTTCAACGCGTAGCCCTTCATAGCCTGCTCGCCGTCGAAGATCACGGTGCCTGGAATCTTGGGTTTGCTGCTCATGCGAGGACTCCTCAGGTTCGAACCCGCGACTTGCCCATGGCCACCTTCAACAGCAACTCGATCAGCAGCGCACGTTCGGCTGCAGAGAGCATCTGCAAGGGCTCGGCCTCCATTGCGCTGGCGATCTCGCCTGCGCGCTTCTCGATTTCGCGCCCCTTTGGCGTCAGGTGAATCTGCTGCGCTCGGCGGTCGCGCGTCGAGCGCACGCGCTCGACCCAGCCCCGTTCGACCAGGCGGTCGAGGGTAATCGCCATGTTCGGCGCCGAGATGTCCAGCGTTTGCGCAATCCGCTTCTGGTTCACCCCGGGGTTGGAAGCCACCAGCGCCAGGATCGAGAACTCCACCGCCTTCAGCTGCAGCGTCACCATGTGGCGCGCGAAAGCCTTCTTCAGCTCGATGGACGCGCGGCTCGCGGCATAGCCCACGAGGTGCGTCAGCCGCGACTGATCCAGCCCGAGCTCGTCCGGTGTGCTTCGCAGCGTTGGGCCTGGGTTCGCCATGGTGTCAGGAGGCAGGCAGATCGACGAACGGCAGCGGCGACTGCGGCATGAGCAGGCCCAGCCGGAAGCCCAACTCGGGCAGCACCTCGTCGATGCAGTGCCGTGCGCTGTCGCGCTTGGCGCGGTAGAAGGCGGGGTCGGCCTCCATTGCGGCCTCTGCCACCGCATCGGCGCGGGTCCAGGCCTGCGCCAGAAGCACCAGGCCGGTGGCGCGAAGGAAGTCGGCGGCCACGCGGTGCGGCAGTTCGGCATCGCCGACCGAGGCCGCGACCAGCGGCCCGACCGCCGCGCGCAGGGCGCCAATCGCAGCCCGCGCGGCGGCGGCGTGGCGGGCGCCGTCGGGCAGCGCCGCCTGCAGTGCATCGAGCAACAGCCCGAACCTCGCGCCGCCGTCGGGAAGTACCTTGCGCACCAGCAGGTCGATCGCCTGGATCTCGTTCGTGCCCTCGTAGATCGGCGCGATCCGGCTGTCGCGCAGGCACTGCTCGACGCCCCAGTCGTGCAGATAGCCGTGGCCGCCGAAGACCTGCAGCGCATCGCTCGCAACCGCAAACCCGTTCTCGGTCAGGAAGGCCTTGAGCACCGGCGTCAGCAGCGAGACGAAGTCGTGCGCGCGCGCGCGCTCGGCCGCGACGGGCGAGCGCTCGGCCAGGTCCAGCAGGTGCGCGGCCTCGTAGGCGACGATGCGTGCACCTTCGACCAGCACGCGCTGGCGCAGCAGCGTGCGGCGCATCGGCGGGTGCAGCGCGATCGGGTCGGCCGCGCCGGCCGGCGCCCCCTGCGGCCGGACGACCGCGCGCATCTGCATCCGCTCGTGCGCATAGCGCAGCGCATTCTGGTGGGCGAGTTCGGCGTGCGCCAGGCCCTGCAGCGCCACGTGCAGCCGTGCCGCGTTCATCATCACGAACATCGCCGCCAGTCCCCGTCCGGGCTCGCCGACGATCCAGCCGGTGGCGCCCTCGAAGCTCATCGCGCAGGTCGCACTGCCCTTGATCCCCATCTTCTGCTCGAGCCCGATACAGTGCACCGCATTGCGCGTGCCGTCGTCGCGAAGCTTCGGCGCAAGGAACAGCGAAAGACCCCGAGTCCCGGCCGGCGCGCCGGCAATGCGGGCAAGCACCAGGTGGACGATGTTGTCGGTGAGGTCGTGGTCGCCGCCAGAGATGAAGATCTTGTTGCCGTGCAGCCGATAGCTGCCGTCGGCCTGGGGGTCGGCGCGGGTTCTGACCAGACCGAGGTCGGAGCCGGCCTGGGCTTCGGTCAGGCACATCGTCGACAGCCACTCGCCGCTGACGACACGATGCAGATAGCGAGCCTTCAGCTCCGCCGCCGCATGCGCCTGCAGGCACTCGCAGGCGGCGTGCAGTAGCGCCGGGTACATCGTCCAGGCGTGGTTGGCGGAGCACAGCATCTCGTACAGCGCAGCATTCAGCACCTGCGGCAGGCCCTGCCCACCGATACCCCGCTCGCAGGCCAGCGAAGGCCAGCCGGCGTCGACGAAGGCCCGGTAGGCTTCGCGAAACCCGCCCGGTGTGCGCACACTGCCGTCGGGCTGCAGGGTGCAGCCCTCGCGGTCGCCGCGCGCGTTGGTCGGCGCGACGACCTCGACAGCGAACCGCGCGGCCGCTTCGATCACTTGCCTCGCGGTGTTGGTGTCGAGATCGGCAAAGGGCGGCACTGCGGCCCATTGCGCAGGCAGTTGGAGCAACTCCTCGATCACGAAGCGCATGTCGCGCAGCGGCGGGGCGTAGTGCCACATGGCCCGGCGATCAGCCCGTCGCGCGTGCGGCGCCGAGGTAGGTGTCGATCACGCGCGGGTCGCGTGCCAGTTCGACGGCCGGGCCCTCGAGCGCGATCTCGCCCATCTCGAGCACGTAGGCGTAGTCGGCAACCGCCAGCGCCGCGCGTGCGTTCTGTTCGACGAGCAGGATCGTGACACCGGTCGCGCGCAGACTGGCGATGGTCGCGAAGATGCTCTTGACGACCAGTGGCGCAAGGCCGAGGCTCGGTTCGTCGAGCATCAGCAGTTCGGGCTGTCCCATCAGGGCACGACCCAACGCCAGCATCTGGCGCTCACCGCCCGACAGTGTGCCGGCAAGCTGGGTGCTTCGCTCCTGCAGGCGCGGGAACAGCGTGAACACGCCGTCCATCGTCGCGTACCGGCCGGCCGAGCTGCACCTGCCGGTAGCCGCCGAGCAGCAGGTTGTCCTCGACCGACATGCTGCCGAACAGCGCGCGCGTTTCCGGCACCAGCGCGATGCCGTCGAGCACGCGCTCTTCGAGCGTGCTCCGCGCGATTGGCCTGCCGCGCCACCCTATCTCGCCGCGGACCGGCAGCACGCCCATCAGGGCGTTCAAGAGCGTCGACTTGCCGGCACCATTGGGCCCGATCACGGTGACGACGCTGCCCTTGGCCGCCTTCAGGTTCAGCCCGTGCAATACGGTTGCGCGGCCATAGCCGGCGTGAAGGGCGCGCACGTCGAGCAGGGTTTCGGTCATCTAGTGTTCCGTGCCGAGATAGGCCGCGCGCACCGCGGGGCTGGCCTGCACTTCGGCGGGCGTGCCTTCGAGCAGCTTGGTGCCGAATTCCATCACCACCACGCGGTCGGCCAGGCCCATGACGAAGTCCATGTCGTGCTCGACCAGCAGCAGGCTCATGCCTTCGTCCTTCAGTTGCCGCAGCACTGCGGCCAGGGCCTGCTTCTCGTGGTGGCGCAGGCCGGCCGCCGGTTCGTCCAGCAACAGCAGCGCCGGGTCGGTGGCCAGTGCGCGTGCAATCTCCATCAGCCGCTGCGGCCCCAGCGCCAGGTTGCCGGCGAGCTCGTCCAGTCGCTCGGTGATGCCGATGCGCGCCAGCTGGGCTTCAGCCTCGGCGAACAGCTGGCGCTCCTCGGCGCGGTCCAGCCGCAGCACCGCTTGCATCACGCCGGACTTGGTGCGGCCATAGCCGCCCAGTGCCACGTTCTCCAGCACCGTCATCTCGGGAATCATCTTCACGTGCTGGAAAGTGCGCGAGATGCCCAGCCGAGCAATGGCGCGCGAGGGTTTGCCGTCGATGGTCTGGCCGCGCCAGCGCACCGTGCCGCCGGACAGCGGCAGCACGCCGGTGATCAGGTTGAAGAGCGTTGATTTGCCGGCACCATTGGGCCCGATCAGCGCGACGATGTCACCGCAGTGCAGACCGAAGCTGACGTCGTTCACGGCCACCAGCCCGCCGAACTTCTTGCGCACCGCCTGCACCTCCAGCAAGCGTTCGCCGCGAGCCGGCTTGGCGCGCCGCGGCAGCGGCGTGGCGCTGCTCCAGTCCCTGCACCCGCGGCGGTGCCGGCAGCCAGCGCCCGACGAAGCTCCACAGCCCCTCGGGCGCGTACTTCAGCACCACCACCAGCACGATGCCGAAGACGATGGTCTCGAAGTTTCCGCTGGTGCCGATCAGCCGCGGCAGGAGCACCTGCAACTGGTCTTCCACCAGGCGCACCACGGCCGAGCCGAGGAACGCGCCCCAGACGTTGCCGACGCCGCCGAGCACGGCCATGAACAGGTACTCGATGCCCTTGTTGATGCTGAACGGCGACGGGCTGACGCTGCGCTGGAAGTACGCGAACAGCCAGCCCGAGACGGCGGCCAGCACGGCGGCGAAGACGAACACCGTGAGCTTGTAGCGGAAGGTCGAGATGCCCATGGCCTCGGCCATCGTCGAGCCTCCTTTCAGCGCGCGGATGGCGCGGCCGGGGCGCGAATCGAGCAGGCGCAGCGCCGCCAGCGCCGCCAGCAGCGCGATCGCCCACACCAGCGGGTGCAGGCCGCGCCCGGTGCCCAGTGCCGATGCCGAACAGCGTCAGCGGCGGAATGCCGAGGATGCCGTCGTACTTGCCCAGCCACTCCATGTTGGCCATGGTGTAGTTCAGCGCCAGGCCCCAGGCGATGGTGGCCAGCGGCAGGTAGTGGCCCGACATGCGCAGCGTGATCGCGCCCAGCAGCAGCGCGGCGGCGACGGCCAGCGCCACGCCGAGCAGCAGCGTCAGCCAAGGGCGAGACGCCTGGTTGGTGGCCAGGTAGGCGGCGGTGTAGGCGCCGACGCCGACGAAGGCCGCCTGGCCGAAGGAGGTCAGCCCGGCCACGCCGGTGAGCAGCACCAGGCCCAGCGCGACCAGCGCGTACAGGCCGATGTAGTTGCTCTGCGTGATCCAGAAGTCCGGCACCGGCAGCGCCGGCAGCAGCAGCATCAGCGCGCGAAGGCGATCGGGAAGCGCGAAGCGCATCGCGGCTCAGTGCTTCCTCGCCGTGCGGGTCGCGCAGCGAGCGCCACAGCAGCACCGGCAGGATCGGCGCCGAAGACGATCACCTCCTTGTAGGCGCTGGCCCAGAACGAGCCGAAGCTCTCCAGCAGGCCGACGCCCAATGCGCCCAGCAGCGCCAGCGGGTAGCTCGACAGGCCGGCGAAGACCGCGGCGACGAAACCCTTCAGGCCGATCAGGAAGCCGCTGTCGTAGAACACCGTGGTCGTCGGCCCGATCAGCAGCCCGGACAGCGCGCCGATGAACGCCGCCATCGTGAATGACAGCCGCCCGGCGCTGACTGCTGGAGATGCCCATCAGTCGCGCGCCCAGCCGGTTCACCGCGGTGGCGCGCAGCGCCTTGCCGGCAGCAGTGACTTCTCGAAGAACAGCCACAGCGCCGAGATCAGCGCCAGCGAGGCGACGAAGATGATCAGCGCCTGACCCGACAGCGTCATGCCGGCAAAGCTGAAGCGCTGATCCCAGAAGCTCGGGTTGCGAAAGCCCTCGGCGCCGAAGAAGTACAGGCCCAGCCCGACCAGCGCGAAGTGCACGCCGACCGAGACGATCAGCAGCACCAGCACGCTGGCATCGGCCAGCGACTCGTAGGCCAGACGGTAGATCAGCGCGCCGAAGGGCGTGACCAGCGCCACCGTCAGCAGCGCCTGCGCCAGCAGCGGCAGGCCTCGTGGCGCGGCCCAGATGGTCAGCAGCGACACCGCCACCGGCCAGGCCAGCGTGCGCGGCCCCCTGGCGCCAGCAGCCGCGCCGCTGACCGGCGCTGACGCAGCCCGTTCACCAGATCCTGCAGTGTCACGGCTGCCGCCAGCACAAGCAGGAACCACACGGTGCCCGGCACGCGGCCGGTCTGCAGCAGCGCCAGCGTCAAGCGCGCCGAAGGCGACGAACTCGCCCTGCGGAATGAAGATCACCCGCGTCACGGCGAACACCAGCACGTGGCCAGCGCCAGCAGCGCATAGATCGCGCCGTTGGTCAGGCCGTCCAGCGCCAGGATGCCGGCGATCGTCGACGTCCATGCAGTTCGTCGCACTTCTGTCTACGGCCGGGCCTTGCGGCCCTCGACCTGGCTTTGCCAGCTCAGCCTTTCGACGAAAGTGATCGTCATCGGCGTCATCACTTCTCGACCACGAACTTGCCGTCGACGACCTTCAGCAACACGCCGGTCTCGTTGGTGTAGCCCCAGTGGTCGGTCGCGGTCCAGTTCATCACGCCGTGCGAGAAGATCGTGCGGCCCATGCCCTCGATCGCATCGCGCAGCGCGGCGCGGAACTCGGGCGTGCCGGGCTTGGCCTTCTTCAGCGCCACCGGCAGGATCTTCTCGAGCACGATCTTCGCGTCGTAGGCGTGGCCGGCGAACTGGCTGCGCGAGCCCGTGCCGTAGGCGCTTCTCGTACTTGGTGACGAAATCCACCGCCACCTGCCTTCGACGGGTGGCTGTCGGGCAGCTGCTCGGCCACCACCGCCGGGCCGGAGACGACGAATGCGCCCTCGACGTCTCTTGCCGCCGATGCGCACCAGGTCGGGCGTGGCCGCGGCGTGCGTCTGGTAGACCTTGCCCTTGTAGCCGCGCTCGATGATGGCCATGTGCGGCATCGCGGCGCCGGAGCCCGAGGCCACGACCAGCATCGCGTCGGGGTTGGCCGAGACCAGCTTCAGCGCCTGCGGCGTGGCGCTGGTGTCGCTGCGCGCGAAGCGCTCGACCGCCACCACCTTGATGCCGGCCTTCTCGCCCTGGGCGGTGATCTCCTTCAGCCACGATTCGCCGTAGGCGTCGGTGTAGCCGAGGAAGCCGACGCGTCTTGACGCCGGCTTTCTTCATGTGCTCGACGATCGGGATGGCCATCACCGCAAAGCCCTGCGGCAGGCGGAACACCCAGCGCTCCTGGTCCGGCGGCACGCCCACCGGCGCGATCGAGATCTGCGTCGTCTTGGCCTCGGCCGCCACCGGCGCGATGGCCGCCGAGACGGTGGTGATCGAGCCGCCGAAGATCATGTCGACCTTGTCGTCGGTGACGAAGCGGCGCGCGTTGCTGACACCCTTGCCGGGGTCGGAGGCGTCGTCGAGGATGATGAGGTTGACCTTCTCGCCGGCGATCGTCTGCGGCCAGAGCTTGAACTGGTTGCCCACCGGGATGCCCAAGCCCGAGGCCGGCCCGGTCAGCGAGAGCGTGACGCCGATGTTGACGTCGGCCAGCGCCGGGAGCGAGGTGATCAGCGCGAGCAGCGCCGCGCCAAGGGATTGGAAGGTCTTCATTGCGGGTCTCCTTTGTGGGTGATTGCGGAAACGAATCAGTTTGTCGCTTTAACAGAGGTCTTGTCCATGCTGGTATTCGCTCCTTCCGGGTTGGAGTTCAGGTCGCTTTGCGCACGCGTAGCACCAGCGCCATGGCCGAATCGCCGGCGGCACAACCGCTGAACACGCCGGTGCCCCCACCGCGAAGCACGAGTTCCTCGATCAGTTCGATCACCGAGCGCATCCCGGTCGGACCCTGCGGATGGCCCCAGATCAGCGACGAGCCGTAGTTGTTCATCTTCTCGAGCGCAAAACCGGTTTCGCGCGCGAACGCGATGTCGTTGACCGCGAACGGGTTGTGCGTCTTGACGGCGTCGACGTCCTTCATTGCCAGGCCGGCCAGCTTGAGCGCCGCCATCGCAGCCGGCGCCGGCGCCATCGGCATGTGACCCTTCTCCACGCGCGCCTGACCGAATCCGAGCAGTTCGACTTCGATCGCCTTGTCGGTGGCCATCTCGCGCGCGATCTCGCGCGTCGTGACGATCGCCCCGGCGTTACCGTCCGCGGGGTGCGTCTGCGTGCCGAAGGTCACGGTGCCGTCGGGCTTGACGGGCTTGAGTTTCGCCAGCCCCTCGACGGTGGTCGCGAACACGCCCTCGTCGGCCGATAGCGTGCCGCTGAGCTTGCGAAAGCCCGCATCGGTGATCGGCACGTCCTGCATGTAGCGCTTCTGGAAAGCGCGGTCGTTGGCCAGCGCATCCTGGTACTGTGCGTAGCGGCGCAGCACGGCTTCGTTCATCTCGGCCGTGCCGACGCCGAAGCGGCGGGCGACGTTCTCGGCGGTGTCGATCATCGCGACCTTCGCATACGGATCGTGACCGAAGTTGTCCATGACCCACTTCTCGGTGTGACCGTTGCCGCCGGGCGCGGTCGGGTCCGGGTAGTGGACGATGGGGCCGTTCGAGCAGCGGTCGGCGGTGACGACGAGGGCACAGGTCGCGCTGCCGAGTGCCACCTCTTGCGCCGCCATCTGCAGCGCGCGGGCGCTGGTGGCGCACGCCTGTTGCACCGTGGGGCCCGGGACCCGGTCCAGACCGAGCATCCCGGTCAGCCACGGCAGGCCGAAGAACGCGCCGAGCTGCGGGTTGGTGATGCCGAGGATGCCGAGGTCGATCGCAGCCTGGTCGACCTTGCGCTCGTCGAGCATGCGCCGCGCGCAGTTGGCGGCGAGACGGATGCTGTTGAGGTGGGCGATCGAGCCCTGCCACTTGGCGAACGGCGTCGACCAGTAGATGCCGTAGGGGATGAAGGCGTTGGCCATGTTCGTGCTCCTTGGGATTCAGCGGGCCAGCGCGGCCTGCTCGGCTTGCCATGCGGCGAAACTCTTGCCTGAGCGCGCCAGCTTCTCGAGCAGCGGGCTAGGCTGCCAGTATTGCGGGTCGAGAGTCTTCTGGAACTCGAGAATCTTGTCCAGGATGAGATTGAGCCCGACCGTGTCGGCATAGAACATCGGGCCGCCGCGATAGCGCGGGAAGCCGTAGCCCGACGTGTAGACCATGTCGATGTCGCTCGCACGCAGCGCGATGCCTTCCTCGAGCAGGCGCGCGCCTTCGTTGATCATCGCGTACAGGCAGCGCTCCTGGATCTCCTGCGCCTGCGGCTTGCGCTGCGGCACGCCCAGGCGCTCGGCTTCGACCCGGAACATCGCGATCGCCTCCGGATCCGGCGTACGCTTGCGGTCGGCGCCATCGTAGCGGTAGTAGCCGCGGCCGGTCTTCTGGCCGAGCCAGCCGCGCTCGGTCAGCAGCGCAGTCGGGCGGTAGAAGCTCGGGTCCTTCGGCAGCAGGTGTGCGCGTTCCTTGCGCGTCAGGTAGCCGACGTCGATGCCGGCCATGTCGTACACCGCGAGGATGCCCATCGCCATGCCGAAGCCTTCGAGCGCGGCGTCCACCTGCTCGGGCGTGGCGCCCTCCATCACGCAGCGCTCGGCCTCGCGTCCGTAGGGATCCATCATGCGATTGCCGATGAAGCCGTAGCAGACCTTGGCGACGACGCCGACCTTCTTGATCGTCTTGGCGACGTCGAGCGCCGTCATCAGGACGTCGGCGGCGGTGCGGCCGGCCTGCACGATCTCGAGCAACTGCATCACGTTGGCCGGGCTGAAGAAGTGCAGCCCGATCACGTCCTGCGGCCGCTTCGTGACCGCGGCGATCTCGTCGATGTCGAGCGTCGAGGTGTTCGTTCCGAGCACCGCGCCGTGCTTGGCCACCGCGTCGAGCCTGCCGAAGATGTCCTTCTTCAGCGCCATGTTCTCGAAGACCGCCTCGACGATCAGGTCGGCGGCGCCCAAGTCGGCGTAGGCGAGCGACCCCTGGATCAGCGCCAGGCGCTGCGCCATCTGCTCTGGCTTGAGGCTGCCGCGCGTGACCGAACGCTCGTAGTTCTTGCGCACCGTCGCCAGGCCGCGGTCGAGGTTTTCCTGCGCGGTGTCGATGATCGTCACCGGGATGCCGGCGTTGGCGAAGCACATCGCGATGCCGCCCCCCATCGTGCCGGCGCCGACGATGCCGACGCGGTCGACCTTGCGACCCTTCACGTCGCCTCCGATGCCGGGGATCTTGCGCAGCTCGCGCTCGCCGAAGAAGAGGTGGCGGAAGGCGCGGCCCTCGACGGCCTTCTCGACCTCGATCGACAGGCTGCGCTCGTAAGCGATGCCCTCGTCGAAGGGCTTCTTCACCGACGCCAGCACGGCGTCGAGCAGCACGTTCGGTGAATTGCGGTTGCGCATCGTCCTGGCGACCTGGGCCCGGCGTGCGGCGATGATCTCGTCGGCACGCTCGCCTCCGGCCACGCTGCGCTCGCGGGTGCGGCGCGGGCCGGCGCCCTTCGCGATCAGCTGGCGCGCGAAGGCGATCGCAGCTGGCAGCAGTTCGCCCGAAACGACTTCGTCGACCAGCCGGACCTCCAAGGCCTGTTGCGCGGTCAGCGGCTTGCCCGACAGCATCATGTCCAGCGCCGGCTCGAGGCCGATCAGCCGTGGCATGCGCTGCGTGCCACCGGCGCCGGGGATGATGCCGAGAGTGATCTCGGGCAGTCCGAGGCGCGTGCTGCCCGCCGCGACGCGGTAGTGGCAGGCCAGCGCCGTCTCGACACCGCCGCCCATCGCGGTGCCGTGCAGTGCCGCGACCACCGGCACCGGGCTGTCCTCGATCAGCCGCAGCACCTCGTGGTAGCCGGGTTCCTGGACGCCGGTATCGAACTCCCGCATGTCGCCGCCCGAGAGGAAGGTGCGGCCGGCGCAGGCGAGCACGATGGCCTGGACCTCGCGCTTGCCGCGCAAGGCCTCGAAGCTCGACTTGAGAGCGGCGCGAACTTCGCGTGTCATCGTGTTGACGGGAGGGGAATCGATCGTGACCACGGCGACTTCGCCGTGGAGGGTGGTGCTTGCGACTTCGCTCATGGGCGTGGCTTTCGTGGTGAAGGTGAAACTGGGTGCGCGCTCAGCGCCGGGGCAGCAGCACTTCGGCGCCGCCGATGTAGAGCCGCTCGACCTGCGCATCGCGCTGCGCCAGCACCGCGCGCTGGTTGATCGAGCCCTTGTCGGTGATCTCGCCGCGATCGATGTCCGGCGGCTCGGCCATCACGAGCGCACGCGCCACGCGCGTCGCGCTGCCGGTGCCGGCGGCCCATTGACCGTCGACCAGGCGCTGAAAGAACTCGCGCACCGCCGCGGCGGAGAGCACCTGTGCCGCGGGCGCCTCGGCGCCCAGGCAGGCCTTCGCGCGGCAGGCATCCAGGCGCGGAAAGACGAGGATGCCGACGTCGTCACGGTTGATTCCGGCGATCACGACGTCGAGCACCAGCGGATCCCCGGCGGCGACGATGCGCGCGCGCAGCGGACCGACAGAAACGAAGGTCCCGGTGGAGAGCTTGAAGTCCTCGGCGATGCGACCGTCGAAAGCGAATCCACGCTCGGGGTGCGCCGCATCGATCGGCTTCAAGGCATCGCCACTGCAGTAGAAGCCCTCGTCGTCGAAGCTGCCGGCAGTCTGTTCGGGCGCGCGCCAGTAGCCGGGCGTGACATTGGGGCCGCGGTAGCGGACCTCTCGCTTGCCGCCGACAGGAACCAGCTTGAGTTCCATGCCCGGGGCCGGAAGGCCGATGTGGCCCGCCTTGACGTCGAAAGCGTTGGCGCAGATCGCGAACGGTGCGGTCTCCGTCATCCCGAGGCCGGTGAGCATGCGGATGCGCTCACCGCAGGTCGCCTCGGCCAGCGCATCGAGCTGGTCCCAGACCGGCTGCGCGAGGCCGGCCCCTGCGAAGAAGAACATCTTCACGCGGCTGAACAGCATGCGCCGCAGCGCTTCGTCGGCCTGCATGGCGAGCGCAATTTCCTCGAATCCCTTGGGCACGTTGAAGTACACCGTCGGCGCGATCTCGCGCAGGTTGCGCAGCGTCTGCCCGATCAGCGCGGACGTCGGCCGGCCATCGTCGATGAAGAGCGTGCCGCCGTTGTAGAGCACCAGACCGACGTTGTGGCTCCCGCCGAAGGTGTGGTTCCAGACCAGCCAGTCCACCAACACCGGGGCTCGTCGCCGAGCTCGGGGAAGCACTGCAGGATCTGCTGCTGGTTCGCGCACAGCATGCGCTGCGTGGTGATCACCGCCTTGGGTTGCCTGGTCGAGCCCGAGGTGAAGAGGAACTTGGCGATCGTGTCCGGGCCGACGGCGGCATGCGCGGCATCCACGTCCGCGCTGGGCAGCTTGGCCAGCAAGTCGTCGAACGCGAGGCAGCGCCGGCCCGCTATCGAGCCGCGGGTCAGCACGACCGGCACGTCGGACGCGACCGTCGCCGCAATCGCCCGTGCATAGCTCTGCGCCGAGGATGCGAACACCAGCCCGGGGGTCAGCACCGAGACGATGTGGCGCAGCTTGCCGAAATCCTGCGAAACCGTCGAGTACGCGCTCGAAACCGGTGCGAACGGCACACCGGCAAGCATCGACCCGAGGCTGAGCAGCAGATGCTCGAGGTCATTCTCGGACAGGATCGCGACCGGACGCTCGGCCGACAGGCCGAGGTCCAGCAAGGCCTGCGCGATGGCGCGCGCCTGCAACAACGCCTGCGCGTAGCTCAAGTGCCGCCATTCCCCGTCGGCACCTCGCTTGGCGGCCAGCGTGCGATCCGGTGCGACCGCAGCCCATTGCAGCAGGCGGTCGGTCAGGCGCTCTGGATAAGGCTGCAGCGGCTCGGCAGAGAGTACGCGCAGACTGCCGTCCGCTTGCGGCATGAATGTCGCCGAAAGCGATCCTCCCAGGCGCAGCGCGCGGTAACGCGCCGCCGAGGGACTCGGCGCTTCGGCACCACCGCGCTGGGGATCGCCCATGAAGATCGTCACCGGGCAAGTGAAAACAGTTGCGATGTTTAACTACATCCATCGGACTGAAAATGGGGTAAACGATAAGGTCAGGAATTTCACCAGCGTCGGCAGCCAACGGCACATTCAAAGCGAAATGGAAGCACATGGACCTGGCTTGCGGACTCGGCATCAGGGTAGGTACCAGTTCGACAAACCATCAATATGATTAAGACTAGTAACTAATCAGCGCGACGCTTGAGACCTCTCGTGGAGCCCGCCGAATGAACACCCAGGAGTTGATCGCAATCGACATCCACACCCATGCCGAGGTGTCCTGTCGCAATCCCTTCGACGCGTACGGCGAAGAATACGACCGCGCCGCAGACAAGTACTTCGGCTCGAGTCGCCGGCCGACGATCGCCGAGACAGTGGCCCACTACCGCGAGCGCAAGCTGGGCCTGGTGATGTTCACGGTCGATACCGAATCGCTGCTCGGACGGCAGCGCATTCCGAACGAGGAAGTCTGCGATGCCGCGCGAGCCAACGCCGACATGATGATCGCCTTCGCCAGCATCGATCCGCACAAGGGCCGCATGGGCGCGCGCGAGGCGCGCCGGTTGATCGAGCAGGAAGGCGTGCGCGGCTTCAAGTTCCACCCCACCGCGCAGGGCTTCCTGCCCTACGACCGCATGGCCTGGCCGTTGTACGAGGTGATCGCCGAGCACAAGCTGCCGGCGATCTTCCACAGCGGCCACTCGGGCATCGGCGCGGGCATGCGCTGCGGCGGTGGCCTGCGGCTGCAGAACTCCAACCCGATGCTGCTCGAGGACGTCGCGATGGACTTCCCCGACATCGAGATCGTGATTGCGCATCCATCGTGGCCATGGCAGGACGAGGCCCTCTCGCTGGCGCTGCACAAACCGAACGTCTGGATCGACCTGTCGGGCTGGAGCCCCAAGTACTTCCCGCCGCAGTTGGTGCAGTACGCCAACACGCTGTTGAAGGACCGTATGCTGTTCGGCTCGGACTATCCATTGATCACACCGGAACGCTGGATGAAGGACTTCGCCGAGGCCGGGTTCAAACCCGCGGTGCAGCCGTTGATCCTGAAGCAGAACGCGATGCGTCTGCTTCGGCTCCAGGCGTGATGGACGTCGCGAGACTTCTGAGACGCAACGCATCTCGCAAACAAAGGAGCAGACATGAAGGACAGGATTGCCGTCGTCACCGGGGCCGCCTCGGGCATCGGCCGCGCCACGGCGCAGCTGCTCGCCGAGGCCGGCGCCAGGGTCGTGGTCGCCGACATCGACCCGCTCAAGGGCGAGGCTGCGGCCGCGGAACTGCGCAAGGCAGGCTGGAGTGCCGTGTTCCTGCCCGTCGACATGACGAAGGGCGAATCGATCGCCGGCTTCGCCCAGGCGGTTGCCGGCGCAGCTCGGCGCGGTCGACATCCTCGTCAACGGCGCGGGGTGGGGACACACCAAGCCGTTCTGGGAGGGCACGCCGGAGCTGTGGGACAAGCTCATCGCGCTGAACTTCGTCGGCCCGATGCAACTGACCAAGGCGCTGCTGCCGGCGATGATGGAGCGCGGCAGCGGCAGGATCGTCAACATCGCGAGCGACGCCGGGCGCGTGGGCAGCCTCGGCGAGACCGTCTACTCGGCGGCCAAGGGCGGGCTGATCGCGTTCACCAAGTCGCTCGCGCGCGAGACGGCGCGCCACGGCATCAACGTCAACTGCGTCTGCCCGGGGCCGACCGACACGCCGCTGCTCGCCGCGGTGCCCGAGAAGCACCTCGAGGCGTTCAAGAAGGCGATCCCGTATGCGCCGCTTCGCCAGGCCGTCGGAGATTGCCGACGCGGTGGTCTTCTTCGCCAGCGACCGCGCCAGCTACATCACCGGGCAGGTGCTCAGTGTCAGCGGCGGGCTGACGATGGCCGGCTGAGCGGGTGATATCCGGGCATGCACCATGAACTACTCGTTGCCTGAATTCCTCGCCCACGCCATCGCGCTCGAGCACGAGGCCGCGGAACGCTACCTCGAGCTGGCCGACATGATGGAGGCCCATCGCAACGACGCCGTCTCGGCACTGTTCCGCGACATGGTCCACTACTCGCGCCTGCACCACGACTCGATCGTCGAGCGCGCGCGCGGTGTCACGCTGCCCAGTCTGCGGTCGTGGGAGTACCGCTGGACGCATCCGCCTGAAGCCGGCGGCGAGGAGGCCTTCGACTACACGCTGGACGCCTATACCGCGCTGCGCTACGCGCGCGAGAACGAGGTGCGGGGCATGGACTACTACACCCAGGTCGGCACGCACGCGAGCGACCCCGAGGTCAGGCGGCTGGCAGCGGAATTCGCGAGCGAGGAAACCGAGCACGTGGACGCCATCGACGAATGGCTGGCGCGCACGCCCCGACCGTCCGCTCCGTGGCGCGACGATCCCGATCGGCCCACGCAGGCCTGATGGCGAAGCACGATGCGGACCGATCCGAGGCCGTCGAGCGGGAGGCGTGAGCCGCCGCCAGAGGCAAACGGCCTGTGCGCGAGTGCTGCGCTATTCGCACAGGCCGCGAATGTCCTCCGGCACGGGGATCGCATGGATGCGGCGGCGGTCCTGCGCGTCACGCACGCAGAAGACGCGGGTTTCGCTGCTCTCGCAGATCAGATCGTCACCGCGCGTGACGGTGTGCTTCTGAACGAAGACCTTGCGGCGCCACTCTTCGACGCAGGTGCTGATCGTCAGGCGCTCGCCGTAGGTGGCGCTCTTGACGAAGCGTGCATGGTGCTCCAGCAGAGGCGTACCGATGATCCCCGTCGTGGCCTCCAGGACGTGCCAGGGCTGCACACCGCAGGTCATGAAGAAATGCAGCGATGCGGCGTCCATCCAGCGGTGGTAGCGCGGAAAGAACACGATGCCGGCGGGATCGCAATCGCCGAAACGGATCTCGACGCTCATCGTCGTTGTCTTGCTCATGGTGCTTCGCAGAGTCTTCCGGGCGAATTCTATGGTCCAGCGTCGGGCCGACCCGGGCCTGACTGCACACCGCTGCGCCGCACCCCCTCTTCTCGCAACCCAGGAGTGAACCGATGAAACGCATCCAACTCGCCGGCTACAAGGCCACCCATTTCGGCTACTCGGCTTCGGGCAAGGTCGCCACCATCACGCTGAACCGCCCCGAGCGCAAGAACCCGCTGACCTTCGACTCGTACGGCGAACTGCGCGACCTGTTTCGCGAGATGGTCTACGCCACCGACATCAAGGCCGTCGTCTTCACCGGCGAGGGCGGCAACTTCTGCTCCGGCGGCGACGTGCACGAGATCATCGGCCCGCTGGTCGCGATGAAGATGCCCGAGCTGCTCGAGTTCACGCGCATGACGGGCGACATGGTCAAGGCGATGCGCGCCTGCCCGCAGCCGATCATCGCCGCGATCGACGGCGTGTGCACCGGGGCCGGCGCGATGATCGCCTGCGGCTCCGACATGCGCCTGGCCACGGCGCGAGCCAAGCTGGCGTTCCTGTTCGTGCGCGTCGGGCTGGCCGGCGCCGACATGGGCGCGTGCACGCTGCTGCCGAGGCTGATCGGCCTGTCGCGCGCGGCCGACCTGCTCTACACGGGTCGCGTCGTCGGCGGCGAGGAGGCCGAGAGGTTCGGGTTCTACAACCGCCTGGTCGAGCCCGAGCAACTGCTCGCCGAAGCGCAGGCGCTCGCGGCGAGCCTGGCCGACGGGCCGAACTTCGGCCACGCGATGACCAAGACGATGCTCTGGCAGGAGTGGAGCTCTGGGCTGGGTGAATCGATCGAGGCCGAGGCGCAGGCGCAGGCGATCTGCATGCAGACGCAGGACTTCGAGCGTGCCTACCGGGCGTTCGCCGCCAAGCAGAAGCCGGTGTTCGAGGGCAACTGACGGACGCACGCAACGACCTCGCCTGGTCGGTGTCCACGCCGCCGCGCTTTCGATGCCAATGGCGTCGAAGGCACAGGTCAGCCTCGCCGCTGTACGCCCTGCGGCAAGCGTCCGGCGGCTTCCCACGCCGGGCCATAGAACCAGGTGTCGCCGCGCAGGTAGGCAGCCAGCATGGGCAGCGAGTCCAGGCCCCAGAAGAGCCGCCCGTCGACCTCGATCGTCGGCACGCCGAAGATGCCGCGCGACGCCGCCTGTGCGGTGGCATGCCTGAGCGCCAGCTTCACGTCGTCGCCCATCGGATCGCGCTTCGGATTCAGTGCGTCGCGCAGTGCCTGCAGGCGCAACGCGTCGTTCGCGTCACCGCCACCGTGCCACACGTGGCGGAACAGGCGCTCGCAGACCCGGCGATTGGGCGTGCTGGCGACTGGGTGCGCAGGCGACGGCCAGGCGTAGCAGGGCAAGCGGGTTGAAGGGGTGCTGCGCCGGCACGTCGAGCCTGATGCCCTGCTCGTGCGCCAGCCACGCGACCTGGCGAAACGTCCAGGCCTTCTTCGGTTCGATTTCGGCCGGGCCCTTGTTGCCCCAGTGCTGCAGCAACCCGGCGAAGAGCACGGGCTGGTAGCTCACCTCTACAGACAGGCCTTCGAGCGCCTGCGGCAGCCGCTCGAACGCGAGGTAGGCGTAGGGCGACACCACGTCGAAGTAGAAGCATCAGGTGCTTCATCGTTCGGCCTCGTGAGCCTTGGCCTGCAATGGCGACGAGCACCGCCGCTGCGGCAGCGCGTCGAGCACGGCACGCCTGTGCGAATCGGACATCGCCGACTCAGCGCGCGATCTCGTCCAGTGTGCGGCAGCAGCCCAGGCACCAGGCCGCTGCGCTCGTCGATGCGGCAGACGTCGTTGCAGGGACTCTCCACAGCGCCCTCCGGAGTCATGTCGTCACATCCTCCACCGGCGCGCCCGTCAGCTCGGTGAGCTGCCTCGGCGTCAGCTCGAACACGCCGTTCGGATGGCCGGCGGCAGCCCAGATCACGTCGAAGCGGAACAGATCGCGGTCGATCAGGATGACCGGCGCGCAGAAGTGCCCGACAGGCGCGACACCGCCGATCGTGAATGAGGTGGCGGCCTTCACGAACGCCGCGTCGGCGCGCCCTACCGGCCCGACGCGCGCGGCGACCTTCGCCTCGTCGACCCGCCTGTCGCCCGAGGTGACGACGAGCACCGCCGCGTCGTCGCCGCGGCGACGGAACACGATGCTCTTGGCGATCTGGCCGACGCTCAACGCCGAGTGCGTCGGCGGCCTCCTGCGCCGTGCGGGCGGCCACGTCGAGGAAGACGGGCCCATGCGGGTGGCCGCGAGCAGCCAGCGCCTCGCAGACACGGCGAAAGCCTTCGGGTCGGTCCGCCGACTCAGTCATGCTGCGCGCGCTTGGCGAGCAGTGCATTGCCAGAGCGCGACACGGGCTTCCTGCCGAGCACGTCGGAGATGAACTCGCCGGCGTCGACCAGCGGTCGAGATCGATGCCGGTCTCGATGCCGAGCCCGCGCAGCATGAACAGCACGTCCTCGGTCGCCACGTTGCCGGTCGCGCCCTTCGCGTAGGGGCAGCCGCCGAGCCCGGCAACGCTGGCGTCGAAGGTGTGGACGCCGAGTTCGAGGCAGGCGTAGATGTTGGCCAGCGCCTGGCCGTAGGTGTCGTGGAAATGGCCGCTCACTTCGGCGAGCGGGTAGTGCTTCAGCGCGCGCTCGAGCGCCGCCTGCGCACGGCGCGGCGTGCCGACGCCGATCGTGTCGGCGACGCCGCAGTGCTCGACGCCGATGCCCTTCAGCAGCCTCACCACGCGCTCCACCTCGTCGGGGCTGACCTCGCCCTGGTACGGGCAGCCGAGCGCGCACGAGATGGCGCCGCGCACCTTGATGCCCTGCGCGTGGGCTGCGGCCGACCACGGGGCGGAAGCGCTCGATGCTTTCTTCGATGCTGCAGTTGATGTTGCGCTGGCTGAACGCTTCGCTCGCCGCGCCGAAGACGACGATCTCGTCGGGCTTCGACGACAGCGCGGCTTCGAGGCCCTTCATGTTGGGCGTCAGCACCGAGTAGCGCACGCCGGGCTGGCGCGAGACGCCGGCCATCACCTCGGCGTTGTCGGCCATTTGCGGCACCCACTTCGGGCTGACGAAGCTCGTGACCTCGATCTCGCGCAGCCCCGCCGCCTGCAGCCGGTGCACGAGCTCGATCTTGACGGCGCTGGCGACCGGCAGCTTCTCGTTCTGCAGCCCGTCGCGCGGGCCGACCTCGACCAGGGTGACTCGTTTCGGAAGCATGAATCGTTTCCTGGGTGTCAAACCGCCGCCAGGCGCAGCAGTTCACCGCCTTCGTTCACCTGATCGCCAGCCGCGTAGAGCAGTTCCTCCACCTTGCCGTCGCGCGGCGCGGTGATCGTGTGTCCATCTTCATCGCCTCCATCACGGCCAGCGGCTGGCCGCTTGACGACCTCGCCGGGCCGGGCGAGGAAGGCGATCACCTTGCCCGGCATCGGCGCTGTGAGCCGCCCGCCCTCGACGGCGCCGTCGCCGGCGTGGGCGATCAGGTCCACCTCGTGTGCGATGCCCGAGCCTTCGGCGCGAACACGCTCACCTGCTCGCCGCTCGCGTAGACCGTCGAGCGACCAGCGTCGCCCGTCCACCGTCACGTCCTGACCGTCGGCGCCGCGCGGCGCGGTCGAGAGCCAGCGCTCCTTGCCGACCGCGAGCCACAGGCACCGCCGTGCAGGCGTTCCAGCGTAACGCATGGTGCGTGCCCTGGACCTCGATGTCGAAGCGCCGCGTCGAAACGCCGTGCAGGCGCCAGCCGTCGGGCCGCTACCAGGGATCGGCCGTCTCTCGCGCGCGTTCCAGCGGCCAGCGCGTGCGCCACCACGCCGCCGACGATGCACTGCAGCGGCAGCGGCGGCGCGTCGAACAGCGCGCGCGCTCGCGCTCGATCAGCGCGGTGTCGAGGTCTGCCGTCGCGAACGATCTTGACTGACCACGCGGCGCAGGAAAGCGACATTCGTCTGCACGCCGACGATGTGCGTCTGCGCCAGCGCGGCGTCCAGCCGTGCGAGTGCCTGCGCGCGGTCGGCGCCCCAGACGATGAGCTTGGCGATCATCGAGTCGTAGTGCGGCGAGATCGCGTCGCCTTCGCCGAATCCCGAGTCGATGCGCACCGCGGCCGGTTCGTGGAAGGCTTCGGCGTCGGCGTTGCGCCGAAACTCCACGTGCGCCGGCCAGCGCGCCACGGCCAGCTCGCCGGTCGCGGGCATGAAGTTCGCGTCCGGGTTCTCGGCACAGATGCGCGCCTCGATCGCATGGCCATGAATCTTCAACTCGTCCTGCCGCAGCGGCAGCGGCTCGCTGCTGGCCACCCGCAGTTGCCACTCGACGAGGTCGAGCCCGGTGATCGCTTCGGTCACCGGGTGCTCGACCTGCAGCCGGGTGTTCATCTCCATGAAGTAGAAGCAGTCCCATCGCGTCGGCTCGGCGATGAACTCGACCGTCCCGGCACCGACGTAGCCCACCGCCTTGGCCGCCGCGACCGCGGCCGCCCCCATCTCAGCGCGTCGCGCTCGCGCTCATGCCCGGCGCAGGCGCTTCCTCCAGCACCTTCTGGTGGCGCCGCTGCACCGAGCAGTCGCGCTCGAACAGGTAGACGCAATGGCCGAAGGAATCGCCGAAGACCTGGATCTCGACATGCCGCGGCCGCGTGACGTAGCGCTCGATCAGCACACGCTGGTCGCCGAAGCTGGCCTGCGCCTCGCGCTGGCACGACGCGAGCGCGGCCTCGAAATCCGCGCTGCGCTCGACGCGCCGCATGCCCTTGCCGCCGCCGCCGGCGCTCGCCTTGATCAGCACCGGGTAGCCGATCGCGTCGGCCTCCCCGCGCAGGAACGCGCCCTCCTGCCGTTCGCCGTGATAGCCCGGCACGAGCGGCACGCCAGCCTTGTCCATCAACGCCTTCGCGGCCGACTTGCTTCCCATCGCGGCGATCGCCGCTGCGGGCGGGCCGATGAAGACGATGCCGGCTTCGGCGCAGGCCCGCGGCGAAGCCTTCGTTCTCGCTCAGGAACCCATAGCCCGGGTGCACAGCCTGGGCACCGGTGGCCTGGCGGCGGCGAGGATGCGGTCGCCGCGCAGGTAACTTTCGCGCGGCGACGCGCCGCCGATGTGCACCGCCTCGTCGCAGGCCAGCACGTGGCGCGCGTTCGCGTCTGCGTCGGAATAGACGGCCACCGTCTTGATGCCGAGGCGGCGCGCGGTCGCGGCGACCCGGCACGCGATCTCTCCGCGGTTGGCGATCAGTATCTTCGTGAACATGCAGGGCTCCCGCTGGCTCGCTGCAGTACTCGCGCGACCGGCGTCCTGGTTTGCGGCGCCTGCCTTCGCGATGCGGCGCCGCGCAACTCGAGGCGAGACGTCATACGTCAATCTCGCAGGCCGCCGTCTCGGTGCCCCGGCCCGTGAAACGCCGCACCAGACCACGCAGGAACTTGACCAGCACCACCGTCGCCAGCACCGCCACGAGCGCCAGCGCGAGCCAACGAAGAACCACGCCGGGTGCGTCCACGACAGCCACAGCGTCGTCGGCACCGCGGCATCGCCCAGCAGCGACAGGCCGATGTTCGAGAACGGCTCGGGCGAGGTGTTCGCCGCCGCGCGCGTTGTCGCCTTGGCGGTGTGCGCGTCGCGGCGAGCGTGCCGCCCATCAGCGCCGCCACCGCGGCCCAGTGGCCGAGTCGCCGCCACCGAACACGCCCGCCGCCAGCGCGGCGCCGGCGGGGATGCGGATGAAGGTGTGCACCACGTCCCATAGCGTGTCGAGGCCCGGGATCTTGTCGGCGAAGAACTCCACCGCCAGCATCAGCCCGGACGCGCCGAGCACGATCGGGTTCTGAAGCAGGTGCAGCCCGTCCGGCAGCGGCACCCAGCCCAGCTAGCCGGCCAGCCCGGTGAGAAAGACCACGGCGTACAGGCGCAGCCCGCTGGCCCAGCCGAGTGCGGCGGCGACCGCCACCAGATGCGTGGTGTCGAAGTTCATCGCCAGCCTCCGGCTCGCGTTTGTTGAGGAAGGCCTGCACGCCCTCGCGCCCTTCGGCGCTGGCGCGGATGTCGGCGATGCGGCGCGCGGTCTCGTCGCGCAACGGGCGTCGATGGCACGGCCGGCCATGTCCTGCACGAGTCGCTTGCAGGCCTTCACCGCCGCCGGCCCGTTGGCGACGAGCGCGGCGACGATCGCAGCGACCGTCGCGTCGAGCGCGTCCGCGGGCACCACTTCGTGCACGAAGCCGATTCGGCGCGCCCTGCGCGCCGAAGCGCTCGGCAGTGATGAAGTAAGCGCCGCGACGCCTCTCGCCGATCGCCCTCACGACGTACGGCCCGATGGTCGCGGGCAGCAGGCCCAGGCGCGCCTCGCTGAGGCAGAAGTTCACGCCTTCGGCACGACGAGTACGTCGCACACCGCCGCCAGCCCCACGCCGCCGGCGTAGCAGTCGCCATGGATGCGGCCGACCACCGGCAGCGGGCAAGAGTACATCGCCCACAGCATCTCGGCCAGACCCTGCGCGTCGGCCCGGTTCTGCTCCCAGTTGAAGCCGGCCATCGCACGCATCCACGACAGGTCGGCGCCGGCGCAGAAGGCCTTGCCGTGGCCGCCGAGCACGATCGCGCGAAGTCGGGGTCGGCACCCAGCGTGCGGAAGGCCTGCGGCCAGTTCGGCGATCACTCCGTCGTTGAAGGCGTTGCGCACGTCGGGCCGGTTGAGCCAGACCTCGGCGACGTGCGGCGCGGGCGCCGGATGTCCAGGGTCGTCATGATGTCCTGCTTTCGCCTGCAGCATCCACGCGAGGTCGATCTCCGGGCAAGCGTGGCCCATCGCGTGATTGCCGCCGTGATCTGGCCGCGATGGTGGGTGCCGTGGTTGAACACTGTGCGAGCGTGGCGGCGAAGGGCAGCGACATCGCTACGCCGTTTGTCGACGTGTAGGCGAGTTTGCCGTCGAAGCGTTCCTAGGCCCACGACTCGATCAGCGGCTGCCAGCGCGAGCGCCCTCGAGCAATCGCTCGCGCAGGCGTGCGCGGTCGGGCTCGACTTCCGCGTCGAGCTTCAACGTGGGAGAGAAACCCTCGGCGAAGCGACGAAACCACAGTTCGTGCTCGCCGACCAGCAGGTGGTTGAGCGTGCCGTGAACGCTCCCGAAGAAGAGACCCGCGTCGCGCCGGTATTCGTCCCCGGACAGCGCGTCCACATGTTCGTACAGCTTGTGTGTCGCCCACGCGTTGTAGCGGGCCAGCATGAGGAAATGATCCTTCATCGGTGCAGGCTCACATCCGGAACACGCCGAACTTCGGCTCCGGGATCGGCGCGTTCAGGCTGGCGCTGATCGCCAGCGCGAGCACGCGGCGCGTGTCGGCCGGGTCGATCACGCCGTCGTCCCACAGGCGCGCGCTGGCGAAGTACGGGTTCCCCTGGTGCTCGAACTGGTCGAGGATCGGCTGCTTGAACGTGGCCTCTTCCTCGGCGCTCCACGCGCCGCCCCGGGCCTCGATGCCGTCGCGGCGTACGGTGGCGAGCACGCTCGCCGCCTGCTCGCCGCCCATCACGCTGATGCGCGCGTTCGGCCACATCCACAGGAAGCGCGGGCCATAGGCGCGGCCGCACATGCCGTAGTTGCCGGCGCCGAAGCTGCCGCCGATGATGACCGTGAACTTGGGCACGTTGGCCGTCGCCACCGCGGTGACCATCTTCGCGCCGTGCTTGGCGATGCCTTCGGCCTCGTACTTGCGGCCGACCATGAAGCCGGTGATGTTCTGCAGGAAGATGAGCGGAATGCTTGCGCTGGCAGCACAGCTCGATGAAGTGCGCGCCCTTCATCGCCGACTCGCTAGAACAGGATGCCGTTGTTGGCGACGATGCCCACCGGCATGCCCTCGATGTGCGCGAAACCGGTCACCAGCGTCGTGCCGTAGCGCGCCTTGAATTCGTCGAACTCCGAGCCGTCGACGATGCGGGCGATGATCTCGCGCACGTCGAAGGGCTTGCGCGTGTCGGTCGGAATGATGCCGTGCAGTTCGCTCGCGTCGAACAGCGGCGGGCGCGGCGGCACGAGCCGCATCTGCACGTCCTTGCGCCAGTTGAGGTTGGCCACGCTGGCGCGCGCGATTGCCAGCGCATGCATGTCGTTTTCGGCCAGGTGGTCGGCCACGCCGGACAGCCGCGTGTGCACGTCGCCGCCGCCCAGGTCTTCGGCGCTCACCATCTCGCCGATGGCCGCCTTCACCAGCGGCGGGCCGCCGAGGAAGATCGTGCCCTGGTTCTTGACGATGATCGATCTCGTCGCTCATCGCCGGCACGTAGGCGCCGCCCGCCGTGCACGAACCCATCACCACCGCGATCTGCGGGATGCCCTGCGCGCTCATCTGGGCCTGGTTGTAGAAGATGCGGCCGAAGTGCTCGCGGTCGGGGAACACCTCGTCCTGGTTCGGCAGGTTGGCGCCGCCACTGTCCACCAGGTAGATGCAGGGCAGCCGGTTCTGCTGCGCGATCTCCTGCGCGCGCAGGTGCTTCTTGACCGTCAGCGGGAAGTAGGTGCCGCCCTTGACGGTGGCGTCGTTGCAGACGATCAGGCATTCGACGCCGCTAGACGCGGCCGATGCCGGCGATGCAGTCCGGCGCCCGGCGCGGCGTCGTCGCCGCCTCGCTCGGTGTACATGTTCAGCGCGGCCGAGCGGCGCGATCTCGAGGAACGGCGTGCCGGGGTCGAGCAGCATCTCGACGCGGTCGCGCGGCAGCAGCTTGCCGCGCGCCAGGTGCTTGGCGCGCGGGCCCTCGCCGCCACCGAGGGCGACCTGCGCCAGCTTCGCATTGAGGTCGTCGACCAGCACGCGCATCGCGGCGGCATTGGCCTTGAACTCGTCGCTGCGCGGGTTGAGCTTGGATGCGAGCGCGGGCATGCTGGACTCCTGCGCCGAGGCGCGTTCAGTTTACGTTAACGTCAATTGTACGACGCGACGCCGTCGCCCGCCATGGTCGCAACGTTCAGCTGCGCTCTGTGCGGCTTGCGGCTTTTCTTCCACCGGCGCCGCCGGCCGCCTTCCACGCCGCGAAGCCGCCACCGACGTGGCTCACGCCCGGCAGCCCCATGTCCTGCAACGTCTTGGTCGCCAGCGCCGAGCGCCAGCCGGGGCGCAGAAGAGCACGTACTCGCTTGTCCTGGCGCGAAGACGTCGCGGTGAAGTACGGCGACTCGGGGTCGACCCAGAACTCGAGCATGCCGCGCGGTGCATGGAACGCGCCCGGGATCACGCCCTCGCGTTCGAGTTCGCGCATGTCGCGCACGTCGACGAACTGCACGCCGGGCGGCCGTGCAGCGCGCGCGCCTGCTCGGCGGTATAGGTCGTCACCTGCACCATCGCATCGTCGACCAGACTCTTCGCGGTCTTCTTCATCAGTACGCCCCTCCGCCAGCCCGCACTCGATCGGGGCCGGGTTGTGCACTCGCAAGCCTTGACGCAGGAATCGAGCTGCCGCGACAGACTGCGTTCAGAAACTGTGCTTCTCGCGCGCGACTTCGATAGCGTCGCAGGACATTGTCGTCTCCGCGCTCAGCGTGCGTCGGGCGTCAGGTCCTCCACCCAGCCCGCGAGCCAGCGTGCGGTGCGCAGCAGCCGCGCGTCGTCGCCCCGGCGCCCGACGAGCTGGATGCCCATCGGCAGGCCGCTTTCGGCGCGCAGCAGCGGCAACGTCACCGCCGGCATGCCCGTGAAAGTCCAGAGAGTGCAGAACGCCGGGCTGCCCGTCGACGTCAGGCCATGAGGCGCGGGCCCGGCCGTCGCGGCGGTGAGGAGCACGTCGCAATGATCGAAGACCTCCTCGAATGCCTCGCCCGTCGCCTGGATCCTGTCGACCGCGTCGTTGTAGTCGACCGCGCTCACCTGCCGCCCGCGCTCGATCTGGCCACGGAGCGATTCGCTCAGCCTGTCGCAGCCGCGCTCGTAGAACTCGTGGAAATTGCGCGCGATGTCGGCTTCCATGACCGTGCGGTGCCATTGCCATGCATCGCCGAAGATCGCCGGCACGTCGAAGGGAATGGACTGCGGGCCCAGCGCTTCGGTGAGCTCGTCGAATGCGAGGCGCGTCTGTTCCTCGGTCTCGTCCCAGTTCGGCGTCTTCGTGAAGGCGAACGTCGGTGGTAGCGGTGGCTCCTGGAGCGCCACCTCGATCAGCCGGGGCCGTGCCATCAGGCGCGTGTCCGGGTCGCGTTCGTCATAGCCCATCAGCGGCTCGGCAATGAGGGCAAGGTCCTCGACGCTGCGCGCGAAGAACCCCACCTGATCGAGTGGCCGCGATTGCCTGAGGACGCCGTGGCGAGACACCCACCCGAACGTCGGCTTGTAGCCATAGACGCCGCAAAACGCCGCGGGGCGGATCACGCTGCCGTTGGTCTGCGTGCCGATGGCCACCGGGACCATGTTCGCCGCGACCGCGGCTGCCGATCCGCTCGACGAGCCGCCCGGCGTGTGCGCCGGGTCGTGCGGGTTGCGCGTCTTTCCCGGCGCGTAGGTGGCGAGCTCGGTGGTGACCGTCTTGCCGAGGATGATCGCGCCCGCCAGGCGCAGCCGCTCGACGACCGTGGCGTCGTGCTCGGGGCGGCGCCCGGCGTGCAGCACGGTGCCGTTCTCGGTGGGCATGTCCGCGGTGTCGATGACGTCCTTGACGCCCACCGGAAGCCCATGCAACGGGCCGACCAGGCGGCCCTCGCGCCGCACCAGGTCGACGGCGCGAGCCTGCTCCAGCGCGTGCTCCTCGTCGATGAACGCCCAGGCCTGGACACGTGCCTCGTCGGCGCGGATCCGGGCCAGGCAGCCGCCGACCAGGGTCTCCGCGCTCGTGCGCCCCTCGCGGATCGCGGCAAGCGCCTGGGCCGCGGAGAGCGAGGTGATATCGACCAGTTCGTCCATCGTCATGCCGACATGGCACGGCGCGCCGAAGTGCGCCGTGCAGTCATTGCCGAGCGGCGGGCTACTTGTACAGCATGTTCGGCAGCCACAGCCCGATCTGCGGCCAGATGTAGAGCAGTGCCAGCGCGATCACCTGGATGCCCATGAACGGCATCATGCCCGCGAAGATCTGGTTCAGCGTCACGTGCTTCGGCGATACGCCCTTCAGGTAGAACGCCGCCATCGCCACCGGTGGCGACAGGAACGCGGTCTGCAGGTTCAGCGCCACGAGCAGCCCGAAGAACAGCGGGTCGACGCCGAACTTGGGAAGCAGCGGGATGAAGATCGGCATGAAGATGACGATGATCTCGGTCCATTCCAGCGGCCAGCCGAGGATGAAGATGATGAACTGGCTGAGCAGCATGAACTGCACCGTGTTGAGCCCGAGCGAGAGGACCCAGGTCTCGATGATCTCCTGGCCGCCGAGCAGCGCGAACGAGGCGGAGAAGATCGACGAGCCGACGAACAGCCAGCACACCATGGCGCTCGTCTTGGCGGTCAGGAACGACGACTCCTTGAGGATGCCGCCGAGTTCCGTGACCGTCTTCATCACCGCGTTGCCGCTCTTCGCCTGCTTCGCCGCGACGTAGCGATAGGCGCCCGCCAGCAGCAGGCCGCCGAACGCGCCCACGGCGGCCGCCTCGGTCGGCGTGGCCAGGCCGAACACGATCGAGCCGAGCACGGCGATGATCATCACCGCCAGCGGGAAGAACGACGCCAGCAGCATCTTGAAGATTTCCAGCCGCTGCCAGCTCATCATCCAGCTGACGAGCACCAGGCCGGCGACGCCGATGCCGAACACGATCCAGAACCAGGTCGGCGCCGGCACGCGCTCCGCGGGAGCCGGCTCGGCCCGAGCCTTGGCCGCTGCGGGAGTGCCGGCTCCACCCGCCTTCGCGGCGGCTGCGGCCGGTTCGTCCTGGCCCGACGGGACGGCTGGTTCCTTGAGGTCGGCGCCTTCCTTCGGCGGCTCCTGCAGCCCGCCGTCCTCTTTCGGCGGCTCCTGCAGGCCCGAGGAGTCCGTGGGCTCGTCCTCGGCGGCGCTCACCGCGCCGCCCGCCTGGACCAGACCGGTCGTATCGACCACCGCCGCCGGCGCCGTGGCAGCGAGATACATGACCAGCAGCAGCGCGACGATCGAAATCGCCGGCAGCAGGGAAACGAACAGCTGCATCGGCCACCTGGCGCTTGGGCAAAGAGGGCACGCCCAGACGCGCCGAACAGGCCCGTGAGTGCGTTCTTGCCGCGCGAGCTCAGGGTCTGCGACAGCGGCGGCAACGGGACCTGCCGCTCGCTTTCGGACAGCGGCGGCACGAGATGCGGCTTCAGCTTGGCGAGCGACGATGACGTAGCCGACGTACAGACCGGCCAGCATGATCCCCGGGAAGAACGCGCCCGCGTAGAGCTTGACGACCGAGACGCCCGCGGTCGCGCCGTAGACGATCAGCAGCACCGAGGGCGGAATCAGGATGCCGAGGCAGCCGCCCGCGGTGATGGCGCCGGCCGCGACCTTGATGTTGTAGCCGGCGCGCAGCATGGCCGGAAGCGCGAGCAGCCCCATCAGCGTCACCACCGCGCCGACGATGCCGGTGGCGGTGGCGAAGATCGCGCAGGTGACGATGGTCGCCACCGCCAGCGCCCCGGGCACACGCGCCAGCGACAGGTGCAGGCTCTTGAAGAGCTTCTCGATCAGGTTCGCGCGCTCGACCAGGTAGCCCATGAAGACGAACAGCGGAATGGCGATCAGCACGTCGTTGGACATTACCGAGTACGCCCGCTGCACCATCAGGTCGAGGATCTGCTGCTGGGCCAGCGCCGGGTTCACGCTGCGATAGGCGAGCCAGCCGAAGAACACGCCCATGCCCATCAGCGTGAACGCGGTCGGGAAGCCGAGCATGATCGCCACCACGATCAGCGCCAGCATCAGCAGCCCGAGTGCGCCGAGATCGTCCCGGCTCAGGTGCCCGTCGACGAAACTGGCCCAGGGCGTGTAGAACAGCACCACGGCTGAGGATTACCGCCATCAGCGTGAAGCCGAACCACAGCTCCTTGCGGATCTTCATGTCGTGCTCCTCCTGCTGCACGACGAACTCGTCGAGCTTGGCGATGTCTTCGTCCTTCACATGGACCATTTCCTTCAGCTTGTCGACGTCGACTTCCTCCACGTCCTCCTCGCGCGAGGGCCACTCGCCCTGCTGGATGCAGATCACGCAGCGGATGATCTCGACGATGCCCTGCAGCAGCAGGAACGCGCCCGCCAGCGGCAGCATCGTCTTGAACGGATAGATCGGCGGGCCCTCGGCCGTGATGTTGGAGTGTCTCGCGGATCGCCCACGACTCGGCCGCGTAGTAGTAGCCGGCATAGGTGAGCGCAAAGACCCCCGGAATGAAGAACAGGATGAACAGGATCAGATCGATCGTCGCCTGCGTACGCGGCCGGAAGAAGCCGTACAGCACGTCGCCGCGCACATGGCCGGCCTTGGCCAGCGTGTAGGCGCCGGCCATCATGAACATCGTGCCGTACATGATGATCATCACGTCGAAGGCCCAGGAGTGCGGATTGTCCAGCGCATAGCGCGAGAACACTTCCCAGGAAATCATCAGCGTCAGCGCGACGATCAGCCAGGAGAATGCCTGGCCGACGAAGGTGCTGATCTTGTCGATCGTCAGAAGCAGTTTCTGCATGGCGTGGCCTGCTCAAGAAAACGGCCACCCGGACCTCGCCCGGATGGCCGACGGTTCATGCGCGAACCGATCAACGCCTTCTTCGGGCGCAGCCGCCGGGCCGCGAAGAAGTGGTTCATCGCCATGCGACGGCTGATGTTGGTGTCCTGGTCCCATTTCACCGCGCGCTCGGCGAATGCCTTCTGCGAGTTGACGATTTCCTTGAACAGCGGGTTTTCCGCCGACTTCTTCTCGAGGATCGCGTCCCACAGCTTGAGCTGCGCCTGCAGCACCGCGTCGGGCGTCTTGTAGAACTTGACCCTTGTCCTTGGTCTGCAACTCGATGTAGTCCTTCGAATAGCGATCGATCGCCTTCCAGGACATGTCGGCCGACGACGCCTCCACGGCGTAGGCGATGATCGACTTCATCTTCGCCGGCAGCGCGTCGTACTTGGTCTTGTTGAACGTGATCTCGAAGGTCTCGGCGCTCTGGTGGTAGCTCTGCAGCATGCAGACCTTGGACACGTCGGGGAAGCCGAGGATGCGGTCGGAGGTGGCGTTGTTGAACTCGGCCCCGTCGAGCAGGCCGCGGTCCATGGCCGGCACGATCTCGCCGCCGGGCAGCGCATTGACGGCCGCGCCCATCGCGGTGAACAGGTCGATGGCCAGACCGTTGGTGCGGAACTTGAGGCCCTTGAAGTCGTCGACCTTGGTGATCGGCTTCTTGAACCAGCCCAGCGGCTGCGTCGCCATCGGGCCGTAGAGGAACGACTGCACGTTGTGATGCCGATCGAGGCGTAGAGCTTGGCCAGCAGTTCCTGCCCGCCGCCGTACTTGTGCCAGGAGAGCAGCATGTTGGCATCCATGCCGAACGCCGGGCCGGAGTTCCACAGCGCCAGCGCATTCTGCTTGCCGTAGTTGTAGCCCAGCACCCCGTGGCCGCCGTCCAGCGTGCCCTTGGACACCGCGTCGAGCAGACCGAAGGCCGGCACCACCGCGCCGGCCGGCAGGACCTCGATCTTGAGTTCGCCGCCGGTCATGTCGTTGACCTTCTTCGCGAAGTCGAGCGCGTACTCGTGGAAGATGTCCTTCGACGGCCAGGTGCTCTGGAAGCGCAGGCTGGTGACGGCCTGCGCTGTCGAGATCATCGGGAAAGCCATCGCGCCGGCACCGACAGCGCCTGCCGCAGCACTGCCGAGGAACTTGCGGCGTTGGGATTGGGGCTTGCTCATGGTCGACTCCTTGATTGAGAAGGGTTGAACGAATCTTTACCCGCTACACGGCCACCACTTCCGACTAGTGGGTATTCGTCTATGCTAACCGCATGCGAGGGTCTTGCCTCTGGCACAAACCCGTGAATCGCACAACATCGGATGCGTCGATCTGCCCGGTGGCAAGGCAGGGATTGCGCGATCGCCCGCCAAGGGCCACACGCTGGCCGGAACGCCGACTACGCCAGCGCCCGCCGAGGGCCACACGGCGATCGGCTCGCCGGCTACGCCAGCGCCCGACCGATAAGGATCTTCTGCACGTCGGACGTGCCCTCGTAGATCTGGCAGACGCGGACGTCGCGGTAGATGCGCTCGACCGGGAAGTCGCTCACGTAGCCGTAGCCGCCGAACACCTGGATCGCCGCCGAACAGACGCGCTCGGCCATCTCGCTGGCGAAGAGCTTGGCCATCGCGGCCTCCTTCAGGCAGGGCACGCCGGCATCCTTCAGGCTGGCCGCGTGGTGGATGAGTTGGCGTGCCGCCTCGACCTGGGTGGCCATCTCGCCCAGGCGAAACTGCAGCGCCTGGTGCTCGAAGATCGGCTTGCCGAACGCCACGCGCTCCTTCGAATAGTGCAGCGCCGCCTCGAACGCCGCGCGCGCCATGCCGACCGACTGCGCGGCGATGCCGATGCGCCCGCCCTCCAGCCCCGACAGCGCGATCTTCAGGCCCTGGCCTTCTTCGCCGATCAGGTTGGCCGCGGGAACGCGGCAGCTCTCGAACAGGATCTGCGCCGTGTCGCTGGCGTGCTGGCCCATCTTGTCCTCGATGCGCGCCACGATGTAGCCGGGCGCGTTCGTCGGCACGATGAAGGCGCTGATGCCGCGCTTTCCCGCCGCCCTGTCGGTGACGGCCATCACGATCGCCACGTCGCCATTCTTGCCGCTGGTGATGAACTGCTTGACGCCGTTCAGCACGTAGCTGTCACCGTCGCGCACAGCGGTGGTCCTGAGGCCGTCGGCCTGCGATCCGACATGCGGCTCGGTCAGGCAGAACGCGCCCAGCATGTCGCCGCGTGCGAGCGGCCTGAGCCACTGCAGCTTCTGCGCCTCGTTCGCCCAGGCCGTCAGAATCGAGCAGACCGGGCAGTTGTTGACGCTGACGACGGTGGAGGTGGCGCCGTCGCCGGCGGCAATCTCCTCGAGGATGATGGCCAGCGCCAAGTAGTCGAGCCCGGCGCCGTCCCATTCGCTAGGCACGGCCACGCCGTAGCAGCCGAGCGCCGCCAGGCCGCGCAACTCGGCGGCCGGGAAGTGGCAGTCCTTGTCCCAGCGCGCCGCATTCGGCGCGATGCGGTCCTGCACGTAGGCGCGGACGGCGTCCTGCACGGCGCGGTGGTCTTCACTGAGCAGCATGGGGCTTCAACTCCTGGGTATCTCCTGCGCGGCGCGGCAGCTTGTCGGAGTCAGCCCTTGAGTGCCGGCGCCAACGCGACCTGGGCAACGGGCGCAGCGAGCGGCCGCTTGTGAGGGTCGTGCGGATGCCAGCCGAGCACCCCCAGCAGCAGTAGGAAGCCGACGACATAGGCCACCGGCACATACCAGCTGTGCCTCAGCCACTGTGTCACCGATCTAGCCTCGGGAAACAGGTTCGACAGCGCGACCCCCGCCGACGAGCCGAACCAGATCATCGAGCCGCCGAAGCCGACGGCATAGGCCAGGAAACCCCAATCGTAGCCGCCCTGTTTCAGGGCGAGCGCGGTCAACGGGATGTTGTCGAACACTGCCGAAACGAAACCGATCCCCATCGTGGTCGACCACGACGCAGCCGGCAGTTTCTCGACCGGCATCAATGACGCGCACATCACCAGCGACAAGAGGAAGACGCTGCCCTTGGCCGCCTCGGGCACCACCTTCCAGTCGGGCCTGCGCCATACCGCCCCGAGCAGGATCGCCGCCCATACCGCGGCGCCGATGAATGGAAAGCGGTCCGCATGCGCGGCAAAACTGATGTTGATTGCGACGTTTGCGCCAATGGCCGCGGCGAGTATCAGCGCGACGATGCAGACGCGGCTCCAGTCGACGTGCAGGCCGCGTGTGGGGTCCTTCAGGATCGGCGAATATCGGTGCTGCTGAATCGCAGCCGGTATGCCAAATATGAACAAGGCGACGGACGCTGCAACATAGGCCTCGACCACGTCGAGCGGGCTTACGCCGGCGATCCACATCATGGTGGTGGTGGTGTCGCCGACGACGCTGCCCGCGCCGCCGGCATTCGATGCGGCGACGATGGCCGCAAGGTAGCCGATGTGCACCTTGCGCCTGAACACCGTCGCCGCGATCGTGCCGCCGATGATCGCGGCTGCAATGTTGTCCAGGAACGACGACAGCACGAAGATCATGGCGAGCAGCACGAACCCGCCCTTCCAGTCGTCGGGCAGGAATCTGGGCAGCACGGCCGGAATGTGGCTTTGCTCGAAGTGCCGCGACAACAATGCAAACCCGACGAGCAGCAGGAACAGATTGCTCAATATCACCCACTCGTGAGCGAGATGTAGGACGAGCCCGTCGATTCCGGGTCCGGTGCGAAAGCCCGTGAACAGGAACTGGTGCGCGACGATCGCCGCCATACCGGCCAGCGCCACGCGCAGCGTGTAACGATGGAACACGGCCACGCCCAGCAGCGTCGCCGCGAACAGCAGGAAATCGATGGGGATCCCGAAGAGCGACGATGCCTCGCCCGGCACGGCGGTCGCTGCGTAGGCCGGCAGCGCGAACGTCAGCGCGGCCGCCATCGCCGCGCCCCGGGCGACCGACGCGGCTGAACTCTTCCCTAGCGCTGACCCGCCGAGCCCCATCGCACCTCCACGAGCAAGCGACGGGGGATCCTAGCATCCGGGTTGACTGGATCTTGCCGCCCTGTTGCTCGCCGCCGCCATCACCTCGACCGATCCAGCAGGGCGGGTGCGCGCCTTTCGGCCGGTGACCGCCGGGGACCGCTCGGCGCAGACGGCGACGGGCGGCAATCCCCGACGACGCCGCGAGCGCTGACACGAGACCCCGGGCAGCCGTGCTGCCCGGCCGAAGCTCAAAGCATCTCGACCGCCAGCGCCGTCGCCTCGCCGCCACCGATGCACAGCGCGGCAACGCCTTTCTTCAAGCCGCGCTTGCGCAGCGCGCCGAGCAGCGTGACGACGATGCGCGCGCCGCTGGCGCCGATCGGGTGGCCGAGCGCACAGGCGCCGCCGTGGATATTGACGATCTCGTGCGCGAGCTTGAACTCCGTCATCGCCGCCATCGTGACGGCGGCGAAGGCCTCGTTGACCTCCCACAGGTCGACGTCACCCGCTGACCAGCCAGTCTTCTTCAGCACCTTCTCGATCGCCCCGACCGGCGCAGTGGTGAACCAGTTCGGCGCCTGCGCATGCACGCTGTGGCCGGCGATGCGCGCGATCGGCTTCGCGCCCATCTTCGCCGCCGTGCTCTCGCGCATCAGCACCAGCGCCGCGGCGCCGTCGGAGATGCTCGACGCGTTGGCGGCGGTGATCGTGCCGTCCTTCTTGAACGCCGGCTTCAGGCCGGGGATCTTGTCGAGCTTGGCCTTGAAAGGCTGCTCGTCGAACTTGATCACCGTGTCGCCCGCCTTTCCGGAGAGTGTGACCGGCGCGATCTCCCACTCGAAGCTGCCGTCCTCGTTGGCCGCCTTGCTGCGCAGCGTCGAGGCGATTGCGAACTTGTCCTGCGCCTCGCGGGTGAAGCCGTACTTGACAACGCACTCCTCGGCAAAGACGCCCATCGCGCGGCCGCGGTCGTAGGCGTCTTCCAGGCCGTCCATCGCCATGTGGTCGAACAGTTGCGCCGCGCCGTAGCGCACGCCCTTGCGCGCGAACATCAGGTGCGGGGCATTGGTCATGCTCTCCATGCCGCCGGCGATCATCACGTCGACACTGCCGGCCTTGAGCATGTCGTGCGCGAACATCGCCGCGCGCATGCCAGAGCCGCACATCTTGGACAGCGTCACGGCACCCACCGATTGCGGCAGACCCGCGCCGAGCACCGCCTGGCGGGCCGGCGCCTGGCCCTGGCCGGCCATCAGGCAGTTGCCCATCAGCACCTCGTCGATGGACGCGCCGGGTACGCCGGCGCGCTCGACCGCGGCCTTGATCGCCACGGCGCCGAGCTGGTACGCCGCAAGCGCAGAGAAGTCGCCCAGCAGGCCGCCGATCGGAGTGCGGGCGGCGGAGACGATGACGATGGATTCTGACATGATGAAACTCCTTCTAGTGGATCAACGTGAAGTGGCTGGCGCGCCAGCCTCGATGCGGTGCAGCGCCCGGAATCGCTTGTGCGGGTCATACGGAAAGACGTCGTGCACATGCCCGGCCAGGATGCGCTCCTTGCAGCCCTGCCAGAAGGCAGCGTCGAGCAGGTCGGCGTGGTGCTTCATGAACACTTCGCGCACGCTGGGGTTGCCGAGCAGGAAGGGTTCGAACGTTTCGGGGAACACGTCCTTCGGGCCAACCCGGTACCAGATCTCGCCCGACATCTCTTCCTCTTCGTTGCGCGGCGCGGGCACCTTGCGGAAGTTGCAGTCGGTCAGGTACTCGATCTCGTCGTAGTCGTAGAACACGACCTTGCCGTGGCGCGTGACGCCGAAGTTCTTCCACAGCATGTCGCCGGGGAAGATGTTGGCCGCCACCAGATCCTTGATCGCGTTGCCGTACTCGATCACCACGCGGGCGATCTGTTCCTTCGTCGCGCCGTGCAGGTAGATGTTGAGCGGGATCATGCGTCGCTCGATGTAGACGTGGCGGATCACCAGGGAATCTCCGTCCTCCTCGAGCAGGCTCCCGCAGAAGTGCTTCAGTTCGGCAACGAGCTCGGGCTCGAAGCGCGAGCGTGGGAACGCCACGTTCGAATACTCGAGCGTATCGGCCATGCGGCCGACGCGGTCGTGCTGCTTGACGATCAGGTACTTGCTCTTGATCAGCTCGCGCGTCGTCTCCTTCTGCGGCGGGTAGAAGTCCTTGATGACCTTGAACACGAACGGGAACGACGGCAGGTCGAACACGAGCATCACCATGCCCTTGATGCCGGGCGCGATGCGGAAGTGGTCCGACGAATGGCGCAGGTGATAGAGGAAATCTCGGTAGAAGATGTTCTTGCCCTGCTTCTGCAGCCCGATCGCGCTGTAGAGCTCCGAGCGCGGCTTCCTCGGCATCATCGAGCGCAGGAACTGCACGTAGGCCGACGGCACCTCCATGTTGACCATGAAGTAGGCGCGAGCGTAGCTGAACAGCAGCAGCAGGTCGTCCTCGTCGAACAGTGCGGTATCGATCTCGAGCCGGCCGCGTTCGTTGTGCAGGATGGGCAGCGCGAACGGCGTCTCCTGGAAGCCGTTGATGATCTTGCCGACCACGTAGGCGCCCTTGTTGCGGAAGAACAGCGAAGAGAGCACCTGCACCTGGAAGTTGGCGCGCATCAGGAAGTCCCCGAGCTCGGCTGTCACCGCCGCGACCACGCAGTCGATGTCGCGCGAAAGATCCTCGAAGGCCACCTCGAGATCGAAGTTTTCGATGATGCGTAACCACGTCTCGTTCAGCGTGGCGAGCGTCGGGTAGTAGGCGCGATAGGTCGGCAGCGAGGCCGGCTCGTCGTTCTCGATGTACTCGGTCGAGACCGCCGGCCGCACGAAGATGAAATCGTTGTGAAAGTAGCTGCGGTGCAGGATCTTGGTCGTCACCGAATTGAAGAAGGTCTCGGCAAGTTCGGGCTGGTGGTGGTTGGTCAGCAGGCCGATGTAGTGCAGCTTGACCTGCTGCCAGACGTCCGTCGACAGCGTCGACGCATCGAACTCGCGCTGCAGCCGCTCGACGCCTTCCTCGACGCGCTTGTCGTAGTACTCGATGCGCTCGCGCTGCGCTCGCTGCTGGCCGTGCCAGTCGGCCTGCTCGAAGCGCTGTTTGGCCTGCGCGCTCGCCTCGCGGAACAGACGGTAGTGGCGGTCGAAGCCTTCGAGCATGGCCTGCGCGATCTCGAAGCCGCGCGAATCGGTCAACCGCTGTGGGAACATCGCTTGCTCACTCATCATCGTCAGAAGGGGCCCGCGGGTAGCGCTTGATCGCCGCGGCGAACACCGCGACGACGGTTTCGGGCCGGTCCATCGTCACCTTCAGGTCCTTCAGCAGCCCGTCGCTCAGGCCGTACACCCAGCCATGCACGGCCACCTGCTGATCGCGAGCCCATGCGTCCTGCAGCACGGTGGACGTGGCGACATTGCCCACCTGCTCGATGACGTTCATCTCGCACAGGACGTCTTCCTGCTCGGCCGGCGGCAGGTGCTCCAGCCGCTTGCGATGGCGCAGCTTCACGTCCTGCACATGACCCAGCCAGTTGTCGGCAAGACCGATGCGCGCGCCACGAAGCACGGCGCGCACGCCGGCACAGCCGTAGTGACCCACGACCATGATGTGCTTGACCTTGAGGTGCTCGACCGCGAACTGAATCGTCGACAACGCATTCAGGTCGGAGTGCACCACCACGTTGGCCACGTTGCGGTGCACGAACACTTCGCCCGGGTCCAGGCCGGTGATCTCGTTGGCCGGAACCCGGCTGTCGGCGCAGCCGATCCACATGTAGCGCGGGCTTTGCTGCTGCGCAAGGCGCGTGAAGAAGCCCGGATGACGCGCCTGCGTGGCCGTGGCCCAAGCCTGGTTGCGCACGAACAGGTCGTCGAGATCGGGCGTCATGTCTGCAGCCTAAGCAAGCCTCACATCGTCTCCGCGAACAGCTCCCTACCGATCAACATCCGCCGGATTTCGGAAGTTCCGGCGCCGATCTCGTAGAGCTTTGCATCGCGCCACAGGCGGCCGAGCGGGTATTCGTTGATGTAGCCATTGCCGCCGAAGATCTGGATGCCCTCACCGGCCATCCAGGTCGCCTTCTCGGCACAGACGAGGATCAGGCTCGCGCAATCCTTGCGCACCTGGCGCACGTGCTCGCTGCCGAGTCTGTCGAGGTTCTTGCCCACCGTGTAGCAGTACGACCGCATCGCCTGCAGCATGGTGTACATGTCGGCCACCTTGCCCTGGATCAGCTGGAACTCGCCGATGCTCTGGCCGAACTGCTTGCGGTCGTGGATGTAGGGCACGACGTTGTCCATCACCGCCTGCATGATGCCGATCGGCCCGGCCGAGAGCACCGCGCGCTCGTAGTCGAGCCCGCTCATCAGTACCTTCGCGCCGCCGTTGAGCGCGCCGAGCACGTTCTGCGCCGGCACTTCGACGTCGTGGAACACCATCTCGCCGGTGTGGCTACCGCGCATCCCGAGCTTGTCGAGTTTCTGCGCGGTGGAGAAGCCCTTCATGCCCTTCTCGACGATGAAGGCGGTGACACCGCGCGCGCCGAGTTCGGGCTCAGTCTTGGCGTAGACCACCATCGTGTCGGCGTCCGGCCCGTTGGTGATCCACATCTTGTTGCCGTTGAGCAGGTAGTAGCTGCCCTTGTCCTCGGCCTTCAGCTTCATGCCGATCACGTCGCTGCCGGCGCCCGGCTCGCTCATCGCCAGCGCGCCCACGTGCTCGCCGCTGACGAGCCGGGGCAGGTATCTTGCGCGCTGCGCGGCGTTGCCGTTGCGGCGGATCTGGTTCACGCACAGGTTGCTGTGCGCGCCGTACGACAGGCCCACCGATGCGCTGGCGCGGCTGATTTCCTCCATCGCGATCATGTGCGCCAGGTAGCCCATCGCTGCGCCGCCGTAGTCCTCTTCGACGGTCACGCCGAGCACCCCGAGCGCGCCCATCTTGCGCCAGAGGTCCATCGGAAACCGGTCGCTTCGGTCGATCTCGGCGGCACGCGGCGCGATCTCGGTTTGCGCAAAGTCGCGCACCGCGTCTCGCAGCGCGTCTATGTCTTCGCCGAGCTGGAAGTCGAGTCCGGGCAGGGTCATTCAAGTGTCTCCTTCATTCGATTCACGCGCGCATGCCATCGCGTCCGACAACCGTCATCGTCGTGGCCGTCATGGTCGCAACGAGGACCTCGCCGCTGCCTTCGACGCCGAATTGCAGCGCCCGGCCCTCGACGACGCTGATCGTACGCCCGGCCTTCGCGACGCGGCCCTCGAAGCGGAAGCCCGGCCCGCGCGCCGGAGCGAGCATGTTGATCTTGAATTCGATGGTCAGCACCGCGGCGTCGGACGGCATCAGCGTGTAGCGCGGCATAGCCGCAGGCCGAGTCGAGTGCGCTGGCGACGATGCCGGCGTGCAGGAAGCCATGCTGCTGCGTCAGATGGGCGCCATGCTCCATCAGCACGTCGACCTCGCCGGCCGCGACGCGGCCGAGTCGGGCCCCCAACGTCGCCATTGCCGCCTGACGCGCGAACGACTCCTGTACGCGCACCTCGAAGCCAGGTTGGGCCTGCATCGCTCTCACGCCTTCGCCGCGCGTGCCCGCCCGCGCCTGCCGTCGGTAGCTGCCGACAGCAGGCGCCGACAGCGTGCCTCATGCTGGGCGATCTCGGCCAGCGTGATCTCGAGGTCCTCGCGCTGCTGCTCGAGCAGCGTGCGGTGTTCGTTCAGCGTGCGCAGGAAGGCGCTGAGCTGCGGCGCGGTGTCCGATGGCGACTCGTACAGGTCCACCAAGTCCTTGACCTCCTGCAGGCTCAGCCCGAGGCGCTTGCCGCGCAACGTGAGCTTGAGTCGGGTACGGTCGCGCTGCGCATAGACGCGGTTGCGGCCGTCTCGCCCAGGCGTGAGCAGACCCACGTCTTCGTAGAAGCGGATCGCGCGCGGCGTGATGTCGAACTCCTGCGCCAACTCGGTGATGGTGAAGGTCCGGACGACGGCTTCTCTCGATCGTGCGGCTGCGGTCATGGCTACACTGGGTTGACGTTTACGTAAGCGAGAAGTCTAACTCCGGGGTGCGCATGGCCAATTCCAGGGAAGCCGAACTCCACTACCCGCTCGGCGACGCCCTGCCCGCACCCGGCGTTTCGCTCGAGGTGGCGCCGGGCGTGCGCTGGGTGCGCATGCAGCTGCCGTTTGCGCTCGACCACATCAACCTGTGGCTGTTGCGCGACCGGCTCGACGGCCGAGAGGGCTGGACCATCGTCGACTGCGGCATCTCGAACGCGGCGACCATCGCTGCCTGGGAGCAGGTGTTCGCGACGCAGCTCGACGGCCTGCCGGTGCTGCGCGTGCTCGTCACCCACATGCACCCCGACCACATAGGCCTCGCGCATTGGCTGACGCGAGCGCTGGAGCACGGACGAGCTCGAGTGCCGGCTGTGGATCAGCGCCACCGATCTCTTCGCGGCGCGCCTGGCCAGCGCGAGCGCGACCACGCTTCGGCGGCGACAGCGCGGCCGCTCACTTCGTGCGCCATGGCCTGGTCGACCCCGGCTCGATCGCCAAGGTGCGGGCGCGCTCGAACTACTACGCGTCGATGGTGCCGGCCGTGCCCGACCGCTTTCGGCGCCTGATGGACGGCAACCGGATGGCGATCGGCGATCACGCCTGGCACTGCCATCGCCGGCTACGGCCACGCGCCGGAACACATCGCGCTGCATTGCCCCGAATCGATTGGACCCCCAAGGCGCCTGCGACGACCCCGGGAGCAATCGTGACCTGATCTCGGGCGACATGGTGCTGCCGCGCATCTCCACCAATGTGATGGTGATCGACCTCGAGCCCGAGGCCGACCCGCTGACGCTCTACCTTGACTCGCTCGAGCGGCTGCGCGCGCTGCCCGCGGACACGCTGGTGCTGCCCTCGCACGGCCGGCCGTTCAACGGCCTGCACCAGCGCATCGCCCAGCTCCGCGACCACCACGACGAGCGCTACGCGGAAGTGATGGCCGCCTGCAGCGAGCGGCCGCAGAGCGCCGCCGACATCGTGCCGCTGCTGTTCAAGCGTGCGCTCGACCTGCACCAGTTGACCTTCGCGATGGGCGAGGCGATCGCCCACCTGCACGGCCTGTGGTTCGCGGGCAAGCTCAGGCGCGAGCTCGGGGCGGACGGGGTGTTCCGCTTCGCGCCCGCATAGTGTCCGCGCGCAAGGATACGGCGCTACTCGAAGACGGGCACCAGCTCGCGCTTGAGGGTGCCGCGGGCCTGCTCGACGTCGGGAACGACCGAGCGCACGGCATCCCAGAACTTGGGGCCGTGGTCCATGTGACGCAGGTGGGCGAGCTCGTGGGCGACCACGTAGTCGATCGTCGACATGCCGAAGTGCACCAGGCGCCAGTTCAGCCGCACCGAGCCGTCGGCACTCGCGCTGCCCCAGCGCGTCTGTGCCGAGCTCAGCGAGAGGCGTCGCAGGCGCACGCCCAGCCGCTCGGCGAAGTGCGTGCAGCGCTCATCGAAGATGCGCCGCGCCTGGCGCTGCAGCCAGCTCTGCACCGCGTCGCGGATCTGCTCCGCCGTGGAGTGCTTCGGCAATGCCAGGTGCAGCGTGTGCCTAGGCACACCGGGCAGCACGCCGGCGTCCGGTTTGAAGAGGGCTCCCGACGGTGCGCTTCCCGCATGCGGGTCGAGCACGACGACGACCGTCTCGCCGAGGAAGGGGATCGCCGCACCATCGCGCCAATCCACGCGCGCGGCCTGCAGGCGCTCGCCGCGCTCGTGCTGCTCGGCGAGCTTGCGCAGGATCCATGCCGCCTTCTCGCGCAGCGCCGCCTCGATGTCGGACAGCACGACCCATCGCGGCGCGGCCACGCTAAGGCCCTCGATCCCGACGGCGAAGCCGATGCTGCGCCGCCGCACCCGCCGCAGCTCGTAGGCCACCAGATGCTCGCCGAGCCGCAATTCGCGTCGGGCCCGCGGATGACGAAGGATGCCCGGTGCGGCAGCCGCGGGCGGGCTCGGCCTCGGCGGCACTGGTGCAGCGGCCGCTGACCGCCCACCAGGCGCATCGGCCGCTGGCGCATCGTCGAACAGGCATCGTTGCGAGGCTTCGTGCCCGCGAGCGTGGTGTGTCATGACGGCCGCCGCACCGAGCCGGCGTAGGCCTCGGGATCGAGGCGCCGCATTTCTGTCTCGATCCAGGCCTCGACCTCGCGCATCAGCTCGTCCGGCTGGCGGCCAAGCGACGCGATCGGCTTGCCTATCGCTACATCGATCACTCCCGGCCGAAGCAGGAACGACCTGCGCGGCCAGCAGCGCGCCGAGCTGACGGCGATCGGCACGACGGGGCGCCCGGTGGTCACGGCCAGGCGCGTGCCGCCGGTCTTGTAGCTACCCTTCTTGCCTCTGGCGCTTCGCGTGCCTTCGGGGAACATGATGATCCAGTGACCGCGCGCCATCAGCCTGGCGCCCTGCTCGGCGACGCGGTTCCACGCTTCGGCGCGCTTGCTGCGGTCGATGTGGATCATGTCCATGCGTGCCATCGCCCAGCCGAAGAACGGGATGTAGAGCAGTTCGCGCTTGAACACGTAGGCCATTGGGTGCGGCATCAGGCCGGGATAGGCCAAGGCCTCCCACGACGACTGGTGCTTGGAGAGCAGGATCACCGAGGCTGTCTTGTCGGCTGCCGTAGGCAGGTTCTCCATGCCATGCACGCGGGCGCGCACACCACAGATCGCCCTTGCCCCGAACACCGCCGTGCTTACCCAGCCGACGCACATCCGGTAGATCGGATCGCCGCGCACGAAGACCGAGACCAGCACCACGGCCAGCGCCCACGGCACGACGGTGACCGCCAGCCACACGATGAACAGCGCCGATCGCAACGCGCAGAGCAGCCCGCCCATCACTCCAGTCGGCCATAGCCGGAGTCGGATTCGCCGTGATCGCCGCGCACATGACGCTCATGCTGGATCAGCGCGTCGACGAACGAGGCCAGATCGGCGTGCACCTGCGTGCCGGGCACCTTCTCGAGCAACTGCGCGATCGCTTCGTCGTCGAGGCGTCCACCCTTGCCGGTGCGCACCAGGTGAGGTCGGCAACCGACCGCGGCGCCGCCCTGCAGGTCGCGCAAGGAGTCGCCGACGACCGGCACCCCGGCCAGATCGATGCCGTAGCGCACACCGATCTGCTCGAACAGGCCGGGCAGCGGCTTGCGACACCGGCAGCCCTCGAGCGGCGTGTGCGGGCAGAAGAACACCGCGTCGACCCGACCGCCGAGCTTGTGCAGCAGCTGGTTCATCTTCAGGTGCATCGCGTTCAGCGTCGCCATGTCGAACAGGCCGCGCCCGATGCCCGACTGGTTGGTCGCCACGACCGCATGCCAGCCGGCCTGGTTCAGCCGGGCGATGGCCTCCAGCGCTCCGGGCAGCGGCAGCCATTCGTCGGCCGACTTCACGAAATCATCACGGTCCTCGTTGATCGTGCCGTCGCGGTCGAGGATGACGAGCTTCACCGGGGTCATGTCAGTACCGCCCGGCCGCCCGAAGGTACTGACGCGCCCCAAGGGCCACGAAGGGGCCCGTGCCGGACCCTCGGGGCAGCGAACGCAGTGAGCGTGGGGGCGGTCATGCTAGCTTGCCAGCCTGGACAGGTCGGCCACGCGGTTCATCTCGACATGGAGTTCGCGCAGCAGCCAGAGGCGGTTGTTGCGCAATCCGGCATCGTCGGCATTGACCATGACGCCGTCGAAGAAGGCATCGACCGGCGCACGCAACGCGGCCAGCTCGCACAGCGCTCGCGTGTAGTCTGCCCCGGCCAGGCGGCGCCGCGCGATCGCGCCGACGCGCTCCAGGGCCTCGTTCAGTGCCCTTTCCGCCGGCTCGACCAAAGCAGCGACCGAGAAGGCGCCGGCCGGGCTGTCGGACTTCTTCAGGATGTTCGCGATGCGCTTGTTCGCCGCGGCCAGCGCCGCGGCCTCGGGCAACAGCGCGAAGGCGCGCACCGCCGCAAGGCGATGCGGGAACTCGGCCCAGCGCAGCGGCCGGGCTTCGATCACCGCCTCCACCTCCTGTGCGCTGTACCCCGCATCGCGCAGGTAGCCGACGAGCCTCTCGCGCAGGAAGAAGCCCACCTCGGCGTGGGCCTGGCCGTGGCTGGCCGGGAACGCGGCGAACGCCGTCGCGACGAGGTGCGGCAGTTCCAGCGGCAGCTCGCGCTCGATCGCGAGGCGGATCACGCCCAGCGCGTGGCGCCTCAGCGCGAAGGGGTCCTTGTCGCCCGTAGGAACCTGGCCGATGCCGAACAGGCCGGCCAGCGTCTCGAGCTTGTCGGCCAGCGCGAGCGCGACGCCGGTCGCATTGCGCGGCAGGCCATCTCCGGCAAAGCGCGGCCTGTAGTGGTCTTCGATCGCCAAGGCGATTTCGTCGCTCTCGCCGTCGTGGCGCGCGTAGTAGCAGCCCATCGTGCCCTGCAGCTCGGGGAACTCGCCGACCATGTCGGTCAGAAGGTCGGCCTTGGCGAGCATCGCCGCCCGTTCGGCCTGCGCCGCGGCCGCCTCGCCGCCGAGCTGCCGCGCGATCTCGCGTGCGATGGCCCTGACTCGCTTCACGCGCTCGCCCTGCGTGCCGAGCTTGCCGTGGTAGACCACCTTGTCGAGCGCCGGCACGCGCGAGGCCAGCGTCTTCTTGCGGTCCTGGTCGAAAAAGAACCTCGCGTCCGCCAGGCGCGGCCGCACGACGCGCTCGTTGCCTTCGATCACCCGGCTCGCATCGTCAGGCCGGATGTTGGACACCACGAGGAAGCGGTTCGTCAGCCCGCCCTCGGCATCGAGCAGAGGGAAATACTTCTGGTTCGCCTTCATCGTCAGGATCAGGCACTCGGGCGGCACCTCGAGGAAGGACTCGTCGAATCGGCACAGCAGCACGTTCGGCCGTTCGACCAGCGCCGTCACCTCGTCGAGCAGTGCGGCGTCTTCGATCGGCGCGTAGGCCTTCCTTCGCCGCCGCGGCCTGGAGCTGGCGCACGATCTCGCCGCGCCGCGCCGGCGAAACTCGCGATCACCGCGCCCTGCTCCTCGAGCTGGCGCGCGTAATGGTCGGCATCCTGCAGCACCACCGGCGTCATCTGCGCTTCGAAGCGGTGGCCCTGAGTGTGGCGTCCCGCCTCGAGCCCGAGCGCACGCACCGGCACCAGATTCGCGCCGTGCAGCGCCACCAGGCCATGCGCCGGGCGCACGAAGTTCACGCTCGTCCAGCCGTCGGCGAGCTGGTACTGCATCACCTTCGGGATCGGCAGCCTGGCGATCGCCTGGTCCAGAGCGCTCTGCAGCCCCTCGGCGAGCGTGGCTCCCCTGACCGTGCGCTCGAGGAACAGCGCCTCGGCCTTGCCGTCCTGCTGCCGCTTCAGCTGTGGCGACGGCCGTCGCATCGGCGCCGAGCGCAGCGAGCTTCTTCAACAACGCCGGCGTCGCCTGGCCATCGGCGCCCAGTCCGACCGACGACCGGCATCAGCTTGACCGACTCGGCACGATCGGCGGCATGCTCGGCCACCTTCGGCACGTGGACCGCGAGGCGCCGCGGACTCGCGTAGGCCGTCCAGTCGCGGGCGGCCTGCTTCAGCCGCTGCCCGACCAGGCCGTCCGACACGGCCTCGGCGAACGCCTCGCCGAGCGCGCGCAGCGCCTTCGGCGGAAGTTCTTCGACGAACAGCTCGACGAGCACGTTCTTCGTCGTCATACGCAGTCGGCGCCGGGCCGCTCCCAAGCCGACTGCGAACCCCCACGGGGGGCGGCGAACGAAGTGAGCTTGGGGGTCGTCATCAGGCGGCCTTCTTCTGTTCGCGCTGCTTCTCGAGCTGGGCCAGCACCTCGTCGGCCCAGGCCCTGGGCGCCATCGGGAAGCCAAGCCGGGCGCGGCTCTCGAGGTAGCTCTGCGCCACCGCGCGCGCCAGGTTGCGGATGCGGCCGATGTAGGCGGCACGCTCGGTGACGCTGATCGCGCCGCGCGCATCGAGCAGGTTGAAGCTGTGGCCCGCCTTGAGCAGCTGCTCATAGGCCGGCAGCGCGAGCTGCTGCTTCATCAGGTGTTGGCTCTGCGCCTCGTGGGCGCCGAACGCGTGGAGCAGGAAGGCGACGTCGCTGTGCTCGAAGTTGTAGGCGCTCTGCTCCTGCTTCGTTCTGCAGGTACACGTCACCGTAGCTGAGCCCGTCGGTCCAGCTGAGCTTGTAGACGCTGTCCACGCCCTGCAGGTACATCGCCAGGCGCTCCAGGCCGTAGGTGATCTCGCCGGTGATCGGCTTGCAGTCGATGCCGCCGACCTGCTGGAAGTAGGTGAACTGCGTGACCTCCATGCCGTTCAGCCAGACTTCCCAGCCCAGGCCCCAGCAACCGAGCGTCGGGTTCTCCCAGTCGTCTTCGACGAAGCGGATGTCGTTGACCTTCAGGTCGAAGCCAAGCGCCTCGAGCGAGCCGAGGTAGAGCTCGAGGATGTCTGCCGGCGCGGGTTTCAGGACCACCTGGTACTGGTAGTAGTGCTGCAGGCGGTTCGGGTTCTCGCCATAGCGGCCGTCCTTCGGGCGGCGGCTGGGCTGCACGTAGGCGGCTTTCCACGGCTCGGGTCCGAGGGCGCGCAGGAACGTCGCCGTGTGGCTTGTGCCGGCACCGACCTCCATGTCGTAGGGTTGCAGCAGGGCGCAGCCCTGCTTGGCCCAATAGCCTTGCAGGCGCTGGATGATTTGCTGGAAGCTCAGCATGGGTGACGAGAGGGCCAAAGGCGCCTAGTTTACGGGCCGCCGTGCCGCATTTGCAGTTGACACGAGCCCCAAAGACCACATTGCCGCCGCTCAGCCGCGCGGCGGCAATGCCGGCATCCGACCCGTTGGGTAAGTTCGAGTCGGGCACGCCGAGCGTCAGCAATGTGACGACGAGCGATCCTTCTCCTGGCGGCCGTCTGTGGCAAGACCTGATTTGAGCCTCCAGCAACAGGTGAACCGAACATCGGCCTCCCGAGGCAGGGGCCTCAAGATCTCTGCTTTGCGTACTGGCGCCTGCGTCCCGAGGAGGAGTGACTTGGGCCGGCAGGTAGCACGCCGCCTAGCGCGGTGGCTCGACGCGGCTGCTGCGCAGGGTCTCGGATGGCAACTCGCCGAAACACTCCTTGTAGGCGCGCGAAAACTCGCCGAAGTGCCAGAAGCCCCAGTTGAGCGCCTCGGCCGAAACAGTCGTCGATCCCGGCGTTGCCGCGAAGAGCGCCTGGCGCACCCGGTGCAGTCTCAATCGCAGCAGATAGGCCACAGGCGTCAATGCCAGGACCTCCTTGAACGCGTATTCCAATGTGCGCTCGCTCACTGCGGCTGCTCTACACAGGTCCGTCACATAGAGTGGTTCGCCGGCGTGCGACAGGGCGTAGTCCTCGGCGGTCTTCACCGTAAGGCTCTGTGCCTGCCGCGTTCGATCGCTTCGGGTGGGCTGGAAGTCGCTGGCCCCACTGAGGGTTGCCAGGAGAGTCTCGACCAACTCGACCTGGGCTGCGACCCGCTCCTGCTCCCAGTCGTTGAAGAGGGACGGCTGGTGCGCGGCGGTGTCCACCAGGAGCTTGCCCCACTCGAACAGCGCGAGAGCCCTTTCCGGGTTGACCTGCAGTGCCTCCAAACCGTGCGGCCGACGAACCTCACTCCCGCGTCGCCGCGCCTTCAGATGCGCCCTGATGTCCTGCGGCCTGAGCATGAAGGTCATGCTCTCCCAGCCTGCGTCGACAACGAACCGGGCCTCAGCGTCCGGCGCCGCGCCCAGCATCATTCCGGGTCGAACCGGCATTCCGTTGACCGTCCCCGTCGCCTCCGGGCCGAACGTGACGTAGGCGAGTTGGCCCTCAAGAACGCGTGTATGGGTCCGCACCCGAAGGTTGACCGAGTGCGATATGACCGTCGCGGCCTCGAGACGGACGATCACTCGTCGCACCCGCAATGTCTTCGACTGAAGCTGCACAGCATCCTGATCGATCAACTCGATGCCTGCGTTGGCGTCTGTGGGGTCGCTGAATTCATGGACCGTCACCGCAGGTCGGACGAGGTTGACGCTGGGCTTCACCATCCTCGCATTCTGCGGAATTCCGATAGACCATCCCGAGGTCTCGCCCGAAACTAAGCCGTCGCAGTGTCCGGTCGCGCATTTCAAGAAGGGCAACAAGGGCAAGAAGGGCAAACGCGTCAGCGGTTGTGGGCTGGTAAAGGTCGGTCAACTGCGCACCGACCCGTTGTCGCGAATGACTCCGCCAGACACGCGAATTGATCGCAGGCGCATCGACTGGCCTCGACCTATGCACGAAGCGCTAGGTCGCTCACCGGTCTGCAAGCAGAGCAGCCGAACCGGCTCTCGACAGGTGAAAGAGCGGCGATGGGCAGGCGCTTCGCCTGTGTCGATCGCTCGCTCTCGAGCGCTATGCCGAGGCGCTACGACTGAGCATTGATGAGCCGTTGGGAGGGCAGGGGTCATGCAGATCAAGCCGCCGCGCGCCACGCGCGGCACCGCCACAGACTCGGGCAACTTGGCTCGGTGGCTGAAGATACCGTGCATCATCGGCATGCTGGCCGCGCTCGCCTTGCCCGCGATTTCTGTTGCCGCCGAGACGACTCGCCGCCCGAACATCGTCGTCATCCTCGGCGACGACCTCGGCTTCGCCGACATGGGCTCGTTCGGCGGCGAGATCAGGACGCCGAACCTCGATTCGCTGGCGAAGGAGGGCGTGCGCTTCACGAACTTCTACACCCACGCCAGTTGCTCGCCCACGCGCTCGATGCTGCTCAGCGGTGTCGACACGCACCTCAACGGCCTGGGCAACATGGACGAGTGGACGGCGCCCAACCAGCGCGGCGCCGTCGGCTACGAGGGCTACCTCAACGACCGTGTCGCGACGCTGTCGCAGCTGCTGAAGGACGCCGGCTACCACACCTACATGGTGGGCAAGTGGCACCTGGGCAAGGCGCCCGAGCTGATTCCGCGGGCGCGCGGCTTCGAGCGCGACTTCTCGCTGCTCGACGGCGCCGGCAGCTACTGGGACATGACGAACTTCACCGCCGCGTCGCCGAAGTCGACCTTCACCGAGGACGGCCGCTACCTGACGAAGCTGCCCGACGACTACTACGCGACCAAGACCTACACCGACAAGCTGATCGGATACATCGACTCCAACCGCGGCAGCGGCAAGCCCTTCTTCGCCTACGTCTCGCACCAGGCACCGCACGATCCTTTCCACCTGCCCAAGGACTGGCGCAACCGCCATGTCGGCGAGTACGACAAGGGCTGGGACGCGGTGCGCCAGGAACGGCTGAAACGGCAGGTCGAGATGGGCATCCAGCCCGCAGGCACGCAGCTCGCCGAGCGCATGTGGTTCGTGCCCGACCCCACGCTGCTGGCGCCGGCGACGCGCGCCGTGCTGGGCAAGAAGATGGAGCTGTATGCCGGCATGGTGGAGAACATGGACTTCCACGTCGGGCGGCTGATCGACCACCTGAAGAAGATCGGCGAATACGAGAACACGATCTTCGTCGTCTTCGGCGACAACGGCGCCGAGGGCACCGACCTGTTCAAGCTGATCGCCGGCTCGCCAGGCTCGCGCGACTACCTGTTTGCCGCGATCAACTGGTCGCAGACCCATCCCAACGCCTGGGGCGACCCCGGCTCGTACGTCGGCTACGGTCCGATGTGGGCGCAGGTATCGATGACGCCTTTCAGCCAGTACAAGGGCTGGATGGCCGAGGGCGGCATCCGCAATGCGCTGATCGTCAGCGGCCCGGCCGTCAAGCGGACCAAGGGCAGCATCAACCATGGCGTGATGCACGTGGCCGACATCATGCCGACCATGCTCGAGGTGGCCGGCGCCACCTACCCCAAGACCGTGGGCGGGCGCGAGGCGCTGCCGCTGCTGGGCAAGTCCTGGGGCCCGGTGCTGGCCGGGCAGGCCGAGTCGCCGCGCACCGCGCAGGACTACCTGGCCTGGGAACTCTTCGGCAACCGGGCCGTCCGGCAGGGCAACTGGAAGCTGCGCGCACAGGTCAAGCCGATGGGCAAGGGTGACTGGGAGTTGTTCGACCTCGCGACCGACCCTGCCGAGCGCAACGATCTCGCCGACAAGCAGCCCGAGAGAGTCAAGGCGATGGTTGCGCTGTGGGACGACTTCGGGCGCAAGAACAAGGTCGTGATGCCGAGCCGCACGATAAACGAGACGCTGTACGACCAGTTGCCGCCACGGGTGCCGGACGACCCGGGCTACCCGCCGCTGACGACCAAGCGGCAGTTCGTGCCGCCCAAGGACATGACGGCCGAGCCCAAGCCGTGAACCCCGCCGCCCCGGCGGGTGGGTCAACAACGAAGGTGATGCCATGAGTGATGCGATGAGTGATGCGGTTAGAAACGACGCAAGTTCGATGAGGCCTGTTGCCTTCATCCGCTGTGCCGGCGCAGCGATGCTTGCGCTCGGCGTGCTCTGCCCGCCGCAGGCCCTGGCCCAGGTGCCGGGGCGCTTCTACTGGAAGACGCTGTCGGACGCCAATGCGGTGCCGTTCATCCTCCAGTCCTTGAGCGGCAACACCAACCCGTTCGACCCCGCCCACCTCGTGGCGCCGGGCGGCAAGGTCGATGCGACCATCGCCATGACGGGTTACGCGCGCACGTTCACGCTGGGCGAGCGTTCGGCGATGGCCGCGATCATCGTGCCCATGGGCCGGGTCTCGGGCGAGGTCACGGTGGTCGGCAGGGCGTTCAACGAGTCGACCAACGGCTTTGGCGACCCGACGCTCGAGTTCAACGTCAACCTCATCGGGCCGAAGGCGCAGCAGAACATTCCGGACGTGCTGCGCTACGAGCCGGGTTTCTCGGTCGACCTGCTCGCCGACCTGGCGCTGCCGATCGGCAACTACGACAGCAGCCAACCGCTGAACATCGGCCAGAACCGCTGGTATGGGCGCGTGGGCGCACCGGTCGTCTGGCAGCTCGGCCCGTGGGTGCCGGGCCAGCGCACGACGCTGGAGTTGCTGCCCGCCGTCTGGCTGTTCGGGAACAACAACGACTACGTCGGGCAGACCCTGAAGACCGATCCGCTGTTCCAGCTGGACGCGCATCTGACGCGCGACTTCACCGAACGCTTCTGGGGCGCGCTCGATGCCTCCTGGTACAACGGTGGCAAGGCGAGCATCAACGGGGTCGAAGGCGCAAAGCTGAACAACTGGGGCGTCGGCCTCACGCTCGGCTATCAGGTCAACGACAACCTGAACCTCACCGTCGGCTACAAGTCGACCTTGAACAGCAGCAGCGATCCGACCGCCCTTCGCATGGACAACTTCATGGTCACGCTCGTGTTCGGGTGGCACCCGCTCCTCGAAGGAGCGCGACGGCTGAAGAGCGAGTAGCTGTGCGGGCTTGCGGGGGTTGGCTCCCCGTGAACGAACCGTGAACAGCATCGACGTTGATGCCGGAGGTAGCTTCAAGTTCGCCTGCCATCGGTCACTCGTTGGAGTCGAGTGACTCCTTGAAGTCCGAACTGAGCGGTCAGCTGAAGGCGCTCGAGTAGCCGTTGTTGGCCGAATGCTCTCCGTCATCAGCCGAGCCTGATGGGCGGCTTACGCCCAGATTGCAGACTGCAAAGATGGCCATCCTGGGGAGAGCATGGCCCGACGGCGCAGGGCTCGCAGCGTCCTACACTGGTCGAATGAATCAACCCGCCAAACCTCCCCGCCCCGTCCTCCACGGCCCCGACCTCGCGTTCTGGCAGCAACGCTTCGAAACCTGCGAGACGCCCTGGGACCGCGGCGGCGTCAGCCCGCAGCTGGAGCAGTGGCTTGCCGAAGGCGCGATCGACGTGCAGGCCGGGGCGATTGCCGTGCCAGGCTGCGGCTCGGGCCACGAGGTGGAAGCGCTCGCAGCAGCAGGGTGCGACGTGGTGGCGATCGACTACACGCCTGCAGCCGTGGCACTGACGCGGCAACGCCTGGCTGCGCGGCAGCTTCGCGCCGAGCTCGTGCAGGCCGACGTGCTCACCTGGCGGCCCGCCGTGCCGCTGGCCGCGGTGTACGAGCAGACCTGCCTGTGTGCATTGCATCCCGATCACTGGACGACCTACGCTGCGCAGCTCCACACATGGCTGCGCCCGGGAGGGCGCCTGTTCGCGCTGTTCATGCAGGCGCCGCGCGACGGGGGAAGCGAGGGCTTCATCGTCGGCCCGCCCTACCACAGCCATATTCACGGCATGCGCGCCCTGTTTCCGGCTCCGTTGTGGGATTGGCCGAAACCGCCGTATCGACGGGTGCCGCACGCAAACGGCTCTGCCGAACTCGCGGTGATCCTGACTCGCCACTAAGATGGCGGCGCCGCGGCGGACACCGAACGCAGCTCCGGGACAACAGTCAATCGATCCGCAGCGCCGGTAGTGTCCGGCTGGGCATTCAGACCCGCCCCGCGCCGCGAGAGGAGACAGCGCATGCAGTTCACCCCCTGGGACAACCCGATGGGCACCGCCGGATTCGAGTTCGTCGAATACGCCGCGCCGGACCCCGCCGGGCTCGGCAGGCTGTTCGAACAGATGGGCTTCACCGCGATGGCCCGGCATCGTCACAAGAAGGTCACGCTGTATCGCCAGGGTGAAGTCAACTTCATCATCAATGCCGAGCCGGATTCGTTCGCGCAGCGATTCGCTCGGCTGCACGGGCCCAGCGTCTGCGCGATGGCGTTTCGTGTCGACGACGCGGCCCGGGCTTATGCACGCGCCCTCGAACTCGGTGCCTGGGGCTTCGACAACCGGACCGGGCCGATGGAGCTGAACATCCCGGCAATCAAGGGCATCGGCGACTCGCTGATCTACTTCGTTGACCGCTGGCAGGGCAAGGGCGGCGAGGCACCCGGCGCGATCGGCAACATCAGCATCTATGACGTGGACTTCGTGCCGATCGTCGGCGCCGACTCCGCGCCCAAAGGCGTCGGCCTGACCTACATCGATCACCTGACGCACAACGTGCACCGCGGCCGCATGAAGGAGTGGGCCGATTTCTACGAGCGGTTGTTCAACTTCAGGGAAGTCCGCTACTTCGACATCGAGGGCAAGCTGACGGGGCTGAAGAGCAAGGCGATGACGAGCCCCTGCGGCAAGATTCGCATCCCGATCAACGAGAGCTCTGACGACAAGAGCCAGATCGCCGAATACCTGGCCCTGTACCACGGCGAGGGCATCCAGCACATCGCGCTCGGCACCGACGACATCTACGCCACGGTCGACGGCATGAAGGCGAGCGGGGTGGCGTTCCAGGACACGATCGACACCTACTACGACCTCGTCGATCGGCGGCTGCCGAACCACGGCGAGAACCTCGACGAGTTGCGTCGGCTGCGCATCCTGATCGACGGCGCGACGCACCAGGGTGCGCCGAACGAACTGCTGCTGCAGGTCTTCACGCAGACCGTGATCGGGCCGATCTTCTTCGAAGTCATCCAGCGCAAGGGCGACCAGGGCTTCGGCGAAGGCAACTTCCGCGCCCTGTTCGAGAGCATCGAACTCGACCAGGTTCGGCGCGGCGTCCTGAAGGACACGAGCTCGGCATGAGCGCCGCGCAGAAGCCCGATGCGAAGGCAGTGAATCGAGGCGTGGCGCCAGTCACCTACGGCACCGGTGAACGACCACCACGCGGCGACTATGCCAGTGCACGCAGCGACTTCACCTGCGATCAGTCGTGGGAACACTACACGGCGGTGGACCACGACCTCTACCGGCGCCTGTACGCACGCCAGGTGGCACAGTTGCCCGGGCTTGCATGCGACGAGTTCATCGAAGCGGTTCGACATCTGGGTGACCCGCGCAGGATTCCGCGCTTCGACGAGCTGTCGGACGCGCTGCACAAGGCCACGCGATGGCAGGTCGTTGCCGTGCCGGGACTGATCCCGGAAGAAGCCTTCTTCGCGTTGCTCGCGCAGCGCAGGTTTCCCGTCACGGAATGGTTGCGCAGCCCTGCCGAGTTCGACTATGTCGTCGAGCCCGACGTGTTTCATGACCTGTTCGGTCATGTGCCGCTGCTGTTCAACCCGATGTTCGCCGACTACATGCAGGCCTATGGCGCGGGTGGGCTGAAGGCAGGTCGCCTGCAGGCGTGCGAGTACCTGGCCCGGCTGTACTGGTACACGGTCGAGTTCGGCCTGATCGACACGCCGGCCGGCTTGCGCGCGTACGGAGCGGGCATCCTCTCGTCCGCCGGCGAGTTGCGCTACAGCGTGACCAGCTCCCGGCCGCAGCGTCTCGGTTTCGATCTGAAGCGGATCATGCGCACGCGCTACAAGATCGACAGTTATCAGGCAAGCTACTTCGTGATCGATTCGTTTCGACAACTGATCGCCGCCACCGCGCCCGACTTTGCGCCGTACTACGGGCAGGTGGCCGATGCAACTGAGCTGGCAGCGGAGGCAAGACTGGCAACGGACCGCGTGTTCTAGCCGGCCCCGCTCCGGTCGGGCAGCGGCACCTGGATCGCCGCTTGACGCAACACCTCGCAAAGCACGATCTCCTCGCGTGCCAGTTGAACGTGCGCGACGCCATGGACATGCCGGTTGTCGGCGCCAGGCAAGGTTCCGTTGGATGCCGGGACGACGATGTTGTCGCAATGGCTGTAGAAGCAGGTGAACTTCGCATAGCGGGAGCGGGGTTCGCGCTCCGCCAGTGCCTGTTGCCAGCGGCTGCGCAGTTGCATCTGCCCTGCGTTGGGCGCGCAGGCGAAGCGCGCGAGCAGCGTTCCTCGGTGAGGTGTCCCGATCGTGATGACACGGCGCACCCGCGCGTCGGCCTGGCAGGCATCGAGCCAGGCACGAACGGCAAGCCCGCCCATGCTGTGAGCGACGATCAACGGGCGCGTCGCCGTTGCAGCCTCGACGCGTTGAACAGCCTGTTCGATGATCGGCACGTAGCGGTCGATCGATCCGAAGATCGGCTCGAGGTTGACCGCAACGAACGGAACCTCGAGCTGGCGCAGCCGCTTCAGCCAGGGGTTCCACAGCCCGCGATTGCAGACGAACCCGTGCACGAAGACGATGCCGATCGGCCTGCCTGCTACTGTCGGCAGGTGATCGGGCTGCACCGTTGAGCGAAACGGCTGGTGCCAGCAAAAGACCTGAGCTGCGATGAGCACTTCCCCCCACCACGCGCCGATCAGCTCGCCTGCGGTTGCGGCAGGCGCCGGGTCTTCGCGGTTGGCGCTGGCGAGAAACAGGAACTCGAAGGCGAGGAGGATCGCATGGCCAGCGGCCACAAGTGCAACCGCAGCAAAGGCCCAGAACGGCTTCCCGCGACTCGCAAGAAAGGCTGCGCAGGCAATCGCAATTGCAACTAGCGCGAGGGTCGTGAACTGTTGCAGGCGTGCCAGCATGGAATCGAAGCGCAGGGGCTGAGTGCAGAGGGCAAGCGAAGTCCAGGGTCGAAGCGCTGCCAGCATTGCCGAGCCCTGTGTGTAGCATGGTCGCATGCCCAAGACTAGCGCATTGCCCGCATCGGCCTCATGAACCCGAGGTGCTCGACATCCGCTTCAAGAGAGCGCATCCGCGCGGCGGTCGCTGCCCACACTTGATGATCGAAGCCCGGGCATCGATCATCGAGCATCTGTTGCAGGTGGCCGCGGAACGCAGACGGCGCGAGACCGATCCGAAGTTGCAGGCCGCGGTACGGGCCCTGAAGTGCTATCAACAACAGCGATTCACCCGCACCTACGCAGACCTGCTCGCCTCACAGCGGTATGGCGCGGCGGCACGCTTCTTCCTCGACGAGCTGTACGGGCCGAGCGACTTCAGCCAGCGTGACGCGCAGTTCATGCGTGTGGCGCCCGCAGTCGTGCGCCTCTTCCCGACCGAACTTGTCCATGCGGTCCGGATCCTTGCACAGCTGCACGCCATCTCAGAGTCGCTGGACAGCGAAATGGGGAGCCATCTGCTGCACCATAGTCTCGATGCGCGGTCGTACATGCGGGCATGGCAGACCACCGGGCACCGCACGCAGCGCGAACTCCAGATCACTTTGACCCTCGAGATCGGCGCCACGCTCGATCGGTACACACGCAAGCCCCTCCTGCGTCAGACACTTAGGGTCATGCGCGGCCCGGCGCGAAGCGCCGGTTTGGCTGAACTGCAAAGATTCCTGGAGGCTGGCTTCGATGCGTTCAAGGCGATGAAAGGTGCAGAGGAGTTTCTCGGGCTTGTCGGGCACCGCGAGCGCGAACTCGCCGACTCGCTATTTGGCACGACTGTATTGGTCGACCCGCTTGCAGTGCAAACCCCCGACGCAGCAGCAGCGCTGGCCATCAAACACATGCCCTGAGTCTAGTGTCAATTCTCCGGCGCCATAGAAAAAGCCCCCAACCGCAGGCGGTGGGGGCTCTTCAGATAATAGCCTGACAATGTCCTACTTTCACACGGGAACCCGCACTATCATCGGCGCTGAGGCGTTTCACTGTCCTGTTCGGGATGGGAAGGAGTGGGACCACCTCGCTATGGTCATCAGGCTTAACCGGTCGCTGCCTTGCGCTGAATGCAAGACAGACAATTCGTAGAGTCAACCGCACCATCAGTGCAGTGAAAATCAGATTCTTGATTGCGCCACAGAGGGCATAACACACCTTGACGTCTGTTCTATGAACCACGTCAAAGTTATAGGGTCAAGCCTCACGAGCAATTAGTACCGGTTAGCTTAACGCATTACTGCGCTTCCACACCCGGCCTATCAACGTCCTGGTCTCGAACGACTCTTCAGGGGGCTCAAGGCCCCGGCAAGACTCATCTTGAGACGAGTTTCCCGCTTAGATGCTTTCAGCGGTTATCTCTTCCGCACTTAGCTACTCGGCAATGCCACTGGCGTGACAACCGATACACCAGAGGTGCGTCCACTCCGGTCCTCTCGTACTAGGAGCAGGCTCTCTCAATCTTGCAGCGCCCACGGAAGATAGGGACCAAACTGTCTCACGACGTTTTAAACCCAGCTCACGTACCTCTTTAAATGGCGAACAGCCATACCCTTGGGACCGGCTACAGCCCCAGGATGAGATGAGCCGACATCGAGGTGCCAAACACCGCCGTCGATATGAACTCTTGGGCGGTATCAGCCTGTTATCCCCAGAGTACCTTTTATCCGTTGAGCGATGGCCCTTCCATACAGAACCACCGGATCACTTAGTCCTACTTTCGTACCTGCTCGACTTGTCAGTCTCGCAGTCAAGCACGCTTATGCCTATGCACTATCAGCACGATTTCCGACCGTGCCTAGCGTACCTTCGAACTCCTCCGTTACGCTTTGGGAGGAGACCGCCCCAGTCAAACTGCCTACCATACACTGTCCCCAACCCGGATAACGGGCCAAGGTTAGAACCTCAAACACACCAGGGTGGTATTTCAACGTTGGCTCCACGACACCTAGCGGCACCGCTTCAAAGCCTCCCACCTATCCTACACAGATCTGTTCAAAGTCCAATGTAAAGCTACAGTAAAGGTTCATGGGGTCTTTCCGTCTTTCCGCGGGGAGATTGCATCATCACAAACATTTCAACTTCGCTGAGTCTCTGGAGGAGACAGTGTGGCCATCGTTACGCCATTCGTGCAGGTCGGAACTTACCCGACAAGGAATTTCGCTACCTTAGGACCGTTATAGTTACGGCCGCCGTTTACTGGGACTTCAGTCAAGAGCTTGCACCCCATCATTTAATCTTCCAGCACCGGGCAGGCGTCACACCCTATACGTCGACTTTCGTCTTTGCAGAGTGCTGTGTTTTTAATAAACAGTCGCAGCCACCGATTCTCTGCGGCCTCGTTGGGCTCACCAAGTAAATGGATCACCTACTAAAGGCACACCTTCTTCCGAAGTTACGGTGTCAATTTGCCGAGTTCCTTCTCCAGAGTTCTCTCAAGCGCCTTAGAATACTCATCTCGCGCACCAGTGTCGGTTTGCGGTACGGTCGTGTGCAGCTGAAGCTTAGTGGCTTTTCCTGGAAGCAGGGTATCACTCACTTCGGAAGCAAGCTTCCTCGTTATCACCCCTCATCTAAGCCTGGCGGATTTGCCTACCAGGCACGACTACAGGCTTGAACCGGACTCCAACAGCCGGCTGAGCTAACCTTCTCCGTCCCCACATCGCACTACACATCGGTACAGGAATATTGACCTGTTTCCCATCAGCTACGCATCTCTGCCTCGCCTTAGGGACCGACTCACCCTACGCCGATGAACGTTGCGTAGGAAACCTTGCGCTTTCGGCGAGGGGGCTTTTCACCCCCTTTAACGCTACTCATGTCAGCATTCGCACTTCTGATACCTCCAGCAGGCTTCACAACCCACCTTCACAGGCTTACAGAACGCTCTCCTACCACGTACGCTTACGCGCACATCCGCAGCTTCGGTAACTGGCTTAGCCCCGTTACATCTTCCGCGCAGGACGACTCGATCAGTGAGCTATTACGCTTTCTTTAAATGATGGCTGCTTCTAAGCCAACATCCTGACTGTTTTAGCCTTCCCACTTCGTTTCCCACTTAGCCAATTTTGGGGACCTTAGCTGGCGGTCTGGGTTGTTTCCCTCTTGTGTCCGGACGTTAGCACCCGGTGCACTGTCTCCCAAGCTGTACTCATCGGTATTCGGAGTTTGCAATGGTTTGGTAAGTCGCCATGACCCCCTAGCCATAACAGTGCTCTACCCCCGATGGTAATACTTGAGGCACTACCTAAATAGTTTTCGGAGAGAACCAGCTATTTCCAAGTTTGTTTAGCCTTTCACCCCTATCCACAGCTCATCCGCTAGTTTTGCAACACTAGTCGGTTCGGACCTCCAGTAAGTGTTACCTCACCTTCATCCTGGCCATGGATAGATCACTTGGTTTCGGGTCTACACCCAGCGACTGAACGCCCTATTCGGACTCGATTTCTCTACGGCTTCCCTATTCGGTTAACCTCGCCACTGAATGTAAGTCGCTGACCCATTATACAAAAGGTACGCCGTCACCCGTTTCCAGGCTCCGACTGTTTGTATGCATGCGGTTTCAGGATCTATTTCACTCCCCTCCCGGGGTTCTTTTCGCCTTTCCCTCACGGTACTAGTTCACTATCGGTCGATTACGAGTATTTAGCCTTGGAGGATGGTCCCCCCATATTCAGACAGGATTACACGTGTCCCGCCCTACTTGTCGCACGCCTAGTTCCACCACCGGCTTTTTTCATACGGGGCTATCACCCGCTATGGCCAGCCTTTCCAGGCTGTTCTGATAAGCCGATGGCTAAAACGTGCAGGCTGTTCCGATTTCGCTCGCCACTACTTTCGGAATCTCGGTTGATGTCTATTCCTCGAGCTACTGAGATGTTTCAGTTCACCCGGTTCGCCTCGCATGACTATGTATTCATCATGCGATACCCCTAAGGGTGGGTTTCCCCATTCGGAAATCTCCGGATCAAAGCTAATTTGCCAGCTCCCCGAAGCTTATCGCAGGCTATCACGTCCTTCGTCGCCTGTAATCGCCAAGGCATCCACCACATGCACTTATTCACTTGACCCTATAACTTTGACGCCAGCGCCGCGCTTTCACGGTCGGTGGCATCGTCAAGGAACTCTGTTTGAGTATTACGCGTTATGCCGAGCTTCAATTCTTGCGAATTGAAGTCTGTTGACGCAATCAAAAATGCTGCCGGCGCGACGGAACGCGTTGTAGCGTTGACGCCGGCAACTCTGATTTGACTCTACGAATTGTTAAAGAACAACAGCCGATCTTTCGATCAGACACCCAAGGAATCGCCAGGATTTCTTGGGTGTCTGATGATGGAGTGGGAGTGGTGGAGGATGACGGGATCGAACCGACGACCCCCTGCTTGCAAAGCAGGTGCTCTCCCAGCTGAGCTAATCCCCCGTGGAGATGGTGGGTCTGGTTGGTCTCGAACCAACGACCCCCGCCTTATCAAGACGGTGCTCTAACCAACTGAGCTACAGACCCTTCACTCATCACGGTGAATCACGAAGGGTATTACACCCTCGGTTCCGAACTCGCGAGCAGCGAATTCCAGAAATCTGGTTCAGCCGGGCCACGTTTCACACACTGTGTTCAACGACAGCCGATAAGAGTGGGCGCAAGAATTTGAGTGCATTATCCAGAAAGGAGGTGATCCAGCCGCACCTTCCGATACGGCTACCTTGTTACGACTTCACCCCAGTCACGAACCCTGCCGTGGTAATCGCCCCCCTTGCGGTTAGGCTAACTACTTCTGGCAGAACCCGCTCCCATGGTGTGACGGGCGGTGTGTACAAGACCCGGGAACGTATTCACCGCGGCAAGCTGATCCGCGATTACTAGCGATTCCGACTTCACGCAGTCGAGTTGCAGACTGCGATCCGGACTACGACCGGTTTTCTGGGATTAGCTCCCCCTCGCGGGTTGGCAGCCCTCTGTACCGGCCATTGTATGACGTGTGTAGCCCTACCCATAAGGGCCATGATGACCTGACGTCATCCCCACCTTCCTCCGGTTTGTCACCGGCAGTCTCATTAGAGTGCCCTTGCGTAGCAACTAATGATAAGGGTTGCGCTCGTTGCGGGACTTAACCCAACATCTCACGACACGAGCTGACGACGGCCATGCAGCACCTGTGTCCAGGCTCTCTTTCGAGCACCAAGCCATCTCTGGCAAGTTCCTGGCATGTCAAGGGTAGGTAAGGTTTTTCGCGTTGCATCGAATTAAACCACATCATCCACCGCTTGTGCGGGTCCCCGTCAATTCCTTTGAGTTTCAACCTTGCGGCCGTACTCCCCAGGCGGTCAACTTCACGCGTTAGCTTCGTTACTGAGAAGAAACCCTCCCAACAACCAGTTGACATCGTTTAGGGCGTGGACTACCAGGGTATCTAATCCTGTTTGCTCCCCACGCTTTCGTGCATGAGCGTCAGTACAGGTCCAGGGGATTGCCTTCGCCATCGGTGTTCCTCCGCATATCTACGCATTTCACTGCTACACGCGGAATTCCATCCCCCTCTACCGTACTCAAGTCATGCAGTCACAAATGCAGTTCCCAGGTTGAGCCCGGGGATTTCACATCTGTCTTGCATAACCGCCTGCGCACGCTTTACGCCCAGTAATTCCGATTAACGCTTGCACCCTACGTATTACCGCGGCTGCTGGCACGTAGTTAGCCGGTGCTTATTCTTCAGGTACCGTCATTAGTCCGCGGTATTGGCGCAGACCGTTTCTTCCCTGACAAAAGCGGTTTACAACCCGAAGGCCTTCTTCCCGCACGCGGCATGGCTGGATCAGGCTTGCGCCCATTGTCCAAAATTCCCCACTGCTGCCTCCCGTAGGAGTCTGGGCCGTGTCTCAGTCCCAGTGTGGCTGGTCGTCCTCTCAGACCAGCTACAGATCGTCGCCTTGGTAGGCTTTTACCCCACCAACAAGCTAATCTGATATCGGCCGCTCCAATGACGCAAGGTCTTGCGATCCCCTGCTTTCACCCGTAGGTCGTATGCGGTATTAATCCGGCTTTCGCCGGGCTATCCCCCATCACTGGGCACGTTCCGATATATTACTCACCCGTTCGCCACTCGCCACCAGGATTGCTCCCGTGCTGCCGTTCGACTTGCATGTGTAAGGCATGCCGCCAGCGTTCAATCTGAGCCAGGATCAAACTCTTCAGTTCGATCTTGAAAATCTACTCAACGGAATCGAAGTGAACTTCACTTCTTTTACCGTGAGCGTTTGCAGGCCCGAAAGCCTGTGAGTCTTGCGACTCGTTGGCACTCGCCTTCAAACGCCCACACTTATCGGCTGCTAGTTTTTAAAGAGCGTCGCCTTGCGGCGTTGCTGTCATGCGTTGCGCATGCACAGCGAAGAGGGCGATTCTGGCATGTTTTTCAATCCCATGTCAAGCGCTCGGTCTCTTGATCCCTTCGCTGCCGTCGGTTCAGCGGCTACTCTTGTTGCCGAACCGCTCTCAACGAGGACAGCGACTGTAGCACGCTTTCTGTTGCGCGCCTTTGCTGCGCATCGCGGAGGCTCACCGCGACGTTGACGCCGTCGTGCTCATGGGCCTGCAGAGGAACTCCGCGCTGGTTACCGCAGGCTCGTCGCTGGCCAGCACGGCAGGGAGCCCACCCGCCAGACGACGCGTGTCTGCGCGCAGGATCCGTTGTTTGACCGAAGCGATCTGCGAGGGGTGCATCGAGAAGCTTCGCAGCCCCATCGCCAGCAGCAGTTCCGTAAACTCTGTGTCGCCGGCCATCTCGCCACACACGTTGACCCCCTTGTCCATCGCCCTTGCCTGGGCGATCGTTCTGGCGATCAGATGCAGCACGGCGGGGTGCCAGGGATCGTAGAGGTGCGCAACCGCCTCGTCCGCGCGATCGATAGCCAGTGTGTACTGGATCAGGTCGTTCGTGCCCAGTGACACGAAGTCGAAGTAGCGCAGGAATGCGGGCAGGATCAGCGCTGCCGCGGGCACCTCGATCATCGCGCCGATCTCGATCTCTCTGAACGGTCGGCGCGCATCGGTCAGTTGCTGCTTCGCCCGAGCCAACGCTTCCAATGTGAGCCTGATCTCACCGAGATGAGCCAGCATCGGCACCAACAGACGCACCCTGCCGTAGGCGCTCGCCCGCAAGATCGCACGCAGCTGCTGGCGGAACATGGCCGGTTCGGACAGACTCCACCGAATCGCGCGCAGCCCCATTGCCGGGTTCAGCGCATGTTCGTGCCGAAGCTCATTGATCGACATGCGGTCGAGCGGCTTGTCGGCGCCAACATCCACCGTGCGGATCGTGACTGGCAGTCCCTTCATCGCCTCCGCGGCGGCGCGGTAAGCCTCGAACTGCTCGTCTTCACCCGGCAGTTCACCGGCCCGGTTCATGAACATGAATTCGCTGCGGAAGAGGCCTACGCCAACGGCCCCTGCCTCGAGCGCGGCAATCGCGTCGCCAGGCTGTTCGATGTTCACGAGGAGTTCGATGCGCTCCCCATCCAGTGTCACGGCCGGCGTATACCTCAAGCGAGACAGGCGAGCCCGCTCGAGCTCGCTCTGCCGCTGTCTGAAGCGGTACTCCTCGAGAACGATGGGTGAAGGGTCGACGACCACGATGCCGACGTCGCCGTCGATTACCACCCAGTCGTCCTGGCGAATCAGACGACTCGCCTCACGCGCCCCAACGACGGCAGGAATATCCAGGCTGCGCGCGACGATGGCGGTGTGCGAAGTCTTGCCTCCCACGTCGGTGATGAAGCCGGTGAACACGCTGCGCTTGAACCGCAGCATGTCGGCCGGCGCGATGTCATTGGCAACCAGCACCAACGGATCTTCACCCCCGAAGTCGCGCAGGGCGGGCGTGGCCAGCCCGATGAGCGTTGCTCCACGGGCCATTGCGCGCAGGAGTCGCTCCACCACCTGCTCCAGGTCGGCCTTGCGTTCGCGCAGGTACTCGTCTTCCATCTCGTCGAACTGGCGCGCCAGTACCTCGAGTTGCGCCGATAGCGCCCACTCTGCGTTGTAGTGCCGTTCGCGGATCCAGTGCTTCGTCGCTCCGGTGAGCGTCTCATCGTGCAGCAACATTAGATGCACGTCGAGCAGCGCCGACAACTCGGGAGGCGCTTCAGCGGGCATGTCGCGCTGCAGCGTACCGAGTTCCGTCGCGACAGCGTCGCGGGCGGCGCGCAGGCGGTCGATCTCCACAACGACCTGGGTCTCATCGATGAAATAGTGCGCCACGTCGACGCGGCTGGACGCGACCAGGACCGCGCGGCCGATGGCGACGCCCCTGGAAACCGGCAGACCGAACACCTGGAAGCTCATGCAGAGCATCCTAGCAGTGTGTCCAGCCGCTGCATCCGGCGCCGATTCCACCCGCCCGACCGGCCGCGCGCCCGGCTACTGACCTTCTCCGAACCTGTCGTTCACCAGGGCGATCAGCGCATCCATCGCCTGGCGTTCGTCGGCACCTTCGATCTCGATCTCGACCTCGGCGTTCAGTCCGGCGGCCAGCATCATCACCCCCATGATGCTCTTGGCGTTGACGCGCCTTCCATTGCGGCTCATGAAGATGTCGCTGCCGAATGTACCGGCGAGTTTGGTGAGCTTGGCGGATGCCCGGGCATGAAGCCCCAGCTTATTGCTGATGGTGACTGTGGTCCTGATCATTTGCGCCGGGCTTGAGTGTCTGATTCTGCGGGCGTGAGGTCGCCACCTGCATGACTCCCTGTGCTGCACCGGTCACGGCTCTCGCTGCCATTGCATCCAGCGATTCGTTAGCGTAGCAAAGGCAGCGCCACAGCATCGGGACGTTGACCCCGGCGATCACCCGCACGTGGGGGCTGTCCGCCAGCCGCTGCGCCACGTTGCAGGGCGTGGCGCCGAAGACATCGGTAAACACGAGCGCCTCGGGGCCGAGCACCCGCTGCAAGAGTTCGCGTGCCCTGACTTCGAGCGCCTCGACCTGGGAGTCAGGCGCCACGTCGAGCGCCTCGACGTGGCGCGCACAGTCCGGATAGGCGTGTGTGGCCACCGCTTTGAGCGCGGAGGCGAGCGGCGCGTGGGCAATGATCAGGATTCCCGGCATGAGCGTGGATTATCGGCAGATCCGGCGCGCGCTTCGATCAATGCTTGTCGCTTGCCGTCGTCGTCGAACCACAGAAACCACAGATAGGAAGCGATGCAGCTCAGCGCCACCAGCGCGAACGCACCCCGAAATGCCGAAGGCACGCTCCATCCAGCAGCGCTCAGCATGTCAATCGTGCCGCCAATCACCCACTGCAGCGCGAACACGCCGGCGAAGATCACCAGGTTATAGGCCGACAGCGCACGGCCGGCCAGGGCGGCCGGGAACGCCTGCCCGATGGCGGGTTGCGCTAGCGAGACAGGCGTGCTGGCGACGCAAAACAACGTCCACAACGCGGTCGTCGCTTGCGCTCCCAGCACCACCGCCAGCACCAGCACGCCCAGGCTGAGGGGCAGGACACGCGCGATCAGCGATTGGGCCGTCCAGCCACGTGCATACAAGCGCGGCACTAGTGCGCCCCATCCGAGGAATGTGAGCAGCATGCCGACATTGAGAGTGAACAGGCCCTGTGCGGCCTCTTGCGGTGACCAACCGCACACGCGAGACAACCACGGCCCGATCCAAAGTGACTGCAGGGCCAGCAGCCCGCCGTAGTGAAAGAAGCCGATCGGCAGAAGGCGGAGGAAGCTCGGATGGCCGAATACTTGCCGATAACCGCCAGCCGCCGAACCCTCAGCACCGCGCGAGTGCGGTACGGGCGGAGCGTCGCGTGGCACCAGCCACGCAATTGCCACCATCGCGAGGGCGAACAGCATTGCGAGGAGCCAGAACAGCGGGCGCCACCCCCACTGCGGAAGCAACCACTGCACCGGCAGGGTCGAGGCCACCATGCCGGTCGAGCCGGTCATGAACATCCACGACGCGGCGCGCAACTGCGCCCGTGGGTTGAAGCGGCGGCGATAGCCGGTCATCGGTGCCATCAAGCAGGCCGCCACGCCCATCCCGATCATTGCACGCGCAGCCGTCAGCCCGGCGAAACTGCGTGCCGCTGCAAACAGAACGCAGCCGATCACCGCAAGGCTCAGAAAGCCGAGCAATACACGCTTCGGACCGAAGCGGTCGAGGGCGCTTCCGAGTGGCAATTGCATGCTCGCGAACCCGAGGAAATATGCCCCGGCCAGCAAGCCGAGGTCGGCCGAGGTCAGGCCGAACTCGCTGCTGAACACCGGTGCCAGCGTGGCCACCACGGCGCGAACCAGCGCCGAGAAGAAGTAGGCGAACGCGAAGCACAGGAACATCGTTGCCCCCGCGGCGCTCGACATGGCCTGCGGCGCAACAGACCCGGCGGGCGGCGCCTGATGCCTCATACCGGCAGCCTCAGGCTCTCGATGAAGATCCTGACCGCAGCCTCGTCGAGCCGCGCACCGAGCACGGCCGCCTGGTAGATGCGTGTCCCACGAACGAACAGCACCGCGTGTTCCTCAGCCGGCGTTCCGTCGGGCAGGCGTCCCGCGAACCAGATCCTCAGGGCCTGCGAATTCGGAGTCATGCCCGCCAGCTCGAATGCCGCCGAACGCACATCGCTTGCGCCAAGGTTGGCCGCAAGTGCCGAGCGCAATTCGATGAGCGCGGGGGCCACGCGTGACGGGTCGCCGACCTCCGAATGACTCAGCGCGAAAGTCATGCCCGCGACATCGCAGGAAAGCATCGTCATCGCCACGCCAGACCCTGCCAGCGTGGCAATCCGTGCCTGGCTCTTCGGCTTGCACGGAAACAGCGCCAGTGCGCCGCTGCCTTCGGGTCGCACCTCGCGCCAATCCAGCGTCGGCGCGCAGGCGAGCATGACGGTGCCGATCAGGATCGGACACAACTTCAGGCGGCGCATGCGAATGATTATCCGGTCTGTGACACAGCCGCCTGCGTTTTCGCAGCGAACCCGGCCGGTCTGTCGTCGGAATCGCGAGCGGTCACTCGCGGCTGGTCGACGCGTCGGGCACCTCGCCGCGCTTCCTGCTCCGTGCGGTCTGAGCCGACGCGCCCGGACGTGAAAACCATCACGGATGGTCCGGATGGGAACGTCAGAAGCCGACGGCAAGGGCGCCGCCACCGACCGGGGGGACTGGAACAGGGGCAGACTCGCGAACTTGCGGGCCGGCCCTGCAGCAATGTCGTGCCCGGGTCCGCTCGCCTTTCACTCGACCTGGCCACCCAACGACGTGCAACACCGGGGCGCCCCGTCAACGAGATCCGTCATGGACAAGTCAGACATCAACCCGACGCTCCGCTCGAGGCCACATCAGACCGGCGACGCTGTCGATCTCGAGCATTGGCGCGGGCTCGTCTCCGAGCTCGGCGCCGAAATCGCCGGCCCGCTGACCTCCGCGCTGGAGCGGATCGTCGCGCTCACCACGAGCGGGCACATCGATCGCCAAGGCCTGCGCGAGCTGCGCGCGGAAGTCGAAATGGCGCGCCAGGTCGGCATCGAAACCCAGCAACTGGCGCGCCTGGCCTCGGGACGTGTGCGTCAGACCCAGGAGCGAGTGCATCTATCCGAGATGCTCGGCGGCGTGCTGTCACACCGCGCCCGTGAGACCCAGGCCCGCGGGATCGCCGTCACGCTGGCGCCCGCCCCAGCTGTCGAGGTGCTCGTCGACGCCCCGCTGCTGTTCAGCCTGATCAATACCCTCCTCGACTGGGCGCTGGACTGCGCCCGCTCGACGATCGAACTGCGCATCGACATCAAGACCTGGCCCGCGCATGCCCGGCTCACCTGCCACTTCGAGCACCACCCCGTCGCGCAGCCCGACGATGGCGCCGTGACACCCGCCAAGGCATCGCTTCTCGACTCGATGCACTGGCGGCTTCTGCTGCAGACAGCACGGGCGATGGGCCTGCCGATCGAGCGTGTGATCGAGGCGGGCAGCACCGCTTTGACGGTGGAATTCCCGCGCACCGTGAACGAGACCATGGAAGGCGCCAGCGCGGTCGAGATCGACGAAGGCTTCGCGACCTCCATCAATACCAAGCCGCTCGCCGGCAGCCACGTGCTGGTGGTGGCCCGGCGCCGCGATGTGCGGGTTCAGGTGCGTGAGGCTTTGCGCGACATGGGCCTAATCGTCGACTTCGTGAGCTCGGTCGAGGAGGCGGTCGATTTCTGTCGCGATGGGCTTCCGCATGCAATCGTCGTCGAATCGGTCCTGTGCGGTGATCGCTTCGGCGAACTCAGGCAGGACATCGCCGCAGAAGTGCCGGAGTTCGTCTTCATCGAGATCATCGAGGACAGCCGGGCGTTCGAGATGTCGGGCTTCAGCCCGGCCGGCATGGCTCGCGTCGGGCGCGACGTGATGGCGCAATCGCTGCCATCGGCGCTGCTGTTCGAGCTGGCGCGTGGCGGTTGAGCAGGCTCCGCATCCGGCATCCACCCCTCGGCTGGCTCAATGCGCTGCCATCCCGGCCGCCGCAGCGCCGACGATCAGCGCCGCCGCCATGCCAAGCCAGAGCGTCAACGGGCGCCCACTGACCAGCGCCAGCAGCAGCGTCGAGGCCAGCGGCGTCAGGTAGCTCAGGATGCCGATGCGGCGCGGGTCGCCGGTCTTGAGCGCGCGGTCCCAGAGGTAGAACGCCGCGCCCAACGGGCCCAGACCCATCGCGGCGATCAGCATCAGATCGTGCAGCGACAGATGGGTCGCCGGCTCCAGCAGGGCGTGGCAGTTGAGCGAGAGCAGACCGGAGACCAGGCCGAACAGCCCGACTGCTGCCGTCGGGAAATGCGCGACGCGCCGGGTCAGCAGCGAGTAGCTCGCCCAAATGAACGCCGACCCAAGTGCGGGCAGATAGCCCCAGGCCAAGCCGCCAGCCAGGTCTCGCCCGCCGACTATCGCCAGCGCCGCGCCGGCAAAGCCGACCAGCGCAGCCAGCAAATGCACCGCTCGCGGCTTCACGCTGCGCAGGAACAGCGGCGCCAGCAACACGATGAACAGCGGCCACAGGTAGTTGACGAGATTGACCTCCACCGGCGGCGCGTGGCGCAGCGCGATGAAGAGCAGGAAGTGGAAGCCGAACAGCCCATAGACGCCGAGCAACAGTGTCGAGGGCGGCACGCGCCACTGCCGCGCCAGCGGCCAGGCCGGCACGCTACCGATCAGCAACGCCAAGCCGGTGAGTAGGAAGGGCGGAACGTGGGCGAGCGAGACGGCGAGCGACGCGAGCGTGGCCCAGAGCGCGATTGCACCCAGGGCGCACAAGGTGGAACTCATGGGCATTGGGCTGCCATGCACAAGACCTGCAGAGGCCTGCACCTCGGCGGCAGCCGCGCGCTTCAAACCGCGTCGGCCACGCCCGCCCGATGGGCCTGCTCGTCTGCGTGATAGCTCGAGCGCACGAGCGCACCGACCGCGGCGTGCGTGAAACCCATCGCAACCGCTTCACGCTCGAACATCCTGAAGGTGTCCGGGTGCACATAGCGGCGCACCGGCAGGTGGTGTCCGCTGGGCGCGAGATATTGGCCGATGGTGAGCATCTCGATATCGTGCGCGCGCATGTCGCGCATCACCTGCAGGATCTCATCGTCGGTCTCGCCGAGGCCGACCATCACGCCACTCTTGGTCGGCACGTCGGGCGCGAATTCCTTGAAGCGCTTCAGCAGGTTCAGCGAGAACATATAGTCTGAGCCCGGGCGCGCCTCCTTGTAGAGACGGGGCGTGGTCTCCAGGTTGTGGTTCATCACATCGGGCGGGGCCGCCTTCAGGTTCTCGAGGGCGCGGTCCATGCGGCCGCGGAAGTCGGGGGTCAGGATTTCGATCCGGGTGGCCGGAGACAACTCACGCGTCTTCTTGATGCAATCGACGAAATGCGCTGCGCCGCCGTCGCGCAGGTCGTCGCGGTCAACGCTGGTGATCACCACGTACTTCAGCTTCAGCGCGGCGATCGTCTTCGCGATGTTCATCGGCTCGTCGGTGTCCAGAGGGTCGGGGCGGCCATGGCCAACGTCGCAAAACGGGCAACGGCGGGTGCACTTGTCACCCATGATCATGAAGGTGGCAGTGCCCTTGCCGAAGCATTCACCGATGTTCGGGCACGATGCTTCCTCGCACACTGTGTGCAGATTGCGCTCGCGCAGGATCTGCTTGATCTCGTAGAAGCGCGAGGTCGGCGAACCTGTCTTGACGCGAATCCAGTCCGGCTTCTTCAGCGTCTCGGCGGTGACGACCTTGATCGGGATGCGCGAGGTCTTGGCCTGGGCCTTCTGCTTGGCGCTCGGGTCGTAGGCGGGAACAGGTTCGCGCGGCGTCGCGTGGTCGGCTGTCATCTCGGGTCCAGTGGCGCGCGGCGCGCTCGGTCAGGGGCTCAGGTACGCGGCGAGCTTGCGTCCGAGAACCTCGGAGACGTCGTTCCACGACACTTGAACGCCGATTGTAGAAAGGTCGACCGTGCACAACCCGACGTAGCCGCAGGGGTTAATGCCTTCGAAGGGCTTCAGGTCCATCGCCACGTTCAGCGCGATGCCGTGATACGTGCAATGGCGGCTGACCTTGATGCCGAGCGCGGCGATCTTTCCGAGACCGGCAAACGGATCCCGCCCCGGCTGCGGCCTCGCCAACACCGCATGGGCGCCGGGGTCGGCGAGCCGGACATAGATGCCCGGCGCGCCCGGCACACGGTGGCCCGTCACGCTGAACTGTTCGAGGGTCTTGATCACAGCCTGCTCGAGCCGGTAGACATACTCCTTGACGTAGATGCCGAGCCGCTTCAGGTCGATCAGCGGATAGCCCACCACCTGCCCGGGGCCGTGGTAGGTGACCTGCCCGCCGCGGTTTGTCTGCACCACGGGAATGCCCAGCGTGGCCAGCACGTGCTCGGCCTTGCCAGCCAGGCCCTGGGTATAGACAGGAGAATGCTCGCAGAGCCAGATTTCATCGGGCGTGGCGTCGGTGCGGGCTTCGGTGAAGTCGCGCATTGCCGCCTCGGTCGGCGCGTACTCGACACGCCCGAAACCGCGAACGACCGGGGCGTTCACCGCCGGCGAGGCCTCACAGCACGACCTTGACCATCGGGTGCGACGCCAGCGTCCGGTACAGCCCGTCGAGCTGCTCGCGACTGGTCGCGGTGACGGTGAGCGTCACGCCCAAGTACCTGCTGCCCTTGCTGGCGCGCAACTCCACCGCGGTGGTTTCGAAGGCCGGGTCGAACTGGCGCGCCACGCTGACCATCGCGTTCACGAAGCCGTCGACGTTCAGACCCATCACCTTGATCGGAAAGGTACTCGGGTACTCGATCAGAGACTTCTCTGTCGCCACGCCCGCGGTTGCCATCAAATCGACTGCGTTGCCTTCGCGCGCTGGTAGGCCTCGTGCAGGCGCGCGTACACCGGCCCCGGCTTGCCGCGCAGCGCACCGTGGCCCACTGGCTCGTGGTCGAGCAGCGTGACGGGAAGCACTTCCTTGGTGGCCGAACTGAGCAGGATTTCGTCGGCCGCGAACACCTCGGCCTCGGCGATCGGGCGCAGGTTATAAGCGATGCCGACCTCCTCGCACAGCTCGCGCAGTAGCTCGTAGCGGATGCCCTCGAGCACATGCTCGCTCTTCGGCGGGCCGAGCAGCGCACCCTCGTGCACGACCCACACATTGCTGGCCGACGCTTCGGTCAGAAAGCCGTCGCGGAACATGATGGTCTCGACCGCTCCGTGGTCGGCCGAGATCTGCCGCGCCAGCACGTTGCCCAGCAGCGAGATGCTCTTGATGTCGCCGCGCTCCCAGCGGAAGTCGCGCGCCGTGACGCAGGCCACACCGTGGTGGCGCTGCTCGGCCGTGGCCGGCTTCATCGCGCTGGTCATCATGAAGACGGTCGGCTCGATGTCGGGCGGCATCACATGGTCGCGCACCGCCACGCCGCGCGTCACCTGGATGTAGACGAGCTGGTCGTCGCTGGCCTGCGCGGCGATCAGCCTGCGGCACCTCTCGAGCCAAGCGGCGCTGTCGTGCGGGTTGGCGATGCGCAGCTTGGCGAGGTTGCGCGACAGGCGCGCCATGTGCTCGTCGAAGCGGAACAGCCCCCGCCCGTACACCGACAGCACCTCGTACACGCCGTCGCCGAAGATGAAGCCGCGATCGAGCACGCTGACCTTTGCCTCAGCAAGCGATCCGTAGCTGCCATTCAGGTAGCACAGGCTGTTGGGAAGGGTTTGTGTCATGCGTCGATTATTGGCCGGTGCGGCGAGGGACTCAAGCAATGGCGTCAGCGCAGTGTCATTTGATCCACAGCCGGATCGCGTCCCAGGCGCGGCCGAGAAAGCCCGCCGGCTCGACGGCGTCGAGCACCAGCAGCGGCACCTCGGCGACCGCGGTGCCGCTCGCGAGGCTGACCTTGAGCGTACCGACGCGCCGCCCCTTGGCCAGCGGCGCGATCAGCGGATCGGTGCGCTCCACCAGGGTTCGCAGCTTGGCGCCGTCACCCGCAGGCACGGTCACGAAGACCGGGGCCGGAGCACCAAGGCGCACCTCCCGGACGCTGCCCTTCCACACCGGCGGCGTGACGATGGCCTGCCCGGCCTCGAAGAGGCGCACCGCGTCGAACGCGGTGAAGCCCCAGTTCAACAGTTTCTGGCTCTCGTCGGCGCGCGCATTCATCGATGTCGTGTTGAGCAGCACGCTGAGAAGCCGCCGCTTGCCCCCGCCCGCGCCAGCCGGCGCGAGGTTCGGAAACTCGCGCGCAGCCGAAGCGATCAGGCAGTAGCCCGCCGCCTCGGTGTAGCCGGTCTTCATGCCGTCGACTGTCGGGTCGCGCAGCAGCAGCACGTTGCGGTTGTTCTCGTTCGAAGCCGGAGAGCCCTCGAAGCGGTACTTGCGGATCGAGTACAGCGTGTAGTACTCGGGGAAGTCGCCGATGATGTGCGATGCGATCACCGACAGGTCGCGCGCCGTGCTCTTGTGCCCCGACTCGGTCAGCCCGGTGACGTTCTTGAACGCGGTGCGCTGAAGGCCCCAGGCCTGCGCCTGGCGGTTCATCATCTCGACGAAGGTCTCGACGGTGCCGCCCACACCCTCGGCCAGCGCCACCGAGGCATCGTTGCCCGAGTTGACGATCATGCCGCGCAACAGGTCGGCCACCTTGGGCGTGCTGCGCGGTTCGACGAACATCAGAGAGCCTCCACCCTTGCGCTCGGCCCAGGCGCGCAGCGAGACGGGCAGGGTCTGCTCGAGGCTGAGCTTCTTGTCGCGCAGCGCACTGAACACGAGATAGGCCGTCATCAGTTTGGTCAGCGAGGCCGGGTCGGCTGGCGCGTCGGCGTCTCGTTCGGCAAGCACCTGGTGGCTGGTCAGGTCGACAAGCAGATAGCTCTTGGCCGCGACCTCGGGTGGTTGTGGGGCCTGGGCGAAGGCGGCGCCTGCGACAGTGAGGGAAGCCAGGAATGCAAGGAATCTGTTCATGGAGTTGGGTTGAAGGCTCGCAGCACGATGTTCTTGAGCAGGCCTAGCTGGCCGTGGAAGAAATGTCCACCGCCGGGAACAACGACGATGGGCAGCGATTGCGGGCGTGCCCAAGCGAGCGTGGCCGCAAGCGGCACCACGTCGTCGAGCTCGCCGTGGACGACGAGCGTGTGGGCCGGCACGGAGGGCAGTTGCTGCTTCTCGGTCGAGGGGCCGACGAGCACCAGTCTGTCGGCGCGGGCGTCCTCGGTCAGCCGCATCGCTGCCTCTGCGGCGACATAGGCGCCGAAGGAGAAACCTGCCAGCACCAGCGGCAAGCCCGGTTCGCGCAGCGCGGAGATCACTGCCAGCGCGTCGTCGACCTCACCACGGCCTTCGTCCCAGCCGCCCTGCGACGTGCCGACGCCGCGGAAGTTGAAGCGCACCGTGAGGTAGCCGATCTGCCGCAGCGCACGCGCCAGGGTCTGCACGACCTTGTTGTCCATCGTGCCGCCGTGTTGCGGATGGGGGTGACAGACAACGGCCACCCCGCGCGGGCCGTCGGCCGGCGCGTCGACGGCGCACTCGAGCGCACCGGCAGGGCCGGGCACGCTGAGCCGGCGCGTGTGCGAATGCATCAACAGCCCGGGCTTAGCGTCCGACCGTCGGCGCGAGCAGCAGGCGCTCGACCGCCTTGCCGTTCTTCAGGTGCGAGTCGACGATCTCGTCGATGTCGTCGCTATCCACGTAGGTGTACCAGACCGCCTCCGGATAAACCACCGCCACCGGTCCGCCGGCGCATCGATCGAGGCACCCGGCCTTGTTCACCCGCACGCCGCCGGGTCCCATCAGGCCCTCGGCCTTGACCCGCGACTTGCAGTGCTCGAATCCGGCTTGCGCGCCGTGCTGCGCGCAGGCGTTTTCGCCGTTGTCGCGCTGGTTCAGGCAGAAGAAGATGTGTCGCTGGTAGTAGCTCATCGGTGCATTTTACGGACCCTCAGCGAACACCGTCGTCGCGCGCCCCGACGCGTCGCAACAGATGGACGAGCAACGCATAGGGCCACAGCCAGCCGATCCACTGCGCAACACCGTGAAAGCGAATGAAGCGACCCTGTTCCCAGGCCTGCAGGCTGTCGGCGAAGTACGGGTCGCTGGGCGCCTGCGCCGAAAGCACGACGAGCGCGGTCGCAGCAACCAGGCAGAGCGCCGCCGCCCCGCGGCGCGACGCGCCGGCGGCGAGCGCGGCCAGCACCATTGCGGCACCGATGGCAGGCAATGTCGCCGGCGTGAGCCAGGCCAGCGCGTGTTGCGGACCGAAGTTCAGTGCGGTCGACAGGGTCGTGCTCGCCAGACCGAGCGCTGCCGCACCTAGCACCAGCACCAGCCGGCGCCAGCCCGGCCGGGTGACGGTGAAGGCGAGAAGGATGGGCGAAACAGGCCGAACGCGGTCACGGCAGTTTCGGCAAGGGGCGACAGCCGCGCCGCAGAACCCCCCGTCGGATCCAGTGTCGCCGTCCAGCCTGCGAGCCAGGGCACGCCCTCCGTCCATGCCCCGAGCGCGGCAGCCGCATCGAGCACCCTTGGCCACACCTGGCCCAGGCCAAGCGGCACCGGCGCCGGGAACAACAGCCCCAATGGCCAAAGCAGCAGCAGGGTCAGCGCGCCCGAACTGCCGGCAACAAACCAGCGCTCGCGAACCGACTGCCAGCGATGCGTCAGGCCCGCCCTGTCGACCGCAGCCGCCAGCAGGACGCCTAGCGCGGCGCCGGCGCTGTTGAGAACCCAGTCCAGTGCCGACGGCACGCGCTGCGGCAGGTAGTTCTGCGTCAGCTCGAGCGTCAGCGAGAGCAGCGAAGGGAACAGCAACGCCGCGGCGCCGGCCACCCGGCGGCTCCGTCCGCTTCGCAGTGCGCCGAAGTAGACCAGCGCGCCCAGCGGCAGATAGCCGAGCAGGTTGGCGATCACGTCGAACCAGGTCCACCAGCGCGGCCAGGGAAGACTCAGGAACGCCAGAGACCACAGACCCTGCGCATGATGCCAACCGCTCAACGGATACAGGCTGGCATAGGCCACCAGCGCCGCACAGGCCAGCGCCAACGGCACCGATGAACTCGGCTGGCGGCGTGCCATCAGAAGGGCTTCGGGGCCGCCAGCCGCCGCTCGCAATCTGCAGGGCCGTGGGCCCTGCACTGCGACAGTTCGATGAAAGGCCCCAGCCTGCAAGCCAGGCCAGCAAACCCGCTGGCGAGCAAGACGACAAGAGGAGCCTTGATCCAGAGCATGGGGAATTATCGTCAGGCCCGGCCAGGTAGCGCGCTGCATCCACGCCGTTCGCTGCCCCCGGGGCCCACGCTGCCGGCCGCAATGCGCCCTGCCGGGCGCGCCAAGAGAAACACCCTGACCTTGGAGTCAGGCCCTGCAATGCCCTGGCGCTTTCGTCGCGGAAGGGCACCTGCTCAGGGAGGAAAGGCAGGGAACGATCGCCTTGCGGCTATCATTCGGCGGCAACCTTAGCAGACGTGCGCGGCGAGCCACAGCACCGCAACCCGGTGACGACGAGCGGCCCGAATTACGCCTCGCACCGCCCGGAGGACCCGCTTCCATGATCAGCCCCCCGCCCTACCCCGCAAGCCGCCCGCGCCGGCTGCGCCGGGACGAATTCAGCCGCGCGATGGTGCGCGAGAGCCGCCTGATGCGAGCGACCTGATCCTGCCGGTATTCGTGCTCGACGGCCACGGCCAGGCGCAGGACGTGCCGTCGATGCCCGGCGTGAAGCGCCTGAGCCTGGACCGGCTCTTGCCGGTGGCCGAGGACTGCATCGCGCTCGGCATCCCGGTGCTGGCGCTGTTCCCGGTCATCGACCCGAGCCTGAAGACCGAAGACGGGCGCGAGGCGCTCAACCCCGACGGCCTGGTGCCGCGCGTCGTGCGCGAACTGAAGCGGCGCTTTCCCGAACTCGGACTACTGACCGACGTGGCGCTCGACCCGTTCACCTCGCACGGCCAGGACGGGCTGCTCGACGCGAGCGGCTACGTGCTCAACGACGAGACGGTGGCCGTGCTGACGCGCCAGGCGCTGTTGCAGGCCGAGGCCGGCGTCGACATCGTCGCCCCGAGCGACATGATGGACGGCCGCATCGGCGCGATCCGCCAGGCGCTCGAGGCGCGCAAGCTGATCCACACCCGCATCATGGCCTACAGCGCCAAGTACGCGAGCGCCTTCTACGGCCCGTTCCGCGACGCGGTGGGCTCGGCGGGCAACCTCGGCAAGGGCAACAAGAAGGTCTACCAGATGGACCCGGCCAACAGCGACGAGGCGCTGCGCGAAGTGGCGCTCGACATCGCCGAGGGCGCCGACATGGTGATGGTCAAGCCCGGCATGCCCTACCTCGACATCGTGCGTCGGGTGAAGGACGAGTTCCGCGTGCCGACCTTCGCCTACCAGGTGAGCGGCGAGTACGCGATGCTCAAGGCCGCAGCCGCCAACGGCTGGCTCGACCACGACGCGGCAATGATGGAAGCGCTGCTCGCCTTCAAGCGCGCCGGCGCCGATGGCGTGCTGACCTACTTCGCACTGGATGCCGCGCGCGCCTTGCGCCACGCCTGACGCCGCGCGGCGAATGCGCATCTTCCACGTCACCGCGGAGCGCTTCACCGAACTCGACGCGCTGCCCGATGCCATGCCCGCCGGCGGCTACCTGTGGATCGGGAGCGGGCGGCGTGAATTCGAAGTCGACACCGAACTGCTGCAATCGGCACTGCTGCGCTGGACCGACGGCCAGCTTGTCGACCTGCATGTGTCGGACCTGTTGAACGACCAGTTGCCCTCGCACTTCGACTACACGTCGTGGTACGACGTGATGGTCTTTCGCCGGCTTGCCGTCGGCCATGGCAGCGCTGTGCAGTTCGTCGACGACACACCGAGCAGCTTGGCCTCGACCAGGGAAGCGCTCGAGGCGATCGACACGCGCCCGGTCGGCTTCGCGGTGTTCGACCGCGTGCTCCTCAGCGTGCACCCAACCGACTGCCCATTGCGCGAGTACTTTGCGACGCGCCTCAGCCAAATGGTTCCCGCTGCCGAAGGGCGCGGCGAGCGGCGTGCGGAAGGCCGCGGCGGGCCGCTTCGCCTGCCGACCAGCCCGGCAGACCTGATGCTGCGCATGGTCAACCACATGGTCGACAGCTATCTCGAACTGCGCCGCTTGCTGACGCGCCAGCTCGGCACGCTTCAACAGGAATTGCTGGCCAACAACAGCTTCGACAACTGGCAGCTGCTGCTCGACTCGCGCGTCGCGCTGCACCTGCTGGAAGACACTTGCGAAGACCAGCGCAGCGCGATGCAGGAGTGGATCGACTCCCTCGCCGAGTGGCCGGCCGAGGCCGACCCTTCGCTGCAGCGCGAGCGCGAGCTGCTGCGGCTGCGATCGCGCGATGTGGTTGAGCACATCGAGCGCGTGCTCGGCCATGTGCGGCGCCTCGAATCGTCCGCCGAGACAGCGGTGCAGATGCACTTTTCGGCGCAGGGCAACCGCACCAACGCCATCATGCGCACGCTGACCGTGCTGACGGCGATCTTCCTGCCGCTCAACCTGGTGACGGGCTTCTTCGGCATGAACTTCGAAGGCCTGCCGCTGATCCACAGCGCCACCGGGTTCTGGCTCGTCTTCGTCGTGATGCTGCTCGCTCGGCGTCGGCCTGAGCACCTTCTTCTGGCGCAAGCGCTACCTTCGCCACAACGCATAGCGAACGTTCAGCGCGCGTACGGGTCGGCGAAGCCCAGTGCGAGCAACAATTCGCATTCGCGCGCCTCCATCCGCGCAGCATCGCGCCGACGCTGATGGTCGTAGCCCTGCGCATGCAGCGCGCCGTGCACCAGCAGGTGTGCGTAGTGCGCCGCCAGCGTCTTGCCTTCGGCGAGAGCCTCGCGCTCGACCACCGGCGCGCACAGCACCAGGTCCGCGATGACAACCGGTTCGCGCTGGTAATCGAAAGTCAGCACGTTCGTCGCGTAGTCCTTGCCTCGAAACTCGCGATTGAGCGAACGGCTTCTTCGCACGCCGACGATGCGCACCGTAATCTGCGCCGGCACCTCCAGCGCAGCCCGCAGCCAGCGCGCCACGCGGTGACGAGGCAGGTGCTCGCGGTGCGACTTGTCGACGAACTGCAGCGACAGCTCCAAGGACTCACGCGCAAGGCTCATGCCCGGTCCCCGCTGCGGTCCGCCGCGTCGTAGGCCTCGACGATGCTCGCCACGAGCGGGTGGCGCACCACATCGGCGGCGCTGAAATGCGTGATCGCGATGCCGCGCACGCGGCGCAGCACGCGCTCGGCATCGACCAAGCCGCTTTCATTGCCGCGCGGCAGGTCGATCTGGCTCACGTCGCCGGTCACCACCGCGCGCGACGCGAAGCCGATGCGTGTGAGAAACATCTTCATCTGCTCGGGCGTGGTGTTCTGCGCTTCGTCGAGGATCACGAAGGCGTGGTTGAGCGTGCGCCCGCGCATGAAGGCCAGCGGTGCGATCTCGATGCTCGCCTTCTCGAACGCCTTGGCCACGCGCTCGAAACCCATCAGGTCGTACAGCGCGTCGTACAGCGGCCGCAGGTAGGGGTCGACCTTCTGCGCCAGGTCCCCGGGCAGGAAGCCGAGCCGCTCGCCGGCCTCGACGGCCGGGCGCGTCAGCACGATGCGCTGAACCGCGCTGCGCTCCAGCGCGTCGACCGCGCAGGCCACGGCGAGGAAGGTCTTTCCCGTTCCCGCAGGGCCGATACCAAAGCTGATGTCGTGGCTGAGGATGCTGCGGATGTAGCGAATCTGGTTCGGCGTACGCCCCTGCAGGTCTGCGTGGCGGGTGCGCAGCGCGATCGGCGCATCGTGCGGCTCGGCGACGCGCGCCGCGTCGACGGCGCCCCGGCGACGAACGGCGGTCGTGCTCGCCCGCCGCCGCCTCGGCCAGCGCGAGCTGGAACGCCTCGGCACCGATCGGCCTGCGCGCGCGGGAGTACAGCGCCTGCAAGAGCAGCATCGCGCGCTCCGCCGCGTCCTTGGCTCCCTCGACGCGCAACGATTCGTTGCGCCGCTTGATGCCCACGTCCAGCGCCTTCTCGATCGCGCGCAGGTGCTCGTCGAGGCTGCCGCACAAGTGGGCGAGTCGGGCGTTGTCTAGCGGAACGAAGGCGTGGCGAAGGATCACGGCGGCGCGGATGGGCTGTCGGCTTGGGATTGTCGCCGGATCGGTGACCGGCGGTGCGTCGCGCGCAGCGGAGGCACGGCGCTTGGACTTCGCGCCGGTCGAGGCGCAAGATGCAGTTTCGCTTGCGCCGGGTCAAGCACGGAGCCGCCCTCGAGGACCACACTGCCAGCGGAGGATCGTGATGAAGATACTGCTTCCCGTGGATGGTTCCGCATCGGCACTGGACGCCGTGCGCTTCGCAATTCACCTGGCGCGCGAGGGCCTGGCGCTGCAATGCGTGCTCGGCAACGTGCAGGAGCCGGCCACGCTGTACGAGATGGTCGTGGCGCACGACGCCGACGTGCTGCAAAGCGTCAGCGGCGCTGCCGGCGCGCATGCGCTCGAGCCAGCCGAGTCCCTGCTGCGCGAGGCCGGCATCGACCTGCGAATGCGAAGTCGCCAGCGGCGATGCCGGGCACCGTCTTGTCGAGATGGCCGAGCGCTTCGGCTGCGACATGGTGATCATGAGCGCGCGCGGAACGGGCGCGCTGCGCCAGGCACTGGTCGGATCGGTATCGCAGTCGGTCTTGCACGCCTGCCCGGTGCCGGTGCTGATCGTCAAACCGCCACCCGAACCCGAAGCCGAAGCCGACGAACGGGCCGAGCCGGACGCGCCGCCGGCGCCGGCCGCCTGAACCGGCCGGGAGTTTCGGATCTCGATCCGATGCCATGGCGCAACCCACCCTCGAGTTACCGGTCTTCGACCCGCTGCGTCTGACCGCGGTGAGCCTCGACCTGCAGGCAGTGCAGCGCCTCGGCGCCGAGGGCATCCGCGGCCGTCAGGCCAGCCGGCTGCGTGCCCTGGTGCGTGCCGCGCGTGAACGATCTCGCCTGTACCGCGAATTGCTGCCAGCCGTGCTGCCAGAGTCCGAAGGGCAGGTCGAGCTCGCCGCGCTGCCGGTGGTCGGCAAGGCGCAGCTGATGCAGCGCTTCGAAGACTGGGTCACCGACCCGGCCCTGCACCTGCCCGAGTTGCATGACTTCATGGCCGATCCGCAGCGCGCGGGCACGGCGTTTCTCGGCCGCTACATCGTCTGGGAGAGCTCGGGCACCAGCGGCGTGCCGGGCCTGTTCGTGCAGGACGCGCGGGCGATGGCTGTGTACGACGCGCTCGAGGCCCTGCGACGGCTGCACGACACGCCCGCTGCAGCGCCTGTTCGATCCGCTGTATCTGAGCGAGAGGTTCGCGTTCGTCGGTGCAACCGGTGGACATTTCGCGAGCGTGGTGTCGGTCGAGCGGCTGCGCCGGCTCAACCCGTGGATGGGCGCGGCGTTCCACAGCCTGTCGATCCTGCGCCCAACGGCGGAACTGGTCGCCGAGCTGAACGAGCTCGCGCCGACGATCCTTGCCAGCTACCCGACCGCGGTGGCGCTGCTGGCCGAGCAGGCACGAAGCGGTGCGCTGCAGATCCGCCCCGCCGAGATCTGGACCGGCGGCGAGACGCTGACCGACGCGGTGCGCCAGCTCGCCGAGCAGACCTTCGGCTGCACCGTGCGCAACAGCTACGGTGCGTCGGAGTTCCTCTCGATCGGCTGGGAGTGCGAGCAAGGACGAATGCATGCCAATGCCGACTGGGTGATCCTCGAACCGGTGGACGAGAAGTACCGTCCGGTCGCACCCGGCGAGGCCTCCCATTCCACGCTACTGACCAACCTCGCCAATCACGTGCAACCGCTGATCCGTTACGACCTCGGCGATGGCCTGCGGATCCATTCCGAGCCCTGCGCCTGCGGCTCGCCACTGCCGGTGATCGAAGTGCAAGGCCGGCACGACGACCCGCTCGTGCTGCAAGGCGTCGCGGGACAACGCGTCACCTGGCTGCCGCTGGCGCTGTCGACGCTGCTCGAGGACGAAGCCGGCGTGTACGACTTCCAATTGCAGCAGCGCGACGCACACACCCTCGGCCTGCGCGTCGGCGCGAGCGGCGAAGAGGGCCGCCGGGCGATCGCGCGCTGCTGCAAGGCGCTCCGCGAGCTGGCTAGGCGTGACCACCTGCAGGGCCTGCAGCTCGTCGAGGAACCGGACCTGCCGCCGCTTCACGGCAGCAGCGGCAAGGTCAAGCGCGTGATCGCCGCGCCGCCGCGCCGGCGGCGAAGCGCGCACGCGCACGCCGGCTGAGCGCAACGCTCAACGAGCGCTGCGCCGCCACGCCTTCTCGGCCTCGACGGCAGCGAACACGAAGGCTGCGCAGGCGAAGCAGAGCGCCAGTTCGCCGGCCGACAGCGCCTCCGTCCGAAAGATCGGCTGCAGCCACGGCAGGTAGATCGTTGCCAACTGCAGCGCCAGCGTCAGCAGGACCGCTGCAAGCAGCGGCCGGTTGCTCGACAGGCCCTGCGTGAACAGCGAATCCGTCTCCGAGCGGATCGCCAGCACATGCGCCATCTGCGTCAACGTCAGCACGGTGAAGACCATCGTCTGCCAGTGCGCTCCGGCCGTGGCCAGACCCCAGGCCTGGACGCCCAGGCACAGGCCGGCGATCAGCAACCCGACCCACAGCGTGTGCTGCCACAGGCCGTGCGCGAAGACGCTCTCGCCGGGCGGCCGCGGCGGCCGCTGCATCACGCCGCGCTCGGCCGGCTCGGCCGCGAGCGCCAGGCCCGGGAGCCCGTCGGTCACCAGGTTGATCCACAGGATGTGGACTGGCAGCAGCGGCAGCGGCATGCCGATCGCCGGGGCCAGAAACAGCACCCAGATCTCTGCCGAGTTGCCGCTCAGCGCATATCGTATGAATTTGCGGATGTTGTCGAAGATGCGCCGCCCTTCGCGCACCGCGGCAACGATCGTCGCGAAGTTGTCGTCCAGCAGCACCAGGCTGGCCGCCTCGCGGGCGACGTCAGTGCCCGACTGCCCCATCGCCACGCCGATGTCGGCCGCTTTCAGCGCCGGCGCGTCGTTCACACCGTCACCGGTCATCGCAACGAATTCGCCGCGCGCCTGCAGCGCCTGCACGATGCGGATCTTCTGCGCCGGGTCCATGCGTGCGTAGACCGCGACGTGCCCGACCGCGTCGGCCAGCGCCGCGTCGTCCAGCCGCCTCAGCTCTGCGCCGGTGAGCACGCGGTCCTGCGCGCCGGCAGCGATTCCCAGCTCGCGCGCGATCGCCAGCGCCGTCGCCGGGTGATCGCCGGTGATCATCAGCGGTCGAATGCCTGCGGCGAGGCATTCGGCCACCGCGGCGTGCGCCGCGGGGCGCGGCGGATCGATCAGACCGACGAGCCCGAGCCACAGCAGATCGCACTCCACGTTCTCGGCGGTCCAGCCGTCGACTGGCTCGTGTCCCTCGCGCTGCGCCAGCGCGAGCACACGCATGCCGCGTGCCGCAAGCTGGTGCGCAGCCCGCAGCGCACCCTCGCGATCCAGCGGCTGCGGCCCGGCGGGTCCGAGCGCCGCGCTGCAGCGCGCCAGCACTGCTTCGGGCGCGCCCTTGATGAAGGCCTGCCAGCCCACGCCGTCGGCCGCTGCGTGCAGGGTGGTCATCAGCTTGCGGTCGGGGTCGAACGGCCATTCGTGCAGGCGCGGCCGGCCGCGCCGCAGCGCGGCGGCGTCCAGACCGGCCGCCTCGGCGCGCGCGCACAGCGCGGTCTCGGTGGGATCGCCGAGCCAGCCCTCGCTGGCCGGCTTGGCGTCGTTGCAGAGCACGCACGCGCGCCACAGCATCTCGTCGGACGTGCCGGCGCTCCGGTGCGCCTCGACGCGCATCCGGTTGACGGTCAGCGTGCCGGTCTTGTCGGAGCAGATCGTCGTCACCGAGCCGAGCGTCTCGACCGACGGAAGCTTGCGCACCAGCGCATTGACGCGCACCAGCCGCCGTGCGCCGAGCGCGAGCAGCACGGTCACGACCGCGGGCAGCGCCTCCGGCACCGCTGCGACGGCCAGGCTGATCGCCGTCAAGGCCATCAGCAGCATCGGCTCGCCGCGCATCACGCCGAGCGCGAAGATCAGCCCGCAGATCGCCAGTGCGACCAGCGACAACCGCCTGCCGAACGCCGCGAGGCGTTGCTGCAGCGGCGTGGCGCGCTGCGGCGCGCGCTGCAGCAGAGAAGCCATCTGCCCGAGCTGCGTGGCGCTGCCCGTCGCCACGACCATGCCGGCGGCGCGACCCTGCGTCACAAGCGTACCCTTGAACGCCATGTTGACGCGCTCGCCCAGCGCGTGCTCACCCGCCGGCAGCTGCGCCGTTCCCTTGTCGACGCCGACCGATTCGCCTGTCAACGTCGACTCGTCGACCCGCAACTGCGCCACGACATGCAGTCGCAGATCGGCCGGCACGAGATTGCCGGCTTCGAGCAGGACCACGTCGCCGGGCACCAGCCCGTCGGCATCGACCGCTTCGTCGCGACGACCGCGGCGCACCGTCGCCCGCGCGGCGGCGATCTTCTGCAGCGCTTCGAGCGCCCGGTCGGCCCGCCACTCCTGGGTGATCGCGATCCCCGCATTGAGCAGCACGATGACGAGGATCGCGATCGTGTCGATGCGATCGCCGATCACGCCCGACAGCACGGCAGCGGCCAGCAGCACGACGATCATGAAGTCGCGAAACGGGCCGATGAGGCGCGACAGCCAGCTGCGCCGTGCCGCCTCGGGCAGCCGGTTCGGGCCGTGGCGGGCGCGCCGCGCGACGACCTCGTCGTCCACCAGGCCTTCGTCGGGGTCGACGCTCAGCCGGGTGGCAACCTCGGCTGCCGTGAGCAGATGGGGTGAATCGAGCTGGCTCGGGGCGACAGGTTCAGCGGCCATGGCCGACGATAGCGCGGCCGCTGCCCGCGGTGAACGTCGGCCCTCGTCGGAGCGCCGTCCAACGCGTATGCGATTCATCGCCTGAGCTGCTCCACCTTGCTTCGCCCAATCCACGACGCGTCAGGCACGACTGCGCTGTGGTTGACGGCTCCCGACCCCTTGTGAACAGTGGAACTTGGCAGCGCGAACGTCGGCAATACGCTGCACAGCCGACCCTGAGCCCTTGCCTCTCTGAGGTAGTACTCGGCGATCTGCCCTTTGCGATGTGCAGCTTGCGGGTACCCAATCGCTGATACAACCTGCAGTCCGTGGGCGCCCCCTGCAGGCGGTGCAGACCCTGCCCACAGCCCATGCAGTGGAACCTTCTGCACGCCAGATCACCAATGAAGTGAAGATCAATGCGCGAGGCCCCGCAGACATAGTCGTGAGGTTCCGCACTCGAGGGTGACTGGAGCCAACTACTAATGACGCACTGAATGTTATGCGGATCGGATTGCCAGTGACGCGGACAATCGGCAAGGCGCGACGCCTTCCGGCAGCGTCGCAGAGGAGGGTACCGTGCGGGGACTTCATGGTCTCGTGGCAGCATCACTACTGAGCGCTTCGACATGCGGGTTGGCCGCTGCTTCAGCCGAGTTTTCCATTCGCTGGGACCCGGCTGAGGGTGGTCCAAGATCCGTGAAGGAGTCGCTTGCGACTCTCAGTCTCGAGCAAGGCAAGCGTGACGACTTCGTCGTCCAGTATTTCGCGGTCAATCAGCCGAGTAACGCTCCCGCCGACGCCAAGGCCATCGCTCGAGAGCGGAGAAGGGGCAACCATGTGGAGGCAACCTACAAGCTCCGCGCACCAGCCCCGTTTCCGGCAAGCCCGTCGTCCCGGTGGGAATGCCCGTTGAAAGGGCCCGCTGAATCCAAGAACGAAGTCGACATCACCTGGACGGGAGACGCATTGCCGAAGAGGGCGTACTCCCAAAGCTGCACTGTGAGTGCTGACATGGAGCACGCTATGCCGACGGCCTATGGTGCCAGACCGCTAGGCTGTACCAGCAAGATGCATCGCTTCAGCGATGGCGGCGTCGCGATGGAGATCTGGGAGCTGCGCAGCGGCAAGCAGGTGATTGAAGTATCGGTAAAGGGTCAGGACACTGCACGCGACCTCGAGACGTTTCAGAAGCGCATCGTGAATCCGCTGCTGAATAGCGGCGCGAGGCCACTCAAAGATAGCAAGACCGAACTTGGCAGTGCCTGTTGAGGGAACTGTCGAAGTGCATCGCTGCGTTTGACCAAGCCGCTCGGGTGTGGTCGCCGTATCGGGCTTGCCGAAGGCAGCGACAGGCTTGACGATGACGGCGTAGCCGCAGCCTTAAGAATGCAGTGGTCGACTATCAGTTCAACGCCGCATCAGAACTTCATCGTCGCGTAGGCCATCACCGCGTTCATCTTCCAGTCGAGCCTGCCGTTGAAGCTGTCCTTGGTCACGTCGACGCCAACGTCCGTGTACGTATACGTCAGACCCAGACCCCAGTTGCGCGTCAGCATGTAGTCGGTGCCGAGCGAGAAGACCGTCGCCTTGCCATCAACGCTACCGATCTTGGCCTGCATGCCTGACAGCATCGTCGAGACCTTCCACCGTGGCTGGGGGTGCCAGTCGAGCGAGACGCCGATCAACGGCAGCGGCACGGTGGTCGAACTCGAGCTCGAGGCACTGGCCGTAGCGCCTGCCCCGCCCGCGACCGACACCGTGCCGCTGACGTCGAAGTTGAACCTGCCACCATAGAGGCCGAGCACCCCGGCGAACTCGAGCGCGTCGCTCTTGTGGAACGAATAGCGGTAGTCGAGGAACAGGAACTCATCCTTCGCCTGGGCATTGACGTCGAAGCCCGCCATGTACACGTTGTCGCCCCACGTGATGTCGCGGTCGTATTGCTTGCTGCCGCTGCGCTTGGCGCTGAAATACACGAAGTCGCTGCGATGATTTGCTGCCCAGCGCCAGGTGCCCGAGGCTTGGAAGCTCGACAGGCTCTTGTTCAGGCCGTTGCCTTCGAGATCGATCGGTGTGCCCTGCGCCGTGCCGCCGTTGAGGCCGACACGGGTGTCGAACTGGTTGACGATGCCACCCAGATTCAGCGTGAACGTGTCCTCGCCGCCCTTGATGAAGTCCTGCGCGAGCGCAGACTGCGCCAGCAGCAGGGTTGAGGCCGCTAACGTGACCTGGTAGGTGCTGGAACGAAGCGTCGGGATGTGCATGGAAGACCTCGATGGTTTGACGTGGAATGGGACAGGCGGTGGGCGCGAAATCGGCGCGGCGAGAGCAGACGACCGGCGAGCGCCTTGGACATGAAGTTTCGCATCAATGCCCGGGAGTCGAGGCATCGTCGCGGTGAACACGTGCCGTCTCGATGCCGCTTCGTCGCCCACCTGCAACGGCGTCGGTTCGAAATGCGATCACCCTGCCGCCCGGTCGGTGAAGCAACCTGCGCCCATGACGGTCGGTCCGTCCTGCATCGCCCAGCAGCCGAACCGGCTCGGCGCTACGACGCCGTCGGGGCTGCGCCCTCGTCCGCATGGTGCTTGCCGAGCTTGGGCGGACAATGCGCGTCGTAGATCATCTGCATCCGCTTGAGCTTGAAGACGCCGTAGATGACGGTGCCGATCATCAGCAGAACGAGCGCGCCGCCGAGCATCCTCTCGACAACGAAGCTGGCTTCACGATTGGCGACATAGCTGCCGATGGCGAGCACCGGGACCGCTAGGTTGATCGCCCAGTTCACCGGTTTGGAAACCACGAAGTGAAGGGTCCCGAATCCGGCCAGCTGGTAGAGCATGAAAGGGATGATCGCCAGCGACGGGATCAGTTCGCTGGCCCCGAGCGGCACCGGCGCCGCGCCAGGCACCAGCTTGTGCAGCAGCTCGCTGTTCGCAAGCTGGTGGAAGAGAGTCGGCAGCGCGTACAGGAACGAGACCACGCCCATCAGTTCGAGCACCAGTGCGCCGCTCCAGAGCCCGACCTTCGAGGAGTTGTCACCGGTCGCACCCGTCGAATCGCTCGCGACAAAGAGCCCGGCGACTACCGACGCGGCGCTCGCCAGCATGAGGAATTCGATCGTGATGCCGAAGCCGGTCGGCTCGCCCGTCTTGAGTAGCAGCAACGCGGTGAAGCCCGGCACGTAGAACATCACGCGGATGACGCGGATGGTGAGCCGCGGGTCACGCTCCGGCGGCATGACAGGCAGCGGCAAGCCATCGGTTCCGATCCTGGGTACATCGTGCGCCATCTGTTTCTCCTCGTGGGTTCAGCTTTGAAATCCTAGCGGGAGCGACGGCGGCGCGGGCGATGCCCGATCGCCGCACGAGGCGCCGCCACCTCTGCCACAGCCACCGCCGGTTACTCCGGTGTGACCCGCGCGCCTTCGCCGCTGCCCTGGATGTAGACCCTCTGGCCAACGAACAGGTTTGGGCCGTACGGCTGCGTCACCGCGACCAGCACACCCGAGGTCGTGCGGACGATGATCTGCTGCGCGGGAACTGGCTGGTCGTTCCTCTTCTGGATCTCGTTGCCCGCCAGCGCGCCGCCGATGGCGCCGGCCACCATCGCCACGTCGCGCCCGGTGCCGCCCCCGATCAGGCTGCCGATACCTACGCCGGCCAGGCCACCAATCACGGCGCCGACACCTTGATGCTGGTTGCTGCTGATCTGCGTCGAAACAATCTGTTCGATCACGCCGCGCTGAACCTCGACCGGCTGGGGCGGCGGCGCGGCGCAGGCCGCGAGCACGAGCGCAAGCGCGCCGGCCATGAGACGGGACTTGATTCTGTTCAACATGACTCCTTCCTCCCGTAGGTCGAGCGGATCGGAAGCGGTCGCAACGTCAGGCCTTCTCGTGCGACTTATCGTGGTTCTTGCCGTGATGGCCGTTGTGGTGGTAGCCCCAGTGCTCGCTGTCCTCGTAGAGCACGAGCTTGTCCGGGTCCAGGCCGTCACGCTTCTTCAGGTCAGCCAGCAACGCAGCATCGCTGAGGTCGAGCGGGTGAGACCTGTCCCAGTCGTGCTGCGCGACCTTCTCCAGCCGCTTGGCGACATCCGGGTCGTCGGTCTCGATCGCCAGTTCGCGCCTTGCGTCGAAGCTTCCGGGCGCGATGTTGATCGAGCCGATGATGGCGTGCCGGCTGTCGGCGAGCAGCATCTTGGCGTGCAGCTTCAGATGCTTCAAGGTATGCACCTTGGCGCCAACGTCCTGCAGGATGCGCAGGCCGCCGACTCCTTCGATCAGCTTGTCGGGCTTGAGCGAATGCGGCGGCTTGGCCAGGATGTGCACCTTCACGCCGCGCCGCACTGCGCGCACCAGGCGCTCGATGATCACTTGGTCCTGGTAGCGCTCGTTCTGCAACCACAGCGTGTGCTGGGTCGCGTCGATGAACGCGGCCATGCGCTGGCGGCCGTTGTTGGGGCACCAGATCAGCGGCGAGCCCGGGGTCGGCTTGAATTCCTTGTGCTCCCAGTCGGCGTCGAAGCAGGCCACCATCTCGGCCACCTCATGACCATGGGTCGTGACGATGGCGTAGTCGCGCGTCTTCGTCAGGTCCTTCGGCTCCCAGTTGAGCGACTCGACGAAGCCGATCTTGCCGTCGACGACCATCGACTTCTGGTGCGTCAGGGCGAATGCCGGGTTGCTGTCGTGCACGGCGACGCCGGCGTCGGTGAGAACCTTCCTCGCCTCCTCGTTCTCGGACTCGCCGCTGCGCCGCGCCGGGTTGAGCATCACGCGAACCTTGACGCCGCGCTTATGCGCGGCAATCACCGTATCGATCAGCGTCGGGTCGGTGAACAGGAACATGCGGATGTTCAGCGAATTCGTCGCGCCGGCTATGGCGTCGATGATCGGTTTGGCCGTGTCATCGGGGAGGACGATCAGCTTGTGCGACATGGTGGGCTCTCTCTGCGAGGACGACCGTGGTGTTTGGGCACGAGGGTTTGCGAAACGCTCGGGCCGATCATGGAGCAGCCTTCAATCGCCGTTGCCTGACTTCAGTGGCTGGGGCACCGCCGAGTCCGGCTCGCTGTGGCGCCCGAAGCGAAGCGCATCCAGGATGCGCTGCTGCTGGCTCTGGAAGTCCTGCGCCAGCGACATCAGGACGCCGGTGGACCAGGCAAAGCCCATGAGGCCCGCGCTGGAGATCATGATTTCGAGCAACCGCCAATGCTTCGGCAGGTTGAGTGTGCTGCCCACCGTGGTGTATTGGAGGCCGGCGAAATAGACGGCCGTACTGAAGTTCTCGAAGCACTGTTTCCACTGGAAGAACCAGGCCCACATCGCGATCTCGACGATGTGGACCGCCACGATCATCCAGCTCCCGAAGATGAGGGTGGCGATGCCCGAAAGAAGGCGTTCGGTCGCCCCGAATCGCTGCCTGACACCGTTGGCGAGATTGAGCGTCAAGACCATGCCGAAACCGTGGATGATCAGACTGCAGGCCAGTAGCAGAAAGCCCCATGCGATCTCCTCGCCGCGGGTGACGTAGGTGATCTGATCGACCGGTGCTTCCATGCAATGCGCGAATTGTTCAGAGATGCCCGATGCCGGCGAGCATAACGCACCGATGGGCGGCAAGCGTTGTGCACATGCCATGTCTCGCGCACTGAACTCCGTGGGTCACAGCCATCGGGGTTGTTACCGAAATTAGGCTGCCTTGAAGCCGCCGGTCGTGCATACCCGCAGTCGGCCAAGAATCGTCGGCCGCCTTCTGCGCCGCCGTCAGCGTGTTGGTGGGTGCCACGCCTGCCGGAGGTGAGGCGGCTGCGAAGAGCTTGTTGCACGCATCGCCTTGGACCCGCGTGATGCAGCCTGCGAGCAGATCTCCGAGCGTGCTGAATGTGGCGAGTGTCGCCGTCTGCGAACTGTTGAACGGATCTTGAATCACCGGGCCCAGCCCACCCGTTGCGAGGTCCGCCAGGTTGGGCACGTTGCCCGCGGCAATGCGCAGGCCGAGCTTCTTCCCGCTCAACGCTTCGCTTTTCAGGAACTGCGCCGAGGTCCACACGGAGGCGATGGTGCTGAATTCGTTGACGACCACACGCTTTGGCGGGGTCCCGCCCAGCATCGCCAGCAACGCGATGGCGTCGTTCGGTCCATTGTCCGCTGCGGCCTTTGGTGTGCCGCCCCTGGCGATGACGTAGAGGACGCTGTCCGCCGGGGCCTTGTCGGAGGTCAGCTTGAACGCGCCTCGGTCGTCGGTCGTGGCCTGGGCCAATTGCGTAGGAGCGCCCGTACCCGCCGCGTAGAGCGTCACCGTGGCGCCGGCGATGGACTTGGCGGCGCCTTGAACGCTGCCTGCGAGGTTAGCGGAACTAGCGATGCCGGTGGCGACAGTCAGCGCACAAACGAGCGCGCAGGCGAGGAGGTGCTGTTTGCGTGTGGCCTTCATGGTCATGCCTTTCCGATCCTGCATAGCTCATTCTCTGGAGTGCCAGGACAGGGCTTCTACCAGCGAAACCTTCGACTGTCGTCTAAGGCTTCGCCCCAGGGCAGCGTATGCGGCAGGGTCGGCCGCGCGTTTGCGTGGTCGCGCCTTTGTCGTTGACCTTGACTCGCCCCCTACTTGGCCATCGACTTCAGCGCCGCCTGTAGCGGTGCTGCGCCGGGGTTGCTGACACTCTTCTTGACCAGGATGTCGAGCGGCGTCGTCGGCTTACCGTAGTAGGCTGCGTTCAGGCCTTCACGAACGTCGATCACCTGGCCGTTGAGCGACATGTTGGCGTACGCGCCCTTGGATTTGGAGTAAGCCACGAAGTCCTCGGTGAACGTCGCGGATGCGCCCGCTCCCTTCGGGCCGACGGCAACAGAGGCATCGCCGCCTAGCTTGACCTTGGTCGACAGCAGTGAGTCGAGCGCCTTCTGCGTGTTGATGACGACCATGGTCTCGGCCGCAGCACCACCAGCGAGGAAGCCGAGGCTGACGCCGCCCATCGAGTAGAACGCCGGGGCGCTGAAGTTGCCGGTCTTCTCGTCGCGCACCAGCAGCACGCCGGTGCCGCCCGAACCGCCGATGATGAAGCCGCCTTCGACGATCAGCGGATAGACGAGCACGGCCTTGGCCTTCTTCACCAGGCCGTGCAGCGTCGGGTAGTCCTTGTCGGCGGCGAAAGCCTTCACAGTCGCCGTGGCCTTGTCGACGGTGCCCTTGGCATCGTTCGCGTCGTCGGCGCGCGCGGGCACGGTGCTGAACGAGGCGGCGAGCGCCAAAGCGGCGCCGGTCAGGGTGAAACTGCGACGGGTGTGGTTCATGGAAGCTCCTTGGGTGGGTGTTGTTGATGGGGAGTCTTGGTTCAGGTTGGATTTAGCGGTACACGACCGCTCGGCGGTAGCTCCGCCGCGCGACGCCGGCAAACGACACCGGCGTCAGCGGCATGCCGATGACATCGATGAACACCGAGACGTCGGCCGCCTTCGCAGGCATGTCGCCTTGCAGCACCTTGATCGTGTAGGAAAGGTCGGCACCCTTCAACACGGGAGCCTCCAGGACCGCCACGATCTGCCTCAGGGTCCCGCCCTCGAGGAGGGAGATGTCGGCGTTCGGTGGGTCCGAAAGAAAACTGTTCTTGCCCTCGCTCCAGAACGGGACGAACGCTGCTGTCTTCATGTTGCCGGCAATGCGCTCGGGACGGTCGGAGAAGAACACGGTGATCGGGCTCACCCCGTGCAGCGTCAACTTGCGGGTCGACTTCTCGAAGCTCATGCTGTTCGCCGTCTGCACGAACAGGAAGTCAGCTTGCTTCGCCGGAGTCGCGGCGCTCTGCGCCAATGCGGACTTGAGCGCTGTTGCCGAAGCGAGCAATGTGGAAGAGGTAAGCAGGGTGCGTCGGGTCGTCATGAATTTCGTCCATGAGATGGCGTTGTCGCCGGTGAACTTCGGGCCGCCTCTGGCGAAGCGGCCCGCAGGTTTCAGAATCGATTCACTTCTTGCCGAATCAGTTCGATATCGAGTTGAGAATCTTCGTCTTCGCGGCCTGATAGTCGCTCTGGCTGATGAGCTTCTGATCGTAGAGCGACTGCAGCTCGGTCAACTTTTGCTGCGGGGTCTTGGCCGGTGCGGGTGGCGCTGTCGCTGCGCGGGCGGCCGCCTCCTGCGCGGCGGCGGCAGACTGCTGTGCGGCCGCCGCAGCGGCATTGGCCGCAGACTGCGCGTTGGCCGTTGCCACGGCTTGCTGGGATGCGGACGCGTTCGCGGCCGACATGGCGGCCGCGTCTGCTGTTCGGGTCGCGCCCACGGCCACCGCCGCGACCGCCCACCTGCCGAAGAGGGCCCAGGCCGGCTCGGTGAAGACGAAGAGTGCAGCGCCTGCCAGCAGGGATGCGGCCCACAGGCGCTTGTTCAATTTTGCTTGGCTCATGTTTTTTCTCCAGTTTTCCGGCGGGGGTCTTACTTGACCTTGGTGTACTGCAGTTCCATCAGCTTGACCATCTTGGCGCCCTTGCCCTGCCCCCACAACTCGGTCAGGTGACTGCCGTCCGGTTGGATGGTCATGCGCAGCTCAACCGGCGACGGTTTGCCGGTGAGGGCATTCGGGATGGCGCCCTTCATCAATGCCGACTTGCCCGAGGTGTCGAGCTTGCCCGTGTACATGGTGATGCCGGTGCTGCCGGTATCCATCCACGCGGCCTGGTAGGTCTTGGTCACGTTGTCGTAGGCGATGTAACCGGTACCGCTGAAGGGATCGTTTGGCGCGTCCCCGTTCAGCATCATCTGCACGTAGCGCCCGCCCAGCACCCAGGTGTTGACGCTGGCGGCCGTGGATTCAATGGGCGGCCCTTCGGGGGTGACCCATGTCTTCATCGTGACGTTGAACGTCCCGATCAGGGGGTTGAGCCTCTTCTGCCCCTCGCCCGGCGCCATGGCGCTTTCAAGCGCCCTGGCCATGTGCGCTCTATCCGGGGCCTTGCCGGCGCTCTGTGCCGCCACCGGAAGTGCCGGGCCGAGCGTCGCGACCAGAACCCCGATGACGCAAATCAGTGACTTCATCTCGATCTCCAATTCAACAAAAAACTGGTCTCGGCTGCTATGTCGGGGCTACTCGATCCGCCAGGACGAACGGACCGCGCAGCGCTACCGAGGGCTGACGCGCAGACATGCTTGACGCGCTTCACCCCCGCGGGGGGGGTCAGTCGGCTTTCGCCTTCTCCCCCATCGCCGCCTGCATCTTCTTGATGTCCGCGGGCGACAGCTGCGGCCGGTCGACCTTGATCGTCAGCTTGTTCAGCTTGGCGGTCAGCGCGAACGGCGGCTTGTAGTCGGCATCGTTCACGCCGGTCAGCGTGTCCGAGCCGATGTCGAAGCTCTCGTCCCACTGCAGGATCATCGGCAGCGTCTTCGGCATCTGCTTGGTGTCGACCACCTTGCCGTCGACCTTCAGCGTGCCGACGCCGGGCCGGCCGACGCCGCTGAAGTCGTTGAACGCCAGCGTGCCGGCGCCGAGGCCGTCGTACTTGAAGTCGAACTCGACCGTGTGCCGGCCCGGGCGTCAGCGCGTCGGCGCCTTCCCACTTCAGGCGCTCCAGGTCGACCATGTTCCACAGCCACACCGGCTTGCCCTTCAGCAGGTAGAAGCCGTAGCCGGCGAAGCGCCCGCCGGAGGTCAGCATCATGCCCTCGGCGCCGCCCTGCGGCACCTCGATGTCGGCGGTGACCGTGTACGAGGTGTTCAGCAGCAGCGGCGAATCGCCCTGCGGCAGGCCGACCATCGGCCGCGTGTAGACGAACTCGCTGCGCCCGGCGGTGATGTTCGGCCGCGGCGCGACGATGCGCGCCGCCACCGAGGCGTCCATCGGGAAGACCTGGTACTTCTTCGCCTCGGCGATGAACTTGGCCTTCATCGCCTTGACCTTCTGCGGGTTCTTCGCCGCGAGGTCGGTGGTCTGGCTGAAGTCCGTCGTTCAGGTTGTAGAGCTCAGCACCTGGTTGTTCAGCGGGTCCGGGTTCGCCGGGCCGAAGGCCTCCCACGGCGCGCGATTGACCTTGGTGCTCAGGAACCAGCCGTCGTCGTACAGCGCCCACTGGCCCATCATCTCGAAGTACTGGGTCTTGTGCCGCGTCGGCGCCTTGGCGTTCTTCGCGTCGAAGGTGTAGGCGAAGCTGGTGCCTTCGATCGGCGCCTGCTTGATGCCGTCCACCATCTCAGCGGCGCCTTGATGCCGGCGGCCTCGAGGATCGTCGGCACGACGTCGATGACGTGCACGAACTGCTCGCGCAGGCCGCCCTTGTCCTTGATGCGCGCCGGCCACGACACCACCATGTTCTGGTTGATGCCGCCGAGCTGCCGAGGCGTTCTGCTTGAACCACGAGAACGGCGTGTCGAAGGCCCACGACCAGCCGGCCGACATGTGGTTGTAGGTCTGCTCGGTGCCCCAGACGTCGTAGAACTTCATCTGCACGTCGACCGGCAGCTTGTTGAGGCCGTTGAAGAACGCGACCTCGTTGGGCGTGCCCATCGGCCCGCCCTCGGCGCTGGTGCCGTTGTCGCCGTTGATGTAGATGACCAGCGTGTTGTCGAGCTTGCCCAGGTCCTGGAAGTGCTGGATCACGCGGCCGATCTCGTAGTCGCTGTACGCGGCGTAGGCGGCGAAGACCTCGACCTGGCGGATGAAGAGCTTCTTCTCGTCGGCGCTCAGCTGGTCCCAGGGCTTGAGCACCTGCGCTCGGCCACGGCGCGAGCTGGGTGTCTCTGCGGGATCACGCCCAGGCGCTTCTGGTTCTCGAAGATGCGCTCGCGCACCTTCTCGTAGCCGCTCGTCGAAGAGCTTCATCGCGCTGCATCTTGTCCACCCATTCCTTGGTCGGGTGGTGCGGCGCGTGCGTGGCGCCGGGCGCGTACTTGATGAAGATCGGCTTGCCCGGCTGGATCTGGTGCATCCGCGTCATGTAGTCGATGGCGTCGTCGGCCATGCCGGTGACCAGGTTCCAGTCCCGGCTTGCCCTCGAACGGGATAGATCTGCGTCGTGTTGCGGAACAGGTTCGGCTGCCACTGGTTGGCGTCGCCGCCGATGAAGCCGTAGAAGTATTCGAAGCCCATGCCGGTGGGCCACTGGTCGAAGGGCCCGACCTGGCTGGCCGCGAAGGCCGGCGTGTTGTGGTTCTTGCCGAACCACGAGGTGGCGTAGCCGTTGTCGAGCAGCATGCGCCCGATCGTGGCCTTGTCCTTGGCGATGATGCTGTTGTAGCCCGGGAAGCCGGTCGCCTGCTCGGAGATCACGCCGAAGCCGGCCGAGTGGTGGTTGCGCCCGGTGATCAGCGCGGCGCGCGTCGGCGAGCACAGCGCGGTCGAGAAGACGCGGTTGTAGCGCAGGCCCTCCTTGGCGATGCGGTCCATCGTCGGCGTCGGGATCACGCCGCCGAAAGTGCTGGGCACGCCGAAGCCGGCGTCGTCGGTGATGATCAGCAGCACGTTGGGCGCGCCCTTGGGCGGCACCACGCGCGGCGCCCACCACGGCTTTGGACTGCAGTGCGCCGTTCCTTGATCACGCCGCCGAACTTCGGGTCGGGCGGGGGCAGCTGGGCGTTGGGAATCGTCGTCGTGGCGCTGGGCGAGCCGAGCGTACCGGTGACCGTCTGGGCCAGCGCCGGCAGCGTGGCCAGACCGGCAGCGGCCAGCAGCAACGAGCGACGCGCGAGTTTCATCAGATGCGACATGGTGAGGAGCCTCCGGTGAAAAACCATTTGTGGAAAGCCATTTCTTTGCAGCCCTGCAGCAGGGCCTTTTCCGGCCGGGCATTTTACGAACGAATCGGAAAATGGCTTTGCAGATCCGGCAGCGCGCGGCGCCCGGTGGCATTGTCCGGGCGGCCGTGACCAACGCCACCCCCACACCGACCCCCGATGACCAGGAATGCGACCAGCAAGATCACGTAGTCCCAGAAGTCGATCTCGAAGCCGAGCATCGCTACTCCTTCGCGTCGTCGACGCCCAATCCCGCCACCGAGCCTGTCACGCGCCGCGCGCCATGCCGGCGCCGTGGTCGGATACCGCGGCGGCTGTCGGCGGGATGCAGAAGCTCACCCGCGACCGGCGGCCGCCGCCGGTCCGGGCGTTCAGGGCACCAGTTCGATCTCGCCCGGCCGCCAGGTCTTGTTGAACCAAGGCTCCAGCGGACCGTAGAGGCGCAGGATCATGAACCAGCCCTTGCCAGGAATCGTCTGCACCCAGTTGTTCTCCATTCCCGCGGGTGCCTTGGGCCCGAAGTAGACATCCACCGAGCCGTCCGGATTCGTCTTGACGCCCTTGTTCTGGCTGCTGACGCTCGGCGCCATTTGGTCGGTCTGCACCATCGAGCGGGTCTGGTTGTCGTAGACGATCACCGACCAGAAGTCCTTCACCGGGACGTCCTTCGGCAGACGCAGCTTGTAGGTCTTGCCGCCATCGAAGGGATTGCCCTTCGAATCCTGCACCGACCAGGGGTATTGCGAGCCCCGGCCGACCATCTTCTCCTCCATCGCCGGCGTGACGCCGGTGGCGAAGTAGTAGTAGAACGCGGCGCCGTCGAGGTTGCTGACACCCGGGGACACCTCGAACTTGTAGCCGCCGAAGAACGGCAGGCGCCAGGCGCTGTCCGGATAGAAGTAGGCCTCCTTCGAGCGGATCTTGAAGGCGATCGCGCGGGCCGTGACGGCGCCGATGTTCGCGGCGTCGGTCAGGATTTTCTTCATCCGCTCATCGGGAGCGAAGGGCTGGCCCTTGACGATGCCGATCGAGGCGAACAGGCCGAGCGTGGTGGGGTCCGATCCCGCCGTCGGCTCCTCCTGGATGACCTGGTTCAACAGGCCCCAGAACGAATAGTCACCCGGTGCGACGAAGTTCGCCGGAATGCCCGATGCATTGACGAACTTCATGGGCGGCGGGTTGGCGGCGTCGGCCAGACGATAGATCCGCAGGTTCTTCTTCACCGACTCCACGCCGGGCTTGGTCGATCCGTCGACGAGGAAGGCGCGAAAGACGAGCCAGTTGCCAAAGGTGCTGGGCCGGACGACGTGGTAGCCCGAGGGGATGTCGCCCTTGTATCCGGGCGGCAGCACGAGGTACTTGCCGCCCTCGCCCTTGTCGGCGCCGGTGATGCCGACGTCGGCCACCCACTTGTACCAGAAGTCGTTGACCAGCCCGAGGACCTTTGGCGGAATCTCGGCCACCAGCGGCCCCTTGCTGGTGTCGACCCAGATGAAGTTGTAGATCGTGTTGTCGTTCGCCGTCAGCTCGACGGTTCGCGGATCCACCAGGTCTTCCCAGATCACGTCGGTCTGGTTGTCGGGCCCGAACTTGCGGATCGAGTCGCGCATGCCGGCCTGGTTGACGATGGGGATTGCCAGCAAATAGGCTTGAAGTGCGCGCGAACGGTCCAGGTTGTCGTAGATCTTTTCAACGGTGTCGGCCGAGGGGTAGCCGTAGTTCAAGTTCAAGGTGCCGATTGAGGACTCGAGCTTGTCGGGCACGGCGACACCCGGCGCGAAGGGTGTCGTCATCTTGAAGGTCTGGGCCGAAGCCACCGTGGTGATCACGACAGCGAAGATCGCGGCAAGCATTGCGTTTCTGGTCATGTTCCTGTCTCCTGCTGAACAGCCGTTCCACTCTGTATCGGCAACAATCGACTTTCTAGGCTAGCAGACTATCCAGGATCAAACTTTGCAAATCCGGCCCTTCCCTTGACCCACTCGGGGGCGCCCTCCACGAGTCACAGTTCAGAGATTGCCCAGCCTGCCCTGATCCAATCGGGAGCTTGGAGGTTGCCCGATGGCTAGATCAACACCACCCGTCGCCGACAAGTCCCACGGCAAGGTGCACGGCCGCGAGCGCGAGCCCGCGCAGGATGTCGCCGTGCGAAAGGCGGCCCCGACCAACCGACTGCCCGCTGCCGCCGACGGCGAAGTTCGGATCGGTCCTGTCGCTGCGATTCCAGACCTCTTGAGCAAGTTCGGGATTGCACCAAGTCTCCCGTTCGTGCGGGCCGGAGTCCCGCTCCACACCTTCAAGAATCCCGAGAACCGGATCGCCTTCGAGGCGCTTGGGCGCTTGCTTTCCGAATGCTCAACGGCAACGGCTTGCGGCCATTTCGGTCTGCTCGTTGGCGAGTGCTTCGAGTTGGAAGGCCTCGGCGACATCGGATACTTGATGCGCAACTCGGCCACCGTGGGCGAGGCGCTGCGGGCACTTCTTCTGCACCTTTACCTGCACGATCGCGGGGCCGTTCCGATTTTGATCAGTTTGGACGCGTCGTATGTGCTCCTCGGCTACTCCATCTATCGACACGGCACGCCCGGCACCGCGCACCTTTACGACGTAGCCATTGCCGTCGGGTATAGGGTGCTGAAGTCGATCTGCGGGGCCAGCTGGAAGGCGGCGCACGTCCAGTTCTCCCATGTTCGACCCAAGGATCCTCGTCCATATCGGCACCTCTTTGGCCCGAACGTTCGATTCGACGCCGAGGTGTCCGGCATCGTTTTCGCAGCGTCATGGCTCGACCAAGCCATCCCCGGCGCGGATTCCAAGCTGCGCGAGTTGGTCATGTTGGCCATCCAGCATGCTCGTGCCAGCAGCAGCATGAGCTTCGCCGACGTCGTACGGGGTGCTCTCCACCAGATGGTGCTCAGCGGCACGTCGTCTGCCGAGAACGTGGCGCTCTTGTTCGGCATCCACGAGCGCACGCTGCGCAAACGGCTGACCGCCGAGGGCACCAGCCTGCAACAGCTCGTCAGTCAAACGCGCTTCGAGCTGGCGAAGCAACTTCTGGAGAACACACAACTTCCATTGGTGGAGATCGCTTCGGCGCTGCACTTCGCAGACGCGGCGGTGCTTTCGCGGGCGTTCCGCAGCTGGTCAAAGACGAACCCCAGGGAATGGCGCACCCGACGTGAACGCAACGCCGTTCCTCGCGCCGATGAACCGGGACAAGGGGCGTTGTCACTGCCGGGTTGAAGCGAGTACGGCAAAGGCCGTTCCTGGCCGTTTGGCGTCCTAGCGCCTTCGCAAAGCCGGGTCATTGGCACGTCGCCATGAGTGACGGTGAGTTCACCCCCAGACTTCGCGCGCGACCTCCACCACCAGTTGCAGCTTCGCCCGCTGCGCCTCGACGGCGATGTCGTTGCCGTGCACGGTGCTGCTGAAGCCGCACTGCGGGCTCAGCGCGAGCTGTTCCAGCGGCACGTACTTCGCGGCTTCGTCGATGCGGCGCTTGACGTCGTCCTTCTTCTCGAGCTGGCCGAGCTTGGTCGTGACGAGGCCGAGCACGACCGTCTTGCCCTTGGGCAGGAAGCGCAGCGGCCGGAAATCTCCGCTGCGTGCGTCGTCGTACTCGAGGAAGTAGGCGTCGACGTGCATCTCCGACAGCAGCGCCTCGGCCACCGGTTCGTAGCCGCCCTGGGCAGCCCAGGTGCTCTTGAAGTTGCCCCGGCAAAGGTGCACGGCGAGCGTCATGCCTGGGGGCCGTTGCGCCACTACGCGGTTGATGAAGCCGGCATAGCGGTGCGGCAACTCGTCAGGGTCGTCGCCGCGCGAGCGCGCCGCCTCGCGCATCTTGTCGTCGCAAAGGTAGGCGATGTTGGTGTCGTCCATCTGCACGTAAGTCGCGCCGGCTGCGGCAAGCGAGCGCAGTTCCGCACCGTAGGCATCCGCAACGTCCTGGTAGAAGGGCTCGAGGTCGGGGTAGGCCTCGCGGCTGATGCCGGCGCGCCCGCCGCGAAAGTGCAGCATCGTCGGCGAGGGGATCGACACCTTCGGGGTGCGCGTCGTCTGGCTCTTCAGATACTCGAAGTCGGCGCGCTGGATGTCCTTGACGTGCTGCACCTTGCCGACGACGCGCATCACCGGCGGGGCGAGTTCCTGCGTGCCGTCGGGCTTCTGGATCGTGACCGGCACGTCGGTCTTCACACCCCCGAGCTGGTCGAGGAAGTCGATGTGGAAGTAGGTGCGGCGGAACTCACCGTCGGTGATGCTCTGCAGACCGACACCTTCCTGGAACTTCACGATCTCGGAGATCGCCCGGTCCTCGATCGCGCGCAGTTGCACGGCCGTGATCGTGCCCTGCTTGAACTGCTCGCGCGCGTCGAGCAGGAATTTCGGGCGCAGGAAGCTGCCGACGTGGTCGGCGCGAAACGGGGGGGTGGTGCGCTGGGTCATGGGTTCTCCCGTCGGTTGCGGCTTGGCAGGAACGAGTCGGGGTAGCTTCCCCGCCTCGTTTGACGCCATTGTCGAATTCGGCACCATCGATGTGACCAGGGTTTATCCTCGGCACGCCGCGAAAGCGCGACGAATGCGGGTTGTGCGCAATGGACACCGCATGGGTTCGCGCTACCGTGTTCGCATCGCCAACCCGACGGAGACAAGCATGTACAGACGACAACTTCTCAAGGCCGGCGTGCTCGCACTGACGCTCGTCGGGCTCGCCCCGGCAACGCAGGCCGAAGACGCGCTGAAGATCGGCCTGGTGCTGCCGATGACCGGGCCGTTCGCCTCCACCGGCAAGCAGATCGATGCCGCGGTCAAGCTCTACCTGGCGCAGAACGGCGCCACCGTCGCCGGCAGGAAGGTCGAGGTGATCCTCAAGGACGACGGCGGCGTCGCCGATGCGACGCGGCGGCTGTCTCAGGAACTGGTGGTCAACGACAAGGTGGTCGTGCTTGCCGGCTTTGGCCTGACGCCGCTGGCGTTCGCCACCGCGCCGGTCGCGACCCAGAGCAAGACGCCGATGGTCGTGATGGCAGCCGCCACGTCGAGCGTGACCGAGCGCTCGCCGTACATCGTGCGCACCAGCTTCACGCTGCCACAGGTGACGGTGGCCGTGGCCGAATGGGCGAACAAGAACAAGCTGAAGAAGTTCGTCACGCTCGTATCCGACTACGGCCCCGGCATCGACGCCGAGAAGACGTTCAAGGAGCGCGTGCAGTTGAATGGCGGCCAGGTCATCGCCGAGTTGCGCGTACCGGTGGCCAACCCGGACTTCGCGCCGTTCCTGCAGCGCGTGCGCGACGCCCAGCCAGAAGCCGTATTTGTCTTCGTGCCCTCGGGCGTGGGCTCGGCGTTCATGAAGCAGTTCGCCGAGCGCGGGCTCGACAAGGCCGGCATCCGCCTGATCGCCACCGGCGACCTGGTGGACGACGACATCCTCAACAACATGGGCGACGTGGCGCTCGGCGTCATCTCGTCGCACCACTATTCTGCGGCCCATCCGTCGACCATGAACAAGAAGTTCGTCGAGGCCTTCGGCAAGGCCAACGGCGGCATGCGGCCGAATTTCTTCGCCGTCAGCGCCTACGACGGCATGCGCGTCATCATGGAAGGCCTGAAGGCGACCAAGGGTGCGGGCGGAGACGCACTGCTCGCGGCGATGAAGGGCCAGGTCTTCGAAAGCCCGCGCGGCCCGGTGCTGATCGATGCGCAGACGCGCGACATCGTGCAGGATGTGTATGTGCGCAAGGTCGAGCGCGTCGGCGGCCAGCTCTACAACGTCGAATTCGACGTGCAGAAGGCGGTGAAGGACCCAGGGAAGACGGCGAAATGACGACCCCCGCCGCCTACGGCGGCAGCCCCCAAAAGGGGCGCGCGTCGGCACCTTGATCCTCATGCGCGGCCACGCATGCTGACGCTGCTCTTCGACGGCGTCGCCTACGGCATGCTGTTGTTCGTGCTGGCCTTCGGGCTGGCGGTGACGCTCGGGCTGATGAACTTCATCAACCTCGCGCACGGCGCATTCGCGATGGCCGGCGGCTACGTCACGGTCTTGCTGATGAACCGCGTCGGCGTGCCGTTCCTGTGGTGCCTGCCGATCGCGTTCGTCGGTGTCGGCGCGCTCGGCGCGCTGCTCGAGCGCACGCTGTACCGGCCCATGTATGCCAAGCCGCACCTCGACCAGGTGCTGTTCTCGATCGGCCTCGTCTTCATGGCGGTAGCGGCGGTCGATTACTTCGTGGGCTCGCCAGCAGCAGATCGTGCAGTTGCCGCCGTGGCTGCAGGGGCGGTTCGACCTCGGCAGCCGTCGGCATCGGCAGCTACCGCCTGTTCATCATCGTCGTCTGCGCCACGCTCACCGTCGCGCTGCAACTGGGTGCTGGCGCGCACGCGCTTCGGCAGCCGGCTGCGCGCTGCGGTCGACGACCCGCGCGTGGCGAGCGGCCTCGGCATCGACGTGAACCGCATCTTCCTTCTGACCTTTGCCTTCGGCTCGGGGCTGGCCGGGCTCGGCGGCGCGCTCGGCGCCGAGATGCTGGGACTGGACCCGAGCTTCCCGCTGAAGTTCATGATCTATTTCCTGATCGTCGTCGCCGTCGGCGGCACGACCACCATCACCGGCCCGCTGCTCGCCGCCCTGCTGCTCGGCATTGCCGACGTGGCCGGCAAGTACTACGTGCCCAAGCTCGGCGCCTTCATCATCTACACCCTGATGGTCGTGATCCTGGTCTGGCGACCGCAGGGGCTGCTCGTGCGCGCAGGCGGGCAGGCGGGCGGGCAATGACCCTCGGTCGCCGACAACCTGAGGGCCGATGCGCGCTGGCGCAGGTGGGAGGTCGCACTCGCTGTCGCGCTGACCCGCGTCGTGGTGGCTGCTGCCGGGACACGCGCTGCTCGTGAACGAGATCGCGATCCTCGCGCTTTTCGCGGTGTCGCTCGACCTGATCCTTGGCTATGCAGGCATCGTCTCGCTCGGCCACGCCGCTTTCTTCGGCTTCGGCGCCTATGCCGCGGCGCTCTTCGCCAAGCACGTGCATGGCCGACCCGCTGCTCGGCCTTGCCGTGGCCGTGGCCGCGACGGCCCTGCTCGGCGCGCTGTCGCAGCCTCTTGATCCTGCGCGGCTCCGACCTAACCCGGCTGATGGTGACGCTCGGTGTCGCAGCCCTGCTGGATGAACTCGCCAACAAGCTGGACGACCTGACCGGCGGCGCAGACGGCCTGCAGGGCGTCGCGATGGGGCCGTTGCTGGGCCGCTTCGCGTTCGACCTGTGCGGGCCGCACGGCCTCTGCTACTCGCTCGTCGTCCTGTTCGCTGGCTGTTCGCTGCTGGCGCGGCGCATCGTGCATTCGCCGTTCGGCCTGTCGCTGCAGGCGACTGCGCGACAACCGCCTGCGGGCGGTGCGTATCGGCACTGTCGTCAACTCGCGCCTGGTTGCCGTCTACACGCGTCGCCGCCGCGATGGCCGGCGCCGCCGGCGCGCTGCTGGCGCAGACCACGGGCTTCGCCTCGCTGGACGTGCTCGCCTTCCACCGCACCGCCGACGTGCTGCTGGTGCTGGTGATCGGCGGCACCGGGTATCTCTACGGCGGGTCTGTCGGCGCCGTCGCCTTCAAGCTGCTGCAGGACCTGATCTCGTCCTGGACGCCGCAGTACTGGACGTTCTGGCTCGGCCTGTTCCTCGTCGTGCTCGTGCTGGTCGGGCGCGATCGCCTGATCCGGCCCTGGACGTGGCGGCGTCGACGGACATGAGCCTGTCGCCGGGCCGCCTCGAACCACGGGCACAGCCCTCGGGGGACAGGCGCGTATCGACCTGGGGGCTGTCATGACCGTGGTGCTCGAGACGCACGCGCTCGTCAAGCGGTTCGGCGGCATCGTCGCGACCGACGATGTCTCGCTGCGCATCGACAAGGGCGCGCGCCATGCGCTGATCGGCCCCAACGGCGCCGGCAAGACGACGCTGATCAACCTGTTGACCGGCGTGCTGGCGCCCAGCTCGGGCCGCATCGCGCTCGACGGCGAGGACATCACGCGCCTGGCGCCGCACCGCCGCGTGCGGCGCGGCATCGTGCGCACCTTCCAGATCAACCAGTTGTTCAACACGCTGACGCCGTTGCAGACACTGGCATTGACGGTGTCGGAGCAGCTCGGCAGCGGCGCGCGCTGGTGGCGCCTCTGGGCCGCGACCGGCGAGTGGCCGAGACCTGCGAAGCGCTGCTCGCCCAGTTTCACCTGGCCGACGTGATGAACCAGCGCGTCGCCCAGCTCGCCTACGGCAAGCAGACGCCTGCTCGAGATCGCCATCGCGCTCGCCTGCAGGCCGCGCGTGCTGCTGCTCGACGAACCCGCTGCCGGCGTTCCCGAGGGCGAGCGCGAGGAAATCCTCGGGGCGGTGGGCACGCTGCCGCCGACGTGTCGGTGCTGCTGATCGAGCACGACATGGATCTGGTGTTCAACTTCGCGCGACCGTATGTCGGTGCTCGTCAACGGTGCGATGCTTGCCGAAGGCGACGTGCAGGCGATCGCCGGCGACGAGCGCGTGAAGGCGGTCTACCTCGGCACGGCGAGGCCGCCGCATGGCTGATCTGCTGCGCGTGCGAGGCCTGACCGCGGGCTACGGCGAGGCCGTCGTCGTGCAGGGCGTCGACCTCGCGCTGGACGAGGGGCAGTCGCTGGCTCTGCTCGGGCGCAACGGCAGCCGGCAAGACGACGCTGATCAACACGCTCGTCGGCGTGACGCGACGCCACGGCGGCAGCATCGCGCTCGGCCGGGCAGGACATCACCGCACTGCGGCCGCACCGCCGCGCCGCCGCCGGCATCGGCTGGGTGCCGCAGGAGCGCAACATCTTCAAGTCGCTGACGGTCGACGAGAACCTCACGCGCCGTCGCGCGCCCGGGGCCGTGGACGGTGGCGCGCGTCTACGGCGATGTTTCCGCGCCTGGCCGAGCGGCGCCGCAACCTCGGGCAACCAGCTCTCCGGCGGCGAGCAGCAGATGCTCGCCGTCGCGCGCGCGCTGGTGCTCAACCCGAAGCTGTTGCTGCTCGACGAGCCGCTGGAGGGACTGGCGCCGATCATCGTCGAGGAGCTGCTGAACTCGATCGCGCGCGTCGTGCGCGATGAGGGAGTGTCGGCGATCATCGTCGAGCAGAACCCGCGGCTGATCCTCGGCATGACGCACCGCGCTGTCGTGCTCGACCGCGGGAGCGTGGTGCTCGAGGACGCCAGCGACGCGCTGCTCGCCGACCCGGCTCGGCTCGAGCACTGGCTGGCGGTGACCGGCGCGAAGGCTCAAGCGGCGGGCTGAACCTCGTCGCCGTCAGACGCGCTCGACGATCAGCGCGATGCCCTGGCCGACGCCGATGCACATCGTGCACAGCGCGAAGCGGCCGCCGCTGCGCTGCAGTTGATTGACGGCGGTCGTGACCAGCCGCGCGCCGCTGGCGCCGAGCGGGTGGCCGAGCGCGATCGCGCCGCCGTTCGGATTGACGCGCGGGTCGTCGTCGGGCAGGCCGAGATCGCGCAGCACGGCCAGGCCCTGCGCGGCAAAGGCTTCGTTCAGTTCGATCACGTCCATCTGCGCCAGCGTGAGCCCGGTGAGCGCGAGCACCTTGCGCGTCGCCGGCGCCGGGCCGATGCCCATGACGCGCGGCGCGACGCCCGCCACCGCCATCCCGACGACGCGCGCGCGCGGCGTCAGGCCGTGCGTCGCGGCAGCGGCTTCGTTCGCCAGCAACAGCGCGCAGGCACCGTCGTTGACGCCCGACGCGTTGCCCGCGGTCACCGTGCCTTCCGGACGCACGATGCCCTTCAGCCGCGCCAGCGCTTCGAGGCTGGTCTCGCGCGGGTGCTCGTCGCGGCTCACCACGAGCGGGTCGCCCTTCTTCTGCGCGAGCGTCACGGGCATGATTTCGGCCTCGAAGAAGCCATTCTGCTGCGCAGCCACCGCCTTCAATTGCGAGGCGAGCGCCATGCGATCCTGTGCCTCGCGGTCGATGCCGAACTCGGCGGCGACGTTCTCTGCCGTCTCGGGCATCGAGTCGACGCCATACAGCTCCTTCATCCGCTTGTTGACGAAGCGCCAGCCGATCGTCGTGTCGTAGACCGCGTTGTTGCGGCTGAACGCGGCTTCGGCCTTGGGGCTGACGAACGGCGCGCGGCTCATGCTCTCGACGCCGCCGGCGATCATCAGCTGCGCCTCGCCGCTCCTGATCGCGCGCGCCGCGCTGCCCACCGCGTCCATGCCGGAGCCGCACAGGCGATTGATCGTCGCCCCGGGCACTTCGATCGGCAGGCCCGCGAGCAGGCTGGCCATGCGAGCGACGTTGCGGTTGTCCTCGCCGGCCTGGTTGGCGCAGCCGAAGATGACATCGCTCACTGCAGCCCAGTCGACCCCGGCATTGCGCGCCCTCAATGCCTTGAGCGGCAGCGCGGCAAGGTCATCGGTGCGCACGCCTGACAGTGCGCCGCCGTAGCGACCGATGGGCGTGCGGATCGCGTCGCAGATGAAGGCTTGGATCATGGTATCTCCCGGTCGCTGCGTGACGTTCGATTGTCGCGCGAGTCCGCCGACACGAGGCCGCTCGCCGACCGCGACAGGCCCGGCCGGCGTTCGTCAATGTCGCCCGAGGGAGCCCATCGCCATGCCCTTCGCTTCCGCGCGGGCGAAGTCCAGGAATGCCCGCGCTACCGAGGACAGCTGCTTGCCTGCGGGATACGCGAAGTACCAGTGGTTCTCGAGAGGGAAGCCCGCCACGTCCAGGCATCGGTAGCGCGACGACTCAGGATCGAGCCCGAAGGTGTAGCGCGACATGATGGTGACGCCAAGGCCCGCCAGGATGGCCTCCTTGATGGCCTCGTTGGTGCCCAACTCCATCCGCACCTTCGGCGCGAGCCCGTGCTCGCGGAACATCCGCATCATGATTCGCCGCGTGCCGGAACCCTCTTCGCGAATGAGGAAGGGCTCGCTGGCAAGGCGCTCGAAGGGGATGCTCTTCTCCCCGGCCAACGGATGGTCGTCGCGAGCGAGCACCACAAGCGGATTGGGCAGCAACTCCTGCGCAACCACGTCTTCCATGTCTGGCGCGTCGGCGAAGAGATAGAGGTCGTCCTCGTTGTTACCGAGGCGCTCGACGAGCATTCTGCGGTTGTGCGCCTGCATGGATGTCTCGACACCCGTGTGGAGGCCGACGAACGCGCCGAGCAGCCTGGGCGCGAAGCACATGCCCGTCGTACTCACGGCAAGCCGCAGACGGCTGGACTCCAGCGAGCGCATGCCGGCAAGGCTCTCGTCGAGGCTCGTGAACACGCGGAACACCTCCTGGCAGCTTTCCTGGAGCTGGCGTCCCGCGTCGGTCAGGTAGATGCGCTTGCCCAACTGCTCGAACAGCGCTACCCCGACCGTTTCGGAGAGCTTCTTCATCTGCACCGATGCTGCGGGTTGGGACATGCAGAGCTCCTGCGCGGCGCGGGTGAAGCTGCCGAGGCGCGCGCTGGCCTCGAAGAGGCGTAGCTGCGGCAGCGTTCCGTGCCGGAGGTAACGGTGGATGTTCGGTTGTGACATGGCGGACTCCTGCATCGTCGTCTGTTGCCATGCCGCCGTGCCCCCAAAATGCACAGCGGCCTTCACCTCGGGAGTGAAGGCCGCCGTCAGGAGGCACCTTCACCCACTGGGCAAAGGTCTCGCTTGCATATTGTGGATGCCGATTCGGCCGGGGCGGGTGCCCGTCTTGACGACCGCATCGCAGTAGCCGAGCCGGCTACCGAAGCCACTCCCCTTTGGAGGGCGCGCCCGGCCAGATGACCGGAGCGCGATCGACTTGTAGCACTCCCAGAGTCCGATTTCGAGCCTGTCGGCCAATCACACGCCTGATTGCCGGCGGGCATCCATCACGAAATGCAATTCATTGCATTTCGAATCGTGCGCCCGCATTCGGTTTCAGCATGGATGGCTTCACAAACTTCAAGTTTCCTTCCCGGTCGCACCGCGCAGCACTTGCTCCATCACAGGAGCACGCCATGCAGGACAAGGAATCACACGGCAAACCCATCGAGCGACTCGTCGCCGATTTCGAAACCCACCTCGAGCAGGGGCTCACGCCACAGGAAGCGCGCGACCGCCTCGCCCAGCACGGTGCCAACGAGCTCTCCGAACGACCGCGCCCGGGGTTCTGGGCGCTGCTGTGGGACCAGTTCAACAACTACCTCGTGGTCATCCTGATGATCGCAGCACTGCTGTCGCTGCTGTTGGGTGAGTACGTCGACTCCATCGCGATCATGGTCATCGTCGTGCTGAACGCCATCGTCGGCGTGATCCAGGAGTCCAAGGCCGAGCAGGCGCTGGCGGCACTGAAGAAGATGGCCGCGCCCTACGCGCAGGTGATCCGCGGCGGCCGCCACGTGTCGATACCGAGCCGCGAGATCGTCGGCGGCGACATCGTCGTGCTGGAGGCCGGCAACTTCGTGCCCGCGGACGTCCGCCTCTTCGAGAGCTTCAACCTGAAGGTCGAGGAAGCCTCGCTCACCGGCGAATCGGTGCCGGTCGACAAGGACCCGGCGGTGGTGCTCGACAAGGACATCCCTCTCGGCGACCGCCGCAACACAGCGTTCATGGGAACGCTCATCACCTACGGGCGCGGCAAGGGCCTGGTCACCGCTACGGGAATGAACACGCAGATCGGCCTCATCGCGCAGATGATCCAGTCGTTCGAGGACGAGAGCACGCCCTTGCAGAAGAAGCTCGAGCACCTCGGCAAGGTCCTGGGCACCGCCTGCCTGGCGTCTGCGCGATCGTCTTCGTCTACGGCCTGTTCCGCGACACGCACCTCAGCGATGTGCTGAACATCGGTCTGCTGGGTTACCTGGAGGCCGAGCGCAAGGACATCATCAATCTCTTCATGACCGCGGTGAGCCTGGCCATCGCCGCGGTGCCAGAGGGTCTGCCCGCCATCGTGACCATCTGCCTGGCGCTCGGGCATGCAACGGATGATCAAGCACCACGCGCTCATTCGCAAGCTCCCCGCGGTCGAGACACTGGGGTGCGCCACCGTGATCTGCTCCGACAAGACGGGCACCCTGACGCAGAACCAGATGACGGTCGTCCAGGCCTGGGCCGGCGGCCGCCGGTTCCGGATCTCCGGCGAAGGCTACAGCCCGAAGGGCGAGTTCCTCCTGGGCGAAGAATCGTTCGACCCGCGCGCAAACCCCGATGCGACGGCGCTGCTGCAGGGCGCCATCGCCTGCAACGACGCGCAGCTGGAAGAGCGCACCGACGAGGCGGGCTCGCGCTCGTGGAACATCATCGGCGACCCCACCGAGGGCGCAATGATCGTCGCCGCCGCGAAGAGCGGATGGCTTCAGGATGACTTCGCGAAGCTGATGCCCCGCGTGCAGGAGATCCCCTTCGATTCCGAACGCAAGCGGATGACGACGATCCACCGCAACGACGGCGGCGGCGCCTCGCCCTCGGGCTTCGCCTACCCACCGCTGGCGGCCATCGTGAAGGGCGCGCCCGATGTCGTGCTCGAGCTGTGCGGCTCCATGCTGGACGGCGGCAAGGTCGCCCCGCTCACGCACGCGATGCGCAGCGCGATCCTCGACCAGAACCGCGACATGGCGAGCGATGCCCTGCGCGTGCTGGGGGTCGCCTTCCGGCCCCTGGACGAGATCCCCTCGACCGTGAGCGCCGAAACGGTCGAGAAGGACCTGGTCTTCGTCGGTCTGCTCGGCATGATCGACCCGCCGCGGCCCGAGGTGATAGCGGCACTGAAGGTGGCCAAGGGCGCGGGCCTGAAGACCGTGATGGTGACCGGCGACTACAAGGACACCGCCGAGGCCATCGCGCGCGACATCGGCCTACGCACACCCGGTGGGCTGGTGCTCACCGGCGCGGAGATCGACAAGCTCTCCGACGCGGAGCTCGCGGCACGCGTCGACCGGCTCGATGTCTGCTGCCGCGTGTCGCCGCAGCACAAGACGCGCATCGTCGATGCCTTCAAGGCGCGCGACCACGTGGTGGCCATGACCGGCGACGGCGTGAACGATGCGCCGGCCTTGAAGCGCGCCAACATCGGCGTGGCCATGGGCATCACCGGCTCGGACGTCGCCAAGCAGACGGCCGACATGGTGCTCACCGACGACAACTTCGCGAGCATCGTCGCCGCCATCGAGCAGGGCCGGATCATCTACTCGAACATCCGCAAGTTCGTCTACTTCCTGCTCGCCTGCAACGTCGGTGAGATCCTGATCGTGTTCGGCGCGATGCTGTTCGGCATGCCGATGCCCCTCAGGCCCGTGCAGCTGCTGTGGCTGAACCTCGTGAGCGACGGTGCGCCGGCGCTCGCGCTCGGACTCGAGAAGGGCGACGACGACATCATGAAGCAGCCGGCGCGCTCGTCGAAGGAGCCGGTCATCACCCGCGATATGGCGGTCGGCATCGGTGTCGTGGGCGTCGGTGGACATGATCGCGATCCTCGCCGTGTTCTCCCTCGCCATGCAGCGCTACCCCGGCCACCTGGAGGCCGCGCAGACGATGGCCTTCGTGACGCTGTGCACCTCCGAGCTCATTCGCGCCTTCGCGGCTCGCTCCGAAACCCACAGCGTCTTCTCGATCGGCGTGTTCTCGAACCGCTGGATGGTCGCGGCCGTGCCGTTTCGTTCGCGCTCGTCCTGGCCGTGGTGTACGTACCGTTCCTGGCGCCGTTCTTCGACACGGTGCGGCTCACCCCGGGCGACTGGCTCCTGATGTTGCCGTTCTTCTTCGCTTCGCCCGTCGCCATGGAAGGGCTCAAGTTCTATTTCCGCAGCCGCAAGGCATCGCCCCGGGACGAGGCACGCTTGCCCGTCGCCGCGGCCGCGGCTCTGCCCAGTTTGACTATCGATTCGCGCCTGGGTGCCACCCCGGCCCCGCAGCTGTTCTCTGGAGGAAACACCATGTCGAAGATCCTGGTTCCCGTTGGCGGCACTCGCAACGACCGGTTCGCCGTGCAGGAAGTCATCAAGCGATTCATGAACAACACCGGGATGGAAGTGCACTTGCTCAACGTCCAGACGCCGTTCTCCGCAGACATCGCGCACTTCTCGAGCCGCAAGACCCGCCACGACTACCACCTCGAGCAGTCGGAGAAGGCGCTCGCCCCGGCCAGGGAGATGCTGGACAAGTTCTCCATTCCCTACGCGGTTCACACTGCGGTGGGCGATCGGGCGCAGAGTGATCACCGACACGGCCCGGCGGCTGCAGTTGCGACGAGATCGTGATGGCGACGGCGCGCAAGAACTCCCTCACGCGACTGGTCGAGAGTTCGGTCACCGACCGGGTGCTCGAGCTCACGCCGGTCCCCGTCGAGGTCATCGCGGGCGACGCGATGTCGAAGTGGGAGCGCTACGGCATTCCGGCCGCGATCGGTGCCGGGTTGGCGTTCGTGCTGGCGATCGAGAACTGAGCGCGATTCGACCTATGCCGCGCGGGCCAGTTCTTCCTGCGCGTAGACGCATCCGAAGCGATTGCCGAGGAAGTCGCGGAGTGCGACGTCTTCCTGGCGCACGAATCCCGCCTGCGCCAGGCGGCCCTGCGCCAGCAGGTCGAGCATCGCGCAAAGGCTGCTCGCGGTGGTGATCTGGATCGCGCTGCGCCGCGTGCCGCAGAGGGTCTGGCTGTAGATCTTGCGCACGTAGGTGTCTTGCAGCAGCCGGCCGTCCTTGCGCCCGTTGACGGTGACGAAGATCACGACCACGTCCTGCAGCGTCGCCGGCACGGCCTGTTCGAGGATGTCCTTGAGCACCTCGCGCCGGTCGCGCAGGCGCAGGTCGTTGAGCAGGGCCTTCATGATCGCGGCGTGGCCGGGGTAGCGGATCGTGCGGTAGTTCAGGGTGCGTACCTTGCCGGCGAGCGTTTCGCACAGCGTTCCCAGGCCCCCCGAGGTATTGAACGCCTCGTACACCACGCCGTCCAGCGAGAACTCCTCGCGCTCTTCCAGCGCCTGCACTTCGCGCAGGCTGCCATCGACAATCGCCTCGCAGGGCTCGCAGTATTCGTTGATGACGCCGTCGGTGCTCCAGGTGAGGTTGTAGTTCAGCGCGTTGCTCGGATAGGCTGGAAGCGCGCCGACGCGCATGCGCACGCTGTCGAGCGTGTCGAACTGGCGTGCCAGGTCGGCCGCGACGATGGCGATGAAGCCGGGCGCCAAGCCACACTGCGGAATGAAGGCGGTGCTGCTGCCCTTCGCCAGTTCGCGGATGCGCCTCGTTGCGGCGACGTCTTCGGTCAGGTCGAGGTAGTGCACGCTGGCCTCGCGTGCGGCCTCTGCGACCTGCACGGTCAGCTGGTAGGGGGCGGCGCTCAACACCGCGAAGCGCCCCTTCAGCGCGGCACGCAGCGCGCTGGCATCGGCGACGTCGAGTTGCAGCGTCGCGAGCCGTGGCTGCGCCAGCGCATCGATCGCGTCCAGCATTTCGGTCGAACTGTCTGCAAGGGTCACCCGGTATGCGCCGCCGAACCCCTGGGCGTGCGCCAGCAGATCGGCCACCACCGAACCGATCTTGCCGGCCCCGATCACGAGGATGTCTTTCATGACGCGTCCCTTTTGCAGATTGTCGACACACCCATTCTGGGCGCGATGGCTGCAAATCGCAGCAAGCATATCGTCGAAACTAATCCCAGATTCCGGCATACTGCCGGCACACTCCGATCACCATGACGACCATCACGCTCGACGCTACCGACCGCCTGCTGCTCGCGCTGCTGCGCGAGCACGCACGCGCACCGGTGGCCGAACTGGCGCGTCGGCTGGAGCTCTCGCGCACCACCGTGCAGGGTCGCATGGAGCGGCTCGAGCGCCGCGGCGTGATCGCCGGGTACACGGTGGTCGTGGCCGACGAACTCGAGGCCGGCCTGACGCGTGCGCATGTGCTGATCACCGTGGCGCCGCGCCAGAGCGGCGCGATCGAGCAGGCGTTGCGCAGGATCCCCGAAGTGCGGGTGCTGCACTCGGTGAGCGGGCCGTTCGACCTGATCGCCATCGTCGCGGCCGCATCGATCGTCGAACTCGACGCGCTAATCGACCGCATCGGCCAGCTCGCCGGCGTAGAGCGCACGACGTCGGCGATCGTGCTGTCCACCCGCATCGAGCGCTAGGGCTTCGAGTCGGGCCCGGGGGGCGGCTGGCTCAAGTCGGGTTGCCGATCTGCCGAAGACGAGGGCAGACCACCTGTCCATGCAGGTGGCGCACGTCCACCGGAACCGGCCGATGAAAGAAGATTCGACGCATCACTACGCCAAGGTCGAAGACCTGCGCGTCGGCATGTTCGTGCACCTGGAAGGCGGCTGGCTGGCACATCCCTTTCCACTGAGCAACTTCAAGATCGGCTCGCCGCAGCAGATTGCGACCATCCGTTCGCTGCGTCTGTCGAAGGTTCGCTGGAGCCCCGACAAGAGCGACCCCGAACCCTCGCTCGAAGACTTGGCCGGAGCCGAGCCGCACAGCGCGGAACGCGATGCACAGTCCGCAGTGACCGATGCGACAGGCGTCATCGCTGCGGTTGGTGCGGTTGGTGCGGTTGGTGCAGCTGGTGCGGTGACTGGTGCAGCTGGTGCAGCTGGTGCAGCTGGTGCAGCTGGTGCAGCTGGTGCAGCTGGTGCAGCTGGTGCAGCTGGTGCAGCTGGTGCGGCTGGTGCTGGGCGGTGCGGCTGGTGCAACGGGCGCGGCCGCCATGGTGTCCTCGATCTGCGCGGCACCCGAGCCGCCGGAACTGGCCGCCGAGCGGGGGCGTCGCGTCGCGCTCACGTCACAGCGCGAGGCGATGCGACATTGCCAGCGTCAGTTCACCGAGGCGACCAGTGTCTGCAAGACCCTGACCGACCTCGTGTCGTCGAGGCCACAGCTCGCCCGCGAGCAATCGGAGGCGCTTTCGCGCGCCTTCGTCGACAAGATGCTCGGCCAGGGCGAGATCTGCATACGCCTGCTCGGCGAGATCGCCGGCGACAAGGCATCGACCCACGCCGTCAACGTCAGCGTGATCTCCCTCCTACTCGGCAAGGCCTTCGGTCTCGCCGAACCCGACATGGTCGATCTCGGAGTCGGCGCCGTGCTGCACGACATCGGCAAGCTCGACTTGCCCGAGCGTCTGCGCCACAACGATGGCCGGCTGTTCGCCTCGGAGGCCCTGGTCTACCAGGAGCACGTGGTGCGTGGTGTCGCGCACGCGCGCAAGATGGGCCTCGCCGATGGCGCGCGCAAGGTCATCGAGCAGCACCACGAACATGCCGACGGCACGGGCTTTCCGCTGCATCTGGGCGGCGACGACATGAGCGTCGGCGCGCGCATCGTGGCGCTCGTCAATCGGTACGACAACCTCTGCAACCCCAACGTGCCGTCGCAGGCGCTGACGCCGCATGAGGCGCTGGCGCTGCTGTTCGCGCAAGGCCGGTCGACGTATGACGGCCGGATCCTCGCCTGTTTCATCAAGATGATGGGCATCTACCCACCCGGCTCGGCGGTGCAACTCACCGATGAGCGCTACGCGATCGTCGTATCGGTCAACACGAACCGTCCGCTCAAGCCGCGTGTACTGGTGTACGACCGGGCGGTGCCTCCCGACGAGGCGCTGCTGCTGAACCTCGAGACCGAACCTCTGCTCGGCATCCGGCGCAGCCTCAAGCCGATCGCGCTGCCGCGGGAAGCGCTCGACTACCTGTCGCCGCGCCCGCGAGTGGCCTACTTCTTCGAGCCGGCGCGCGAGCTCGAGGCGGAGTTGGTCGCGTGAGATCGCCTGTGCCTGCGGCCGACACGCCACATGACGCTGCGCTGCGGCGGTCGCAGGCCGTTCGAGAGTCCGATCGCACGACGATGGAGGCCCTGATCGAGGGGCTTCCCGACGCGATCTGGCTGGTCGGTCCAACAGACCTGCGCGTGCTCGTCGCCAATGCGGCGGCGGCTCGCCTGCTCGGCGTCCCGGCAGATGAGCTGTGCGGGCGAACCATGGTCGAGATGAGCTCGACCCCGCAGGACCTGTGCTTCTGGAGTGAGGTTGCCGAAGGGCTGTCCGAGGGCATCGTCTCCGATACGCTGGTGCAGCGTGCCGACGGTTCGATACTTCCGGTCACGCGCAGCGTCTGCCGGATCGAGCTCGATGCGGTGCAAAGGCCTGCCGAGGCGGTCTACGTCGTCACGCTGCAGGATCGCAGCGCCGCGCGACAGGCCGACGAGGACCGCGAGACACTGCTCGCCGAGTTGCGCGCCACGCTCGAGTCGACGGCCGACGGCATCCTCGTGACCGATCTGGCGGGTCGCGTCAGCGCCTGCAACCAGCGCTTCGCGGCGCTGTGGGACCTGGGCGCCGAGCTGCTGATGCGGCGCGACGACGACGCGCTGGAGCGACTGGATGCAGCGCAGCGTGGCAGACCCAGCGGCCTACGCCGAACGCCTCGCCGCGATCCAGGATGCGACGATGCTGCAGACCAGCGACGTGTTCAAGCTTCACTCGGGGCGCGTGCTCGAGCGCGTGACGCTGCCGCAATTGAGCCGCGGCCAGCCGATCGGGCGCGTCTACTCGTTTCGCGACATCACCGACCGGCTCGCCGCGAAGCAGCGCATCGAGCAACTCTCGCACACCGATGCACTGACCGGGCTGCCGAACCGTCGACTGCTCACCGACCGCGTCGAGTTCGCCCTCGCGATGGCGCAGCGCGACGGCACGTCATTCGCGATGCTGTTTCTAGACCTCGACCGCTTCAAGCATATCAACGACAGCCTCGGGCACCAGTTCGGCGACCGCGTTCTGGTCGACGTCGCCGAGCGCATCAAGTCGTGCCTGCGCCAGGTCGACACCGTGGCGCGCCTGGGTGGCGACGAGTTCGTGATGCTCGGACACCAGGTCGACGCCGCCGGCGCCGAGGCCACCGCGCGGCGAGTCATCGAGGCGATGGCGCGTCCGTTCGTGCTCGACGGGCTGAGCTTCACAGTGACCTGCAGCATCGGCATCGCGCTCTATCCGAATGACGGCAACAGCATGGACGAGCTGGTGCGGCATGCCGACAAGGCCATGTACGGAGTGAAGGAAGGCGGCGGCGCCGGCTACCGCTTCCACCTGCCGCGCAAGGACGTGGACCTGCGCACGCGCATGCGCATCGATCATGCAATGCGCCAGGCGCTCGCCCAGGGCCTGTTCCGCCTGCACTACCAGCCGCAGGTCGACCTGGCCAGCGGTCGCGTCATCGGTGCCGAGGCGCTGCTGCGCTGGCACGATCCGGACATGGGCGAGATGTCGCCGGCCGAGTTCATTCCGGTCGCCGAGGAGAGCGGCTTCATCGTCGCCATCGGTGAATGGGTGGTCGTCGAGGCGGTGCGCCAGGCGGCACATTGGCGTGCGCGCGGCATGCGCCTCGTCGTCGCCGTCAACGTGTCGGCGATGCAGTTTCACAAGCCCGACTTCGTCGACAGCGTGTCGCGGGTACTGCGTGAATCGGACCTGCCCCCGCAATGGCTGGAACTCGAGCTGACCGAATCGATCCTGATCCAGGACGCGCAGGAAGCGCTGACGCGACTGGAGGCGCTGGCGCGGCTCGGCGTGCGGCTGTCGATCGACGACTTCGGCACAGGCTACTCGAGCCTGGCCTACCTGAAGCGCGTCCCGATCGGGCAGCTCAAGATCGACCGCAGCTTCGTCGACGGTCTGCCGGGCGACGAGAGCGACGCCGCGATCGTGCGCGCCATCATCGACATGGGCCGCGCGTTGCACCTGCAGGTCATCGCCGAGGGCGTCGAGACCGAGGCTCAGCGCCATTTCCTGCAGCGCGCCGGCTGCGATCTCTACCAGGGCTTTCTGTTCGCGCCGGCGCTGGACGCGCCGAGCTTCGAGCGGCTTGCCGCCGCTGCGCCCCTGCCGGCCGCGCGGCCGATGCGCCTGGTCAGCGCCTGAGCGTTCCTTGCGTTGCGTCATCGTCGCGCCGGTCGGTTTGGTAGCGGTCTTGCCAGAGCACTGCATTCGTCCGTAAAGTCCGAGCTCTAACGGACCTTGGGAGCAAGCGGTTGCCCGCACCGGGCACTTTGCCGCGATCGGGATGCACGCCCTTCACGCTTTGCTCGAGCGAAAGCTCGCGACCCTTGACGCCACGATGGCCGTGGTGATGCCCGGTGGCCAGCGCATCGGCGCCAGTCCGGCGGGGGTCACGCTGACGTTGCGCGATCTCGGCTCCCTCGCGCACATCGCGAGCGGCGAGGTCGGCCGCGTGGCGCAGGACCATGTCGAGGGCCGGCTCGACTTCGATGGCACCGTGCGCGACCTGATGGCCATTGCCGCGCAGATGATCAGTACCGACCCGACGCGCGCTCGCGCTGACCGCGGCCCGCTCGGGTGGTGGCGCAGCATCGCGCGGCGCAGCCGTTCGCGAGCGCAGCACCGCGTCGAAGCCGACACACGCCAGGTGCAGTTCCACTACGACGTGTCGGACGACTTCTACGCCCTTTGGCTAGACCCGCTGCGCGTCTATTCGTGCGCCTACTACCGCCGGCCGGACATGACGCTGGCCGAGGCTCAACAGGCCAAGCTCGACCACATCTGCCGCAAGCTGATGCTGCGCGAAGGCGAGCGCTTCCTCGACATCGGCGCCGGCTGGGGCGGCCTGCTGCTGTGGGCGGCCGAGAACTATGGCGTGCGGGCGCAAGGCATCACCTTGTCGAAGAACCAGCATGCGCACGTCAACCGGCTGATCGACGAACGCGGGCTGCGCGGCCGGGTGACGATGGAGCTGCGCGATTACCGCGAGTTGCCCGAGACTGACCCGTACGACAAGATCGCCTCGGTCGGCATGTTCGAGCACGTCGGCCATGCGTTGCTGCCAGCCTACTTCGGAAAGATCCGGCGCCTGCTCGCACCCGGCGGGCTGCTGATGAATCACGGCATCACCGCCGGCGGCACCCGCAACGAGCAGCTCGGCGCCGGCATGGGCGACTTCATCGAGCGCTACATCTTCCCTGGCGGCGAGCTGGAGCACATTTCGCATGTGCTCGAGGCGCTCAGCGAGGCCGGCCTCGAAGCGCTGGACGTCGAGAACATGCGTCCGCACTACGCGCGCACGCTGTGGGACTGGAGCGATGGCCTCGAGGCCCGGCTCGAGCAGGCGCGCGCCGTGACCCGCGACAGCGTCGTGCGCGCCTATCGGCTCTACCTGGCCGGCAGCGCGATGAGCTTCGAGCACGGCTGGATCTCGCTGTTCCAGATGCTCGCGACCCGGCCGAGCGGCAGGGTCGGCGACGGCGCGATGCGCGGAGCACAATCGCAATATCCGTTCGAGCGCTCCTATATCTACCGACCTTAGCAATGCTCTACAAGTTCAAGTCCAAGGCTGCCGGCGACGTGGTCATGCTGGCCGCCAGCGGCGACCAGGTGCTGCGCATTCTCGGCCGCGAGCCGGCCGTCAAGGGCATCCTCGAAGTGGCTGCCATGCCGACCGCGATGCAGGCCATCGAGGCGGCCGTGGTGCAGGACGAAATGGCGCGCCAGCAGGCGGAAGCCGAGGCGACCGCCGAAGGCAGATCGCTCCCGCCGCGTGAAGCGGTCACGCTGCGCCAGCGCGCCTGGCCGCTGCTGGAGATGATCAAGCGATCCCACGCGTCAAAGGCCGACATCGTCTGGGGCGTCTGAAATGACAGCCCCAAGTTCAGTGCCCCACGCCTTCGCGGGGGCAGGCTGTGCGCTTCGCCCGAGGAACGCTCAGCCGGCTCGGGAGCGGCCTGGCGCCGACTGAGATGCCCGACAGCGTGACCCGGATCATCGCCATCCGTCACGGCCGGACGGCGTGGAACTTGGCGACGCGCATCCAGGGCCATGTCGACATTGGTTTGGATGAAACGGGTTTGTGGCAGGCAGGCCGGCTCGCGGCCGCGGTGGCCGACGCCGGCATCACGGCCGTCTACGCCAGCGACCTGCAGCGCGCACGCCAAACGGCGCTCGCGGTGGCTCGGCGCATCGGCCTGCCCGTCGTCGCTGACGCCGGCCTGCGCGAGCGCGGCTTCGGCGTCTTCGAGGGCCTCACCCACGCCCACATCGAGCAGCACTGGCCGGCGCAGGCGCTGCGCTGGCGCCAGCGAGACCCCGAGTTCGGCGCCGAAGGCGGCGAGACGCTGGCCGCCTTCTACGCCCGCACCCTGGCGTGCGCCACGCGCCTGGCCGCCCTGCACCCGGGCGAGGCGATCGCGCTGGTGGCGCACGGCGGCGTGATGGACTGCCTGTACCGCGCCGCGACGCGCGTCGGCCTGCAGGCTCCGCGTACCTGGCAGCTCGGCAACGCGAGCATCAACCGCCTTCTCTACAGCGCCGGGGGGTTCACGTTGGTTGGCTGGAACGACACGCTGCATCTCGACCTTGCGGCCTTCGATGGCGCTGGCGGCGACCGCGCGGGCGATGCGGAGCCGGCGGAGCGCGCCGCATGAGACGCGCCGCGGCACGCCCCGGCGACGCACTGGGTGCCATCGAGACGCCCGCGCTGGTGATAGACCTCGACGCCCTCGAGCGCAACATCGAACGCATGGCCGTGTTCGCGCGCGCACACGGCCTGCGCCTGCGGCCGCACGCGAAGACGCACAAGAGCGCGCAGATCGCGCGCATGCAGATCGCGGCCGGTGCAGTCGGCGTCTGCGTGCAGAAGGTCTCCGAGGCCGAAGTGCTCGCCGCGGGCGGCGTCGCCGACATCTACATCAGCAACGAAGTGATCGCCGAGGACAAGCTCGCCCGCGCGGCAGCGCTGGCCGGGCGCATCCGGCTGGCCATCGCCGTCGACTCCACGCTCGGCATCGAGCGCCTGGCCCACGCGGCGAAGGCCGCCGGCACGACGCTCGACGTGTTCGTCGAGGTCGATGTCGGGCAGGGCCGCTGCGGCGTCGCCGCGACGCGCGCCGGTAGCCTGGCGCGAATGGTGGTCTCGCACGACGGACTGCGCTTCGCCGGCCTGCAGGCCTATCACGGCGGTGCGCAGCACCTGCGCCGAAGCACCGAGCGCGAGGCGGCGATCCGCCACGCGGTGACGCTGGTTTCCGCGGCGCGCGCTTCAGTGACCTCGGCCGGCGTGCCATGCCCGCTCGTCACCGGGGCCGGCAGCGGCAGCTTCGTGTTCGAGGCCGCGAGCGGCGTCTACGGCGAACTTCAGTCCGGCTCCTACGTGTTCCTCGACCGCGACTACGCCGAAAACGACCCCACGCCGCACGCTCCGGTCTTCGAGCACGCCCTGTTCGTGCGGTGCCAGGTGATGAGCCGCGGCGCGGCGCACGCCGTGGTCGATGCCGGCCACAAGTCGCACGCCATCGACTCCGGCATGCCGCGCGTCTGGTGGCGCGAGCTGGCGTTCACCAGCGGTGGCGACGAGCACGGCATCCTGCATCCGCGCGCCGGTGTCGGCCCCGACAGCCTGCCCGAACTGGGCGAAACGATCTGGCTGGTACCCGGCCACTGCGACCCGACGGTGAACCTGCACGACCACTACGTGTGCATTCGCGGCGGGCTGCTGCACGGCCGCGTCGAGGCCATCTGGCCGGTCGACGCACGCGGCTGCCTGGCCTGAGCCGACGGCCCAAGCCGCCCTCGACATCGTCGCGTGCTGCGCCGCCGGGCCAGCGCGCGCCCGGACGCGACTATCATCGCCATCGGATCGGATCGGGCCGGTGCCGACGCAAGGCAACACGAAGACGGGAACGAATGAGCAGCGAGTTCATCCTGGAGACGCGAGACCTGACGAAGGAGTTCAAGGGCTTCGTCGCGGTCAGCAAGGTGAACCTGAATGTCCGCCGCGGCAGCATCCACGCGTTGATCGGTCCGAACGGCGCCGGCAAGACGACCTGCTTCAACCTGCTGACCAAGTTCCTGAAGCCAACCGCTGGGCAGATCCTGTTCGAAGGCCAAGACATCACGCCCGAGCCCCCGGCACACATTGCGCGCCGAGGCGTGATCCGTTCGTTCCAGATCTCGGCCGTGTTCCCGCATCTCTCGGTGCTCGAGAACGTGCGCGTCGCGCTGCAGCGCAAGCTCGGCACCTCGTTCCACTTCTGGCGCTCCGAGCGCTCGCTGCAATCGCTGGATGCGCGGGCGCTCGAACTCCTGCGCGAAGTGGACCTCGAGTCGTACGCGAGCATCCCGGCGGTCGAACTCGCCTACGGCCGCAAGCGCGCCCTCGAGATCGCGACCACGCTGGCGATGGACCCGAAGCTGATGCTGCTCGACGAGCCGACGCAGGGCATGGGCCTGGAGGATGTGGACCGCATCCGTCTGTTGATCAAGAGGGTCGCCGCCGACCGCACGGTGCTGATGGTCGAGCACAACATGAGCGTGGTGGCGAGCCTCGCCGACACGATCACTGTGCTGCAGCGCGGCGCGATGCTCGCCGAGGGGCCGTACGAGCAGGTGTCGAAGGACCCGGCGGTGATCGAAGCCTACATGGGCAGCGCGCAGGTCGAGCTCAAGGGAGCCCATTGATGGCGTCCCGCTTCCTCGAGGTCACCGACTTGCACGCCTGGTACGGCGAATCGCACGTACTGCACGGCGTGAATTTCCATGTCGACGAGGGCGAGGTGGTGACGCTGCTCGGGCGCAACGGCGCCGGGCGCACGAGCACGCTGCGCGCGATCCTCGGCTTGACGGGAAGCCGCAAGGGCTCGATCAAGGTGCACGGGCAGGAAGTCATCGCCCTGGCGACGCACCGCATCGCGCGGCTGGGCTTGGGCTACTGCCCGGAGGAGCGCGGCATCTTCTCGAGCCTCTCGGCAGAGGAAAACCTGATGCTGCCGCCCACCCTGGCGGCGGGCGGCTTGAGCGTCGAGCAGGTCTACGCCATGTTTCCGAACCTGCGCGAGCGCGCCGGCAGCCAGGGATCGCGGCTGTCGGGTGGCGAGCAGCAGATGCTCGCCGTCGCGCGCATCCTGCGCACCGGCGCGAGGCTGCTGCTGCTCGACGAAATGTCCGAAGGCCTGGCGCCCGTCATCGTGCAGAAGCTCGCCGAGATGGTGATCGCGCTGCGCCGGCAGGGCTACACGATCGTGATGGTCGAGCAGAACTTCCGTTTCGCCGCACCGCTGGCCGACCGCTTCCTGGTGATGGAGCACGGCCAGGTCATCCAGCAGTTCACGCAGGCCGAACTGCCGCAACAGATGGGCCAGTTGCACGAATACCTCGGCGTCTGACCGCACTCCCCGATTTCCCCTTCACTACCCTGGAGACACGCATGAAACTGAAGAGAATCCCCGCCGCCTGTGCCCTTGCCGCAAGCGCCCTGTTCGCCGCCGCAATGCCGGCACAGGCCCAGATCTCGGGCGATGTAATCAAGATCGGCATCATCACCGACATGGCCGGCGTGTATGGCGACATCGACGGGATGGGCGGGGTCGAGGCGATCCGCATGGCCATCGCCGACATGGGTGGCGCGATCAATGGCAAGAAGGTCGAGGTGTTGTACGCCGAACACCAGAACAAGGCCGACCTGGCCGCCGCCAAGGCACGCGAGTGGTTCGATACCCAGGGCCTGGACATGCTGATCGGCGGCACCAATTCCGCCACTGCACTGGCCATGTCGAAGGTGGCGGCCGAGAAGAAGAAGCCGTTCCTCGTCGTGGGCGCAGCCAGTTCGGCGCTGACCAACGACCAATGCACGCCCTACACCATTCACTGGGCCTACGACACCGTGGCGCTGGCCAAGGGCACGGGCGGTGCGGTGGTGAAGTCCGGCGGCAAGACCTGGTACTTCCTGCAGGCCGACTATGCGTTCGGCGCCGCGCTGCAGGCCGACACGTCCGCCGTCGTCAAGGCGGCCGGCGGCACCATCGTCGGTACCGTCAAGCACCCGCTGTCGGCAAGCGACTTCTCGTCGTTCGTGCTGCAGGCACAGGCGAGCAAGGCGCAGATCCTCGGCATGGCCAATGCCGGCGGCGACACAGTCAACACGATCAAGGCAGCGAATGAATTCGGCGTCACCAAGACGATGAAGCTCGCTGGCCTCCTGGTCTTCATCAACGACATCCACGCGCTGGGACTCAAGACCACGCAAGGCATGTACCTCACCGACAGCTGGTACTGGAACCAGAACGCCGAGACGCGAGCATGGGGCCGCAGATTCTTCGAGAAGTTCAAGCGCATGCCGTCGTCGGTGCAGGCGGGCGATTACTCGGCCGCGCTGCAATACCTGAAGGCGGTCAAGGCGACGAACAGCGACGACGCCGACAAGGTACTGGCGCAGATGCGCAAGACGCCGATCAACGACGTCTTCGCCAAGGGCGGCTTCATTCGGGCCGACGGGCGCATGGTGCACGACATGTACCTTATGCAGGTGAAGTCGCCCGAGCAGTCGAACGAACCCTGGGACTACTACAACGTGGTCCAGACCATCAAGGGCGAAGAGGCCTGGACCGCCAAGGCCGATACCAAGTGCCCGCTCTGGAAGTAGTCTGCCCCGCCTGACCCGGCGCCCTCATGGGCGCCGGCCGCCAAGCCCGGTCCCACCTTACGCGATGGAAATCTTCGGCATTCCCCTCCAGGCCTTCCTCGGCCAGCTGACGCTCGGGCTGGTCAACGGCTCGTTCTACGCCATGCTCAGCCTCGGGCTGGCAGTGATCTTCGGGCTGCTCGGGATCGTCAACTTCGCCCACGGCGCGCTCTACATGATCGGCGCCTACGTCGCCTGGGCCAGCCTGGAGTACCTGGGCCTGAACTACTGGTTCGCGCTGCTGCTGGCGCCGCTGGCGGTCGGCGCGCTCGGCGTCGTGATCGAACGCACGCTGCTCAAGCATCTGTACAAGATCGACCCGATCTACGGCCTGTTGCTGACCTTCGGCCTGGCGCTGATCGCGGAAGGCGTCTTCCGCGATCAGTTCGGTGTCTCGGGCCAGCAATACCCGGTGCCCGAGCTGCTGCGCGGCGCCACCAACCTCGGCTTCATGGTGCTGCCGAACTACCGCGCCTGGGTCGTGGCGGCCTCGCTGCTGGTATGCATCGGCACCTGGTTCGTCATCGAGCGCACGCGGCTGGGCGCGTACCTGCGCGCCGGCACCGAGAACCCGGCGTTGGTGCAGGCTTTCGGCATCAACGTGCCGGTGATGGTGATGCTGACCTACGCTGCCGGCGCGGGCCTGGCGGCCATCGCCGGCGTGCTGGCCGCGCCTGTCATCCAGATCACGCCGCTGATGGGCAGCAACCTGATCATCGTCGTCTTCGCGGTGGTGGTGATCGGCGGCATGGGCTCGATCCTCGGCTCCATCCTCACCGGCCTGGTGCTCGGCGTCATCGAAGGGCTGACCAAGGTGTTTTACCCCGAGGCCTCGAATATCGTGGTCTTCGTGATCATGGCCATCGTGCTGATGATCCGGCCGGCCGGGCTGTTCGGGAAGGAGAAGTGATGGACAGCGCGACCCTCGCCCGCTCAGCGCGCCGGGCCTCGTGGGCCGGCCTCGCGGTGCTGGTCGCCGCGCCCTTCATCGGCCTGTACCCGATCTTCATGATGAACGCGCTGTGCTTCGCGATCTTCGCGTGCGCGTTCAATCTGCTGCTCGGCTTCACCGGGCTGCTGTCCTTCGGCCATGCCGCCTACCTCGGCGCGGCGGCGTACTTCACCGGCTGGCTCGTGAAGTCGGCTGGCCTTTCGCCCGAGCTGGGCGTCATCGCCGGCACACTGGGCGCCGGGCTGATCGGCCTGGCCGTCGGGCTGCTTGCGATCCGGCGCCAGGGCATCTATTTCGCGATGATCACGCTAGCCATGGCGCAGATGATCTATTTCGTATGGCTGCAGGCGCCGTTCACCGGCGGTGAAGACGGCCTGCAAGGCGTCCCGCGCGGCAAGCTGTTCGGGCTGCTACCGCTGGGCAACGATATCGCGATGTACTACTTCGTGCTGGCCGTCTTTCTGGCCGTCTTCCTGTTCATCATCCGCGTCGTGCATTCGCCCTACGGCCAGGTGCTCAAGGCGATCCGCGAGAACGAGCCGCGCGCCGTCTCCCTCGGCTACGACGTCGACCGCTACAAGCTGCTGGCCTTCGTGCTGTCCACCACCCTGGCCGGGCTGGCCGGCGCGATGAAGACGCTGGTGCTCGGCTTCGCGACCCTGTCCGACGCGCACTGGTCGCTATCGGGCGAGGTCGTGCTGATGACCCTGCTCGGCGGCATGGGAACCTTCGCCGGCCCGGTGCTCGGCGCCTTCACGATCATCGGGCTGCAGAACTACCTGGCCGACCGGGTGGGCGCCTGGGTCACGGTGATCATCGGCGTGATCTTCGTCGTCTGTGTCGTCGCGTTCCGGCGCGGCTTCGTCGGCGAACTGCTGGCCTGGCAGCAACGGCGCAAGGGCGGCTGATCCCTCGCCGTGCGGTGCCGCACTTCGCCGGCCCGCGCGTTCATTCGCGGAAGAGATCGCTCGCGCTGCTCTGCGGCGGCGTCAGCCCGAGGTGCCGGTAGGCCGCCAGCGTCGCGATGCGACCGCGGGGCGTGCGCTGCAGGTAGCCCTGCTGGATCAGGTAGGGCTCGATCACGTCTTCGATCGTTCCCGCCTCCTCGCCGATCGCCGCGGCCACGTTGTCCAGGCCCACCGGCCCGCCGTCGAAGCGGTGGATCACCGCTTCGAGGAGCTTCCTGTCCATTACGTCGAAGCCTTTCGGGTCGACATCGAGCATCGCCAGCGCCAGTTCGGCCAGTGCCTTGCCGATTCGGCCGTCGGCCTTCACGTCGGCGTAGTCGCGCACGCGGCGCAGCAGGCGGTTGGCGATGCGCGGCGTGCCGCGCGAGCGGCGCGCGATCTCGAACGCGCCCTCGGCGTCGGTGGGCACCTTGAGCAGGCCGGCCGAGCGGTTGACGATGCGCGAGAGCTCCTCCGGCGTGTAGAACTCGAGCCGGGCGACGATGCCGAAGCGGTCGCGCAGCGGGTTGGTCAGCATGCCGGCACGCGTCGTCGCGCCGACCAGCGTGAACGGCTGCAGATCGAGCTTGATCGAGCGCGCCGCCGGGCCTTCGCCGATCATGATGTCGATCTGGTAGTCCTCGAGCGCCGGGTAGAGGATTTCCTCGACCACCGGGCTCAGGCGGTGGATCTCGTCGATGAAGAGCACGTCGTTCTTCTCGAGGTTGGTCAGGATCGCCGCCAGGTCCTTCGGCTTTTCGAGCACCGGGCCCGAGGTCTGGCGCAGGTTCACGCCGAGCTCGTGGGCGATGATGTGCGACAGCGTCGTCTTGCCCAGACCCGGCGGACCGAACAGCAGGACATGATCCATCGCCTCGCCGCGCTTGCGGGCAGCGCCGATGAAGATCTCGAGCTGTTCGCGCGCCTTGGCCTGGCCCACGTATTCCTGGAGGCCCTTCGGCCGAAGCGCGCGCTCGATAGCCTCTTCGTTGGGTGACGCCGGGGCGGCGCTGATCACCCGCCGGGTGGGAGCGAAGTCGTCGGTCTGTATGCTCATGGTGCATTATCGCGAGCCAGCGCGCCGGAGCCTGTCGGACCATGCGCGCGTCAGATCACACCCAGGGACCCTCGATGAAACAATTCTCTCCATCCACGCTGCCGGCCGCCTTTCTCGTCGCCGCGTTGTCGACCTCGGCGTTCGCCCAGGTCACTGTCAGGGACCCCTGGGTGCGCGCCACGGTGCCGCAGCAGAAGGCCACCGGCGCTTTCATGCAGATCAGCGCGCCCGCCGAATCGCGGCTGGTCGAGGCCCGCTCGAGCGTGGCCGGTGTGGTCGAGATCCATGAAATGACGATGGAGAGCAACGTGATGAAGATGCGCGCCGTGCCCGGCATCGAGCTGCCGGCAGGCAAGCCGGTCGACCTCAAGCCGGGCGGCTACCACGTGATGCTGATGGACCTGAAGCAGCAGCTCAAGGAAGGCGAGACGGTACCGATCACGCTCGTCGTCGAAGGCAAGGACAAGAAGCGCGAGACCATCGAGGTCAAGGCGCCGGTGCGGCAGCTGAACACAGCGGCTGGCGGCACCGCCAAGCACTGAGGGCGCACCGCCCCGCGCAGCGCACGACTTGTGGACGGCGCTATCTGGCCAGCGCCTTCAGCGCCAGCTTGATGCCGTCGCTGACGCCGGCATCCGGCGGGAGCAGCTTGCACGCGGCCGCGGCCTCGCGGTCGCTGTAACCGAGCGCGACAAGCGCCTGCAGGATGTCGGCCTGCGCGTCGCTCGCGGGCGTTGCCGGCAGCGCGAGGTCGGCGCCGAGCTTGCCTTTCAGTTCGAGCAAGAGGCGCTCGGCGGTCTTCTTGCCGATGCCGGGCACTTTCACGAGCCGGCCGCTCTCCTGCAGGCTCACCGCCTGCGCGAGTTCGGCCACGCTCAGGCCCGAGAGAATCGAAAGCGCGGTACGTGGACCGACGCCAGAGATCTTGACAAGCAGGCGGAAGGTGGAACGCTCCTCGGACGTGAGGAATCCGAACAGCACCTGCGCGTCCTCGCGCACGACGAAATGCGTCAGCAGCGTGACGCGCTCGCCGAGCGCGGGCAGGTTGTAGAACGTGCTCATCGGCACGTCGACCTCGTAGCCGACGCCACCGACGTCGATCAGCAGTTGGGGCGGGTTTTTCGCCGCCAGCAGGCCCGAGACGCGGCCGATCATGTGTAGATCAGTAGCCGCGCGCGAACAGGCCCAGCCGCTGCGCCTCGAGCGCGGCCTCGGCTCGCGAGCTCACGTTGAGCTTGCGGTAGATCTGCTTGACGTAGTCGGCGATCGTGTGGCGCGACAGGCTCAGTTGCACGCCGATCTCGGGCAACGTGTAGCCCTTGGCCACGCGCAGCAGCACCTCGCTCTCGCGCTCGGTCAACTGCACGTGCGGCATCGCGTTGGCCCGCGGCCGCGCCTGCGCGGCGAAGTAGGCGATCACCCGGCGCGCGATCGACGGCGATAGCGGCGGCTCGCCCTGGCTGATGCGGTTGAGCTGCTCGATGAAGTGCTCGCGCGGCTGCTCCTTCAGTACGTAACCGAAGGCTCCCGCCTGCAGCGCGGGGAACAGGTGTTCGTCGTCGTCGTGAATCGTCACCACCACCGACTGTACCTCGGGCTGAGAATCGCGCAGGGCGGCCACCACATCGACGCCGGAACCGTCCGGCAGGCCGAGATCCACCAAGGCAAGGTCGAACTTCACGGCCGACACGAGGGCGAGCGCGTCGTGCACGCGAGCGGCCTCGGAAATCTGCGCCTGTGGAAACACCTGCAGCACCAGGGCCTTGATCCAGGCGCGAATCTCGGGCAGATCCTCGAGTAGCAGGATATTGTTCATGTCGGCAATTTCGGCACGACAGACAAGCTACTTTAGCCCGGCGACGTGCCCAGGCATCGTAGCGGCATCCAACAGCGCAGCCGCGCTTCATCAGAGCGGAAGCGTGAGGCGGATCACGGTTCCGTAGCCGGGTCCCGATTCGACCAAGCACTGGCCCTGCATCTGCTTGGCGCGGTGCTTCATGCTCGACATGCCATGGCCGCGGTCGAGTCTTCCGTCGAGCTCGAGCGGAATGCCGCGCCCGTTGTCCTGCACGACGACGCCGATCTCGTGCTCGCCGACCGTGCAGCGCACCCTGCAGTGCGATGCGCCGCTGTGCTTGATGATGTTGCTCACCGCCTCGCGCAGGATGCGCGTGGTCTGGACATAGCCACGCGCCGACATCACCTGGCGCAATTCTTCGGCAGGCCCGCTCCATTCAACCTCGATGCCGGCCTGGCCGAGGCGCGACACCGTCTCGGCGCGCCAGTCGGCGAGCGCATCGGCCACTCGCATCGGCTTGCCGGTCAGGCCGCGCACCGAAAGGCGCATCTCCTCCAGCGCTTCGCGTGCGAGCGTCGAGATGCGGTCGGACTCGCTCGTGTGCACGATCGTCAGCAACTTGGCGCCCAAGTCGTCGTGCAGGTCGGCGGCAATGCGCTTGCGCTCCCTCTCGGTCACCTGCTCGACGCGCAGCTCCGCCAGCTGCGCGAAGTTGCGCTCGATTTCGAGCGTCGCTTCCTGGACTCGGCTCTCCAGCGTCATTCGCCCGGCCTCGGCAGCGCGCAAGGCGCGCGCAAACACCTGGACCAGCCGAAAACTCACCACCAGCACCAGTATCGGCAGGGCATAGCGCAGCACGTGCCCGCGCCAGATCGATCCGGCACCGCTGTACAGCACGACCTCCAGCGCCAGCAATAAGCCCAGGAGCACGAGATTCGCGCTCATGACCCAGAAATCCGAACGCTGCTTGCTCCAGGCGACCCGTAGGTACACCGCCATCGCAGCCAGCACCTCGAAGCCCAGCACCCAGTACCAGACGGTGATCGCGGCGTAGAGGTTCGCCGGCCCCGCCATCGCCAGCGAGACCGGCAACAGCACGCACTGGGCCAGAAGCAGCAGGTCGACAGGGCGCCGCTTCACGCGCGCATAGCGAATCAGGAACACGACGGCGAGGCCGACGAGCGGCGCAAGTCCCAGGCAGATCAGGAACTCGGCCGTGCCGCTGGAGACAGGAAGGTCGCTGACCCAGATCCGCGCGCTCAACACCGCCCAGCCAATGGCGAGCAGGCCCAAGTACAGCAGGTAGCTGGCGCCGCGGTTGAACCAGCCGACGCTGATCATGAAGACGCCCAGCACCAGCAGCGTGATGCCGACCACCTGCGCCGATGTCACGTTCCAGAACTGCTGCACGCGCCAGGTCGCGGAGAGCTCGGTAAGCGGTCCGATGCGAAGCGTCGACAGGCCCGCCGCGCGCTCGCGCGACGACACGCGCTCCAGTGCATTGCCGCGCACCCTGAGGTCGAGGCGGTTACCCTGCGGCTGCAACAGCGCCGGCGGCAACGACACCAGTTGCGGGTAGTAACAGCTTTGCGCCACGGGCTCGTTCAGTCGATCGCTGCCGTAGATGCGGTGGCCGTTCAGGTGCACCTCGAGACTGGTGCACACGCGCTCGACGTAGAGCGCGAGCACCGCCTCCGCCTCACTCGCCGCCGGCGCGTCGAAGCTCACCCGGTACCAGACGGTTCCTTCGTAGCCAGGGCGACTTTGCGACCAGTCGTCGGGCAGAAGCTGCTCCGTCGCCGCGGGAGCATCGGGAAAGCGCGGCGCGTCGCTCGCGACGGCCACCGCCTGACGGATTTGTCGCACCTGCGCCGGCGCGCCCTCCGCCGCGACGGTGCCGGCACACAGCCCGAGGGCCAGCGTGGCGCCCCAGGATAGCCCGCGCAGGCCGGCCAGCAGGGAGACGCGGGCGATGGACATGGAGAGCCATTGTGCAGGACGCGAGTGAATGTCGAGGCCAAGCCAGGGGAACCGCGGTTGCTCGAGCGAGGCGCAGTTCACGCCGTCGCGCGCCGCCTACTCCGGCACCCCGAGCCGCGCCTGCAGCCACCGTGCTACCGCGTCCTGCGGCGCGTCGATCGCCAGCCACTTGCGGCGCGATGCCTCGCCACGCACCAGACAAACCGCCCTTCGCGGCAGCCCGAGTTCGCCGGCGATCCAGGCAAGGAGCGTCTCGTTGGCCTTGCCGTCGACCGGCGGCGCAGCGAGACGCACCCGCAGCGTGCCGTCGTGCAGGCCCTCGGCCTGCGTGCGACGCGCGTTGGGCGAGACGCTGACGGCGAGCCACGGCGTGTCGCCGTGCAGGGTCAGACAGGGCCAGACGCCGGGCGCCGGTTCACCGGCTCGCGTTGCCATCGGGTCACCTCGGCCGCGGCTGGCGCTAACTGGAAGCGAGCTTCTTCGCCGCCGACTTGCGTCCCGCCGGCGCCTTCGCGGCGCGCGGCTCGAACTCGAAACCGACCTTGCCTTCCTTCGGGTCCCACGCCAGGAAGGCCTTGAACTTGCGCCGCGTCTTGTTGGACACGAAGTTCTCCAGCAGTGCGGTCTTGCCCTCGGCCAGCAGCTTGGTCATCTGCTCGCGCGGCACCGGTTGCTGGAGGATGATCTTGCCGCTCTTGAAGTCGCAGGTCACGTGCGCGCCGACGCTGTGCTCGCAGACGTAGGACGCGCCGTGCTCGTACACATGGCCCTTGCACTTGGGGCTGGGGCAGGCGCCCAGGCTCTGCTGGGCCGAGAAGTCGACGGGCTCGCCGCTCTCGCCGTCCTTCTTCGCGTCATCGCCGAAGTCGAACTCGAGCTTCCAGTTCCTGATCTCGTCGTCGTAGGCGAGCCTGAGCTCGGCGGTGAATGGCCAGCCAGCCTTGGAGCGAAAGCCCTCCAGCGGGCCGATCTTCTTGTCGCGCAGGAAGACCTCGGCTTCGGCCATCTCGAACGCGCGGCCACCCGGAATCTTGCTCATCGAGAAGCCGCAGCCTTCGTCGGCCGCGGCCTTGCCGGTGCAGGTGAAGCGCCGATAGTTCTCCTTCACCACGCCGCCGCAGTTCGGGCAGGGGGTCGCGAGCGTCGCGTAGTCGCCGGGGATCGTGTCGCGGTCGTATTCCTTGGCCTTGCGCACGATGCGCTCGGTCATCGCCGCGATCTCGGCCATGAAGCTCGCGCGGCTGAGCTTGCCGTGTTCCATCTGCGCGAGCTGGTACTCCCAGTTGCCGGTCAGCTCGGGCTTGGTCAGCTCTTCCACTGCCAGGCCGCGCAGCAGCGTCATCAGCTGGAAGGCCTTGGCCGTTGGCACCAGCTCGCGGCCGTCGCGGTGCATGTACTTCTCGTAGATCAGGCCTTCGATGATCGCCGAGCGCGTGGCCGGTGTGCCCAGGCCCTTCTCCTGCATCGCCTCGCGCAGCTCGTCGTCGTCGATCAGCTTGCCGGCGCCTTCCATCGCGCCGAGCAAGCTGGCTTCGGTGTAACGGGCCGGCGGCTTGGTCTTCAGCGCGATGACGTTCACGTCCTCGGTGCGCACCGTTTCGCCCTGCTCCACCGCCACCAGGTTGGCGTCGTCTTCCTGCGCTTCCTTGCCGTAGACGGCAAGCCAGCCCGGCTTGACGAGCACCTTGCCGTTGGTCTGGAACTTGTGCACCTTGCCCGCACTCGTCACCGTGCTGATGCGCGTCGTGACCATGAACTCGGCCGGCGGATAGAACACGGCGAGAAAGCGCTTGACGACCATGTCGTAGAGCTTGGCTTCAAGCTCCGACAGGCTGCGCGGCGCGAGCAGCGTCGGCACGATCGCGAAGTGGTCCGACACCTTGGCGTTGTCGAACACGCGCTTGTTCGGCTTCACGTAGCCTTCGGCGAGCGCCTTCTTCGCATGCGTCGCGAGTTCGCGAAGCGGCCCCGGCAGGTCTTCGCTGGCGATCATCTTCATCGTCTGCTTGACGACGTCGACGTAGTCTTCCGGCAGCGCGCGCGAATCGGTCCGCGGGTAGGTCAGCACCTTGTGCTTCTCGTACAGCGCCTGCGCGATCGACAGCGTCGTCTTGGCCGAGAAGCCGAAGCGCGAGTTCGCCTCGCGCTGCAAGGTCGTCAGGTCGTACAGCAGCCCGCTGCTTTGCGTGCTCGGCTTGGCCTCGTCGGTGACGGTGGCCGGCTGGCCGCGCACCGCGTCGGCGATCGCCTGCGCATCGCGCCCTGTCCACAGCCGGTCGGCGCGCCGTTCGGCGTCGTCGTCCTTCTTGAACTTGGGGTCGAACCACTTGCCGTCGTACTGCCCGGCCTGCGCGTCGAAGGCGGCGCGCACCTCCCAGTAGTCGCGGGCAATGTGCTTCCTGATCCTCTCCTCGCGCTCGACCACGACGCTCAGCGTCGGCGTCTGCACCCGGCCGACGGTGGTCAGGAAGAAGCCGCCGTCGCGCGAGTTGAAGGCCGTCATCGCGCGTGTGCCGTTGATGCCGACCAGCCAGTCGGCCTCCGAGCGGCAGCGCGCGGCGTCGGCCAAAGGCAGCATCTGCTTGTCGCTGCGCAGGTGCTCGAAGCCTTCGCGGATCGCCGCAGGCGTCATGCTCTGCAGCCACAGCCGCTGCACTGGCTTGTCGAGCTTACCCTTGGCAGGCTGCGCGTACTGAACGATCAGGCGAAAGATCAGTTCGCCCTCGCGTCCCGCGTCGCAGGCGTTGATGAGTTCGGTCACGTCCTTGCGCCGGATCTGCTTGACCACCGCATTCAGGCGGGACTTGGCCTTGTCGATCGGGGCCAGATCGAAGTGCGGCGGGATTACCGGCAGGTGGGCGAAGCTCCACTTGCCGCGCTTGACGTCGAACTCCTCGGGAGCCTTGATCTCGACCAGGTGGCCGACGGCCGAGGTGACGACATAGCGCTCGTTCTCGAAGTGCTCGTCGTGCTTGTCGAACTTGCCCGTGCCGGGCGTCAGCGCACGGACGATGTCCTGCGCGACCGAGGGCTTTTCCGCGATGATCAGTGACTTGGTCATGTTCCGTCTTGGTTGCGACATGACTTGGGGTCAAGTCAGTCTTCTCTGAAACTTCGTCTTCAGTGTTCCGCAGCGGGGCGCCCTGGGGCGTCTCTACAATGGGGCCTCTCGCGTGCGCGCGCTGGCACGTGCACGCGGGTGCGCACACGCGCACCCATGAATTCAATGTACCCAAAAAATGAATACCTGCGGTTTCAGTGGAGACTGACTCGTACTCAAGTTGGTCGGAACCAAAGATGAACATGACGCAAGGCGGCCAGATGAGGGCCCCCAGTGCCGACTCGCCGAAACCCGCGCTGGCCGGCGGCTCGCGGCCAGCGCGGGCCCACGGCGGGCGTCGTATCCAGGTGCGCCGCTCCGGCGTTCACGGCAAGGGTGTCTTCGCGGTCGCGCCGCTCGCCAAGGGCGAAGAAGTGATCGAATACACCGGGGAGGTGATCAGCTGGCGCGAAGCGCTGCGCCGCCACCCGCACGACCCGACAGACCCCGACCACACGTTCTACTTCCACATCGACGACAAGCACGTGATCGACGCCAACGTCGGTGGGAACTCGGCGCGCTGGATCAACCACGCCTGCACGCCCAACTGCGAAGCCGATGAGCAAGGCGAGCGCATCTTGATCAAGGCGCTGCGCGACATCTCCCCCGGCGAAGAGCTGTTCTACGACTACGGCCTCGTCATCGACGCGCGCTACACGAAGAAGCTGAAGAAGCAGTTCGAATGCCGCTGCGGCACCCCGGGCTGCCGCGGCACGATGCTCGCTCCGAAATGATGAACCCTGACCGGACGCACTCCTCGCGCGACCGCCACCTGCACTGGGGTGCGCAGGCGTTGTGGCATCAACTCGAGCCGCTGCTGCCGGGCTTGAGCGTCGAGGTGCTGGCGCGTTGCTCGTCGACCAACAGCGAACTGCTGGAGCGTGCACGCATCGTCCCACACGCGAGGGCGGGCCGGCTCGGCGACGCTGCCGATCTCGCCCAGCGTGTCGGCCGGCGCCAGGCCGACACCCAGCCCTGCCTGCTGGTGGCCGAGCACCAGACGACCGGGCGCGGCCGGCTCGGACGCAGCTGGCGATCGGGGCACGACGCCTCGCTGACCTTCTCGCTCGCGCTGCCGCTGGCGCCGCGCGACTGGTCGGGCCTGTCGCTGGCAGTCGGCGTCGCGCTGGCACAGGCGCTGCAGCCGGCAGCCGGCGATGCCCCCTGGCGGCTCGGCCTGAAGTGGCCCAACGACCTGTGGCTGGTCGCCGACCCGACTGCGGATGCCGTGGGGAGCGGGGTTGCGGGCGGGCGCAAGCTGGGCGGCGTGCTGATCGAGACGCTGGCCGCGGGCAGCCGCCGCCTGGTCGTTGTCGGCATCGGGCTCAACATCACGCGGATGGCCGGGCCCCTTCCGCCGGATCTGCAGGGCCGGTTTGGCAGCCTGCGCGAGCTGGACCCACAGGCCACTGCACCTGCCACGCTGGCGCGCGTTGCACTGCCGCTGGTGCAGGCGCTCATGACCTTCGAGCGCGAGGGTTTTGCAGCCTTTGCCGAACGCTATGCGGCACTCGACCTGCTGCGAGGCGAGGCCGTCACCACCACCGATGCTCGCGCGCCGCATGGCATCGTGCGCGGCGTCGACGGCCAGGGCGGACTGCGCGTCGAGACCGCGGACGCAGTGCAGGTGATCAGCAGCGGCGAGGTGAGCGTGCGCCCGGCTGCCCCGAGCCTGGCCATGCCCGCCTGAACACCATGAAACTGCGCGTCCTCGCATTGCTGCTGCTCGCGGCCAACCTGGGGTTCTTCGCCTGGACTCAGGGCTGGCTCGATGGCGTGGTCGGCGTGCGCGCCCATGGCGCCCGCGAGCCCGATCGCCTGGCGCGCGAGTTCCAGCCGCAACGCGTGCGGATCCTGCCACCGGATGAGGCCGCCGCGGCCATGGCGGCCTCGGCACCGGTGCCGGCGGCCGCCATGTCCTGCCTCGAGGCAGGGCCCTACACGCCGGCCGAGGCCCGCGCCGCCGAGGCCCTGCTGCAGCCGGCATTGCCGGCCGGAAGCTGGGCACGGCGCAGCGTGGAGCAGCCGGGAAGCTGGATCGTCTACCTGGGCCGGTTCACCGCGGCGGACGCGCTGCAGAAGAAGATCGAGGAGTTGCGCCGCCTGCCAGCGCCGTTCGAAGAGCTGCAGAGCCCGCCCGAACTCGCGCCAGGGCTGTCGCTCGGCCGCTTCGACAGCCGTGCCGCGGCCGACAAGGCGCTCGAGCAACTCAGCCAGCGGGGGGTACGAACGGCCCGTGTCGTCGCGCTGACGGAGCCGACGACGATGACCATGGTGCGCGTCGAGCGTGCCGACCCGGCGCTCGCGCTCGAGGTTGCGGCACTCGGCGGCGACGTGAAGGGTCAGCCCCTTGGCAAGGCCTTCGGGCCCTGCGCAAAGTGAGCCACGAGGCCGGAGCGCGGCCTACCTGCGCCGGCGCGAGACCCGGCCGACCGCGACCACGGAGATCGCCAAGGCGATCAACCAGGGCAGGCCAAGCGCGCCGCCACCACCACCACCACCCACTCCAACGTCGATGATGCTGACGGCGGAGGCGCTGCTGCCGAGGTTGTCGGTCACCGTCACGCTGACGCTGAACCGCCCGGCCGCGGTCGGGACGACGCTGGCCGTCATGGCGTCGGCACCGTTGCTGAAGGCGTCGACGATGCCTCCACTGTCGGTGATGACCCAGTGCACCGAGGCCACCGTGCGTCCGACAGCGACCGCGCTGGCGGCCGCGCTGAGCTCGATCGACTGTTCGGCGAGCGGCGCAGACGGCGTGACGGCGATGCGTGCAACGACGATGTCCTGTGCGGCCCGCACGGCCGCGCCCGCGTCGAGCATGCCGGCGCCGCAGGTGCTCGTCGTGCAGTAGCACTGCAACTGGTCGCTGCCGTTCGGCGGCTGGCACGACTCGGCACCGGCGTGCCGTCGCCGTTGTCGCCACCGCTGATCGGGAAGGGCCGCGCCGTGGCCTGCAGCAGGCGACGCACCTCGGCCGGCGTCGAGCGTCGGCTGGACCGACAGCATCAGCGCCGCGGTGCCCGCGACCAGCGGCGCCGAGAAGCTGGTGCCGACGCGTGAGTTGAAGCTGTCGGTGTAGATCGAGCTGCCCGCGACCGGCCGCGTGGTGCCGCTGTTGGACGCGGTCAGGATCGGGTACAGGCAGGGCTCGCCGACGCCGATGTTGACGCAGTTGCCGCCGGGCGCGCTGATGCGCGATCTCCGGCCCGAGGTCGGAGTAGCCGACCTTGGTGCCGGCGTGGCGCAGCCCGCCGACCGCGATCACGCCGGGGCAGTTGGCCGGCGCGCCGACCGCGCGGCCCGGCGCTGTTGCCGGCCGACGCGACGATCGCCGTGCCCGCGGCGACCGACCTCGGCCGATCGCGTCGCGGTAGCCGTGCGCGCAGGCGCCGCTCGCCGCCCGAGGCTCAGGTTGATGACCGCGCGCCCTGTTCGGTTGCCCGGCACGCCCGGCACTGGTCGAGCCCGGCCGCCCAGCGCATCGCCGGCCTGGATGTCGGAGTCGTAGCCGCCGCACTTGCCGAGCACGCGCACCGGCAGCACGCGCACCCTGCGCCCACGCTGGCCATGCCGATGCCGTTGTCGGTCAGTCGCGCCGATCAGGCCGGCCATCTGGGTGCCGTGCCAGGAGCTGTCTTCGACTCGCGCAGCCGGCGAACGTGCGCTGGTCGCTGGTCGGTCCGCCGCGGAGACCAAGTCGCCCGGGTCGGCGGCATCGGCGTCGCGCCCGTCGCCGTCGTTGGCGATCGCTGCATCGGCTGATCATGTCGTAGCCGGGCAGCAGGTTGCCGCCGGCGGCGACGCTCTGCAGGTCGACGTGGTCGAAGCGCACGCCGGTATCGAGCACCGCGACGACCACCTCCGGCCTGCCGGTGCGTGACGCCCCAGGCCGCCTCGACGTTGATCGCCGACTGCACGGTCGCCGCCGGGCGCGCGCAGGTACCACTGGCCCGACCGCCGGGCCCGGGGCGGCGGCCTGGCCGTCGGCCATACAGCGGGTCGTTGGGCGCGCCGAGACGCCGCCGCCGCTGGTCGACCACGACCGTATTCGACCTCGCCGTCAGCCGCCAGCCGCTGCGCGAGTTGCGCCGAACTGATCCCGCTGCGCGAACATCACCTGGCGGCGATCGGACACATGCCCGCCGCCGCGCAGACCGACGCCCATGCGCGTCGGCCGAGCTGGTTCGCGGCCGCTCCGCGCGCCGACGCTGTGCACCGGTGCTCGGCGCGGCCGACCGCCGCCAATGCCTGGCGGCGCGCCAGCGGAGCGTCGGCGCTTGACAGGTGACGATGACGCGTGCCTGGGTCGGCCACGCGGGTGGACTGCGCCGCAGAGCAGCGCCTGGCGCAGGAGACGTGCGAGCGAGAGAAGTGTCGGTGCGCCATGCGGGCGGCCAGCGGGCAGACAGGGTCAGGCGCATCGAGGCCCGCCGAAGGGGCTCCGCGCAGAGCGCACAGCTCACGGCGATCACGCGCGCCATCTCGAGCACCTTGTACGAGTAGCCCCACTCGTTGTCGTACCAGGCCACGACCTTGACGAAGGTCGTGTCCAGTGCGATCCCGGCGTCGGCGTCGAACACCGAGGTGCAGCTCTCGCCGCGGAAGTCGGTCGCCACGACCTTGTCGCTCGGTGTAGCCGAGCACGCCCTTCATGGCGCCCTCGGACGCAGCCTTCATCGCCGCGCAGATCTGCTCGTAGCTGGCTTCCTTGTTCAGCTCGACCGTGAGGTCCACCACCGACACGTCGGAAGTCGGCATCGCGGAAGGCCATGCCGGTGAGCTTCTTGTTCAGCTCGGGAATCACCTTGCCCACCGCCTTGGCCGCGCCGGTGGAGCTCGGGATGATGTTCTCCAGGATGCCGCGGCCGCCGCGCCAGTCCTTGTTGCTCGGCCCGTCGACCGTCTTCTGCGTCGCGGTGGCGGCGTGCACCGTGGTCATCAGGCCGCGCTTGATGCCCCAGTTGTCGTTCAGCACCTTGGCCACCGGAGCCAGGCAGTTGGTGGTGCAGCTGGCGTTGGAGATGATCGCCTCGCCAGCGTATTTCCGTGGTTTACCCCGTAGACGAACATCGGCGTGTCGTCCTTCGCGGCGCGCTCATGATGACCTTCTTCGCGCCGGCCGTCGAGGTGCTTCTGCGCAGTCTCCTTGGTCAGGAACAGGCCCGTCGCTTCGACGACGATGTCGGCTCCGACCTCGCCCCACTTCAGCTCTGCCGGGTCCTTCACCGCGGTCAGGCGGATCGCTTGCCGTTGACGACGAGCGTGTGGCCGTCGACCGCGATGTCGCCCTTGAAACGGCCATGCACCGAGTCGTACTGGAGCATGTAGGCCAGGTAGTCGGGCTCGAGCAGGTCGTTGATCGCGACGATCTCGATCTCGTGGAAATGCTTGGATGCAGCACGGAACACCACGCGCCCGATGCGGCCGAAGCCGTTGATGCCAACTCTCACAGTCATGGAAACTCCTTCAATTTGACGGGAAAACGCAGCTTTAGCGGAGACTAACTTGTACTCAAGTCATGTCGTCGCTAGAGCAGAACCTTGCGCACCGTGTCGGCCACGTTCTGCGCGGTGAAACCGAAATGCTTGAACAGCGCCGGCGCCGGGGCCGACTCGCCGTAGGTATCGATGCCGACCACCGCGGCGCAGCCGTATTTCCACCAGCCGTCGGTGACCCCCATCTCCACCGCGATACGCGGCAGCCTTGGGCAGCACGCTCTGCCTGTAGGCGAGGCTCTGGCGGTCGAACACGTTCGTCGAGGGCATGCTGACCACCCGCACCGCGATGCCGTCACGCGCCAGCAGCTGCTGCGCATGCAGCGCGAGCTGGACTTCGGAGCCGGTGGCGATGATCACCGCCTGCGCCCTCTTTCGCAGACCCACCTCGCCCGGCTCGGCGAGCACATAGGCTCCCTTGGCGATGTCGTCCAGACCGCCCTTGGGCGCATAGGGCAGGTTCTGCCGGCTCAGCAGCAGCGCCGTCGGGCGCGCCTTGTTCTCGATCGCACACGCCCAGGCGACGACCGTCTCGGCGGTGTCGGCGGGACGCCAGACGTCCAGGCCCGGGATCAGCCGCAGAGAAGCAGCATGCTCGACGCTCTGGTGCGTCGGTCCGTCTTCGCCGAGGCCGATGCTGTCGTGCGTGAAGACGTGGATCACGCGCTGCTTCATCAGCGCCGCCATGCGGATCGCGTTGCGGCTGTAGTCGCTGAAGGTCAGGAAGGTGCCGCCGTAGGGGATGAAGCCGCCGTGCAGCGCAACGCCGTTCATGATCGCGGCCATGCCGAACTCGCGCACGCCGTAGTTGATGTGGCGCCCGCCCTTGCCGTCGACCAGTTTCACGCTGCCGTCGTCGGCGAAACGCAGCGGCGGCGTGCTCGCGGTGTTGGTCAGGTTCGAGCCGGTCAGGTCGGCGATGCCGCCGAGCAGTTCCGGCAGCGCCCGCGTGAAGCTCTCCAGCGCGAGCTGGCTTGCCTTGCGGCTGGCAACCGTCTCGGCCTTCGATGCGCCTCTATCGCCGCGTCGACCGCCGCCTGCGTCCAACCCGCGGGCAGATCGCCCTGCATGCGGCGCACGAACTCCAGCGCCAGCTCGGGGTGGGCCTTGCCATAGGCTGTCGAAGGCCTCGACCCAGCGCGTCTCGGCGGCCAGGCCGCTTGCCCGGGCATCCCACAGCTCGTATGCGGTCTCGGGAATCACGAAGGGCTCGTGCGACCAGGCTAGCGCCTCGCGGGTCAGCCGGATTTCGTCGGCACCCAGGCCTCGCCATGCGCCTTGGCGGTGCCGGCGCGATTCGGCGAGCCCTTGCCGATGGTCGTCTTGCAGCAGATCAGCGTCGGCCGGTCGGCGCGCCGGGCCTGCGGCAATCGCGGTATCCACCGCGTCGACGTCGTGTCCATCGACGGCGGCGATCACGTTCCAGCCATAGGCCTCGAAGCGCCGGGGCGTGTCGTCGACGAACCAGGGCGCGACCTTGCCGTCGATCGAGATGCCGTTGTCGTCGTAGAGGGCGATCAGCTTGTTGAGTTTCCACGCGCCGGCGAGCGCGCAGGCCTCGTGGCTGATGCCTTCCATCATGCAGCCGTCGCCGAGGAACACGAACGTGTGGTGGTCCACGATGGCGTGGCCGTCCCGGTTGAACTCCTGCGCCAGCAGCTTCTCGGCGAGCGCCATGCCGACGGCGTTGCTGACGCCCTGCCCGAGCGGCCCGGTGGTCGTTTCGACGCCCGGCGTGTGACCGACCTCGGGGTGGCCCGCCGTCCTGCTGTGCAGCTGGCGAAAGTTGCGCAGCTCGCTCATCGGCAGTGCGTAGCCCGTCAGGTGCAGCAGCGCGTAGAGCAGCATCGAGCCGTGGCCGTTGGACAGCACGAAGCGGTCGCGGTTGGCCCAGTCCGGATGGGCCGGGTTGTGCCGCAGGTGGCGGCTCCACAGCGCGACCGCCATCTCAGCCATGCCCATCGGTGCACCGGGGTGGCCCGAATTGGCCTGCTGGACGGCGTCCATGGCCAGCGCGCGGACGGCATTGGCCATCAGGGAGGTGTCGGTCGAGGCCATACGGTTCCTGGCAATGTCGAAGTGGAGGGGAACGCCGCATTTTACGGGGCCGCTCCACCGACGCCGGTCAGTCGCCCTCACGGAAGTCGGGCGCATCGAGGCGGATGCCCAGCCGTTCGCGGACCCGGCGCGCCGGGAACACGATCTCGCGCTCGGCCCAGTGCCTGAAATGGTTCGCCTTCGGGCCCGATTCCTTGGCCAGGTGCATGAGCAGCGCCTCGTCGCTGAAGTAGGCCTGCTCCGGCTCTCCCATGCGGCGAAACCCGTTCGGGTACGTTAGCGACAGGGCGCCATCGCTCGTCGTGATGCCGACGATCTCGCGCACATCTGCGGCCAACACCCAGCGGCCATGCGACACGTCCTCGAGCACCTGCACGCGACGTCCGCGATAGGCGTAGTGACGGCCCTCGAGGTGACGCCAACTGCGTTCGCGCAGCCAGTGGCGCAGTTCGCCGACCAGGTCCAGCAGCGGCCGCGGCAAGAGAAGCGCCAGCACCAGCCCGCCGGCGAGCAAGCCCCCCGCACCCCACTCCCGCCAGGCGAACCCAGTGAGCGCCAGGCAAAGCATCAAGCGAATCGCCAACCCGACCGCGAGCTTCTTCATGTCACCGACTCCACAGCGCGATGCACCACCCTCGCCGCAACGAGTACCACCGAGGTGCGAACGACCGCCTTCGGCCCGTTGCCGACCTTGAACGTTCCGCTTTGCGCGTGCACGTCGGTGCGGCAAAGGCGCGTCCGGGCAGCCCGCAGCGCTTGACTGGGGCGGTCGGCGCTGCGCGCCGACTGCCCTGCGATGCTCGGTCTCGCGGCCCCGTCGCAGAACTCGCTTCGTTCGCTGCGCTCACTACGCTCAAACAACTGCGACGAGTCAGTTGACGATTCGCGCTTCGCGCGGGGCCACGAGCCCTGTGCTTCTCGGCGCCCCAGAGGCGCGCCGCGATCTGCCCGAACGCGCCTTTGCGGACACGCTGGTGCTTCTTGCGGGAAGAAGCACAAGAGGGTCCGCGCGGCGCGGCCGTGGGGCGAGTGGCCCAGGGTGGCCGCAAAGGGCGATCGTTCTGTGGCGATCGAGCAAGCCGCAGGCCCAGGCGGGGTCGGCGCGCGAAGCGCGCTTCGTAGACTGACTCGGCGCAGTTGTCTGAACGGAGTGAGCGCAGCGAACGCAGTGAGTTCTGCGACGCGACCGCGGGCCGAGCATCGCAGTGGAGTCGGCGCGCAGCGCCGACCGCCACAGCATGAGCCCCTGCCGGGCACCGCCTGCCGCGCCGCGCTGAGGCCACGAGAAAGCGGACGCAGGGCAACGGCAGCAACGGGCCGACAGTAGGCTGCCGAGCCACTCGGTGGCCGAGACCTTGCATCGTGGGTCGACGCGGAAAGTGTCCTGACGTCGCCATGTCAACCCGTGCTTCACTCGCTGACGAAAGGGCGCCCGCGTCGCCGCCAGGCCACGGCCTCGGCGAGCACGGCGCACGCGACTCCGGCGATGAGCCCACTGGCATGCGCGAGTGGCGCGATGGCGATGTCCCAGCCCGGTGGATGGCGCAGCGGCGCGCCCCAGGGGGTTTCGCTCAGCACCTTCAGCAGCACGCCGGCAAGCATCGCGCCGCCCAGCCAGCGATGACCAGCGAACAGCAGGTGCACGCAGACGATGGCCACGCCCGCATGCACGACGCCCGACAGGCCTCCGTAGTGCGCGAGTTCGGGCTGCGCGAGCAGGCCCACTTGCGTCAGGGGCCAGGCCACGAACCAGGCCATCGCCAGCCGCAATGGCGCGCGGGCGGCGGCGCCGAGCGCCGCGACGAGCGCGAGACCCGCCGCATTGCCGGTCAGGTGCAGCGCACCGTAGTGAACGAATGCGGCGCTGAAGGCGCGCCAGGGTTGGCTGGCCACCAGGTCCGGTTGCCAGTCGATCGCCACGGCGGGTCGGCCTTGCGCCAGTGCAGTGCCGAGAGCCAACGCTGCGGCCACGGCGCACCAGGCCCAGCCCGGCTTGCGCCAAAGCGTCACGACGCCGAGCCGAACACCACGTGCCACAGTGCCAGCACGGCGTCGCGCTGCACCGCCATCGCCTCGGGCGCCACCTGGGTCGGCTGCTCGTCCAGCCGCGCACGATGCTGGGCCCGGCGCAACTCACGGTAAGCGTCGGCGGCGGCCACGCCGACGCCCGGCGGCAGCAGGGCGCAAGCTTCGGCACGCTGCAGCAACGCGATGTTGCCGACGTTGGCCAGCAATTCCGGATGCGCCCCGCTCTGCGCGAGCACCAGCACCTGGACCGCGAACTCGGTGTCGATCATGCCGCCGGCACTATGCTTGACGTCGAACAGCCCGGCGCGCACCGGCCGCGCCGCGCGCAGCTTCTCGCGCATCGCATACACCTCGGCGCGCAGCGCCTCGGGGTCGCGCGGCGCGCTCAGCACCGCGCGGCGCACTGCCTCGAAGCGCGGAGCCGGCTGGCCCGCCCGGCGCAGAAGCGCGCTCGGGTCAGCGCCTGATGCTCCCAGGTCCACGCGGTGTTGCTGCCTCGCCCCTGCTGGTAGCGCTCGAAGGCGTTCATCGACGTGACGAGCAGGCCGGAGTTCCCGTTCGGGCGTAGCGCGGTATCGATGTCGAACAGCTCGCCGGCCGCGGTGCGCAGCGTGAGCCAGGGGATCAGCTTGCGAACGAAAGCGCCATAGACCTCGGCCGCCTTGTCCTTGTCGACTTCGTCGGCGTCGTCGTAGACGAACACGACGTCGAGATCGCTGCCGTAGCCGAGTTCCTTGCCGCCGAGCTTGCCGTAGGCGATGACGCCGAACTCGGGTTGCGGTCGATGCGCCTGCTTCAGGTGTTTCCAGGCCCAGTTGATTGCGCACTGCAGCGTCGCGTCGGCGAGCGCCGACAGATCATCGGCGACCTGCTCGACCGTGATGTGGCCCTCGACATCGCGGCACCAGCGTGCGGAACACCTCGGCATGGTGGGCGCGACGCAGCGTGTCGAGCAGCGACTCCTCGTCGGCCTCGCCGGAGCGTTCCCACGCGGCGTGCCGCGCGTCGAGTTCGGCGATGGCGGCCGCGCCGTCGAAGCGGTCGTGCAACAAGCGCTCGTCGGCAAGCTCGTCGATCACGCCCGGGTGGCGCATCAGGTAGCGCATCGGCCAGCGCGCCAGACCGAGCAGGCGTAGCAGGCGGCGCAGCACCTCGGGCCGCTCGGCGAGCAACGCCAGGTAGTTCTCGCGCCTGAGCAGCGGCTCGAGCCAGTCGATGAAGCGCCGCGCCGCGTCGATCGTGCAGGCCTCGTCGCTCAAGGCCTGCGCGGCGCCATTGACCAGACGCGCGAGGCGCAGCTTGCTCTCGTCGCGCAGGAGCTGGATCGCCGGCCGCTCGCACCACGTCCGCACGCGTTCGGCCAGCGCGCCGGGGAGCTGTGCCAGGAAGGTCTCGCTGTCCACCGGCAGCGCCGGCGCTCCGCACGCGCGGCACGCAGCGCCACCGTTTCCGCCGTCTGCCCCCGAGGGTGGTGTGCGGCCGTCGTGCAGCAGCGCGTCGAACTCGGTCGCGACGAACTCACGCGTCTCGCCCAGGCAATCGAGCAGCTCGCGGGCGGTGGCTTCGCTGGCCAGGCCCATGCTGCGCGCGATCCACGCCAGGTCGGCATCGCCGGTCGGCAGGAGATGGGTCTGCTGATCGTCGAGATACTGGACGCGGTGTTCGATACGCCGCAGGAACGTGTAGGCCTCGGCCAGCCGCTCGGCGCTGGCCGGCTTCATCAGCCCGCCCGTGGCAAGCCGCTGCAGTGCCTTGAGCGTCGAGCGCGTGCGGAACTCGGGGAACTGGCCACCGCGCACGACGAGCAGCAGTTGCACGATGAACTCGATCTCGCGGATCCCGCCGCGCGACAACTTCACGTCGTTGGCACGCTCGGGCCGGCCCGCGGCGCGGCGCTGCGCCTCGTCGCGCACCTTGCGGTGCAGCTGGCGCAGCCCCTCGAACACGCCGTAGTCGAGGTAACGCCGATAGACGAACGAGGTCACGGTGCTGCGCAGGGCGAGTGCACGAATGCGCGCCGCGCTGTCACGCGGCGCGACGACGCGGCTCTTCAGCCAGGCGAAGCGTTCCCACTCGCGACCCTGCACCAGGAAATACTCCTCGAGCATCGCCAGGCTCACCACCGGGGGGCCGGAGTTGCCGTTCGGCCGCAGCGCGAGATCGACCCGGAACACGATGCCGTCGTCGGTGTTCTCGCCGATCAGCGTGTACAGGCTGCGCGCCAGCTGCGAGAAGTACTCGTGCGCGCTCACCGGCTGCGGCCCGGCGGTCTGGCCGTCTTCCTCGTACACGTAGACGAGGTCGATGTCGGACGAGACGTTGAGCTCGCGCGCGCCGAGCTTGCCCATTCCGACGACCCAGAAGTCGATCGGCTCGCCAGCGGCGTTCAGCGGTGGACCAAAGCGCCGGTCCTGCTCGGTGCGGGCTTCGGCGAGCGACCGTGCAAGCGTCGCCTCGGCGAGCGCCGTCATCGCGCCTGTGATGTCGGTCATCGCGGCGCCCTGCTCGACGTCCAGCACGGCGAGCCGCTCCAGCACGAGGTGGCGCGCCACACGCATCGCTTGCGGCAGCGGGCGGCCACCAGCGCGCAGCGACTCGATCAGCGCATCGATAGCCGCAAAGTCGGGCAGGCCGGCGGCCACCAGCGCCAGCTCGTCGGCATAGCGGCGCCGGACGCGCTGCACGAACCGGCTGTGCTCGGCGCGGGCCGCGGGGCGGTCGATTCCAGACGTCTGTGACTCCATGCGGCGGCGGCGTGCTAGATTGATCCGCAGCGCGCCACGCGAGCAGCGCCCCGGTTTCGCCGGCATCCCCGATTCCCCATGTCGAACATCGCGCCTTCCACCGCCATCGTGCCTGCACTGCAACCGTGGCGCGCCGCACGCTTGCTGGCGCGGGTCGTGGCATGGCTGGCGCTTGCGTTCCTCGGCCTCCTGCTGGTGGCCTGGCTCGGCTTGCACTGGGCGATTCTGCCGCACATCGAGCGCTGGCGTCCGCTGATCGAGACCCAGGCGAGCCAGACCCTCGGGGTCCCGGTGCGTATCGGCAGCATCGAGGTGCGCAGCAGCGGTTGGGCCCCGACCGTCGAGCTGCGCGACGTGACCCTGCTCGACGCCCAACTGCGCCCTGCGCTGCAGCTGTCGCGCGTGCTGGCGTCGATCTCGGCACGCTCGATGCTGGCGTCGGCAGGCAGCCTCGAGCTGCGCCTGTCGCAACTTCTGATCCAGGGCGCACGGCTCGAGCTGCGCCGCGACGGGGCGGGCCGTCTCTTCGTCGCCGGTCTGGATTTCAGCGGCGCATCCGCGAGCCGCGACTCCGACGCAGCCGACTGGTTGTTCAGGCAGCGCGAGGTCGCGATCCGCGGCGCCTCGCTTCGCTGGAGCGACGAACAGCGTCGCGCGCCGCCACTCGAGCTGAACGCCGTCGACCTGGTCGTGCGCAACACGCTGCGCGGCCATAGCCTGCGACTGGACGCGACACCGCCCGCCGCCTGGGGCGAGCGCTTCAGCCTGCGCGGCGAGTTCACGCAGCCGCTGCTGGCTCGCAGCGGAGACTGGCAGCGCTGGTCGGGCCAGGCTTACGCAGACGCTCCCCGCGCCGACGCGAGCCAGTTACGGCAGTACGTCGACCTGCCGTTCGAGCTGAGCCAGGGCGTCGGTGCGGCGCGCGCCTGGCTCGAGTTGCGCGAGGGGACTGCCCGCAGCGTCACCCTCGACCTCGCGTTGCGCGCGGTCGCGTTGCGGCTCGGCGCCAAGCTCGAACCGCTGGTCGTCGAGCATTTGCAGGGAAGGCTGTCAGGACAGCGTCGCGATCGCGGCGGCAGCCTGTCGCTCCATCAGTTCGGATTTCTCACCGGCGACGGCATCCGCTGGCCGGCAGGCGACCTCGAGTTCAAGTGGACACGTGGCGCCGACGGCGCGATCGTCAGCGGTGAGCTCAGCGCCAGCCGACTCGACCTCGAGGCCATCGCGCACACCGCGGAGCGCCTGCCGCTCGGCGAGGCGCTCCGCACCTTGCTGGCGCAAGCCAACCCGCGGGGCGTCATGAGCGATGTGCGCGCCGGCTGGGACGGGTCGCTCGACGCACCGGCGCACTACCTTGTCAGCGGCAGGGTGGCCGGCCTGTCGATCGACGCGAAGGCCGATGCCGTCGGCAATGCCATCGGGCGGCCAGGGCTGCGCAATGCCTCGATCGAACTGAGCGCCAACGAGAAGGGCGGCCAGGCGACACTCGCGATGAAGGACGGCGCGCTCGAGCTGCCCGGCATGTTCGAGGAGCCCGTCGTGCCGTTGGCCGCTCTCGACGCGAAGCTGCGCTGGCGCATCGAGCCGCGCGCCGGCGCAGAAGCGGCGGTGCAGGTGCAGCTCACGGATGCGCGCCTGTCCAACGCGGATGCGCAGGGCGAATTGCAGGCCACCTGGAAGACAGGAGCGGGGGAGGGCTTGGCACGCGGCGGCCGATTCCCCGGCGTGCTGGAACTCGATGGCACGCTGACGCAGGGCGTCGCCGCGCGAGCCGCGCGTTACCTTCCGCTCGGCCTGCCCGAGGGCGCGCGGCGCTATGTGCGGCATGCGGTGCGCGGCGGTAGCGTGACGCGGGCGAGCTTTCGCGTTCGCGGCGACTTGTGGGACTTTCCTTTTCATGCCAGCGCAGCGGGTGAATTCCGGGTCGCGATCAATGCCGACGACTTGACGCTGGCCTATGTGCCCGGCAGTTCCGCGACTGCGGAACAGCCCGAGGCCGCCGCCGTCGGCACAGCGCCGCCCGCGTCGCGCTGGCCACCGCTGACCAGGCTGAGCGGTGAACTGGTGATCGACCGCAGCTCGCTGGCATTTCGCGATGCGCGGGCGCAGCTCCTGGGCGTGGAGCTCGTCGCGTCGCGGGGCGGCATCGCCAATCTCGCCGACAAGCCGACGCTGACACTGAACGCGCAGGCCCGGGGCCCGCTGGCCGACATGCTGGCCTTCATCGATACGACACCGATCGGCGACTGGCTTCACGGTGCGCTGCACGAGACCACGGCCAGCGGGAACGGCAGCCTCGGGCTCGCGCTGACGCTGCCTTTGGACGATCCGAGGCAGAGCGCCGTCAGCGGCAGCCTGCAGCTCGCCGGGAACGACGTGACCCTGCGGCGTGAGCTGCCACTCCTGGCCGCCGCACGCGGCCGGGTCGACTTCACGCGCCGGGGCCTGGCGGTCGTCGGCGCGAACGCACGCGTACTCGGTGGTGAAGCAGCCATCGAGGGCGGCACCCAGCCCGACGGGTCGTTGCGCTTCCATGCCAGGGGAATCGTGACTGCCGAGGCACTGCGTCAAAGTTCCGAACTCGGGTCGCTGGCGCGGCTGGCCGGCGCGTTGAGCGGGCAGACCGGCTACCGGTTGTCGTTCGCCCTGGTGGCAGGCCTGCCGGAGATCGAATTGACGAGCGACCTGGTCGGCATCGATTCCGACCTGCCGGCACCGCTGCGCAAGACGGCCGCCGCCGCGTTGCCGCTGCATTGGCAGACCACGCTCGCGCCCGGCACGGCCGATGGCCGGCTCGACACGCTGCGCTTCGAGCTCGGCAACATCGTGCGGGCGCAGTTCCAGCGCGACCTGGCCGGCGATGCGCCGCGCGTGCTGCGTGGCGGCATCGGCGTCTTCGAGCCTGCGCCCGCACCGCCCAGCGGCGTGGCGGCTGCCGTCAACCTGCCGCGCCTCGACCTCGATGCCTGGGACGCCACCGCCAACCGGCTGCTCGGCCCGGGCGCGGCCGAGGGCGGAGCCGCTGACGCCATTGCGCGGACCGGCTACGCGCCAACCCGGATCGCCCTCCAGGCGCAGGAGATGAACCTTGCGGGGCGCAGGCTCAGCCGCGTGTCCGCCGGGCTGTCGCAGCTGGACGGGCAGTGGCGGGCCAACTTCGATGCCGACCAGCTTGCGGGCTACGCGGAATACCGCCCGCCCGGCACGAGCGATGTTGGCACCCAGGGCAGTCGCATCTACGCCCGCCTGACACGCCTGAGCCTGCCCGGAAACGACGCCGACGGGGTGACGAACCTGCTCGACCGGCAGCCGGCCAGCGTGCCCGCGCTCGACGTGGTGATCGACGATCTCGAGCTTCGCGGCAAGCGGCTCGGGCGGCTCGAAGTCCAGGCCTTGAACCGGCTCGCCCCCGAGCGTGATTGGGAGCTGAGGCGCCTGACGCTGACCGTTCCCGAGGCGCAGTTCAGCGCAACGGGCCACTGGGCCGCGTCCGCCGAGGCCGGCGCTTCGCGCGCCACCGCGGTGGCGCGCCGCCGCGCGGACTTCCAGTTCAACCTCGACATTGGCGACAGTGGCGCCTTGCTGCGGCGGCTGGGCGCCGCCGATGCGATCCGCGGCGGCAAGGGCCGGCTCAACGGACAGGTTGCGTGGCTTGGGTCACCGCTGGCGCTCGACTTTCCGAGCCTGAACGGCCAGTTCAACGTCGCCATAGAGCAGGGCCAGTTCCTGCAAGTAGACGCTGGCGCGGCGCGGCTGCTGGGCGTGCTCAGCCTGCAGTCGCTGGCGCGCCGCCTGACGGGCGACTTCCGCGATCTCTTCCAGGACGGATTCGCGTTCGACAGCGTCACCGGCGATGTCGCGATCGCTCGCGGTGTGGCGAGCACGAACAACCTGCTGATGCGCGGCGCGCAGGCGACTGTACTGATGGAGGGAAGCGCCAACATCGAGCGCGAGACGCAGGATCTGCACGTCGTCGTGGTGCCCGAGATCAATGCCGGCGCGGCATCGCTCGCCGTCGCGGTCATCAATCCGATCGTCGGCCTTGGGACCTTCCTCGCCGAGTTGTTCCTGCACGATCCGCTGATCGAGGCGAACACACGCGAGTTTCGCGTGACGGGACCGTGGGCCGACCCGCAGGTCGAGGCGGTGGCGAGAGCGCCCGGCCAAGCCGCAAGGCGCGTCCGTTCGCCGTCGTCGGCGGCGTCGGGCGCATCATCGCCGACGCCGTGAGCCACGGTGAGGGGCACGTCGAATGAAGATCGCAGCGGTACAGATGGTCTCCATGCCGGACGTCGAGCGCAACCTCGACACCGCGCGGCAGCTCATCGCGCAGGCGGCCGCGGCCGGCGCGCGGCTCGTCGCGCTGCCCGAGTACTTCTGCCTGCTCGGACGCAGCGACCGCGACAAGCTCGCCGTTGCCGAGCAGCCCGGCGACGGCCCGATCCAGCAAATGCTGTCGGCCGCCGCACGCGAGCATGCGCTCTGGTTGGTGGGCGGCACGCTGCCGATGCGCATCACGGGGGACGCCGAGCATGTGCGCAACGCCTGCTGCGTCTACTCGCCACAGGGCACGCTGGCCGCGCGCTACGACAAGATGCACCTGTTCGGTTTCGACGACGGCAGCGAGCGCCACGACGAGTCGCGCGTGCTCGAGGCCGGCAGCGAGGTCGTCGCACTCGATCTCGAGCCCGACCGCCTGCGCCTCGGCCTGAGCATCTGCTACGACCTGCGCTTCCCCGAGCTGTACCGCAAGCTCGGCGCCACCGCGCCGTGCGACCTGTTCGCCGTGCCGTCGGCGTTCACCCACATCACGGGCCAGGCGCACTGGGAGTTGCTGCTGCGCGCGCGTGCGGTGGAGAACCAGGCCTACGTGATCGCACCGGCGCAGGGCGGCCTGCACGAGAACGGCCGCCGCACCTGGGGTCACAGCATGATCGTCGACCCCTGGGGCTTGGTGCTCGCTTGCCTTCCGGCCGGCGAAGGCGTGGTGACGGCAGAACTCGACGTGTCAAGAATCGCGGAAGTGCGCCGGCAGTTGCCGGCACTCGCGCACCGGCGGGTCTGAGGTCGGAGCGAGACAGTCCCTTCGGCAGTCGAGCGCCTACCGAAGGCCTACCCGCCTGCCAGCGGGCGCGCTGAACCGCCGGCGATCAGACTCAGTTCACCGCGAAGCAGTACAGCAGCCCGGCGCCGCCGGTCTTCTTCAGCGCGTCCATGCTGCAGCCGGCCGACTGGTGCGACGAGTTCCACGACTTCGCGGGCACGCTGTCGTCCAGGCCGGTCCGATCGCTGTGGCCGGTCATCGCCGCACCGGTGGTGCTGCTGGTCCAGTTGGAGCAGGTCGAGTCGACGTTGCCGGCAATGCCCCGGCCGTCGGGTTGCGAGCCGGTCAGGATGTCGTGCATGTTCGGCGTGTCGCCGCGGCCGTTGACGATCTCGCCCTTCTCGGTCAGCGCGGTCTGCTTGGTGATCTTGTTGTTGCCGTGCAGATCGTCGACGCTGAGAGCGATCACGTCGCCCTTCAGGTTCTGCCAGGGCCCGCTGCCGATGCGGTCGCGCGCGTTGACGAGCGGCTTGCCCCCCGAGATCGTGCTCAGGTACGCGTGCCAGGTCCGCTTGCCGGCACCGACCGCGCTGGCCAGCGCCTGACAGTGCGCGTCGGCGCCGGCCAGTCCGCCGAGGTCGGCGCCCTTGCCGGGGTTCGTACTGGTGACGAAGAACGTCATCTTGCTCTGCGGCGTGCTCGACTCCATGGCCGCACAGGCGCCCAGGGCGAGGGCGGCGATCAAGCCAGTGAAACGCATTGTGATTCCGTGATTCAAGCGGGCCTCCTCGGGCAGGGGTGGTGGTGCCCGCCAGCGTAGCACGAGCTGTCCCGCCATGCTGGCCGAACGGCAAGACCGGCCCCGCGGGACGCGCGGGATCAGACGGCGTACCAGAGCGCCGCGAAGAAGTGGCAGGTGCTGCCGCCGAGCACGAACAGGTGCCACACGAAGTGGCCGTAGCGCAGTCTCGAGTCGAACAGGAATACCGCCGCCCCGGCGGTATAGGCCAGCCCGCCGGCGAGCAGCCACGCGAAGCCGGTGCCGGACATGCGCTCCAGCATCGGCTGCACGGCGACGATCGCCACCCAGCCCATCGCCACGTACAGGCCGGTCGACCACAGCGGGTGTTTCAGGCGGTCGAACAGCTTGGCGGCGACGCCGATCGTCGCCACGCCCCAGACGACGCCGAACAGCGTCCAGCCCCAGACCCCGTACAGCACGCCGAACACGAACGGCGTGTAGCTGCCGGCGATGAAGACGTAGATGGCGGCATGGTCGAGCCGGTTCAGCAAGACCTTGGCGCGTCCGGCGGGCAGCGCGTGATACAGCGCCGACACCAGGTACAGCAGGATCATGGTCGTCGCGAAGACGCTGGCGGCGACGACGTTGATCGCCGAGCCGCGCTGTGCCGCGAACGACACGAGGATCGGCAGCGAAGCGACGGCGAACAGAAACCCTATGCCATGGCTGATCGCATTGGCAAGCTCCTCGCCCCAGGTCTGCGGGCGCTCGATCATGGCGGGGCTCATGGTGCCCATGTTATCGCCCGCCGCCGACGACTGCTGAGCCCGGGGGTCTGCATCGGCGCGAACTTCTCACGCCGCGATACCTGTCGTCACCCCGAGCGCCGCCGCGCCGGCGTCCTGGCCGCGCTCATCCCAGCGCGCGCAGCTCGCGCAGGGTCACCGACAGCATCGCCGAGTCCGGCGACGGCACGGCTCGCAGTTCGGACATCAGTTGTGCCGCACGCTCGATCGCGCGCCGGTTCGCCTGCTGCCAGTCCGCGACGAGCGCCGCCGTCGAGCCGCTGCCGGAGCCACTGGCCAGCACCGTGCCGCTGATTGCGCGCTGCAGGCCGGCCAGATCGTCGAGCATCGCGCCCTGGGCGAGCATCTGCCAGTGCTGGTCGCCCGGCAGTGCGGCGATCTTCTCGCGCAGCCAGGGAATCCCGAGTCGGTTGGCCACGTCGAAGTAGATCGCGGCGACCAGCTCCACCGGCTTCCCGGCCGTACCGGCGACTTCGGCGATGTCGAGCGTCGCATGCAGCGTGTCGAACGTGACCACGCGCGAGGCGAGCTCGCGCGGAACGCCGTCGGCCACGTAGCGCGCCACGGCAGCGGCGTCGCGCTCGCGCACGTCGGCGTCCTGCAACTCGGGCAGGCGAGCTGCGAGCGCCTCGACACCTGGCCTGAAGTGCTCGATCGTCGCGGCGAGGTCGTCGTCGAGCCGGCGCGATCGCAGGAACCAGGTGGTGCCGCGCTCGAGCTGGCCGCTGATGTGGATCAGCATGCGCGACTGCACTTCGTCGGCCGCCTGGTTGTCGAGCGCGTCGATCGCCTGCCACAGCGGCACCAGGCCGAAGATGTCGCGGCTCATCAGGTAGGCGCGAACCACCTCGTGCGCGCGGGCACCGGTGGTCTCGACCAGCCGGTGCACGAAGGTGCTGCCGACGCGGTTGAGCATGCTGTTCGTCACGTGGGTGGCGATGATCTCGCGCCGCAGCGGGTGGCGCGGCATGAAGGCGGCGAAGCGATCCTGCAGCGCGTGCGGGAAGTAGCGCTGCAGTGCGGTCGCGACCCACGGATCGTCGGGCAGCGGCGAGGCGAGCAGTTCGTCGTAGAGCCAGATCTTGCTGTAGGCGAGCAGCACCGCGCGCTCCGGGCTCGTCAGCCCGAGGCCCTTCGCGCGGCGTTCGGCGATTGCCTCGTCCGACGGCAGGTACTCGATTGCGCGATTGAGCCGTCCGGCTTTCTCGAGGAACTGCATGAAGCGCGTCTGCGCATCGAGCAGCTGCGGCGCGATGCGACCCGTCACCGACAGCACCTGCGTCTGGAACACGTTGTCGCGCAGCACGTCGGCGGCGACCTCGTCGGTCATCGTCGGCAGCAGCGCGTTGCGCTGCTTCTCGGTCATCTCGCCATCGGCGATCGGCAGCCCGAGCAGGATCTTGATGTTGACCTCGTGATCCGAGGTGTCGACGCCGGCCGAGTTGTCGATCGCGTCGGTGTTGATGCGCCCGCCAGCGAGCGCGAACTCGATCCGACCGAGCTGCGTGCAGCCGAGATTGCCGCCCTCGGCGAAGACGCGACAACGCAGTTCCCTGCCGTCGACGCGCAAGGCGTCGTTGGCGCGGTCGCCGACCTGCGCGTGCGTTTCACCAGTCGCCTTCACGTAGGTGCCGATGCCGCCGTTGTAGATCAGGTCGACCGGCGCCTTCAGGATCGCGTTGACGAGTTCGGTCGGCGTCATCGTGTCGGCGGTGATGCCGAGCACGGCCTGGACCTCGGGCGTGATCGCGATCGACTTCGCGCTGCGCGCGTGGACGCCGCCGCCGCGAGAGACGAGGCTCGCGTCGTAATCGGCCCACGAAGAGCGCGGCAGCTTGAAGAGGCGCTCGCGCTCGACGAAGCTGCGTTCGGGATCCGGATTCGGGTCGAGGAAGACGTGGCGGTGGTCGAACGCCGCCACGAGCCGGATGTGGCGCGACAGCAGCATGCCGTTGCCGAACACGTCGCCCGACATGTCGCCGATGCCGGCGACGCTGAAGTCGGTCGCCTGGGTGTCGAGGCCGAGTTCGCGGAAGTGGCGCTTCACCGACTCCCAGGCGCCGCGCGCGGTGATGCCCATCGCCTTGTGGTCGTAGCCGACCGAGCCACCGGAGGCAAACGCGTCGCCGAGCCAGAAGCCGTACTCCTTGCTGATGCCGTTGGCGTAATCGGAGAAGGTCGCCGTTCCCTTGTCGGCGGCCACCACCAGGTAGGGGTCGTCGCCATCCACGCGGTGCACGTCGGGCGGCGCCACGATGACTTCGCCGACGCGGTTGTCGGTGATGTCGAGCAGACCGCGCAGGTAATCGCGGTAGCAGGCCACGCCCTCGGCCATGAACGCCTCGCGGTCGGCTGCCGCAGGCGCGCGCTTGAGCACGAAGCCACCCTTGGAGCCCACCGGCACAATGACGGTGTTCTTCACCATCTGCGCCTTCACCAGGCCGAGCACCTCGGTGCGGAAGTCTTCCGGCCGGTCCGACCAGCGCAGGCCGCCGCGTGCGACACGGCCGCCGCGGAGGTGCACACCCTCGAAGCGCGTCGAGTAGACGAAGATCTCGAACATCGGCTTCGGCTCGGGCAGGCCGGGCACCTTGCCGGGGTCGAACTTGAACGAGACGAAGCTGCGCCGCCGGCCGGCGGCGTCGCGGCGCCAGTAGTTCGTGCGCGTCGTGGCCTGGATCAGGGCCAGAACCTGGCGCAGCACGCGGTCTTCGGACAGGTTCTCGACGCCCTCGAGCGCACTCTCGATCGCACGCACCTGCTCCGCGGCGCGCGGCACGCGCGCCTCGCCGAGCGTCGGGTCGAAGCGCGTCTTGAACAGCTCCACCAGCAGGCGCGCGATGGGTGCATGCGTGGCCAGCGTCGCCTCGATGAACGTCTGCGATAACGCAAACCCGATCTGCCGCAGGTATTTCGCATAGGCGCGCAGCAGGACGATCTCGCCCGCCGGCATGAGCGTGGCAATGACGAGGCGGTTGAAATCGTCGTTCTCGACCTCGCCGCGCAGGATGGCGCCGAACGCCTCTTCGAATACCGGCCGCAGTGCGTCGATCTCGGTGTCCGGGAGCGCGCTCAGAAGACCGAAGTCGTGCATCCAGATCGGCGCCTCGCCGTTCGGCGCCACGCGGTGCGGATGCTCGTCGAGCACCTTCAGCCCCATGTGCTCGAGCATCGGCAGGCTGCCCGACAACGTGAGCGGCTCGCCACGCCGGATCAGCTTGAAGCGCAGCGTTCCCGGCGCGGCCTCGAGCGGACGGTACAAGGTCATCGCAATCGGTTCGGCCTCGCTCAGGCCGGCCATCAGTTCGATGTCGGGCACCGCGGCGCGGGCCGCAAAGTCGGCGCGGTAGCTGGCCGGGAACGCATCGCCAAAACGGCGCATCAGCTCGTTGCCGCGCGCCTCGCCCAGAGACTCGATCAATGCCGCCTTCAGGTCGTCATCCCACCGCCGTGCCACGGCGGCGAGCCTCGCCTCGAGCTCGCGCACGTCGTACTCAGGGATATAGCCGGGCCGCGTGCGCACCGTGATCTGGATGCGCGCCAGCACCGACTCCGACAAGTGTGCGTTGAACTCAGAGTTGCTGCCGTTGAAGGCGCGCAGCAGGATCTCCTGCCACTTCTCACGCAGCTCGGTGGTGTAGTTCTCGCGCGGTGCGTAGATCATGCACGAGACGAAGCGTTCGAACGTGTCGCGCCGCACGAAGAGCCGAAAGCGCTGCCGCTCGCCGAGGTGCAGGATGCCTGTCGCGGTGCGCAGCAGCTCGTCGGTGCCGGTCTGGAACAACTCGTCGCGCGGGTACGTCTCGAGGATGTTGACGAGGGACTTGGCGGCGTGGCTGCCCGGCGCGAGGTGCGCACGCGCGACGACGTCGGCGACCTTGCGCCGCAGCAGTGGAATCTCGGCCGGGTTCGCGCTGTAGGCGGTGGAGGTGAAGAGGCCGAGAAAGCGGTCCTCGCCGCAGACCTGGCCGTCGGCGCCGAAACGCTTGACGGCGACGTAGTCGAGATAGCCCGGCCGGTGCACGGTCGAGCGCGCGGTCGACTTGGTGACGACGAGCAACTCGGGTCGGCGGGCATAGGCGCGCACCTCGGGGGGCAGCGCGGCGAAGCCCGAGGCGACAACCTTGGCATGGGCCTCCTTGTCGATCACCTCGCGCAGGATGCCGAGGCTCGAGTCGGCAACGATCCTCAACACGTCCTGACCTTCCACGTCGACGAGCTCGTGCGAGCGCGAGCCGAGGAAGGTGAAGTGGTTGTCGGCCAGCCACCGCAGGAAGGCGCGGCCCTCGGTCAGCTCCCCGGCGGGAATCGGTGGCACCTTCGCATCGAGTTCGCCGACGATGGCGAGCACGCGCTGGCGCATCGCCGCCCAGTCGGCCACGGTCTGGCGCACGTCCGAGAGCACGCGCGCCACGTCGGCGGCCAGCGCCTCGAGCCGCGCAGGCTCGGGGACACGATCGACCTCGACATGGATGAACGATTCGCAGCCCGCCGCCGCGTCTTGCGCCATGCCTTCGAGCGTGCCGTCGGCAGCGCGCTTCACGGCCACGATCGGGTGGATGATGAGGTGCAGCGTCAGTCCGTGGCGGTTGACCTCCATCGTCACCGAGTCGACGAGGAAGGGCATGTCGTCGTTGACGATCTCGATGATCGTGTGCGTGGACTGCCAGCCATGCTCGGCGATGCTCGGGTTGAACACCCGCACTCGCAGTTGGCCGGGCTCGCGCCGACGTGCGAAGTTCCAGTGCGACAGGGCCGCACCGTAGAGGTCGGCGAGTTCGCGCTCGGCGAGGTCTTCAGGGTCCACCTGGCCGAAGTAGCTGCGCACGAATGCCTCGAGCGTGCCGTGCTGGTCGGCGGCCAGCTTGCCGCGCAGCAGTTCGACAACCCGGTCGAGCCGTTCGGACCGCAGTTCGGATTCGTTCGCTTGGGTCTGCATGGATTTCTCCCGGGTTCGCCTATGCAGGCGAATTTACTCCAGCGCGCTCGCCGCGCACCCTCAACCCCGATCCCAAAGCACCTTCTTGCGCTGCCCGGTCCAGCGCTCGTACCTCGAGCTGTAGACCTCTTCGATGCGGTTGCGCTTGACCTTCATCGTCGGTGTGACGAAACCGTTCTCGACCGTCCAGGGCGTGGTCACCGCCACCAGGCAATCGAGCTGCTCGTGCGGATCGAGCTTCGCGTTGACGGCATCCAGATGCGCCTCGAACGACGCCTCCATCGCGCGCCGCTCGGCGTCGTCCTGCGAGCGCGTTGCCGCCTCCGGCGAGAGCATCAGGATGCCCAGAGGCTGGCCGAGGTTGGCGCCGGCGACGACGCAGGCCTCGACGGCCGGATGCATCACGAGCTTGTCCTCGATCGGCGCCGGCGCGACGTACTTGCCCTTGCTCGTCTTGAACAGGTCCTTCACGCGACCGGTGATGCGCAGCGCGCCACTGGCGTCGAGCGCGCCCTTGTCGCCGGTGAGCAGCCAGCCGTCGGCGGTCAGCGCCTGGCGCGTCAGCTCGGGCTCCTTGTAGTAGCCCAGCATCACGCCCGGGCTGCGCACCTGGATCTCGCCCGTCACCGGATCCAAGCGCGACTCGACGCCGTCGTAGGGCAGGCCCACCGTGCCGGGCCGGGGTTGGCCGGGCAGCGTGCAGTGCGAGATGCCGCAGTTCTCGGTCATTCCGTAGACCTCGACGATGTCCAGCCCGAGCCGCGAATACCAGCGCAGCAACTCGGGCGGCATCGGCGCCGCGCCGCCGCCGGCGAATGCGCAGGCGTCGAGTCCGAGCGCCTTGAGGATCTTGCGCCGCACGACGCCGCCGATGATCGGCAGCGAGAGCAGGCGCTGCAACTTCTGCGGCGGCATCTTCGCGTGCACGCCCTGCTGGAACTTGACCCACAGGCGCGGCACCGAGAAGAACGCGGTCGGCCGCGCACGCTGCAGGTCCTGGGCGAAGGTGTCGAGCGATTCGGCGAAGAAGACGTGGATGTTCTTCGCGAGCCAGCCATGCTCGACCAGCGTGCGCTCGGCGACGTGCGCCAACGGCAGGTACGACAGCATGCGCGCGTCGTTGCCGAGCTCGACGCGCTCGAGCCCCGACGTGATCGACCACGCGAAGGTGTCGAAGCTGTGCATCACGCCTTTTGGGTTGCCCGTGGTGCCCGAGGTATACATCAGGGTCGAGAGCTCGGCACCGTCGCGCACCGGGTTGCCCGCGAGCGGCGCGGTGCGGGCGACGATGTCGTCCCAGTCCGGGTAGCTCGTCTTCGGCGACAGCGGGTAGGCGATGCACGGCAGGCCGGCCGGCATGCCGGGCTTCATCGCCTCCCAGCCGTCGAGCTTGCCGACGAAGCAGGCCCGCGCCTCGCTGTGCTGCAGGATCTGGCGCACCGTGTCGGCGGCGAGCGTCGGGTACAGCGGCACCGACACGTAGCCCGCCATCCAGATGGCGATATCGCTCATCAGCCACCAGGCGCAGTTCTTCGACAGGATCGCGATCCGCGAGCCGGGCTCGAAACCGAGCGACTGCAGGTGCGCTGCCATGCGCCGCGTTTCGTCGGCCAACTGCGCCCACGTAAGGTCGCGCACCACGCCGCCACCCATCGGCTGCGTCAGCGCGATGCGATCGGGCGTCGTGCGTTCCCAGTGGTAGAAGCGCTGCAGGGCCAGCGAGTCGGGAGGAACGAGACTCATGGTCGGTCTCCGGGAAGTGGTTGCGCAGGCCCGGCGGCCGCGCGGGCTTTGCAGCGTAGCGCGTCCCGCGAGGCTCACCAAGCGGGGTTTCCTGCCCACGCGGGCAGCGCCGCAACGACCCCCTTCAGTCTCGAAGCGCGGCAGCGATGAGTTGCACCTGCACCTTGCGCGCACCGCGCAGCACGAGCGTCTCGTCGAGCTGGGCCTGCGGCGCCACGGCGATGGCCACCTCCTCCAGCGTGTCTGGCGCCATCATCAGGGCGTGCGCCAGCGCCGACAGCGCACAGATCGCCGGCCGCGGTACCTGCGGCGGCAGTATTCGGGTGAGGTGCACCGCCACATGGTGGCGCACGCTCGCCACCGCGGCGCCGGCCAGGCCCCAGCTCTCGCACAGCGCCGCGCCGAGCTTGTCGTTGCAAACTCCGAATGCGACATGCTCGCGCTGCAGCAACTCGGCTTCGTCTTCGGTGGATCTCAGCATCGGCCCGTAGCGCTCCCTCGCGTGGCGAAACAGCACCGCCTTGCCGCACTCCTCGAACAGGCCGGCCGAATGGGACACCCATGGGTCCACGCCCAACTCGGCTCCGATGCGCCCCATCAGCAGCCCGCGCCGGGCGGCGCGATCCCAGATCGGCTTCAGCTCGGGCGCGGCCGGGAAGACGGCGCGCAGCCCCATCTCGAAGGTCACCGCGGCGACCTCGCGCGTGCCGAGGTAGGTGATCGCCTGCTGCACGCTCTGCACCCGCCCCGACAGGCCGTAGAGCGACGAGTTGACGGCCTTGAGCACGGCCGCGGCGAGCGCCATGTCGGATTCGATCAGCTCGGCGAGCGCCTTCAGGTTCACGTCCTCCTCGGCGAGCAGCAGCGAGAGTCTGACCAGCGACTCCGGCTGGGCAGGAATGGCGATGTCGAGCAGTCGCAGTTCGGGGTCGACGGGCATGGCGGGCATTCCGGGGCGAAACGACATTGCGCAGGATGCTACACGGCCGCATTCCCGCTGCGGCGCGGTGTCGCGGCGGCGCGGCCGGTGGCTGCGTCCCGACCTATCTTCCGCCCGCAACGTCGATCACCGCTCCGGTGGTGTAGCTCGCTGCATCGGACAGCAGCCAGACGATGGCCTGCGCCACTTCGTCGGCGCTGCCGGCGCGGCGCATCGGCACCTGCGGCGCCAGTTGCACGGCGCGGTCGGGCTGGCCGCCCGAAGCGTGGATGTCGGTGGCGATGATGCCCGGGCGCACGGCATTGACGCGGATGCCTTCACTCGCCACCTCGCGCGCCAGCCCGACCGTGAAGACGTCGACCGCGCCCTTGGCGGCCGCGTAGTCGACGTACTGGCCCGGCGAACCGAGGCGTGCAGCAGCCGACGACAGGTTGACGATCGCGCCCCCGCGGCCGCCGCCGGCCGCGGCCCATGCCCCGCCACCGTGGCGCGTGCTCATGCGGCGCACCGCCTCTCGCGCGCACAGCATGGTCCCGAGCACGTTGACGGCGAACATGCGCGTCAGCCGGGCACCGCTCATCTCGTCGACACGCGCCGCCACGTCGACCACGCCTGCGTTGTTGACGAGTGCCGCGAGCGGCCCGAGTTCGCCATCGACCACGGCGAACAGATGCAGCACGTCGGCCTCCCGAGAAACGTCGGCCGCGATGGCGACCGCGCGCCGCCCGAGCGCAAGCACCCGCGCCACGACCACGGCGGCAGCCTGCGCGTCGCGGGCGTAGTTGACGGCCACGTCGTAGCCCCGGCGCGCGCACAGCAGCGCGGTGGCCGCGCCGATGCCACGACTCGCGCCGGTGACGATGACGACCGGGTTGTTCATGCGCGCATTGTCGCGTCGGCATGAAGCTCTTCGAAAGCCGCCGCGACATGCCCCTGACCTGGCCGCGGGGCAAGCACTATGGGCGCGGCGGCGGCGCTTCGGTACAGTCGGCGCAATTCCCACCGAGACACCCACGGAGACACCTCATGCAACGACGCACCCTGTTGCTGGCCGGCGCGGCCGGCCTTGCCGCCCCGGCCTTCGCGATGGCGCAGGCGCTCGAGAAGCCCAAGCTCACGATCGCCGTCGGCGGCAAGAACCTGCTGTACTACCTGCCACTGACGATCGCCGAGTCGCTCGGCTACTTCAAGGCCGAAGGCCTGGACGTGACGATCGTCGACTTCGCCGGCGGCTCGCGCGCTCTGCAGGCGGTGATCGGCGGCAGCGCCGACGTCGTTTCGGGCGCCTTCGAGCACACGCTGAACATGCAGGCCAAGGGCCAGCGCCTGCGCGCCTTCGTGCTGCAGGGGCGCGCGCCGCAGATCGTGCTCGGCGTCAACCCGAAGACGATGCCCGACTTCAAGACCGTGGCCGACCTCAAGGGCAAGAAGATCGGCGTCACCGCGCCGGGCTCGAGCACGAACGTGATGGCCAACTTCGTGCTCGCCAAGGCGGGGCTCAAGCCGAGCGACGTCTCGATCATCGGCGTCGGCACGGGCAACGGCGCCGTGGCGGCAATGCGCTCGGGGCAGATCGACGCGATGAGCAACCTCGACCCGGTGATCACGCTGCTGCAGCGCTCGGGCGACCTGAAGATCGTGTCCGACACGCGCGTGCTCGCCGAGTCGGACAAGGTGTTCGGCGGGCCGATGCCCGCAGCCTGCCTCTACGCGCCGCAGACCTTCATCGACAAGAACCCGGCCACCGTACAGGCGCTCGCGAACGCGATCGTGCGCGCCGACAAGTGGATCCAGGCGGCGGGCCCGGGCGACATCATCAAGGCAGTGCCCGAGAACTACCTGCTCGGCGACCGCGCCGTCTACATCGACGCCTTCCTCGCCATGAAGGGCGCGCTGTCGCCCGACGGCATGATCCCCGACGCGGGTGCCGCGACCGCAGTGCGCGCGCTGCAGAGCGTGGACGACACGCTGAAGGACGTGAAGTTCGACCTGCCGGCCGTCTACACCAACGACTTCGTGAAGAAGGCCAACGCGAAGTATCCGAAGGCTTGAGATATCGATGACCTCTGCCGCGCTCGCGCTGACCGGCGTCAGCTGCACCTTCGTCAGCCGCGACGCACCCGGCCAGCGCTACACCGCGGTGCGCGACGTGACGCTGACGGTCGGCGCTGGCGAATTCGTCAGCGTTGTCGGCCCGACCGGCTGCGGCAAGAGCACGCTGTTGAATGTCGCGGCCGGCCTGCTCGCCCCGAGCAGCGGCACCATCGAGGTGTTCGGGCAGCCGCTCGCCGGCATCAACACCCGCGCCGGCTACATGTTCCAGGGCGAGAGCCTGATGCCCTGGCGCACTGCGCTGCAGAACGTGCGCGCCGGGCTCGAGTTCCGCGGCGTCGTACTCGACGACGCGACCGCACAGGCCGAGGACTGGCTCAAGCGCGTCGGCCTCGGGGGCTTCGGCGACCGCTATCCGCACCAGCTCTCGGGCGGCATGCGCAAGCGCGTGAGCCTCGCGCAGACGCTGGCACTCGACCCCGACATCATCCTGATGGACGAGCCGTTCTCGGCGCTCGACATCCAGACCCGCCAACTGATGGAAAACGAGGTGCTCGCACTCTGGGCCGGCGACGGCGACGCGCGCCGGGCCACCGCAACCCAATCGCCGTCCCCCGCGAGAGGCGGGCGCCAGACGCCCGGGGGTCGTCAATCCCGGAAGGCCGTGCTGTTCATCACCCACGACCTCGACGAGGCGATCGCGATGAGCGACCGCGTGGTGGTGCTCAGCGCGGGCCCTGCCGCGCACCCGATCGGCGAGTTCACGATCGACCTTGCGCGCCCGCGCGACGTGGCCGAGGTGAAGACGGCGCCGCGCTTCGTCGAGCTTCACGCGGCGATCTGGGGCGTGCTGCGCGAGGAGGTGCTCGAGGGTTACCGGCAGCAGCTCGCCGCCTGACGAAATGTGGAACGCCCTTCGACCCAATGAGCGCAACCTGCGCGCCTGGCAGCTCGCCGTGCTGCTGGCGGTCTTCGCGGTCTGGCACGCCCTCACGACACCAGGGCTGATTCCGCCGTTCGTGTTCGAGAACGACCGCCAGGCGGCGTTCTTCTTCGGCGAGCCGCTGAAGATCTTCGGCCGTATCTGGGCCTGGTTCGTGACTGGCGCCGACATCTACCGCCACCTCGCCATCACGCTGCTCGAAACCGCACTCGCCTTCGTTATCGGCACCGCGCTCGGCCTCGGGTTCGGTCTCTGGCTCGCGCTGAGCCCGCTCGCCGCGGCGATCTGCGACCCCTACATCAAGGCCGCGAATTCGATGCCGCGCGTGATCCTGGCGCCGATCTTCGCCGTCTGGTTCGGCCTGGGCGTGGCGAGCAAGGTGGCGCTCGGTGTGACGCTCGTCTTCTTCATCGTCTTCTTCAACGTCTACCAGGGCGTGAAGGAGGTCAGCCCGGTCGTGCTGGCCAATGCACGCATGCTCGGCGCCAACCGCAGGCAGCTGCTGCGCCACGTCTACCTGCCGAGCGCGACGAGCTGGGTGTTCAGCTCGCTGCACACCAGCGTAGGGCTTGCCTTCGTCGGCGCGGTGGTCGGCGAGTACCTCGGTTCGAGCCAGGGCGTGGGCTACCTGATCCTGCAGGCCGAGGGCGCTTTCGACATCAACACCGTGATGGCCGGCATCCTCGTGCTGACCGCCTTTGCGCTCGCCCTCGACGCGCTGGTCGGCGTCGCCGAGAAGCGGCTGATGAAATGGCAGCCGAAGGCGGGGGAGACCGAGAAGCTGTAGGCGGGCGTTCCCCGCTCGCTTGTCCGGCTCACTTCGCCGTCGGCATCACGAATTCAGCGCCCTTGGCCGTGCTCTCCGGCCAGCGCTGCATGATCGATTTCTGCTTGGTGTAGAAGCGAACGCCCTCCTCGCCGTAGGCGTGCATGTCGCCGAACAGCGAGCGCTTCCAGCCGCCGAAGCCGTGCCAGGCCATCGGCACCGGAATGGGCACGTTGATGCCGACCATGCCGACCTGGATGCGCCGCGCGAACTCGCGCGCCACGTTGCCGTCGCGCGTATAGCAGGCCACACCGTTGCCGTATTCGTGGTCGTTGACGAGCTGCACGGCCGTCGCGAAATCGGGCACGCGCACGCAGCACAGCACCGGGCCGAAGATCTCTTCCTTGTAGACGCGCATCGCGGGCGTCACGTGGTCGAGCAGCGTGCCGCCGGTGAAGAAGCCCTGTTCGTGGCCCGGCACCTTGAACCCGCGGCCATCGACGACGAGCTTCGCACCCTCTTCGACGCCGAGTGCGATGTAGCCCTCGATGCGCTCGAGCGCCTGCTTCGTGACGATCGGCCCCATCTCGGCGTCGAGTTCCATGCCGTTCTTCACCTTCAGCGTGCGGGTGCGCTCGGCCACCAGCGGCACGACCTTGTCGGCCACGTCGCCGACCAGCACCGCGACGCTGATCGCCATGCAGCGCTCGCCGGCCGAGCCGTAGGCGGAGCCGATCAGCGCGTCCACCGTCTGCTCGATGTCGGCATCGGGCATCACCACCATGTGGTTCTTCGCGCCGCCCAACGCCTGCACGCGCTTGCCGTGGTGGGCGCCGGTTTCGTAGATGTACTGCGCAATGGCCGTCGAGCCGACGAAGGAGATCGCCTTCACGTCGGGGTGCGTCAGCAGCGCATCGACAGCCACCTTGTCGCCCTGCACGACGTTGAACACCCCGTCGGGCAGCCCGGCCTGCCGGAGCAGATCGGCCATGAAGAGCGACGGCGACGGGTCGCGCTCGCTCGGCTTCAGCACGAAGCTGTTGCCGCAGGCCAGCGCGACCGGGAACATCCACATCGGCACCATGCACGGGAAGTTGAACGGCGTGATGCCAGCCACCACGCCCAGCGGCTGGCGCAGCGTCCAGTTGTCGATGCCGGTCGAGACCTGGTCGGTGAAGTCGCCCTTCAACAACTGCGGGATGCCGCAGGCGAATTCGACGATGTCGATGCCGCGCGAGACCTCGCCGACGGCGTCGGTGAACACCTTGCCGTGCTCGGCGGTGATCATCGCGGCCAGCGTGTCGCGGTGTTCGTTGAGCAGCGCGAGAAAGCTGTTGAGCAAGCGCGCGCGGCGGATTGGCGGCGTGTCGGCCCAGGCCGGGAACGCGGCCTTCGCCGCAGCCACCGCGGCGTCGACGTCCGCTGCCGAGGCGAGCACGAGTTCGCGCGCCACGGCGCCAGTGGCGGGGTTGTAGACGGCCTGGCGGCGCCCGCCGCTGCTCGTGACCGCGCGGCCATTGATGTAGTGGCCAATCTCGGCCGTGGCGGTGAAGGCTTGGGGTGCGCCCATTTCGGTCTCCTGGATATCGAAGGTCAAAGCATAGGCCATCCCGATGCGCTGCCGGCATCTTCGATGCCGCGTCAGGCCGCGCCGACCCGCACCCCGACCCTCTCCCGCTCGCGGGAGGGGGAGTGCAACGTCAGACGCCAGCGCTGGGTCTTTCTGCGATGCGATCGCGCCAGGCCTGCAGGTGCGGCATTCCTTCCTCGGCGGGACGGAACTTCATCAGGCCGCGCGCGAACTCGATGGCACAGAACGCCGTGATGTCGGCGATCGTGAATCGATTCCCGGCGATGAAGGGCTGGCGTGCGAGTTCGGCGTCGAACCAGCGCGCAACGGCGCGCACCTTGTCGCCCTGCGAGCGGCCGAACTCGGGAAACTGCGGCTGCTCGAGCGGCGCCAGCCCGGGGTGCGTGTGGCGTATGCACATCGCGAAGCCGAGGAAGAGATACAGCTCGGCGCGCCGGTCTGCCATCTCGATGAACGCGCGTTCCTCGAAATCGCGCCCCATCAGGTTCGGCTCGGGCTGCAAGCCTTCGAGGTAGGTGCAGATCGCCCGCGTTTCGGTCAGCACGCGACCGTCGTCGAGCTCGAGCGCGGGCACCTTGGCAAGCGGGCTCCTGGCGCGAAACGCCGCGCCCCGGTGCTCGCCGGCGTTGAGATCGACATTGACGAACTCGATGCCGCTGAGCCCCTTCTCGGCGAGGAACACCAGCACGCGCCGCGGATTGGGCGCACGAGGCGACACGAAGAGCTTCATACGCCGCCCTCCCTCGACTGGCCCATCTCGACGATCCTGCGCGCATCCTGCGCGAACGCCTTGGCCTTCTCGTCGCCCTCGGTCTTCCCAAGATCGACCCGCGGCGACGGCGGTGTCGCGATGCCAGCCTGCACGGCCGGCCTGGCCCGGATCGCAGCCAGCCAGCGCTTCAGGTGCGGCAGGTCGTCGACCTCCACGCCTGACCAGCGGTGCGTGCGCACCCACGCCCAGTTGGCGATGTCGGCGATCGAATAGTCGCCGGCCAGGTATTCGTGGTCCTTCAACTGCCCGTCGAGCACGCGGAACAGGCGCCGGCACTCGCCCTGGTAGCGCGCGATCGCCGGCTCGATCTTCTCGGGGAAGTAGCGGAAGAAGACGTTGGCCTGGCCCATCATCGGGCCGATCCCGCCCATCTGGAACATCAGCCACTGCATCACGCGCGAGCGGCCCTTCATGTCTGCGGGCATCAGGCGCCCGGTCTTCTCGGCGAGGTAGACGAGGATCGCGCCCGATTCGAAGACCGCGAAGTCGTCCTCGTCGCGGTCGACGATGGCCGGGATCCGCCCATTGGGGCTGATCGCGAGGAAGGCGGGCTCCTTCTGCTCGCCTGCCGACAGCGACAGCGCGTGCACCGTGTAGGGCAACGCAAGTTCCTCGAGTGCGATCGAGACCTTGTGGCCGTTGGGCGTGGCGGCGGTGTAGAGATCGATCATGGATGCTTGCGGCGGGTGGAAGGCAGAGGTGGAAACAGGCCGAGCGCCATCTGCCGCACGGCAGCCTTGAGTGTCGCCCACCCTGCGTCGCTGCGGACGTCGATGCCGCCGAAGATGCGGATGCGCCGGCTACGCACGAGCAGGTACTGCACGCCAGCGACGAGCAGCAGCGTCAGCCCCTGCAACTCGGGGCGTCGCTCGAATTCGTCGCCGCCGAGCAGGCGGCTCGCCTGCTCGCCCCAAGCCTCGCGCTCGGCCTCGAGAACGGCGGTGAGCTCGTTGCGCTCGAGCACCTCGGCGGCCAGGATTTCGAGCGTCAGCGGGCGCGCGCGCAGGCCGTCGATGAAGTGCTCCATGAAGCGGGCGTAGCGTTCGGCCACCGGCAGCGCGAGGAAGGCCTGCGGATCGTCGCCGAGCAGTTCGTCGAGGCCGGGCCAGAAGCGGCCGCTGCGCCCCCAGGTGGCCAGCAGCTCGGGCAGCCCGCCGAAGTAGCGGTAGATCAGAACCTTGTCGACGACGGCCTGCCGGGCGACGGCGTTGACGCCGATGCCACCGAAGCCGTCGCGGGCAAGCACTTCGCCAACCGCGGCGAGGATGCGCGCTTCCGTTGCGCCGCGATCTCGCGGTGGGCGCGGCGGCGCCGCGGCCTCGATGTCAGCACGGGCTTTCGGCATGGATCGATTGTCACAGGGCTGACTCACGGCCACGGCGAATGCCGTCGCCGGATCAACCGATCACGATCGCATCGACGCCGCGCCGTGGCGCGGGCTGGACCGGCGGTGCATGGCCCACGCGGGCCCACATCTGGATCGTCTGCGCCGGCTGCGGCGCGCCCAGCAGCTGTCGGATCTCGGCGTAGGGTCGCGCTTGTTCGGCGTACTCCTGCAAGGCCTGCTGCAGCGGCTGCATCGCCACGCCGTGAGCGGTGGCGGCAAGTTGCACCCGCGCGTAGGCGCGGCCCGCGTTGACCTGGGTCACGCGGTCGTTGCCATCGGTCACCATCCACAGGAAGCCGGGCGTCGACGCGAGTTTCTTGGCGAAGTCCTCGATCTGGCTGGTGATGGCGAAGTCGTCGGGCGCTGGCGCCCTGCTGCGGTCGAACAGGCCGACACGGCTCATCAAAACGACCATCGGGTCCATCAGCGACAGGCCGTCGCGATGCCGCGCGATCTCGGCGGCGCCGACGCGCAGCACCTTGTACGACTCCATGATCGTTCGCGGCGTGATCAACTCGATCCGCCAGGCCTCGGCCGCGATCGCACGGTGCTGCTTCAACGCTTCCGGCCGGTTCGTGCCGACGAAGCCGAAACGCAACGGGTTCGGCTTCACGGCATCGGCCATCGCCTGCCAGGCCTCGGCCGACACGGGCCGCTGGAGGTCGTAGGCCTCGCGGTTCGTACGGCGCCGGAGGATTTGCGCGAACAGCGGGTCCTTGCTCACGGCCGGGTCGGGGGTCAGCCGGATGCGGGCCACCGCACGCTCGTCGAGCTTCTGCGGCCCGAATTCGCCTTCGGGAAACAACCTGATCTCGGCGCGCAGCCCCCGCTCCCGCGCGGCAATGTCCAGCAGCTCGAGGAACGTGCCGTGGCTCATCATGATCTGGCGCGAAAACGGGTCGGTTTCCGGCAGCAGGCGGCTCAGGTCGCAGTGCAAGACGATCTCGTCGGGCGTGCGCAGATCGACCCGCCAGGACTGCAGGTTGTGCGAGTGCGGCGCGAGGATCGCGTAACCGAGGATCCAGCGCCGCGGTGTCGGGCTCGCTGCCCGGCCCCTTCCAGGCCGCCACCGCGTCGGGCGGATAGGCGCTCGAGCATCCCGTCTCCGACAGGGCCGCAGCGATCACCGCACCACCGCCCACGAGACGAACGAAGGCTCTGCGATCCATGCTTGACCTCACGTGTCACGAAAAGGTGACTGAAGAGTAGTCACCGATCGGTGACTTGTCAAGCCCGCGCCGACGTTGGCTACCCCCGAAGCATGGGGTGGCGATCCGTCAACGCGCACGACCATGCGCCACCGCCGGGCTCGCGCCGTTATCATTTGCTGGTTCGTACGCTTCGATGTGCGACACAGACTCACGAGCGGAGACCACCGTGCCGAAGATGAAGATGCCTGCGTCCGAAACCGTTGCCGCCGGCCCGGGAGTGTCGCCGTGATGAACCCGTCCCCACGCGGATCGCGCAGGCGCACAGCGACACGCTGGCTTGCCCCCCTCGCCCTGTGCCTTCTGCCGACTGCTGCTTCCGCCTCCTTCCTACCCCCCGAGATGATGGACTCGGCGGCGATGTACCTGGCGTGGTTCATCATCATCTTCATGCCGATCGGCGGGATCGTGCTCTTCTGGCTCGTGCACATCCTGCCGGAGAAGATCGCCCACAAGCGCCACCATCCGCAGCGCGACGCCATCCAGATGCTTTGCCTGCTATCGCTCGTGTTCGGTGGCCTGCTCTGGCCGATCGCCTGGCTGTGGGCGTACGTCAAGCCGGTCGGCCACCAGCTTGCCTACGGCACCGAGAAGCACGAAGACTACTTCCTCGAAATGCGCGAGAAATGGCGCGCCGGCGAGCTCTCGGACCACGAAATCGACGTCCTGCGTGACGAGCTCGACATGATGGCCGCCAAGTCGCCGCTGCCGGGCAAACTCAAGACCCTGCAAAAGGAACTTGCAACGGCACAGGCCGCCCTGGCCTCGGCGCTGTCGGAGGGAACTGCCTGATGGAAGCCCTCCTCATTGGCATCTATGCCTTCTTCGTCTGGCTAATCTTCATCAAGTTCAAGTGGCTGCCGTGGAACACCACCTCGCAAGTCACGGTCGTCATCATCCCGATCGTCGCCTTGACCGCGCTGATCCTGACGCTCAACGTCGTTGCCCCGTCGTCGGCCGACGTTCGCGTCATCAAGTACGTCGTGCAGGTCATCCCGCAGGTGCGCGGGCGGGTGATCGAGGTTCCGGTCGAGCCGAACCGGCTGGTCAAGAAGGGCGAGTTGCTGTTTCGCATCGACCCGACCCAGTACCAGAACGAGCTGGATGCCGCCAAGGCGAAGCTGGCGGCCGACGAGGCCAAGTTCGCGCAGGCCGGTGCGGGGCTGGTGGATGCCTCGGCCGGTGCGCGGCAACTGCAGGAACAGTTGAAGTCCGCCAGCGGGCAGGTCAGCGCGCTGCAACCGAAGCTGGAGCTCGCGCGCCTGCGCGTGCGGCAGAACCGTGAACTCGTGGCCACCGGCGCGGGCGACAAGTTCGCGCTCGAGCAGGCCGAGGCCAACGTGGTCGAGCTCGAAGGTCAGATCGCCACCGCCAAGGCCAACGAAGGCCAGGTCGTGCAGAAGTTGTCGGGTCAGGTCAACGGCGAACAGGCCTCGGTCGCATCGGCGCGGGCCCAGTTGGCCACCGCCAAGGCTCAGGTCGACCTGAGCCGCGCCGACCTCGCGAACGCGCAGTGGAACCTCGACCAGACTTCCGTCTATGCGCCCACCAGCGGCTACGCGATCAACGTGCAGTTGCGCCCGGGCTCCTTCGTGACCGCCTTCCCGGTCGCGCCGGCGATGAGCTTCGTCGAGGAGACCTATCAGATCATCGCGCTCTACGCGCAGAACGAACTGCGGCTCGTCGAGCCCGGCAACCATGCGGAGTTCACGCTCCAGACCTATCCCGGGCGCGTCATCAAGGCGAAGGTGGACTCCATCGTCTGGGCGCAGGGCCAGGGACAGGTGGCGCAGTCGGGCATGGTGCCGCAGACGGGCGCCTATCCGCAGATGCCAGGGCGCTTCCCCGTGAAGCTCGAGGTCGCCGAACGCGACCGTGATCTGTTCCTCGCCGCCGGAGCCGATGGCCACGGCGCGATCTACACCGAGCACGCGGAGGCGATCCACATCCTGCGCATGGTGATCCTGCGCATCGGCACGATCACCGACTTCCTCGTCTTGAAGCTGCACTGATGCGCGCACGTCTGAGCTGCCGCAAGATGCTCGCGACGGCCCTGGCCGCCGCCGTGGCGGGTTGCGCGACCGACCCTGCACCGACGAGTGCGGAACTGCAGAAGCAGGCGCTACCGCGCACGGCCGTGCCGGCGGCGTGGAAGGCCGGTGGCGCCGTGACGGCGCCGGTGGCCGACGCTTGGCTTACCACGTTCGCCGATCCAGCCCTGTCCGCCCTCGTCGACGAGGCGCTGGCCTACAACGCCGATCTGCAGGTGGCGGCAGCGCGCGTCGAGCAGGCCGCCGGGTACGTCAAGGTGGCGAGCGGCGCGTTGCTCCCGTCGGTGGGCGTAGCGGCGATGGGCGGCGGCAAGTCGGGCGGCAGCGGCGGCCTGGACGGGATCTGGCTGAACGCGTCGCTCGAACTCGACATCTGGGGCCGCCTGCGCTACGGGCAGGCGGCGACCGAAGCACAGTCCGCGGCCGCCGCGGCCGACTACACGTATGCGCGCCAATCGCTGGCGGCGACGGTGGCCAAAGGCTGGTTCCTGGCCATCGAGGCCGGCCTGCAGCGCGCGATCGCGCAGGAGGCGCTGCGCGCCACGGAGGCGTTGTTGCGCGTCGCGCAGGACCGGCTGCGGATTGGCAGCGGCAACGAACAGGCCGTGGCGCAGGCGCGCGCTAACGTCGGTCCCTATCGCGATGCGTTGCGGCAAGTCGAGTTCGCGCGCGAGCAGGCGCTGCGCGCGCTCGAACTGCTGATCGGCCGCTATCCGGCAGCGGAGATAACCGTGGCCGAGCGCCTGTCGCCGATGCCCCCGCCGGTGCCGGTCGGCGTTCCGTCGCAACTGCTCGAGCGCCGCCCCGACGTCGTCGCCGCGGAGCGCCGCGTGGCGGCGGCGTTCGACCGCGTCGGCGAGGCCAAGGCGGCTCAGCTGCCGCGCATCAGCCTGACCGCCGGTGGCAGCAGCGTGTCGAGCGAATTGCTCGTGTTGAAGGACACCAACAATCCGATCTGGAGCTTCGGTGCGAACCTGATCGCGCCGCTGTACCAGGGCGGCGCATTGCGCGCGCAGGTCGAGATCCGCTCGGCCGAGCAGAAGCAGGCGGTCGCGGAATACGCGCGCATCGGGCAGCGGGCTTTCGCCGAGGTCGAAGGCGCGCTCGCGGCCGAGAACGCCCTGCGCGACCGCGACGCCATCCTCGCTGCCACCCTCCGCGACAGCGAACGCGCACTCGAACTCGCGCAAATCCAGTATCGCGTGGGCGCGATCGATCTCAGCGTGGTCGAGCAACGCGAGCTCGCACGGGTCGCCGCGCGCTCGTCGCTGCTGCGCGTGCAGACCGAGCGGCTCGCGCAGCGTGCCAACCTGTATCTGGCGCTGGGGGGTGGGTTCGACGCCGCCCAGACGCCGATCCAGGCAGCCCTGCGCTGAGCCGGTAAGGCCGGCCACGCGGCGCGGCGCCGCGAACGCGCGCAACGCGAGCCCGAGTCCAGCCACCGACCGGCGCGACAATGCCGGCATGAACCCACGCCACCGCGCTCCGCCCGCGAACCGGCCGCTGGTCGAGCGCGACATAGCCCACCTGCAGGCGCTGCTCGATGCAGTGCCGGCCCCGATCGAGCCGCTCGACGTGGCCATGCTCGACGGCTATCTGTGCGGCGTTCTGCTGCAACCGCAACCCCTGCCTGCCGAGCGCTGGCTACCTCATGTCATCGATGTCGATGGGCACGCACTGCCTGCCGGCTTCGACGCTCGGCCGCTGCTGTCGCTGGTGCAGCGCCGGCACGCCGAACTCGCGGCGGCGATCGCACGCAGGCAATGGTTCGACCCCTGGGTGTTCGAGCTCGAGGCCGACCCTGCGCAGGCCGCTGCCACAGTTGCCGATGACGAAGCCCTCAACGATGCGGCGGTGGCGGCAAGCGAGGCCGTCTACCCCTGGGTCGCCGGCTTCGCCCTGGCGATGGAACTGTTCCCCGACCTGACGAGCCTCGACGCATCGGCGCTGATGGAACCGCTGGCGCTGATCTACCGGCACCTGGCCCCGGAGGACCTGGAGGACGCCGACGAATTGCTCGCCGTCATCGACTCGCTGGAGCCGCCGGCCGACCTCGAGCAGGCGGTCGAGGAAATCGGTGCGCGCGACGCTGCTGCTGGCCGATGTCTCGCGTCCGCAGGCAAGCCCTTCGCGGCCGCCGCATCGTGGGCCCCGGCAAGGGCCGCGCTCAGGCCGCCGCTGAGCCGCGCGAACGGGCGGGCCGAAGCAGCGCGCCGCGTGCAGGCCGAGCCCGCTGGCCACGCTCGCGAAGCGGTCGCCGAGCACGGCGCGCGCCTCGGGAAACGCAGCCGCGATGCGCTCGGCCAGCAGGCGCAGGCCGGTCGAGCCACCGGTGAAGTACAGCGCATCGATCTGCGGCGGCTTCAGGCCGGCCTTGGCAACGGTGACACGCGCCGCAGCGACGATGCGCGCGACCTCGTCCTCGATCGCCGCCAGCGCCCGCGTCTCGTCGAGCGCGACGCCCAGCCCTTGCTCCACCAGCGCGAGATCGATCCAGGTCTGGCCCCCATCGGCGACGGCGATCTTCGCCGCCTCGGCGCGCGCCACCAGCTCGTGTCCGAGACGCTCGGTCAGCACCGTCATCAGCCGCGCGTGATGGCGCGGCTCGGCGTAGAACTTGCGCATGCCGCGCAGTTCGGCCACGCGCTGCGGGCTGTAGACGGTGTTGATCAGGTGCCAGGTCGCCAGGTCGAAGTACACCGCGCTCGGCACCTCGCGCGGCAGGGCGCCATCTGCTGACGGCCCGAACGCACCGTAGCCGAACTCGCCCAGCATGCAGGCGAGCTCGATGCGGCGGTCGAAATCGGTGCCGGCGGCATGCACGCCATGGCTGGCCAGGATGTCGTCCTTGCGTTCCAGCCTGGCCGCACGCTCGGGCCCGACGCGCACGACCGCGAAGTCCGACGTGCCACCGCCGATGTCGGCCACCAGCACGATCTGCTCGCGCTGCACCTTGCGTTCGAAATCGAACGCGGCGGCGATCGGCTCGTACTGGAAGCTCGGTTCGCCGAAGCCAGCCGCCCGCGCGGCCGACGCGAGCGCCGCCTGCGCATGCGCGTCGCGCGGCGGATCGTCGTCGACGAAGAACACCGGGCGACCGAGCACGGCGCGCGAAATCGGTGCCCCCGCCTGCGCCTCGGCAAGCGTCTTCAGGTGCTTCAGGTAGCCGGAAATCACGTCGAGGTACTTCACGCCGCGACCGCCGCCGACGTCGGTCGTCTGCTCGACCAGACTGGAGCCGAGGATGCTCTTCATCGAGCGCATCAACCGGCCGTCGAGACCTTCCACGTAGGCCGCGATGGCAGCGCGCCCGAACACTCGCGGCGGGCCATGGGTCTCGGCGCCTTCGACGAGGTAGAACACCGCCGTGGGCATCGTGCGGTAGCCGGGCTCGAGCTCGACCAGGCGCATCGCGCCGCCGTCGGCGATCGCGATCGCCGAGTTCGAGGTGCCGAAGTCGATCGCACAGTACGCGTTCGAGGCAGGGGCAGTGCTGGCCGGGGTGGGCACGCGGGGCATGGCGGGGTGCGCGCAGGACAGCGCGGCGAGGGCAGGCGGGCGCGGATTGTAGTGGTGCAGCCCGGCGGACGTGGCGGCGACAGCGCCGCGACCCGCCGCGCAGGCCCGCACGGCACGGCGGGCTAAAATCAGCGTCAGCAGGTCCACTTGCCGCTGCGCTGCAGCGCGAGTCCCTGAGCCAGGGGCGAATCGTCGTCCGTGGCGCTTTTCCATCGTTCGGAGAATCCGTCCATGACCTCACGCCGTCAGTTCATCCAGATCGTTCCTTTGGCCAGCGCCGCGTTGCTCGCCAGCCGCACCGCATTCGCTGCCGACCCGATGGTCGACGAGAAGGACGCGCAAGCGGCCGCCCTGGGCTACGTGGCCGATGCGGCCAAGGCCGACAAGGCCAAGTTCAAGAACTTCGCCGCCGGCCAGAATTGCACCACCTGCCAGCTCTTCCAGGGGAAGGCCGGTGCAGCGTCCGGCCCGTGCCCGTTGTTCGCGGGCAAGCAGGTCACCTCCAAGGGCTGGTGCAGCGCCTGGGCCAAGAAGGCCTGAAGACGCCCCGGGCCGTGCGGGTGCACGGCCGTGTTCAGCGGCACAGCCGCGGCAGCCGTGATCGACCGTCTTCGGAACGGTTAAGATCGCCCGCTCGCGCCTGTAGCTCAATGGATAGAGTACTGCCCTCCGAAGGCAGGGGTTGCTGGTTCGATCCCAGCCAGGCGCGCCAGTGAAATACAGTTAAATCAATTACTTACGGCGCTCTCGAGCGCCGTTCTTGTTTCTAGTGGGGCAATAGTGGGGTAAAGAGGGGGTAAGAATCGTCTCTCTGGGCCCACCGACGCGCCGCCCATGACGCAACTGACCAGCGAGCAGAACACCGCATCTACCGAGCCCGACGTTCCAAAAGACAGCCTCGACGTGCTTCACGACGACATCGAGGACTTGAAGCAACGGGTTGACGCGATCTTCGTCGCCGCGATTCGCTCGCGGTAGCAGGACGCGCTTGCGTCACCCGACTGGCGCGGCGTCGAACACTTCGACTCCCGGCATCGGCAGGGGCGGCACTGTAGCTGGATCGGCCCTACCTGTTTCCCGGTCAGCGGCGCCTGCGAATGGCGCCTTCGGCGACTGTGTAGCATCGTCGCGACATGGCTGACCACCGATGCCTGAACTGCGAGTCCACGATTCCCGCTGCGGCGCGCTTCTGCCCGCACTGTAGCCAGCGCACGGACACCGCACGCCTGTCGTTCGCCGACATGACGCGCGATCTGCTGCACGCCTTCGTGAACGTCGAGCGCGGCCCGCTGGTCTTTGCCTGGGCGCTGCTGACGCGCCCCGGTGCCATTGCGCGCGAGTATGTCGAGGGCCGGCGGCGGCGCTACTACGGGCCCTTCGCGACGCTGGCCGTGCTGGTGGGGCTGGCTGCGCTGGTGGTAAACCTCTCGGGATTCCAGGTACTGTCGCAAGAGGTCTCGGCCGGCCCGGCCGCCTTGCTGGCCCGCCACTTCAACTTGCTGCTGTTGGTGCAACTGCCGCTGCTAGGGGCGGTGTGCGCGGTGCTGTTCCGCGACGCGCATCTGACACTGCCCGAGCACATGGTGCTGGTTGCCTACACACTCGGCGTCCGAGCGGTCGCCCTGAGCGTCATCATTCCGATCGCGGTACTGAACTCGACTTCGGCGCCGAGCCTCTGGCAGAACTCCGGGTTCTGGGTCGCTTGGTACATCTACTTCGGCTGGGGCGCATCGCAGTTCTACGTCGGTGCTCGCTGGCGTTCCTGGTTGCGGGGAATGCTCTCGGCGGCGATCGGGCACGCGCTGATCATTGGCGTCCTCATCGTCGGCAGTGCAGCCTATGAAGTGATGGCCAGGGCGTAGTTCGACGGGGCGTATTGCCCAGATCGCGGAGACGATCACCTATAGGAGAACACTGTCGCGAGCGCCCCGGCAGCAAGTGCGCCGTCTCCGTCGACGAGGTACTCGGCGACGAATTTGGCCTGCTTGGCGGTCAAGGCGCCGTCAGTGAACATGCCTCAATCTTGGGCACCATGATCCTGTTTGACCAGCACCTTCGACGGTGTTTCAGCGCTTCCAGCCGCGCTGTTCGCCTTGCGTTGGTTTGGCCGTGACTGCCTCGTCAGGATCCCCGAAGCGGAGCGCAGCATCGAGGAAGGCCCGCTGCACTCGCCACAGCACGCCGAGCGCCTCGGCCGAGATCCTGCATAGGTCTGGCGACGGAGGCCGCCATCGTCAAGGCTTCACGAAACGCAGCACGAACTCGTCCTTGGGCTGAAACGGTTCGGGGGTGTTGCGGTCGCGCGGGTCGGCCGGGTTGCGCAGGAACTGGCCCTCAGCCTGTAGCCTGAAGCCCGCCGCCTCGACCTCGCTGCGCAGGAACGCTTCCTCGATGCGATGCAGCGTGCCCGATTCCGAGATTCCCGTACCGGCGCGGCCCGCGTGGTCGGCGATCACGTAAATGCCGCCCGGCTTGAGCGCACGGAACAGCGCCCGGTTCATGGCAGCTCGATCAACTCCCAGGAACCCCAGGTCGTGGTAGTTGAACATCAACGTCACCAGGTCGAGGCCGCCGTCGGCCAACGGGGCCGGGACCGGGTCGTCGAAGCGCTGCGCCACCGCGACGATGGGCGCAGCCGGCACGCCGGCGGCGCGAAGCCGCTGCTCGCGCTCGGCCAGCGCCATCGCCGAGGTGCGCGGCATAGGTCTGGGCGCCGCACTGGCGGCAGCAGGCGCAGCTGCCGCTGGTGCGGCGCCGCCCTCAGGTGCTGCCGGTGTTGGCGCTGGCCGTTCCGGGTCGCGCGGCTGGCTCTGGCCGTACACCCGGCCCTGCGGCCCGATGGCCCGCGCCAGCAACTCGCTGGTATAGCCACCGCCGGCGCTGATATCGAGCGCAACCATGCCCGGCTGGATGGTCATGAACACCAGCAGCTGTTCGGGCTTGCGCCGCTGGTCGTTCACGCGGTCAGCGGCGCTCCGGTCGGGGCTGGCGACGATCTGCGCCGCTCGCTCAGCCGTCACCGTGGCCGGTGGCACCGATGCACAGGCAACGAGGGAACTGCCGAGCATGAGGGCCAGAGCGCGAAAGGTGAGATGTCGCGACAGCGTGATCATTGGTGGCTCCGTGCGCCGACGAGGAGGCGGCGACGGATCATGCCGGATCGCGGCGGATGTGCAGGCCGCTCACCGCAGCGGTTGAGCGCCCTCCGTAATACCGCCTACGAGGCTCGACCCCTTACCGGCCCTGAGGTAGCTCACCTCATGAGCTTCTCGTTCGCAATGATCCCGTCACGCCGCTCCACCGACGAACGGGAACACCGATGACTACTACCACCGCGTTTTTCAACGCTCTGATCGTCCGATTCAGAGCATCCTTGACGACCGGCATCCAGCACGTGCACCTCCGTACTCGACCGATGGTCGACCCCGTGCTGATTCCAGCGTATCGACGGCGGAGGCTGCCGAGGCGCGCGGCACACGCGCCCTGCGCTCCCAGCATGGGCCGAGAGATCTGATCGTCCAGATCGCGGAGACGATCACTCATGGGGGAAGACCATCGCGAGCGTCCTGGTAGCACGTGTGCCGTTGCCGTCAACGAGGTATTCGGCGACGAACTTGGCCTGTTTCGGCGTCATGGTTGTGCACGCTTTCACCATGCCCAGATTCTACAAGCTCATCGCGTGAGCTTGTGCCGCGTTCACCCAGCGCGAGAGCTTGAACGCACTTCGACATTTCGCCTGCCCACGCCGAGCCTGGAGCGCCTCGGCGCGCCTGCGTTGCCAGCGATTCCACGCTGCTGATCGAAAGCCTCGCCTTGGTTTCTTGTTGTGGTGCGCTGAACCCACAGACGACCCACAACGGCTATCAGATCGAAACACCGTCATGTCGGGCAGCTTTACAGATGCCCTTCAGGATTCAGACAGTCGCTTCTCAACCCAATGATCCCCGAGTTAACCATTGTTGGGGCATGGTTTATGCATGCTGACGTGCGTTATTGCTGGGAAGTGGTGCGCCCCGCTTTCGCGTGGCGTCGCCCGATACTTGCGCTATGCGCCGAAGGAAGATCATGAAGAGTGCCTTGAAGACCGCAGCCAGCTTCGTTCATGTTCCTATAGCTTGTTGCTTGCTGTTCGCCGCTAGTCAAGTTGCCGCCTTGCCGACTTGGTCTGATCTGGGTACGGCCAGCAACAGCACCAATCCGTCGGCATGGGAAAGCAAAGCCTTTGATGTCACATCGTTGGTAGCTTCATCAAGTAGTGCAGTCCTATCTTTCGACTTGCGCAACGACTGGAACTCACCCGGCCTCACCGTTTCAAGAGTTGAATTCGGCGTTGATGGCCTAGACTACTTTGCGCGCTTCTCCTACGCTGGGGGTGACGATACGTCGCACTGGCGCAATGCTCTCCTGAACATTGACGGGTTGTTCTACGTTGACCAATACGGCGCCAACAACAATCACTTGGGAGACCCTCTCCTCGGAACCGCACAACAGGGTGGGGAGGGTAACCCTGGCGTTTATGTGCTGCACCAGGAAGCTCAGGACATACCCGAGCCTGCGACCTTGGCGCTTCTCGGCATTGGCTTCCTCGGCCTTTGGCGGTTGCGTCGCCGAAGTCGCGCCTGACCGGATTCTCACTGGGGCAGTACGGCACGTCGTGGCCGACGACGCCGTGTGGCGCGTGGTGTTCTGCAACGCTTGGCACTCGACCCTCTCGGTAGACGGTTGGCTTGGTCCAGACGACCCTGTTGGTCCGGTCGGCGGCGGCGGCCGCTCACCCGCTGTCACTGAACGGAGGCAAAGGTCTCATCGCGAGGTTTCCCCGTGAGTGCGCGACGGGCAGCTCCTGGTTGGCTGACGAACATCAACCAAAGTTCGCTGCACAATGGCACTCATGTCAAACCTAGCATCAATTCTGAAGTGCGAGATTGCCCGCGTCGCTCGCAAAGAAGTTCGCGGCGAAACCCTGGGCCTGAAGAAGGCGGTCGTCGCGTACCGCACAGAGATCGCCGCGCTCAAACGACGTACTCAGATGCTCGAGCAGGAACTGCGCCGCCTGAGCAAGGCCAGCGCGAAGGCGGCGCCGGTGGCAGTGAGCGAGGTGTCTTCGAAGACACTGCGGTTCAGCGCGAAGGGCCTGGCGTCGCAGCGGCGACGGCTTGCGCTGTCGGCTGATGACTGCGGCCGCTCTGGTGGGCGCGTCGGGGCAGTCGATCTACAACTGGGAGCAGGGCAAGGCTCGCCCTCGGGTGGAACACTTGCCCGCAATCGCTACGCTCAGGAACATCGGCAAGAGGGAAGCGACCGCGAGGCTGGCGTCTTTGCGAGGAGCGCGGTAGCGCGGCTGCTCCGCCCCCGCGTGCAGCGCCGCCAGCACTGAGGCGAGCAGCAGCAGCAAGGCGAACGCAGAGTCCCCGTCGCCATATAGCCGATCATTGCGGCGCATCGTGCATGCTTGCCCGCCTGAAGCTGCCCGCGGCAGCGCCGGCGTCGGTCTCAAGAGCGCAATGTGGCCCTCCCCGGAGAGCGTTCTCGACCCGGCGGCGGGTTCTTTGTTAGACGCCCGCGCAGGCAAGCCGATTCGGTTGCTTCTGATCCATCGTCACCGACCCGACGCCTCGCAATTTGCCTGGCGTGGAAATGGTCTGGCACTTTGGAAACCGGCGATGGCCTGAACGCGGCCGAGGTGCACGGTCTGCGTGGGAATGGCCTCGCTGCCGTTGCAGATCGCGGTCGAGGTCGAGATAGTGCTCGAGGTGAGCGACACCCCCGCGCTGCTCGCGTGAGCCGCGAAGCGCCGCTGCCCTACCCCTGCGCTACGTTTGAACCGCCGATTCTCGGACCTACGATTGCGGCCGCGGCGCTTCGCTCGCCCGGTTCTCGGCCGGCGGCAGGTGCCGCCTCGGCGTCGATGGCTTCCTGCACCGCGCGGTAGAAGGCGTCACGCGCCTCCTTGGCGGCCGGGTCGGTGGCGCCGCCGCCCCAGTTGGCGTTGGACGCGATCACCAGCCGGCGCTTCGGGTCGATGAAGATGCCCTGGCCGAAGATGCCGCGCGCGGTGAAGCTGCCGTCGCTGTAGGTCCACCATTGGTAGCCATAGCCGCGGCCGGGCTGGCCGATGCCGATGCGCTCGGTGGTGGCGTCTGCCAGCCAGCCGTCGGGCACGATGCCCTGTGCCCCGGCGCGCGCCCCGTTCAGGATGAAGACCCCAAAGCGGGCGAAGTCCCGGGTCGCAGCCTGGATGCAACAGCCGCTGATCTCCTGGCCGGTCTTGCTGAGCACCCAGGTGGCCTGCTGCTCCATTCCGGCCGGCATCCAGATCTTCTCCGACAGGTACTCCGCCAGGGGCCGCTTCGTCGCCTGGCTGACCAGGATGCCGACTAGGTTGGTCTCGCCGGTGCTGTAGTTCCAGCGCGTGCCGGCCGGCACCTCGCGCGGCAGGCGGCGCAGGTAGCTAACCAGCGCCTCGACCCCTTCCTCGGGCTGATGGTTGTTGAAGCGGGCCACGTCCGAATTCGGATCGGCATAGTCCTCGTTCCAGCGCACGCCCGAGGTCATGGTCAGCAGCTGGCGGATGCTGACGTCGTCGTAGGCCGAGCCTTTCATCTGCGGGATGTAGTCGCTGACCTTGTCGTCCATGCTGCGGATGTGGCCGTCGCGGATGGCCGCCCCCACCAGGACGGAGGTGATCGACTTGGCCACCGAGAAGCTCGTCCAGCGCCCGGCGCTGTCGAAGCCCAGGCCGTAACGCTCCAGGCGCACCTTGCCGTCGTGCACGATCACCAGTCCCGCCATGCGCTGGCCGGCCAGGTAGGCGTCGACGTCGAGCCCCAGCTTCAGCGGCGGCCCCGGCGGCAGCGGTTGCGGCGTACCGCCTGCCGGCACGACACGCCACTTGGCCAGCACCGGCAGGCGATCCAGCGCCCGGAAGGCCGCATCGCGCTGCGGCACGCTCCAGAACAGCAGGTCGCGGTTGGTCGGGAACGTCGCCAGCAGCCCGCGCGTCTCCTTGTCGAGGCTGAACCAGCCGGCCGTGCCGGCCACCACCAGAGCCGCCAGGGCTCCGAACACGATCTTCCTGACTTTCAACGTGGTACTCCCGACGACGGTGGCGATGGCCCGGATTGGACACCATGCGGCCGGGCAGGTGGTGCTGAAGATGAAGACACCGTGGCGCGACGGCACGACCAACCTCGTGTTGTCGCCGCTGGTGTTCATGCAGCTCCTGGCTGCGATCGTGCCGCGCCCGCTTGGGACTGCCCTGGGCTGTTCGCGCGATGTCTAGCGCGAGCGGCTGCTTCGCGGTGACCAATTCAGGGCGGTGAATGTCGCTGAAGGGTCGAGCAGGATCCCTGACGGTTCCGTTTGGGGCGTGTTGTTGACGGACTTGTCGGGAACGCCGCCCGTCACCGGACATTGACCGCACGAGTCCGGCCGCTGAAGCGACGTTCAGGTCCAGGTCGGCGAATGTCCCCGCTGCAGCGGATGCGGCTGTTCAGCCGTGCAAGGTCGACGGGTTACACCCGGCCAGCACCCGACCTTTGCCAAGGTCAGCTTTGCCGTCGATGCATTCCTCGCTATGCGTGGCAGTACGCTGACGCTCTTGCGCCTCCCGAGCATCGTTCCTGCACTGACAGGCCAAGTTTCAAAGGGATTGCTCTCGGAATTGCTTGCACGAGGAAGAGGTCTATGACCGAACGATCGATGTTCGGATCCGGCGGCTACGGGTCCAGATCAAGGCTGAGGCGGATGACCCGGCAATGATCATCACTGAGCGCAACGCGGGGCGACGACAGGCCAGCGACACGGAAACGCTCTTATTAGCGCGCCAAGTATCGCCCGCACTGCGTGCCCTGCTGCCTTCAAAGCGTGACGAACATGGCGGTGACAGTCACTGCCATGACTGCCGTGGCGATCCAACCCAACCAGCGCAGGCGGGCCCCGATGACATGGTCGCCCATCGTCGTGCGCCGGCTGGCCAGCAACATCATCACGGCCATGATCGGCACGGCGATCACGCCATTGAGCACAGCCGCCCAGAAGAGTTGCTTGACTGGGTCGATCGACGTGAAGCAGAGGATCACCCCACCCACCGTGGCAACGGCAATCACTCCGTAGAAGCCACGGCCTTCGCCGTGATCCAGGCGCGCGCTGAGGGTGCCGGACCAGCCAGCCGCCTCGGCCACAGCGTACCCGGCCGAGCCGGCCAGCACTGGCACGGCAAGCATGCCCGTCCCGATGATGCCCAGACTGAAGAGCAGGAACGTGAACTCGCCCGCCAACGGCCGCAGTGCCTCGGCGGCCTGCGCCGAGGTCTGGATGTCGGTCACGCCGGCAGTATGCAGCGTGGCTGCCGTACTCAGAATGATGAAGAAGGCGATCAGGTTCGAGAACGTCATGCCGATGATGGTGTCGGCCTTGATGCGCCGCAGGTGCCGGTGCACGCCCTGCGCCGTGCGTGGCTCGCCGTCGGCCGCTTCTTCCATCTCCTGTGCGGCCTGCCAGAAGAACAGGTACGGACTGATGGTGGTGCCGAACACGGCCACCACCATCAGGAGCATGTCATGGTTCACGGGTAGTCTAGGCCGGAAGACCTGGCTTGCGACTTGCCACCAGTCGAGCTGGATGGTGAACACCACCGCGACATAGGAAAGCAGCGCCAGCGTCAGCCACTTCAGCCATCGCACGTAGATCCTGTACGGAAGGAACACCTGCAATACGAGACACGACAGACCGAAGGTCACGGCATAGATGTGTGCCGACCCGCCGACCAGTAAGCGGAGTGCTGCGGCCATCGCGGCGATGTCGGCGGCTACATTGAGCGTGTTCGCCGCCATCAGCAAGCCCACTACCGTCAGCAGCACCCAGCGGGGGAAGCTCGCCTTGATGTTGGCGGCCAGGCCGCGCCGGGTGACGTAGCCGATTCGTGCGCTGACGATCTGTATCGCGGCCATCAGCGGCAGCGTGAAGACCACCGTCCACAGCATCGAGAAACCGAACTGCGCACCGGCCTGCGAGTAGGTGGCGATACCGCTGGGGTCGTCGTCGGCGGCGCCCGTGATCAGACCGGGTCCGAGTTGACGCAAACCCAGGCGCCTGCCGAGCTTCCGGATGGGCTTCATCTTCGAGCATTGTGGCCACGATCTTCGCCAGGCGCCGGGATGCTCCGGGGTGACTGGCTCTTCAGCATCGACCAGACGGCCGGCGACGGTACCTGAACGACCGCTCCTGCGCATGTCGATCGATTGCCTTGAGCACGCCTCTGGGTCGCGACCCGGACTCGACGGTGGCGATCCGACGCTCAAGATGAGTGTCTTGGAGCTTGCTGCCCACCTCAATGAGTTCCGGTCGGCTCCGAATCCTCGGCCTGCGGAGGCGCGAGGAATTCAGCATGTGCGGTGCTGCCTATGCGTCGCCAACGGCGAACAGACAACGGCCAATCGCTGTGCGCGCGGCACAAGTGTGGGCACCGCAGCCTTGATCGGCTCGTCGCTCATCAACCCGATGTCTGCGCTTCGCGCTCCACAGCGCGAGGTCATATGTACTCGTGAGCGCCCCTGTCAGAGCGGCTGTCGTGCAGCATGCGCATGGCCCGGTCTGCAACCCTGGAACGCGTAGACCCCTGACGCATGTTCCAACAGGCCCGCCGCCTGTCGCACCGTGTCAGCTACCGACCGCCCGCACCGGCCGCACCGCACGAACGGCGGTCTACACCTCACTCACCTCAAGCAATCGCGGTAGTTTGAGAGGCTCGTCCAGACGACGCACGGTGAACCATTCCAGCGCCAGGTCAGCGGGCATCGGCTGCGCGAGCAAGTACCCCTGTACCTCGTCGCAACCATGGCTGCGCAGGAAAGTCCAGCTGCTCAGCGGTCTCCACGCCCTCGGCGATGACGCGAAGGTGCAGGTGGTGAGCCAGTCCGATAATGGCGACGATGATCGCCGCATCGTCCGGGTCAATCGCTACGTCGCGCACGAAGGAAGCATCGATCTTCAGCTGGTCCACCGGAAAGCGCTTGAGATAGGACAGCGACGAATAGCCGGTGCCGAAGTCGTCGATTGACAGCCCCACGCCCAGACTCTTCAGGCGGTCCATGGTCTGCAGGTTGGATTCCAGGTCCACCAGGCTGGATTCAGTGATTTCCAATTCCAGCCGACGGGCGGGCAGGCCGGCGGCGAGAAGCGCGTTCTGCACGACGCGATCGAGTTGGGGGTGGCGGAACTGCCGGGCCGACAGGTTGACTGAGATGCCCGGGGCCTCCCCTGCAGCGACCCGCACGCTCCCAGCCCAACGGCATGCTTCGCGCAACACCCACTCGCCGACTTCGACGATGAGGCCGATTTCCTCCAGGACAGGAACGAATACTGCTGGCGAGACTGAGCCGAGCCGCCCATTGCGCCAGCGCAGCAGCGCCTCGAAGCCGACGACCGTGCCATCGGCGATCGCCGCCTTGGGTTGGTAATGCAGCGAGAACTCGTTCCGCCCCAGCGCACCGCGCAATTCGTTGCCCAGTTCCAGGCGTCTCTGCGCGCGCGCGTTGATCTCCTGGGTGAAGAACTCGAAGCAATTCCGCCCGTTTTCCTTGGCGCGGTACATCGCGGCATCGGCATTCATCAGCAACGAGTCGACGCTGTCGCCGTCCTGGGGATAGATCGCGATGCCGACGCTGGCCGTGACATAGACCTCCCTCGAGCCGACTGCATAGGGGCGCAGCGACTGCTCCAGGACATTGGCCGCAACGCGCACGGCCTCCTCGTCGTGAGCAAGGTCTTCCAGGATCACCGTGAACTCGTCGCCGCCGAGCCGGCTGACCGTGTCGGTTGACCTGACCAACACACCAAGGCGAACAGCCACCTGCTTGAGCAATTCGTCGCCCGCCGCATGGCCGAGCGAGTCGTTGATGTTCTTGAAATTGTCGAGATCGACGAACAACAGCGCGACGCGGCTTTGCTGGCGGTCCGCGGCATGCATCGCGTGGATGAGTCGGTCACCGAACAGGAAGCGATTGGGCAGTCCGGTCACCGGATCGTAGTTGGCGAGGAAGGCCAGCCGGTCCTCGGATTGCTTTCGCTCGGTGACGTCGATCGCTACTCCGATGGCCCCCTTGATTTCGCCGGCAGGGTCGCGCAGCGGCGAGTAGCGCAATTCGAACGCGAGATCGCCGAGCTGGCGGGTGCAGGCGAAGGCATGGCCGGCGAGCACGCGGCGCGTGTCCTCGACAATCTCGGGGAAATCGCCGTAGTAGTCGAACAGCGATTGGCCCACCACCTGTCCAGGCTTCAGACCCATCGCCTCCAGTCCCTTGCCTTCCGAAAGCAGGAAGCGGCCTTCGCAATCGATCATCCACAGCACGACCGGCAGACCCTCGATCACCTTTCGCAGCGTCTCCTCGCTTTCGTGCAGGGCACGCTCGGTGCGCTCGCGCTCAGTGACATCCATCACGGTGCCGATCATGCGCACCGCCACGCCGGCGGTGTCGCGCATGACCTCGGCGTTCTCGCGCACGAACCGGATCTCGCCGCCGGGCAGCACGATGCGGTGGGTGATGTCATAGGACTCCCCGCTGTCGATCGCGCGGCGCATGCGCTTCTTCCACGGCGAACCGGTCATCCGCATGTACGCGCTCCAGGAACGCTTCGTAGCTGGCTGCGAACTGAGCACTGTCGATGCCGAAGATGCGGTAGATCTCGTCCGACCAGAAGAGTCGGTTCTCAGCGATGCGCAAGTCCCAATTGCCCATGGCGGCGATGTGCTGCGCGCGCACCAGGCTGTCCTGCACCTCGACCATTTGCACGGCCTGCAGCCGCAGCGCGCTGGCGTTGGCGCTGATCTGGCGGTTCTTGCGCATCACCACGACCAGAGAGACAGTGAGCGACAGCCCGAACATCGCGGCCAGCATGTAGAGCGTGATCAAGATCTCGCGTTGGTGGCGCTGGTAGACGCTGGGCAGCGGATTCAGGATCGTCGCGCGGGTCGCGATCTCGGCCGGCAGATCCAGTCCGGCGCGTTGCAGTTCACGGGCGTCGACGAGGTACTCGTTCGGGCTTTCCTCCACCGGCGCGATCGCACTGATAGGCGTGCCGGCGAAGTGACGCACGACGAGGCGGGCGGCCGCTTCCCCCTGCGCGACACCGCTGGTGACGTAGCCACCCAGCACGCCTTTGAAGAGATAGACGTCCTCCATGCTGATGACGGTGTGCCGATCAAGGGCCGTGATGGCCGTGATGCTCTCGTCGAGCATCAACGGCGCCCCGGCGGCATCGACCAGGGCACCCAGGGTCGTCAGGATGAGAAAGCGCTCGTGACCCTCCCGCAGGCCTTCAATCACCTTGTCGAGCCTGCGATCGGAGACAAATCGGGCGTGGACACGGGATAGCGGGCCAATCCGACCACGGACCTCCTGCTCGATGGCGCGGTAGGTCTCCGAAGCATCGCCGACGACTACGATGTCACTGACGTTCGGGGAGATCAGTCGCACGAGTTCGAGGTTGGGGGCGATCTCCTTGAGTTCGAAGACCCCGGTCACGCGCGTGGGGTCCAGGCGCGACTTGACGCCGAAGTCGTTCACGCCCGAGAAGAAGACCGGCGCCGAGGGGAAGATGCGGCTCAGGTGGTCGAGTGCGAACACCAGCGCGTTGTCGTCGGTCACGTAGACCGCGTCGGGCGAGTAGCCGCTGTACTTGGCCGCCAGATGGTCGGCCATCAGCCTCGCGTAGGCCGCGTCGTAGCGGACGCGCTTGGTGTCCAGGTATTCGGCGCGCACGCCGTAGCTGGTCGCGGAGTCCCTTGCCAGCCCGCCAAGGAATCCCTCGTGCTGGCGCTTGGTCCATGGGTACTCCTGGCTGTAGGAATGCAGGACGAACACCTCCCTGCGCTGGGAAGCACGAGCGTCCAGAGCGACGACAAGGAACATCAGGATCATGACGATCCAGCGCACCCGCCATGCCACCCTTGGCCAAGAAACCGAATCTCATTGCCTCATTTCGGTCGATCGGCATGCCGTCTTGAGTCAGGACTGCGGCAATGCTTGGCGGTCGGGCGCGTCGCAAGCAGAGCACGCACCTCATCACGGCCTGCTACTTGACGATCAGGCGCCCATGCCGACCCCGCCTGGGGCACCGGACAGACAGCGCAGCGATCCCACAACGCCTGACGTGATGTGGGTCACGCCTTGACCACTGTGCAGCGCGTCGGCGTCAAGTTCGACCCGCCAGAGCCGATCCCCGGAGGGATGCCCTCCGTCAGCCCATGCTGCAGCTCGACGTCCTGAGCTCTTTCGCCATCTGCGGCGCCGGTGCATTGGTGGGCGCGGCCATGCTGCGGCCGTCGCTCACCCACGATGCGGCGGGCGCCGAGGCTTTGCGAATCTGCCGCAGCGGCTATGCCGTGATCGGTGTCGGACTGGTGCAGCCCGTGGCGCTGGAGGCCCCGCTGCCGTTGTGGAGCCAGGCCACAATGGCGTTCGGCGCGGTCGGTGGCGTGATCATGATCGGCTGGGCGCTGGCGGCGCTAGCGGGCGAACGCACCGCGCGCACCGCGATGTGGCTCACGCTCGCCGTGGTCTTCGCGATCGTGCTCGCCGCCTTGCCTGCGGGCACGCGAGGCATGACGGTGGTCTGTACCTTGGGGCTGGCCGCCGGATCTTCGCTGACCATTTGGCTGGGTCGTCGCCTGCTCTGGCGCCCGCGCGACATGCATGAGCGATTGGTCGGCGTGGCCATCGTCCTCATGGTGACCAGTTCCGCACTGCGCGCCAGCTATCTGCTGACCTGGAGCGGGCCGTATGAGTCGCACTTGATGTACGTGCCGCCGATGATGGTGACGCCGTTCACCCTTCTCTATGGCGTGCTTCCGGTCGTCTTCGCGATGCTGCTTCACAACGTGATCAACGCTGCGACTGCTGGCGCGGCTGCATCAGCGCGCGATGACCGACCACCTCACGGGCTCACTCAGCCGGCATGCGTTGGCCGACGGCGCCTCGACGCTGATCGCGCACGCTCGCCAAGGCAACGGAGGGCTGGCGGTGATCATGGTGGACTTCGACCACTTCAAGCAGATCAATGATCAGCACGGCCACGCAGGCGGGGACGCCGTGTTGTGCCACGCGGTGCAAGTACTGCAGGCGCAGTTGCGCGGCGAAGCGCTGCTGGCACGCTACGGAGGCGAGGAGTTCGTCGTCCTGGCGCCAGTGTCGGACTTGCCGGTGGCGCGACGCGTGGCTGAGCGCATGCGGCAGGCGCTCGAGGAGACAACCTGGCCGGATGTGGTACCTGGGCTGATCAAGGTGACCGCGAGTCTGGGTGTCACCCTGCTGGCCAGGGACGAATCACTCGAACACGCCCTGGCCCGTGCCGACGAGGCGCTCTACCGCGCGAAGAACGGCGGACGCAACCAGGTGCAGGTGGGGCTGGCCGCGGCCTGAGCGACCTGCCCGGTGGACCAACGGGAACCTGCCTCGACGTCGTCACCATGACCGAGGGGCCGGAGATGCAGCGCACGTGACGGCATTAACCTGAGCCGCAATGGTCACGTTGTTGGCCGCAGTCAGCTATAGGGTGCCACTGTCGCAGTTTGAACTCCTGCTTGGGGTCGAACCCATCCGTAGACGGCGCCCTTTACGCCCTGGGACTCTCGCTAGGCTGGTAAGGACCGACCCCGCAGTGATTCTGAGGGCAGCCCACACTCACCACCGTTGCACGACGATGAGTTGCACTACGCCTTCAGATCTCTGTCTGCCCCGAAGTCTCCAGCGACGCGTGGCGCCCGATTATTGAGAATTACTAAAGTCATGACAACCGATTGCGCTGTCGTGCGTTATCCGATCATTGGGTTGATCGGAGGATCGGCGCATGGCAAAGATGGACGAAGCGACGCGCAAGCGGGTGCACGCAGGACGGTTGATGCTGGCGGGCAAGACGCCGGCACAGGCGGCCCACGCGGTGGGAGTGGCACGGCAGACCGCATACACATGGAAAGACCGACTCGATGAAGGCGGCATCGATGCGCTGCGGTCGATGGCCACGGGCCGGCCAGCACAATTGGATGGCAAGCAACTCGACGCGCTGCGCACCGCGCTGCTCCAGGGTGCCTTGGCCCACGGCTTTGGTACCGAGCTGTGGACACTCAAGCGGGTACGCACCCTCATCGAACGGCTGTACGACGTGCGCTTCAGCGAAGTGCACGTCTGGCGCTTGCTCGGCGCCATGGGCTTCAGCTCGCAAAGGCCCGAGCGTCGGGCCATCGAGCGCGACGAGTCGGCGGTGCTGGCGTGGAAGCGCAAGACCTGGCCCGCGCTCAAAAAAAGTGTGCCACCGAGCGGCGACTGATCGTCTTCATCGACGAATCGGGCCTGTCGGAGCGACCCACCCGGGTACGGACCTGGGCCCCAAGGGGCTGCACGCCTGTGGTGCAGTTCCACTTCAACTGGAAGCACGTCTCGGCCATCGCTGGGCTGACACGCTCGAACTTCTTGTTCCGGCTGTACGACGGCGCGGTCAAGAGCGCACAGATCGTGGAGTTCTTGAAAGCCCTGCGCGCGCAGCTCAAGCGACGGTTGCTCGTCGTCTGGGACGGCGCGGCCCAGCACAGAAGCCGCATCGTGCGCGAGTACCTCGACAGCACCCGGGGCGCCATTCAAATGGCACTGCTGCCGGGCTACGCGCCGGATCTCAACCCCGTCGAATACCTGTGGGCCTGGCTCAAGCGCCACGCCCTGGCCAACTTCTGCCCCGACTCTCTTGCCGAACTCAAGACGGCCGCCCGCAGCAAGCTGCGCAGCGGTCAGCGCCGGCAATCGATCATCACCGCGTGCTGGAAACAAGCCGAACTGTGGTGATGTCCTCAAGATCCAGAGTGGGGTAAAAGTGGGGAAGACATGGGAGCAATTCTAGGGACTATCTTGGACGATCTCCATAGGTAAGAAACTTCCTGCAACGTCCAACAAAGTCCATGAACACGGCCCTCCGAAGGCAGGGGTTGCTGGTTCGATCCCAGCCAGGCGCGCCAGCGGAATCAAGGACTCGGCAGGAATGCTCGGTCCTTTTTTCTGGCCAGCGCGAATTCGTGGGCCCACTACAGACACGTCGAGCGCGCCGCGCGAGCGGGTCTGCTTGTCGCGGAACCTACTTCTTCGCGACGGGCTTGGCGGTGGAGTGCGACTGCTTCGTGGCGGGCTTTGCCGTCGTGGCGCTCGAGGCCTTGGTCTTCGGCTTGGCTTGCGCCGCGTGGGTCTTCGCCTTGGGGGCGGTCGATGCCTTGGTCTTCGGCTTGGCTTGCGTCTGCTGAGCCTGGCGCGCCTTGATTTCCTGCGCATGCCGCTCGACCGCGACGGCCCTTGCCGGGTCGGTGCTCATCGTGATGCCGCCACTGGCGCCTTGTGCATAAACGCCCGAGGCCATCGCCAGGGACATCAAGAGGATCAACGGAACTTTCTTCATGACCGCCTCACGGATTGCTGGATGAGTCTTCTCAACGCGCGAGGCCGGCTGGCGGATGACCGTGCAGGGTGCCATTCGGCATGGTGCGTGCAGTCGGGGCCTGGGGTCGGATTCCCCCGGCGGCCCGATTGGGCATCGGCCGCCCAGCGCTCTCACGCGCTGGCGCGTCCGCGCGAGATCGCCAAGGCCGGCGGATGCGCCAGCGTCTGGTACACGACGCAATACCGCTCGGTCAGGCGCAGCAGCGTGGCGAGCTGTTCCTCCGATGCGTCGGTATCGAGCGTGAACCGCAGCCGTATGTGCTGGAAGCCGACCGGGACCTCCTTCGCGACTCCCAGCGTTCCGCGGAAGTCGAGATCGCCTTCGGCCTCGAGTGAGGCGTCTCGAAGCTCGATGCCGAGCGCCGTGGCCACGGCGTTCAGCGTCACGCCGGCGCAGGCCACCAGGGCTTCGAGCAGCATGTCGCCCGAACAGGCGGCCTGCCCGCCTCCGCCGGTGGCCGGATGCAGCCCGGCAACGACGAGCGCCTTGCCTGTTTCGATCCTGCAGCTGACTCCTTCAGCAAGACGGCCCTGCGCACGCAAGGTGATCAGCGCCGCCTCCGGGGCTTCGCGATAGCGCTCCTTCAACGGGGCCTGGACAGCCCTCAGATCGTCGGCGTTCATCATGGTGCGGCTCCTCTCACTCCGACCGCGGAGCGTGCCAGTTGCGGGCAACGGGCTGAAGCATGGCCACGCGATTGCCCTCGGTGTCCGTGAACGAGACGTACTGGCCGACGCCGGGTATGTCCATCGGCTCGCCGAGCACCTTTCCGCCTGCACGGCGCACCAGCTCGATCGACGCAATGACATCGTCCACTGCAATGACGACCGACGGATGTTGCGCCGGCCAGTCGGGCTTCTTCGGGAAGAAGCCCCCGTTGATCGCACCGGGCCTCTTCGGGCCGCTCTCGCTCGTCTCGGTGGTGGTGGCCAGGACATAGTTCCCCATCTCGTCGCCGAGAGCCTGCGTCTGCCAGCCGAATGCCTGTTGGTAGAAGCTTGCCATACGCCCCCGATCGTCGTACGGCATCTCAAAGTGAACTACGGGATCCATCGTGTTTCTCCGAGGTGATAGAAGTGGCGCCGCCCGGCGCGTGCATGAACCGCTTGCACCCGGGACGTGACACCGAGGATATGCCCGTCCATGACCACAGCAGCGGCGTTGTCAATGCCCGACCCGGCACGCGCACACGCATGGCAGCCGTCCGCTCGCAGGCCGGTGATGGTCGCCGCACGGGCGGGTGCCGGCGGCGAACCGCTTTCGCTACAGTGCCGCTCCATGTGCAACCGCTACGTATCCCCCGAAGCCGGCGACATGGAGCGCTACTGGAACCTCGGCGCGCGCACCCCCTGGCGGATGTCTGACGTCTTTCCGCGTGCCCCGGGCCCCTTCATCCGTGCCAGGCGCGACGCGTCCGAGGCGAAACGAGAACTCGTCATCGGCCAGTGGGGCCTCGTGCCCTGGTTCGCCAAGACGGCGAAGCCGCCCTACTCGACGAACAACGCCCGCTTCGAGGAGATCACGGCCAAGGCCTCGTTCAAGCACTCCTGGCAATGCGGCAAGCGCTGCATCATTCCGGCCCTGTCGTTCGACGAGCCGAACTGGGAGACCGGCAGGAACGTTTGGTGGCGCTTCCGGCGAACGGACGGCGCCCCGTGGGGTCTGGCGGGCCTGTGGAACACCTGGACCGACAAGGCCAGCGGCGAGATCGTCGAGAGCTACACGATGCTGACGCTGAACGCCGACGCGCACCCGCTGATGCGCCGCATGCACAAGCCCGACCCGAAACTCGGCCCCGACGCGCAAGACAAGCGCAGCGTCGTGTCGATCGAGCTCGAGGATGTCGATCGGTGGCTGTTCGGCACGGCCGAGCAGGCCGCCGGGCTGGTGCGGGTGCCCGAAGTCGAGGTGTTCGACGCAGGGCCGGCTTGACGATCGGGACGCAGCCCGCTACCGCAAGCGAGCCATTGCGACAAGGATCGCGTCGACCCTGTGCTTCAGATCCTCGATGTCGTCTTGAATCGCATCGAGGCTGCCTTGGATCACGTCTGGCTCGCTCGACGCGGTGGTCTGCTCGTCGACCGGCTGCATCATGTCTTCGCGGAAGCCGTGCAACTCCCACCCGATCCAGCAAAGCGCGCCCAGAAGCGCCATGCGCCAAAGCCAGTCGGCAATCATTCGTTTCATGGAGATTCTCCCTTGCTGGCGAGGCAGTCCGCGGCGCAACCGGACTGTGCTGAACATGATGACCACGGGCGCGAGACCGAGGCGGGTGCCGTGCGTGAGGGTCGGGCACGCGTCTGCCGATCATAGGGTGCCCGATCGGGTACGAGTCGGCTTCCGCGGTTGGCCCGAGGCGCGGCCGCACCTATCATTGCCGCGGTCCCCTCAGGATCTCTTCGCATGTCCACCGCCGAGCTGATCGCCCCCTTGCACGCCGACATGACGTCCTGGCGGCGCGACATGCACGCCCATCCCGAACTCGGCTTTGCCGAGTCGCGCACGGCCGAACTCGTCGCGAACAAGCTCGGATCGTTCGGGCTCGAGGTCCATCGCGGTGTCGGCCGCACCGGTGTGGTCGCCACCTTGCGTGCCGGCTCGGGAAGGCGGTCGCTGGGCCTGCGTGCCGACATGGACGCACTGCCGATCACCGAGGCCAACACCTTCGCGCATCGCTCCCGTCACGACGGCGTGATGCACGCCTGCGGGCGCGGCACAGCGCGCGGCGCCGGGGCCGCGACGGCGCTGGCCGTGCTCCTGCTCGCCGGCTGCGCATCGACGCCGCAGCGCGTCGGCGAACCGCCCGCAACGGCAGCATTCGGCCGGCCCGGTGCGGCGCTGGGCGGCGAGCGCGACGGCCCGGAGACGCAACCCCCCGCCGGACTGGCGCAGGCGCCTGACGCCGAGCCACGCATCGAGGCGATCCGCAACGGCGGGCCGAACAAGCCGTACGAAGCACTGGGCCGCGAATACGTGCCGATCACCGATGACCGGCCATTCGTCGAGCGCGGCCTAGCCTCGTGGTACGGGCGCAAGTTCCAGGGCCGGCGAACCTCGAGCGGCGAGCCCTACGACATGTACGCGATGACGGCGGCTCACCCGACGCTGCCGATCCCGAGCTACGCGCGCGTTCGCAACCCCGCCAACGGGCGCGAGGTGGTGGTGCGCATCAACGACCGCGGACCGTTCCACCCCGGCCGCATCGTCGATCTCAGCTACACCGCGGCGCTCAAGCTCGATGTGCTGCGCGGCGTGGCGGCGGTCGAAGTCGAGCGCATCACGGCCGACGAGATCCGCAGCGGCACCTGGCGGCGTGCCGAATCCGACACACTGCTGGCCGTGGAACCTCCGCGCGTCGAGCGGCGATAGCGCGAGACGTCATCCCAGGGAAGATCTTCCTGGCGACCCGAAGAGTCAGGCCACCCGAAGGCGGCAGCCATGCTCGTAAACGCTTGGGCGTTGCCTGGCTAGCCTGCGATCTCTGGCTCGACAAGCGTGGCAAGCTGCGCCAGGGACTCCTGCCAGCCGAGGTAGCACATCTCGACCGGGATGACCTCGGGAAGGCCTTCCTGGACGATGTGTACCTCAGTGCCGCAGGAAACCTTCGTGAGAACCACCGTGACCTGAATTTCTCCAGGCAAGTTCGGGTCGTCGAATTTGTCGGTGTAGCGAAGGCGTTCGTGCGGCACAAGCTCGAGGTACTCGCCACCGAACGAATGCCCGTTCCCCGTATTGAAGTTCGTGAACGACATCTTGAAGGTTCCGCCGACTCTGGCATCCATGTGGTGGACCCTGCACGTGAATCCGTACGGCGGTATCCACTTTGCCATTGCGTCGGCCTCGAGGAAGGCCCGATAGACACGATCCGGCGGTGCACGGAGCACCCTATGAAGGCGTACGGTACCTGTGGGCATGGTCGTTTCTCCTTGCGATGGGCCGCTAATCTACTCAAGAGGGCGGCGCCATGTTGCTGCAGAGGAAATGCATCTACACCGGGTCGCCCAAAGCTCCCGGTGAGCTGACCGCTGCGGCATGGCGCCCGGACCGCAATTTCCTGCGCTCCGGACGCTAGAACCACAGGTCGCCCACGCACCGTCCATCGCGCGGGAGATCCTCAAACTTGTCGAGGCCGTCGAAGAGATCGATTGGCAGCTTGGTAATCGGGCCCGGTTCAGTGAGCCGAAGGTTCACTGCAATGCGCCTACGGCCCTGCTCGTCGGCGCCCTGCGCACGCCAATAGGCAACGCAAGCGCAGTTGGGGCAGAAGTGGAACGCTATGGCCTTTCCGCGAACGTAGGGCTTGGTCTCCCCCGACACATTGATTCGCTCACCTTCGTAGTCGTACGCCCACAGGACGCCGTACCTGCGGCAGACAGTGCAGTTGCAGGCTGTTGCGGACGCAGGCATTCCTTCGAACGTCCACTTCACGGACCTGCAATGGCAGGAACCTTGAATCACGGCCTTCCCCTCAGGTGGATGGACCTCGGTCCATGTTCAATTGCGGCCAGCGTTCGTGTTCGGCGACTGTCGAAGGAGCCTCCTGGAACGCGAGGTTAGGCCTCTCTCCGCACGAGGTAGGGCGTGAGATCGATTGCCTTGGTACCCTTCTTCAAGCGGAGGCTGTAGTTCTGGCCTTCGCGATAGATTACGATGTGCCAGTACGTGCGTTCACCGTTTTCCGTGATCCAGGTGTTCTGTAGCCAAGGCTCAAAGTTTGCGTACGGGATGACGATGAGATTCGCGCTTGATCCACAACCGTATGCTACGTAGGCGACCTCGTGCTTCTGCAGGAAGGCCTGTTGATGAGGGTGGAAGGCAAACCAGTAGTTCGGGTTGGTGTCCGGGCTGTGTTCTTTGGACACGGAGCAGTTCAACGCGACGGTGTTGTCTGGGCTCGTGTAGCCTGAGCGGCTCCGCTTGACCAGCGTGACCTTCAGCTTGCTCTGTATGCGTTGCACACAGGCTTCGTGAAAGGCAACCGGGGCCGCCCTCGGCCCGTCCGATTTGGGCTCGTCTGATTGTTCCTTCACGTCGATTGGGGTTTCGTCTTGCTTGACCTCCTCGGTCGCGGAGAACAAGACCTCAGCAATCGCATCGAGACGAGTGAACTCGCGCGGTACCAGTATGTTGTGAATGCGCTGGACAATGACAGGATCATCAACGTCCTCCATGATTCGCATGAGTCGAATCAGTGCATCGACAGAAATTATTCGGACATCCCAAGCGTGCCGTGAGCCCCGAATCTGAGCTTCAAGGTCACCAGTGTCTTGCCTTCCCACGACAAGGAGGATCGACGAGTTCACCTCAGTGGCTGCACCATCAAGGATGAGCTTTCGCCTGTACTCGGCGATGACATTGAGGTCGATGCGGTACGCGTCAGTCGTCTTGACTTCGATCACGATGGAATTTCCGCTCGGAAACTTCCAGAGCCCGTCAAGACCATTGTGTTTCCTGGTGCCTCGATATCTTCCGCGGGTTGCTGCGGCGCCAAGTCGTACGCCAATCTCATTCACAACATCCTGAAGAGCCATCCCCGAGTCTGGGAAGGACTCAACGAGGCACTGCTCGGAGTACTTCTCTAGCTTCTTGGACGGGACGATCGCAAGGAAGGCCCTGAACTCATCGGAACAGGTACTTTCGTCAAGTAGCTTGCCGCCGCCCGCGAACGCGATCAGTTGATAGACCTGCTTGTCTTCAAGCTGGTCTGGAGTCTTGGCCCAAATATCAAGGAGTGGCATAGGTGGTCTTGCGAGGCCTAATGTGTTGTCGACGGCACACCCGCGCCCGTATCCGGACAGTGGTGTAATTTTGCTGGCGTATTCGAATACGTGCGCACTACGGGGGCTTCGGTTGGGCCCCGGTTGGGTGCGACGGGGGACCACGGATACAGCGCCCATCCTACGTGCTTCAAGATCGTTCCGACAAGCTGCCGCGCAGCGGATTGGCATGCCTGCGCCAGGGAAACGCGGCTCATGCGTACGACACCGCCTCGGTCAGGCGCGGGTCGTCGTGCAGGGCCCAGTAGGCTTGCTGCAACTGCTGGGTGATCGGGCCGAATTCACCCGCGCTGCGGCCGCCCACGGCCACGCCGTCGAGGTGGCTGACGGCGATCACGCCGCCGCCGGTGCTGCTCAGGAACACCTCGTCGGCCGCGCGCAGCGTGGCCACCGGCAGCGCCTCGACGCGCACCGCCAGGCCTGCGGCATGCGCCATCTCGATCACCGTGCGGCGCGAGACGCCTTCGAGCACGCCGGCCTCGGGCGTGATGAGCGCGCTGCCGACCACCGCAAAGACGTTGAAGCCCGGACCCTCAGCCACGTTTCCCGCCGCATCGACGAGCAGCGCGGTATCGCCGCCGCGCTCGTAGGCCTGGAACAGCGCCTGCACCATGTCGAGCCAGTGATAGTTCTTGATCCGCGGGTCGACGCTCGCCGCGCCGATGCGCTGCACGTCGCTGACGACGAGGTTGATGCCGCGACGCTGCTTGTCGGGATCGGCGATCCAGACGAAGGGGATCGCAAAGGCCATGAAGTTGTTGCGGCAGCTGCGCGGGTCGCGCGAGCCGGGCAGTGGCTGGCCGCGAGTGCACAGCACCTCGACGTAGGCGTCGCGCAGCCCCGCGCGGCGCACGCATTCATGCGCGATGGCGCGCACCTCGCCCGGCGTCTTGCCTGGATCGAGACGCAGGCGCTGCAGGCTGGCGAAGAAGCGCTCGAGGTGGTCGCCGAGGCGGAAGAACTTGCCCTGCCAGACGTGCGCCACGTCGTAGGTGGCGTCGGAGTGCAGGAAGCCCCAGTCGAAGATCGAGATCTTCGCGTCCTCGGGGGCGACGAACTGTCCGTCAACGTAGGCGCAGCCTTGCATGGTCGGGGCTCCGGTGGGCGATGCGCGCCAGTATGCGCCGGCCGACCCCGGTCGCTGGCGCGCACTGCCTCAGGCCGGAACCGTCCGCGCCTGCGCGGGCTGGGTCGGACGCTCCACCCGCGCGAGCCGCCCGTCGTCGAGGTGGTAGACCGTGTCGAAGCCTTCGATCATGCGGTGGTCGTGGGTGACGGCGATCACCGCCGAGCCGCGCTCGCGCGCGATCCGGCGCAGCATGGCCATCACCTTGGTGCCGCGCTCGGTGTCGAGCGCCGCGGTGGGCTCGTCGGCCAGAATCAGCGCCGGCTCGTTGGCCAGCGCGCGGCCGATCGCCACGCGCTGCTGCTCGCCGCCGGACAGACGCGCCGGCAGCGCGTTGGCGCGATGGCCGATCTCCAGGTAGCCGAGCAGGTCACCCGCACGGCGCGCCGATTCGCGACGGCTCACGCCGTTGATCTGCAGCATCAGCGCGACATTTTCGAGCGCGGTCAGGAACGGGATCAGGTTGTGCTGCTGGAAGATGAAGCCGATCTTGCTGCGGCGAAACGCCCGCACGTCGATGCCCGTGGGGCCGTCGTCGTACAGGGTCTGGCCGTCGATCACGATGCGCCCGGTGGTCGGCGGCTGGATCAGGCTGATCGCCAGCAGCAGCGTGCTCTTGCCCGAGCCGCTGGGGCCGAGCAGGGCCACCAGTTCACCGGCCTCGACGGCGAGGTCGGTGGGCTTGAGCGCCTGCACGGCCAACTCACCGTGGCCGAAGGTCTGCGCGACGTTGTGGATCTCGACAACGGCCACGCTAGCCCCCCAAGGCCAGTTGCGCAGGCGTGCGCAACGCGTGCCACACCGCCATCAGGCTGGCCACCACACCGCCAACCAGCATCACCGCGAAGGTGACGGCCGTCTCCACGCCCACGAAGGCCAGCGTTCGCGGAAAGTTCGGGGCGATCAGGTCGCGCAACGCGTAGGCAACAGCGAAGCTCGCCAGCGTGAGCAGCATCGACTGCGTCATGATCAGCCGCACGATCAGGCCGTTGGGTGCGCCGATCAGCTTGAGCGTGGCGATCGACTTGATCTTCTCGATCGTCAGCACATAGACGATCAGCGCGATGATGACGATGGACACCAGGATCAGCAGCGTGCGAAACAGGCCGAGCACGGCCGACATCCGGCTCAGCTTGCCTTCGAGCATCAGGTCGCGTTCCTCGCTCGCCTTGTAGACGTTGAAGTAGAGCCAGTCGCGAATGTGCCGGGCCACGACCTCGCCGTCGGCGCCCGGCGCCAGCGTCACGAGCACGGCGTTGATGTTGTTGCTGCCGCTCGCCAGCAACGGCAGCAGCCGCGCGGCCTGCTCGGCGGAATAGCCGGCGCGTTCCAGCCGCTGAAGGTTGGCGGCCGCGGCGGCGGTGATGGCCCGCTTGTCCTGCTCGAACTGCACCTTCTGCGCGTCGGGCAGCGCCAGATAGATCAGCGGGTTGCCACCCGAATCGACCGCGCCGCTGGTGATGCCGACGACGCTGTAGCGGTCGGTACCGAGCGGCACCCTGTCGCCGATCTGCAGCCCGAGCTTGCGATCTGCCACCATCTCGTAGTGCGGCGCGGTGATCGAGCGGCCCTGGACGAGGCGGCCCGGCCCGCCCGCGCCGCCGAAGATGTCGTAGCCGATGACGGTGAACTGCTGGCTGAGGCCGTTGATCTCGCGCTGCGCGGTGTAGAAGGCCAGCGGGCTGGCGCGCGCGACGCCAGGCGTCGCGCCGACGCTCTTGTAGCTGTCCAGCGGCACGCGCGAGGACTCGTTGAACGGGCCGCCGCGCCCGCGTTCCACCACCCACAAGTCGGTCGCGGTGTTGTCGATCAGCCAGACGCCGTCCTGGATGTTGCCCTGGTAGATGCCGTTCATCACCAGCACGATGGCCAGCAGCATCGCCACACCGGCAATCGTCGCGAGGAACTTGCCCAGGTGGCGGCGAATGTCCTTCAGTGCGAGTTCCATCGAACGTGTTCGCCGTGGCGGGGCGACTCAGCGTGCAGCGCCAGAGATCGGCCGCACACGCTGATCGGCGGTCACCCCCGCGGCCACGGCCACGACGGCTTCTCCGCCGACGAGCCCCTTGCGGATCAACGCGTGGCTCGCGTCGGCGCCGGCACTCTCCACCGCTTGGAAGCGGGTGCGTCCGCCACCCTCCCCGCCTTCGACGATCAGCACGCCCTGGCGGCCCGTTCGGTCTTGTGTGAGCGCGGCCAGGGGCACCAGGAGGCCCCGGTCCTCGCCGACGTCGATGCTCACCTCGGCCTCCTGGTCGATTGCAAAGCGCTGGGGCACGGCATCGAAGGCGACATGCACGTCCAGCTCGCGTGTGGCCGCGTCGGACTGACGTGCAATGCGCGCCACCTTGCCGGGAAGCACCTCGCCGCTGCGCAGCCGGATGCTGGCCACCTGGCCGGGCTGCACGCGGCCGACCACCGATTCGTCCACGCGCGTGGCCACCCACAGCGTCTTCGGATCGACGATCTTCAGCAGCGGCGTACCCGGCACCACGGTGTTGCCGACTTCACCCAGACGTTGCACCACCACGCCGTCCATCGGTGCGACGATGCGCGTGTACGAAAGCACCGCGTCGGAGTACCGCGCTTCCTGCGACAGCGAGCGCGCGTCGGCCTCGCGGGCCGCCAGGCTGGCCTTGGCCGCTTCGACACCCGCGGCCGCCCCGTCGAGCGCTGCGTTCGACCCGTCGACCACGGCCTGCGAGACGAAGCCCTTCGCCAGCAGGTCGACATCGCGCCGCTGCCTGCTGCGGGCGAGTTCCAGATCGGCCTGCGCCTTGAGCAGCGCCGCGCGCGCGCCTTCGGTGTTGCGCAACAGCGCTTCCTGCTGGCCCGCCACGACGCCGCGGCGGGCGCTCAGGTCGCGATCGTCGAGCGTGACCAGCAACTGCCCTGGCGTACCGCGTCGCCGACATCGACGTGAACTTGCGTGACCGTTGCGCTGATACGGGCGCTCAGCGTGACGGCAATGCGTGCCTGCACGGTGCCCGGCCCCACCACCCGGGCAGCAATTGCGCCCTGCGCCGCCACGGCCACTGGCACGGCGACGCTGCGGCCGAAGCGCCAGGCCGCGGCACCCGCTGCGGCAAGCAGCAGCACCGCGGCAACGCAGGCCGCGGCGAGGCGTGCCCTGTTCATGGTGTTCGGCAGAAGACGATTCTTGCCAACGGTGCGCAAAGCGGCCTAGGCAGGCACCCCTTTGGAAAACTCCTCGAAGGCGGCGATCGCGCTCGCCGCATACATCAGCGACGGCCCGCCGCCCATGTAGGTCGTGACGCCGAGCACTTCGTCGATCTCCTGCCGTGTCGCCCCGAGCTTGACCAGGGTCTGCATGTGAAAGCCGATGCAGGGGTCGCATCGCGCGGCCACGCTGACAGCCAGCGCGATCAGCTCCTTGGTCTTCCTGTCTAGCACGCCGGCCGTCGTGGCCGCGCGCCCCAGCTCGTTGAAGCTCTTCATCACCTCGGGTGTGCTCGATCGCAGGGTCGAGAGACGCGAGGACACGGTTTGCGTCAGTTCGCGGAAGCCGCCAGTTGGAGTGGACATGGTTGACTCCGAGAGTTCAGGGCTTGCCGCTGTCGGTCTTCGTCGAGCAGGTGCTCAGGCCGAACGGCAGATAGGCCGGGCAGACCCGAAACAGCCCCGTCGCGACGAGCGCCACGCCGATCCAGCCCCAGGCGCCGATCGTGCCCATCACGGCGAGTGCGATCAGGATCAGGCCGGCGACGATGCGCAGGGCGCGGTCGATGGTTCCGACATTTGCTTGCATGAATGTTCTCCAGGGAATGAATCAATGAACCCGTCGTGCGCCGCGGGACGCGGCCACGCTCTGTTTGAACGTCGGGCAGATTGCCTTCGGTTCATCGTTCGAGCCGCTCGATGCCCAGCAGCTTGAACACGTACTTCTCGTAGATCGGTTCCGACGTGCCGTTCTTCATCTTGTACATGAAGTACTTCTCGAACGCGATCTTGGCCATGTGGACCCACTTGCCCTTCTTGAACCAATTGACGTTGCGCGGCGGGATCTGCGGCAGCGCGACGAATGCGGCGCCGGTGTCGCCCATGTCGGCCAGGCAGATCGCGTTCCAGGTGCCCTTGGCGTCGACCGGCTCGCCCGCCAGTTCGGCGGCGATGTTGTGCACGATCGCGGTCATCATGGTTTCGATCATGTAGCCGGTCTTCGGCGCGCCGGTGGCCACCGGCGTGGCCTCCACCGGCGGGATCGCGACACAGACGCCGGCCGAGAAGATGTTGCGGTACTTCCTGCTGCGCTGGAACTCGTCGATCAGCACGAAGCCGCGCGGGTTGCACAGCCCTTCGACCGCGGCCACCGCGTCGACACCCTTGAACGCCGGCAGCATCATGCTGAACTTGAAAGGCAGTTCGTGCTCCTTCTTCACGCCGCCCTGGTCGTCGAGCTCGGTCACGAACATCTTGCCGGCCTCGACCTTGGTGACCTTGGCGTTGCAGATCCACTTGATGTCGTTGCTGCGGAACTCGCTCTCCAGCATCGATTTCGAATCGCCCACGCCGCCGAGCCCGAGGTGGCCGATGTAGGGCTCGCTCGTCACGTAGGTCATCGGCACCTTGTTGCGCAGCTTGCGGCGCTTGAGGTCGGTATTGACGATGAAAGAGAACTCGTAGGCCGGACCGAAGCACGACGCGCCCGGCATCGCGCCGATGATGACCGGCCCGGGGTCGGCAACGAACTGCTGGTACTGGGCCCAGGCCTTCTCGGCATGGTCGACCAGGCAGACCGACTGCGTGTGCCCTTCGGGTCCGGCGCCCGGCACCTCGTCGAACGATAGCTTGGGGCCGGTCGCGATCACGAGATAGTCGTAGGCGAGCGTGCTGCCGTCCTGCAGTTCGAGCTGGCTGGCGCTCGCATCGATGCGCGTCACCCGCTGGGCAATGAACTCGATGCCCTTCTTTTCCAGGTACGGTCGCAGCGGGAAGGTGATCGTTTCGCGATCGCGCCAGCCCACCGCGAGCCAGGGGTTGGAAGGCACGAACTGGAAGTAGTCGACCGCGTTGACCATGGTGATGCGGTGCGTGTTGTCCAGCTTCTCGCGCAGTTCGTAGGCGCCCGGCATGCCGCCGGTGCCGGCGCCGATGATCACGATGTGGGCCATGTTCGTATCCTGGGCTTTGGGGGCGGGGCGGTCGGATGGTGCCCTACCGGGACGCTCTGGGTTGCAGGCTCGCGTTGACGGCTTGCAGTTGCGCCTCGTCGAGGCGCCCGGCGAGCGCGGCAAGGCGAAGCTCATCGAGCAGCAGCGAGACGCGCGCCTGCAGCAGCGCCAGCTCGGCGCGGGCGGCGTCGTTCTCGGCGTTCAGCAAGTCCAGCGTGGTGCGGTCGCCGACCTGGCGCCCGACGCGGGTGGCGTCCAGCCGCGATAACGTGGCCTTCAGCGACTCGGCCAGCGCGGCAGTGCGCGACGCGCCCACGGTGAGCCCGAGCCATGCCGCGCGCGTTTGCAACGCCACCTGCTGGGCGATGCGGTCGGTGTCGGTGGCGGCCTTGTCGGCCAGGCGCAGCGCTTCGTCCTGGCGCGCGCTACGGTAGCCGCCGGTGTAGAGCGGCACGGTCAGTTGCACGCCGATCATCGCGTTACTGAGGTTGTTGCTCGCCGGCCCGAAGTCGCCGCCGCCGTTCAACCGGTCTTGCCCCACGTGGGCCACGAGGTCGAGCGTGGGCGCGGCCTGTGCGCTGTACCTGGCGGCCTCCTGGCGCGCGGCTTCGGTGCCCGCCGTCTGCACACGCCACTGCAGGTTGCTCGCCTTGGCGTCGGCCAGCCACTGCGCCAACGGCGGCACGTCCTTCGGCACTGCCGCTCCCGCGGGCAGGAGCCCCTGCCATTCGGTCGGCGGCAGGCCGGTCACGTCGGCCAGCGCGGCCTGCTTGAGCTGCAGGTTGGTCTCGGCGGCCAGCACGTCGGCGCGGATCGCCTCGGCACGCGCGGCGGCCTCATGGGTGTCGGTAACGGGCACGTCGCCAAGGCGGAAGCGGTCTCGGATCTCGGTGGCCGTTCGCTCGACCGCGGCCTGCTGGCGGCGCAGCACGCGCAGCGATTCGGCGGCCAGCGCGGCGTCGAAGTAGCGCTCTGCCGTGCGCAGCATCAGCGCCTGCTGAGCCGACTGCCACTCCAGATCGGCCACGTCGGCCGAGAGTTCGAGCTGGCGCTTCTGCGCGTCGCGCTCGCGGCTGACCAGCGGCTGGCGCGCCTCGAGCGCCCAGCGCGTCATGTTGCCGTTGTTGATCGAGGTGTCGAACGAAGCGCCGTCCACGGTTCCGAAGCCCGGCGCCGAGAACTGCGCCCCGGTCGTCGAGGTCTCGTTGTTCGCCTTGCCGACGGTTCCGGTCAGCAGCAGCGAGGGCCGCCAGAGCGACGCCCCCTGCTGGCGCCGCGCTTCGCCGGCCTGGCGTGCCGACTGCGCGGCCACGAATTCGAGGTCGTTCGTCTGCGCTGCGCGCCAGGCGTCGATCAGGTCGGCCGCAAAGGCGCCCTGCGCACCGGCCAGCAGCAGCACCGCACCCGAAAGGGCTGCAACGCGGCGCATCACGCCGCCCCTTGCGCCACGGGCCTGACGTGGCTGCGCACCCAGGCGGTCAGCTGACTGGCCGGGACCGCACCGGACAGGCGCGCCACTTCGGCGCCCTTGTCGAACAGGATCAGCGTCGGGATGCTGCGGATGGCATAGGTCGAGCTCGCCCGTGGCGAAGCGTCACTGTCGACCTTGGCGAAGCGCACGTCGGGCAGTTGTTGCGCAGCGGCGGCGAACTGCGGCGCCATCTGTTTGCACGGCCCACACCAGTCGGCCCAGAAGTCCACCAGCACGGGCAATTCGGTGCTGGCGACGAACTTGGGCAGCGTCGCATCGTCGAGCGCCACCGGCGCGGTTGCCATCAGCGCGGCGCCGCACTTGCCGCACACCGGTCCATCGTGCAGCTTGGCATCGGGGACGCGGTTCGTGGCCGCACAGGCGGGGCAGACGAGGTGCATGGTGGTGCCCTCAATTGCCTTCGCGCGCGCCGAGCTTGCGCATGATGGACTCCATCAGGCACCACTTGGTGAGCCCGCTCTGCAGCAGGTTGATGCCGACGAAGGCGGTGAATGCGAGCCACCAGGGGCTGACGAAGATCGGGCTGCCCGGGATGCCGAGAGCCAGAGAGAGCAGGATGAAGCTGCCTGCGACGACGCGAACGAGTTGCCAGGATGTCATGTCAATTTCCTTGAGGGTGGGTGGGGGGAACGAGAAGGTGGAGCCTGTTGCGGTAGGCGACGAAATAGAGCAGCGGAATCACCACCAGCGTGAGCAGCGTGGAGACGAAGATGCCGAAGATCAGCGAGATCGCAAGGCCGTTGAAGATCGGGTCGTCGAGGATGAAGAAGGCGCCGAGCATCGCCGCCAGGCCGGTCAGCACGATCGGCTGTGCGCGGGTGACGGCCGAATGCACGACGGCGCGCTTGAACGGCACCCCGTCGCGAACCTGCAGGTTGATGAAGTCGACGAGCAGGATCGAGTTGCGAACGATGATGCCGGCGAGAGCGATCATGCCGATCATGCTGGTCGCGGTGTACTGCGCGCCGAGCAGCGCGTGGCCCGGCATCACGCCGATGATCGTCAGCGGGATCGGCGCCATGATGATCAACGGCGTGAGATACGAACCGAACTGCGCCACCACGAGCAGGTAGATCAGGATGAGCCCGACGCCGTAGGCTGCGCCCATGTCGCGAAAGGTCTCGTAGGTGATCTGCCACTCGCCGTCCCACTTGACGGTATAGCCGCGGTACGGATCCTGCGGCTGGCTGATGAAGTGCTCGGCGAGCGTGCCGCCCCCCGGCGTCGGGAGCGACGTCACTTCGCTGCGCATCTTGAACATGCCATAGAGCGGGCTGTCGACGGCGCCGGCCATGTCGGCGACGACGAAGTTCACCGGCAGAAGGTCCTTGTGATAGACCGGCTGCTCGCGCAGCGTGTCGCTCACCGTCACCAGCTCGCGGATGGCGACGAGCTTGCCTTCGGCGTTGCGCACCGACAGCTGCAGCAGAGCGTCCAGATCGCCGTGGCGGTCGGCCGGCAGCTGGATCGTCGCCGCGGCCGGGTACTTGCTCTCGTCGTGCAGGTAGGCCGTCGCCTCGCCGGCGAGTCCCGCGCGCAGCGTGGCGACGATCTCCTGCTGCGACACGCCGAGCATCGAAGCCTTGCGCCGGTCGACCACCAGCAGCTTGCGCGGCGCGTCGGCAATGCTGCTGTCGTCGACGTCGACCACGCCCTCGGTCTTGGCGAAAACGCCGCGCACCGCCTTCGCGACCTGCCGGCGGCCGGCGGCGTCGGGGCCGTAGATCTCGGCGACCAGCGGCGAGAGCACCGGCGGGCCGGGCGGCACCTCGACGACCTTCACGTTGGCGCCGAAGCGCTGGCCGATCACCTGCAGCGCCGGCCGCACCCGGGTGGCGATGGCATGGCTCTGCTCGCTGCGATGGTGCTTGTCGACGAGGTTGACCTGGATGTCGCCCACCTCGCCGCCGCTGCGCAGGTAGTACTGGCGCACCAGGCCGTTGAAGTTGATCGGCGCCGCGGTGCCGGCGTAGGCCTGGTAGTCGGTCACTTCGGGCAGCGTGGCAAGGTGCGCACCGAGTTCGTGCAGCACGGCGGCGGTCCGCTCCACCGGTGTACCGGCCGGCATGTCGACGATGACCTGGAACTCCGACTTGTTGTCGAATGGCAGCATCTTCAGCAGAACGTGGCCGGTGGCCGGCAAGGCCAGCGAGATGACGATCAAGACAGCGATCCCGAGGCCGAGCAGGCCGCGGTTGCGCCGGCCATGCTTGTCGTCGAGCAGGGGGCGGAAGAGGCGTTCGAAGACCGGGCCGAGCTTGCCGGCCATGCCGTGACCGCCGGCATGAGCGGCGTGCTCGTGGGCAGCGGGCGACACCGGAGCCGGCGTGGCCTTCATCCACAGCCGCGCCAGCCAGGGCGTGACGACGAAGGCGATCGCCAGCGACAGCAGCATGCCCATGCTCGCGTTGATGGGGATCGGGCTCATGTACGGCCCCATCAGGCCCGTGACGAAGGCCATCGGCAGCAGCGCGGCAATGACCGTCAGCGTGGCCAGGATCGTCGGCCCGCCGACCTCGTCGACGGCGCCCGGGATGATCTGCGCGAGCGAGCGGCCCGGGTGGTGCTGCTGGTGGCGGTGAATGTTCTCGACGACCACGATCGCGTCGTCGACCAGGATGCCGATCGAGAAGATCAGCGCGAACAGCGACACGCGGTTGAGCGTGAAGCCCCAGGCCCAGGAGGCGAACAGCGTCGCCATCAGGGTCAGGATCACCGCGGTGCCGACGATCGCCGCCTCGCGCCGGCCGAGCGCGATGAAGACCAGCGCGACGACGGCCGCGGTGGCGAAGAGCAGCTTCTGGATCAGCTTGACGGCCTTGTCATTGGCGGTGGCGCCGTAGTTGCGCGTCTCGGCGACCTGCACCTCGGCCGGGATGACGGTGTTCTTCAGGATCGAGACGCGCTGCATCACGGCGTTGGCGACGTCGATCGCGTTCTCCCCGGGCTTCTTCGTCACGCTGATGGTGACCGCCGGGAACTCGCCAGCGGGTTCGGGTTTCTCGCCGGCCTTGCCGGCCACGCCATGCCAGACGTAGCTCGCCGCCGGCAGCGGCCCGTCGCGCACTACGGCCACGTCCTGCAGGAAGACCGGCTTGCCGGCGCGCACGGCGACGACGAGTTCGCCCACATCGCGCGCATCCTTCAGGAACGGGCCTGACTCCACCGCGACCGCGCGATTGCCGGCCAGCAGTTCGCCCACCGGCAGGCCGAGGTTGGCCGACTGCAGCGCGGCGCGCAGGTCGGGCACGGTGACGCCGCTGCTGGCCATGCGGGCCGGGTCGATCTCGACCAGCACGGCGCGGCCGGGGCCGCCGATGGTCGTGACTTCGCGCGTGCCGGGCACGCGTTTCAGGTCGGCCTCGATGCTGTGCGCCACCCGCTCAAGGTCGAACGCGCCGGTGGCGGCATTGGGGCTGAACAGCGTCAGCGTGACGATCGGCACGTCGTCGATGCCCTTGGGCTTGATGATCGGGGTCAGCACGCCCAAGCCACGTGGCAACCAGTCGGCGTTGGAGTTGACGGTGTCGTACAGGCGCACCAGCGCCTCGATGCGCGGCACGCCGACCTTGAACTGCACGGTGATCACGGCTAGGCCCGGGCGCGACACCGACATCACATGTTCGACGCCAGCGATCTGCGCCAGCACCTGTTCGGCCGGCGTGGCCACCATCTGCTCGACGTCGCGCACCGCCGCCCCTGGGAAGGGAATCAGCACGTTGGCCATGGTCACGTTGATCTGCGGCTCTTCTTCGCGCGGCGTCACGAGCACGGCGAAGATGCCGAGCAGCAGCGCCAGCAGAGCGAGCAACGGCGTGATCTGCGCCGTCTGGAAGAAGGCGGCGATACGGCCCGAAACGCCCAAGGGCTGGTTCATGGTCCGGCCTCAGTTCACGCGGGCTGCGGCCTGCGGATCGAGCGCAACGCGGTCGCCCGCCGACACGCCGGAGAGCACCTCGACCGAGTCGCCCGCCACGCGGCCCAGGCGCACCTGGCGCAGCACCGGCGCACCCTTGGCGTCGACCACGTAGACACCCGTCATCTCGGCGCGGCGGACGATCGCCGTGGCGGGCACGTAGAGCCGGCCCGCTGCCGTCTGCGCAGTCGGCAGCCAGACACGGGCAAACATGCCCGGAGCGACGCCCGCGTGGCCGGCCGGCAGACCGATGCGCAGCTGCACCGTGTGCGTGCCGGCGTCGACCGTCGGCAGCACCTGCACCTGCGCCGGTGCGAACCAGCGCTGCGCCTCGGGCAGACCCGGAAACTCGACCTTGGCGCCTTGCACCGGCTGCACCAGCGCGGTCTGCGGCACCGCGACGGTGACGCGCAAGGCCCCCGGTTCGTACAGCGTGAGCAAGGCCCGTCCGGGCATCGCCATGTCGCCGAGTGCGACCGGCACTTCGGCGACCACGCCGGCAAAGGGCGCGCGCACGACGTAGAAGCCCGACTGCGTGCGCGCTGCGCCGGCCTGCGCCAGCATCGCCTGCGCCTGCGCCTGCGTCGCCTTGAACTGCGACTCGGCGCGCTCGAGCGCTGCCTGGCTGATGTACTGCTTCTGGAACAGCTGCTTCTGCCGTTCGAAATCCTTGCTCGCCACATCGAGCAAGGCATTCGCCGACTGCACCTGCGCCTCGCTGGCGCTGGCGTTCTGCTCGGCTGCGCGGGCATCGATGCGCGCCAGCACCTGGCCGGCCTTGACCGCTTCGCCCACCCTCACGTCGAGAGCCGTCACGGCGCCCGCCACCTGGGCCGCGACGACGGTCTGGCGCACGGCTTCGACGACGCCGTCGAAGCCACTCCCCGCCTGGGCACCTGCGGTCTGCACCGGCACCGTCGCCAGGGCGCCCGACGCGGCAAGGGATAGCCCCGCCGGCAACAGCAGGCCCACGACCAGCGCAACGCCCGACAACATCATCTTCGACATGCATTTGCTCCTGGCTGACCAACTTGGCAGCACCCGAAACAGGTACTGACATGTGGCAACTTGATGGTGTATTATTTGCGCAATCAGCTAATGAGTCAAGTAGAGATTGAAGCAACACCCCACACTAGCAAAGGTCGATCGGGCATGATTGCGCATTCGCAACAAGACGCGTGTCCCCGCATGGAAGGTCTGCCGAAGGAAGCGCTGGAACAAGTGGCCTCTTATTTCCAGGCCCTGTCGGAGCCAACACGCCTATCGTTGCTCAACCTGCTGCGCGGCGGCGAGCGCAATGTCGGCGATCTGGCTCAGCTCTGCGGCTTCACCGCGGCAAACGTTTCGCGCCACCTGGCGCTGCTGATGCAGCACGGCCTCGTCGAGCGCGAGAGCCGAGGCACCAGCGTCTACTACCGCATCGCCGACGAATCGGTGTTCGCGCTGTGCGACCTGGTCTGCGGAAGCGTCTCGCGCCAGCTCGAACGCAGCGCGCGCGGGCGCGCTGTGTTCACGCAAACGGCACGGCGCGCCAGTAGAGCCCCGCGCTGAGTTCCCGCGGTTCCCGGCAGCCGGCGCGCAGGCCAGGGCGCGGAGCCTGCCCCCGCGAGGGCGTAGCGCTGGGCCCAGAAGGCAGTCACTTCAAAGAACCCCCAGCGCCCTTTGACGCCGTTCCATCATGCGCCAGATGAAGGGGGTGAAGATCAGTTCCATCGCCAGCTGCATCTTCCCGCCCGGCACGACGATGGTGTTGGCGCGCGACATCCACGAGTCGTGCACCATCTTGAGCAGGTACTGGAAGTCGATGCCCTTGGGCTTGGCGAAGCGAATCACCACCATGCTCTCGTCCGCGGACGGAATATCACGCGCGATGAACGGGTTGGAGGTGTCGACGATCGGCACGCGCTGGAAGTTCACGTGCGTGTGCGTGAACTGCGGACAGATGTAGTTCACGTAGTCGGGCATGCGGCGCAGGATCGTATCGGTCACTGCTTCGGTGCTGTAGCCGCGCTGCGTCTTGTCGCGGTAGATCTTCTGGATCCATTCCAGGTTGATCACCGGCACCACGCCGATCAGCAGATCGGGATGCTTCGCGATGTTCACCTCGGGTGTCACCACCGCGCCGTGAAGGCCCTCGTAGAACAGCAGATCGGTGTCCCTGGGCATCGGCTCCCAGGGCGTGAACGTGCCCGACTCCTGCTTGTACGGCGCGGCCTCGTCGGCGTCATGCAGGTACTTGCGGCGTTGTCCGGTGCCGTTGGTCGCATAGTCGCGAAACAGGGCTTCCAACTCGGGAAAGAGATTGTTTTCGGCGCCGAAGTGGCTGAAATTCCTGTTGCCCGCGCGCTCGGCCTCGGCCTGGCGCAGCTTCATCTCCTTGCGGTCGAAACGATGGAAGCTGTCGCCTTCGATGATGGCGGCGTTGACGCCCTCGCGGCGGAAGATGTTCTGGAAGGTCCGCGTGACCGACGTGGTTCCCGCGCCGGACGAGCCGGTGATGGCGATGATGGGGTGGCGTTCTGACATGGTGCGTCCTCGAGGCTAGGAGCCTCTCAATCTCGGAACAGGCTTCGTTTGGCGAATAGCGGGCTCTTGAACTCGACCTCGACCGGCTCGGCGTGGTAGCGCTCGATGCGCTCGACCTCATTCTTCGAGCCGAACACCAGGCCTATGCGCTGGTGCAGCGCCGTCGGTTGCACGCCGAGCATCGCAACGCGACCGGTGCTGGCGCGGCCGCCGGCCTGCTCGAGGATGAATCCGATCGGGTTCGCCTCGTACAGCAGACGCAGCCGGCCCGGCTTGGACGGATCCTTGGTGTCGCGCGGGTACATGAAGACGCCGCCACGCATCAGGATGCGGTGCGCCTCGGCCACCATCGAGGCGATCCAGCGCATGTTGAAGTCCTTGCCGCGCGGACCGGTCTTGCCGGCCAGGCATTCGTCGACATAGCGCTTGACCGGGGTTTCCCAGAAGCGGCTGTTGGAGGCATTGATCGCGAACTCCTGCGTGTCGACCGGCACCTCGATGCGAGGATGGGTCAGCATGAACTCGCCGAGGTTGGGGTCGAGCGTGAAGCCGACGACACCGTTGCCCACCGACAGCACGAACATGGTGGTCGGGCCGTACAGCGCGTAGCCAGCGGCCACCTGCAGAGCGCCAGGCTGCAGAAAGTCGACCTCCGTGACGTCGCGCCCGCTGTCGATCGCGTCCTTAGGCGCGCGCAGCACGCTAAAGATGCTGCCCACCGAGACGTTCACGTCGATGTTGCTCGAGCCGTCCAGTGGGTCGAACACCAGCAGGTATCTGCCGCGCGGGTGCTGCGCGGGGATCTGGTAGGGCCCATCCATCTCCTCCGACGCCATGCCCGCGCAATGGCCGCCCCATTCGTTCATGCGGGTGAAGACCTGGTTGCTGACGACGTCGAGCGGCTTCTGGGTTTCGCCCTGCACGTTGACATTGCCACCCGGCTCGCCCCCTTGCGAGCCGGCCACACTGCTCAACTCACCGAAGGCCACGACTCGGGCGATCGCCTTGCACGCCAGCGCCACGTCCAGGATCAGCGCATTGAAGTCTCCGCTTGCGCCCGGAAAGCGGCGGCGCTGTTCGATCAGGTACTGGGTGAGTGTGGAGCGGTGGGAAAGGGGCATGGTCGTCTCTGGTGGCAACACAACTTGAGTACAAGTTGGCCTTAGCTACGACATAACTTGAGTACAAGTTAGTCTTCTCTGAAACTTCGTTTTCTCTGAAACTTCGTCTTCTCTGAAACTTCGTTTTCGGGGCGCCGGTTCGGTTCAGGCGGCGGTTTGCGAAGTGAATCGACGGTTCGCGTCAGCGCTGGGCCGCCGCATGCCATTCGCGCAAATCGGCCACCGTCGTGTCCTGCAGGCTGGGCAGGACCCGTAGCGCCCCGGTGAAGTCGTTCGCCGCCGTGAATGCATTGGGCGTTACCACCGTGGCCAAGCCGGCGGCACGCGCTGCATTCAAGCCGTTGGCCGAATCTTCAAGGGCGAGGCACTCGGCTGCGGGCAACTGCAGGCGCTGCAGCGCCTGCAGGTACACCTGCGGATGCGGCTTCTTGCGCGGCGCCGTAGAGGCGTCTTCGACGACCTGGAAGTAGTCGCTCCAGCCGGGCCCGATCGACGATCGCAACAGGGCTCCGATGTTGACCGGCGAGGTCGTCGTCGCGATGGCCAGTCGCAAGCCTTCCTTGAAGGCCGATTCGATCAGGCGCAGCACGCCAGGCCGCATGTGCACGGCGCCGTCCTGCACCATGCGCTCGTAGGCCGCGGTCTTGAGATCATGGATGCGCTGCACCGTATCGGCCAGCGTGCCACCGTCGATCGCCTTGACGCCGGCATTCACCTGGCCCCAGTAGTGGACGAGGCGCTCCTTGCCGCCGGAAACGTCGAGCAGCCGGGTGTAGAGCGGCTCGTCCCAATGCCAGTCGAGGCCCGCCTCGGCAAAGGCCACGTTGAATGCGGCGCGATGCGAGCTCTCGGTATCGGCGAGCGTTCCGTCGACGTCGAAGATCAGGGCACGCAGGGTCATGGGGGTCACGGGAGGTCTCCGAGGCTACAGCGTTGCGGTTGACGCCGGCTTGCGCTGAATGTAGGGTGCCACTCCCTTCAAGGAAAGTCAGAGTTACTTTGCTTGGACTTCATGAAACCCTGACCTATGAACATCACTTTCCGCCAGCTCCGGGTCTTTGCCGAGGTCGCCAAGCACAGCAGCATGGCTCGCGCGGCCGAGTCGCTGCACCTCACGCCGCCGGCGGTATCGATGCAAGTCAAGGAGATCGAATCGCAGGTCGGCTTGCCGCTGTTCGACCGTCACGGCCGCACGGTCACGCTCTCCACCGCCGGCGAGTACTTCATCGTGCACGTTCGGCGGCTGTTGGCGGCGCTTAAGGATGCCGACGATGCGATGGCACGCTTTCGCAAACTGGAGTCCGGCCTGCTGAACCTGGGCCTCGTGAGCACGGCCCAGTATTTCGTGCCGCGCCTGCTGACGCGCTTTCGCGAAGAGCACCCCGGCGTGGAACTCCGCCTGCGTGTCGGCGCCAACCGCGATGAGCTGGTCACCTTGCTGCAGCGGGGCGAGGTGGACCTGGCGATCATGGGCCGACCGCCCAGGGAAATGGCCACGCGCGCCGAACCCTTCGCCGCGCACCCCCATGTCTTCGTCGCGCCGCCCGGCCACGCGATCCTGGCCATGGGCCAGCCCCCCGCCTCCGCCCTGGCCGACTTCCCCTTGATCGTGCGCGAACCGGCGTCGGGAACCCGCTCGCTGATGGACCGCTTCTTCCAGGATCACCACCTGCAGCCGCGCATCGCGATGGAGATGTCGAGCAACGAGACCATCAAGCAGGCCGTGATGGCGGGCATGGGTCTGAGCTTCCTGTCGCTGCACACGCTGGGGCTGGAATTGCGCAACGGGCTGATCGAGGTCGTGCCACTGCAGGCCGGCCCGGTCGTGCGCACCTGGAATATCGTGCACTTGCAGTCCAAGATGCTGTCGCCGGCGGCCGAAGCCTTGCGCTACTTCGTGCTCGAACACGGCGAGGCCCACCTTGCCGAGCATGACCGGCAGTGGCTGCCGCCGCCTGTGCAGGCGCCGGTGCGCGGGTCGAAGCGAAAGACGAAGGCATAGGCAAGCCCTGCCCGGCCCGCAATCCTGACAGGCCCGCCAACCACGCGACGTTGGGCATACGCCTTCGTAAGCACACGTCAAAGCAGCCAACCTGGGCGCAACAGGATGACCGCACCGAGGCCGAGCATCGCCACGCCGCTCAGGAACTTGAGCCAGCGCCCCGCACGTTCGGTCAATTTGCCGCTGCTCAGCGCGGTGACCGCCAGGCCGACCATCAGCGAGTCGTCGGCGATGTAGCCCATGATGTACAGGCCGAGGTACGCATAGTGCGCGGCGGGGGTCAGGTCTTGCTTCGCGAGCACCGCCGTGAACACCGCCGGAAAGCCGGCCGTGCACAGCAGTTCGACGAAGTTGACCAGCACCGCGAGCGCCGCCACCGCCAGCAGCGACGACGGCAGCGAGGGCGCCTGCGTCACCCGGCGCATGCGCGCGTGCAGGCCCGGTTTGGCTGAGGCCGGGATGACCAACGACGGGCCGCGGCCCCAGGCGAAGAAGTCCTTTACGTTGAAGGCCCCGATGACCAATGCCAACACGCCGAGTGTCGAACTCACCGCGGCCGACAGGCCCACGACCAGGAAGACGTTCAGCCATGCCGCCATGAAGGCGTAGTACACCGCGCCACTCACCAGCACAAAGGTGCCGGCGACGATCGCCATGCGAGTACGGTTGCGGAGGCGCACCAGCAACGACAGCAGGAACAACAACACCCACATAGCGCAGGGATTGAAGCCGTCGAGCAGGCCGAGGGCCAGCGTGAACAGCGGAAGACCCAGGCGAGACACACTGAGCGCGCCGAACAGGGCAGTATCGACCTGCTCCTTCGGCCCACCGCTGTGGTCGATCAATTCGATCAGCTCGCGCCCCGCGTGGCCGGCATCGTCGAAGCCGACCATCACCCGCCCGTCGAACACGAAGGTGGGTACCCCCGGCGGCCAGATCCCGGCGGCGCGCGAGCGGGCGCTGAGTTCGTCGCGCGCCTGCGCGTCCTGATCGACGTGGCGGAGCACGATGCGCAGCCCGGGCCGCATGGACGTCAACTGCACGAGGAAGACCTTGGCGTCGGCGCAACGTGGGCACCCTTCGCGGACGAAGACCTCGAGCACCGCCGGTGGCGCCGTACCCGACTCCGCGCCTGCAGGCTCGGCAGGTACTACCGAGCCACTGAGCGTCAGCGCCAGCGCCAACATCAGCCAGCGCGCGACCCAGCCGATTGAAGCGAGGCGCCGTCGCATCACACCGGACAGTCTGACCTCGTGCGTGTGCAGCCGCCTTGACGCAGCTCACCGGGTCGGCGGCAGGAACGGCGCCCAGGGCGGCGCGTGGGCTCTCTCGGCGTTCGCCTGCGCGAGACCGACCCGCACCGGCTGCGCCTCAACGATGCATGCCAGCCAGCCTTTCTCGCCAACCCGGAAAGATCGCGTCGGCATCCTTCGGAAACGACTCGAAGGCGCGCGCGAACTCGCGGTGCTCCTTTGCCCACGCGATCGGGTCGGCCCTGGCCTTCCAGCATTCGTAGGCCTGACGCAGCGACTTCGCACCCGCCGCCGGCGAGTCGATGTGGCCATACGCGCCGCCGCCCGCGGTGTTGATCACGTTGCCGTGGCCCAGGTTCTCGAAGAAGCCGGGCAGGCGCAGCGCATTCATGCCGCCACTGATGATCGGCGTGGTGGGTTTCATGCCGAGCCACTCCTGGTGGTAGATGGGGCCGGTGTAGCTGTCGCGCTCGATGATGTAGGCGATGGCACGGTCGTCCTTCTCGCCTTCCATCTTGCCGTAGCCCATGGTGCCGACGTGGATGCCGCTGGCGCCCTGCAGCCGGCTCATCTTGGCCAGCACGTAGGCGGTGTAGCCGCGCTTCGCGCTCGGGCTGGTGACTGCCCCATGGCCGGCGCGGTGGTAGTGCAGGTACTGATTGGGAAAGCTGCGCCGCGCCGTGGTGATCATTCCCGGGCCACCGACATAGCCGTCGACGAGGAAGGCCACTTTGTCTGCGTCGGGACCGAATTCGCGCAGGATGAACTCACCGCGCGCCAGCATCTCGTAATGATCGTCGGCGGTGATGTTCGCCGAGAACAGCTTGGCCTCGCCGGTCTCGTCCATCGCGCGCTTCATCGCGTCGTAGACGAGCGGAATGGTCCGCCGCATCGGCGCGAATACCTGGTTGCCCTGCGGCTCGTCGTTCTTGATGAAGTCGCCGCCGAGCCAGAACTGGTACGCGGCCTCGGCGAACGGCTCCGGGCGCAGGCCGAGCTTCGGTTTGATGATGGTGCCAGCGATGTAGCCGCCGTCCCTCACCGGTCGGCCCAGGATGCGCCAGAGGTCGGTAATGTCCTTGCTCGGGCCATCGAACAGCTGGATGGCGCGTGGCGGCACGTAGAAGTCAACCATCTTGGCGTGCTCGATATCGCCCATGCCCTGGTTGTTGCCGATCGCCAGCGTCAGGAACGAGACCAGCATCATCCGCCCGTCGGTGATGTTGCGGTCGAACAGGTCCAGCGGATAGGCGATGCGCATGTCCTCTGTCGCCTCGTCGATCAGGTAGACGAGCGCATCGACCCCTTTGGTGAACTCGTCGGTGGTCGAGACCTCGACGTTGGTGCCCGTCGACGATTCGGCCGCGAAATGCGCGGCAGCCTCCAGGTACCCGTGACCCTCCTTGGGCTTCATCTTGTACGCCACCAGGATGTGCCCGCCTTCGCGGATCAGAGCATCTTCGCGAAGGCTGAGGTCGGCATAGCGGCTGGACTGGTCCATGAGAACTCCTTCACCCGGGGTTGTGCTGGCAGGAACTGTAGGAGCGCGTATCGATAAGAACAACTAAGCAATATTGAACCGTGAAGTAAGCTGGAACTGAACGCAGGGGCGTCCGCTCGCCGGGTCCACCCAAACGCGAGTGGCGGAGCGCGCAGCACACACAGGGGCGGTCGAAGGAAGTCTCATGACCGCTTGGCCATGGACTGCGCAGACCAAGGGCAGGTTCAGTCCTGGCGGCCGCGATGCGGGGCCAGGCGCTGCCGTCATCGCGCGTGTCTGGTCTACATCAGAAGGCCTTCACGCCGACCAGACGAAGTGCACGGCCAGCACGAGCGCCACCAGGGCGAGCAGGAAGTTGAGCCAGACGCCCAGACCGGTCCAGTAGCCGTGCGGAATCTCCTTCCCCCCCATCCCGCGCACGACGGTACGGAACTGCAACGCGGAGATTACCGCCACAGCTGCACCGATCAGCAACAGGCCGACCCCGAGCCACAGAGAAAGGCCGCGCTGCGACGCGGTGGGCGGTTGATTGCCGACGAGGCGAAGGAAAAGGCCGAAGCGCTCGACGACAAAGCCGAAACCCATCAGCGCGATCGCGGTGCGCTGCCAGGCGAGCAAGGTGCGCTCAGCAGCAAACAGCACACGGGGGTCATCGAGATACGACATTGCTGCAATCCGATCGTCTGGATCGCGCGTCCGCTCACTCCACCAGACGCACGATGCCCAACGCCTTCAAGACGTACTTCTCGTACAGAGGCTCGGTATTGCCGGTCTTCATCTTGCGCATGAAATACTTTTCGAAGGCGATCTTCGCCACGTGGACCCACTTGCCCTTCTTGAACCAGTTGACGTTGCGTGGCGGAATCTGCGGCAGGGCGACGAACGCCGCGCCGGTGTCGCCCATGTCGGCCAGGCAGATCGCGTTCCAGGTAGCCTTCGTGGTGACCGGCTTGCCGGCCAGTTCGTCGGCGATGTTGTGCACGATGGCGGTGGTCATGGTCTCGATCATGTAGCCGGTCTTCGGCGCACCGGTCGGGACCGGCGTGACCTCGACCGGCGGAATGGCGACGCAGACGCCGGCCGAGAAGATGTTCTTGTAGGCCTTGCTGCGCTGGAACTCGTCGATCAGCACGAAGCCGCGCGGGTTGCACAGATTGGGCACGGCGGCCACCGCGTCCACGCCCTTGAATGCCGGCAGCATCATCGACAGCTTGAAAGCGACTTCGTGCTCCTTGTACACGGCGCCGTGGTCATCGAGCTGCGTCACGAACATCTTGCCGGCCTCGACCTTGGTGGTCTTGGCGTTGGTGATCCACTTGATGTCGTGGCCGCGCATCTCGGACTCGAGCATCGACTTGGAGTCGCCGACGCCGCCAAGGCCCAAGTGTCCGATGTAGGGCTCGCTGGTGACGAAGGTGATCGGCACCTTGTTGCGCAGCTTGCGCCGCCGCAGATCGGTGTCGAGGATGAACGCGAACTCGTAGGCCGGCCCGAAGCAACTGGCCATCGGCATCGCGCCGATCACCACCGGGCCGGGCGCCTTCAGGAACTCCTGGTACTCGGCCCAGAAGGCCTCGGCATGGCCAACCGTGCACACCGACTGCGTGTGCCCGCCGTGCGGGCCGGCGCCCGGCACTTCGTCGAAGCTGAGCTTGGGGCCGGTCGTGATGACGAGGTAGTCGTAAGCCAGCGTATCGCCGCCTTCCAGTGTCAGCTGGCTGGCGGCGGCATCGATGGCCGCTACCGGCTTGCCCACGAAGCCGATACCCTTGCGCTCCAGAAGCGGCGCGATCGCGAGCGTCGTCTCCTTGCGTTCGCGCCAGCCCACGGCGATCCAGGGGTTGGACGGTGTGAACTGGAAGTGGTCGACGGCGTTGACCATCGTGATGCGGTGCTCCTTGGGAAGCAGTGCGCGCATTTCGTAGGCGGCCGGCATGCCGCCCAGGCCGGCGCCGACGATGACGATGTGTGCCATGTTCGGTTTCCTCGCTTCAGGTTGCCGCATCGGCCGTTGGCGGTCGATGCGGAGGTTGCCAGATTCGTCAGTACCAGTGCGAGTAGGCGATGCCCAGCAGGTACTCCTTCATCCGGATCGTCTCGATGGTCGTCGGCGGCGCGCCGAAACCTTGCAACATGCTGGGGCCGGTCACCGAGTTGTTCTGCGCATACATGAAGGCACCGGTAATCTCGGACTGCGCGTCGAGTTTCCAGCTCGCCCCCAGCGACCACTGGTTCTGCACCACGCCGGGAGCGAGGATGTTGAATGTGACATCCTGCGGCTGGATCGGATTGCCCGAGTGGTTGTAGCCGGCGCGCAGCGTCCACTGCGGACTCAGCAGGTACTGGACGCCGATCTTCCAGACGTCGATGTCCTGCCAGCCGAAGCCCGCGCCATTGCCGCCGCCGAGGCAATTGCTGGGGACGGGGGCTACGGGGGGGGCACGCCGCCGGGGCCGCCGGGACTGCCGGCACAGGCGCCGATCAGCGAACTGGGGTTGCTCACGGACTTGGCATCGCTGTAGAAGATGCGCTCGAAGTCGAGCGCGAACAGCCATTGATCGGTCAGTCGCAGCTCCGCGCCGATCGTGAAGTTCGACGGGATGTCGAACTTGCCCGCCTGCGCGAACAGGCCCTTGTATGCGTCGAACTCGCCCATGCTGATCTTGCTGGCGTACGCGGCGCCCACCGCGAACTGCTTGCTCAACTCGCCCATGTAGCCCAGGCGCACGCCGGCGCCCCAGGAGTCGCTGGTACCGTTGTTCGTGACGCTGCCCGGGCTGGTCGACAGCATCGGATTGTCGAAGGCCTGCAGGCCTTCGACCTTGAAGCGCTGGTAGGCGATGACCGGCGCGATGCCGACCGAGTGGCCCTTCGTGAACTGCCAAGACGCATAGGGCGCGATCATCAGCTGCATCATGTCGACGCCGAGCTTGCCGTTGCCGCAGAGCAGGTTGTACGGGCCCGGATTCGGGTTGAACCCGGCACAGGCGCTTTGGGCCGGAATCTGATCGCCGGGGTAGCTGGTATTCATGCCGCCGTTGCCGAACACCGTGACCCCGAAGGCCAGGTCCGGACGGTATCTCCAGTTGAAACCCACCTCGGGGATGACGAAGTTGGTGCTGCCACTGGTCGCGCTGCCGTCGATTCCCCAACCGCCGGTTGGGGTGCCGTCGGGCGTGCCCGAGCCCGTGCGCGAGGCGCTGCGGTCGGGGCTGAACCAGGCCGCGCCAATCTGGAATTGGGTTCCGAGGAAGCTCATCGCCCCGGGGTTCACCGCTCCTCCGAAGGGCTCAAGGGCGACGGCAACCGCAGTGCCGCCCATGCCGATCGACTTCAGGCCGTAACCATTGGCGAAATAGCCGTCGGTGGCCTGTGCCCAAGGGGCGGTCAGCAGCAGGCACAGCGGGCCGAGCGCAAGACGCGCGAGGGTTTTGTGGCGGGTCAGGTTCATGCTTGTCTCCATCGGTGATGTTGAGTTGAAGGGTCTATCGAGTGCCCGGGAAGGGGCGGTTACCAAAGAGCCATCAGGCGGCCCTTGACCACCTTCGACTCCCAACGTCGCAAGGGGCTGTTGCCCTTCTTGATGCATTCGCCGCTGTGCACGTCGAATGCCCACTGGTGCTTGGGGCAGGTCAAGATATTGCCGTCCAGCGCCAGGTGCGGGATGTTGGTGCTCTGGTGCGGACAGCGGCTGTCGTAGACGCGGATGCCCTTCTTGTCGCGGTAGACGAACAGGCCACGGCCGTCGCAGTCCAGGCGCAGCACGGCGCCTGCCTTGATTTCGCCGGCAGCCATCACGTCGTGCCACTGGCCGGGCGAGGACATCGCCTCGGGTCTGAACTCGGGGATGTCCATCGCCAGGATGATGTCGACCGCCCAGATGATCTTGGCCAAGCCGAGCGCGGGGAAGGCCATCAGCAGTGCGTCGAGCACCTCCATCGGCGTGCAGCCTTCACGCAGCGCGCGGCCCAGGTATTGCTTCAAGCCGCGCTCTGTCTGCGCATGCACCTTGGTGATCACCGAGATCAGATTGCGCGTCTTCGGGTCGAGGTGCTTGCCGGCATCCTTCAGGAAACTGAAGTAGTGGCCCATCGCTTCGGGCCGGGCCTTGAGAAGATAGGCCAGTGCGTCGCTCATGTTGCTGCAGACTCCATCATGTTAGGGAACACCGCCACCAGCACAGGCAACTGAGTCAAGCCGATGACGCTCTGGGTCACGCCGCCGAGCCAGGCACGGCCCGGCCGTATCTCGCCATCGCGCCCCATCACGATCAGGCCAGCGCCGGTCGTGCCGACCGCGGCGAGGATCTGCTCGTGCGCACGGCCCACGCGCAACTGCGCTTCGGCCCGTATGCCCGCCGCGCTGTCGGCTGCCCGCACTGCTTGCGCCAACGTGGCCTCGGCCTGATGGCGCGCCTGGGCTGATTCGTTGCTGACGGCGGCGACGATGGTCAGCGGTAGCGCGCAGTCGCGCGCAAGGGTCGCCGCCAGCGCGACGACGCGCGTGTCGGGCGCTTGCGGGTCGATCGGCGCGAGCACGCCCTGCGTCCACATCCGGGCTTCGCGCGGTGCGATGAGCACGCTGCACGGCGCATGCGCGACGACCTTGCCGACCATCTCACCGAGCAGCAGCCTGGCGAGGAAGCCCCGTCGGCCACGACGGCGGATCACGATCAGGTCGGCCACCCGCTCGCGCGCCTCGTCGACGATCTCGCGCCAGGCTTCCGCGCCGTGGCGTACCCGCAGGTCGATCGCGACCCCCGCGCCGACGGCCTGCTCGCGCAGTTGCGCCAGGCTGGAGGCGGCCTGGCGATCGGCGCGCTCGGCGAGCTGCGGCGCGACGACCTCGTACTCGGGGTTGCTGGTCAGCGGCATCACGACGGCAAGCCGTTGTGCGCAGCGCAGGGCCATGGCCAGCGCGAGGCGCTCGGCGCCGGCGTCGAACTCGGTGCGCTCGGTGGCGAGCAGCAGGCGGTGGAAGGCCTGGGACATGTTCAGTGGCCCGCCGTCAACACATCCGACGCGGCCAGCGCGATCACGACCACCTGGAGCGCGCAGAGGGCGGCGAAGATCCGGTCGCGCCGCCTCAGGTAGAGCGGGATCACGGCCAGCAGCGGCGGCAACGAACAGGCCGCCAGCAGCGCAACGCCGACCAGATTGAGCAGGTCGGCCCTGTGCGCCAGCGCCAGCCAGCCCCAGCCGGTCGGGGTGCCGGTGCGCTGCAGGTAGACGGACACCGGCTGGTTCCAAAGGCCGGGCAGTTGCTCGACCGGCACGTGGGGCGGCAGCCAGCCGAGAAGGTAGACCGCGAAGCCGGCCACCAGCAGCAGGAAGCCGATGCGCGCACCCCAGTCGAGCAGCGTCGCGTAGACCAGCTGCGCGGTCGGCTGCGGTGCCGCCAGCGGTGAAACGGCGCGCTCGTTCAAGGCCACAACCCGGTTCCCTTCAGCAGCGCGCGGACACCGGCGAACAGCAGCAGCGCGATCACCAGCCTGCGGATCACCGAACCCTTGAGCACGTCGAGCAGGCGTGCGCCGATGCGTGCACCGAGCATCATGCCGATGACCGAGGGCACGGCGATCATCGGCAGCACCGCGCCGCGGTTCAGATAGACCCAAGCGGCCGACGAGTCGACCAGCGACAGCACCAGCCCCGAGCTGCCCGCCGAGATCTTCAACGGGGCGCCCATCAGCAGGTTCAGAGCCGGCACGTTGGCCCAGCCGGCACCGATGCCGAACATGCCGGCCAGCACCCCGATCAGCAGGAACAGCACCAGCCCGAGCGGCGTGCGGTGCACCTGCCAGTCGACCTGCCGTCCGCTGGCGCCGTCGATGAATACGCCGTTCATGTGCAGCGCAGCGGACAGCCGATCGGCCGCAGGCACTTGCGGGAATTCGGACTTCTTGGACGACAGCATCAGCACCACGATGCCGAGCACGATGACGCCGAGCGCGGTCTGCACGATAGCGGCCGGCAGCGCCAGGCCGAGCATGGCGCCACCGATCGAACTTGCTGAAGCCAGCAGCGCCAGAGGCAACGCCAAGCGCAGGCTGGCCAGCCCGCTGCGCAGCAGCACCGGCGCGGCCGCCAAGGCGCTGGCCAGCGCCACGAGCAGGCCCGCGCCCCGCACGAAGTCGAGGTGGAACGGGAAGAAGCCGCCGATCAGGGGTACGAACAGCGTGCCGCCGCCGATGCCGGCCGGCACGGCCACGATGCCGATCAGGAAGCAGGCGACAAACAGGGCCAGCGGCCACACCCACCAGGCCACTGCGGAGGTGGCGCCTGCCGCGACCGTCGCCTGTGCGGGCAGCGCCAGCACTAGCCCCAGCACCAGCAGCAGGCCCGAGTCGCGCAGGCGACTTGAGCGCGTCAAGGCGATCATCCGGCGTCCCGTTCAGAAGTCATCGTTCGTGGCCGGCGTGCGTTTCAGGAGATCGCCTGGTAGTACAGGTTCTGCGGATGGTTGGCCTGTGCGAGGAAGAACCAGCGCTCGGCCAGCAGGCCCAGGTACTGCAACCCGAAGGCGGTGGCCAGCAGCGCGATCGACCCGGCAGAAACACCGGCGGCGAGGCACAGCAGCGGCAGTGGGAAGACGAGCAGCAGGAAGACCCACTTGACGCCGCGAAGCCAGGTGGCGCTGCGGCCGTGGAAGAACTCCCGCGTGTTGAACGAGCCGCCCATGAATCCCTGCGCCGTCTGCACGATGCGAGGGTGCTTGACGCCCAGCGCGGTCTGTACGGTGGACTTCGGCTTCAGCGTGGCGTTGCGCCGCAGCGAGGCCGCGCGAGTGACCAGCGCCGCCAGCGTCAGTGCTCCCGCTGCCAGCGCGTAGGCCGGCGTCCAGCCGGGTGCCGCCAGCGCGGCCAGCAGACTGGCCAGCGTGAAACCGGACGCGCAGCCGAACAGCACATGGTTCGCCACGGTCAGCGGGCTGGCCCATTCCTGCAGAAAACGGATCGACGCGTAGACCATCGAGGTGCACACGAAAAGCGCCACGCAGAGCAATGCGACCACTGCGCCGATCGCCACCGTGCCCTCCGAGCCCATAGCGTGCGCCGCACCGTAGACCAGCAGGCCGAGCATGAACAGCGGCAGCGCGATCACCTCGCGCGACAGCCAGGAGGTGCGCCACATCGCGGCGCTGCGCCAGGCGCGCTCGGGGTGACCGAGATGGAAGAACGACGCGACCAGGCCGAGGCCGCTCAGGCCCAGTGCCAGAACGCTGCCGACCACCTGAAAGGTCGGCGCGGCGCCCGTCGGGGCGAGCAGGTCAGCCGCGAACAACGCCAGCAAGAGACCCTGGGCGGCACCGATGAGGGTGGTCAGGAAGATGACCGAGTAGGCGGGTTTCATGCGCTGTGCAAATTGGCGGGATCAGGTGGCGAAGTCTTCGCGCGCGGGTTCGCGGTGCGGATGCCCGGGCTCCCTGCCGTCGATCTTCAACGGGTTGTCGATCCGCTCCAGGTCCTCCGGGTGGATCTTGATTTCGGTGCGCCGACGCGGCAGGTAGTGATTCGCCGGGCGGGTGCCCCACTCGGGCATCAGCGCATAGCCGGCGCGCTCCTGGATGGCCTTGGAAACCACCGACACGGGGTCGTGGATGTCGCCGAACAGGCGCGCGCTCGTGGGGCAGGCCAGCACGCAGGCGGGCTTGCGTTCGCGCTCGGGCAGCGCGGCGTCGTGCACGCGGTCGACGCACAGCGTGCACTTGGTCATGACCTTGCGCTGCTCGTCGAACTCGCGCGCGCCGTAGGGGCAGGCCCAGGAGCAGTACTTGCAGCCGATGCACTTGTCGTAGTCGACCAGCACGATGCCGTCTTCGGGGCGCTTGTAGCTCGCGCCCGTAGGGCATACCGGCACGCATGGCGGGTCCTCGCAGTGCAGGCAGGACTTCGGAAAGTGCACCGTCAGCGTGCTCGGGAACTCGCCCACTTCGAAGGTTTGCACGCGGTTGAAGAAGGTGCCGTTCGGATCGGCGCCGTACGGGGCCATGTCGGTCATCGGCCCCGCCGCGCCCGAGGTGTTCCACTGCTTGCAGCTGGTCACGCAGGCATGGCAGCCGACGCAGACGTTGAGGTCGATGACCAGGGCGAGTTGCGTCACTTCTTCGCCTCCCGGCCCGCGAAATAGGCGCGCCAGCGCGGCGTCGCGGCGCTGGTGCCGGGTGCCGCCGGCACGGCCTTGAACTGCGGCCAGGTCTGCGCCGGCTCGTCGGCCCCGGCCGGGCTGATGCGCACGCGCACGTCGTACCACGCGGCCTGGCCGGTGATCGGATCGGAGTTGGACAGTGGCGCCCCGCCGTGGCCACCCACGGGCAGCTCTTCGCTGATCAGGTGATTGAGCAGGAAGCCGCGCTGCGACTCGTTGGCGTCGTTCGCCAGACCCCATGCGCCTTGCGCCTTGCCGATCGCGTTCCAGGTCCACACCGTGCCGGGTTCCACGGCTTCGGAGTAGCGGCACATGCAGCGCACCTTGCCCCACGGCGACTCGACCCACATCCAGCCGCCGTCGGCGATGCCTGCCGCGCGCGCCACCACCGGGTTGACGAACAGATAGTTGTGGGTGTGAATCTGGCGCAGCCATGCGTTCTGCGAATCCCAAGAGTGGTACATCGCCATCGGTCGCTGCGTGACCGCGTTGAGCGGGTAGCGCGTCGTGTCGGTCACCTGCGCTTCGAGCGGCAAGTAGTAGAAGGGCAGCGGGTCGAAGTAGGTCTCGACCCGCTTGCGCAGGTGCTCGGGCGGCTGCTTGCCACTGCGCTTGCCCTGCGCCGCGAGCCGGAAGCCCTGCAGGAACTCGGAATAGATGTGGATCACGATCGGATCGTTGTCGCGCCGCAGCCCGGCGCTCTGCGCCCACGCCATGTAGCCCTGGTTCCAGTTGCGCATGTACTGGTGTTCGGGCGGCATCTTGTAGTGGAAGACGCAGTTGTTCTTCGCGTACATCTCCCACTGGTTGGGGTTCGGCTCGCCGCGCATCGACTTCTCGCCGCCCTTGCCGCGCCAACCGGCCAGGAAGCCCATGCCCGAGCCGGGCGCGGTCTCGTAGTTGACGATGAAGTCGGGGTAGTCGCGGAACTTCCTCGTGCCGTCGGGCTTCACGAAGGCCGGGAATTTGAGCCGCGAGGCGAGTTCGACCAGCACCTCCTGGAACGGCCGGCACTGGCCGGTCGGCGGCAGCACCGGAACGCGCACCGAATCGACCGGCCCGTCGAACTCGGAGATCGGCCGGTCGAGCATCGACATGCAGTCGTGGCGCTCGAGGTAGCTGGTGTCGGGCAGCACCAGGTCTGCATAGGCCGTCATCTCCGACTGGAAGGCGTCGCAGACGACGAGGAACGGGATCTTGTACTCGTCGTCCGCGGCCTTGTCGTTGAGCATCTTGCGGACCTCGGATGTGTTCATCGTCGAGTTCCACGCCATGTTGGCCATGAAGATCAGCAGCGTGTCGATGCGGTAGGGGTCGCCGCGCCATGCGTTGGTGATGACGTTGTGCATCAGCCCGTGGGCCGACAGCGGGTGCTCCCACGAAAATCCCTTGTCGATGCGCACCGGGCCTCCCTCGGCATCGACGAAGAGATCGTCGGGGCTCTCGGGCCAGCCGAGCGGCGCGCCGGCGAGCGGCGTGTTCGGCTGCACGGCCTCGGGACCTTTCGGTGGACGCGCATTGGGCGGCACCGCGCGCGGGTACGGCGCCTTGTGGCGGAAACCGCCGGGGCGATCGATCGTGCCCAGCAGGCTCATCAATATCGCCAGCGAGCGGATGGTGTGAAAGCCGTTCGAGTGCGCCGCCAACCCGCGCATCGCGTGGAAAGCGACCGGGTTGCCCTTGACCGAGTCGTGGCGCTTGCCCCAGCAGTCGGTCCAGGCAATCGGCAGCTCGATCTTCTGGTCGCGCGCGGTGATGCCCATCTCGTGCGCGAGGCGGCGGATGGTGCGCCGCCGCGATGCCGGTGATGCCTTCGGCCCACTCCGGCGTGTAGGTCTTCACCCGCTCCTGCAGCAACTGGAAGGCCGGCACGGCGGAGGTGCCGTCAGACAGCGCGAAGTGCCCCAGCAGTGCCGGGTCGGTGCCATCGGTGTGGTCAGCCACCACGCTGTTGCCGAGCCGGTCCCACCACAGGAAGTTGGCCGGCCGCAGCGGGTTGCCGACATCGCCCTGCGGGTCGCGCAGCATCATGCCGAAGTCGTTGCTGGCGCCGTCCTGGTTCACGAGCTGGCCGGCGTTGGTGTAGCGCGCCAGGAACTCGCGGTCGTACAAGCCGAGCGCGATGATCTCGTGGATCAGCGCCAGCAGCAGCGCGCCGTCGGTGCCCGGCTTGATCGGCACCCACTCGTCGGCGATCGCCGAGTAGCCGGTGCGCACCGGGTTGATCGAGACGAAGCGGCCCCCTGCGCGCTTGAACTTCGACAACGCGATCTTCATCGGGTTGCTGTGGTGGTCTTCGGCAGTGCCGATCATCACGAACAGCTTGGCGCGGTCGAGGTCGGGCCCGCCGAACTCCCAAAACGAGCCGCCGATCGTGTAGATCATTCCGGCGGCCATGTTGACCGAGCAGAAGCCGCCGTGCGCCGCATAGTTGGGCGTGCCGAACTGACGTGCGAACAGCCCCGTCAGCGCCTGCATCTGGTCGCGTCCGGTGAAGAGGGCGAAGCGCTTCGGGTCGGTGGCGCGGATCTTCTGCAGGCGCTGCTCCACCATCGTCAGCGCCTCGTCCCATTCGATCTCGACGAACTCGCCGTCGCCGCGCTCGCTGCCCGGCTTGCGCAGCAGCGGCTTGGTCAGCCGGGCCGGCGAGTACTGCTTCATGATGCCCGACGAGCCCTTGGCGCAGATCACGCCCTGGTTCAGCGGGTGGTCCGGGTTGCCCTCGATATAGCGCAGCTCGCCATCGCGCAGGTGGACGCGGATGCCGCAGCGGCAGGCGCACATGTAGCAGGTGGTGTCGCGGGTTTCCGTGCTGGCTTCGGGCAGCGGCGCGCTCGTGGGGTCGTGAAGCGGGGTGGCGGCCATGCTCGTGGTGGGAATCTCGCGGGTGGATCGGCCAGCGGGCAGGCCGGGCAGCGCCTGTGGACGCCCGTCACGGCGAGCCTTGTCTCGTTCCCCAATTAGCGCAAGCGCGTGTGGCCGCGTCTATAGCCGGGACGGGTAATCACCCCGTAGCCCATATGGGTAGTTCGCGGGGCCAGCACCCTCGGTGCTGCTGCGAGGCCGTGTGGGGTCAGAATGGATGGTGCGCTGGTGTGGAATGGTTTCCAATCCTGTGCTCACGCCGCGCCCGCCATCGGCGAACCGCATCGCCAAGTTGCCATGAACCCGCCGCAGATCATTTCCGAACCGTCATCCCCCACCGAGCTGCCACCGGTGGGCGACCTGTTCGTCGAAATCACCGCAGGCCTGGCCGACAGCGACAACCTCGAGGCCCAGCTCGAACGATTTCTGGTCCCCGTAGTGCGGCTGGCCGGCGCGCAGGCCGGGGCGGTGCGCGCCCTGAGCAGCGACGGCACTCGCATGCAACTGGTGGGCAGCGTCGGGCTGCCGCAGGAAGTGATGCAGGCCGAGCGCTCGGTAGAGCGGCACTGCGGAGCCTGCGGTCAGGCCGTAGAGCACGGGACCCTGGTTTGGGCAGGCGACCTCAAGCTCTGCGCGCAGCGCAGTCACGGCGAAGACTACTTCGGCCATCGGTGCAGCCGCGTGCTGGCGGTGCCGCTTCGACACCGCGACCAGGTGCTGGGCATCTACAACCTGTTCTTCGACAGCGAGGCGCAACCCGGCCCGGACATCACCGCCGTGCTGCGATCGGTCGGGGAATTGCTGGGCCTGGCCCTGCACAACGCAAGGCTGGAACGCGAACACCTCCGCGCCGTCGTTCTGCACGAACGCCAGATGCTGGCCAACGAGGTGCACGACGCGGTGGCACAGACGCTTTCGTACATGAAGATGCGCCTGCCGCTACTGCATGACGCGATGCTGCAGCACGACGACGAGCGCTCGCTGCGGTACCACGCCGATCTGCGCGAGGCGGTGAGCGACGCACACGCCAGCTTGCGCGAGATCCTGACTCATTTTCGCACCCGCATGGACCCCAAGGGCTTGCTGCACGCGTTGCAGGCCATCCAGGCCGGCTACGCCGGCCGAACCGGCATTCCCCTGATGCTTGACAATCGCGCCGCTGAGCTCAAGCTGACGGTCGAGCAGGAGGTGCAGGTGTTTCACATCGTCCAGGAGGCGCTGGCCAACGTTGCCAAGCATTCGCGCGCCACGCGGGCCAGCGTGCTGATCGAGCAGGGAAGCCGTCAAATCGACATCACGATCGAAGACGACGGCGCTGGGCTGCCGTCGACCGCCGGTTCCGCGGCGGACCGAGCCCCTGCGAGCGAGCGCCACTTTGGCCTGGAGATCATGCACGAGCGTGCCCAGCGGGTCGGCGGCGCGCTGAGCATCCAGGCCCGACCGGGCGGTGGCACGCGGGTGCGCTTGTGCATCCCGATGGTCACCGTCAGCCTGAAAGGATCATCGTGAGTGCGCCGCTGCGGGTGGTCCTGGTCGACGACCATGCGCTGTGCCGCAATGGTCTGACCGAGCTGCTGGAGCGACGCGGCGGCATGCATGTCCTGGCCGCCACTGGCGATCCGGACGTGGTGCTGCCGCTGCTGCGCGAGCACCAGCCCGACCTGCTGGTGCTCGACCTGCGCATGCCGAGCATCGACGGCCTGACGCTGACCCGACGCATCCGCCAGCAGGGCTGCGACACCCCGATCGTGATCCTGACGATGAGCGACGCCGAAGAAGACATGGCCGCCGCACTGCGCGCCGGCGTGCGCGGTTACCTGCTGAAGGACATGGAACCCGAGGAGGTGATCGGTGCCATAGGCCGCGCGGCACGCGGCGAACTGGTGGTCGCGCCGGCAATGACGCTGAAGCTGGCGCAAATGCTGCAGTCGGGCCCCAAGGGCGACAGCCGGAACAGCCAGTTCGCGTCGCTCACCGAGCGCGAGCGCCAGATTCTCGACCACCTGGCGCGAGGAGAGAGCAACAAGACCATCGCCCGGGCGCTGGAGATCAGCCACGACACCGTGAAGCTGCACGTGCGGCACATCCTGTCCAAGCTGAGCCTGAGTTCGCGGGTTGAAGCGGCGGTCTTCGCGGTGGAGTTCCGCGCCACACCAGCCGGCGCGGCGCAGGCTGACGAGGCGCCTCGCAAGCCGATGCGCTGAGCGTCGTTTCCGGCCGCCTTCGCAGCGGCAACTGCGCGAGAGCAGAGGCCGTGTCTCGCTTCAGGCCGCAGCGGTGGAAGGCTCGACGATGGCGGGCTCGACCACGCCTTGGGTCGCGAACCAGGCGAGCTCGTCACGCAATCGCACGACTTCACCGACGATCGTCAGGCAAGGCGATCGCAGGCCTTCCCGCGCGACCGTGTCGGCCAGCGTTGCGAGCGTCCCGCAGACCACGCGCTGCGAGGCCAGAGTCCCCTGCTCCACCACGGCCGCTGGCCAGTTCGCAGGCAAACCGTGTGCGACGAGTTGCGCGCAGATGGTTGCCAGCCCTGACAGGCCCATGTAGATCACGACCGTCTGGCGCGCCCGGGCGAGCGCAGGCCAGTCGAGGTCACAACTGCCGTCCTTCAGGTGGCCGGTGACGAAGGTGCAGCTTTGCGCGTAGTCACGATGCGTGAGCGGGATGCCGGCATAGCTGGCCACGCCACATGCGGCGGTGATCCCCGGTACAACCTGGAACGGAATGCCCTCGGCGGCCAGAACCTGCAATTCCTCGCCACCGCGGCCGAAGACGAAGGGGTCGCCGCCCTTGAGCCGGACGACCTGCCGACCGGCGCGCGCCAACTGCACGAGCAGGGCATTGATGTCCTGCTGCGCCATGCTGTGGTGGCTGCGTTCCTTGCCGACATAGATGCGCTCGGCATCGCTGCCGATCAGCGCCAGCACCTCCGGGCCGACCAGATGGTCGTACACCACCGCGTCCGCCTGCGCGAGCAGGCGGGCGGCGCGCAAGGTGAGCAACTCGGGGTCGCCCGGGCCGGCACCGACCAGATACACCGTCCCGCAGACGGCGCGGCAGGCCGCCATCAGCGCGGGGATATCGACGAATGAATTCATGGGCTTCTCCTTGGCTGGCCAGGGCGCAGATCAACTGCCGCAGCTGCCGCAGCCGCCGCCGCAGCCCGTCGCCTTGGCCACCGGTGCTCGCTCGACGCCGCCGGGGATGAAGATGAAGTTGAACGCGCCCGGCTCGAGTTCGACGAAGTCGAGCACCGTGTCTTCGAGCAGCGGCTGGTGCGGGTCGGCGATGACCACCGCCACTCCTTCGAGCATCAGGCGCATGTCATCGTCCTGCGCTTCGTCGAAGCCCATGCCGTACTCGATGGATCCGTCGGCCGCGTGCTGCGCGGCGATGCGCAGCGCCAGGCCCTGCGCCTCGCCGGCCATGGCGGCCTGTTGAATCTGTTGCGCCGCGGCGCTGGTCAATGTGAACATGGTGGCTTCCGGCTTCCTTGCTCAGTGTTCGCCCTTGGTGCGCAGCAGGCCGGCCAGGCGGTTGCCCTGCTTCTGCGGCCCGCCGCGCGGGAAGATCTGGTGCAGGTAGTGGTTGTTGCCGCGCCGAGGCCCCCAGGCCTGCGCGAAGTGGCGGATCATCGCCCGCACTTGCGCCTGCACGCCGTGTTCGGCGTAGTACGCGCGCAGGAAGTCGATCACCTGCCAGTGTTCTGCAGTCAACGCCAGCCCCTCGACTTTGGCCTGGGCGCGCACGAAGTCTTCGCACCACTCGTCGAGGTCGCGTAGGTAACCTTCGGAATCGGTCTCGATGTCGCGGCTGCCCACGCGCACCTTGCGCACGGCGGGCTGGATGACGGGGATGCAGGTCGCGCTCATGCTCGTACTCTCACAGGGCCGCGGCCGGCTCACGCACGAGTTCGCTCTGCGCCACGGCGGCGTCGCCCGAGCGCTTCGTCGCGCGCACGAACGCGACGAAACGCACCGGCCAGTCGTCACCGCCGCCGCTGCGCAGGTGGGCATACGACGCCAGCAGGTTGCGATGCAGCAGTCCGTCATGCTGGCCGTCGATGCCGTGACCCCGCTCGACACGGTAGGCAAACCGCGTGCCCGGCGCCAGGTTGTCGAGGCTCGAATAGTGAAACTCGTGGGCGAACACTTCGCGACCCGCGGCGGCATCGGACGGCGCCTGCCACGGGTGCTGGGCGGTGGCTGCCAGGCGCACATAGCCGCGACCCACCGGCCGCTCGTGCACGGTCACGTCTCCCGGGATCGCGCCGACCATCCGGCAGGTGCGACCCTGCCAGGTGAGGCTGCGCGCCAGGTACATCAGGCCGCCGCATTCGGCGTAGGCGGGCAGACCGCCTTCGATGGCGGCAGCGATCTCTCCGCGCAGGCTGGCGTTGGCCTGGAGCTGGCTCATGTAGACCTCGGGGAAGCCGCCGCCGATGAACAGACCGTCTACCGGCGGCAGGTGCGCGTCGTTCAAGGTGTCGAAGGGCAGCAGCTCGGCGCCCGCCGCGCGCAAGGCGGCCAGATCGTCGGGGTAGTAGAAGCCGAAGGCTTTGTCGCGGGCGATGCCTATGCGCACCGGCGCCGGCGGTCGCGCTCCTTCGCCGCGTCTCACGCTGCGCGTCTCGGGCAGCGCTTCGGCGCCGTTCGCCAGGTCGATCACACGCTGCAGGTCGACCTGGGCCGCGATGCGCAGGCCCAGGTTTCGCACGCGCCCGGCGGCATCGTCGAGCTCCGCGCTGGGCATCAGCCCGAGGTGGCGCTCGGTCAGGTTCAGGCCGGCTTCGCAGGCCACGGCGCCGATCACCGGCACATCGGTGTAGTGCTCGATGACGGCGCGCAGCTTGGCCTCGTGCCGGCTACCGCCAAGCCTGTTGAGCACCACGCCGGCGATACGGATGCTGCGGTCGAAGGCCTGATAGCCGAGGATCAGCGGCGCGACGCCGCGGGTCATGCCTTTGGCATCGAGCACCAGCAGCACCGGCAGGCCGAGCATCTGTGCCAGCGCGGCGTTGCTGTTGCTGCCGTCCAGCGCCAGGCCGTCGTACAGGCCCTTGTTGCCCTCGACGATGCAGATGTCGGCGCCGGCCGAATGCTTGCCGAAGGCCGCGCGGATCTCGTCGCGGCCCGACAGGAAGGGGTCGAGGTTGTAGCAATCGCGCGCCGCCGCCTGCGCCAGCCACATCGGATCGATGTAGTCGGGTCCCTTCTTGAAGGGCTGCACCGCCAGGCCTCGTTCTCGCAGCGCGGCGCAGAGGCCGACGCTGACCGTCGTCTTGCCGGAAGACTTGTGGGCAGCCGAGATCAGCAGGCGAGGCGCCTTCATGCGACATCCTTGGCGGCTGCGGACTTCGGGGTGGCGAGGCCGTCTTTCGGCATGAAATCGAGCGCGCGCGCACCGATGGCGGTCAGCACGAAGGCCGCACCCACGCCGCCCAGTCCGAGCAGCCATTCGGGCAGGCGCGGCGTGTAGTTCGCGATCGCACCGTCGCCGAAGCTGCTCGACGCGGCGAAGCCCGGAAAGATCTCCAACGGGAAGGCCTGCCCGCCGATGATGAACACGTACAACCAGGCGAACGCGCCGATCACCACCAGCGCCGCGGCCAGCAGCGTGCTGCGAAGTCCACCGAGGCGGGGGTGGAACAGCAGCAACAGCGGCGCCAGCGTGCCGGCAACGGACATAGCCTCCCCACAGCAGCAAGGGGAACACGCCCCCGTCGCGTGCGATGAAGGCTTCGAAGGCAGCCTGCCGGGCGAAGTAAAGGTTGCTCAGGTGAGACACCAGTACCAGGTAGAACGCCGCGGCGACGAAGACCCCCAGCAAGCGGGCCATGCGACGCTGCACCGTGCTGTCCGGTACTTGCCCATTCCAGGCGTACAGGACCGATTGCACGATCAGGAACACCGCCAGCCCCCAGGCGAAGGACAGCACGATGAACAGCGGCGCCAGCAGCGCCGAACCGTAGGCCTGGCGCGCCACGAGGAAGCCGAAGATCAGGCCGGTGCCGGTGGTCAGCACGAAGCGCCAGACCAGCGCCAGCAGGCCGGCAGCCCTTGAATGGCGGTTCATCGCGCGCTCGAACATCGTCCACAGGTACAGCGCGACGATGGCGAACATGCCCGAGTAGAGGAACACGTTCCAAGCGAAGACCGAGCGCAGGTTGTAGTGCGTGGCCGCGACGATCACGCGGTCGGGCCGACCGAGGTCGAGCATCAGCACCATCAGCCCGCCGGCCAGCAACGCCAGGCACAGCAGCCCGGACAGGCGCGCGCGCGGCTTGTACGCGGCAACGCCGAAGACCGAGCCGATCGAAGCCACGTTGAGCACCCCCGAGGCGGCGACGATCATGAAGATCGCGAACACATGCGGCAGGCCCCACACGACCTGGTTGGTCATGCCGGTCACGACGTGGCCGTGCTCCTCCATGTAATGCGCGCTGCCCAACCCGGCCAGCACCAGCAAGGCGCCGAGCGCAAGCACGGCGTAGAAATGCCCGGGGCCGAAGCGGGAGTTCATGACGGTTCCGCCCGGGGGGCCGGGGGGAAGGGGCCCGTGGCCCCTGGAGGCCCGCGCCCCCCGGCGGGGCAGCGAAAGGAGGGGGCGTGGGCGTCGTCATCACAGCCCCTGGTAGCGCACGCCGGTGTCGAGTTTCAGGTCGGCGCGCAACTGCATCGTCCCGACCTCGCGAATGCGGATCGAGATCGCACTCGCCGGATCGTTCAGGTCGCCGAACAGCATCGCGTTGTGACCGGCCTTCGCACAGGCCTCCACGCAGGCCGGCGTGCCACCCTTGTCGATGCGGTGGACGCACAGCGTGCAACCTTCGACGCAGCCCTTGCCACGTGGCACGTCGGGCTTCTGGTTCGTGAGCGGCTCGTGCACGAAGGAGCGTGCCTTGTAGGGGCAGGCCATCACGCAGTAGCGACAGCCGATGCAGCTGTGGCGGTCGACGAGCACGATGCCGTCGGCACGCTTGAACGAGGCTCCCGTCGGGCACACGTCGACGCAGGGTGGCTCGGCGCAGTGCTGGCACATGACGGGCAGCGATTGCGCCCGCCCGGTCTTGATCTGCTTGATCTCGACCTTGCGGATCCATTGCGCCGAGGTCGGCGAAAGCCCCGGATCGAGGCCGTTCTCGGCGTTGCAGGCCCCGACGCAGTCGGTGCAACCGGTGGCGCACTTCGTGGTGTCGATCAGCAGCCCCCACCGCACTTTCGAATTGGCACCCGCGGCTGCCGCACCGGGCACTGCCGCCTGCGCGATTTCCATCAGGTGGATGCCGGGCGCGAGCAGTACGCCGCCGACAGCGGTCGCGGCCAGGCCGAGGAAGGAACGGCGGCCGCTCAGGGCCTGGCTCGCACCGCTGTCGCGCGCGGGCTTCATCGGACACTCCCCGACCGCGCCGAACTCTGGCGCCATTGCGCGACCAGCCTCGCCGCGCCGGTGCCGGCCTGCGGGTGGTTCGGCGGCAGCGAGGCCGACGCCGGCGGCTTGCTCGCATGGCACTCGAAGCAATCGATCGTGACCGCCGCGTAACTGTGACAGCTGACGCAGAAGTCGGTCTTCGCCAGCGCGACGCTGCCGCTCGCGGTGCTGGCATGACAGGCAATGCAGCCCTTCAAGCTGGCTCGCGCGTCGCGCACGCCCAGGTGCACCGTCTCGTTGCGCTGGTGCCTGAGCAGATCCATGTGGTTGCGGCGCATGAACGCCGCATCGGCGACGCACTTCTCGCCGCGCGCCGGCTCGATCGTCGGCCCCAGCCCGCGATTCGTCACCAGTTCGCTCGCCGGTGACGGCGCGTGGCTTGACAAGGCCGCGCAGGCCAACGCCAGCACGGCCGCAGCGCGGCGCGCGAAGGCGCGGCGCTCCTCGACCATTATCGGCCTCCCCCACACAAGGGGGGGAGTGGGGCGGTTCGGCTTCGTCCCCGCTTTGCGGGGCCCCTCTTGCGCGCTCACTCGCCGAGCCCCATCTGGATGTAGCCGGTCGGGCAGACGTCCTTGCAGATGTGGCAGCCGATGCACTTGGCATAGTCGGTGTCGACGTAGCGCCCGATCGTCGCCTTCGCCTTGGGCACCTTGAAGACTGCCGTCTGCGGGCAGTAGACGACGCAGTTGTCGCACTCGAAGCACTGGCCGCAGCTCATGCAGCGCTTGGCCTCGGCAACGGCTTCGGCTTCGGTCAGCGTGACCACCCGTTCCTCGAAGTTGCCGAGCGCCTGCACCGCGTCGAGCGTGACGATCTTGCGGCGGTTGCGCGCGGTGTGCTGGAAGTGGCCGAGGAAGAGCTCCTCGTGCGGGATCACATAGCGGTCGCTGCGGTTGTCGAAGTTGTGGATCGCCCCGCTGTTGCTGTCGGTGCCGCGGATCGGCTCGTGCACCTCACCGAAGGTCAGGCCCTTCTCGATCATCTTGCGCTGCAGGTCGAAGCTGTGCACGTCGATCTTCGGCCGCTTCTCCGCGGCTTCGCCGCGCAGGAAGCGTTCGATACCGTCGGCCGCGATCGCGCCATGGCCGATCGCGGTGGTCAGCAGGTGAGGGCGCACCACGTCGCCGCCGACGAAGACGCCCGCCTGGCCCTGCACCTGGTAGTTGCGGTCGGCGTTGATGCCGCCCTTGCCGTTGTCGAACTCGGCCAGGCCGGTGAAGTCGACCGCCTGCCCGATCGCCGAGACGATCAGGTCGGCCGGGATGTCCTCTTCCGTGCCTTCGATGTTCTTGATCTCGAGCCTGCCGCCGACGATCTTCGCCTCGCAGCGCACCACGCGCAGGCCGACCGCGCGCCCGTCGGGACCGCGCAGCACGCACACCGGCGCCATGCCACCGCGGATGGCGATGCCCTCGGCCTGCGCCTGCTCCACCTCGTGCCGGCTGGCCTGCATCTTGTCGATCGCGAAGATCGACGTCAGCGTGACCTCGGCGCCCTGCTTGGCAGAGACCTCGGCCACGTCCTGCGCCGCATAGCCGGCGATCGCATGCTCCGGGCGGTCGCTTTCGTTGATCTTCTCGATGTGGCCCAGACGGCGCGACACGGTGGCCACGTCGATCGAGGTGTCGCCTCCGCCGACCACCACGACCCGCTTGCCGACATGGCGCATGCGTCCGTCGTTGAAGGCCTTCAGGAACGCGGTGGCGGTCACGCAGTTCGGGGCGTCGGCGCCTTCCACCGGAAGCGGGCGTCCGGCCTGGGCACCGAGGCCGAGGAAGACGGCGTCGAATTCGGCACGGACCTGCGCCATCTCCACGTCGGTGCCGACACGGCAGTTCATGCGCGTCTGGACGCCGATGTCGAGGATGCGCTGGATCTCGGCGTCGAGCACGTCGCGCGGCGTGCGAAAGCCCGGGATGCCGTAGCGCATCATGCCGCCGAGTTCGCTGCGCTCGTCGAAGATCGTGACCGCGTGGCCGTTGAGCGCGAGCTGGTAGGCCGCCGACAGGCCGGCCGGCCCGCCGCCGATCACGGCCACCTTCTTGCCGGTGGGGGCCGACGGCTTCGGATAGGCCAGCTTGTTGGCGATGCCGTAGTCACCGAGGAAGTGCTCCACGGAATTGATGCCGACGAAGTCCTCGACCTCGTTGCGGTTGCAGCCCGACTCGCACGGCGCGGGGCACACCCGGCCCATCACCGATGGAAAGGGGTTCGCCTGCGTCGCGCGGCGGAAGGCGTACTCCTGCCAGGGCATGCCGGCGGGCGGCTTCTCGATGCCACGCACGATGTTCAGGTAGCCACGGATGTCTTCCCCCGCGGGGCAACTGCCCTGGCACGGCGGCGTGCTCTGGATGTAGGTCGGACACTTGTGCGAATGGTCCGCGTCGAAGATCTCCTGCTGCCAGGGCAGCGGCCTGTGGTCGCCGTCCTTGTAGCGCCGGAAGGTCAGCGGTTGCGCCTGGAGGGTGTCGGCTTGGGACATGTCGTGGGTTTCCTGTGTCCGTGGGGGATTCAGCGGTGCTCGCCGAGCCGGATGGCCTTGCTCACCAGTTGGTGCACGCCGCCGATCATGCTCATGTCGAAGCCGTAGTACGGCAGCACCTTGCTGAACTGCGCCTTGCAGATGGCGCAGATGGCAGCCATGAAGTTGACGCCGTGATCGTCGACCACGCGCTTCAATGCTTCCATGCGCGGCAGCGCGCCCTTGACGCGAAGTTCCAGCAGGTCATCGGTCAGGAGGCCGCCGCCGCCGCCGCAGCAGAACGTCGCGTCGTGGGTGGTGCCGGGCGCCATGTCGTGGAAGTGGTTGGCGACCGACTTGATGATCTCGCGCGGGATCACGAACTGCCCGCCGGGCATCCTGCCCATGCGCGAGGCACGGGCCACGTTGCACGAGTCGTGGAAGGTGACGACGCGGTCGTCGTTCCTTTCCTTGTCGAACTTCAGCGCACCCTGCTGGATCAGGTCGTAGGTCATTTCGCAGATGTGCTGCGGCACCGGGTAGCGCGAGTCGAGCCAGTCGAACGGACCGATCAGCGTGTTCCAGTAGCTGTACGCCACCCGCCAGGCATGGCCGCACTCGCCGATGACGATGCGCTTGACGCCGAGCCTCTGCGCCTCCTCGCGCACGCGCAGCGAGATCTTCTGCATCTGGCTCGTAGTTGCCGATGAAGAGGGCGAAATTCGCGGCCTCGGAAGCCTTGGAACTGAGCGTCCAGCTGATGCCCGCGGCGTGGAAGACCTTGGCGTAGCCGATCAGGCTTTCGACGTGCGGCTCGGAGAAGAAGTCTGCGGACGGCGTGATCAGCAGCACCTCGGCGCCTTCGACGTCGAGCGGAAATCGCACGTCGAGGCCGGTCTCCTCCTTCGTGTCTTCCTCCAGACCGAGCAGCGTGTCTTCGAGTGCCGGCTCCGGAATGCCCAGGTTGTTGCCGATCCTGTGCACCTTGCCGATGATCTCGTTCGTGTACTTCATCCCCATGCCGATGGAGTCCATGATCTCCCGGGCGGCCATGGTGACTTCGGCGGTGTCGATGCCGTAGGGGCAGAACACCGAGCAACGCCGGCACTCCGAGCACTGGTTGAAGTAGCTGTACCAGTCGTCCAGCACTTCGCGCGTCAAGTCTTCGGCGCCGACCAGCTTCGGGAAGTGCTTGCCGGCAAAGGTGAAGTACCGGCGGTAGACCTTGCGCATCAAGTCCTGCCGCGCGACCGGCATGTTCTTCGGGTCGCCGGTGCCGAGGAAGTAGTGGCACTTGTCGGAGCACGCGCCGCAATGCACGCAGGCGTCCATGTAGACCTTGAGCGAGCGGTACTTGCCGAGCAGTTCGCCCATCTTGGCGATCGCCTTGTCGTGCCAGTCGGAGGCGAGTTCGCCCGGAAATCCGAGCGCCGCCTGGATCGCCGCCGATGCGACGTACGGCTTGCTGTGCGCCATCGCCCCCACCTGCACCAGCGGGATGACCGGGTACTCCTTGAGCTTGGGCGTGGCAAATGCGGCGGTGGCCATGGCCTACCTCTTGTCCAGTGCAGCGGCCCAGGCAGCGATGTGTCGCGCTTCGCGCGAGGTGTCGGCCTGGTTGCGCGTCGGGCTGAAGAACAGGCCCGGGGCGTGGAGCAGCTTGCTGATCGGGAAGACGATCATCAGCAGCGCGACCAGCGCAAGGTGGACGAGCAGCAGCGGATCGGTCGGCAACGGCTGCAGATCGAAGCGCAGCAGGCCGATCACGAAGGCCTTCAGGGCAATGATGTCGGTGTGGGTCGCGAAGCGCATCGCGAGCCCCGACAGGCCGATCGCCGCCAGCAGCGCCAGCATCAGGTGGTCCGACGGCGTGGAGATGTAGCGCACGCGGTCGACCAGGAAGCGTCGCCCCCACAACGCGGCGAGCGCGCCGACCATCGCGAAGCCGGCATAGGTTCCGAATGGCTGCACCCATCCGACGGCCTGCCACACCGGCTGCTGGAAGTAGCGCAGATGACGCAGCAGCACCAGCAGCAGGGCGGCGTGGAAGGTCCAGCCGAACAACCATGTCCACTTGCTGGAGCGGAACAGGCTCTCGAAGAGCACGACTTCGCGCGCCACCCGAAGACCGGCACCGGCGACGTTCAACGGCGCGGGCGTGGTCGGGATCTTCAGCGGCGCCGGAGTGCGCGCGTAGTCGACGAGCTTGCGCGCCAGTCCGGCCAGCAGTACGGCGGTGGCCGCATAGAACAGCGCGGCGTACAGCGTGGTCAAGAGCGACATCGCGCTTGCTCAGGCACGTGCGACGCGCGTCGCGGCGATCAGACGCAGCCGGTCGGCTTCGGCAGGCCGGCGATCTTGCAGGCCTGCTTGGCCGGCCCATAGGGGAACAGCTCATACAGGTACTTGCTGTTGCCCTTGTCCGGGCCGAGCTGCTTGCCGATCGCCTTGGTGAGCACGCGCACCGCCGGGGCGATCTGGTATTCGTTGTAGTAGTCGCGCAGGAAGTTGACCACTTCCCAGTGGCTGTCGGTCATCTCCAGGTTTTCTTCCTTGGCGATGTGGGCGCCGGCCTCCTGCGTCCAGTCGGCGAGGTTGACGAGGTAGCCCTCTTCATCGGTCTCGTAGGTCTTGCCGTTAAGTTCAAAGCTCATGCCGCTCTCCAGGTTCGGGATCAGGTTCAGGGTCAGACGGGGGAATGGAGCGACAGCGAAGTCACAGCCATGAATGGGTGGTCGCGCGCTGCGCCACCAGATCGACGAAACCGCCGTAGTCGACCAGCGTGATGCCGTCGGCCAGCAACGGGCCGATGCCGCGCGCGTCGCAGTCGGGCTGCAGCGCGTAGACCTGCAGGCGGCCGCAGGCCGCATGCAGCGCGCTTGCGTCGGCGTTTCCCTTGGTGGCGGCGTACACGCCGTCCTCGATCAGCAGCACGGCGCTGCCGGGCTGGGCCAGACGCAGGCAGCTCTCGAGCGTGCGCGACTGCGATGGGGACTTGTTGACGATGTGCAGCATAGTCCGGTCCTAGAAGCTCAACACCACGTCCTGCTCGGCCATCAGCCGGCCCATCTCGGCGCTGCTCAGCACCTCGACGTCGACCAGCAACTGGTCTTCGCTCAGGCCGCGGGCTTCGAGCGACTCGCGTTCGACGTAGAGCTTCTCGACGTCGTAGCCGTCGAGTGCGCGATAGGTCTTCGAATGGTTCTTGATGCCGATGCCCTTGGTGTCCTGGCCCTTCAGCAGCTCGTAGACGCCGTCGTCGAGGAAGACCAGGCTCACGTCCTGGTCGAAGGTCGCGGTGATGAGCACCACCTCCAGGCTCTCCAGCGCGTAGATCGTGCCGTAGGGCGCCTTGCGGTTGACGAACATGACCTTCTTGATGCGGCTCGGATCGGTCGCCATCTCAGTCTCCGAAGACAACAACGCGATCGGCCTTGATGGCGCTGTCCACCAGCTGGCCCAGGCCCGAGATGCGAAAGCCGGGCGCCAACACCTCGTCCTTGATGCCGCGCCGCAGCGCCGCAGCCACGCAGACCACCAGGTCGACCTTGTGCTCCGCCGCCAGCGCCGACCAGCGGTTCACGATGTGGCGGTCGTCCTGCGGCGGCTCGGTCAGCCGGGTCGCGTTGTTCACGCCGTCGTGATAGAAGAACACGCGCTGGATCTCGTGGCCCTTGTCCAGCGCCGCCTTGGCGAACTGGTAGGCGCTGTCCGACGCCTGGTGCGTGTAGGGCCCTTCGCTGACCATCAACCCGAACTTCATCGCACGCCTTGTTCAGAAACGGATGTGCGTCGACGCGTTCAGGCTGGCTCGCGAGCCGCGCCAGTCGTCGATCAGGTACTTCGTGAACGGCAAGTCGCACTTCTCGAAGAAGCCTGGCCAGCCGATGCGCTCGATCCAGTCGGACACCCGCTCCCACGAACGCGCGTCGTTCTTGTAGGTGTGGAGAATCTTCTTCACCATCGCCGACACCTCGGGCCAGCGCGGCGGGTTGTTCGGCAGGCCCGACGCCACCATCTTCATGAAGGTCGGCTTGCCGCGCGCGTTGGAGTTCTTGCCGCCGACCCAGATCGCGAGCTTGGTGTGCTCGGGGTCGTTGATCTGCATCGGCGGGCACGGCGGGTAGCAGGCGCCGCAGCACATGCATTTCTTCTCGTCGATCTCGAGCGAGGGCTTGCCGTTGACCATCGCCGGGCGGATCGCCGCCACCGGGCAGCGCGCGACGACGGCCGGGCGCTCGCAGGCGTTGGCCACCAGCGCGTGGTTGATCTTCGGCGGCTTGGTGTGCTGGACGATGATCGCGATGTCGGCCTGGCCGCCGCAGTTGATCTCGCAGCAACTGGTGGACAGGTGCACGCGGTTGGGCATGTCTTCCTTGACGAACTCCTCGTACAGGTCGTCCATCAACGCCTTGACGGCGCCCGAGGCGTCGGTGCCCGGGATGTCGCAATGCAGCCAGCCCTGGGTGTGGGCGATCGCCGACACCGAGTTGCCGGTGCCGCCGACCGGGAAACCGTTGCTGTTCAGCGCCTCGATCAGCGGTGCCACGCGCCCTGCGTCGGACACCATGTACTCGATGTTGCTGCGGATCGTGAAGCGCACATGACCGTCGGCGTAGGTGTCGGCGATGTCGCACAGCTTGCGGATGGTGTAGACGTCCATCTGGCGCTGGGTGCCGGCGCGCACGGTCCAGATCTCGTCGCCCGAGTGCGCCACATGGTGCAGCACGCCGGGGCGCGGCCGGTCGTGGTACTTCCAGTTGCCGTAGTTGCGCAGCATCAGCGGATGCAGGTACTGCTTGTTGTCGGGCACGCCGCTTTCGATCGGGGTACGCATCGTTGTCGTGGCCATAGGTCGGGTCGCTCCAGGTTGTATGGGCAGTGGCCGTTTCAGGCCGCAGCCTTGCGGGCGTTGATCTTGGCGACCTCGTCGTCCCAGCCGTCGGTGCGCACATAGGGGTTGGTGCGCGGCGCGGCCACCATGTTCGGGTCGATCTCGACGCCGATGCCTTCGAGGAAGTTGACCAGCCCGATGCGTTCGATCATCTCGCCGGTGCGCTCGTGCTCGAGCGCGTTCTCGGCGAAGAAGTCGATCACCTTCTGGCCCAGCTCGACCAGCGCCTCGTAGTCCTCTTCGGTCTTCAGCGGCATGAAGGGCTTGACCACCGTGCCCATCAGGTCGCCGATCTTCAGCGTGCGCTTGCCGCCGATCAGCACCGTGGCGCCGGTGTCGGTGCCGTGCGCCAGCGCGCCGGTCATCACGTTGATGCAGTGCATGCAGCGCACGCAGTTGCCGTTGTCGATCTCCAGGCACTGCGTGTCGTTGATCGCCACGCTGGAGATCTTCGGCCCGGTGGCGACGTCCTTGGCCTCCTTCAGCATGATCGTCTTGGTCGGGCAGCGACTGATCACGTCGTTGACGAGTTCGGTCATGCCGTGCTTGGCGACCCACTTGCGCGCCATCGCCTCGTCGGTGCGGATGTTGTCGCGCCAGGTGCCGATGACCGCCATGTCGGCGCGCTGGATCGAGTTCATGCAGTCGTTCGGGCAGCCCGAGAACTTGAACTTGAACTTGTAGGGCAGCGCGGGGCGGTGGATGTCGTCGAGGAAGGTGTTCAGCACCTGGCGGTGCGCGCGCGCCTCGTCGTAGCACGACTGCTCGCAGCGCGCCGCGCCGACGCAGGACATCGAGGTGCGCACCGCCGGGCCGGCGCCGCCGAGGTCGAAGCCGAGCTCGTTGATGGCGTCGAAGGCGTCCTGCACCTTGGCCGTGGTGGCGCCCTGGAACATGATGTCGCCCGACTGGCCGTGGAAGGCGATCAGGCCCGAACCGTGCTCCTCCCAGATGTCGCACATCTTGCGCAGCACGTCGGTGTTGTAGTGCATGCCGGCCGGCGGCTGCACGCGCAGCGTGTGGAATTCCGACGACAGCGGGAACTGGCTGGCGACTTCGGAGAAGCGCGGGATCACGCCGCCGCCGTAGCCGTAGACACCGACCGTGCCGCCCTTCCAGTAGCCCTTGCGGGTCTTGTAGGAATGCTCCAGTTGACCCATCAGGTCGACCATGTAGTCCTTGTCGTTGGCCAGGCGCTTCAGGCCGGTGACGAAGCTCGGCCAGGGCCCGCTTTCGAGCTGGTCGAGCATCGGCGTGTCGAAGGGCTTCTTGGCCATGGCCTTGTCTCCTTGTCTGCAATGATCCAGCGCGAGCAGCATTGCGCTGCTGCGCTCGGCTCGGATGGCGCGAATCTTGGGGCCGGGCCCAGGCACGCGCTATCACTCCGGTGGGGGTCCACACCCTACCCAGATGGGGTAGTGCGCGCCCCCCCGTCCCGGTTATAGACCACGGGCCCGGCTGCCGCGCTCAATAGCGCACCGGTCGAAACATCCTCGCGCAGCCAGGCCGCACCCATGAACCGCATCACGCCCCTGCTCAAGTTGCGCGCGCCGCTGGGGGCCCAGGAGATCGAGCTGCAGCAGGTCGATCTCGAAAGCGGCGGCATGAGCCTGCTGCGCACGCGCATCCGCGAGCACAGCCGCTTCACGGTATTCGACATCGACCCGCTGACCGCCGCGTCGTGGGGCGAGGCCTTGCTGCAATGGGCGCAGGCGCAGGAGCATTCATGAGTTCGGCGCCGCAAGGCGAAGACCCCGCCGTGGACGTGGCCTTCGCCCTCGAGGGCCGATGCCTCGCGCGAGACCACGCGAGGGCACTGGCCGACGCCCTGGCTGCCCCTCTGCCGTGGCTCGCGGGCCATCCCACGGCGGGTGTCCACCCGGTCAAACTGGTTCCCGGCAGCGAGCCTGTCGCATGGTTGTCGCGACGTGCCCGATTGCTGCTGCGGGTGCCGCGATCGCGCGAGGCCGCACTGGCGGTGCTGGACGGCTGCACGCTGGGCGTGGGCGGCAATGCCCTGCGCCTGGGCCCGCCGAGATCCCACCCCCTGCTACCGCACGGCACCCTGTACTCGACCTTCGTGGCTGCCCAGAGCGACGACGAGGCCGCATTCATGCGCCATGTCGACGCCGAGCTGGAGGCACTGGGCATTGGATGCCGCAAGGTATGCGGCAAGCGCCAGGAAGACGAGGGCGCGCCCGCGCAGTTGGGCTTCAGCCTGATGCTGCACGAGCTGAGTGCCGCCGATTCGCTCGCCGTCCAGCGCGCAGGCCTCGGTCCGCACCGCGGCCTGGGTTGCGGACTCTTCGTTCCGCACAGGTCGGCTGCCGCGGTGGGCAGTTGAAGGGCGAAGCGCATTGCGAACCACCCCACCGGAGACCTGCGAATGAGCTACACAGTGAACGGCGAAGTGCGCGAAACCGACAAGGAGGGCTTCCTGCTGGAGCCCGATTTCGGCGATGAAATCGTCCGCGTGATCGCGGAGGCCGAAGGCCTCGAACTGACCGACGCCCATTGGGAAGTCATCAACTTCCAGCGCGATCAGTATCGCGAACATGGCCACACGCCGAACTTCCGCAACATGCTCAAGGGCATGGCACAGATGCGTCCCGAGGTCGACAGCAAGTACCTCTACGACCTGTTTCCGATGGGGCCGGCAAAGCAGGCGACCAAGGTGGCCGGCCTGCCGCAGCCGCTGGGCAAGGGCGGCTACTGAGGCCCCCCGGAGCGTGCATGCGCATCAAGAGCCAGTGGTTCAAGACCGACACGCCGAAGACGCCGCAAGAGACGGCCGGCGCGTTGGCATTCATCGTCTGGCGCGTAGCCCACAACGCGCTGACGCAGATGCGCAGCGCGCGGTTCGACATCGACATCGGCGCGCAGTACTTTGCCTTCATGCGCGAGTGGCTGGTGTTCCTGATCCAGGTAGCGGACCGCATGGCGCACGAGCGCATGGGAGCCGACGAGCGGGTGGCCTTCACCACCGCGCTGGTGCGGCGCGTGGCCGATCACCTGGCGGAGAACGAGGACCGGCTGCTGGGCGTTCCGCCGCCTGGCGAGGAGAGCCACCAGGGCCGCTTCATCGACCTGTTCAACACGCTCTCTTCGCACTACGCTGATTTTGGGCACGGCGCCGACGGCCCCGACTTCGCGTTCATGCGCTATCTGGGCCATCGCCTCGAGGCGCTGATGCCGAAGAAGGACCAGAACTGGGTGGTGGACCAGGTCATGGCCATCGAAGCCCCCGAGGCGGTGCAGATGCTGCAGCGAAGCCTGCAGGGACTGCTGTCGAACGCGAAGCGCGCGCCGCGCCGCGCCGGCGTGAGCGGGGACTGAAGTGAGCCGCCGCAGCGAAGCGCCGGTGGAACTGCGCAGCGAAGGCGGCTCGAGCTCGCGCCTTCCCTGCACACTTGCAGAGGTACCTCGGTCCGGCGCGAGCGCTGTCATGCCTGGCCCCGTCACGGAGCGACACCGCTGGCGCGCGCAGTGCCTTCGACCTGGGCGATGATGCGGCGTACCGTCGCTGGCGTGATGCCAAGCTTCAGCGCCATCCGCGCCAGGTCGAGGACCTGATGGTCGACGTGGCGTGACCCGCGGTGCCTGAGCGCTTCCGAGCTGACAGCCCTGCTGCAGCGCTGCCGCACGGCCAACATGGCCGTCTACCGCAGCCCGGTCACAGCGGCCGACAAGGAGCTACCTCGTCTGCTCGGCCTGCAACTCGGCTTGCTGCGGCTGGACAGCAACTGGCTGGCCGACGAAGACGGCATCTCGCAGATCACGGTCGCTGCGAAGCCCGGAGAGCGCGGCGACGCCGGTGCCGCCTACATACCCTACACCGACCGCGCCATCAGTGGCACACCGACGGCTATTACCACCCGCCGGAGCGGCGCATCCACGCGATGATCCTGCATTGCGTCAGCGCGGCGCGCGAAGGTGGCGACAACGCGCTGGTGGACCACGAGATGGCCTACATCGCGCTGCGAGACGCCAATCCCGCATGGGTGCGCGCGCTGATGGCCGAAGACGCGATGACCATTCCCGCTCGCATGGGCGAAGCCGGCGTGGCCCGCGCGGCGCAGAGCGGCCCGGTGTTCTCAGTCGACCCCGCGAGCGGCGCGCTGCATATGCGCTACACCGCGCGCACACGCAGCGTCGAGTGGAAGGCCGACAGCCTGCACGCGGGAGGCCGCGGCCTTCCTGCATGAACTGCTGGACAGCGCGCTGCCCTACCGCTTCCGCGTGAGGCTGCAACCGGGCATGGGCATCGTCGGACACAACGTGCTGCACGACCGCAGCGCCTTCGTCGACGACCCGCGCCGGCCGCGCCTGCTCTATCGCGCGCGCTACCTCGACCGCATCCAGGGGCCGGTCGGCGGGCCGACCTGAGATCCCGCGATGTCGCACCACTTGACCATTTGGCGGGCCGCCCAGTTGGTCGGCGTGGCGCGCGGCGTGCTGCAGCAGCAGGTCCGTGACGGTCGACTGATCCTCAGCCGAAGGACTGGTCTCCACCGAGTCGCTGCTGCAGCTGTATCCGCAGGCCCAGTTCGAGGAGCACGGCCTGCTCGATCGCGTGGCCCATATCCGCGACGAGGCTTTCGGTCGCCGGGTGCGCGAGCGCCTGCTGCCAAGCCAGGAGGTGCTCGCGCAACGGCTGTTCCGGCAAAGCCAGGACCTGGCCGATGCGCAGCGACACCTGCAGCGCTACCACGAGCTCGTGGTGTCGCTCCAGCGGCGTATTCGCCATCTCGGCGAGCAGCACCGCGACGACGAGGCGTTGCGCGAACTGGACCGCTTCGCGACGCAGGGCCTGGCTCGCGCGCTGGCCACCGAATCCGTGGACTATCTGGAAGTGATGGACGGTATGTTGAAAGTGATGTCGGCACAGGTCACCGTGCGCCCCAGCGGCCACGAATTCACGGTCGAGGGCCACGCCACCTTGCTGCAGGCCGGCCTGCACGCCGGGCTGATGCTGAACTACGGTTGCGGCAACGGCACCTGCGGCATGTGCAAGGTGCGGGTGATCTCGGGCGAGGTGGCCAGGACGCAGCCGTTCGACTACCCGCTGTCCGAAGCGGAGAGGCGTCAGGGCTACACGCTGGCCTGCGCCCACACCGCGGCGAGCAGCGAACTGACGCTGGAACTGCTGGAGGCCGGCGGCCCGCAGGACATCCCGCAGCAACAGATCGTCAGCCACGTGCGGGCGATCACCGAACTGGCGCCCGACACGCGGTTGCTGCATCTGCAGACACCGCGTACCCACCGGCTGCGCTTCCTGGCCGGGCAAGCGGTGACGCTGGGCCTGGCCACCGATGGCGACGACGTGCATGCCACCCACCCGGTGGCCAGCTGCCCCTGCGACGACCGCAACCTGCACTTCTTCATCGTCCGCAATGAAGGCGATGCCTTTGCGCAGCGGGTCTTCGAAGGCCGCCTGAAGGCGGGCGACGCGGTCACCGTGTGGGGACCCACTGGAGACTTCGTGCTCGCCGACAGCGCGCGTCCGCTGGTCTTCGCCGCCTGCGACACCGGCTTCGCGCCGATCAAGAGCCTGATCGAGCATGCGCTGGCGCTGGACGCGGCGCCGTCGTTGTCGCTCTTCTGGCTGGCCACGCGAAGCGACGGCCACTTCATGGCCAATCAGTGCCGAGCGTGGTCCGAGGCGCTGGACAATTTCGAGGCCGCGCTGTCCAGGCATGCCGACACCGCCACCGGGGCGCACCAGATCGCGCGCGCCATGCGCGCCGACCTGTTCGACATCGAATGCGACTTCTACCTTGCCGGTCCGCCAGCCTTCGTCGACGCGCTCAACTCCGATCTGCTCGCTGTCGGAGTGCCGCAACCGCAGATCCTTGCCGAGGTGCTTTGAGTGGACAGGCGCGCAACGGCGGAGCAACCCATCGCGCAGGTCGACCCGCCGGCCGGCCCGCAGGCGCCGGGCGCGAGTACCTGCGGCGGAGGCGAGTCCTTCGCATTGCGCGTGCTGGGGCAGAGCATGGCCCCCGAGTTCGACGAGGGCGAGATCATCATCGTCGAGCCCGAAGGCCTGGCCCGTGACGGCTCCTACGTGCTGGCCCGGCACGACGACGAATGGACCTTTCGCCAGCTGCGCCGGCAGGGTGAGCGCTGGACCCTGCACGCCTTGAACCCCGCCTTCGCCGACGTGCCGCTGAAGGACCTGTCGGCGGTGCGTGGCGTGATCATCCAGAAGGCCCTTCCCGGTCGCCGGCGCGCCTCCAAGGGCTACATCTGACGAGGGCGCGATGCCTTACTACATGTTCCGCGTGGGGCCGTTCGCGCAGCTGGAGAAGCTGGCCGAAGAGTCGTTGAGCGAGGTGCGCGAGCCGGGACCCTCGGGTGACGACTGAGCACAGCGGCCGGGCACTCCCCGGCATGGCAAGCCTGGTCGACGCCGTGCAGACCAACTGCCACATCGCCGACGCTCGCGGCGCGGCCGACCTGACGCTGTGCATCTACCTGCTGCAAATGCGCGAGTTCTTCCGCTGGGAACGCGGCATCGCCGTGCTGCAGCCGCTGCCACGCGAAGCGGTGACCCAGTGGCTGGCAGACCGCGAAGCCTTGTGGGCCTTGCTGGAAGGGCGCGACTTCATGCCGGTGCCCGTGGGGGGTCGGGTGTTCGAGCCCTTCGACGCGACGACCATCAATGCTCGACTGCGGCCGTTCGGGCTGGTGTACGGCGCCGGCTACGTGGCGGCGGGCCGCGCCAGTTTCTTTCTCGGCGAGCTCGAACGGGTCGAGCAGCGCGGCGGGCTCGAAGTGCTGATCAGCGGCGTCGAGCAGGCGCGGGGATTGGCGGCGCCAGCGGCGGCCCTACAGGGTTCGACGGTGCTGCTGCGCCGGCAGTCGCTGCAGCGCTGGCTGTGGGACAAGTACGAAGCCTGGACCTTGAAGCGACCCGAGGGAGCGTTCAAGGCAGCGCTCGACGGCTACGGTTTCGAGCGCGACGGCACGCTGGCGCTGGAGCGCATGGTCGAGCACGGCGGCGAAACGCTGGTACTGCACGAACTGGGCGAATTCGAGGCCGGCCGGCGCCTCGGACCCGATTGGCAGGCCTTGCGCGGCACGCTGGTCTCGCGCCGCACCGACCTGTACGTACGCGCCGCGCGCGACCACCTGGCCGATTGCCTGGTGACCTTGCCGACGCTGCTGCAGCGATGCGGCGATGCCTCGCTGCACTTCTGGTTCGCCAACCTGGAGGGTGTGCGCGGCCTGCTGTTTCCGCGCCTCTGGCCAGCCTACGCCGCCTGGTGCGCAGGCGACCAGGGCGCTGCGCTGCGCGACGCAGCGTCGGCCGGCGTGGCGCATTGGAGCCGCGCTTGCGCAGCAGTTGCTCACGCTGCACCGGGCGCATGGCGCCGATGCCTCGACGTTCATCGACGCTGCTGTCCAGTCGCCCGACTGGGTGCTGGACTGAATCGGCCCCGGAGCAGGGGCGCGGCAACGCTATGCCCGCGGCGGCAGGAGCTTCTGCTGCTGCTTCCAGGCCTGGAAGCCTCCGGCGACCGACAGTGCCTTGGCGTAGCCCAGCGAACGCAACAAGCTGGCCGCATACACACTGCGTCGGCCGCTGTTGCACACGCACAGCAGGATGTTGTCGCGTACGTGGTGCAACTGGTTGATCATCGTGAAGAAGCCCTGCACGTCGATATCTGTGGGCTTGCCGGCGTCGAGGATGTCCTGCTCGTCTTCGGTCAGCGCGTGACCGAGCAACTGCTTGACCTCGAACAGCGGGATGTGCACCGTGCCGGGCATCGCCCCCTTCAGTTCGATCTCGAAGGCTTGTCGGATGTCGACCATGGTTCCGAGACCGAGGCGGCACAACTCCGTGGCGCTGGCAAGGGAGATTTCCAATGTCTCGGGATCGATGACGGGTGCGATGGGGTCAATGGGAGTCATAGCCGGACGGACAACTGGGCGCGCTCGCCCGATGGCGCATTGTCGCGTGCATCAAGGTGCAAGAGGCGGCGTTCGACGCGGCACGCCGACGACCGTGGAACGCCTCGACTGCAGCCTCGACGGTCAACGGGTCAGTCAGCGCTGCTACCCGTTGCAGGGCCGCGAGCGAGGAAGCCGACACAGATTCCGAAGACCCTGTGCACGCGCAGGCTGGGACAAAGGCCCGCGCGGCTGGCACTACGTGCCCAAGCTCGCCGCATTGTTCGTCGAGACCCGACGGCGTGCGCTTCGCAGCCGATGCGGCTGAGCGTCAGGATCTCAGATGAATAGGCAGACGTCCGTCTCGCCAGCGAACTTCATGAAGGTAGCGGCGCCGCCGTACTCGATGCCATCGATGAAGTCGCTCTTCTCGAAGTCGAACAGGTCGACCGTCATCTGGCAGGCAATGAACTTGACCTCGGCCTCCTGGCACAGCGATCGGAGTTCCTCCAATGACGCCACACCCTTCTTCTTCATCTTCGCCTTCATCATCGAGGTGGCCATCGCTTCCATGCCGGGCAGCATCGAGACGATGACCGGCATCGGCACCGGCATCGGCATGGCAGGGTTCGCCAGCGGGCTGATCGCGATGCCGCTCAGGTCCTTGCGCAGCAATTGCAGCCCGTAGAAGGTGAAGAAGATCTGGACTTCCCAGCCCAGCGCAGCGGCGGTGGAAGCCAGGATCAGCGGCGGGTAGGCCATGTCCAGCGCGCCCTTGGTGGCGATGATCGCCATTTTCTTCGTGGCCATAAGGTGCTCCGTCAGTTCTTCGATCGATTCCTTGGGACGCTCAGGCCTTCTTCAGGAAGAAGACGTACTTCTTGTCTTCGGTGCTCGACGACAGCAGCGCGTTGCCGGTCTGCTCGGCGAAAGCCTCCATGTCGCACACCGATCCGGGGTCGGTGGCCACCACGCGCAACACCTGGCCCGGCTTCATGTCGTTCAGCGCCTTCTTGGTCTTCACAATGGGCAAGGGGCAGGCCAGGCCGGAAGCGTCGAATTCCTTGTCGAAGTTCATGCGGGGAGTCTCCGTCGGTGATGTCGTGGGGCCGTGGCAGGCCCGGAGCATGCAGGCCTTGACCGGCGTGGTGCGTCAGCGGAACCGATTACCAGACATTCCAGGCAGGGCGTCTATTACCACGATGGGTGGGCGTGGATAGCCCATGTGGGTAGTGCGGGTGTCGCAAGCCGCTGGCAGAAGAAGGCATCCTTCCTGCTGATTGGCGACCTGGTTCAGCAACGTCTTCACCCTCGGGCCAGCCGTCCTGCACGAGGAAGAAGGAGTCGAACGCGCCGTCCTGCTCCTTGCGGGGTGAGGTCCGACGCACTTGCACGGCTCTTGGCTGAAAGCGATCGCCGATCAGTGGGGTCAAGGCACGTCAACCGACGGCCTCGGCACTGCGCCGCCGCGCCAAGCTCGAATCGGCGCGGGCACTCGACTCAGGTCACCTGATCTTCCCCAGAAGCACCTGCACATCGCCAAGCAATGCATCGAGTTCGGTGTCCTTGCGCTTGTCCACGCCCAGGCGCGACTGCATTTCCTGCTGCATGTAGCACACGGTCATGCGCACGTAGGCGCTGTCCAGCGCCTTGCGAACTGCGGCCATCTGCCCGGCAACATCCAGGCAGCGCTCCCCCTCGGAGATCATTCGCTGCAAGCCCCGCAACTGTCCCTCGGCCCGCTTGAGGCGGTTGAGCAAATCGGTGCGGTGGGCCTCGTTCGTCAGCAGGGTCATATCGCGCCTTTGGAGGTGAACCGAACCGGCCGATGACCCCATCGATCTGCACGCGTCGATGGCTGCGCATACCGGTACCTGTATGCTACACGATACCCAATTCGGGGTGCCTTCGCGCCAAGCCCAGGGCGGCCGGTCCGAGCCCGCCGGCCGACCCGCCGGTTGGGCGCGTTTGGCCCGGCCACTGCTCCCGCATTTTCAGCCGCGTTGCGCTGGCCCCGCACCGGTTGCCCTCGCTTCGAGAGACACCATGACTTCTGACCAAGACAACCCGCCCCTTGTCGTCGACGAACTCGACGTGCTCACTGAACTCGTGCCGTTGGCGGCGCGCGAGATCGTCGAGCTCGGATGCGGTGCCGCGCAGCTCTCGCGCGCGCTGCTGGAGCGCCATCCCGACAGCCACGTGACGGGCCTGGAAGTCGACGTGCGGCAGCACGCCAAGAACATCGCCGCACCGCAGGAAGGTCTGCGCTTCGTCCTTGGCGGCGCCGAGGCCATTCCGTTCCCGGATGCGAGCTTCGATCTGGCGCTGATGCTCAAGTCCCTGCACCACGTGCCGCTGGCCTTGTTGGCCCAGGCCCTCGGCGAGGCAGCCCGGGTACTGCGCCCGGGTGGGTATCTGTACGTGTCGGAGCCGGTCTATGCCGGCGCGTTCAACGAGGTGATCCGCCTGTTCAACGACGAAGGCGCCGTGCGCGCGGCAGCGCAGGCGGCGCTGGACGCGGCGATGCGCTCAGGCGTCTGGGAGCAGGTGGCCGAGCGGCACTTCGAGATGCCCGTGCGCTTCAGCGATTTCGCCGACTTCGAGCAACGCATGATGCGGCCGACCTATGCCGACCACCGTATCGACGAGGCGAAGCTCGCCGAGGTGCGCACCGCCTTCGAACCGCATTGCGGCGCGGCGGGTGCGCGGTTCAACCGCCCGATGCATGTGCGCCTGCTTCGGCGATGCGGTTGACGCCCACCCTCGTGCGGATCTGGATGAGCGCGACTGTCAGTCCGACGGGCTGCACATCCCGGCATCTCGTGCAGCACTTGCGAGCCCATCGATGGCCCAGGCTCGGTTCCTCGCGCTTTCTCATCTGCGGGGCAGCCGCGCTGTCGATACTGGCAGGCGCTGGCGCATTGGCGCAAGCGCGGAGTCCTCTGCCGTCTGCGTCGACGGTCGTTGTTTTGCCGCCGGCGCCGGTGCTCGATCGGCGAGACGCGCCTGCGTCGATGGCGCCGCTGCTGTCCGGCTTCGACGGCTATCACTGGTCGACCGAGTCTAGCGATCGACGCGTCCGCCGCTACGTCGATCAGGGCATTTTGCTGGTCTACGGGTTCAATCCGGCGGAGGCCGTGCGTTCGTTCGAGGCCGCACTGGCCATCGACCCGACCTGCGCCACGTGCTGGTGGGCACTTGCCTGGGCGCTGGGGCCCAACATCAACGCCGACATGGGCCCGGAAGCCGCGATCCAGGTCGAGCGGGCCCTTGGCGAGGCGCGGCGGCATGAGCGGCGCGCCTCTGCGGTGCAGCGCTCGCTGATCGATGCGCTGGCGCTGCGCCACCCGGGCCGCGGCGCGATCGACGAGGCGGCCTACGCGCAGCGCATGCGCGCAGTGGCGCGCCGCCACCCGCGCAACGCCGACGTCGCGATGCTCGCCGCCGAGGCACTTCTGAACCTGCACCCCTACGACTGGTGGGAGCCGGACGGCGCGGCACGCCCCTGGACGCCCGAGATCGAAAACCTGCTCGAGCGGGCGATGGCACTCGATCGCCGCCACCCGGGCGCACACCATTACTGGATCCACCTGCAGGAATCCTCGCCCCATCCGCGACGCGCCTTGGCCAGCGCCGTGTTCCTGAACGACGCCATCCCCGGTTCCGGCCATCTGCTGCACATGCCGTCGCACATCTACCTGCGGGTCGGCCGCTTCGACGACGCGATCCGTGCGAACCAGCGCTCCATCGAAGCCGATCGGCGTTATCTGGCGCAGGTCGATGCACAAGGTGCGTACCGGGTCGGCTACGTGGCCCACAACCACCACTTCCTGTGGGCCGCGGCGTCGATGGCCGGCCGGCAGCGACTGGCGCTGGAGGCCGCCCAAGCCGCCTGGCCCGCGGCCTGCGGGCCCGCCCGACGCGACCCGGGCACGGCGATCGTGCAGCAGTACGCGGTGCTGCCGTACTTCACGCTCGTGCGCTTCGGCCAGTGGGACACGCTGCTGCGTGGCACGCTGCCGCCCGATTCGGCCGAGCCCTACCCGCTGGCGATCTGGCACTACGCCCGAGGCACGGCGCTGGCCCGCACCGGCCAGACTCGACGCCGCACAGCGGGAACTCGAGCGACTCGATCGGCTCGCGGCCGATCCCGCGCTCGCGGACTTCAAGGTCAAGAATCTCAACCCCATCGCGCATCTCGCCCGCATCGCCGTGTTGACGCTGCGTGCAGATATCGCGCTGGCTCGCGGCCAGACGCCGGCGGCCGTCGCGCTGCTGCGCGAGGCCACCCGCATCGAGGATGCGCTGGAATACGACGAACCCCACCTCTGGCTGGCGCCGACGCGGCACGCGCTCGGCGCCGCACTGCTTGCGTCCGGCCAGGCCGATCAGGCCGAGCATGTCTATCGCGAGGACCTTGCGCACTACCCGGACAACGGCTGGTCCCTGCGCGGGCTGGCGTTGGCGCTCGCGCAGCAGGGGAATGTGGCGCAGGCGCGGCACGTCGGGGAACAGGCCAGGATCGCCTTTCGCCATGCCGAGCGCCTGCCGATCGGCTCACGCTTCTGATGGCAATGCGCCCCAGATGGCGCTTCGAAGGGTGCCGAAATGTCAGTTTGACGTAAGGCATTGACCTGGATCAGACGCCCTCGCACTCTTCCTAAGTACCCTACGGGGTATATGTCGCGAACACGCAATGGGTCAGACACCGCCTTGCGACAGCGACTGCGCAGGTCACGACAGGTCAAGCCATGGAACATCTCTCGCGCAGGCGATTCCTGAAGGTCTCCGCTGCCACGTTCGGTGCCGCTGCGGTCGCTTCCCAGTGGGAGCCGATCATGCGGACGGCCCATGCCGTGCCAGCCGCATCCGGCGGCGTGACGACGATTCCCACCTTCTGCGAGATGTGCTTCTGGCGCTGCGGTGGCATCGCGCACATCCGTGACGGCAAGCTCTGGAAGTTCGAAGGCAATCCGAAAGACCCGCAGAGCCACGGCCGGCTCTGCCCGCGCGGCACCGGCGCCGTCGGTGCGCACTACGACCCCGACCGCATTCGCCAGCCGCTGATTCGCGTCGGCGCACGCGGCAAGGAAGAGTGGAAGACCGCGAGCTGGGACGAAGCCCTCGGCGTCATCGCCGAGCGCATGGGGAGAATCAAGACCGAGCACGGTGCCGAGTCGATCGCGCTGTTCAACCACGGCTTCGGGCAGCGCTTCTTCCAGCACGTGCTGAAGAGCTATGGCGTCATCAACATCGCCGCATCGTCGTACGCCCAGTGCCGCGGCGCGCGCGACGTCGGCTTCCAGCTCACCTTCGGCAGCGGCGTCGGGTCGCCAGAGCCGACCGACATCCAGGACACCGACTGCCTGGTGCTGATCGGCTCGCACCTCGGCGAGAACATGCACAACTCGCAAGTTCAGGAGTTCGCGAAGGCGATCGAAAGGCGAGTGCCGGTGATCGTCGTCGACCCGCGCTTCTCGGTCGCGGCGAGCAAGGCGAAGTACTGGCTACCGGTCAAGCCGGGCACCGACCTCGCTCTGTTGCTGGCCTGGATGAACCTGCTCGTCACCGAAGGCCGTTACGACAAGGCCTTCGTCGAGAAGCACGGTCATGAGTTCAACAAGTTCGTTGCAGAAATCAAGGACTACACGCCCGAGTGGGCCGCCGAGCAGACCGGCGTCTCGGCGGACCTGATCATGGCGGCGGCACGCGAGTTCGCGAGCCACCGGCCGGCAACCATCGTCCACCCCGGCCGCCGCGTGAACTGGTACGGCGACGACACGCAGCGCAGCCGCGCCGTGGCGCTGCTCAACGGTCTGCTGGGCAACTGGGGCCGCAAGGGCGGCCTGTTCGTTGCCAACGGCATGAAGATCGTGCCCTACCCGTTGCCGCCCTACCCGAAGTCCGACAAGCCCCGGGCCGACGGTGGCGACGCAGTGAGGTACCCGTTCGCCGACGAAGGGATCACCACCAGCATCCGCGACGCCACGCTTTCGGCCAAGCCCTACCCGATCAAGAGCTGGTTCGTCTATTCCGCCAACATCATGCAGGCCCTGCCCAACCAGCAGGAGACGCTGAAGGCGATCGACAAGCTCGACCTGCTCGTCGTGTGCGAAACGATTCCGAGCGAGATCGCCGGCTACGCCGACGTGATCCTGCCCGACACGACCTTCCTCGAGCGTTACGACGAGCTGCTGGTGGGCTACGGGCGGGTCGGCTGGACGGCGCTGCGACAACCGGTGATCGCCGCGCCGCACGACCAGAAGCCGGCCTGGTGGATCGCCAAGCAACTGGCCGAGAAGCTAGGCATCGGCGCCTGCATGCCCTTCAAGGACATGGAGGAATACCTCTCGTATCGCGTCGGGAATTCCGGCTACAGCTGGGAGACCTTGAAGAAGGAGGGCGTGATCATGGGCCAGCCCAAGCCCACCACGGTGGAGGCGGGGCTGGCACTCTCCTTCGATACCCCGTCCGGGAAGGTCGAGTTCTGGTCCGACCAGCTCGCCGCAGCCGGCTTCGACCCGGTACCGAAGTACACCCGGCACCCGCAGGCACCGGAGGGCCACTTCCGACTCATCACCGGACGAGCACCGGTGCACACCTTCAGCCGGACGCAGAGCAATCCGCTGCTGAGCGATCTGATGCCGGAGAACGAGGTCTGGGTGAATGCCGCCACGGCCAAGAGGCTCGGTCTCAGGAACCGCGAGTACGTGACGCTGAAGAACCAGGACGGCGTGGTCAGCAACCGCATCCGCGTGAAGGCGACCCGGCGCATCCGCGAGGACTGCGTCTACATGGTGTATGGCTTCGGCCTCATCAACAAGATGCTCACGGGGGCGTACCGCAGGGGCGCAAGCGCGAGCGGTCTGAACACCCGCTACGCCACCGACCCGCTGATGGGCAGCACGAGCATCCACGGCAATTTCGTCACGCTCGTGAAGGAGGCATGACATGCCCCGCTTTGGAATGGTCATCGACACGCGCAAGTGCGTCGGATGCATGGATTGCGTGGTCGCCTGTCAGACCGAGAACGACGTGCCACACGGCTACTGCCGCGACTGGATCACGACCGAGGTCCGCGGCAGCTTCCCGCACCTCGCGATGGAGATCCGCTCCGAGCGCTGCAACCACTGCGACAACCCGCCCTGCGTCGCTTGCTGCCCGACCGGCGCCAGCCACGTCGAGGCCTTCGGCAGGACGGTGCAGGTGACGGCCGGCAAGTGCATCGGCTGCAAGGCCTGCATCTCGGCCTGCCCCTACGGCGCGCGCTTCGTGCACCCGCAGGGCTACGTCGACAAGTGCAGCTTCTGCTCGCACCGGGTGAAGGACGGGATCGACCCGGCGTGCGTATCGGTCTGCCCGACGCACTGCATGACCTTCGGCGACCTCGACGACCCGAATAGCGTGGTCAACGCGTTGCTGCGCACACGCAAGAACCACACGCTGCTGCCGGAAGCCGGCACCAGGCCCCGTGTGGTCTACCTGACCTGAGGAGCAGCACGCCATGCTCGAAATCGACACCACGCGGCACAACCCGCTGATCGACCCGCACCTCGCGGTGTGGAGTTGGGAGATCCCCGTCTACCTCTTCGTCGGCGGCATCGTCGCCGGAATGATGGTGCTCGCCGGCGTCGCGATGCTGAGGATCGCCCGGGGCGACGACAGCAGGACCTTCTTCTCGGCGCAGACACCGCTGCTCGGCTTCATCCTGATGAACGTCGGCATGCTGGCGCTGCTGCTCGACCTCACGCACCGCCTCTATGTCTGGCGGATCTACACGACGTTCCAGTGGACTTCGCCGATGTCCTGGGGGTCCTGGGTGCTGATCGTCGTCTACGGCGTGCTGCTGGTGTCGGCGCTGATCCGCCTGCCCGATGCCTGGCCCTGGCTCGGCCGCACGGTCCCGCTGCTCGAGACGCTGTCCGACACGATCGTCGCCAGGCCGCCGTGGATCGCCGCGCTGGGCTGGGCGAACATCGTGCTCGGCATCGGCCTGGGCATCTACACCGGCATCCTGCTCAACACGATGGTCGCCCGGCCGCTTGTGGAACAGCGCCATCCTCGGCCCGCTGTTCCTGTTCTCGGGCCTTTCCGCCGGTGCGGCGGTGATGCACCTGGCCTCGGCGGCGCTGCGCGGCCGGCCGACCCCGCAGGGCATGGTCGGCGGCGCCTTCTCGGCGCATGCTGCAGCCAATCGGGCGCGCAGCCGCCCGAGAAGAGGACGGTCGACTCGCTGATCCGCTTCGACCAGTTGTTCCTGGCCATCGAGCTCGTGCTCATCGCGCTGCTGATCCTCAACCTGCAGACGAGCATCGGCCTCGCATGCGGCAGCGGCGGCGCTCATCGTGAGCGGCCCCTATGCCCTGCCCTTCTGGGCCGGCGTGGTGGGCGTCGGCGTGCTGCTGCCGCTCGCCTGGCAAGCCCTCGAGCTGTCGCACCGCGTCGCCCACACGGTGGCGCCGGCCCTGCTGGTGCTGGTCGGCGGCTTCACGCTGCGCTGGGTCATGGTCAATGCCGGGCAGCTGAGCCAGATCGTGCCGGTCGCCAGCTTCGGCCAATGAATATTTCGTCACTTCAACAGAGGTTTTCCATGATTCGACTATCCCTTCCGCTGCCGCTGCTGCTCGCCAGCGCAGGCCGTGTTGCCCAGGCGCCGGCCACACCGGCCGCCCGCAGCGGCCAAGCCGGCGCAACCGGCCTTCTGCTCCAACTGCCACAAGACCGGGCCGGGCCAGGTCGGCCGGCTACTTCGACTCGGTGGCGTTCAAGTCGCAGTCGATCCAGCTCGACGTCGGTGCCGGGCCGGAGATCCTGCGCTTCGACCCGAAGACGTTGAAGGTCATCGATGCCGGCGTGGAGAAGAACGCCGAGCACCTGAGCGACGTCAAGAAGCGCCATGAGACGCGCATCGACCTTCGTCGAGAAGGACGGCGTCAAGTTCGCCACCGAGATCCGCTTCAAGGGCCCGATCAAGATCGCCGCCGACAAGCTGATCGACTACGCCGGCGTCGCCAAGCTGGTGGCCGAAGGCCCCGGCAAGGCCACGTACACGCTGATCGATTCGCGCCCGCTGCCGCGCTTCCAGGAAGGCGCGATTCCGACCGCCATCCACCTGCCCTTCATCGGCTTCGACAAGTTCGCCGACCGCCTGCCCAAGGACAAGGCCCAGCTGGTGGTCTTCTACTGCGGCGGCATCACCTGCACGCTGAGCCCGAACTCGCTGCGCAAGGCCGAGACGCTGGGCTACACCAACCTGCGCGTCTACCGCGAGGGCATGCCGGAGTGGCAGACACGCAACTATCGGCGTCCTGACGCCGCAGTTCCTGAAGGCGGCCTACATCGACCACGACATCCCGCACGTGCTGATCGATGCGCGCTCGGCCGAAGATGCCGCCAGCGGTCACATCAAGGGCGCCGTGTCGGTGCCCGCCGAGCAGCTCAAGGCGTGCGTTGAAGTCGCTGCCCGACCCGAAGCTGAAGGCGCCGATCATCGTCTACGACGCGCGCGGCCAGCGAGCAGGCCGTCGCGGCCGCCAAGGCCCTCGTCGCCGCCGGCCAGCAGAACGTGCTGGTGGTCAACGGCGGCCTGATCGGCTGGCAGGGCTGCCGGCTACACGATCGACGTCGGGCATGCCGGCAGCCACGCAAGATCGCCTACGCGCCCAAGCCGCGCGCCGGTTCGACTCCCTGCCGACGAATTCACCAAGCTCGCGCGCAATACGCCGGCCGACGTGCTGATCCTCGACGTGCGCAACCCCGACGAGGCCAACGCCGGCATGATCAAGGGCGCCTTGCTGATCCCCGACGAGGAACTCGCCGCGCGGCATGGCCGAAGTGCCCAAGGTCAAGCGGATCGTCACCCACTGCCTGACCGGCATTCGCGCCGAGATGGCGTATCACAAGCTCAAGGAGGCCGGCTACAACGTCAGCTTCCTGAACGCCGACATCGACGTGGCCAAGGACGGCAGCTTCAAGATCACGCCGCACTGACAAGCAAGAACGGGGAAGGCTCGCGCCTTCCCCGTGTTCGCAAAGGCACCTGCCGTGGACTCAGCAACCGCCCTTCTTTTCCTTCTTCTTGGCCGGGGCGGCCGGTGCCGAGGCAGCCGAGGCAGCCGAAGCCGGCTTGTCGGCCGCAGCCTTCGCGGCGGTCGTCTTGGCCGGCTCGGCCTTCTTCTCGTCGGCGGCGTAGGCGGCGGTACCCGACAGCGCGAACAGCGCGACACAGATGCCATGATCAGTTTCTTCATCCAGTCACTCCAAGAGATTGAGGCGACTCGTCGTCGCAGGCGAAAAAACACGAATTCCAGCCGCCACCTGACCCCGATTGATCCAGTCACGATAACCCCTGCGCGGACGAGGCTCGCATTGCAGCGGTCAACGCGAGATTGCCCTGGCGATGACCGACGGCCCAGGCACCTTGAACACAGTGAAGCATTTCACCATGAGCACGTTGACGCGCCCGGCGCCCTGTGCGACCACGGCGCCGCGACAACCCAAGCCGTTCTGGAACCCCTACCTGGCCGGCGTCCTGCTCGGTCTGGTGCTGCTGGCCACCTACGTCGTCACCGGCCGCGGCCTCGGCGCAACGGCCGGGTTCGCCGCCTTCGCCACGTGGATCGCAGGCATCGTCTCGCCGGCGCACATCCAGGCCAGCGTCGTCCACCTCAAGTACTGGAACGAGGGCGCGCCGCTGCTCAACTGGACGCTCTTCCTGCTGCTCGGCGCGCTGGTCGGCGCAGCCCTCTCGGGCTGGCAGGGCCGTCGATTCAGCTTCACCGTCGAGCGCGGCCCTCGCGTCACGACGGCCAGCGCCTGGCTGCTGGCCTTCGTCGGCGGCTTCATCGCCGCCTTCGGCGCCAAGCTCGCCAAGGGCTGCACCAGCGGGCAGGCGCTCACCGGCAGCTCGATCCTCAACGCCGGCAGCCTGGTGTTCCTGCTCGCCGTCTTCGTCGCCGCCTTCGGGCTGGCGTACTTCGTGCAGCAAGGAGTGGCTGTGATGTTCCCCTGACGTTCCTCGATCGAGTTCTCCCTCGCGGCCGAGCTGGCGATCGCCGTCGCCCTGGGCGTCGGTTTCGGTTTCGCGCTGGAGCGGGCCGGCTTCGGCAGCGCGCGCAAGCTGACCGCCGTGTTCTACCTCTACGACATGGCCGTCGTGAAGGTGATGTTCTCGGCCGTCGTCACCACGATGATCGGCCTGTTCGCGCTGTCGGCGATCGGCATGCTCGACCTAGCCGAGCTCTACGTCGAGCCGACCAACCTGACTGCACAGCTGGTCGGCGGTCTGCTGTTCGGCGCCGGCTTTCTCATCGGCGGCTACTGTCCCGGCACCTCGATGGCGGCGATCGCCACCGGCCGCAAGGACGGCCTCGTGTTCGCGCTCGGCATGCTCGCCGGCGTCTATGCGTACGCCGAGATTCACGCCGCAACTCGACGACTGGTACAAGGCCACGGCCATCGGCGAGCTGACGCTGCCGTCGATCACCGGCATCGGGATGGGCTGGTGGACGCTGTTGTTCATCGCGATCCTGCTGGCCGGGGGATGGGGCATGACGAGGCTCGAGGAGCGAAACAGAGGTCTTCGGCCGAGTTGAAGCCTCGGCCCGGAAGCACTTCGACGCGCGAGCCGGCTCGAATGACGCCGCTCGACCTGCTACGCGCTAGCGCGACTTGACCGGCCGCTTCCAGCGCGGCAGCGTCGCCTCTCGCGCACGAGCGACCGTGAGCTGGCCGGCAGGCGCATCGCTGACGATCGTCGAACCGCCCCCGATGGTGGCGCCTTCGCCCACGGTCACCGGCGCCACCAGGACGCAGTTGGAGCCGATGTGCGCGTCGGCGCCGATCACCGTGCGGTGCTTGTTCGCGCCGTCGTAGTTGGCGGTGATGCTGCCGGCGCCGAAGTTGACGCGTTCGCCGACGCTCGCGTCGCCCAGGTAGGCGAGGTGGTTCGCCTTGGCGCCGCGCGCGAGCGTGCTGTTCTTGACCTCGACGAAGTTGCCGATGTGCACGTCTTCGGCCGAGCACCGCGCCGGGCCGCAGCCGCGCGAAGGGCCCGACCAGCGAGCCGGCACCGACGCTGACGCCGATCGCCTCGCCGTCGATGTGGGTGAACGGGTGGATCACCGCGCGCTCGCGCGATCGTCGCATTGCGGATCACGCAGTTCGCGCCGATGCGCACGCCGTCGCCCAGGCTCACGCGGCCCTCGAAGACGCAGTTGACGTCGATCTCGACGTCGCTGCCGCAGGCGAGTTCGCCGCGCACGTCGAGCCGCGCCGGGTCGGCCAGCCGCACGCCGGCTTCCATCAGCGCCTCGGCCTGCGCGCGCTGCACGCGCCGCTCCAGGTCGGCGAGCTGCAGCGGGCTGTTCACGCCCAGCACTTCGGCCTCGTGGCGCGGATGCGCGGTGACGACCGGCACGCGGTCGGCCACGGCCATCGCGACGATGTCGGTCAGGTAGTACTCGCCCTGCACGTTGTCGTTGCGCAGCGCGGCACAGCCAGCGCTTCAGCTGCGCGGTCGGCACCGCCATGATGCCGGTGTAGACCTCGCGGATCTCGCGCTGCGGCGGGCGTCGCGTCCTTGTGCTTCGACGATGCGCGCGCACCCCGGCTGCCCGCGCTGCGCAGCACGCGCCCGTAGCCGCTCGCGTCGGCCAGCTCGACCGTCAGCAGCGCGAGCTTCGTGCCGTCTGCGGCGGCGAGCAGCGCGCGCGCGGTGTCGGCCTCGATCAGCGGCACGTCGCCGTTGAGGATCAGCGTCGTACCGTTCGGCGTGCAGCTGGGGCACCGCCTGCTGCACCGCGTGGCCCGTGCCGAGCTGGGGCAGCTGGCGAACGAAGCACAGGTCCGGCGCCGGCGGCCGCTGCCTCCACCGCGTCGGCGCCATGGCCGGTGACGACGACGGTGCGCATCGGCGCCGAGCTGGGCGGCAGCATGCAGGACATGCTGCAATAGGCTTGCGCCCGGCGAGCCGGTGCAGCACCTTCGGGCAGGGTCGGACTTCATGCGGGTTCCCTTGCCCGCGGCCATGATCACGATGTCGAGTGCCATGCGTCGTCCGTCGTTCCTCAGAGCGCCGATTATCGGCGGGCGCGACTGTCGTGGCTGGCTGCTCGTGCTCGCCTGGCGCTGCTGTCGGGCTGCAGTGCTGCTGCGCCTGACCTACCCGCAGCTGCCGACGATCGCCTACTGGTGGCTCGACGGCTATGTCGACTTCACCGCGCGCAGGCGCCGCGGGTGCAGGAACGGCTTGCCGAGCCTGGCTGCGCTGGCACCGCGCCACCCAGTTGCCCGACTACGCGGCACTGCTGCAGCGCGCGCGCGGCGAGGTGCTGCGAACACGACGCCGGCCCAGGTGTGCCGCTGGGTCGACGAGGGGCAGCGCGGCTCGTGACCGCCTACGAACAGGCCGTGCCCTACGCCGCCGACATGCTGCTGGCGCTGACGCCCGCCGCAGATGGACCACATGGAGCGCGCTTCGCGAAGAGCAACGCCGATTTCCGCGACGACTTCCTGCAGCCCGACCCGGCAGAAGTGCGGCTGAAGCGAGTCGATCAAACGCACCGTGGAGCGGGCCGAGATGGTCTACGGCAAGCTCGACGAAGCGCAGCGCGATCTCATCGCGCGCCAGGTGGCCGCCTCGCCGTTCGACCCCGAGCACTGGCTGGCCGAGCGCCAGCTGCGCCAGCGCGACGTCCTGGCGACGCTGCGCCGGCTGAAGGCCGAGCGCGCGAGCGGCGAGCAGATGCAGGCAGCCCTGCGCATGTTCGCCGAGCAGGCCCAGCGCTCGCCTCGCCCGCCACTACCGCGCCTACCAGCAGCGGCTGAAGCAGTTCAACTGCGACTTCGCCGCGCAGTTGCACAACGCCACCACGCCGGGCCAGCGCCAGGCCGCCGCGGACACGCTCAAGGGCTGGGAGACGGACCTTCGCGTACTGGCAGCGGAAGCGACTCGGTGACACTCACTTCAACAATTCGACCGTCACGCTGCGCGGGCTGACGGCAGCTACGGAAAGTCCTTCAGCGCGGCGGCGTACAGGGCGGCCCAGACGCCGTCGCCGGGCCAGGATCCTTCGCTCTGCGCCCGCGTTTCATAGAGCGCCTGCCCGGTGCGTGCATCGACGATCAGCAGCGCCACTTCGAGCACGTAGTACGGATAGCCCCAGCCAGGCCCGTAGCCCCACCCGGCGCCGTAGCCCCAGCCGGGCCCGTACCAGCGTCCGCCCCAGAGCCCGGCGCCGCCCCAGAAGGGGCCGTAGTAGAACGGATCGGCGGACATCGCCTGCCCCTGCATCGTCCGCGCCGCGAGTTGCACCCGCACGTCGACCGGCTCGCCCTCGGCGCGCCTGAAGCCGGCCTGCTGCAGGGCCGGCAGCGCCGCGGCCTCGAGTTCGTCCTGCCGGCCCGCCTGCTCTGCCTGCGACGGCAGCCGCTCGAAGGCAAAACTGCCCGGCGCACGCCCCGCGGGCCAGTTGCCGACGCTGTGCACGCTGGCGTCGAGGTGGGTCGACGCACAGCCGCCGAGCGCGGCGGCGAGCAGAACAAGGGCGAGAGTCCTGATGATCATCCGGCGCCTCCCGCGACGCTCAATCCCGACCAGGGCGCCCGATGAGGGCGGGCCTACCGTCGGCTGGCGACACCGCGGCTGGCTTGGGGCCGTCGAGCTGCCAGCGCACGGCGGCGCGCGGCGCAGTCCCCTGCTTAGGCGCGCAGGCCACCTCGTCGTCGGCATCGAAGGCCCTTGTCGCCGTCGCGATCGGCCACGCCTGTCACCTCGAGCGTCGTGAACGGGTACAGCTTGCGGTCCATCAGGTGCGACGGCGCCACGTTGCCGATCGCGTGAAAATGTTGTCGAGCCGGCCCGGATACTGGCGCTCCCAGTCGCGCAGCATCTGCTTGATCTGCACGCGCTGCAGGTTGTCCTGGCTGCCGCACAGCGTGCACGGGATGATCGGGAACTCGCGGTGCACGGCCCAGCGCTCGAGGTCGGTCTCGGCCACGTAGGCGAGCGGGCGGATCACGATGTTGCGCCCGTCGTCGCTGACGAGCTTGGCGCGGCATGCCTTCAGCCGGCTGCCGAAGAACATGTTCAGGAAGCAGCGTCTGCACCATGTCGTCGCGGTGGTGGCCGAGCGCGATCTTGGTCGCGCCCAGTTCGCCCGCCACGCGGTACAGGATGCCGCGGCGCAGCCGCGAGCACAGGCTGCACATCGTCTTGCCCTCGGGTATCAGGCGCTTGACGATCGAATAGGTGTCCTGCGTCTCGATGTGGAACGGCACGCCGCGGCGGCGCAGGTAGGCCGGCAGCACCTCGGCCGGAAAACCCGGCTGCTTCTGGTCGAGGTTGACGGCGACGAGCTCGAACGGCACCGGCGCGCGCGCCTGCAGCGAGAGCAGGATGTCGAGCAGCGCATAGCTGTCCTTGCCGCCGGAGACGCAGACCATGACCTTGTCGCCGGGCTCGATCATGTTGAAGTCGGCGATCGCCTGGCCGACCTGGCGGTGCAGCCGCTTGGCGAGCTTGTTGGCCTCGAAGGCGGCCTTGCGCGGGTCGTGCGCTGTCGCGGCGCCGGCCTTGCTCGGTGACCAGGCACGCGCGCGTCCGAGTGATCGCGTTCATCGGCTGCGCTCGTCCTTGATGCCGAAGACTTCGCACGCCCACCGCGGCGCAGTCGGGGTAGACGTCGGGCTTCTCGGTCGAGACGCGCGCCGCCCGCACGCGCGGGTGCGCCAGCATCAGCGCCAGCACTTCGTCGCACAGCGTTTCCTGCAGGTGGATGTGGCCGCGCGAGACGCGCAGGCGATGGTGCGGCGGATGAAGTCGTAGTCGACCACTTCGTCGAGGTCGTCTTCCTTCGGCGTCGACAGCGCCAGCGGCACGTAGAGGTCGACGTTGATCAGCACGCGCTGCTCGCCGCGCTTCTCGAAGTCGTGCACGCCGATGTTGATCCACACCTCGTAGTCGCGCAGGAAGAGGCGCCGGCAGTCCATCAGGCTCGGGTGGCTGAGCAGGCTTTGCATCGGGTCGGGCTTTCAGACGTTCAGGTCTTGCCGGGCCAGGAACATCACGTCGCGCGACTGGGCCTGCAGGTGCTGGCCGCCGTCGACCAGCAGCGTGGTGCCGGTGATGGCCGGCGATTCGATCAGGAAGCGCACGGCGCGCGCGATGTCGTGCCGGCTGCGACGAGCGTGCGAGCGGCGTCGAAGCGGTGCGAGCCTTGCCGAATTCGGCCGCCGTCATCGGCCCCGACAGCAGCGTGACGCCGGGCGCCACGCCGCACACCCGCACGCTGCGGCGCCAGCGCCTGCGCCAGCAGCGTGGTGGCCGCCTCCAGCGCGGCCTTGGACAGCGTGTACGAAAAGTAGTCGGGGTTCGGGTTCCACAGTTTCTGGTCGAGCAGGTTGACGACGCAGCCGCCTCGCGGCACCTCGCTGCGGCGCGTTGCCGAGGTGCGCGTGCAGCGCCTGCGCCAGCACGATGGCCGGTGCGGTGTTGGCGCGCCAGTGCGCGCTCCATCGCGGCGTAGCTGAAGCTCGCCGCGTCGTCGTACTCGAACGTCGAGGCGTTGTTCACCACGGCGTCGAGCCGGCCGAACCGCGCGACGACGGCGGGCACCAGCGCGCGGCAGGCCGCTTCGTCCGAGAGGTCGGCGCCAAAGGCCCATGGCCTGCGCGCGAAACGCTCGCGCCTTGGCTACCGTCTCGGCAGCGCTCGTCAGCCGAAGTGCGGTAGTGCATTGCCACGTCGAAGCCATGCGCGTGCCAGTTCGAGCGCAATCTCGCGGCCGAGACGCGTGCGCCGCGCCGGTGACGAGCACGGTGGGCCGGGACGGCGCTGGCAGCGGGCGTGAAGTCATGGTTCCTACAATCCCCGCATGGGCGAGGTTGCGCTGAACGAGGAAGAGCGTCGAGTGTATCGGCGGCCCCGGGCCTGCGCCTTCGCAGGCAGATCGACCGTGCCATCGCCGAGGCCGGCGGCTGGTTGCCGTTCGACCGCTTCATGGCGCTGGCGCTGTACGCGCCCGGCCTCGGCTACTACGCGCGCGACAACCGCCAGTTCGGGCTGATGCCCTCCTCGGGCAGCGATTTCGTGACCGCGCCCGAGCTGTCGCCGCTGTTCGGCCAGGCTCTTGCCGCGCAGGTGGCGCAGGCGCTGGACGCGAGCGGCAGCGACGACGGTGTGGGAGTTCGGCGCCGGCTCGGGCGCGCTGCGCGCAGCAGTTGCTCGCCGCGCTCGGCGAGCGCGTGCGCAGCTACTCGCATCGTCGACCTGTCGGGCAGCCTGCGCGAGCGCCAGCGGGAGCGGCTCGCCCTCCACGGTTCGCAGGTGCGCTGGCTGGACGCGCTGCCCGACGCGATGCAGGGCGTCGTCGTCGGCAACGAGGTGCTCGACGCGATGCCGGTGCAGTTGCTGCACTGGGACGGCCGCGAGTGGCTCGAGCGCGGCGTCGTTGCCACTGCGGACGGCTATGCCTGGCAGGATCGTGCGACGCCGCTGCGGCCGCCGCTGAACGCCGCGCCGGAGCAGCACTACGTCCCCGGCTACGTCACCGAAATCCATCCCGCAGGCCGAGGCCTTCATCGCCACGCTGGCCGACCGGCTGATGCGCGGCGCCGCGTTCTTCATCGACTACGGATTCCCCGACGCCGAGTACTACCACCCGCAGCGCAGCGGCGGCACGCTGATGTGCCACCGCGCGCACCTCGCCGACGCCGATCCGCTGGCCGACGTCGGCGAGCAAGGACATCACCGCTCACGTCAACTTCAGTGGCATCGCGCTCGCCGCGCAGGACGCCGGTCTCGAGGTGTCTGGGCTACACCTCGCAGGCGCGCTTCCTGCTGAACTGCGGCCTCGCCGAGCGCCTGCACACCGCCGACCTGCCGCACGCATGCCATGCGCATGAAGCTGATCGACCGAGCACGAGATGGGCGAGCTGTTCAAGGTGATCGGCTTCGCCCGCGGCTGCGCCCTCGACGCGATCGGCTTCACGGTCGGCGACCGCTCGCATGCGTTGTGACTGCCCACAGGCTCGCTTCGCTAACCGACTTCATCTGGTCGCGCATTCCCCAAGTCAGGCGCCGTAAGCGATAGGGTGTGTCGGCGTGTAGCGACTCTTGGTCCATGTTCAGCCCAGAGTCGATGCTCCAGCTACTCAGCCCTGGAACGCACCGAAACCGTCCTGAAGTTCCGCCATTGCCTTCAGCCGCGCGGCAACGGTGCGCTTCAGACGGCGGGCGACCTGGTCCAGCATCAGGTTCGTCAGGCTCAGGAATGGCGACTGGTTGTCCCAGAACAAGGTGCTGTCCGTGTTGACGCTGAAGACCATGTCTGTATGGTCCGCGGCCCAATGGCAGTGCCGGTCGCAGACGATGATCAGGTCGATGCCGCGTTGCTGTGCCTTCTGCGCCAGCAGTTGGCTGCACTTCGTATAGCGCCGCATCTCGAACAGCATTAGGCACGGTCGCGTCCATCGCCCGGCCAGCAGATCGGCAAACGTGCCATCCGATCCATCGAGTGCCGTCACGCCAGGCCGCAGGTAGACAAGACGAGCCGAGAAGTCCGCAGCCATCCCGCTGATGGTCTGGAAGCCGGCAACGAAGACCGTGTCGCTCTCGACCAGGCGTCCGACGGCTTTGTCCCATAGCGGCGACCCCACGACCTCGTAGACACTGACCAGCGCATTGACCTCGTGCTGCAGGTTGCGATGCGTGTCCTTTCCGGCGTGACCCGTCGCTCGCAGGCGCTCTAGCCGCTCGCCAATCTTCAGCCCGGGGCTCAAGGCCGCGTCGCGCAGCTCGTTCTTGACTTCGCCGATCCCGGCATACCCGATCGAGCGAAGGAAGCGCCCGACGGTGATCTGGCTGACGCCGACCCGCGCCGCAATATCGGCAGCATTCTCGAACGGCAGCAAGTGCAGGTTGCCCAGCATGTAGCTGGCAATGCTGCGCTCGGACCGCGTCATGTGGGCGAAGCGGTCCTTGATGCGATCAGGGAGCTTGGGCGTGTTCATATCTCGGCGCGACTGCGTCACGGGGCAAACGGGGGCACGCGATCGAACCAGGGCCTCGCCTCCTCCAGCTGTGCCGCAAGCCGGAACAGCAGGTCCTCGCGACCGAATCCGGCGCTGAACATCACCCCGACCGGCAGTTCGTCCGGCGTCCAGTGCAGCGGCACCGACATGCTTGGCTCGCCGCTCATGTTGAACAGGTTCGTGAAGGGCGTGAAGCGCAGCAACGCAGACGCATATTCATCGCCGTCGGGGTTGCTCATTCGCTGCGGCCCGAGCAGCGCCGGCACCTGCCCAAGCGTTGGGCTCATCACGATGTCGTAACGCTCGTGAAAGGCCGCCATGCGACGGCCGTGCAGGTGAATCGTCAAGAGCGCATCGGCATGGTCAGCCGCGGACATCGTCGCCGCCTGCTGCACCGCACGCCAGGTCACCGCTTCGACATCGGCTTCTTCCAACGCCCGACCCAATGCCCTGGCACGTCGATGGAGCGTGGCGCTGACGTTCGACGCCACGAGCACCCAGGCGGCCCGACCGAGTTCCTCGGCATTGCCGGGGGGCATCGCATCCTCGACCTCGTGGCCCAGCGCCTGCATCGTCCGCGCGGCCTCCCTCGCCGCGACGCCGCATTCGGCGTCCACCGGGGAACCCGACAGCGGAGCGAGTTGCAGCGCCACGCGGAGCCTGGCTGGCCGGTCGGCCAATTCCCGCAGGTACGGCCGCAACACCGGCGGAGCCGCATAGGGGTCGCCCGGCGCCGCGCCTTGGGTCGCGTCCAACAACGCGGCGCTGTCCCGCACGCTGCGCGTAAGCACATGAGCCGCGCTCATGCTGCCCCAGCCCTCGCCGACCATCGGCCCGGCCGGAACCCGACCACGCGTAGGCTTCAGCCCGAACAGACCACAGCAGGAGGCAGGGATGCGAATCGAGCCGCCACCATCGCTGCCCTGCGCCGCGGGAACGATGCCCGATGCCACCGCCGCGCCTGCACCGCCCGACGATCCGCCTGGCGTGCGCATCAAGTTCCAGGGGTTGCGGGTGATGCCGTGGAGCGCAGTCTCGGTCGATGCGGCCAGCCCCATTTCCGGCGTGTTGGTCTTTCCGAAGATCACCAGACCGCAGCGCTTGTAGCGATCCACCAGTGTCGAATCCTGCGTCGCGAGGTTGTCGGCGTACAGTTTGCTGCAGTTGCTGGTAACCGTGCCCGCCATCTGCACCGACACGTCCTTCAGCAGGAACGGCACACCCTTGAGCGGGCCGTCGGGCAGACCCGTCTCGATAGCGTGACGTGCCTCATCCCAGTGGCGTTGGCTCAAGGCGTTGATCTGCGGATCGACAGCCTCGCATCGAGCGATGGCGGTGGCCAGCAATTCCGCGGCGGCGACCTCGCCAAGCGCGACCAGCTCGGCCAGGCCGACTGCGTCGTGGCGCCGGTATTCGTCGAACGTCAGCATGGGGATCTCCTTGGCGATGCAGCGCGCGACCCTGCGGGATGGGCTCCGATGCGGCCACGAATGTTATTCCAACTAACATCAATTGACATCCTGACAGCACACTACCAGAATGGGCCGCCACTTCCGACGCCGTCGCCTGCGACGGCTGCCTCAACCACCGAAGGAACACCACCATGAACAACTTCTGGATGGCGCGCAGTCGCAAAGCCAGCCTCAGTCTTGCGTTGGCCGCAGTCGCTGCGCTGTTCGTCTCCGGCTCCGCGCAGGCACAGAAGAGCCTGTCCTGGGGCACCGGTGGCGATGTCGACACCATGGACGTGCACATCGCCGGCACCGTCGCTTCGTGGGTCATGTACCAGATGGTCTACGAGACCCTGCTGACCACCGACAAGGACCTGAACCTGCGGCCGGGTCTGGCCGAGTCCTGGAAGCAGAACTCGCCGACCAGCTACACACTGACTCTGCGCAAGGACGCCAAGTGGTCCAACGGCCGACCGGTGGTGGCCGCGGACGTGATCGGCAGCCTCGAGCGGATCGCCGGTGTCGAGATGAACCCGGCAGGCGTCGCTGCGGCCAAGACCGACGAGGAGAAGAAGAAGGCGAGCAACCGCATCGCCTCGTACTGGTCGCGCCAACTCGGCGTCATCAAGTCGATGACGGCGGTCGACGAGCGTACCGTGCGGGTCGAACTCGACAAACCGCACACGGCCTTCCTTGCGGCGTTGGCGCACATCACCGCGGCCATCATCCCGATGAAGGAGTTCAAGGATGGCAGCTACGACCCGACGAAGCAGTTGTTGGGCTCGGGGCCGTTCATGGTCAGCGCCTACAAGCCCAAGGAGAGCTGGACCCTGGTGCGCAACCCGCACTACTGGCGCAAGGGCTACCCAAAGGTCGACACGCTGAACGTGCTGATCATTCCTGACGAAGCGGCGCGCGTGGCCGCGCTGCGCGACGGTCGTATCGACTATTCGTCCTTCGCCAATCCCGACATCGGCCGCCTGGTCGCAGGCGACAGCAAGCTGACCGTGACGTCGCAGAACACGACCAACTACTTCCGCATGGACATCAACGCCTTGTCGGACAAGTCGGCCTTCAAGGACAAGCGCGTGCGGCAGGCGGCGAGCCTGGCGATCGACCGCGACGCGATCGCCAACATCGTATTCGCCGGTGCAGCCAAGCCGGACTATCCCGTGCCCGGCGCTTTCGGCAAGGCCGCCTGCAAGGATGTCGACACCTACAAGCTGCCGCGCGCCGAGCGCCTGGAAAAGGCCCGCAAGCTGATCGCCGCCACCGGCAAGAGCAGTGTGGACGTCGAGCTCATCGCCAGCTCGGGCGACCCGATCTACGCGCGCATCGCGCAGGTGGTGCAGCAGAATCTCAAGCCGGTGGGCATCAACGTCAAGATCCAGCAGATGCCGGTGGCCGAATACCTGAACAAGGTGTTCACCAAGGGCGAGTTCGATGCCGCGCTGTCATGGTTGGCCGGTTACAGCGACCCGACCATGGTCATCGCCTGGTGGAACCCCAAGTTCGCGGTCTGGAACACCGTGTTCCATGAGTACGTGCCGCCGCTGGCCGATGCGCTCGAGCAGGTCCGCGGCGCGTCCGACGGGGCCGTTCGCGATGGGCAACTGGTCGACATCTGCCGCATGATCGACGACGGGTCGAACATCCTGGCGCTGGTCAGCAAGGTCGACTTCATCGTCCACCGCAACGATGCGATGGACATTCGGCTCGACCCCGTGTCGGGTTCCTCCAGCACCTACCAGTACGTCGCGGAGTTTGCCTCGAAGCGTTGACCCAACGGACACCGGCTCGAACGTGTTCGCGCGCGAGCCGCCCTCTGGCGCACGGGATCCATGCGGCTGATCACGTTCCTCATTCCGCGCCTGCTGATCGCCGCGTTGACGATGTTCGGCGTGTCGCTGCTGGTGTTCGTCTCGCTGCGGCTGATCCCCGGTGGATTTGCCGAAGTGCTGCTCGGTCCTTTCGCGACTGCGGAAGCGCGCGCGATCATTGCGGCGAAGTACGGGCTGGACGAGTCGATCGCAGTCCAGTTCGGGAAGTGGTTCGTCGCCCTGGTTCAGGGCGACTTCGGCACCTCGATGGTGACCCGCAGGCCGGTCATCGACGAATTCCTGCGCCGTGCGCCGGTCACGGCCGAGGTGGCGCTGCTGACGCTCGCCTTCGCGCTGGGCATCGGGTTTCCGCTCGGCGTATGGAGCGGCGTGGCCGAGGGGAGCCGCTCGCGCCGGGCCGGATTCGGACGTCTCGTCGGCGCGATCGGCGCCAGCGTGCCCGAATTCGTACTCGGCAGCGCCCTGATCTTCGTCTTCTCGCGCTGGTCGCTCGGCCTGAAGGTCGGCGGTTTCGTCCCGCTGGGTGAAGACCTCTGGGGAAATCTGAAGACCATGATCCTGCCGACGGCATCACTGAGCGTCTTCGGCATCGCACTGATCCTGCGAACGACGCGCGACGCCGTGTTGCGCACGATGACCGAAGGTCACGTGCTGGCGGCTGTCGGTCGCGGGCAGACGCCGCTGTCGATCGTGCGTCACCACGTCCTGCGCAACGCGGCCATTCCGATCGTCACCGTGACGGCCACCTACTTCGGCTTCCTGATGGGCGGTGCAGTCATCGCCGAGATCCTGTTCTCGATTCCCGGCGTGGGTTACTACATCTTCAGTTCGCTCGAGGGGCGCGACTATGCCGTCGTGCAGGCTGGCGTGCTGCTCGCCGCCTTCGTCTTCGTCGCGATGAACATGCTGGCCGACTTGGCCTATGCCGGCATCGACCCACGCATTGGGTCCAAGAGGACCAGAACTTGAGTATCCGGAACTCGGCGGTCTTGTCGCGTTGGGCCCGCTTCGACCGGCTGGGTCTGCTCGGCCTGGCCCTGCTTGCCGTGCTGTTGTTTCTCGGCGCGGTCGGACCCTTTCTACCACTGGGTGATCCCACCGAGATCGGCGCGGGGCCGCGCCTCGGACCCCCGAGCCTGGCATTTCCCATGGGCAACGACGAGCTCGGTCGCAATGTGCTGCCCCGCGTCGTCGAGGGCATCGGTGTGACCTTTCTGCTGTCGTCGGTGGCCGTGGCGATCACTGCTGTCATCGGCACCATGCTCGGCATGGCCGCCGGATACCTGCGCGGGGTCGCCGACGGCGTCATCGCGCGCATTGCCGATGTTCTGTTCGCGTTTCCGGCACTGTTGTTCGGCCTCTTGGCCGCCGCCGTGCTGGGTCCGGGAAACGTCTCGGCCATCGTCGTCATCTCGACCGCAACGCTACCGCTATTCATCCGTGTTGTCCGCTCGGTGACGTTATCGTTTGCCGAACGCGAGTTCGTGCTCGCGGCGGTGGTGTCGGGGGCCTCGACCTGGCGCGTGTTGTGGGTCCACCTGCTGCCAAACGTGCTCGGCGCCGCGATCGTTCAGCTGACCTATGCGCTATCGATCGGCATGCTGATCGAAAGCGGCCTGAGCTTTCTAGGCCTGGGCGTGCAGCCGCCCCATGCATCGCTCGGCTCGCTGCTGCGACTGGGCAGCGTCTACCTGACAATCTCGCCCTGGCTGGTCCTGGTGCCGGGGCTGGTCCTCGCCCTGGCCATCATGTCGGTGAACCTGCTCGGCGACGCGATCCGCAACGCGCTCGAACCGCTGCGCGGGAGACCGTTGACGTGAGCATCATCGCTGCGATCAGCGACTTGGTCGTTTCCTACCGCATGGATGACGGCGACGTCGTCGCGGTCGACGGCGTGGATCTCGCCATCGCACCAGGCGAGCGCATCGGCATCGTCGGCGAGAGCGGCTCCGGCAAGTCCACACTGGGCATGGCGATCGGCCGGCTGCTGGCGCCGAACGCGCGCTTCGTCCGCGGCGACATCCGCGTCGGCGAGCAGTCGATACTGTCGTGCACCGCGCCCGAGTTACGGCAGGTTCGACGCGACCGCCTGGGCTTCGTCTACCAGAACCCGATGTCGGCACTGGATCCGACGATGCGCGTGGGCCGACAGGTCGCGCTGGCCCTAGACGGCAGCCCTGGCATGGCCGCGATCGAAGCGCTGCTCGGCCGGGTCGGCCTGCCCGATCCGGCTCGCGCGGCGGGCAGTTTTCCTCACGAACTGTCGGGGGGCATGGCGCAGCGAGTGGTCATTGCGCTGGCGATCGCGCGCAGCCCGGCCGTGCTGATCGCAGACGAACCGACAGCGTCGCTCGATGCGTCGATCCAGGGTGTGATCCTGGACCTGCTGGCGTCGCTGCGCGACAGCACAGGAGCGAGTCTGGTCATCTTGAGCCACGACCTGCGCATGGTGGCAAACCGTTGCGAACGGCTGCTCGTGATGTACGGAGGGCGCGTCATCGAGTCCGGGCCGAGCCGACGGGTCTTCCGCGATCCGCGACACCCCTACACGCGCGCCCTGATCAAGGCTGCAGCCGGCAATGAAGGGCCCGACGGCACGCTCGAACCCATCCCGGGCGTACCGCCCGTGTTGCGCAGCGAATCGCGGAACTGCGCATTCGCCGAACGCTGCGAGTTCGCCCAGCCGCGCTGCCATCACGAACGGCCGGCGGCGCTGGACGTCGATGGGTGTGCGGTCACCTGTCATTTCGCCGCCGCCGGCTTGGCACGAACGAGGCCACCTTCGGCCACGCCGCCATGAAAGAGCAGACGACCACCCTCGAGATGCGGAACGTCGGCGTGATTTACCGCAAGGGCTTGCTCGGCCGGCAGGTGGCGGTGGCTGCAGTCACGCATGTCGACCTGACCATCGCGCGCGGCGAGACGCTGGGCCTGGTCGGTGAATCGGGATCCGGCAAGACGACCCTGGCGCGCGTCGCCCTGGGCCTGATCGCGCCCTCGCACGGCAGCCTCCTTTTCGAAGGCCAGCCGTTCGATCCGCGGGTGCGCCGCCAGGGGGCACTGTCAGTGGTCTTCCAGCATCCGGAGTGGGCATTGAACCCGCGCCTGAAATGCGGCACTTCGATCGCCGAGCCGCTGATCGTCCAAGGCTTGCGCTCACGCGAAGAGCGCCGCCGGCGCGTTCAGGCCATGCTGGCCGAGGTCGGACTGGACGAGGCCCTGACAGACCGATTCCCCGGCGAACTCTCGGGCGGCCAACGACAGCGCATGGCGATCGCCCGAGCGCTGATCACGCAGCCTCGATTCGTCGTGTTCGACGAAGCCGTCAGCGCGCTTGACGTGTCGGTGCAGAGCCAGATCCTCAACCTGATCCGTCGCTTGCAGGCCCAGCATGGCTTCGCGGCGATGTTCATTTCGCACGACCTCGCGGCGACGCGCTACGTGTCCCAGCGCATCGCTGTCATGCGCAGCGGCGCGTTCGTCGAGGTCGCGGCCGCGCGCAAGTTCTACGACCGGCCCGATCACCCGTACAGCCAGGCCTTGTACGCAACCATCGCCGGCGAAGCTGGCAGCGCAGCATGACCCCCTTCGCCATCGCCGGCCTGCAGCTGGCACTGCCCAGCGCGGACAACCGCGACCGCATTGAGCACGAGGTCGCGGCCGCGATGTCCCGCTTTCCATGGGTTCGGATGGTGGTGCTGCCCGAACTGGCGAGCTTCGGCCCGGCGCTGGTCCATGCCGAGGAACTGCCCGGCCCGACCGAGCTGCGCTACCAGGCGCTGGCGCGACGCCACGGCATCTGGCTCGTTCCGGGGTCCGTGTACGAACGGCACGACGGCCGCGTCTACAACACCGCCCCGGTCATCGACCCGCACGGGACTGTCGTGGCGCGATACCGCAAGATATTCCCGTTCCTTCCGTACGAAACCGGGGTGGCCCACGGCACCGCGGTCACCGTGTTCGACGTGCCCGAGGTCGGACGTTTCGGCGTGTCGATCTGCTACGACCAGTGGTTCCCGGAGGTGTCGCGATGCCTGGCCTGGCTCGGCGCCGAGGTCATCCTCCACCCGACGATGACCGGCACCACCGACCGCGGGCAGGAACTCGTGCTGGCCCAGGCCAACGCGATCACGAACCAGTGTTACTTCATCGATATCAACAACGCTGGCGCGCTCGGCAACGGCCGCTCGATCGTGGTCGGGCCCGAAGGCGATGTTCTGCACCGTGCGGGCGAGCAGACCGAGGTCATCCCTTTCACCATCGATCTCGACCGGGTGCGTCGCGTCCGCACGCACGGCATCAAGGGACTCGGCCAGATGCTGAAGTCGTTTCGCGACACCGACGTCCGCTTCCCCTGCTACGAGCCGGCTGTGCGGCAATCCGAGAGCCTGCGGGCACTGGGCTTGCTCGCGCTGCCGGAACGCGAATGAATCGGCTCGGTCGTCTCCTTGCTGTCCCCTTGCTGGCGTGCGCGCTGGCGGCGGCGGCCCGGCCCTCAACCGATGCCGAAGTGGTGCGCACGTTCGAACAGGGTCGTGTGCATCTTCGGCTGGACGGCGCGCTCAAGGAGTTGAACATCGCGCAGGCCTTACCCCTGTTCTACGGGGCGCAGCAGCAGGCGTTCCGCGGTGCGGTTGTCTATCTGCACGGTTGCGACGGCGTCAATGTCTTGAGTGTGAAGACCGCGGACCTGCTGGCCGCGGAGGGCTATGTCGTGTTCGTTCCCGACAGCTTTGCGCGCACGACCAAGCCCACAAGTTGCGACGCGTCGAGGCATCTGGGCGGACTGCACCGCGAGGTGCTCGCGTGGCGGCAGGCCGAAGCCGACCATGCGCTGAAGCGGGTGAAGACCCTGCCGTCGATCGACCCATCGAAGGTCTTCCTGATGGGGTTGAGCGAAGGCGCCATCGCCACGGCCACCTACGTTGGCGAAACCGTTGCCGGCCGGATCATCGAAGGCTGGACCTGCCATGCGGGCTGGCCGGAGTACCGTGGGCTCCACGCACCGCCCGCGGAGCCCGTGCTGGCCTTGAGCTCGGAGAACGACCCCTGGTTTCAGCAACCCGTCCTTCGTGGCGACTGCGGCGCATTCCTGACGACGCCCTCCGCGCTGCGGCGCTCGGTCGTCTTCCGCCCACCGCATCCTGCGGCGTCCCATCATGACCTGATGTGGAACGCGGATGCCCGCCGGCAGGTGCTCGAATTCCTCAGTGCCACGTCCAGGAACAAGCCCTGAGTGCGTCTGCTGCCTCTCGCGGACCAGATTCAGATTCAGGCTTCGATCCGATTCAGGCCGCACCAGCGCGCGATGAACAGGGCCAGCACCGCGGTGACCTCCTGCATGCTGGCGATCGACACCCATTCGTCGATGCCGTGGATATTGGCCCCCTGCGGGCCATAGCAGGTTGATGGAATCTTGCCGTACAGGTGAAAGAACCGCACATCGGTGGTTGCGGTCGAAGCCCGCAGAGTCGCCGGCTGGCCGACGATGTCCTGGTGGCACTGCAGCAACTGCTGCATTGACGGCTGCTTCATGTCCACGATCAGCCCCTCGGCCTGGAAGCCCGCGTAGCTGACCTCGTAGCTCACGCTCTGGTGATGAGGATGCGCGTCGTATGCGGCCTGGAGCAGCGCCACGACCTGCTCGCGTACCTGGGCTGGCTTGAGGCCCGGATAGAAGCCCAGGCGCATGTCGACTCGGCAGTGTGTCGGGACCGATGACGTCCACTCGCCGCCGGAAATGCGCCCGAGGTTGAAATTGATCGGGTGCTCGTGCTCGCAGTAGTGAGGGTGGCGCGCGGCCGGCATGTTCCAAGCCGTCTCCAGTTCCCTCAACTTGTCGACCAGGTAGTTGACAAACGCGATCGCGGCGACGCCCGTGTGAGCGTAGGCAGCGTGGACGGGCCGGCCATAGACGTCGATCGTCAGCCACATCACGCCCATCTGCCCTGTCATGATCCCGAGCGGCTCGGGAATCAGCGCAGCGTCGGCCGTGTAGCCCTCCAGCAGGCAGGCCAGCGCGCCGTTGCCGGTGCACTCCTCCTCCACCACCGATTGCAGGTACAACGGCGCTGCCGGCTCGTAGCCCATCCGCTTCAAGACCCGGAATGCCATCGTGTAGGCGACGATGCCGGCCTTCATGTCGGCCGCACCGCGACCATGAAGTCGATCACCATCGATCCAGGGCTCGAACGGTGGCCGGGTCCACATCCGCTCGGTACCCACGGGCACCACATCGATGTGGCCGTTGAGGATCAGCGACTTGCCGCGAAGCGGGCCGACCGGCTGATGGACTCCGACGACGTTATGCCGGCCTTCGTACGGAATGATCGAAGGCGAATAGCCGGGATGGTCCCGGATCTTCTGCTCATCGATGGCGAATTCGTGGACGCGCAAACCGCTCCCCTCGAACTGCCGGCGCATCAGATCCTGCGCAGGCTTCTCCGCTCCGAGCAGCGAAGGCTTCGATACGAGCTCGCAAAGCAGGGTGACCGCCTCCTCGCGCTGCAGACTCACTGCGTCGATGATCTGTCGCTCGCTTGGGAGGTTCGGTAGAGGGGATTCCATGATGCCGCTTCAGTCCTTTCTCGCTCCACGCGTTCAGCGCTCGCATCTTGCCAGAGCGTTGCAGCGCGTACAGCCGCAATCCACCCAAGCGAAGGTTGCGCGATGTCCGCATACTCTCCCGTGACCGCGCAAGGTCGCTACAGTGAAGCACCAAGCACGACCTCACTGCTCAGACCAGGGTCGACTGGTCCAACGACGACATTGCGACGCCGAGTTCGGAAGGTCGACTGTCGACAACGGGCCGAAAGCTGCCAGCAGCAGCGCAGCCGCGATTCACGCGGAACGGGTGTTGCGACACGTTTCGGAGACATTGAAATGATCCGCTGGCTGATCGTCGTCTTCCTGGCGCTGCTGTTGTTCAGCGCCCTGCGCCCGTGGCTGGAGAAGATCGGCCTCGGCCGGCTGCCGGGCGACTTCCGCTGGCGGATGTTCGGGCGTGAATTCCACGTACCGCTGACGAGCAGCGTGCTGCTGGCGTTCATCGCGATGGGGATCGGACGTCTCTTCTGAAGTGAGGCGGTCCCCCGCCCGGAACTCGACCGCTTCGCTGAGGCTGCGTCAGCTCGCGATCGGCCAGTCGTGGCTGCAGCTCTTGCAGCGCACGCTGACCCGCTGCGCGCGGGCGTCGTCGCGCAGCACGGTGAGCCGGCCGTAGGTCTGGCATTGCGGGCAGACGGCCTGGTGGGCCACCTCTTCGGCATGCATCAGCAGGTACAGGTAGCGCCGCAACGACCACGTGCCGATGCCGACGCACAGCAGTACCGAAAGCACGACGCTGAGCTGGTCCGCCAGCGGTGCCGAACGGCTGAAGACCTCGAACGCACCCACCAGGCCGATCGTGCACAGCAGGAGCAGCAGCATATGCAGGTGGCTCTGCATCAACTCGCGTTCGTACCACTTGCGAAACCCGTGCTTGCGGATGCCCTCGGCGAGCTTCATCGCGATCTCCCGCTGTCGAGACCGCATGGTGACACAGCAGGGAGTTGCGTGCAGCGCGCGGCGACGTCGCGCTCCAGGGCCCGTTCAGCCTGCGGACGGCAGTGCAAACGGCTCCTGGTCAGCCAGCGAGCAGCACCTCGACCGCCCTGACCCGCGCATCGTGCACTGCCGCGCCGATCGCCGGTCCGGCAAGGCCGCGCGCGGCGGCGGCGGCGGCGACCTCGGCGGTCTCCACCGCCAGCGCAGCGCCCTGGACGGCCTGCAGGCGCAATCGCTGCGGGTACGGCGTTTCCGACAGGCCGAGCCTCCCGCGCGCGTCGCACTCGCAGGCGAGCAGAACCTCGTCGAGCCTTGCCGGCTTGCGAAACGCATCGCAGCGTTCGAGCAGGCGCACCAGCGGCGCGGCGCCGAACTCGCCACTGCGATGCACGTTGCCGTGCTCGCGCGCCACGACTTCGGCGAGTTCGCGGCATTGCGTCGGCACGCGCAGCCGCCCGGCTATCCGGCGCACCAGCACGACGCTGCGCTGTTCGTGGCCGACGTGGCGCGGCAGATCGGCCGCTGGCGTGTTGCCCTTGCCGAGGTCGTGGCCGAGGCAGGCAAAGCGCACCGCCAGGCCGGCCCCTAGCTGCGCGCTCATGTCGAGCACCAGCATCAGGTGCACGCCGGTGTCGATCTCGGGGTGGTAGTCGGCGCGCTGCGGCACGCCCCACAGACGGTCGATCTCGGGCAGCAGCCGCGCCAAGGCGCCGCAGGCCCGCAATACGTCGAACATGCGCGACGGGCGCTGCTCCATCAGTCCGCGCGCGAGCTCCTGCCAGACGCGCTCGGACACCAGCGAATCGACATCGCCGTGCTCGACCATCTGCCTCGCCAGCAGGACTGTCTCGCCGGCGACCTCGAAATCGGCGAAGCGCGCGGCAAGACGCGCCAGACGAAGAATGCGGACCGGATCTTCGGCGAACGCCGGCGAGACGTGGCGCAGCACCCTGGCCGCCAGGTCGCGCTGGCCGCCGAAAGGATCGATCAGTCGGCCGCCCTCATCGCGCGCCATCGCGTTGATCGTCAGGTCGCGGCGCGACAGGTCCTGCTCCAGCGTCACGTCGGGCGCGGCGTGGAAGGCGAATCCGTGGTAGCCCGGCGCCGTCTTGCGCTCGGTTCGCGCGAGCGCGACCTCCTCCTTCGTCTGCGGGTGCAGGAAGACCGGAAAGTCGCGCCCCACGGGCAGGTAGCCTGCTCCAGCAGTTCTTGCGGCGTGGCACCGACGACCACCCAGTCGCGGTCCGTCACCGTCAGCCCGAGCAGCATGTCGCGCACCGCGCCGCCGACGAGATAGGTCTGCATGGAATGGCAGTCTATCGAGCTGCCGGCCCGCCAGCCGCGTTCAGCGGCTGGCCACCCGCCCCGTCACCGGATAGATCGGGTCGGTGTAGCCGTGCGTCGAGGCGTGCCCCGGCGGCACCAGGGCATCGACGAAGGCCTCGTCTTCAACGTTCAGTTCCAGCGGCAGCGCACCAACGTAGTCTCTCCACTGCGCCAGCGTTCGCGGGCCGGCGATGACGCCACCGACGAGCCGGTTGGCGAGCACCCAGGCGGTAGCGAACTGGCTCGCCGTCATGCCGCGCTGCTCGGCGTGGGCCCTCACCTGCTGCGACAGCGTGAGCGACTCGGTTCGAAACTCGGTCTGCATCAGCCGCCTGTCGGCGCGCGCCGCGCGGCTTCCGGGCTCGGGTGTTTCGGACGGCTTGTACTTGCCCGTCAGCACGCCGCGCGCGAGCGGGCTGTACGTGACGACGCCCACGCCATAGTGGGCGCAGCAGGGCAGCAGTTCAGTTTCGATGCCGCGCGTCATCGCGTTGTAGGGCGGCTGGCAGACGATGGGCGCGGGCACGCCCATCCGGCGCGCGAGTTCGACCATGCGAGCCAGGCGCCAGGCGCGAAAGTTCGAGACGCCGAAGTAATGCACCTTGCCGCTCTCGATCAGCCGTGCCATCGCGGAGAGCGTCTCCTCCATCGGCGTGCTCTCGTCGTCGCGGTGCAGGTAGTAGACGTCGATCCAGTCGGTGCCGAGGCGCCGCAGGCTGTGCTCCACCGCCCGCGTCACCCAGCGGCGCGACGTGCCGCGGTCGTTCGGCAAGTCGCTCATCGCGTTGGCCACCTTCGTCGCCAGCACCCAGCGCTCGCGGTCGGCGGCGATCAGCCGGCCGACGATGCGCTCGGACTCGCCCTTCGCGTAGACATCGGCAGTATCGATGCCATTGATGCCGGCCTCGCGCGCCGAATCGACGATGCTTAGCGCCTCGGCCTCGTCGGTCTGGTCGCCGAACATCATCGCGCCCAGCCACAGCGGTGCGACCTTCAGGCCGCTGCGGCCGAGGGACGGGTAGTCGGAGATGCCTGCTTTCATGCTGGGCCTCTTTCGGATCGGGCGATGGGAGCAAGATGCTACGCGCCGCGACAACGATGCGCAGACCGTGGCGGCCCGGGTATTCTCCGGGTCACGATGCGGCGCGTTGCCGCTCGCACCTCTGTTCCCACCGCTGACCCCGCCTTCCATGCTTGCACGCCTACCGCCCGCCCTGCGCGGCGTCCTGACCGGCCTCGCGCTCGGCCTGAACACCCTGGTGCTGACCTTGTGCATGGTGCCGCCGGCCCTGCTCAAGCTCCTCGTGCCCAACCAGGGCGTGCACCGTGCCTGCGATCACGCGCTCACTGCGCTGGCGTCGACCTGGGTCGCCATCAACAACGCCTGGATCGCCGCGGTGCGCCCGGCGAACTGGGACGTGGCGGGCGTCGACAGCCTGCACCCGCGCGGCTGGTACCTGGTGTCGAGCAACCACCAGAGCTGGGTCGACATCCTGGTACTGCAGCGCATCTTCCACGGCCACATTCCGTTCCTGAAGTTCTTCCTGAAGCAGGAGCTGATCTGGGTGCCGGTGATCGGGCTGGCCTGGTGGGCGCTGGACTTTCCGTTCATGAAGCGCGGCAAGGGCCAGGGCGCGCGCCACAGCGACCTGAAGACGACGCGCGAGGCCTGCGAGAAGTTCAAGCGCATTCCCACCTCGGTGATCAACTTCGTCGAGGGCACCCGCTTCACGCCGGCCAAGCACGCGAAGCAGAACAGCCCCTACCGCCACCTTCTCAAGCCCAAGATCGGCGGCCTCGGCATCGCGCTGGCGACGATGGGCGAGCAATTCGAGGCCCTGCTCGACGTCACCATCGTCTATCCGCACGGCGCGCCGCGCTTCCCGGACCTGCTGTGCGGCCGCATCGATGCCGTGACCGTGCGCGTGCAGCAGCGCGAGATCCCGCCCGAGGTGCTGGGCAGCGACCCGATCACCGACAAGGCCTATCGCCAGCGCATCAGCGCGTGGGTCGAGCAGCAGTGGAGCGAGAAGGACCGGCTGATCGACGAACTGCTGCGCGAAGGGCGGGGCGCGGCCAGGTAGGCGCCACAGCTGGACACGCTGCGACGCGCTTTGCAGGGTCGAGCGCGCCGCCCGCCAAGCAAGCGTTGTCCTATGTCATGCTTGCCCGACCCGAGCAGGCCTAGACTGGCCCGGTCCCAGGCTGGACCTCTGCCCAGAAGGCGTGCACCCCGAACCGCCCGGGCACAAACTCGAACCATGGACAAACACTACCTCACCCCGCTCTTCTCGCCCGAATCGGTGGTCGTGTTCGCCGGTCTGGCCGACGACCCGGCCGGCCAGACCCCGCACGCCAGAGCCCTGCGCGAGGCGCTGCGGGCCCAGCGCTACAGCGGCACGCTGCAGTTCCTGGATGTTCACACCAGCGGCACGCTGGCGGACCTGGCGCAGACGCGTGCCGATCTGGCCATCATCGCGCTGCCGCCGCAGGACGTCGCCGCGGCGCTCGAGATCGCGGGCCGCATGGCCTGCCGATCGGCCGTGGTGATCGGCAGCGGCATCGGCGCCGAACAGGCCGCCGAACTCAAGAAGGTCGCGCGGCGTGAAGGCGTCAGCCTGTTGGGCCCGAACAGCCTCGGTCTGCAGCGACCGCATCTGCAGCTCAACGCCAGCACGGCCGGCCCGCTGGCCAAGGCCGGCCCGCTCGCGCTGGTGTCGCAGTCGGGGGCGCTGACCGCGGCCATGCTCGACTGGGCAGGCCAGAACGCGGTGGGGTTTTCCGCCGTCGTCTCGCTCGGGCGCAACACCTCGGTGGACATCGCCCAGGTGCTGGACTTTCTTGCCAACGACGCGCGGACGCAGAGCATCATCGTCTACCTCGAAGGCATCGTCAGTGCGCGCAGCTTCATGAGTGCGCTGCGTTCGGCCGCCAGCGCCAAGCCGGTGGTGGTGCTGAAGGCGGGCCGCAAGCCGGCCGGCAACAAGGCCGCGCAGACGCACAGCGGCGCCATCGTCGGCAGCGACGATGTGTTCGACGCCGCGCTGCGCCGCGCCGGCGCGGTGCGCGTGCGCTCGTTCGTCGAGCTGTTCTCGGCAGCCAAGTGCCTGGCCTCACGCTACCGTCCGGTGGGGCGGCGTTTGGCCGTCATCACCAACGGCGGCGGGCCCGGCGTGCTGGCGGCAGACTGGGTCAGCGAGATCGGCCTGGAGCTCGGCGCGCTGTCGCCCGCGTCGGCCGAGGCCCTGGCACCCCAGCTGCCCGAGCAGGCCTCGCTGTCGGGCCTGATCGACCTGTCGGAAGAGGCCGGGCCCGCGCACTACAAGGCGGCCATCGACGTCGCCGGACGGGATGGCCAGATCGACGGCGTGCTGACCCTTTGTTCCCCGAAGGCGGGCGTCGACGCTTCGGAAGTGGCGCGCGCCCTGGTCGAGCTCAAGAGCCACCTGGGCAAGCCCCTGCTGTCGTGCTGGATGGGCGAGGCCTCGGTCGGTGCGGCGCGCGGCATCCTGAACGATGCGGGCATTCCGACCTTCCGCACCCCCGAGGCCGCCGTGGGCGCGTTCGGCAACATCGCTTCGTTCTATCAGAACCAGCAGCTGCTGCAGCAGACCCCGCCGCCGCTGTCCACGCTGGCCAAGCCCGATGTCGAGGCGGCGCGCCTGGTGATCGAGAGCGTGCTCGCCGAGCGCCGCAGTGCGCTGACCGAGATGGAGTCGAAGACCCTGCTCTCGGCCTTTCACATCCCGGTCACCCAGACCATCCTCGCGCGCAGCGCCCACGAGGCGATGATGAACGCCGCGCAGCTCGGGTTTCCGGTGGCGCTCAAGATCGACTCCCCCGACATCAACCACAAGTCCGACGTTCAGGGCGTGGCGCTCAACATCACGAACGGTGCCGGCGCGCGCGACACCTTCAACGACATGGTGGAACGCGTCGCGCGCCTGCAGCCCGAGGCGCGCATCAATGGCGTGACCGTGCAGAAGATGGCGCCGGCCCGGCGCGGGCGCGAGGTCTGCATCGGCGTCGTGACCGACGAGCCGTTCGGCCCGGTGATCGTGTTCGGTGCCGGCGGCACGATGATCGAGCTCATCGACGACCGCGCGATGGAGCTGCCACCGCTCAACCAGTTCCTGGCGCGCCGCCTGATCGAGCGCTCGCGCGTCGCCGAGACGCTGCAGGAGTGGCGCGGTGCCAGCGCGGTCGACATGGAGGCGCTGGAACAGATGCTGTTGCGCGTCTCGGAAATGGTCTGCGAGTTGCCCCAGCTGCGAGAGATGGACATCAACCCCATCATCGTCGACGAGTCGGGCGCGGTGGCGGTGGATGCGCGCATCGTCGTCGACGGCGCGCAGCAGGCCGCAAGCGGCCTGAACAACCCCTACAACCACCTGGCCATCCTGCCCTACCCGGCTCGCTATGAGCAGGTGTTGCCGCTGCGCGGCGGCGGCGAGTACACGCTGCGCCCGATCCACCCGGACGACGCGCTGATGCTGCAGCAGCTGGTGAACGCGCTCTCGCCCGAGAGCCGCTACTTCAGGTTCATCTCGTCGATGATCGAGCTGCCGCCGTCGATGTTGGCGCGTTTCACGCTGATCGACTACGACCGCGAGATGGCGCTGGTCGCCGTGGTGAAGGAGCGAAGCGCTTCGGCGGACGGGGAGGTCGTCGAGACCGAGCGCATCGTCGGCGTGTCGCGCTACATCACCAACCCCGACAAGTCGAGCTGCGAGTTCTCGCTGGTGGTCGCCGACGACTTCAGCGGCAAGGGCGTGGGCTCGCGCCTGATGGAGAGCATCATGGACGTGGCGCGCGACAAGGGCCTGGCCGAGATCGAGGGCCTGGTGCTGGCCACCAACACCGGCATGCTCAGGCTCATGAGGAGCCTCGGCTTCACCATCAAGCAGTTCGCCGACGACCCCGACTTCAAGCTGGTGACGCACGCGTTGTAGGCCTTCGTTGATTGTGGCTGCGGCCGGCGCCTTCGGCGCCTTCACATCGCTGCGCGATTGAGAGCCTTCGCCGCAACGGCCTTCGGCCGTTGTCAGCCGTCGATCAGCGCAGGGTCCCAGGCGTGCACGCGCTGGTGCTGCTCGCCAAGGCCGGCGATGCCCAGGCGCATCTCGTCGCCCGCCCGCAGGTAGCGCGGCGGCTTGCGGCCCATGCCCACGCCGGGCGGCGTGCCGGTGGAAATCAGGTCGCCCGGGTAGAGCGTCATGAAGCGGCTGATGTAGCTCACGAGGTGAGCCACGCCGAAGACCATCGTCGACGTGCGGCCGCTCTGGCAGCGCTGGCCGTTCAGATCCAGCCACAGGGTGAGCGCCTGCGGGTCGGGCACTTCGTCGGCCGTCACCAGCCACGGGCCGACCGGGCCGAAGGTGTCGCAGCCCTTGCCCTTGTCCCAGGTGCCACCGCGCTCGAGCTGGTATTCGCGTTCGGAGAGGTCGTTGACGACGCAGTAGCCGGCCACATGCTTCAGCGCGTCGGCCTCCGCCACGTAGCGCGCCTTGCTGCCGATCACCACCCCGAGTTCGGCCTCCCAGTCGGCCTTGACCGAACCCTGCGGCAGCACGACGGCATCGTTGCAGCCCGCGAGCGCGCTGATGGCCTTCAGGAACACCACCGGCTCGGTGGGAACGGGCTGGCCCGCCTCGGCCGCGTGATCGGCGTAGTTGAGGCCGACGCAGACGAACTTGGCGCACCCCGACCACGGCGGCGCGATGCGCCCGGGTGCTTCGACCACGGGCAGCGTGCCCGTGTCGAGCGCACGCAGACGAGCCAGCCCTTGCGGGCCCAGCGTGGCCGCGCTGATGTCGGCCAGCACACCGGAGAGGTCGCGCACCTGGCCGGCGGCGTCGACGAGGGCAGGCTTCTCTTCCCCCTTGGGGCCGTAACGCATCAGTTTCATTGCGAGGTCCTTTCGTGGGCGGCCGGGACGCCCGCGGCGCCGGCCGCATCGTAACGGGCGCCGATCACGCCGTCGGCGTGCAGCGCTGCGATCTGCTCGTCGCCGTAACCGAGTTCGAGCAGCAGTGCCTGCGTGTGCTCGCCCAGCGCCGGCGGCGGCATGCGCAGCGGCAGGCGCTCGCCGGCCAGCGTGAGCGGCAGCAGCGGAGCGCGGGTGCGGATCTCGCGCCCCGCGCTGCTGGTGTCGGCAGGCAGCGTCACCGGCGCGAGCCCGCCGCTCGCGGCCAGGTGCGGGTCGTCGAACAGGGCCTCGGGCCGCGCGATCGGCGCGTACGGCAGGCCCTGCGCCTCGAAGACGGCGCCGATCTCCCGCGCGCTGCGGCCGACGAGGCGCGCCCGCAGTTCGGGCATCAGCCAGGGACGCGCCTGCACGCGAAGGTTGTTGCTTGCCAGGCGCGCATCGGTCTTCAGGTCGGCCAGGCCGAAGGCATCGCAGAACAGCGCCCACTGCGTGTCGGAGACGACGGCGAGGAAGATCTGTTCGCCGTTCTCGACCGTGAACACGTCGTACACGCCCCAGGCCGAAATGCGGCCGGGCATCGGCGCGGCAGGCTGGCCGGTCACCGCGAACTGCATCATGTGCTGCGCAACGAGCAGCACGTTGTTCTCGAAGAGGGCGCTGCGCACTCGCTGGCCGCGGCCCGTGCCGGTGCTGCGGTTGTCGCGCTGGTGCAGGGCGGCCAGCGCGCCGATCGCGCCGAACATGCCGCCCATGATGTCGTTCACGCTCGTCCCCGCGCGCAGCGGCCGCCCTTCGGGGCCGGTCATGGTGGCCAGGCCGCCCATCATCTGCACCACTTCGTCGAGCGCGGTGCGATGCTCGTACGGGCCGGGCAGGAAGCCCTTGTGCGAGACGTAGACGAGGCGCGGGTTGAGCGCGCACAGCGCCGCCTCGCCGAGGCCCAGGCGCTCCATCGCGCCGCCCTTGAAGTTCTCGCTGAACACGTCGGCGCCGGCGACGAGCCGAAGCACGATCTCGCGTCCGCGCGCGTCCTTCACGTCCACCGCCAGGCTCTTCTTGTTGCGGTTGAAAAGCGGGAAGAAACCCGCCCCCGATCCGAGCAGCCTGCGCGTGTCGTCACCGGCCGGGGGCTCGACCTTGATGACCTCGGCGCCGAGGTCCGCAAGGATCATGCCGCAGGTCGGCCCCATCACCATGTGGCTGAACTCGACGACCCGGATGCCGGCCAGCGGGAGTCTTGCGTCGATGTGCATGGGCGCGAACATAGCACCAGCCTCGCAGTCGGCGCAGGGTGCACGGCGCCGTGGGCCCGGCGATTCAGGGCACCATAGGGGACCTGCACCGGATCCGGAATCTGCCATGTCAGCCCAACCGTCCCTGCCCGTCGACGCCTCCGGAAGCCCGGCCACGCGCCAGCGCGCGGCGCTGCTGTTGGCGGTCGCACTGATCCTCGTCTGGGGCGGCAACTTCTCGGTGCAGAAGCTGGTGTTCACCGCCCTCACGCCGGGTGGCTTCCTGTTTGCGCGCTACCTGATCATGCCGATCTGCGCAGTGGCGTTGCTGTGGCAACGCTACGGCGCGCGCTGGCCGCGCCTGCCGCGTGCCGAGTGGTGGGCGCTGCTGCGCCTGGGCGTGCTCGGCCATCTGCTGCACGTGGGGCTGGTGACGTTCGGCATCCACTGGTCGACGCCGTTCTCGAGCGCGCTGATCCTCGCCTGCGGGCCGATCTTCACGCTGCTGATGCTGCGCTGGGCCGGGCTCGAAGTTCTGACGCGGGCGCAGATCGCCGGGGTCGGCGTGGCCTGCGCGGGCGTGCTCGTGTTCCTGTCCGACAAGCTGCTCGGCGGCCACTGGCAGGCCAGCAGCGGCGACCTCATCCTGCTCGTCGCGGCGGCCTTCTTCTCGGCCTACACGGTGGCCGCCAAGCCGCTGATCGAGCGTCACGGCGGCGTGCTGGTAATGACCTATGCCACGCTGCTCGGCGGCGTGCCGGTGCTGTTGCTCAGCCTGCCCGCGGGCCTGGCGGTGGAGTGGGCGACGCTGCCGGTCGCGATCTGGGCGGGGCTGTTCTGGTCGGTCATCCTGTCGTCCTTCGTCGGCTGGATCGTGTGGGGCTGGGTCAACGCGGTGCGCGGCGTGGCGCGCACCGCGCCGCTGATCTACCTGATGCCGCCGGTGGCCGGCCTCGTCGCCTGGTTCGCCACCGGCGAGGGCTACACGACGATCAAGCTCGGCGGCGCCGCGCTGACGATGGCCGGCGTGGCGGTGGCGCAGTTCGCCCGCGGCAGCCCGCGCGATCCACTGCCCGAGGGAGTGACGGTCGTCGATTGACTACCATTGCACGCAAGGAGGTGTGCACGATGAAAGCCATATGGAACGGCACCGTCGTCGCCGAGAGCGACGACACGGTGGTGATCGAAGGCAACCACTATTTCCCCGAGAGCGCGCTCAAGCGAGAGTTCGTGGTCGGCAGCAACCACCGCAGCAGCTGCCAGTGGAAGGGTCAGGCGCGCTACTACAGCCTGCTCGTCAACGGCGACCTCCATCCCGACGCGGTCTGGTACTACCCCGAGCCGCTCGAGGCCGCAGCGGCCATCAAGGGCCGCGTCGCGTTCGGCAAGGGCGTGCTGGTGGACTGACGCAAGCAGCTGCGTTGCGCGACCCCGCGCTGCCAGACGCCAGGCGACTGTGCCCGCCGACCGTGCCCGCCCCGGCCTGTCCTACACTGCGATCCTGCCATCCCACAGGAGCACGCGATGATCGGCTACGTTACCCTCGGCACCAACGACCTGCCCCGCGCGGCGGCCTTCTACGACACGCTGCTCGCCGAGCTCGGCGCCAAGCGAACCTGGGAGTCCGAACGCGGCATCGGCTGGGGCACGGCGATGGACAAGCCCAGCCTCGCCGTGATGAAGCCCTTCGACGGCAAGCCCGCGACCGTGGGCAACGGCGTGATGGTGGCGCTGGCGGTCGACAGCCGCGAGAAGGTCGACCGCCTCTATCGCAAGGCGCTCGAACTCGGCGGCAAGGACGAGGGCGCCGCAGGCCCGCGCGGCGACGGTTTCTATGCGGGCTACTTCCGCGACATCGACGGCAACAAGCTCGACGTGTTCTGCATGGGCTAGGCGCAGGCCAGCGCGCCGATTCCGCGCAGCCTGGTAGACCCGTCGAGGATCACACGATGCCGTGCCCGACCCGCAAGAATGCGATCGCCGCCGGGCTGCTGCTGGCGCTGAGCCTGGCCTGGGGCGCAGCCGTCGCCACGGCCGCGCCAGCGGGTCAGGTGGCCTGGCTTTCCGCCGGCGCCGACGCCGATGTCGACCGTGCGTTTGCGCAGGCCGGCACCGAGAAGAAGCCGCTGCTTCTGTACTGGGGCGCGAAGTGGTGCCCGCCCTGCAACCAGTTGAAGGCGACACTTTTCAACCGGCAGGACTTCATCGAACGGTCGCGCGCCTTCGTGCCGGTCTACGTCGATGGCGACCTGCCCGGCGCACAGAAGCTCGGTGCACGCTTCAAGGTGCGCGGCTACCCGACGCTGATCCTGTTCAACCCCGAAGGCACCGAAATCACCCGTCTGCCGGGCGAGGCCGACGCGCCGCAGGTGATGCAGGCACTGCAGCTCGGCCTGGCCGGAGGCCGACCGGTCAGGGCCGTGCTCGCCGATGCACGGGCCGGCAGGCCGCTTGCGCCGAACGAGTGGAAGTCGCTCGCCTACTACTCGTGGGACACCGACGAGGCGCAGCTCGTGCCGCAGGCCGGGCGCGCCGGGCTGCTCGCAGTGCTCGCGGTGGCCTGCCCGGCGCAGGAGACGGACGCGGCGACGCGGTTGTGGCTGAAGACGCTGGCCGCGAGCGGCGACGGCCAGCGCGTGAAGGCCGACACCGCGCAGCGCGAGCGCGTGATGAAGGTGCTGGCCGACCCGGCGGCCGCGCGCGTGCAGATGGACGTGCTGACCAGCTCGGCAGCCGAGATCGTGCGCGCCATCACGCCCACGAAAGCCGGTGGCCAGCGTGCCGTCGTCGTCGCCTACGACAAGGCCTTGAAGCGTCTGGAGGCCGACGCCACGCTGTCGCGCGCCGATCGCATGGGCGCGCTGATCGCGCAGATCGACCTGGCGCGCATCGACCTACCGAAGGACGCGAAGACCGTGAAGCTGCCGCCGCCGCTGCTGAAGGACGTGCGCGACCAGGTGGCGCGCGCCGACCGCGAGATCACCGACGGCTACGAGCGCCAGGCCGTCGTCACCGCAGGCGCCCATGCGCTCGCCCAGGCCGGGCTCGCCGCCGAATCGGACGCGTTGCTCGAGGCCAACCTCGCGAAGAGCCACTCGCCGTACTACCTGATGTCGGCACTCGCCGCGAACGCGAAGGCGCGCGGCGACAAGACCGGGGCGCTGCGCTGGTACGAGCAGGCGTTCGACAGGAGCGAAGGCCCGGCAACGCGGTTGCAATGGGGCGCGAGCTATGTGAGCGCTCTCGTGGAGCTGTCGCCGCAGGACGCGCCGCGCATCGAGCGCGCGGCGGGCCAGTTGATTGCCGAGGCCGCCGCGCTGCCCGACGCGTTCTACGAGCGCAGCGCGCGCTCGCTGCAGCGCGCCGGCAAGAAGCTGCAAGGTTGGAACAGCGCGGGCGCACACGCCGACGCAATGCAGCGCCTGCAGGCCCAGCTCTCCCCGGTCTGCGCCCGGCTGCCCGTCGAGGACGCGCAGCGCAGCACCTGCGACGCGCTGCTGCGCAAGCGCGATCCGGGCTGAGCAGGCACGGTGCGCCCTCGGCAGGGGCCTATAATCCGCCGCTTTGCGCGCCCGCCCCGTCGGGCGGCGACGCGCACCCGCAGCCAGCAGCCGAGGACTCCATGAGCGACGCCCCGAGTGAACAGGACGCCCCCCACGAGGGCCCGATCAAGACGCCCCGGCAGCTCGTTGCCGCGGTCTTCTTTGCCTTCGTCGTGCCGGTGATCGTGATCGTGCTGCTGGCCAGCTATGTCTCCACCGAAACCCGTCCGGCCGCCGGGAGCAACCAGCTGAGCCCCGAAGCCGTCGCCGAAAGGCTGCAGCCCGTCGGGCGCGTGGAGCTGAAGGACGCCTCCGTCGCCGCGACGCCGAAGACCGGCGAGCAGGTGGTCGCCGCGCAGTGCGCGGCCTGCCACGCTGCCGGCGTGGCAGGCGCACCCAAGATCGGCGACGCCGAGGCCTGGGCACCGCGCATCAAGACCGGCTACGCCGCGCTGCTGAACTCGGCGCTGAAGGGCAAGAATGCGATGACTCCGCAGGGCGGGGGCGCTTTCAGCGAAGTGCGAGATCGGCCGCGCCGTCGTCTACATGGCCAACAAGGGCGGCGCGAAATTCGACGAGCCCAAGGCCCCGGCAGCAACCGCTTCGGCGCCCGCCGCGATGGCAGCCGCTTCGGTACCGGCCAAGTAACCCGGGGATCCTCGAGCAGCGGAGCCGGCGCATGCGCCGGCTCTTCTCATGGCGAGTTCGACTGCGGCTTCAGCCGGTACCGAAGCGCAGCGGCAACTCGGCGAACGCGATGGGCTGCGGCGCCCACCTGCCGCTTTCCACGGCCGCGCTGGCCTGCAGCATGTCCTGCGTGTGCACGATGCCGAGGCCGAGGTCGGTGGCCAGAAACAGCCGCCCGTGCTCGTCGAGCCAGCTCGTCTCGACCCGGGCCGCGGCTCCGGTATGCGACTGCACCTGCGCCGCGTAACCTTCGCGCCGGCAGCCGCCAGACCCAGGGCGCGGCCTCGAGTTCGACGTAGACGCGCTGCGGCCCGTTCTGGAAATACCAGCCCCCCGCCTCGTCGGCCGCGTAGTTGCGGTGGATGAACTCGCGCAGCTTCTCGTGCTCGATGCGGCTGCCCTTGACCCCCGGGAACGAGCCGGCGGCCTGCACGCGCTCGTCGCGCATGTACCAGTCGCCGCGCGCGTCGAGCGCCAGCCAGCCGTAACAGGCGGGCACCTTGGGCCACTTCTTCAGCGCAGCGCGGACGATGTCATCCATGGCCGGATGATCGCTCAAGCCTGTGTTTCGACCCAGCGCATCACCGCCTCCGGCAGGGTCATCACATGCCCCGGCGGGCGACCTGCGGGAAAGCCCACGTGGCCGCCGTGCGCCGGCTGCCACAGCGTGACGTGGCGGCCGACCTCGTGCACCGCGGGCAGGCTGGCAGCCGGAACGAACGGGTCGTTGCGCGCATTCAGCACCAGTGCCGGAATGCGGATGCGGCGCAGGTGCGGCTTGGCCGATGCGCGCGACCAGTAGTCCTCGGTGTCGCGAAAGCCGTGCAGCGGCGCGGTGAAGATGTCGTCGAACGCGTACAGGTCGCGCGCGGCGAGCATCTGCGCGCGGTCGAACAGCCCCGGGTGCTGGGCCAGCTTGCGCAGCGCCTTCGGGCGCATGGTGGCGAGAAACATGCGGCCGTAGACCAGCCGGTTGAAGCCGCGGCCGATGGCGTGCCCGCCGGCCGCGAGGTCGATCGGCGACGAGACCGCGCAGACGCAGCGCGCGACGCGCGCGGCGCTGTCGCCGGCTTCCTCGGCCCAGCGCAGCAGCGCGTTGCCGCCGAGCGAAACGCCGACCACGACGAGCGGCTGCGTGCTGCGCGGCCGCAGGCGCTCGAGGATCCAGCCGACCTCCTCGAAGTCTCCCGAATGGTAGGCGCGCGGCGCGCGGTTGAGCTCGCCCGAGCAGCCGCGGAAGTGCGGCACCGCGAACGCCCAGCCGTGGCTGCGCGCCCAGTGCGCGAAGGCCTGCGCGTAGTGGCTGCCCGACGAGCCCTCGAGGCCATGGAACAGCACCAGCCAGGGCGCATCGGAGGCGGTCGGCGGCTCGCGCTGGAAGTCGACGTCGATGAAGTCGCCGTCGGGCGTGTCCCAGCGCTCGCGCCTGAAGACCGGTGCGGGGCCGTCGAAGCGCCGCGCGAACAGCGCCGGCCAGATCGTCTGCACGTTGCCGCCGACAGCGCCGCGGCCGAACATCCAGCGCGGCGCGCGGTAGGCGTGCATGGATCAGCCCTCTGCGGGCCGCGCCGAGAGGGCTGATCCCCTCCGGGGGCGACAGCGCAGGTGCCTTGGGCTCGTCATTCCTTCAGTGGAGGACCGACGGCGGCTCCACCACCTCGCGCTGCTCGTTGGGCGTGCCGGGGCTGGCGTGGTGGGCGACGAGCCGCCAGCCCTGGGCCGACTTCAGGTACACGTTGGTGGCGATCACCCAGGCCGATCGCGGGCCCTCCTGTGTCATCACCTGCACCTGTTCGACCACGCTGTGCACGGCACTCGCCAGCGTGCGCAGGCGGCGCACCTTGTCGGGCTGGGCATTGACGGCTCCGTGGCCGAACATCGCCTCGAAGGCGGCGCGGATGGCGGCCGGCCCGACCAGGCGCGGGCCGCCGGGCTGGATGCAGACGATCTCGTCGTCGTCGGACCACACTGCCATCAGCTTGTCGATGTCGCCCAGCTGCAGTGCCTCGTAGAAACGGGCCTCGATCTCGTCGGGCGAGTCGATCTCGGCGAGCAGAGGTTTAGCGGCGGGCATGCTGACGGCATTGTACGAAGCGGCCCCTGCGGTCGCGCTCACGCTTCGAGATCGGTCGCGGGCGGATCCGCCTGTGTCCAGCTTCTCATCCCGCGGCCAGCGCACTCGCCAGCGCCGCATGGACGCGCTGCGGCGCGAGTTCGCTCAGGCAGCGCGTGTGGCCGAAGCGGCAGACGCGGTCGAAGCATGGCGCGCAGGCCAGCTGCAACTCCTCCTTCAGCCACAGCACGCGCGCCTTCGGGTTCAGCGGCGGCGTGTGCTCGGGGCTGGTGGAGCCGAACAAGGCCGCCTGCGGCACGCCGAATGCGGCCGCCACGTGCATCAGGCCGGAGTCGTTGCTGACCACACCGCGCGCCGCGGCGATCAGCGCCATCGCGTCGATCAACGACGTCTGCCCGGCAAGAACCTCGCAGGCGCCGCCGGCCTGCTGCGCGATGGCCTTGCACAGCCCGGCCTCCTTGGCGGAGCCGAGCAGCAGCACCGGCAGCCCGCCGTCCGCATGCAGCAGACGGGCCAGCGCCGCGTAATGCGCCGGCGGCCAGCACTTCGCCGGGCCGTACTCGGCGCCCGGCGCGAACGCCCAGTACGCGCCGGGCTCGACACCCAGCTGCGCGGTCGCCGCGGCCATCCGGGCAGCGTCGAAGTGCAGCCGCGGACGCTCGTCTCGCTGCGCCGCCTCACCCGCGAGCGCGCGGTAGTAGGCGACCATCGGCGGGCGCCCTGCGACATTCGCCAGCCGGCGGTTCAGCAGTCCCCAGCGCCCTTCACCCTGGTAGCCCACGCGCAACGGGATGCGCGCCAGCCACGGCACGAGCGCCGACTTGATCGAGTTCGGCAGCACATAGGCGGCGTCGAAGCGTCCGCGCAATTCACGCGCCGCGCGCTTGCGCGCCGCCCAGTCGAGCCGGCCGTGCGCGAAGGGAAGTTCGATCACCTCGCCGACCTGCGGCATCGCGCGGTACACCGGCGCCACCCAGGGCAGCGCGGCAACGGCGAGGCTTTCGCCGCGCGCCGCCAGGCGGGCGAGCAGCGGCTCGCTCATCACCGCGTCGCCGATCCACTGCGGCGCGACGACGAGGCTGCGGCTCATCCCCAGTGCGGGCTCGATCCGTGCGCGATCAATGCGCGTGAACCTTTTCGCCGGCCTTCAAGCGGTAGACGGTGCCGCAGTAGGGGCACTTGCCTTCGCCTTCGGTGGCCACGTCGATGAAGACCCGCGGGTGGTGGCTCCACAGGGCCATCTTCGGGTTCGGGCAGCACACCACGCCCGGCCCGTGCAGGTCCTTGGCGGTGACTTCGACGCTCGCGGGCCCTCGGCTCATGCGGTTCAGACCTTGCTCAGCCACTCGGCGTACTTCGGATTGCGGCCGTTGACGATGTCGAAGAACGCGCTCTGGATCTTCTCGGTGATCGGCCCACGCGAGCCGCTGCCGAGCTCGATGCGGTCGAGCTCGCGGATCGGCGTCACCTCGGCCGCGGTGCCGGTGAAGAAGGCTTCGTCGCAGATGTACACCTCGTCGCGCGTGATGCGCTTCTCGACCAGCTTGAGGCCCAGGTCTTCGCAGATCGCGAACACGGTGTTGCGCGTGATGCCGTTCAGCGCGCCGGCCGAGAGATCCGGCGTATAGACCACGCCGTTCTTCACGACGAACAGATTCTCGCCCGCGCCTTCACTGACGAAACCCGACGCGTCGAGCAGCATCGCCTCGTCGTAGCCGTCGTCGGTGGCTTCCATGTTGGCGAGGATGGAGTTCGTGTAGTTGCTCACCGCCTTGGCCTGCGTCATCGTGATGTTCACGTGATGCCGCGTGTAGCTGCTGATCTTGACGCGGATGCCGCGCTTCATGCCCTCTTCACCCAGGTAGGCGCCCCACGGCCAGGCGGCGACCATCAGGTGGATCCTGTTGCCCTTCGGGCTGACGCCGAGTTTCTCCGAGCCGATCCAGGCCAGCGGGCGCAGGTAGCAGCTCTCGAGCTTGTTCACGCGCACCACGTCGCGCTGCGCGTCCATCACCTGCTCCATCGTGAACGGGATCTTCATGCGCAGGATCTTCGCGCTGTTGAACAGCCGCTCGGTGTGCTCGCGCAGGCGGAAGATCGCCGTGCCACCGACCGTGTTGTAGGCACGCACGCCCTCGAACGCGCCGCAGCCGTAGTGCAGCGTGTGGCTCAGCACGTGGATCCTGGCATCGCGCCATTCGACGAGCTCGCCGTCCATCCAGATCTTGCCGTCGCGGTCGGACATCGACATGAATTTCTCCTAGAGGGGAATGGCGGATTTTAGCGGCGTGCGGCGCAGCGTCCGGGCTCAGGCAGCCGGCGTGCCGCTCGATGCGCCGCTGTCGTCCGGCCGCTGCAGTGCCCAGTGTCGGGTTTGCCCGCCGCGCAGGTGGATGGTCACGCTCGCCTCGCCGGCGTCGCGCCAGCGCCAGCTCTCCTCGGCGCCCTCGGCCGGCGGGGCTACGCGTTCGCCCAGGCTGCCGGTCAGGGCCAGCACCTGCACCAGCGTCATGCCCTCGCGCAGCCGGCTGTGCAGCATCACCGCGCTGGCGACGCGGCCGACCGGCGCGCTGGCCGCCTTGCGCATCGCGCGCAGCGCGCGGCTGAACTGCAGCAGCAGCCAGAACACGATCGCCGTGACGGCCAACACCAGCCCCTGCCAGCCATAGGCAAACCAGCCGGCGACGAGGGCTGCTGCAGCGAGGCTCCAGTTGGCGACGGGATTCATCGCGGCGATGTTAGCGGCGCGGCACGACGCCGGCGTCAGCGCGCGCCCAGCTCAGCCTCGAAGCGCCCGACGAAGCCGCTGCGCAACGCGTCGGCCCAGTCCGGACGGCCACTGGCCTCGGCCCGACGGGCGGCCGCCTCCCAGTCGTAATCGACGGCGTGGAACTGCACGCGCCAACCCTGCCGGCCGCGCTCTGCGAGCGCCCAGCGCGCGTGCGGGCTGCCGTTCTCGATCACATGCGGGTGCGGGTGCGCGTCGTCGTAGGCCTGCAGGCCCACACTGCCAGGGTTCAGCAGCAGCACACCGGGCGAAATCTGCAAGGCGCGCGGCATGTGGGTGTGGCCGCACAGCAGAAGGCTGGCCGCGCCGTCACGCTGCGATCCGCGCCGCGCGCGGGCCTCGTCGGCAGTGGCCATGCGCACGCCGCGCGGGCCGGGACGGGCGAATTCCGGCGTCACGGTCTCGAGCCAGTAGGCGAGATCGCTTTCGGGTGTGCCATGGCAGCAGTACACGTCGGGCGCAAGCCACCGGTCCAGCGGCAGGCTGCGCAGCCAGTCGCGATGCGCCGGCTCGAGTCGCGCGTCGGTGTACGCGTCGGCGGGGCTCATCTGCTCGCGCCGCTGGGTCAGCAACTGCCGCTCGTGGTTGCCGCGTATCGTCGGCAGGCCGAGCGCCATCAAGCGCTCCGCGGTCTCGACCGGCCACAGCGGACCACTGACGATGTCACCGAGGTTGACCGTCACGTCGGCGCCGCTGCGCGCGACGTCGGCCAGCACCGCGTCCAGCGCGGGCAGGTTGCCGTGGATGTCGGACACGATGGCAATGGCGCTTCCGAGAGCGCTCAGGTCGATGTTCTTCATGCACTCACGTCCTCGTGACGATGCCCGTACGCTCGCTTCACGGCACCGGACCGCCGTGATCGAGATCAAGAATCTACGCTCGGCCGGGGCTCAGAATCCAGGACAGCGATGTCTGCGCCCTCAGTGGCGGGATGCGTGGCCAGCGTGACCCGAGCGAAGGAAGTGTGATGCAAGCGGGTGAACCGAAGCTCGAACGCAAGCAGTGGCCGTGGTGGGTATTGGCAGCCGTGCTGCTCGTCGGCGCTGCAGCGCTGGTGGCGTCGTTTCTCGTCCCTGGCGGCGGCGACGGCGGGCTGTTGCAAGTCAACGGCCGCATCGAGGGCGATCTGATCGCCATCGCGCCCCGGGCCTCCGGGCGGGTGACCGAACTGCTGGTGCGCGAGGGCGACGAGGTAAGCGCCGGCCAGTTGCTGGCGCGGATCGAACAGGCCGCGGTCGACGCGCAGTTGACCGAAGCACAGGCGGCGCAGCGCGCGCTCGAAGCGCAGGCCGCGGCCCAGGCCGGCGCGCTCGATCTGCTGCGCGCAGAAACACCCATCCAGTTGGCGAGCGCGCGGGCCGGTGTGCAGGCCGCGCAGGCCGATCTGCGCCGTGCACAGGCGGCGAGCGCGCAGGAAGCGCGCGATCTCGATCGCGTTCGTGGCCTGGCCGCGCAGGGCTTTGTCGGCCCGCAGGCGGTGGAGAAGTCGGAGCTGGCGCAGCGGGCCGCGCTCGAACAGGAGGCCGCCGCGCGCGGCGCGCTCGCACGCGCCCTCGAAGCGACGCGCGACGCCGAACTCGGCCCGCAGCGCATCAGCTCGCGCGCCGCCGAAGCGGCGGCCACGCGGGCCCAGGCCGAGGCCGCCGCGGCGCGCGTCGACCAGGCGCGCAGCCAGGTCGCCGACCTGAGCGTCTTCGCTCCCACGCCCGGGCGCGTCTCGGCCCGCTACGTCAACCAGGGCGAAGTGGTCGCCGCCGGCACTCCCTTGTTCGGCCTGACCGACCTGAAGCGCGTCTACTTGAAAGCCTATGTGCCGGAACCGACTCTCGGCCGCATCCGGCTTGGCCAGCCGGCGCAGATCTGGGTCGATGCCTTCGCGAACCAACCCTTCGACGCCAAACTCGGCTACATCGCCTCGCGCGCCGAGTTCACGCCCAAGGAAGTGCAGACCCGCGACGAGCGCACCAAGCTGGTCTACGAAGTGCGGCTCTACCCGTTGGCCGATCCCGGCGGCAAGCTGCTGCCCGGCCAGCCGGCCGACGCGATGATCCGCTACGCCGATGAGGCCGCCTGGCGCCAGCCCCGGCACTGACGGCGCGACGGGCGCCGCGGCGCCTATCGAGCTCCGTGGCTTCGGCAAGCGCTACGGCAAGACCGTCGCGGTGCGCGAGCTCACACTGCGCGTCGAGCGCGGGCAGCTCTACGGCCTGATCGGCCCCGACGGTGCCGGCAAGAGCAGCCTGATGAAGGCGGTGGCCGGCGTGCTCTCGTTCGAGCAAGGCAGCCTGCGCGTGTTCGGCGCCGAAATCGATTCCGAGCGCGCCGCCGAGCCGCTGAAGGCCCGCCTCGGCTTCATGCCGCAGGGGCTTGGGCTCAACCTGTACCCGGACCTGTCGGTCGAGGAGAACATCGACTTCTTCGCCCGATTGCGCCTGGTCGGCGCGGCGGCGCTTCGCACGCGCAAGGAGACGCTGCTGGCCATGACGCGGCTGGCGCCGTTTCGCGAGCGCCCGATGAAGAACCTTTCGGGCGGGATGAAGCAGAAGCTCGGCCTCGTCTGCACGCTGATCCACGCCCCGGAGCTGATCGTGCTCGACGAACCGACGACCGGCGTCGACCCGGTGTCGCGGCGCGACTTCTGGCTCATCCTGGCTCGCTTGATCGCCGACCAGGGGCTGACCGCGCTGGTCTCCACCGCCTACCTCGACGAGGCCAGCCGCTTCGACCGCCTGTCGCTGATGCACGAAGGGCGCGTGCTGGCCGAAGGCGACCCCGAGCGCATCGTGCAAGACGCCGGCGCTCGCATCGTGCGCGTGCCTACCGACCGCGCCGCGACCGCCCTGCTCGCGGCACATTTCGCACAGACCGAGTCTCGCGGCGGCGAGACGCGGGTCTACGTCGAGTGCGACGACGATGGCCAGGCGCTCCAGCGCGTCGCCGACGCGCTGGCCACGCCGTGCGACGCCAGCGTTCAGGCGCCCGAGCTCGAGGATGTGTTCGTCGCCTTGCTGCGCGCCCTGCAGCCGTCGAGCGCGGCACCTGCAGTGCAACGGCAGCGCCCGCCAAGGCCCGCCGAAGCCGGTGACGACCGGGCGATCCACGCCAGCGCACTGACGCGCGACTTCGGCGCCTTTCGCGCCGTCGACCACGCGAGCTTCAGCGTCCGCTACGGCGAGATCTTCGGCCTGCTCGGCGCCAACGGGGCGGGCAAGACGACGGTCATCAAGATGCTCACCGGCATCCTGCCGCCGAGCGCGGGCTTCGGCCATGTCGCCGGGGCCGACATGCACCGTGCCGGGCAGACGATCAAGGAGCGCGTCGGCTACATGTCGCAGGCGTTCTCGCTCTACACCGATCTCACGGTGACCGAGAACCTGCTGCTCTTCGCCGGCGTCTACGGGCTCGCGCCGGCGCTGGCCCGCGAGCGCGCGCGCTGGGTCGTCGAGTTCGGCGGCCTGCACGGCCTGGAGCGCAACGCCACCGGCAGCCTGCCCATGGGCCTGCGCCAGCGCCTGGCCCTGGGTTGCGCGCTGATCCACCGGCCGCAGGTGCTGTTTCTCGACGAGCCCACGTCGGGTGTCGACCCGGTCGGCCGGCGCCGCTTCTGGGACCTGCTGCGCGCCCTGGCGCACGACGAGGGCGTCGCCATCCTGCTGACGACGCACCACATGAGCGAGGCCGACCTGTGCGACCGGCTGGCGCTGATGTTTGCCGGCCGCGTGGTCGCCGACGCGACGCCACAGCGGATGAAGGCCGATTTCTCCGCCGCGCAGGGGCAGTTGTTCGCAATCGGCGCCGCTCGGCCCGGGCTGGCGCTGGCCACGCTGCGCGCGGCCGGCTTCGCGCAGGCGTCGCAGCACGGCCGGCGCGTGCACGTGACAGCCCGCGACGGCGACGCCGCCACCGCGCGCATCCGCGACGCGCTGGCCGCCGCCGGGCTGGGCGACGCCCGCATCGCGCCGCAGGAGGCAACGATGGAAGACGTCTTCGTCCACCGCGTGCTGGCGCTCGAAGCCGCCCACGGCGCGGGAGAAGGCGCGTGAACGCGGCGCGCGTGCTCGCGCTGGCGCACAAGGAGGTCCGCGAGATCCTGCGCGACAGGCTGTACCTGCTGCTCGCCTTCTTGCTGCCGGTCGTGCTGCTCGTCGTGTTCGGCTACGGCATGACCAACGAAGTCACCCGCGTGGGGCTCGCGATCGTCGACCAGGACCGTAGTGCGGCCAGTCGCGAGTACGCGCAGCGCTTCGTCGCTTCGCAGCACTTCCGCCGCGTCGTGGCCCCCGAGCCGGCGCAGATCGAACGCGTGCTGTCCGAGGGCCAGGCGCGGGTCGTGCTGTGGATAGGGCCCGGCTTCGAGCGCGAGCTCACCGCCGGCCGGGCGGTCGACGTTCAGGCCCTGATCGACGGCGCGTTCACCGCGCCGGCGCGAACCATAGGCGGCTACCTCGAAGGCATCAACAGGCAGGTCAACGCCGAGTTGCGCCTGCGGGCCATCGCCCGGCTGGCGCCCGCGGCGGCCGGCACGCCGGCCCTGGCCCAGTCGATACGGTTGCAGCCGCGCTTCCTCTACAACCCCGAACTGCGCAGCATCGTGGTCGTCGCGCCGTCGCTGATCATGCTCGTGCTGATGCTCGTTCCGCCGCTGTTGATCGCGGTCAGCATCGTGCGCGAGAAGGAAACCGGCGCCATCTACAACATCGCCAGCTCGACCGTCACCCGGCTCGAGTTCCTGCTCGGCAAGCAGTTGCCGGCGGTCGCGATCTCGATGATCAACGCGGTCGTGCTGTGGCTCACGGTGACGTACTACTTCGGCGTCGAGTTTCGCGGCAGCCTCGTGCAGCTCGCCTTCGCGACGCTGCTCTACGTGCTGGCGACCTCGGGCCTCGGCCTGCTCGTCTCGGTCGCGGTGCGCACGCAGCAGGCGGCGATCATCATCACCACGCTGACCGCGGTGATCGTGTCGACCCAGTTCGCCGGCATGTTCGTTCCGCTCGACACCGCCGAGCCCTCCAACCAGGCCATCGCCAAGCTCTTCCCGCCGGGCTACTTCCTGCCGGTGGTGCGCGGCATGTACCTCAAGGGTGCGGGCGTATCGGTGTTCTGGCCCGAGCTGCTGGCGCTGGCGGTGTATGCGGCGGTCGTGCTATGGCTGGCCCACGCGCTCTATCACAAGCGGACGCGCTCATGAGCGGCGCCCGGAGGCCGTGGGCCCGCGTCCGGCGCTGGGGGCGCCAGATCGGCGCCATCGTCGTCAAGGAGTGGCGCCAGCTGCTGCGCGACCGCGCGCTGCTCGGCTTCGTGATCTTCATCTTCACGCTCGATATCCTGATCGCCGCCGGCTCGGCCGACTTCGACCTGCGCATGGCGCGCATCGGCGTGATCGACCGCGACCACAGCACGGCCTCGCGCGACCTGATCTACCGCCTGCGCGAACCCCATTTCGAAACGCTGGCAGTGGCCGACGACGACGCTGCACTGCAACGCCGGCTCGACCGCGGCGACTTGCGTGCCGTGCTGACCATTCCGCACGGCTTCGAGCGCACGCTGGTCGGCGCGCGGCAGACAGCCGAACTGCAGCTCGTGATCGACGCCAGCAGTGCGAACCTCGGCTATCTGGTCGCGAGCTACACCGAACGCATCGTCGGCCAACTGAGCGCGGCCAGGAATTGGCCGACGGGCCCGTCCGTGCTGCACCCGGTCGGCCTTCCGCAGGTGCGGCTGCAGACCCACATGCGCTTCAACGCCGACCTGCGCGAGTCGTGGTTTTCGACCCTCTCGGAGCTGCTGACGATGCTGACCGTGGCCTCGATCCTGCTGCCCGCGGCGGCGCTGACGCGCGAGAAGGAGCGCGGAACCATAGAGCAGTTGCTCGTCTCGCCGCTGACGCCGCTGCAGATCGTCACCGGCAAGGTCGCCGCAATGGTCGTCGTCACCTTGCTTGGCAGCCTGGTGGCCGTGGTCGGCGTCATGCACGGGCTGCTGGGCGTTCCGCTGCGCGGCTCGATGGTGCTGTTCTTCACCCTTGTCGCGCTCTACGCGATGACCTGCGCGGGCCTCGGCATCCTGGCCGCGACCTTCGCCCGCAACTCAGGCCAGGTCGGCCTGATCGTGCTGTTGCTGGTGATGCCCATCATCATGCTGTCGGGCACCTGGAACCTCGTCGAGAGCATGCCCGACTGGCTGCGCGCGCTGATCGAGCTCTCGCCGCTGCGACACTTCGTTCCCATCGCCTACGGCGTGTTGCTCAAGGGTGCCGATGCCGGCGTCGTCGCGCTGCCGGCGCTGAAGATGGCACTTCTCGGCCTGACCTTCCTGGCGCTGGGCATCGCGCGCTTCAGACGTCAGTTCCGCTGAGCGCCGTCCCCTCCGTCATTCGGGCGAATGACGCGCCTGTATCAGCATCATCAGCCCAACGCGCGCACCACGTCTATCGCTTGCTCGATGCGCTCGACGGCGTGGATCGTCAGGCCCTCGATCGCCTTCCTCGGCGCGTTCGCCTTGGGCACGACGGCGACGCTGAAGCCGAGCTTGGCCGCTTCCTTCAGCCGCTCCTGGCCGCGCGGCGCCGGCCGCACCTCTCCCGCCAGGCCGACCTCGCCGAAGGCGATGAAGCCGCGCGGCAAGGCCTTGCCGCGCAGGCTGCCCTGGATCGCGAGCAGCACCGCGAGGTCGGCCGCGGGCTCGCCGATGCGCACGCCGCCGACGGCGTTGATGAACACGTCCTGGTCCATGCACGACACGCCGGCATGGCGGTGCAGCACCGCGAGCAGCATCGCCAGACGGTCGCGGTCGAGCCCCACGCTCAAGCGCCGCGGGCTCGGCCCGCCGCTGTCGACGAGCGCCTGGATCTCGACCAGCATCGGCCGCGTGCCCTTCCACGCGTGACGAGCACGCACGAGCCCGGCACCGGCTCGCCGTGCGTCGAGAGGAAGATCGCGCTCGGATTGGAGACGCCCTTCAGGCCGCGCTCGGTCATCGCGAAGACACCGATCTCGTTGACCGCGCCGAAGCGGTTCTTGAACGCGCGCACCAGGCGGTAGGCGCTGTGCGTGTCGCCCTCGAAGTAGAGCACCGTGTCGACGATGTGCTCGAGCACGCGCGGCCCGGCGAGCGTGCCTTCCTTCGTGACGTGGCCGACGAGCACGATCGTCACGCCGCTCGCCTTCGCCGCGCGCGTGAGCTGCGCCGCGCATTCGCGCACCTGCGCCACCGAGCCGGGCGCCGAGCTGAGCTGCTCCGAGTACACGGTCTGGATCGAATCGATCACCACCACCGCCGGCTGCTCGACGGCGATGCTGGCGAGGATCTTCTCGAGCTGGATCTCGGCCAGCACGCGCACCTGCGATGCCGGCAGCCCGAGCCGGCGCGAGCGCAGCGCGACCTGCGCGCCACTTTCCTCGCCGGTCACGTACAGCGTCTTCATGCGGCGCGACAGCGAATCGAGCGCCTGCAGAAGCAGTGTCGACTTGCCGATCCCCGGGTCGCCACCGATCAGCACGACGCCGCCTTCGACGATGCCGCCGCCGAGCACGCGATCGAGCTCCTCGATGCCGGTCGGTTCGCGCTCGATGTCGCTCGCCTCGATCTCGGCCAGCGTGGCCACCGGCGCCGCCCTGGCGAGCGACTGGAAACGCTGGTTGCGCGTGCCGGCGACGGCCTCGGCCACGGTCTCCTCGAGCGTGTTCCAGGCGTTGCACGACGGGCACTGGCCGAGCCACTTCGGGCTCGTGCCACCGCACTCGGTGCAGGTGTAGATCGTCTTGTCCTTGGCCATGCGGCGATTGTGGCGTCGATGCGGGAGCGGACTATTCGCTGACCTTGCCCCGCGCTGCCTTGACCTGCCCGCGCTGGCTCTTGCTGTCGAGGCGGCGCTGCCTGGATGCAGCGGTCGGCTTCGTCGGCCGGCGCTTGCGCGGCGGGGTGGCGACGCTGTCGACGAGTTCCTGCAAGCGCTGCATCGCCTCGACGCGGTTCGCCTCCTGGCTGCGGCTCGTCTGTGCCTTGATGACGAGCACGCCCTCCAGCGTGATGCGCGAGTCGCGCAGCGCCAGCAGGCGCTCCTTCACGGCGTCGGGCAGCGACGAGCGCGGAATGTCGAAGCGCAGGTGGATCGCGCTCGACACCTTGTTGACGTTCTGCCCACCCGCGCCCTGGGCGCGGATGGCGCTGAACTCGACCTCGTCTTCGGGGACCACGAACTTCACGGTCGGGCTCGCGGCGGGCGGGTTATGGGTCGGGCGCCGGTCACGCCGCGTCGATGACCAGCGCGAGCTCCGGCGCCGGCAGTGCCGGCAGCGCGGCGCGCACCAGCTCACAGTGCGCGATGTGGCGATCGCACAGTCGCATGAAGAGCCAGCCCGACAGCGCGGCCGATGCGGCAAGCCCGACCACCGGCGCCAGCTTGGATGCCTGCTGCACGCCCAGACGCAAGCCCAGCGCGCGCAGCGCGGCGACCAGCGCCGCCTGCGTGGCGACACGCCCGATCAGGTAGCTGCCCACCTTGCGCGCGAGCAGGTCGACCTGCGAGCGCTGCGCCGGTGGCAGCGCGGCGATCTGTACCGGCGAGAGTCCGTAGGCACGGTTGATCTCGTTCACCGTCTGCGCGAGCAGGTGGGCATTGACGAAGATATCGGCGCCGAGCACCGGCAGCGCGGAAACGCCAGCCGCCTTCAAGGCCTGGCGGCGCACCAGGCTTCGGCAGGCGCGGGCGCGCGCGCTTCGCGCCGGAGAGGGGGCCTCGGGGTGCGTTTGACGGGTCATGGCCGTGCCCCGGATCGGTCCTCGGGGAGCGACGCCGAAGGCGTCTCGCGGTCGTCGTCCTGCGCACTGACCGGCACGCGCGGTGCCAGAGCGCACATCAGCTCGTAGCTCACGGTGCCCGCGGCGTACGCGACTTCGTCGATCGGCAGCACGCTGTCTCCGGGGCCATGACCCCAGAGTGTGACGACGCTGCCCACCCGGGCCTCGGGCACCGGTGTCAGGTCGATCGTCACCATGTCCATCGAGACGCGACCGACGAGCCGGGTGCGCACGCCGTCGACGAGCACCGGCGTTCCGGTCGGGGCGAGCCGCGGGTAGCCGTCGGCATAGCCGCAGGAGGCCACGCCGATGCGCATCGGCGCGTCTGCACGGAAGCTGCTGCCGTAGCCGACACTGTCGCCGGCGTTCAGCAATTGGGTGGCGATCAGTTGCGCGCACAGCGTCATCGTCGGCTGCAGCTTCCAGTGCGCGATGTCGTGCACCGGGAAGTCGGGCGCCGATCCGTAAACCATGATCCCGGGGCGCACCCAGTCGCCCCGCAACGCTGCCGCCTCGGGCGCGAAGCGCAGCGTGGCCGCGCTGTTGCACAGCGACCTCTCGCCCGGCAGGTCGCCCGCCGCGGCCTCGAAGCCGGCCTGCTGCGCGGCAATGCCTGCCGCGCCATCGGCATCGGCAAAGTGAGTCATCAGCACGATGTCCTCGACCTGTGTCAGGCCCGACAGCCGCAGCCAAGCGCCGCGATAGGCCGCCGGCATGAAGCCGAGCCGGTTCATGCCGCTGTTCATCTTCAGGAACACGCGTTGCGGCTGCGCCGTCTTGTGCGCGGCCAGCCAGTCGATCTGCTCCTCGCGGTGGATCACGTGCCACAAGTCCAGACGCGAGCACAGCTCGAGATCACGCACCTCGAAGCAGCCTTCGAGCAACAGCACCGGGCCGCGCCAGCCGAGGGCGCGAATGCGCTCGGCCTCGGCCAGGTCGAGCAGCGCGAAGCCGTCGGCCGCCCTCAGGCCTGCGTAGGCGTTCTCGATGCCGTGGCCGTAGGCGTTGGCCTTGACCACCGCCCAGACGCGGGCATCGGGAGCGGCAAGCCGTGCACGGCGCAGGTTGTGCGCCAGCGCCTGGGTGTGGATCACGGCTTCGATGGGGCGCGGCATGCGGCCATTCTGCCAGCCCGCTCCCTCGACCCGGGGCCCGACGGCGAGCGTTCCGCAGGTGCCAGCGTGCTACCCTTCGGCGCAGGCAAACGAGAAAACAGCGAAGCCTTCATGGTCGGCGTCATGGCGCCTGCACCGTCCATCACAACGGGGACACATAGCCGCTTGCACGCGACCGCATGAAGAAGGGCTTCTACACGATCATGTCGGCGCAGTTCTTCAGCTCGCTGGCTGACAACGCGCTGTTCGTCGCGGCAGTGGAGCTGATCAGGACGTCGGGCGGCGCCGAGTGGCAGCGCGCGGCGCTGGTGCCGATGTTCGCGCTGTTCTATGTCGTTCTCGCGCCGTTCGTCGGCGCGTTGGCCGACGCCGTGCCCAAGGGCAAGGTGATGTTCCTCTCCAACCTCATCAAGGTGGTGGGCTGCCTGATGATGCTGTTCGGCACGCATCCGCTGCTCTCGTATGCGATCGTGGGCCTCGGCGCGGCTGCGTACTCGCCCGCGAAGTACGGCATCCTGACCGAGCTGCTGCCGCCGTCGCAGCTGGTCAAGGCCAACGGCTGGATCGAGGGCCTGACCATCGCCTCGATCATCCTCGGCGTGCTGCTCGGCGGCCAGATGGTCGGCCCCGTCCTGTCGCGCGAACTGCTGGGGTTCGACTTTCCGATATTCGACACCGGCGTCGACAGCGCACCCGAAGCGGCCATCGCGTCGATGATCCTCGTCTACATCATCGCCGCCGTGTTCAACCTCTACATCCCGCGCACCGAGGCGCCGCTGCAGCCGCTGGCGCATGGCGTGGCATCCCTGGTGCGCGACTTCGCGACCTGCAACGCGCGGCTGTGGGGCGACAAGCTGGGCCAGATCTCTCTGGCCACGACGACGCTGTTCTGGGGCGCCGGCGGCAACCTGCGCTACATCATTCTCGCCTGGGCCTCGGTCGCGCTGGGCTACACGACTACCCAGGCGTCTTCGCTGGGCGGCGTCGTGGCCATCGGCACCGCAGTGGGTGCGGTGGCGGCGTCGATGCGGATGCGGCTCGACCACGCGACCAACGTGATCCCGCTGGGCATCGCCATGGGGCTGCTCGTGATCTGCATGATCTTCATCGACAACATCTGGCTCGCGGTGCCGTTCCTGATCGTGCTCGGCGCCATCGGCGGCTTCATGGTGGTGCCGATGAATGCGCTGCTGCAGCACCGCGGCCACAACCTGATGGGCGCGGGCCGTTCCATCGCGGTGCAGAACTTCAACGAGCAGGCCTGCATCCTCGGCCTCGGGGCGTTCTACACCGGCATGACGCGCCTGAGCATGTCGGCCTACGGTGCGATCACCGTGTTCGGCCTGGTGGTGGCTGGCATGATGTGGCTGATCCGGCGCTGGCACGCGAGCAACTGCGTGCATCACCGCGACGAGGTCGAGCGCCTGCTGGCGCTGGCGCGCAGCGACCGGCATTGAGATGACCCGCGCCGGCCGAGCGGCGCTGTGGCCGGCCCTGTGCCTGAGCTTCAACGCCCTCGTCTGGGGGTTGTCGTGGTGGCCGTTCCGGCAGCTGCAGTCGCTCGGACTGCATCCGCTATGGGCGACCGTGCTCGTCTACCTGGTGGCGGTGGCGGCGATCCTGGTCGCGCGGCCCGCCGCGCTGCTGCAGCTCGTTCGCACGCCGGCGCTGTGGGTGCTGCTCGTGGCCTCGGGCACGACCAACGCCGCCTTCAACTGGGCGATGGTGATCGGCGACGTGGTGCGCGTCGTGCTGCTCTTCTACCTGATGCCGCTGTGGGCCGTGCTGCTCGCGCGCCTGCTGCTCGGCGAGACACTGACGGCGAGGGCTGCGCTGCGCGTCGTGCTGGCGCTTGCCGGCGCCGCGGTCGTGCTGTGGCCGTCGGGGGGCGGCTGGCCGCTGCCGACGACGCTGGCCGATGCGCTCGGCGTGGTCGGCGGCTTCTCGTTCGCGCTCAACAACGTGATGCTGCGCCGCGAAGCGGCCCGCTCCGCGGAGGGCCGGGCGCTGGCGATGTTCGCCGGCGGGGTGCTCGTGGCCGGCGCGCTGGCCACGGCCCTGGCGCTGCATGGCCAAGTGCCGTGGCCACCACCCCCCGCGCCTGCCTGGGTGCTGGGGGCGCTGGTCTTGAGCGCACTGTTCCTGCTCAGCAACCTGGCGTTGCAGCTCGGCGCGGCGCGCTTGCCGGCCAACGTCACCGCGGTCGTGATGCTGACCGAGGTGGTGGTTGCCGCCAGTTCGGCGCAGTGGCTGGGCGGGGGCGCGATGACGCGTCAGCTGCTGCTCGGCGGCGCGTTGATCGTTGCCGCAGCGGTGCTGGGCGGGCTCGAGCAGCGCGCCCAGAAGCTGCCGGCCGGCGCCGGCAGTGGCCTGGCGCCTACTTCTTCGCCGGGTCGACCGACAACGCCACGGCCTCGGTATAGACGGCCTGGATCTGGTCGCCGACCTTGATCAGCTTGAACTGGCCGGCGTCCGGCACCTTCAGCTCGACGGTCTGCGTCGGCCCCCTCAGCGTGACCGTCTGGGTCTTGGCGTCGACGGCGATGACGTTGGCGGTGACTTCGGTCCGGTTGGCCACCACGCCGGCAGGACGCTCGCCGGCGGCTGCGCGTGCGGCGCCCGGCGTCTCGGTCATGCTGCGCAGTTCCTTGCCGTCCTTCTTGAGCGTCAGCGTCAGCGCCTCGACGTAGCGCACCGTCACGATGTCGCCGACCTTGATCTGGTCGAAGTTGCGAACGTCGGGGCCCGCGGTCACGGTGTTGAGGTTGCCCTTCGGGCCCTTGAGCGTCACCTTGCGGCTCGCCTTGTCGATCGCCTCGACGCTGGCCGATACGCTCACCGACGCAGCGATGGTCGCCTGGCCGGGCGCCGATGCGGCCAAGACGGCGGCGTCGGCTGCGGGCTTGGTCTGCGCGAGTGCGGGCAGGGTGGCCGCGCAGAACAGCGTGGCGCCGAGGATGATCAGTTGTGGTCTCATGGTGTTGGCTCGTGGAAGTGGGAGTGGGTGATAGCGGGAGCGTCGCATTATCGGGCCAATGCGGATCGCCCGGGCGCCGCAGCGATACCATGCAGCCTTGCCCATTACAGCCCACCAGGACGTCGCCATGTCGAACTCCCCGCACACCCTCTACGACTTTTCGGCGCTGTCGATCACCGGGCAGCCGGCCGACCTGGCAAGCCAGCGCGGCAAGGTGCTGCTGATCGTCAACACCGCCAGCGCCTGCGGATTCACGCCGCAATTCGCCGGCCTCGAGCAGCTGTGGGAAGACTACCGCGACCGCGGCCTCGTCGTGGTGGGCTTCCCGAGCAACCAGTTCGGCTCGCAGGACCCTGGCAGCAACGACGAGATCGCGTCGTTCTGCTCGCTGAACTACGGCGTCAGCTTCCCGATGATGGCCAAGGTCGACGTCAACGGCCCGAAGGCCCACCCGCTGTGGCAGTGGCTCACCGCCGAGGCCCCGGGGCTGCTCGGCAGCCAGGCAGTGAAGTGGAACTTCACGAAGTTCCTCGTCGGCAAGGACGGCAATGTGATCAGGCGCTACGCGCCCACCGACAAGCCGCAATCCTTGCGCAAGGACATCGAGGCGGCGCTTGCCGCGTGAGCCCTTCGTCGAATCGAGACACCATGTTCAAGCACATCGACCCCTACGCCGGCGACCCGATCCTGAGCCTGAACGAGGCCTTCCAGAAGGACCCGCGGCCGCACAAGATCAACCTCTCGATCGGCATCTACTTCGACGACGCCGGTCGCATTCCGGTGCTCGAATCGGTGCGCCGCGCCGAGACGCAGATCGTCAGCGCGAACGGCCCCAAACCCTACCAGCCGATCGAGGGCGCGGCCAACTGCCGCAGCGCGGTGCAGCAGCTGCTGTTCGGCGCAGGGCACGAGGCGGTGAAAGGCGGCCGCATCGCCACGATCCAGTCGGTCGGGTCGAGCGGCAGCCTGCGCGTCGGGGCCGAGTTCATCCACCGCTACTTCCCCGCGAGCGGCGTCTGGGTCAGCGACCCGACCTGGGACAACCACCGCGCGATGTTCGAGGGCGCCGGGCTCGCCGTCCACAGCTACCCGTACTACGACAGCGCCAACGGCGGCCTGCGCTTCGAAGCGATGCTCGAGACGCTTCGCGACGCTCCGAAGCGCAGCGTCGTGCTGCTGCACGCCTGCTGCCACAACCCGACCGGCGTGGACCTGACGCGCGCGCAATGGGGCGAACTGATCCCGCTGCTGCGCGAGCGCGAGTTGCTTCCGTACCTGGACCTCGCTTACCAGGGCTATGGCCAGAGCATCGAAGCCGACGCCTGGGTACCGCGCGCCTTTGCCGATGCCGGCCTGTCGTTCTTCATCGCCAACTCGTTCTCGAAGAGCATGAGCCTGTACGGCGAGCGCTGCGGCGCGCTGAGCGTGGTCTGCCCCGACGCCGCGCAGGCCGCGCTGGTGCTCGGCCAGCTCAAGTTCACCGTGCGGCGCAGCTACTCGAGCCCACCGATCTTCGGCGGCCAGATCGTCGCCCGCGTGCTGAGCGACCCCGAATTGCGGCCTCTGTGGGAGGGCGAAGTCGCGGCGATGCGCGAGCGCATCCTCGCGATGCGCAAGCAATTGCGCGGCGTGCTCGCCGCCAAGCTGCCCGGCCGCGACTTCGGCTACTTCCTGACCCAGCAGGGCATGTTCAGCTACACCGGACTAACGCCTGCGCAGGTGGACAGGCTGCGCGAAGAGTTCGCGGTCTACCTGGTGCGCTCGGGGCGCGTCTGCATTGCCGGGTTGAACACCGGGAACGTCGAGGCGACTGCCGTGGCGATGGCAGCCGTGATGGCGGACTGACTCGAGCCCCGAGGACGGCTGCTGCAGAGTCCTCCTGCACGGCAACGGACGGGTCCGGTCCCATCGCTCGCGCATCCGGGCGGTAACGTCACGGGCAGCACGACCGACGCGCCGGAACTGGCAGGCAAGGCTTCTACGCGGCCAGCTCCGGCTCTGGCGAATCGGGCTGCATGGCGGTCGTTGCTAGACTTCCCGTCGAGAGGGACTGCCATGGACCACCCCGCTGAAGCCGTCCGACTGACGCAGGCATTGCTGCGTTTCAACACCGTCAACCCGCCTGGCGCAGAGGAAGCTTGCGCGCGGCACCTCGGCGGCCTGCTCGAGGCAGCCGGGTACCGGGTGCGCTACAACGGCATCGGCAAGGGGCGTGCGAACCTCGTCGCCACCATCGGCGGCAGCGCATCGCGGAAGCCGATTCTCTTTACGGGCCACATCGACGTCGTTCCGCTCGGGGCCGCGCCCTGGACGAAGGACCCGTTCGCGGGCGAAACGGATGGCGCATTGATGTACGGTCGCGGATCCAGCGACATGAAGAGCGGTGTCGGTGCCTTCGTGATCGCTGCCATCGCCCTCGCGCCGCATCTCGCGCGAACGGCTGGTGTCTCGCTCGTCATCACCGCGGGCGAAGAGACGGGTTGCCAGGGCGCGTTCGAACTGATCCGCGATCCCGAATTGCTCGGCACGGCCGGCGCGATGGTGGTGGCAGAGCCCACCGGCATCTATCCCTACGTCGGCCACAAGGGGGCGTTCTGGCTGCAGGCAAAGACGCAGGGCGTCACCGCCCACGGTTCGATGCCGGAGAAAGGCGTCAACGCGGTCTTCAAGGCGGCGAAGGCCGTGCGCGAACTCGAGCAGTTTCGTTTCGACAACCCGCCTCACCCGATGATGGGCCAGGGCTCGCTCAACGTCGGTACCCTGCATGGCGGCCTGAACATCAACTCCGTACCGGACGAGGCCGTGATCGGGGTGGACATCCGTACGGTTCCGACCCAGACGCATGCGCACATTCGCGATCGACTCGCGCATGCGCTCGGACCCGAGGTCGAGTTGCACACGCTGCTCGATGTGCAGTCGGTCTATACCGAGCCGCAGAACGAATGGGTGCAGAGCGTGTTCGATGTCATGCAGACCTACATCGGCAGCCGGCCGGAACCGCGCTCGGCCACCTATTTCACCGACGCCGCCGCGCTCAAGCCTGCGCTCGGCAATCCACCCACGGTCATCCTCGGCCCCGGCGAGCCCCAGATGGCCCACCAGACCGACGAGTATTGCCGCACCGAGCGCATCGAGCAGTCGACGGACGCCTTCATCGAGATCATGCGCCGCTGGACATGCGCATGACTGTGCGAACTCGCGCTCGTTCCCTGCAATCCAGTGATGGCGCATCGCCGCAATACCCGCGTCACGCCGCTTGCGCTACAACCCGGCATGGCCGGCCACTTCAGGCAGGACTGGGGAGCACGGCAGTGTCGACAGGACGATTTCGGCGATGCTGCGAAGGCTTCGCATTGCTGGGCGTAGTGCTCTTCGCGGGCCCGGGGTTGGCGCAGCCCGACCCCTCGTCCCTCAGACCCCTGCGAGCGGCGCCGACTGAGAGGTTCGCGGTGAATGCCGGCGTCCGGGACTGGGGTCCCGCGACGGTCGCGGGTCAGACCGTCCTGGCCGGCGGCCCGACCGGCCGCGGCGGACTCTTCGCCGTCGACATGCCCAGCGGCAAGCTGAAGTGGACGGCGCGACCCGCCAAGATCAATGGGTCCGTGTCGACTCCTCCCGCCGTCTCCGGCAGCATCGTCATCGCGCCCTTCGGCGCAGCCAATCCTGGCGCGGTGGTGGCCGTGTCGCTCGCCACGGGCAAGGAACTGTGGCGAGGGCCCGACCCGGCCGTCGATGCGGCCGTTGCGGTCCACGCGGGGCTCGCCTATGTCCTTGGCAAGGACGGCAACTTCTACGCACTGGAGGCGGCCACCGGGCGCGAGGTCTGGAAAGTGGCCTTCACCAACAAGCGTGCGATCTGCGCATCGCGGCCGATCGTGCGTGACGACACCATCTACCTGACCGGCAGCATCGGAGCGACGCCGGGCGACGACTCGCAGCCCGCGGGCGACCACCTCTTCGCCCTCGATGCGAAGACAGGCCAGGAACGCTGGCGCTATCCAGGCGCGGTGCCGCAGATGCGCAACGGTGTATGCCTGCACCAGCCCGTCGTCACGGCCGACACGGTCTTTGGCGTGGGCGGACACAGCCTGCATGCGGTGGACCGCGCCACCGGACGCGAGCGCTGGAAGCCCGTGGAAGTGAGACGGCAAGTCGAAGGCCGGGATCGCTCCGTCGACGTGCAAGGCCTCGTCGACGCAGGTCCTGTCCTGGTGGGCCTGAGCTCCGGCTTCCTGATTGCCTTCGACAAGGCCTCGGGCCAGACTGCGTGGGAGATTCGCGGTCAGTACCGAACGTCGAGTCCGTCGACGGCGGTTGCGGGCAACGTTCTCTATTTCCAGGGCCACCCCGGGGCGAGTCCAGCGGCGGAGGTTCAGGGCTCGATTCAATACTCCGGGGGTCGCCCGGTCGTCACGGCGGCGGCCCTGCCACCCGGCACGCTGCACGCGCTCGACCTCGACACCCGCAGCATCCTCTGGTCGTTCTCACGCCCTACCGCCGAGGCCAACTGGCCCTTCGGCCATGTGACACCTGTCGATGGCGGATTGTGGGTGGACTCGTATCAAGCGCTCGTGAACCTGCAGTGACGAGAATCGTCAGTGGCTCGACTGCCGAAGGTTGCGGCGGACACTCCTGGCCAGGGAGGGTCCCCGACCGATGCTCGCTCTGGAAGTGCGTCAGTGAGGATCCGCGCCCCGGGTCTCGTACAGCGAGGGCGTGACGCCAGCGCGCGCAAGGAACTCGCGCAGATGCAGCAGCGAACTGGCGTCGAGCACGTTGCTGTGGTGCGGCCGGTGCAGCACACCTTCCATTCGATTGAGTCGCACCCGAATCCGCGCGCCCGAGAGGGGCTCCAGCGACGCGCCGACGTGTCTCAGCAATGATTCGATGTCGCGCCAGTGGACGTTGCCGCTGGGCGGGTCGTGGAAGATCGAGCGGATCAGAACTGCGTGGTGACGGCTCATCGCGGCTGGACCTCGAACACCAGGCAGGTCGTCGTGCCGTGCGCATACAGCCTGCCGTCGGGGTCGACGATGCGGCCCTCGGCGACGGCCAGTTGCCGGCCACTGTGAAGCACTTGGCCGATCGCACGAAGCGGGCCGGTCCGGGTCGTGGCGGCACGCACGATGTTCATGCTCAGCTCGGCCGTGGTGTACGCGTAACCAAGCGGCATCATCGTGTGCACCGCACAGCCCAGCGCCGAATCCAGCAGCGTGGCATACCAGCCGCCATGCACGGTGCCCAGCGGGTTGTAGTGCATGAGCTGGGGCGTCCCCTGGAACACGGCCTTGCCGGCAGCGACTTCCACCAGCGCGAAGTCCAGCGTCTGGGCGATGTGCGGGAAAGGCAGTTCACCGGCCAGCAGGGCCTGCATCACTTCGAGACCTGTCTTGCCGGCGACGCTGTCGGGGTGCGCGATACCGGGCTTGCCGCCACCTGCGACCATGCGCGCCCGCACGACGCCGAGTTGTTCGTTCCACTGTGCGGCAGTGGCATTGGAGTTCAGGAGCGCCTCCGTAGATTGCATATGCATCCATTGTAGCTACAATCGCCTTCATGCAAGCCGGCACTCGAGGATTGACCCGCGCCAGGCCCCTGGGCTGCAGCAATTCCAGATTGCGCCAGATGCTGCGCCGTGTGACTCAACTCTACGACTTGGAACTCGCCAAGGCAGGGCTGAGGACCACGCAGTATTCGCTGCTGTCGCACGTGCTCGAGCTCGGACCGATCCGACCCGGCGACCTGGCGCGCGCCATGACGATGGATGCCTCGACGCTGACGCGCAACCTCAAGCCGCTGATCGCCGCAGGCTGGGTCGATCTGGGTTCCGGGGACGACGGACGCAGCCGGCTGGTCAGCATCACCGAGCCCGGGCGAGACAAGCGCGCCGAGGCGCAGCGGCATTGGCGCGCTGCGCAGGAGACGCTGAGCCAGCGGCTGGGTGCGGAGCGCGTGCTGGCATTGCATTCGCTGATCGACGATTCACTCGAGCTGCTGGCCCCGGCGCAGACTGGAAACGACCTTGAATGAGTCCACCGCCGCAACGCGCCGTCACTGGAGCATCTGGGTCGTCTTGCTGGCGGCGGCGGGCACCTTTGCGCTGACGATGGGCACGAGACAGGCCATGGGCCTGTTCCTGAGTCCGCTGAACACGGCCACGCACTTGGGGCTGGGCAGCATCAGCCTTGCGTTTGCCTTCGGGCAGCTCTGCTGGGGACTGACCCAGCCATTTGCCGGCGCAATGGCCGACCGCGTGGGTGCCGGGCGCGTGTTGTTCGTCGGCGTGCTGCTGGTGGCGCTGGGCACCTTCATCACCCCGTTGATGACCACCACGGCGGGCTTGATCGTCGCCATCGGAGTGCTGTCCGCGGGTGGCGCGGGCATGGCCGGTCCTGCGGTGCTGATGGCGACCACGACACGCCTGATCCCGCACAAGCATCGCGGCCTGGCCTCCGGCATCGTCAACGCCGGTGGCTCGGCCGGTCAGTTCTTGATGGCGCCGATCGCCGGCGCGCTGCTGGTGGGCCTGGGCTGGGCCAACGCAATGCAGGTGCTCGGCCTGCTGGTGCTGCTGGCGCTGCCGGCGGCGTTCGTTCTGAGCGGCCTCGGACCGTCCGCCACGAAGCAACCGGCAGTGGCGAAGCAGCAGCCCGTGGGTGCCGGGGCTGCGATTCGCGCCGCGCTGCGCAACCCGAGTTACCTGATGCTGGCGGCCGGCTTCTTCGTCTGCGGGTTTCACGTCGCCTTCCTGGGTACCCACCTGCCAGGCGTGATCGCCTCGTGCGGCCTGCCGGTGCAGTACGGCGCCTGGTCGCTGGCCATGCTGGGCCTGTTCAATATCGTCGGCAGCATTGCGATGGGCTGGGCGGTGGGGCGCTGGCGCATGAAATCCCTGCTCGCAGGGGTCTATGCGGCGCGAGCGCTGTGCGTACTGATGTTCTTGCTGGCACCGAAGACAGGAGCCGTGATGCTGGCGTTCTCTGCCGCGATGGGGCTGACCTTTCTGTCGACCGTCCCGCCGACCGCGGGGCTCGTCGCCAAATTCTTCGGCACGGCCAACATGGCGACGCTGTTCGGCGTCGTGATGCTGACGCACCAGATCGGCGGTTTCCTCGGTGCCTGGATGGGTGGGAAGGTCTTCGAGGTCACGGGAAGCTTCAACTGGGTCTGGTATGTAGACATCGTCCTGGCAGTCGGCGCTGCCCTGATCCACCTGCCGATCCGCGAGGCGCGGCTGGCCCCCACGGTGAGCTGAGTCCCGTGTCCCCGAGATGACCCGCAATTGAAACCGCATCGGCCCCTTGGCCGCAGCGATGCGAACGAACAGGAATGCCCTTCGACGATGCAAGCCTTGCTCGACGCTCCCCTGGTGCAGTTCGCGCTCGGCTTGGCGGTCGGCATCTCGGCGCTGTCGATGCCTCAGCCCACCGCCGCTTCGTCCAGCGCCGCATAGTCCGTGTAGCCCTCGGCGCCGCCGCCGTACAGCGTCTCGCGGTGCAACGGCGCGAACGGCAGATCCTCGCGCAGGCGCCGCGCCAGGTCGGGATTGCTGATGAACGCGCGTCCGAACGAGACCAGGTCGGCACCGCCGCTGGCCACGGCCGCCAGCGCCGTCTTCCCGTCATAGCCGTTGTTGACCATCCAGGCGCCGCCCGGGTTGCCCTGCTTGAAGCGCTCGCGCAAGGCTGCATAGTCGAACGGTGCGAAGTCACGAGCGCCGCCGGTCTGGCCTTCGATGACATGCACGAAGGCGAGCTTCAGCGGCGCCAGCTGCTCGACGACGTGGCCGTGCAGCGCCTGCGGGTTGCTGTCCTGACCGGCGCCGTTGCTCGGTGTGACGGGCGACAGGCGCAGCCCGGTGCGGCCGGCGCCGATCTCGCCGACGATCGCCTGCATGACCTCGAGCAGCAGGCGCGCGCGGTTGGGGATCGCTCCGCCATAGGCGTCGCTGCGGTCGTTGATGCTGTCGCGCAGGAATTGGTCGAGCAGGTAGCCGTTGGCGCCGTGCACCTCGACACCGTCGAAGCCGGCATCCATCGCGCAATGGGCCGCATGGCGATAGGCGTCGACGATCCCCGGCAGCTCTTCGGTGCGAAGCGCCCGCGGCGCGGAGACGTCGACGAAGCCGTCCTTCGTGAAGGTCTTGCCGACCGCCGCGCGCGCCGTCGACGACACCGGCGCGATGCCGCCCGGTTGCAGCGACACGTGCGAGATTCGGCCCACATGCCAGAGCTGGATCACGATGCGCCCGCCCGCCGCATGCACGGCGTCGGTGACGATGCGCCAGCCAGCCACCTGCTCGCGGCTGTAGATGCCGGGGGTGTCGAGGTAGCCCTGGCCTTCGGCGCAGATCTGGCTTCCCTCGGTGACGATCAGCCCGGCGCTGGCACGCTGGCGGTAGTACTCCGCCATCAGCGCGGTAGGCACCTGCCCCGGCCCGGCGCGGTCGCGCGTCAACGGGGCCATCACGATGCGGTTGGCAAGGGCCATGTCGCCGAGGCGCAGGGGGTCGAAGAGTGACGTCATGGCGTGCCCGATCCAGGGTGATCTCGATGCCGCGAGCGTACGCAGTTCCGCTAGCAGCGCCTTGCCGTGCATCAACCCCGGCGGCTCTTGCGCAGTCGTCACCCTGGCGCAGGCCGTACAGTGCAGGCTGCCGCCGCTTCAACCTTCTCCCCCGATGCTCGCCTATCGACACGCCTTCCACGCGGGCAACCATGCCGACGTGCTCAAGCACGTGGTGCTCGTGCAGGTGCTGCGCTACATGGCGCTGAAGGACAAGCCCTTCACGCTGGTCGACACCCACGCCGGCGCCGGCGGCTACTCGCTCGAAGGCCGCTACGCGCAGACGAAGGCGGAATACGAGCAGGGCGTGGCGCGGCTGTGGTTGCGCGACGACCTCCCTGCCCCGCTCGCCGACTACGTGGCCCTGGTGAAGCAGTTCAATGGCGGCGGCGATTTCGAGCAGTACCCCGGCTCGCCCGCGTTCGCACACATGCTGCTGCGGCCACAGGACCGGCTGCGCCTGTTCGAGCTGCACTCCACCGACCACCGCATCCTCGCCGCCTACCTCGGTGCGCAGCCGAACACCCAGGTGACGCAAGGCGACGGCTTCGCCGCGCTGAAGGGCGAGCTGCCGCCGCCGTCGCGCCGCGGCGTGGTGCTGATCGACCCGAGCTACGAGATGAAGAGCGACTACGCCAAGGTGGTCGGCGCGCAGCGCGAGGCGCTGACCCGCTTCGCGGAAGGAACGGTGATCGTCTGGTACCCGCAGTTGACGACGATCGAATCGACGCAGTTGCCGCATCGGCTGCAATCGGGGGCCGATGCGCAGGCAAGGAAGGGCTGGCTCCACGTGCGCCTCACCGTGCGCCAGCCCGACGAGCGTGGCTTCGGCCTGATCGGCAGCGGCCTCTTCATCGCCAACCCGCCGCACGTGCTGCACGACACGCTGCAGCCGCTGATGCAGACACTCGTCGACGTGCTCGGCCAGTACGACGGCGCGCACTTCCTGCTGGAGCAGCGCGCGGCATGAGCGCGTCGCGCAGAGGGGCCCCGCGCAGAGGGGGGGGATCGAAGCCGCAGCTCATGCCGCTGCTGCCGACCGCCCATCAATTCGAGGGTTCCGGATCTTGCGGAGGCAGCGGCATGAACGGGACGGCCGCGACGACGGGACCGCTTGCCGGACTCAAGGTCGTCGAGCTCGGCCAGTTGATCGCCGGTCCGTTCGCGACGAAGACGCTCGCCGACTTCGGCGCCGAAGTGATCAAGATCGAGCCTCCCGGCGCGGGCGATCCGCTGCGCCAGTGGCGGCTCTTGCACAACGGCACCAGCGTCTGGTGGCAGGTGCAGAGCCGCAACAAGCAGAGCGTGGTGCTCGACCTGCGCCAGGCCGACGACCGCGCCATCGTGCGGCGCCTGATAGCCGAGGCCGACGTGCTGGTCGAGAACTTCAAGCCCGGCACGCTGGAGAGCTGGGGCCTGTCGTACGAGGCGCTGAGCGCCACCAATCCCGGCCTGCTGATGCTGAGGATCAGCGGCTACGGCCAGAGCGGACCCTACCGAGACCGTCCGGGCTTCGGCGTCGTGGCCGAGGCGATGGGCGGCCTGCGCCACCTGACGGCCGAGCCCGGCCGCGTGCCGGTGCGCGTGGGCGTGAGCATCGGCGACACGCTGGCCGCGCTGCACGGCGTGATCGGCGTGCTGATGGCGCTGCACCATCGCTCGAAGACCGTCGGCGCCGAGACGCCGAAGGGCCGCGGACAGGTGATCGACGTCGCGCTGTATGAGTCGGTTTTCAATTGCATGGAGAGCCTGCTCCCCGAGTACAGCGCGTTCGGCGTCGTGCGCGAGCCTGCCGGCTCGGCGCTGCCGGGCATCGCGCCGAGCAACGCCTACGCCTGCCTTGACGGGCATGTACTGGTGGCTGGCAACGGCGACTCGATTTTCAGGCGGCTGATGACGGCGATCGCCCGCGACGACATGGCGAACGACCCACAACTCGCCGGCAACACCGGCCGCGTGGCGCGGGTCGCCGAGATCGACGCCGCAATCGGCGCCTGGACCGCGAGCCGCAGCGTCGCCGAGGTGCTGGACGCGCTCACGGCAGCGCAGGTGCCGGCCGGGCGCATCTACACCGCGAAGGACATCGCCGAAGACCCTCACTACCGCGCCCGCGGCATGATCGAACGCATCACCACCGCCGACGGCCTCGCGCTCGACGTGCCTGGCGTGGTCCCCAGGCTGAGCCTCACGCCGGGCTGCATCGCCAGCCCCGCGCCGACGCTCGGCGAGCATACGCAGGCGGTATTGGCAGCGCTCGCGTCCAAGTCCGCCGCGCCGAAAGTCCCCGCCACCGAGGCGAACCCAACCACACCCGATCGATGACCTTGCCCTTCAGTCGTTCCGCGCTGGTGCGCATCGCACCGTTCGCCGCGTTCATGCTGCTGCTCGCCGTTCGCGGTGCGCTGCCGGCCGACGGCAACTTCGACGCGCGCTGGGTCTATGGCCTGGGTGTGCTGCTCACCGGCGCGCTGCTGCTGTGGTTCCGGCGCGAGTACGGCGAGTTCGCGTGGCAGAACCGGCCGACCCTGCCCGAGGCCGCGCTCGCGGTCGCCGTGGGGGCGGGCGTGTGCGTGCTCTGGGTCAACCTCGACGCGCCCTGGATGCAGATCGGCACGGCGACGGCGCCCTTCACGCCGCTGGACAGCGACGGCCAGCTGCTGTGGCCGCTGATTGCCGTGCGCTGGCTCGGCGCGGCGCTGCTGGTGCCGGTGATGGAGGAGCTGTTCTGGCGCTCGTTCCTGATGCGCTGGATCGAGCACCCCACATTCGAGGCGACCGACCCGCAGCGCGTCGGGCTCAAGGCCATCGTGCTGTCGACCTTCGTCTTCATGCTCGCCCACACGCTGTGGCTGGCCGCGATCGTCGCCGGCCTGGCCTACGCGTGGCTGTACCGCCGAACGGGCAAGCTGTGGGTCGCGGTGATCGCGCACGGCGTGACCAACGGCGCACTCGGCGTGTGGGTCGTGATGACGGGGAACTGGGCGTTCTGGTAGCGAGTCTGGTCAATCGCCGATGCCGCGCGCACGATCCTGCGCGAACCGGCGCCGGAAGGCGTCGAACTGCCCCGCGTCCAACGCCTCGCGAATCTCGCGCATCAGGTTCACGTAGTAGTGCAGGTTGTGGATGCTGGCCAGCATCGGGCCGAGCATCTCGCCGCAGCGATCGAGGTGGTGCAGGTAGGCGCGGCTGAAGCCGCCGCCCGCTCTTTGGTCATCCGCGCAGCCGCGGCAGGCGTAGCAACCGCAGGTCTCGTCGAGCGGCCGCTCGTCGAGCTTGTGGCGCGCATTGCGGATCTTCAGGTCGCCGAAGCGGGTGAACAGATGGCCGTTGCGCGCATTGCGCGTCGGCATCACGCAGTCGAACATGTCCACGCCCTGCGCGACGCCCTCGACCAGGTCTTCCGGCGTGCCCACGCCCATCAGGTAGCGCGGCTTGCCCGCCGGCAGCCGGTGCGGCGTGTGCGCCATGATGCGCAGCATCTCGTCCTTCGGTTCGCCGACACTGACGCCGCCGATCGCGTAGCCGGGCAGGTCGAGCTCGACGAGTCTTGCCGTCGACTCCTCGCGCAGCGTCTCGAACATGCCGCCCTGCACGATGCCGAACAGCGCGTTCGGGTTGGCCAGGCGCACGAACTCGTCACGGCTGCGCGCAGCCCACCGCAGGCTCAGTTCCATCGAGGCGCGTGCCTCGGCCTCGGTCGTGACGTGGCCCTTCGTCTGGTACGGCGTGCATTCGTCGAACTGCATCACGATGTCGGAATTCAGCACCGTCTGGATCTGCATGCTGATCTCGGGCGTGAGAAAGAGCTTGTCGCCGTTGACGGGCGAAGCGAACTTCACGCCTTGCTCGCTGATCCTGCGCATCTCGCCGAGCGACCAGACCTGGAAGCCGCCGCTGTCGGTGAGCATCGGGCGGCTCCAACCCTCGAAGCGGTGCAGGCCACCGAAGCGCCGCAGCACGTCCAGCCCCGGCCGCATCCACAGGTGGAAGGTGTTGCCGAGGATGATCTGCGCGCCCATCTCCTCCAGCGAACGCGGCGTCACGCCCTTGACGGTGCCGTAGGTGCCGACCGGCATGAAGACCGGCGTCTCGACGACGCCGTGGTTCAGCGTCAGCCGGCCGCGGCGGGCGCGGCCTTCGGTCCGAAGCAGTTCGAAATCGAGCATGCGGCGGATTGTCGCAGTCGCCTCCGCGACCACCGGCGCGGGTGCACGGGCCGTGCCTTAGCATCGCGGCATAGCCTGGAATCGATCGATGCAACGCACATTGACGCAAGCCGCCGCACTGGTTCTCACCGCGCTGCTGGCGGTGCCCGGCCGGGCCGCACCGGCGGGCAGCGAGGGGGCGCTGCCCGCTTCGATGCGGCGCATCGGCCACGTCGTCGTGATCTATGCCGAGAACCGCAGTTTCGACCACCTCTACGGCCTGTTCCCCGGCGCCGACGGCCTGGCCAATGCGACGCCCGAGCAGACGACGCAGCTCGACCACGACGGCACGCCGCTGAAGGAGCTCGTGGTGTTCGGCGCCGACGGCAAGCCCGACGCGCGCTTTCCGCGGCTGCCGAACCGGCCGTTTCGCATCGACGCGCCGCCGATCGGCCGCGCGACCGATCAACTCGCCCCGAGTCCGACGCACGCCTTCTACCAGAACCAGGAGCAGATCAACGGCGGCAGGAACAACCGGTTTGCCGCGATGTCGCAGGTCGGCGGCTGGGCCATGGGCACCTACGACGGCTCGCGGCTCAAGCTCTGGCAATGGGCGAAGGAGTACACGCTCGCCGACCGCTTCTTCATGGGCGCGTTCGGTGGCTCCTACCTGAACCACTTCTACCTGATCTGCGCCTGTGCGCCGCTCGATCCCGATGCACCGGAGGCGATGCGCGCCAGGCTCGATGCCGATGGCAGGCTGAGCAGGAAGCCGGGCTCGCCGTCGGCCGGCGTGGGCGCGGTGCAGGTGGTCAACAGCGGCCGGGTCACGCCGGACGGACTGTCGGTCAACACCACTCAGCCGCCGTGGCAACCCAGCGGCGTGCCGCCGGCCGAGGGCGGGCCGCGCGACGGCACCGACCCGAATGGCGCGGACAGCGCGGGCCGGCCATTGCCCGTGCAGCACATGCGCACGATCGCCGACACGCTGAGTGCCAAAGGCGTCTCATGGGCCTGGTACGCCGGCGGCTGGAACGCTGCGCTCGCCGACGGCCGACAGTCGCCGTCGGTCAGTCGCACGGTGATCTATGCACGCGGCGAGGGCAGCCCGATCTTCCAGCCGCACCACCAGCCGTTCAACTACCACGCCCGTTTTGCGCCCGGCACCGGGGATCGGGCGGAGCATCTGCTGGATGGCGACGACTTCCTGCGCCACATCGCCGCCGGCACGCTGCCCGCGGTGAGCTTCTACAAGCCTGCCGGCCGCTTCTCGCAGCATCCGTCGACCACCGACCTCGATACGGGCGACGAGCACATGGCCGACCTGCTCGCCAGGCTGCGCGCCAGCCCGCAGTGGAAGGACATGCTGATCGTGCTGACCTACGACGAGAACGGCGGCTTCTGGGACCACGCGCCGCCGCCGGCCGGCCCGGGCTGGGGCGACCGGCTCGGCCCGGGCACGCGCATCCCGGCGCTGATCGTCGGCCCCACGGTCAAGCGCGGCCATGTGGACCACACGGTCTACGACACCGCGTCGATCCTGAAATTCATCACCCGCCGCTTCGGCCTCGAGCCGCTGCCCGGCGTGCGCGTGAAGACCGGCGACCTCACGGCCGCGCTGCAGTAGCGCCGCTGTCGAGCGCGAGCAGCATCGCGTCGCCGTAGCTGAAGAAGCGGTAGCGCGCCTCGATCGCGTGACGGTACAAGCGCCATGACGCGATCGATGCCCGGCAAAGGCGGCCACCAGCATCAGCAGCGTGCTGCGCGGCAGGTGGAAGTTCGTCACCAGCAGGTCGACGACGCGGAAATGCGAAGCCCGGCGTGATGAAGATGTCGGTCTCGCGGCTGCCCGCCCGCAGCGCGCCGGCCAGCGCCGCCGATTCGAGCGCGCGCAGCGTCGTCGTGCCGACGGCGACGATGCGGCCTCCAGCGGCGCGGGTGCGCGCTATCGCATCGACCGTCGCCGGCGGCACCTCGAACCACTCGCTGTGCATGCGATGCGCGGCGATGTCTGCCACCCGCACCGGCTGGAAGGTGCCCGCGCCGACGTGCAGCGTGACGCTCGCCGTCAGCGACGCCGCACTCGCGCAGCGCGTCGAGCAACGCGTCGTCGAAGTGCAGTGAGGCCGTCGGCGCCGCCACCGCACCCGGCCGGACCGCGAACACGCTCTGGTAGCGCGCCGCGTCGTCGGCGTCGTCGGCGTGCGTGATGTAGGGCGGCAGCGGCACGTGGCCGTGGGCTTCGAGCAGCGCGAACGGGTCGGACGGGAAGCGCAGGCTGGAACAGCGAGCCGCTCGGGCCCGCCGCGGCCCAGCACCTCGGCGTCGAACGCGTCGGCCAGACGAAGCGCGGCTGCCCGGGCGCGGCGACTTGCTCGCGCGCAGGTGGGCCAGCACCTCGTGCCCGGGCAGCGACGCGCTCGACCAGCACCTCGACCGCGCCGCCGCTGTCCTTGCGCCCGAACAGGCGCGCCTTGATGACCTGGGTGTCGTTGAAGACGAGCAGGTCGCCGCGCCTCAGCAAGCGCGGGCAAGTCGCGGAAGACGCGGTCCGCCGGCGAGCGCGCCGGTGCCGTCGAGCAGGCGCGACGCGCTGCGCTCGGGCGCCGGGTGCTGGGCGATCAGCTCGGGCGGGAGAGCGAAGTCGAAGTCGGCGAGGGTGAAAGATGACATTGGCATGCAGGCTGTACCGGCCTGAAGAATCGGCGTGCGGCGAGAATTGTTCCATGAGCACCGGCGACACCCGCGCCCCGTCCGCGCCGCAGCGCGCGATGCACAAGCTCGGCCTGGTGCGCGACATCGACCTCGCGCTGCACCTTCCGCTGCGCTACGAGGACGAGACGCGCATCGTGGCAATCGCCGACGTGCGCGACGGCGAGACCGCGCAGGTGCAGGGCACGGTTCGCGAAGCGAAGATCGAGTTCCGGCCGCGCCGTCAGCTCGTCGTGCGCATGGCCGACGACAGCGACGAACTGGTGCTGCGCTTCCTGCACTTCTATCCGTCGCACCAGAAGACGTTCGCTGCGGGCCGGCTGGTGCGCGTGCGCGGCGAGCTGCGCGGCGGCTTTCTCGGGCGCGAGATGGTGCATCCCGCCTTCCGGGCTGTCGATGAAGGCGCGTCGTTGCCGACGCAGTTGACACCCGTCTACCCGACGAGCGCGCAACTGCCGCAGGCCTACTTGCGCAAGGCCGTCACCGCCGCGCTGGTGCGCGCGCCGCTGGCCGAACTGCTGCCGCCCGAGACGCTGCCCCCCGGCCTGCCGACGCTGAAAGACGCGCTGCTCACGCTGCACCAGCCGCCGCCCGAGCTGGCGATGGCCGCGCTCGAGGACCGCTCGCACCCGGCCTGGCAGCGTCTGAAGTACGAGGAGCTGCTCGCGCAGCAGCTCGCGCAGGCCGAGGCGATGCGCGAACGCGCCAAGCTGCGCGCGCCTTCGCTCGCCGCGGCCGGGATGGGCCTGCACGGCCGCCTGCTCGCCACGCTGCCGTTCGCGCTGACCGCGGCACAACGCCGCGTCTGCTCCGAGATCGACGCCGACCTCGCCCTCGATCATCCGATGCACCGCCTGCTGCAGGGCGACGTCGGCTCGGGCAAGACGGTGGTCGCCGCGCTCGCCGCGTGCCGAGCGATCGACGCCGGCTGGCAGTGCGCGCTGATGGCGCCGACCGAGATCCTCGCCGAGCAGCATTTCGCCAAGCTCGTGCACTGGCTGGCGCCGCTGGGCGTGACCATCGCCTGGCTCACCGGCAGCCGCAAGGGCAAGGGCCGCAAGAAGATGCTCGGCGAGGTGGCCTCGGGCGAGGCGGCGCTGGTCGTCGGCACGCACGCGGTGATCCAGCACGACGTGGTGTTCGCGCGCCTCGGCCTCGCGGTGGTCGACGAGCAGCACCGTTTCGGCGTCGCGCAGCGGCTCGCGCTGCGCGAGAAGCTCGAAACGCAGGCGCTCGAACCGCACCTGTTGATGATGAGTGCGACGCCGATCCCGCGCACGCTGGCGATGACCTACTTCGCCGACCTCGACGTGAGCACGATCGACGAGCTGCCGCCGGGGCGCACCGCGATCGTCACCAAGCTGTTCGCCGACAGCCGGCGCGACCAGGTGATCGCGCGCATTCGCGACGAGGTGGCTCGCGGCCGGCAGGTCTATTGGGTTTGCCCACTGATCGAAGAGAGTGAATCGCTCGACCTGCAGAACGCCACCGAGACACACCGGCAGCTGAGTGAGTCGCTGCTGGGCCGGAGCGTCGGATTGCTGCACGGCCGCATGCCGGCAGCCGAGAAGACCGCCGCAATGTCGCTCTTCGCCGGCGGCGAGATGAGCGTGCTCGTCGCCACCACCGTGATCGAGGTCGGCGTCGACGTGCCCAATGCCTCGCTGATGGTGATCGAGCATGCCGAGCGCTTCGGCCTCAGCCAACTGCACCAGTTGCGCGGCCGCGTCGGACGCGGTCCTGTCGCGAGCGCCTGCGTGCTGCTCTACGGCGCGCCGCTCGGTGAAACCGCGCGGGCGCGGCTGAAGGCGATGCTGGAGACGAACGACGGCTTCGAGATCGCCCGCCGCGACCTCGAGATCCGCGGCCCCGGCGAGTTCATGGGCTCGCGCCAGTCGGGCGCGGCGCTGCTGCGCTTTGCCGACCTGAACGAGGACAGCGTCCTGCTGCAGCGGGCGCGCCGGGTAGCGGCGCGCCTGCTTGCCGAGCAACCGGACGTGGCGCGGGCACAGGTCGCCCGCTGGCTCGGCACGCGTTCCGACTTCATGAAGGCATAGGAAGGAAGAGCCTGCTCCCGAAGGTATCGCATTGGTCGGACCATGTGACGCAACAATCACAGGGGCATTGGCGCCGACGCCGGATTGACCGCTTTCCCCGAGACCATCGCCCCGCGGCGGTGCCACATCGACCTCACGAAGGGTCTTCTTGCCGTTCAGGCCAGCATCCCCTCCCTTTCCGCTACGCTGAAGCCCATGCACAGCACGAGTGTTCATGGTTGAGACAGTGGTCGCCGAAACGGCGCGCGCCGTCGAGGCCGCGGACTCGGCTGGATCGGTCCGGCGGCGGCAGGGGCTGCGCAGATCAGGGCGGCTGCCTGACATCGACACCCGCCGCTGCACCGGCTGCGGCCGGTGCGTCGCCGGGTGCGACCTGCACCTGTTGAGCCTCGAGGCCGTGCGCTGGGAGAAGTTCGCGGTGCTGCACGAGCCGGACCGCTGCTCGGGCTGCAGCGAATGTGTCGCGAAATGCCCGTTCGATGCCATCACCATGCGAAGGCAGTCGGCGGCCGTTGCCTTCACCGGCGGCGATGCGCCGATGACGCAGAGCGAGTGAGATCGTCGCCGAGGTGCGCCCTATTTCCAGGCGAACACCGGCTGGTCGAAATGCGCCACCCGTGTTGGCCGGCCGAGCAGGCAGAGCTCGCGGAACTGGTACAGGAAGGCCGCCGTCGGCGCGGCGATCCAGCGCTCGCCCACCGGCATGCGCAGCACCGGATGTTCGGCGCCGCGAACCTTGTTCAAGAGCGGCGCATCGGCACGCAGGAATTCCGTGACCGGGATGCGGTGGATGCTGGCGACCTCGGCCTCTTGCGGCAACGCCTCGCGCGCGGCGCCGGCCCACATCACGACCGGCGTGATGACATAGCCTGATCGCGTGGCGTAGTCGTCCAACCGGCCGACCACGGCGGAATCGTCGAGCCGCACACCCACTTCCTCGGCAAGCTCTCGCAGGGCGGCCTGCTCGGGGGATTCGCCCTCGTCGATGCGGCCACCCGGAAAGGCCCATTGGCCGGCATGACTGCGAAGGGTCTCGGCGCGGCGCGTGAGCAGCAGTGCCGGCGCGTCGCTCCATTGCGTTTGGGGCGGCAGGCCAGGGATGTCCGCGCCGTGGCCTTGCTCGGTCACGACCACGGCAACCGCAGCACGGTGCCGGCCTGCCGGGTCCAGCACGTGGGCGTCGAAACCGCGCATTCGCACGCGCAGGAGATCTTGCAGACTGGTGCCACGAGGTGTCATGTGGCCAGCATAGGCGCTTCCCGAGTTCGGCCCGGCCGAAGCGCCTGTGCTGCTCGGTGGCTGTGCGGAGTCGTCGTCGAGCGCCAGCGCCAGACCGAGTTCACGACTCGGTAGGCCTCGCGTGACTGGCTGCAAGACTGGAGGCCGCGGCCACAACACACGCCCCGGCACCGCGGCCTGTCGGACACCCGCGCCGAGTGTGCGATGTGTCACGAGAATTGTATCGGCAGCTGGCTGCGTACGCTCACCTGCGGGGTAGCCGGGTCTGAAGGTTGCTGAGGACAATCGAATCGTTAGCGGAACCAACGCGTTGGGGTTCCCCAAGAAAGGATCGATCATGAAATTCAAGTATCGCGCCTTGCTCGGCATGGCCCTGGCGGGCCTCGCAGCGAGCAGCCAGGCGGCCTATGTGCAGGTCAGGTTCGACAACCCGATCTTCAGCGGCGTGCCCGCCCCGGCCTACGACAGCATCACCATCGCCTACCCGCAACAGGTCGGCGGCGGCTCCGCATCGGCCGGCGTGGCTGCCGGGCGCTTCCAGGGCACCGTGCTGGCCTTCGGCGGCGTCGACGCGAACATCTTCGTCGACAACCTGAACGATCTGTTCATGTACTGCTACGACCTATACGACCACATCGGCAACGGCTGGGTCGTGAACTACACGATCAACCCCGACGGCGAACAGGCGCGCACGCTGGACTTCCTGGGCGCGGTGAACGCGGTGCTGAACGGGGGCATGCCCACCCATGACCAGTTCGCCTGGCTGCACCCGGGCAGCGGCGCGGTGGCTGCGGCCATCCAGTTGGGCATCTGGGAGAGCAGGTACGACACCGGTGCCTGGAACATCGCGAGCGGCAGCTTCAGTGCCACCGGTGTCGACGCGGCCACCCAGGCGGCGCTGAACGGCTTTTTCGGTGCCATCGGCAGCTCGGCCCCGCTGGACGGCAAGTACGCGATGACGCTGGAGGCCCCGGGCGCGCAGGACATGATCACCGGCGACCCGCCCGGGACGGTGCCCGAGCCGGGCACGCTCGCCCTGTTCGGCATCGCGCTGGCCGGGCTGGTGTCCGCGCGGCGCCGGCGCCCGGGTGCCTCGTCGGCTGCGGCCTGAGACTCGCTTCAGAAGCTTGGCCTGCGTGGCCTCGGGGTGATGCCCCCGGACCTCGGCGCAGGGATTGCACACCATCACCGTCGCGTTTGGGGTGGTTGAACACCTCCTGAAGGGCCGAGGGCGGGCCGAAGGGCACCATCTTCTGATCGCTGGCGTCCCTGTCGCGACACCCCGACGACGCGACGACGGCCAAGTCAGGTGCCGGGAAGCCACCCCTCGCCAGCGACAGCGGATGGCCGAGCAGCCCTTCAGAGCCGACCTGCGCCTGGTAGGCGCCGACGTCGCTGCATCGACTCGGCGTGCTTCGGTCGGCATGGCGCTGGCGCGGCTGCGGGACGCAGACGGCACAATCCGCGCATGACCCTGACAGAACTGCGCTACCTGGTGGCCCTGGCCCGCGAGCGGCACTTCGGCCGCGCGGCGGAGGCCTGCTTCGTGTCGCAGCCGACGCTCAGCGTGGCGATCAAGAAGCTCGAGCAAGAGCTCGACGTGAAGATCTTCGAGCGCGGCAGCGCCGAGGTCGGCGTGACGCCGCTGGGCGTCGAGATCGTCCGCCAGGCGCAGGAGGTGATCGAGCTCGCGGCGGGCATCAAGGAGACCGCCAAGCGCGGCAAGGACCCCCTGGCCGGGCCGCTGCGCCTCGGCCTGATCTACACCATCGGCCCCTACCTGCTGCCCGCGCTGGTGCGCCAGGCGATAAAGCGCGTACCGCAGATGCCCCTCGTGCTGCAGGAGAACTTCACCGCCCGGCTGCTCGAGATGCTGCGCAGCGGCGAACTCGACTGCGCGATCCTCGCCGAGCCGTTCCCCGACAGCGGCCTGGCGTCGGCGCCGCTGTACGACGAGCCGTTCATGATCGCCCTTCCGCGCGCGCACGCACTGGCCGGGCGCGAGAGCATCCCGGCCGAGGAGCTGAAGCGCGAGACCCTGCTGCTGCTCGGCACCGGGCATTGCTTTCGAGACCATGTGCTCGAGGTCTGCCCCGAGTACGCGCGCTTCTCGAGCAATGCAGAAGGCATCCGCAAGAGCTTCGAGGGCTCGTCGCTGGAGACCATCAAGCACATGGTCGCGTCGGGCATGGGCGTCACGGTCGTGCCGCAACTCTCGGTGCCGCACGAGAAGCAACTGCACGTCGTGTACGTGCCGTTCAGCCCGCCGGTGCCGACGCGCCGCGTGGTGCTGGCGTGGCGGCGCAGCTTCCCGCGCTACGAGGCGATCGCGGCGCTGCGCAACGCGGTCTATGCGTGCAGGCTGGAAGGGGTGACGCGGCTATCGTGACGGCGGCTCAGCCCGTTGCCTGCGCCAGCGCCTCGTCGAGCACCTCGACCCAATGCCGCACCGGCGTCTCGGTGCCGGTCTGCAGGTGCTGGATGCAGCCGATGTTGGCCGAAACGATGACGTCGGCCTGCAAGGGTTCCAGGTAGGCGAGCTTGCGGTCGCGAAACGTGTTGGCGAGCTCCGGCTGAAGCACCGAATAGGTGCCGGCAGAGCCGCAGCAGAAATGGCTTTCGCCGGCAGCGAGGCGGACCTCGAAGCCCAGTTCCGCCAGGTGCTTCTCGACGCCGCCGCGCAGCTGCTGCCCATGCTGCAGCGTGCAGGGCGGATGAAACGCCAGGCGTTTCATCCGCTGTGCGGATGGGTCTGCTGCCCCCCCTCCCCGCGGCCCCGCCGGGCGGGGGAGGGCCAGACGATGCCGAAGCGGCTCGACCAGGTCGGGCAGCAACTCGCTCAGGTCGCGCGTCAACGCACTGACGCGCCGCGCCTTGTCGGCATACGCGGGGTCGTGCGCCAGCGCGTGGCCGTACTCCTTGACCGCGAGGCCGCAACCCGACGCGTTCATCACGATCGCCTCGACCTCGCCCGCCGCCACCATCGGCCACCAGGCATCGACGTTGCGGCGCATGTCCGCGAGGCCGCCCTCGAGGTCGTTCATGTGGGTGCGGATCGCGCCGCAACAGCCCGCGCCGTCGGCGACGAGGGTCTGGATGCCGGCTGCGTCGAGCACGCGTGCGGTGGCGCTGTTGATGTTGGGCATCATCGCCGGCTGCACGCAGCCCATCAGCATCAGCACCTTGCGCGGGTGGGTGCGCGTCGGCCAGAGCGCCGCCCGCGGACCGGGCCGGGCCGGCACCTTGTGCTTGAGCGTCGCCGGCAGCATGGGGCGAACGAGTTGACCGAGCTTCATCGCCGGGCCGAACAGCGGCGACGTGAGCCCCAGCCTGAGCGCCGAGCGCACGAGCTTCTCGCCCGCCGGCCGCTCGACCCGCTGCTCGACGATGCGGCGACCGATGTCGACCAGTTGCCCGTACTGCACGCCCGAGGGGCAGGTGGTCTCGCAGTTGCGGCAGCTCAGGCAGCGGTCCAGGTGCAGCTGCGTGCGCGCGTGTTACCGGTGCGCCCTCGAGCACCTCCTTCATCAGGTAGATGCGCCCGCGCGGCGAGTCGAGTTCGTCGCCGAGCAACTGGTAGGTCGGGCAGGTCGCGGTGCAGAAGCCGCAGTGCACGCACTTGCGCAGGATGGCCTCGGCCGCATCCCCGTCGCGCGTTCCTTGAATTCGGGGGCGAGATTGGTTTGCATCGGGCGTGAATCGTCAGAGTCCCGGATAGAGGCGGCCGGGGTTGAAGACGCCCTCCGGATCGAACGAGCGCTTGAGCTCGCGGTGGATGCGCTCGAGCGCCGGACGCAGCGGCGTGAACACGCCTGCGGACTTGTCGTGCGCCCGGAAGATCGTGGCATGGCCGCCGGCAGCACCCGCTGCGTCGCGCGACCTGCGCGGCCGGCGCGGCGCTGCACAGCCAGCGCTGCGCGCCGCCCCACTCGATCAGCGTCTCACCCGGCAATGCGAGCGGCGCGGCGGTCTGCGGCACCGACAGGCGCCATAGCCGGGCGCCGCTCGCCTCGACCCGCGCGCGCACCGAGGAAGTACTCGTCGGTCTGTTCGCGCAGCCCGGCCCAGAACGCGCTCGCCTGGGCAGCCTCGACGCGCTCGCCGCCGAGCCTGGCCGCGGCCGCCTCGACCGCCGCCACCGCGCCCTGCAGGCGAACCACCAGCGTCTCGTTCCACCACGCGCTGGCGTTCAGCGGCAGCGGCTGGCCGGCCCAGGCGTTGAGCTGCGCCATCGCCGCCGCCTGCGCCATCTCGAAACGCAGCGTGGCCGTCGCGCGCGCCACCGGCAGCACCTTCAGCGAGACCTCGCAGATCACGCCCAGCGTGCCCAGCGAACCGGCCAGCAGGCGCGACACGTCGTAGCCGGCGACGTTCTTCATCACCTGGCCGCCGAAGCTCAGCAACTCGCCGCGGCCGTTGAGCAGCGTCGCGCCGAGCACGTAGTCGCGCACGCCGCCGGCGGCCGCGCGCGGCGGCCCGGCGAGACCCGCCGCGACCATGCCGCCCACGGTGGCGGCCGTGCCGAAGTGCGGCGGCTCGAACGGCAGGCATCTGGCCGTGCTCGGCGAGCACCGCCTCGAGCTCGGCCAGCGGCGTGCCGCAGCGCGCGGTGACCACGAGCTCGGTCGGCTCGTAGCTCGAGATGCCGCGCAGCGCGCGTCACGTCGAACGGCTCGCCGCGGCGGCCTCGCCGTAGAAGCCCTTGCTGCCGCCGCCGCAGATGGCGCAGCGGCGCGCGGGCCGCACGCGCAGCGCACGCGGTCGATGAGCGATTGCAGCGACCGGTCGTCGATCGTCATGGCTGTCCGCCGCTCAGAACCGGGGCAGTTCGGCGAAGGGCAGCAGCCCCTTCTTCACGTCCATCTTCCCGCCCTCGACGCAACGTTGCAGCGTCGGGATCACCTTGCCTGGATTGAGCAACTCGTTCGGGTCGAAGGCGCGCTTGACGGCGGCATCTGCTCGAGCTCCGCGGGCGAGAACTGGACGCACATCGAGCCGAGCTTCTCGATGCCCACGCCGTGCTCGCCGGTCACGGTGCCGCCCATGCGCACGCTGGTCTCGAGGATGTCGGCGCCGAACAGCTCGCAGCGGTGCAGCTGGTCGGGATCGTTGGCGTCGAACAGGATCAGCGGGTGCAGGTTGCCGTCGCCGGCGTGGAACACGTTGGCGCAGCGCAGGCCGTACTTCGTTTCCATCTGCGCGATGGCGAGCAGGATGTCGGCCAGGCGCTTGCGCGGGATGGTCGAGTCCATGCACATGTAATCGGGGCTCAGCCTCCCGCTCGCCGGGAAGGCGTTCTTGCGTCCGCTCCAGAACCTCAGGCGTTGCGCCTCGTCCTTGCTGACCTCGACTCGCGTGGCGCCGGCGCCGGTCAGCACGTCCTGCATGCGGCCGATCTCTTCGGCCACCTCCTCCGGCGTGCCGTCACTTTCGCAGAGCAGGATGGCCACCGCCTCGAGGTCGTAGCCGGCGTGCACGAAGGCCTCGACCGCCGCGGTCATCGGCTTGTCCATCATCTCGAGGCCGGCCGGAATGATGCCGGCGGCGATGATGCTGGCCACCGCCTCGCCGGCCTTGCGGATGTCGTCGAAGCTGGCCATGATGCAGCGCGCAAGCTGCGGCTTCGGGACCAGCCTGACGGTCACCTCGGTGATCACGACGAGCATGCCTTCGCTGCCGACCACCAACGGCAGCAGGTCCAGCCCCGGCGCGTCGAGCGCCTCGCCGCCGAACACCACTTCCTCGCCCTCGACGGTATAGCCCTTCACGCGCAGCACGTTGTGCAGCGTCAGGCCGTACTTCAGGCAATGCACGCCGCCCGCGTTCTCGGCCACGTTGCCGCCGATGGTGCAGGCGATCTGGCTGCTCGGGTCGGGCGCGTAATACAGGCCGTGCGGGGCGGCGGCCTCGCTGATCGCGAGGTTGCGCACGCCGCACTGCACGACGGCTGTGCGCGCCGCCACGTCGAGCTCGAGGATGCGGTTGAACTTGGCCAGGCTCAGCGTTACGCCCAGCCGGTGCGGCATCGCGCCCCCCGACAGGCCGGTGCCCGCGCCGCGCGCCACGACCGGCACGGCGAGCGCGTGGCAGGCGCGCAGCAGCGCGGCGACCTGGGCCTCGGTCTCGGGCAGCGCCACGACCAGCGGATGCGCGCGGTAGGCGGTGAGCCCGTCGCACTCGTAGGGCGCCACGTCCTCGCCCTGCCACAGCAGGCAGCGCGCCGGCAGCAAGGCCGAGAGCGCCTCGATCACTTCGGCCTGGCGGTCGGCGCGCTCGGACGGTAAGGCCGGCATCCAGTGACTCCCGTGGTCGTGTCGGGCGAGGCTCAGCCGCGCTTGCGCGCGGTGGCCTTGGCAGCGGGTCGTGCGGCTGGCATGCGCGGCGCCCTCCCCTGCGCCCCGCCTTCCGCCCGCGACGCGGCATCGGCGGGGTTCGCCGCCGTCGCGGCCGCTCCCTCCTTCATCGCGGAGGTGGCCAGCTCGGTGAACTGCTTCGTGAGCGCGCCCCACCATTGCATCGGATCGACAGCGGTCGCGGGCGCCGGCCCGGAGGCTTCGGCCGCGGCAGGCCCGGCGGACGCCATCTTCGGCGCCGCCTGGGCTTGCTCGGCGCGCGGCAGCCGCGGCGGGCACGGGAATCATCAGCGACTTCTGCAGGTCGCTCATCTGCACGTTCATCGTCTTCAGCGTCGACAGTGTCATGCGCTGCACCTCGAGCGCCTGGATCGTCGCCCCGAGCATGCGCGCGTTCTGTTCGAGCCAGTACTGCACGGTGCGCAGCTCCTCGATGCGTTTGCCGAGCTCTTCCGGGTTCAGCGTCGGCGCAACCCATTGGCCGATGCCGGGCATGGCCGAGCCGGCGTTCTTCACCAGCCCCTCCAGGAAATCGAAGCCGGGAACGAGTTTGGCGAAGCCGGACGTGTCGACCATGATGCCCCTCAGCGTGGCGAATCGGCTCATTGTGCCCTCTCCCGGCATCGCCGACGCGGCTCCCGGTCTTGCCACCGGCGCGGCGATGGGCTCGAGGATGCCCATGCAGCCTGCCGCGAGGAACGCTTTCCGTCAATGCGCAAGTGCCACAAATACAATGCCTGGCATTCCATGGACCGACGCACCGCTCGCGACGAACAGCCTGGGCACTCGACGGCCGAGCCCTGCGACTGCGATCCCGAGGAAACGCGCGAGTGGCTGCAGGCCCTGGCCGCGGTGCGCAGGCCCAGGGCCCCGAGCGCGCGCCTTCCTGCTCGACCGGCTGGCACAGATCGCGCGGCAACCGGCCATCGGCTGGCAGGCGCCGCAGCGGCACGCCCTATGTGAACACCATCCCGGTGGAGCGCCAGCCGCCTTTCCCGGGCGACCTGGCGATCGAGGAGCGGCTCGCGTCCATCATGCGCTGGAACGCGCTGGCGATGGTGGTGCGCGCCAACCAGGCGCTATGGCGAACTCGGCGGCCACATCGCCAGCTACGCCAGCGCGGCCGACCTGTTCGAGGTCGGCTTCAACCACTTCTTCCGCGCGCGCCACGACGCGCCATCGGCGGCGACCTGGTGTTCTTCCAGCCGCACTCGCGCGCCGGGCGTCTACGCGCGCGCCTTCCTCGAGGGCCGGCTGACGCGAAGCCGACCTCGCGCACTACCGCCAGGAACTCGCCGCGCCGCGCAGCGCGGCGGCGCGCGCGGCCTGTCCAGCTATCCGCATCCCTGGCTGATGCCCGACTTCTGGCAGTTCCCGACCGGCTCGATGGGCATCGGGCCGATCAGCTCGATCTACCAGGCGCGCTTCATGCGCTACCTCAGCACCGCGGCCTGCTGGACTGCGCGCGACCGCAAGGTCTGGGGCGTGTTCGGCGACGGCGAGATGGACGAGCCCGAGTGCATGAGCGCGCTCACGCTGGCCGCGCGCGAGAGGCTCGACAACCTGGTCTGGGTCGTCAACTGCAACCTGCAGCGCCTGGACGGCCCGGTGCGCGGCAACGGCCGCATCATCGACGAGCTGGAGACGCTGTTCGCCGGCGCCGGCTGGCACGTGATCAAGCTGGTCTGGGGCAGCGACTGGGACGGCCTGTTCGCGCGCGACACGCACGCGGCGCGCTGGCGCGCGCCTTCGCCGACACGGTCGACGGCCAGTTCCAGACCTTCGCGGCCAAGGACGGCCGCTACAACCGCGAGCAACTTCTTCGGCCAGAACGCCGGAGCTGGCCGCGCTGGCGCAAGGCCATGACCGACGAGCAGATCGACCGCCTGAAGCGCGGCGGCCACGACCTGGTGAAGATCCACGCCGCCTACGCCGCGGCGGCCGCGCACCGCGGCCAGCCGACGGTGATCCTGGCGCAGACCAAGAAGGGCTACGGCATGGGCGCGGCCGGCCAGGGCCGCATGACCACGCACCAGCAGAAGAAGCTCGACGACGACGACCTGATCGCCTTCCGCAACCGCTTCAACCTGCCGCTGACGCGACGAGCAGGCCGCGGCGCTGCAGCTTCTACCGGCCGGCCGACGACAGCGCCGGAGATGCGCTACCTGCACGAGCGCCGCGCGGCGCTGGGCGGCTACCTGCCCGAGCGCGCAGCGACGCGCTGCGCCGCGTGCCGGTGCCGCCGGTCGACGCGCTACGGCGAGCTTCGCGCTGCAGGCCGGCGGCAAGGAAATGAGCACGACGATGGCCTTCGTGCGCATGCTCGGCAGCCTGCTGAAGGACCGCGACGCTCGGGCCGCGCATCGTGCCCATCGTCGCCGACGAGGCGCGCACCTTCGGCATGGCCAACCTGTTCCGGCAGGTCGGCATCTACTCGCAGCGTGGGCCAGCGCTACGAGCCCGAGGACATCGGCTCGGTGCTGAGCTACCGCGAGGCGCTGGACGGCCAGATCCTGGAGGAAGGCATCAACGAGGCCGGCGCGCTGGCGCTCGCTGGACGGCGGCGGCCACCAGCTACAGCGTGCACGGCCTGGCGATGCTGCCGTTCTACATCTACTACTCGATGTTCGGCTTCCAGCGCGTCGGCGACCTGATCTGGGCCGCCGCCGACCAGCGCGCGCGCGGCTTCCTGCTCGGCGCCACCGCCGGGCCGCACGACGCTGGGCGGCGAGGGCCTGCAGCACCAGGACGGCAGCAGCCACCTGGTCGCCGCGACCGTTCCCAACTGCCGGGCCTAGGACCCGGCGTTCGCGGGCGAGCTCGCCGTCATCGCTCGACCACGGCATGCGCGAGATGCTCGACGCGCAGCAGGACGTCTTCTACTACGTCACGCTGATGAACGAGAACTAGCCGCAGCCCTCGCTGCCGCAGGGTGTCGCCGAAGCGGTCATCAGTGGCCTGTACCGCGTGGCGCCCGCGCGCTGCGAAGCGCAGGTGCGGCTGCTCGGCTGACGATGAAGTACACGGCTCAGCAGGACAGTTTCTGGACGCTATAGATGCGCAGACGGTGTGGATCGGACGCATTCTTCCGGTTGGATGCGCATATGCTCCCTTCAGCTGTGCGCCGCTCGTGCAAGCTCTCCGTTCGACGGATGGGGGCCTGACATGGACTAGCAAGCACCAAGATGGCCCCGGCAGCTTCGGGGGCCTGGATTTCATTGACCGACAACACGGTTGGGCGGCCGTGACGCTTGACATGCAAGCCTTTATACTGGTGACAACGGATGGCGGCGAGACCTGGACGCAGACCCGGATCGGCGATGTAGGCGCAGGGCAGCCGGAAATCGTGCTCGGCCAAGTCAGTTTCGCGTCGCCCTCGCACGGCTGGATGATCTGGCAATCCGCCTCCGCTAATGGCCCCTGGAGCATCGCGCACACCACGGATGGCGGCCTTACCTGGACCGCGACAATACTACGGCGACGCACCAGTCACCTTTCACCTGGCTGCAAGCCCTCGACGCCAACCGGGCCTGGGCCGGGCTGGGGACAACCGTGCTGTGGACGTCCAACGGCGGCATGACCTGGGAGCCGTTGACGGCGAACGGCCCCACGCGCGCCCGTTTCCGCACCGCCCAGGAGGGCTGGGGGGTCAAGGAAGGCACGGTCTACCGCTCGACCGACGGCGGCCGCACCTGGCAGGCGATCTTCACCGGTGCCGCCGGCCCGCCCCGAGTGGTACATGGATCACCTGACCGGCTGGCGCGCCGCGGGGACGGCGATGGAGCGCACCACGGACGGCGGCGCGACCTGGCAGGCCGCCGAGACCGGCCTGCCCGCCATCGACGGCTTCCAGTTCGTCGATCAGCAGCACGGCTGGGCCTGGCACGAGGCCACGTTGCAGTTGGCCCGCACGACGGACGGCGGCGCCTCCTGGGCGATGCTGCCCGCCACCGGCAGCGACGCGCTGACCGACCTGCAGTTCGTCTCGCCGACCCACGGCTGGGTGCGCTCGTCCGACGAGGTGATCCGGCGCACGACCGACGGCGGCTTGCATTGGGCGGCGCTGCCGCCCGTGCCCGAACCCCCGCCCTCCCCTGGTCCCGATTGGGAGTGCATCCATGACCCAGCTCCAGTTCGTCGATGCCGGCCGGGGCTGGGCAGTCCCTTTTCGGCTGCCACGGCCCTACCACGCGCAGGAGTGCTGTTCAGTTGGCATGCGCGTACAGAAGACGGTGGCGATAGCTGGACGCTGTTGGACGCGACCGGAGATCACTTGTTCTATCTGGATCGGGATCAACGGCTGGGCCTGGCAGATGCTACTGGATCGGCAGTGTGTGCTGGACTCTACCCTGGCAGATCGGTCGCACGTCAGATCGGCGGGACGACGTGGCGCCTGCTCGCCAGCGGCTACCCAGGTGATTGGCAGCACGGAGCCCGCCCCGCGGGGCAAGATCGCCGCACTGGACCTGGAGCGTGTCTGGCTGCCGGGCATGGCCGCGGGCATCGGCTACAGCGCTGACGGCGGCCTGACGTGGCAGAGCCAGGCGGTCGAGGGCGTCGACGCGCTCAACGATGTCTGGTTCGACCGCCTTGCCCGGGGCTACAGCCTGCCGAGCGCTACAGCCAGCCCAGCTCTGTGAGCTATCGCAACACCGAGATCGCCGCGCGGCGCGCGGCGCAGCCGCCGACCATCGACGGCGACATCACCGACTGGTTCGGCGTCACCGCCTACTCGCTCAAGGCGGAGAACGCCTGGCGCATCGAGCGCGACCGGCCGGCGCCGCTCGACAGCAGCGCGATCCTGCAGGCCGCCTGGGACGACGCGACCCTCTACTTCGCCGTGCGCATCTACGATGACCTGATTGTAACCCA
>CAVPAZ010000002.1:0-201059 GCA_963701725.1 uncultured bacterium | reverse complement strand
CAGCTGCTCGGCACTCATCTCGCCCAGGCCCTTGAAGCGGCTGATGTTCCAGGCCCCTTCGCGGCAGCCTTCCTTGCGCAGCTTGTCGAGGATGGCGGTGAGTTCTCCGTCGTCCAGCGCATAGAACTTGGCTGCCGGTTTCCTGCCGCGAGCCGGCGCATCGACGCGAAACAGCGGTGGCTTGGCGACGAACACATGGCCGCGAGCGATCAGCTGCGGGAAGTGGCGGAAGAACAGCGTCAGCAGCAGCACCTGAATGTGCGAGCCGTCGACATCGGCATCACTGAGGATGCAGACCTTGCCGTAGCGCAGTCCGCCGAAATCCGGCGTGTCGCTGGCGCCGTGCGGGTCGAGCCCACCGCCACCGCGATGTCGTGGACCTCGTTGTTCGCGAACAGGTGGTCGCGCTCGACCTCCCACGCATTGAGCACCTTCCCGCGCAGCGGCAGGATCGCCTGTGTCTCCTTGTCGCGACCCACCGTGCACTGCCGCCGGCGAAGTCGCCTTCGACGAACAGCTCGTTCAGGTTCAGGTCACGACTCTCGCAGTCGGTGAGCTTGCCGGGCAGCACGGCCACGCCCGAGCCCTTGCGCTTTTCGACCTTCTGGGAGGCCCGCTGGCGTGTCTGCGCCGGCGGATCACCAGCTCGGCCAGCTTCCTGCCATGCTCGACGTGCTGGTTCAGCCACAGTTCGAGCGGCGGCTTGACGTAATTGCTGACCAGGCGCAGCGCGTCGCGGCTGTTCAGCCGCTCCTTGATCTGGCCCTGGAACTGCGGATCGAGCACCTTCGCCGAGAGCACGAACGAGGCGCGCGAGAACACGTCGTCGGGCATCAGCTTGACGCCCTTTGGCAGCAGGCCGTGCAGGTCGATGAAGTTCTTGATCGCGCCGAACAGGCCGTCCTTCAGCCCCGACTCGTGCGTGCCCCCGGCCACCGTGGGGATCAGGTTGACGTAGCTCTCGCGCACCGGCGCGCCGTCTTCGGTGAACGCGACACACCAGGCCGCGCCCTCGCCTTCGGCGACGTTCTCCGTTTCGCTGCCGGTCGCGTACTGCTCGCCCTCGAACAGCGGGACGATCGGATCGGCGGCGAGCGTCTCATCAGGTAGTCGCGCAGGCCTCCCTTGTAGAGCCAGGTCTGCGTCTCGGTTTCTCTGGCCGCCCCTCTCGACCGTGAGCGTCACGTGACACCCGGCATCAGCACTGCCTTGCTGCGCAGCAGGTGCGTCAAGTCGTTGCGCGGCAGGTCGGCGCTCTCGAACTACTCCGGCTCGGGCCAGAGCGCACCGTCGTGCCCTGCTTGCGGTCGCCCGCACCCGCCTTGCGAACGTGCAGCGTTCGAGCACGTCGCCGTGGCCGAAGGCCAGCGTCGCCACCTGCCCTTCGCGGTAGACCGTGACCTCCAGGCGCCGCGCGAGCGCATTCGTCACGCTCACGCCCACGCCGTGCAGCCCGCCAGAAAAGCTGTACGCGCCGCCCGCGCCCTTGTCGAACTTGCCGCCGGCATGCAACTGCGTGAACACGATCTCGAGTACCGATACCCTCTCTTCGGGGTGCAGGCCAACGGAATGCCGCGGCCGTCGTCTTCCACGCTGACCGAGCCATCGACGTGCATCGTCAGCCGATACGCTTGCCGAAACCGGCCAACGCCTCGTCGGCCGCGTTGTCTATCGTTTCCTGGATGCAGTGCAGCGGGCTGTCGGTGCGGGTGTACATGCCCGGCCGCTGCCGGACGGGCTCGAGTCCCTTGAGAGCGCGGATGAAGCTTCTTCTTATTTCCTTGTCTGCTCGCCATGGCGGCGGATTCTAGGCGCGGGCCGCAATCGGCCGGCCCGAACGGCTCCCGCGCCGACCGGGACAGCGACCTTGCGCTAGAGTGCGACGATGCGTTCCACGACGCCTGCCCCACTCTCGATGACGCGGGTGCTGCTGTGCGGCGCCGCGATCGTCACGCTGTCGATGGGCATTCGCACGGCTTCGGGCTGTGGCTGCAGCCGGGACGATGGAGCGCGGCTGGACGCGCGAGACCTTCGCCTTCGCGATGGCGGTGCAGAACCTCACCTGGGGCGTGACCGGCCTGTTCGCCGGCATGGTGGCCGACCGCTTCGGCGCCTTTCGCGTGCTCGTTGTCTGCGGCCTGGCCTACGGCAGGGATGGCGCTGATGGCACTCGCGAGCACGCCATGGGCCTTTTGGCCAGCGCCGGCGTGCTCGTCGGCATCGCCCAGGCCGGGACGACCACGCCGTGGTCTACGGCGTGATCGGACGAAAAAACTCGCCGGAGAAGCGTTCCTGGGCGATGGGCGTGGCCGCCGCGGCCGGATCGTTCGGCCAGTTCCTGATGGTGCCGGTCGAGAACGGCCTGATCTGGGCCTGGGCTGGCAGGGGGCGCTGCTGGCGCTCGGTGGCGCGGCACTTCTGATCGTGCCGCTCGCCTTCGGCCTGCACGAGCCGGGCCTCGCGAGTGGGCAGACAAGGCCGCAGCAAAGCATCGTCGCGGCGCTGCGCGAGGCCTTCACCTACCCGAGTTTCCAGTTGCTGATGGCGGGCTACTTCGTCTGTGGCTTCCAGGTCGTGTTCATCGCGGTGCACATGCCGAGCTACCTGAAGGACCACGGCCTCACGCCGAACGTGGCGTCCACGGCGCTGGCGCTGATCGGCCTGCTCAATGTCTTCGGCACCTACGCCGCCGGCGCGCTGGGCCAGCGCTTCCCGAAGAGGTACATCCTGTCGACGATCTACACGCTGCGCTCGGTGGCGATCGCGCTTCCTCGCCACACCGCTGCGCCTGGAGGTCTACCTCTCGTCGGTGATGGGGCTGCTGTGCTGTCGACCTGCCGGTGACGAATGCGATCGTGGTGCAAGTCTTCGGCGTGCAGTACCTCATGCTGGGTGGCTTCGTCTTCCTGTCGCACCAACTCGGCAGCTTCATGGGCGTGTGGCTCGGCGGCAAGCTCTACGACGCGACCGGCAGCTATGACGTGGTCTGGTGGATCGCCGTCGCGCTCGGGGTGTTTGCGGCGATCGTGAACCTGCCGGTGCGCGAAAACGCGATCGAGCGGTCGCCCTTGGTCTCGGCATGATCCGACTCGGTTGGCGCCGCGTCGTGCTGTGGGCAGCGGCACTGGCGATGCTCGGCGCGGTATTCATGCTCTATCTGCGACCCGACCTCGCAGTCGCGCTTGCGAATGAACTCTGGAACTGCTTCTGACATGAACGTGATCTCATCACCGGTGCCTCGGACGGCATCGGCGCGAGATGGCGCGGCAATGGGCAGCGCGGGGCCGCGACGGCGTGGCGCTGGTGCTCGCAGCGCGCAGCGTCGACCGGCTCGAGGCCGTGGCGGCAAGTTGCCGTGCAAGCGGCGGAAGGTGCTGGTGCAGCATGCGACGTCGGCCTGCAGGCGGATTGCATCGACTCGTCGCTGCGGCGATGCGCAGTTCGGCCGCATCGACACACTGGTCAACAACGCCGGTGTTTCGGCACAGGCGCTGTTCGCCGAGGTGAACGACCTTGGCTGGACCGAGCAGCTGATGCGCGTCAACCACTGGGGCAGCGTGTGGTGCACCCATGCAGCGCTCGAGCCGCTGAAGGCTTCGCGCGGGCGCATAGTCGCCGTCAGCAGCCTGTGTGGACTTGCCGGTGTCCGGGCGCACGGCCTATTGCGGCAGCAAGTTCGCGATGACCGGCTTCTTCGAGGCGCTGCGGATCGAGCTGGCCGTCGCCGGCGTCAGCGTGACCATCGCCTACCCGGGCGTGGTGGCAACCCAGCTGCGCCATCACGGCTTGAATGCCCACCGGCGAGATCGCCGGCAGCAGCGGGCTCGACGAACGCGACGCGATGAGCGTGGAGGAGTGCGCGCGCCTGATCGTCGACGGTGCCGAGGCACGGCAGCGCGATATCGTGATGACGGCCGAGGGCCGGCTGGGTCGCTCGGCTGAAGCTGATCGCGCCGCGCATCGTCGACCGGTTGACGCTTGCTGCCTTGAAGCAGGAAGTGCGTCCCCGATGACGCTGCAGCACGCGGGACAGGCGCCTTCGGGCTGGGTGCAGCGCTGGTCGACGCTGGTCCCCGCAGGGGCCCGTGTTCTCGACGTGGCCTGTGGCTCTGGGCGGCACGTGCGCTGGTTTGCCGCGCGCGGTGCGCGGGTCACGGCGCTCGATCGCGACGCGTTGGCACTAGCGCCCCTGCACGCCCTGACGGAGCCGGCCGTCGAGGTCGTCGAAGCCGACATCGAGAACGCGCCGTGGCCGCTTGCCGGCCGCCGTTTCGACGCCGTGGTGGTGACGAACTACTTTTGGCGCGCGCTACTGCCCACCCTCGTGGCCAGCGTCGACGACGGTGGCGTACTGATCTACGAAACCTTTGCCCGCGGCCACGAGACGGTGGGCAGGCCGTCGAACCCTGACTTCCTGCTCGAGCCGGGTGAGCTTCTGGGCGCATTGCCGGGATTGCGTGTGATCGCCTTCGAAGACGGTTTCATTGCCGATCCCATGCCGCGCTTCGTGCAGCGCGTGACTGCAGCGCGCGAGAGTCAATCCGGCGCGACGCCGCGCCGCTATCTGCTGCAATGACTCGGCCGCGGGGGCGCGCGCGGCTAAAATCGCGCGATTGCGAGGAACCTGCATGAAATCCATTGTTGGAAGCATCGTCGCGTGGTCACGCCGATGCGCGAAGACGAGAGCGTCGACTACGAGGCCTTGCGCAGTCTGATCGATTGGCACGTCGCCGAGGGCACCGACTGCATCGGCGTCGTCGGCACCACCGGCGAATCGCCGACGGTGTCGGTCGAAGAGCACTGGGAGATCATCCGCGTCGCGGTCGAGCATTCGCGCGGGCGGGTGCCGATCATGGCGGCGCACGGGCGCCAACTCGACGCTCGAGGCAATCGAGCATTCGCGCTACGCCGCCACGATCGGCGCCGACTGCACGCTGTCAGGTCGTTCCCTACTACAACAAGCCTTCGCAGGAAGGCATCTACCGCCACTTCAGGGCGATCGCCGAGGCTTGCGACATCCCGATGGTGCTGTACAACGTGCCCGGGCGCACCGTGGCCGACATGCAGCCCGAGACGGCGCTGCGGCTGGCGCAGGTGCCGGGCATCGTCGGCATCAAGGAAGCCAGCGGCGACATCGGCCGCGCGGCCAGGCTGGTCAAGCATGCGCCGGCGGGCTTCTCGATCTACTCGGGCGACGACGGCACCGCCATCGCGCTGATGCTGCTCGGCGGCCACGGCAACGTCAGCGTTACCGCCAACGTGGCGCCGCGCGCAATGCACGAGTTGTGCATGGCTGCAATCGACGGCCGCGTGCGCGAAGCGCGCAGATTCACCTACGGCTGATCGATCTGCATTACGCCCTGTTCGTCGAGCCGAGCCCCGCGGCCACGAAGTGGGCGCTGTCCCGGCTCGGACGCTGCGGCAGCAGCCTTCGCCTGCCGATCACGCCGCTCAGCGCCACCGGGCAGGCGACGGTCGAGAAGGTGTTGATCGAAGCCGACCTGATCCCGCACCCCTAATCCACACCCGGCCGCCGTGCCGCAGTCGGCAGTGCGCATGCCACGCGACTCCATGGAGATTTCCAACGTGAGCCTTCCCTCCCCTGTTCGGCCGTTGTGCCTGGCGATCACCCTCGCACTCGCGGCCTGTGGCTCGCTCGACCAGGTCACCGGCAACGAGACCGTCGACTACCGTACCTCCGGCAACAAGACCGCGCCGCTGGACATCCCGCCCGACCTGACGCAGTTGTCGCGCGACCCACGCTATGCACCGCAGGGTCAGAGCGTGAGCGCCAGCGCGTTCCAGGCCGGTGCAGCGGCACCCTCACCGTCTGCGGCCGGAACGACGGCTGTGGCAGTCAACACTGCCACCACGGAGGCAGGTCAGACGAAGATCGAGCGGCTCGGCAACGAGCGCTGGCTGAGCTCGCCGTTGACGCCCGAGCAGATGTGGCCGCAACTGCGCGCGTTCTGGCAGGAGATGGGACTCGCCCTCGTCGTCGACCGCCCCGAAGCCGGCGTGATGGAAACCGACTGGGCCGAGAACCGCGCCAAGATCCCGCAGGACGCGCTGCGCGCCGTGATCGGCAAGGTCTTCGATTCGGCCTACTCGAGCGGTGAACGCGACAAGTACCGCACACGCGTCGAGCGCACCGAGACCGGCAGCGATGTCTTCATCACGATGCGCGGGATGGTCGAGGTCTACAACGTCGTCGACAAGAGTCAGACGACGTGGCAATCACGTCCGACCGACCCCAGCGTCGAGGCCGAGATGCTTGGACGCCTTCTGCAGAAGCTCGCGGCGAAACCGCCGCGAGCCGTCACCCCAGCAGCGGCGCAAGCGGCAGCCAGCGCACCGGAACCTGTGGCCCGCGCGAGGCTGCTCCCGGACCGCCCGGCACCGACCCTGCAGGTGGACGACCCCTTCGACCGCGCGTGGCGTCGCGTCGGGCTGGCGCTCGATCGCAGCGGCTTCACCGTCGAGGACCGCGACCGCGCCCAGGGCTTGTACTTCGTGCGCTACGTCGACCCCGCGCAGGCCGGGAAGGAAGACCCGAACTTCATCACCAAGATGTTCAGCAGCAAGACCGACCCGACTGGCCCGGTGCGCTACCGCGTCAGCGTCAAGGGTGAAGGCAACGCGAGCATCGTCACCGTGCTCGACAACCAGGGCGCGCCCGAGAAGGGCGAAGCCGGCCAGCGCATCGTCAAACTGCTGCTCGCCGACCTGAAGTGAGATGACGGACTGCCAGCACGCGTCGCTCGCGGCCCTGCAAGCCGGTTGACGCGCCGGCCGAGCGATGCGTTTCTGCAGCCTGGGCAGCGGCAGTGCCGGCAACGCGCTGGTGATCGAGTCGCGCAGCGGCACGACCGCGAGCCGCGTGCTCGTGGACTGCGGCTTCTCGCAGCGCGAACTCGACGCACGGCTCGCCCGCGCCGGGCTGGCGATCGCCGATTTCGACGCCCTCTTCATCACCCATGAGCACGGCGACCACGTCGGTTGCGCACTGGCAGTGTCGCGCCGCCACCGCCTGCCGCTGTGGACGAGTCGCGGCACCTGGCGTGCGCTCGGCGAACCGGCATTGCCCGACGGCTTGTTGCGCTTCGCCCGCGACGGCGAGGCCATCGTCGTCGGCAACCTGCAGCTCAATCCGTTCACGGTGCCGCACGATGCGCTGGAACCGCTTCAGCTCTGTTGCACGGATGGACAGTCGCGCCTCGGCGTGTTGACCGATGCGGGCTCGAGCACGGCCCACCTGCTGGATCAGCTACAAGGCTGCGATGCACTGGTGCTGGAATGCAACCACGACCGCACGATGCTGGCACAGTCGCGCTACCCTGCATCGCTGAAGACGCGCATAGCCGGCCCTCATGGCCACCTGGCGAACGAGAGCGCGGCGAGCATCCTTGCCCAATGCCACCACGGCGGCCTGCGCCACGTCGTTGCGGCCCACCTGAGCGAGCAGAACAACAGCGCGGCGCTGGCTGCCGAGGCGCTGGCAGCGGCCTGCGGTGCGCAGCCGTCCGATATCGTGGTCGCCGACGCTGCGACAGGCGCGAGCTGGCTTGCCATGGCATAGCGCACGCAGGACGCGAATTGCAGCGCCGCAAAAAAAGCCGCCCAAGGGCGGCTCTTTCGCTGATCGTCGGGTCCGCGGGGACCGGGCGACTACTTCGTCGCTGCGGAAGCGGCCGATTCGGCAGCCTTGCCAGCGGCAGCGGCAGCGGCAGCGGCAGCGCCACCGGCGGCGTCTACAGCCGACGCGGCAGTCGCAACCGCAGAGGCCGCGGTGTCAGCAGCTGAAGCAGCCACAGCGGCGGTGGCAGCGACGGCCGAGGCGGCAGCAGCGATGGGAGCGGCCGGAGCAGCTTCTTCTTTCTTACCGCAGGCAGCGAGGGCGACGGCGGCGACCAGGGAGGCCAACAGGAGCGACTTGTTCATACTTATCCTCAATCAAAGAGTCAGACAATTACCGGGAATTGTGGGAACCCCTTGCTTTCCAAGAGCCCCAGCGTACGGGGACACGGCGACGCGCAAGCGCCTCTCGTGTCCAGATCTGAAGTATACCGGGCTCAGGGAATTCACCTACAGACCGATCGTCGTGGCCGGGAATGCCTCGGTCGAACGTTGCGAAATTGCATCAATCTCCTCGCGTGCTCGCACGCCGTCGGCCACGTCGCGAGAGAGCGTTCCCAGATAGCGCAGCGGATCGAACAGTCGCAGGGTCAGACACCCCGGCGCGTACAGCATGACCGGCACATCGTTCGCCTGCAACTCATGCAGCGCACGGCAATGCACCACGTGCACCCACTGTCGGCGCCACTGCGCCCAGCGCGCATGACGCCGCAACACTTCATCGTAGTGCAGCGCAAGCAGCGTCAGGCGCCGCCGCGCGCCCGCCCAGCGGGTCAGGCTCTCGATCACGCTGCGTTCGCCCAGCGGCCAGCGCGCGAAGTCGGGGTCGCACAGCCAGATCTCGCGCCATCCCGCGGCAGAGGCTTCGGCCAGTGCGTCGCGCACCGCGGAGTGGAACGCCTGACGTCCCTCGATGCGTGTGATCGTGTCCATCGGGCCGCTCCTTGCCTTCAGTCCTTCGCGCTGTCGTCGCGCAGCCATCCGGCGCGCGACCAAACACCCAGCAACTGGCGCGCATCGGTGCTGAGCCGCCGCACTGCAGCGGCGGCGAGGTAGCGGCGATCGGCGAGGCTGCGCATCGCGCGCGCATCGTGACCGCTCGCCAGGTAGGACTCGCCGTTCAGGTAGATGCGCTTGTCGTCGTAGAGCATGCGGCTGCGTCGATCGAGACGCACGCCGGCCGACAGCGTGGCGGCATCGCCGTCGTCGAACCAGACCCGGGGCTTGGGCTCGCTCAGCACCTCGCCGAGCGCACAGGCCAGTGCCTGCGGATCGGCGGTGAAGCGCGCCACGGCGTCGGCGGCAAAGGCCTCGAGTGCAGCCGGAATGCGCCCAGGCTCTTCGGTGGCGCGCTGCCAAGGGTCGCGGTAGAGCAGGTCTTGCTCCGGCGCTTCGGTCTCGTCGAGCGCGCGTTGCAGAACGCTTCGCGCGAGGTCGACGCGTGTCGGCACGCGCATGCCGACCGAACAGGTCATGCAATCGTCACCGACCGCGACACCATCGTGTGCCCAGGCTGGCGGCAGGTACAGCATGTCTCCCGGCTCGAGCACCCATTCCTGCTCGGCCTCGAAGTTCGCCAGGATCTTCAGCGGAAGGCGGGGAAGCAGGCTGCGGTCTTTCTGGCGCCCGATGCGCCAGCGACGCCTGCCCTGGACCTGCAGCAGGAACACGTCGTACGAATCGAAATGCGGGCCGACACCGCCACCGTCACTGGCGTAGGAGACCATCAAGTCGTCGAGCCGCGCCTCGGGAACGAAACGGAAGCGGTCGAGCAGCGCGCGCGCGGCGTCGACGTGCAGATCGAGCCCCTGCACGAGCAGTGTCCAACCGGGCTTCTGCAGCGAAGGCAAGGCGCGCCGCGGCAGCGGGCCGTGGCGCAGCGCCCAGTGCTCGCCGTCGCGCACCAGCAGGCGCGACTCGACGTCTTCGCGCTGGGCGAGCGCCAGCAGCGTCGCGCGATCCAGCGGCGGCGCCACGCCGGCGATGGCCTGGCGCACCAGCAGCGGCTTCTTCTGCCAATGGCGGCGCATGAACTGCGCTGGCGACAGGCCGCCGAGGAGCGCGGTCGAAACAGTGGTGTTCATGCCGTGATTGTGCCGCCACGCGAAGCGGGCGGAAGGCCTGTGCGATCATTGCCGCATGCAGATCAGCGCACCCTGCGTCGTCACGCTCACCTGGCGTCTCGAGGACACCCTCGGCAACCTCATCGACGAACTCGACGACCCGACCGAATTCTTCTTCGGTGGCGACGATCTGCTGGAAAAGGTCGAAGAGGCGCTCACGGACCAGGAGACGGGTTTTCACGGCAAGCTGCACCTCGAGCCCGAGCATGCGTTCGGCGACTACGACGCCGCGCTGGTGTTCTTCGAGGAGCGCTCCGTCTTCCCCGAGGGCATCGAAGTCGGCATGCAATTCGACGTGCTGCCCGAGGGCTGCGCGATCCAGGGCTTGCCGTCCGACGCGATCTATACCGTGACCGAGATCTACCCGACCCACGTGGTGCTCGACGGCAACCACCCGCTGGCCGGCATCGCGCTGCGGATCGACCTGACAGTGCGCGACGTGCGCAACGCAAGCGCGGAAGAAATCGAACGCGGCAGTGTCGGCGATTCGTCGCTGACGGTGCTCAACGCGATGCCAGCGAGCCCGCACACGCACTGAAGCTGGTCAGAGAGAGCCGACCGCGGGACGCGGGCGGGCCGACAGCCTTCAGTGCTTGCCGGTCGAACCGAAGCCGCCGCTGCCGCGGTCGGACGAGGCGAATTCATCGACGCGCCGGAAGCTCGCCTGCACCACCGGCACGATCACGAGCTGCGCAATGCGCTCCATCGGCTGCACCGTGAAGGCCGCGGCACCGCGATTCCAGCAACTCACCATCAGCGGGCCCTGGTAGTCCGAGTCGATCAGGCCCACGAGATTGCCCAGCACGATGCCGTGCTTGTGACCGAGCCCCGAGCGCGGCAGGATCAGTGCCGCCAGACCCGGGTCGCCGATGTGGATCGCCAGGCCGGTCGGGATCAGCTGCGTCTGCCCGGGCTCGAGCACCAGTGGTTCATCGAGGCAGGCTCGCAGGTCGAGTCCGGCGCTGCCGGGCGTGGCGTAGGCGGGCAAGGCCTCGGCCATGCGCGCGTCGAGCACTCTCAGTTCTATCGTCGTCATCGGTCGAGTTCGCCAAGACGTCGTGCGATATCGGCCACGAGCGCGCGTGCCAGCGTGAGCTTGTCGGCAGCCGGCAACTCGCGCTCGCCCTGGGCGTCGATCAGCGTCAGCGCGTTGTCGTCGCGTCCGAAGGTGGCCGGGCCGAGGTTGGCGACGATCAGCGGCACGTTCTTCCGCTCGCGCTTTTCGCGGGCGTGCCTGAGCAGGTCGTGCGTCTCGGCGGCAAAGCCGATGCAATAGGGCCGGTCCGGCAGGCGCGCGACGGCCGCCAGGATGTCGACGTTCTCCGTCAATCCGATGCAGGGCGCCGATTGCCCGCCCTGCTTCTTGACCTTGGTGTGCGCCGGCGCTGCAGGCCGCCAGTCGGCCACTGCCGCCGTGGCGACGAACACGCCGTGACGCGGCGCCAGCGGCAGCACCGCGTCGTGCATCTGCTGCGCCGTCGTCACGTCGATGCGACGCACGCCGCGCGGCGCCGGAAGGTGCACCGGCCCGGCGACGATCGTGACTTCGGCGCCTGCCTCGTGCGCCGCGCGCGCGATCGCGAAGCCCATCTTGCCACTCGACAGGTTGGTGATGCCGCGCACCGGATCGATCGCCTCGAAGGTCGGCCCGGCAGTGATCAGCACGCTGCGGCCCGCGAGCAGCTTGGGCTGGAAGAAGGCGATCACCTCGGCCAGCAATTGCTCGGCTTCGAGCATGCGGCCATCACCGGTTTCGCCGCAAGCCTGGTCTCCGCAGTCGGGACCGAGTAGCGTCGCGCCGTCGGTCTGCAGCCGGGCCACGTTGCGACGTGTGGCGGGGTGGGCCCACATCTCGCGATTCATTGCCGGGGCCACGAGCAGCGGGCAACATTCGATGGGCCGCGCGAGGCAGAGCAGGCTGAGCAGATCGTCGGCGTGGCCGTGGACGAGCTTGGCGATGAAGTCGGCGCTGGCCGGCGCCACGAGCACCGCGTCGGCCTCGCGCGACAGGTTGATGTGCGCCATGTTGTTCGGCTCGCGGGCATCCCACTGGCTCGTGAACACGCTGCGGTTGGACAGCGCCTGCATCGTCACGGCCGTGATGAACTGCTCGGCTGCCTGCGTCATCACCACCTGCACCGTGGCGCCGGCCTTGATCAGCAGGCGCGTCAGCTCGGCTACCTTGTAGCAGGCGATGCCGCCGGTCAGCCCGAGCACGATGTGGCGCCCGGCAAGGTCGGCGCGGCTGGAGGGGGAGTCGGTCATGGCGCGAAATGTATCAGCCGTTCAGACGCTGCCGAGCCCAACCGCTGAAGCGGTCGGTTCCGGCCGCGTCATCGACAACCGGCGTGCCCGCAGGAGAAGCCTCCGAAGCTGTGCTTCCCCATCGCAGACATCTCACATCAGAACAATGTCGTACTGCTCCGGCGACCCAGCAGGTTCGGCCTGCAGCGAAATCGGCTTGCCGATGAATTCTGAGAGGCCAGCCAGGTGCTGGCCTTCTTCGTCGAGCAGCATCTCGACCACGGCGGCCGAGGCGATGACGCGGAACTCCTTCGGGTTGAACTGGCGCGCCTCGCGCAGGATTTCGCGCAGGATGTCGTAGCAGACGCTGCGCGCGGTCTTCACCTGGCCCTTGCCCTGGCAGGTGGGGCAGGGTTCGCACAGCATGTGGGCGAGCGATTCGCGGGTGCGCTTGCGCGTCATCTCCACGAGCCCGAGTTGCGTGAAGCCGCTCACCGTGATGCGCGTGCGGTCGCGCGCCAGCTGCCTGCGCAGCTCGGCGAGCACGGCGGCCTGGTGGTCTTCGCGCACCATGTCGATGAAGTCGATGATGATGATGCCGCCGAGGTTGCGCAGCCGCAGCTGGCGCGCGATCGCGAGCGCCGCTTCGAGGTTGGTCTTGAAGATCGTGTCGTCGAAGTTGCGCGCGCCCACGTAGCCGCCGGTGTTCACGTCCACCGTCGTCAGCGCCTCGGTCTGATCGATGATCAGGTAGCCGCCCGACTTCAACTCCACGCGCCGCGCCAGCGCGCCTTCGATCTCTTCGTCGATCTTGTGCAGGTCGAAGATCGGCCGCTCGCCGTTGTACTGTTCGAGCTTCTGCACCGAGGTCGGCGTGAACTCGGCGCCGAACCTCTGCAGCAGCTCGAACTGCATCCGCGAGTCGATGCGCACCGATTGCGTCGTATCGTCGACCATGTCGCGCAGCACGCGCTCGGCCAGGCTCAGATCCTGGTGCAGCAGCGTGCCGGAGGGGCTCTTGAAGCTGTGCTCGCGCACGGCCGCCCAGGTCTTGCGCAGGTAGCGGATGTCGTCGGCGAGTTCGTCGTCGGTCGCGTCTTCGGCGTTGGTGCGCAGGATGAACCCGCCGCCGCCATCGCCGGCCAGTGCCAGTACGCGCGCGCGCAGCTCCTCGCGAAGTTCTTGCGAGCCGATCTTCTGGCTGACGCCGATGTGGTCGTCCTGCGGCAGGAAGACGAGCAGCCGCCCGGCGATGCTGATCTGCGTCGACAGCCGTGCGCCCTTGCTGCCAATCGGGTCCTTGATCACCTGAACGACCAGCGTCTGGCCTTCGAACACGAGTTTCTCGATCGGCTGCGAGGACGGATTGGCGGTGTCTCCTCGCACTGCGCCGGTGCTGCTGCTGCCGCGAGGCCCGCTGTTGACCTGCAGGTCCGCCACGTGCAGGAACGCGGCGCGCTCGAGCCCGATGTCGATGAAGGCCGACTGCATTCCCGGCAGCACCCGTGCCACGCGGCCGGTATAGATGTTGCCGACACGCCCGCGCTCGAGTGCGCGTTCGACATGCAGTTCCTGCACCGCGCCGTTCTCGACGATGGCAACGCGTGTTTCCTGGGGAGCCCAGTTGATGAGGATGTCTTGCATGGGGGTCTCGGCGATCAGAACTGAACGCCTGCCTGCCGCAGGAGAACGGCGGTCTCGTACAGGGGCAAACCCATGATACCGGAGTAGCTGCCGTCGATGTGCGCGATCCAGCGCGCCGCGGCGCTCTGGATCGCGTAGGCGCCGGCCTTGCCGAACGGCTCGCCACCGTCAACATAGCGCGCCAGCTCGGCCTCGGCGATCGTCGCAAAGCGGACGCTCGAGACGCTCACCGCAAGGCGCTCGCTGCGCGCACCGGCCAGCGCGACCGCGGTGATCACGCGATGCGTGCGTCCCGAGAGCAGCCGCAGCGTCGCCAGCGCGTCGGCCGCGTCACTCGGCTTGCCGAGGATGCGGCGGCCGAGCGCGACGGTGGTGTCGGCGCACAGGACGGGCGCCGCGGGCAAGCCGCGCGCGCGGCGTCGCTGCTGCGCCGCGTGCAGCTTGGCACGCGTGACGCGTTCGACATACGCTGCCGGCAGTTCTCCCGCGCGCGTGGCCTCGAGCGATTCGACATCCTCGTCCGGGCCGGCCAGCAGCGGCTCGTGGCGCACGCCGAGCTGGTCGAGGAGTTCGCGGCGGCGCGGGCTTTGCGAGGCGAGGTAGATGAAGGCGTGGAGAGACATCGGCATGGCCCCTCATTCGCGGTGGTACGGGTGGTTCACCGTCACCGACCACGCGCGGTAGAGCGCCTCGGCCAGCAGCACGCGCACAAAGGCGTGCGGCAAAGTCAGGTCCGACAAGCGCAGCGTCTCGTCGGCGCTGGCCTTCAGCGTCGCGTCCAGGCCATCGGGGCCGCCGACGATCAGCGCGACGTCGCGCCCGTCGCTCATCCAGGCCTCGAGCCTTGCGGCAAGCTGGCGCGTGCTCAACCGGGCGCCACGCTCGTCGAGCACCACGCGGCGCACCCCGCGCGGCAGCGATGCCTCGATGCGCTGCGCTTCCGCAGCCATCAGCTGCTGCGCACTGCGGCCGCTGCGCGGCTCGGCCTTGCAGGCCTTGAGCTCGAGACGCAGCTCGGACGGGAAGCGCTTGGCAAACTCCTCGTAGGCCGCGTCGGCCCAGGCCGGCTGGCGCTGGCCCACCGCCACCAGCCAGAGCTTCATGCCTTGCGGCGTGCGGTCTTCGTGCCCGCGGTCGGGCGCTTCGTCGCCGCTGCCCCGCGTGTCTTCGATGCCTTCGACGCTGGCGCCGCTGCAGCGCCGCCCTTCACGCCGACGCTGCGCGTGACGGCCTTCTTCACCGGCGCCACCTTGCGCATTGGTGTCTTCGTCGCCGGTGCCCTCGCCGCCACTGGCTTGCTCGTGGATGCCGCCTTCGCTGCCGCGCTCTTCCCCGGTGCGGCAGTCGGGGCTTGCTGGCGCGCGACGCGCGGTGCGGACTTCCTTGCGGCGCCTTTCGTCGGCGCTGCCTTCTTCGCAGCGGCCTTCTTCTTCGCCGGCACCCTGCTCGGCGCGGGCTCGGGTTCGGACGCCTTGACGAGCCTCGGCGGCGAACTCTCGAGCTTCAGGCGGACCGGCTTGTCGCCCCAGATCTCCTCGAGGTGGTAGTACTCGCGGATGCCCGGCTGCATCAGGTGCACCACCGCGGCGCCGCAGTCGACGATGATCCACTCGCCGTTTTCCTCGCCCTCGGTACGGGTCGGGCCGAAGCCCCTGGCCTTCACCGCATCGCGCACACTGGCCGCGAGGGCCTTGGTCTGCCGGTTGCTCGTGCCCGACGCGATGACCACGCGTTCGAACAGCGGCGACAGATGTTCAGTGTTGAAGACGACGATATGCTGGCCCTTGACATCTTCCAGCCCATCGACGATGGCGCGTTGCAGTTTTCGAATGTCCATTCAGCTCCTGAGGGGGTTCCGGTAGAGACCGTGATCGTCAATATAGCCTGCCACCGCCGCAGGCACCAGCGCAGCGATGTCTAGCCGCGCCGCCACGCGCTCGCGGATCGCCGTCGACGAGATCGCGATCGCCGGCAGCGGCACTTCCGTCACCCGGATGGGGATGTCGGCAAGTTCGGATGGGATGGCGGGATGCTCGCCGGCCCGGTTGGCCACAGCCAGATCGACCAGCGCGACGAGCTCACGCCAGCGGTGCCATGTGTGCAGGCGCGCCAGCTGGTCCTGCCCTAGCAGCAGGAACCACTGGTTGCCCGGCTCGCGCCGCTGCAGCTCGAGCACGGTGTCGATCGTGTAGCTCGCCCCGCCGCGCTCGATCTCGCAGGGCTCCAGACGGAAGTGCGCCATGCCTGCGATCGCCAGGCGCAGCATGTCGGCACGCTGCGCGGCCGGCGCCAGCACGCGCGTCTTCTGCCATGGCACGCCGGCGGGGATCCAGCGCAGCTCGTCCAGCGAAAGCGCCGTGAGAGCGCTGCGTGCCAGCGCCAGGTGCGCGTTGTGAACCGGATCGAAACTGCCGCCGAAGAGGCCCACGCGTCGCGCGCGTTGCGGGGAAGGCATCAACCGGGGGCCCAGTTCGCCCAGTCACGTGGCCGCAGGAAGTCGCTGTACAGGCGCGCCTCGGGCGTGCCCGGCTCGGGCGCCCAGTCGTAGCGCCACTTCACGATCGGCGGCATCGACATCAGGATCGACTCGGTGCGCCCGCCCGATTGCAGGCCGAACAGCGTGCCGCGGTCGAACACCAGATTGAACTCGACGTAACGCCCGCGGCGGTAGGCCTGGAAGTCGCGTTCGCGTTCGCCGTAGGGCATGTGGCGGCGGCGCTGCACGACAGGCAGGTAGGCGGGCAGGAAGGCGTCGCCCACCGCGCGCGTCATCGCGAACGCGGCGTCGAATCCGCCTTCGGCGAAGTCGTCGTAGAACGCACCCCCGATACCGCGCGGCTCGTTCCGATGCTTCAGGAAGAAGTATTCGTCGCACCACTGTTTGAAACGCGGATACTTGTCGTCGCCGAAGGGTGCCAGCGCATCACGAATGACGCGGTGGAACGCAGCCGCGTCCTGCTCGAAACCATAGTACGGCGTGAGGTCCATGCCGCCGCCGAACCAGACCACCGGCTCGCGGCCCGCGGGCAGCGCGGCGAACATGCGAACGTTCATGTGCACTGTCGGCACGTAGGGGTTGCGTGGATGGAAAACGAGAGAGACGCCCATCGCCTCGAACGGCGCACCGGCCAGCTCCGGCCGATGCTGCGTCGCCGACACGGGTAGCGCCTTTCCCTTCACGTGGCTGAAGTTGCAGCCGCCGCGTTCGAGCAGTTCGCCCCCCTCGACCAGACGCGACAGGCCATCGCCCTCGAGCCGGCCTCCCGGCTCGCGCGTCCAGCCATCGCTGACGAATAGCCTGCCCTCTTCGCCCTGCAGCGTGCCGATGATTCGATCCTGCAGGTCCAGCAGGTAGCCGCGCACATCATGAATGTTCATCTCTTGAGCCGGATCGGCGTTGCTCGTTGTGTCCGCAAGCCGCTGCGCGAACCGTATCCGCGCGCGATTTCGGTCATGTCGTCCCCGGGGTTGCCGCTGAGCATCAGGAAGCGCTCGAACCCGACCTCGCGGAGCCGGTAGTCGATGAAGACCAGTGCGAGCGGCACGTCGGCCTCGAGGGTCAGATGGTAGAAGCCGGAGCGCCAGGCGTCGGTCAAACGGCGCGTCCCTTCGGGTGCGAGCGCCAGCCAGAAGAAGCGCCCGTCCCGGCGCGCCACCTTTAGCGCATTGGCCATCTGGCCGACGATGCCGTTGGCCGCGCAGCGGTCCACCGGCACACCGCCGAGCCAGCGCAACCAACCGCCGAACAGCGGTAACCGGAACATGCTGTCCTTGACCCAGAAATGCACCGGGATGCCGATACCCCACTTCGCCAGGAGCCCGACGACGAAGTCCCAGTTCGAGGTGTGCGGGTAGACGATCGCCACGCCCTGCCGTGCCGGCAGACCGTCGAAGCGGATCCGCCAACGCGCAAGGCGCAGCGCAGCGCGCGCCAGTGCACTGCCTTCCAATTGCACTGGGCGCTCGCCAAGCTCCATCGCCGGCTCCGCTCAGCGCCTGATGGCGCGAAAGCCGATGTCGCTGCGGTACTGGGCACCGTCGAAATGGATGTTCGCCAGCACGTCGTAAGCGCGATGCTGCGCCTGCTTCACCGAGTCGCCGAGCGCCGTAACGCAAAGTACCCGCCCGCCGGCGGTGACCACCGTCTTGCCCTGCAGCGCAGTGCCGGCGTGGAACACCATCGCATCCGGCGCCTCCGCCGGCAGGCCGCCGATGACGTTGCCCGTGCGCGGCGCGAGTGGATAGCCGTGCGCAGCCATCACCACGCCGAGCGCGACGCGGCGGTCCCATTCGAGCGTCACCTCGTGCAGCGTGCCTTCGGTTGCGTGCATCAGCACCTCGAACAGATCGCTCTTCAGGCGCATCAGGATCGGTTGCGCCTCGGGGTCGCCGAGGCGGGTGTTGAACTCGAGCGTCTTCACCCGGCCCTGCGCATCGATCATCAGGCCGGCATAGAGGAAACCGGTGAACGGATTGCCGTCGCCGGCCATGCCGGCCAGGGTCGGGTGGACGATCTCGTGCATCACCTTCGCATGCACGTTGGGCGTCACCACCGGGGCTGGCGAGTACGCTCCCATGCCGCCGGTGTTGGGCCCGCGGTCTCCATCGAGCAGGCGCTTGTGGTCCTGGCTGGTGGCGAGCGAGAGCACGTTGCGGCCGTCGCACAGAACGATGAAGCTCGCCTCCTCGCCTTCGAGGAACTCCTCGATCACGACACGCGCGCCGGTGTCTTCCCCCGAAACACGCGGCAACATCGCGTCGATCGCCCGGTGCGCTTCGTCGACGGTCATCGCCACCACGACGCCCTTGCCCGCGGCCAGGCCGTCCGCCTTGACGACGATCGGCGCACCGTGGCGATCGACATGCTCGTGCGCCGCAGCGGCATCGCTGAAGGTCGCGTAGAGCGCCGTCGGAATGCCGTGGCGCTGCATGAAGTCCTTCGCGAAGGCCTTCGAGCTCTCGAGCTGCGCAGCGGCGCGCGTCGGCCCGAAGATGCGCAGGCCGCGCGCGCGGAACTCGTCGACCACGCCGCCGGCCAGCGGCGTCTCGGGGCCGACGACGCTGAGTGCGATCTTCTCGGCCAGCGCGAAGTCGGCCAGCGCGCGAACGTCGGTGATCGCCAGGTTCTGCAACCGGGAGTCGCACGCCGTGCCGCCGTTGCCCGGGGCGACGAACACCTTCTGTACCCGCGGCGAGGCGGCCATCTTCCACGCCAGCGCGTGCTCGCGACCGCCGGACCCGATGACGAGGACTTTCATTCGGCGAACTCGGCGTTGTGGTACAGGTCCTGCACGTCGTCGAGGTCTTCGATCACGTCGAGCAGCTTCTGCATCCGCGCCGCATCTTCGCCCGCCAGCTCGACCGTGTTCTCGGCCCGCATCGTCACCTCGGCCAGTTCGGGCTTCAGGCCGGCCGCCTCGAGCGCCGCCTTGATGGCCTCGAAGTCGGGCGGCGCGCAGAGCACCTCGATCGTGCCGTCGTCTTCGCTCAGCACGTCTTCGGCACCGGCGTCCAGCGCGACTTCCATCACCTTGTCCTCACTGGTGCCAGGCGCGAACACGAACTGCCCGCCGTGCTTGAACTGGAACGCGACCGAGCCCTCGGTGCCGAGGTTGCCGCCGTACTTGCTGAAGGCATGGCGCACCTCGGCCACTGTGCGCACGCGGTTGTCGGTCATGCAGTCGACGATGACGGCCGCGCCGCCGATGCCGTAGCCCTCGTAGCGGATCTCCTCGTAGCTCACGCCCTCGAGGTTGCCGGTGGCCTTGTCGATGTTCTTCCTGATGCGTGTCGGCCGGCATGTTGGCTGCCTTGGCCTTTTCCACCGCCAGCCGCAGCCGCGGGTTCATCGCCAGATCCCCGCCGCCCTGGCGGGCCGCGACCATGATCTCGCGGATGATGCGCGTCCACACCTTGCCGCGCTTCTCGTCCTGGCGCCCCTTGCGGTGCTGGATGTTGGCCCACTTGGAATGTCCGGCCATGTCGTTGTGAGCTCCTGGTGAAGTCCGCGGCGGGGCGCGACCGGCTGCTGGCGGTTCTTTGGATCAGCACTGCACATTTTACGTGTCACCCCTGGAGTACCCCATGGCCGAGCCGATTCTTCTTGCCCAGCGCGACGCGATCGAGTGCCAGCTGCTGCCCGCGCTGGCCAACCGGCACGGCCTCGTCACCGGCGCCACCGGCACCGGCAAGACGATCACGCTGCAGACGCTGGCCGAGAACTTCAGCCGGCGATCGGCGTGCCGGTGTTCCTGGCCGACGTGAAGGGCGACCTGACCGGCATCAGCCAGCCCGGCAGCATCGAGCGGCAAGCTCGCCGCGGTGCTGAAGGAGCGCGGCATCGCGCCGCCCGAAGCGCTGGCCTGCCCGACCACGCTGTGGGATGTCTTCGGCGAGCAGGGCCACCCCGTGCGCGCGACCGTCAGCGACATGGGCCCGCTGCTGCTCGCGCGCATGCTGGCGCTGAACGAGACGCAGCAGGGCGTGCTGAGCCTCGTCTTCAAGATCGCCGACGACAACGGCCTGCTGCTGCTCGACCTGAAGGACCTGCGCGCGATGCTGCAGCACGTGGGCGACAACGCGAGCGCAGTTCACCACCGGCTACGGCAACGTCAGCGCGGCCAGCATCGGCGCCATCCAGCGCGGCCTGCTCCAGATCGAGGAACAGGGCGGCGAGCATTTCTTCGGCGAGCCGATGCTCAACATCGCCGACTTCATGCAGACCGGCCGAAGGCAAGGGCGTCGTCAACATCCTCGCCGCCGACAAGCTGATGAACAGCCCGCGGCTGTACGCCACCTTCCTGCTCTGGATGCTGTCGGAACTGTTCGAGAAGCTGCCCGAGGTCGGCGACCTCGACGCGCCCAAGCTGGTGTTCTTCTTCGACGAGGCGCACCTGCTGTTCAAGGAAGCGCCGGCGGCGCTGGTCGAGCGCATCGAGCTCGTCGTGCGGCTGGTGCGCTCCAAGGGCGTCGGCGTGTACTTCGTGACGCAGAACCCGCTCGACATCCCCGACACCGTGCTGGCGCAGCTCGGCAACCGGGTGCAGCATGCGCTGCGCGCCTTCACGCCGCGCGACCAGAAGGCAGTCAAGGCGGCGGCCAGCACGATGCGCGCCAACCCGGGGCTCGATATCGAAACCGCGATCACCGAGCTGGCGGTCGGCGAGGCGCTCGTGAGCCTGCTCGACGCCAAGGGCCGGCCCTGCCCGACCGAGCGCGTCTACGTGCTGCCGCCGGGCAGCCAGATCGGCCCGATCACGCCCGAACAACGCCGGGCGCTCATCGCCAGCTCGCTGGTGGCCGGCGTGTACGAGCAGGAGGTCGACCGCGAATCGGCCTACGAGAAGCTCAAGGGCCGCGCGGTGCCGGCAGGCGGCGCGCCGGGCAGCCTGGCCGAAGAAGGCACGCGCGCCACCTCGGCGAGTGGTGGCCCGGCGGAGACAGCCGACGGCGGCTTGATCGGCGGCTTGAAGGACGTGCTGTTCGGATCGACCGGCCCGCGCGGCGGCAAGCACGAGGGCCTGGCCGAGTCCGCAGCGCGCTCGGCGATGCGCACGATCGGCTCGTCGGTCGGGCGCGAGATCGTGCGTGGCGTGCTCGGCTCGCTGCTCGGCGGATCGCGCCGCCGCTGAGCCCGCGCGCAAGGCCGTGCCTGCGCACGGACTCGTGGCTGGCGACGACCCGACCGCCTGCGAGCGGGCGGGCTGGCCGCGGGGGCCACACCGGGGAATAGGGTGATTCCGGTTTCCTGACCCGGGCTTTGGGTCTACCATGGCATCCGGCAAGGAGATGCGGAATGAGGGCTTGGGCCGGTTTGCTGCTGTCCGCGCTGCTGGTGGCCTGTGCGACACGGCCCGAGCAGCACGCCGATACGCGCTTCTTCAGCGACGCGAAGTTTGCTGCGCCCACCGAGCGCATCCGGGCCGAAGACGTGTTCGCGCTCAGCCCCGCGATGAAGCGCTACCTCGACGAGGACATCGGCGACAAGTTGCGCCGCAGCGGCCGCCAGCAGGGCCTCGTCGACGCGCTGTACAGCAAGGGCGAACTCAGGCTCGAGTACGACTCGGCGATGACACGCAACGCGGCGCAGGCTTTCGAGGCGCGCTCCGGGAATTGCCTGTCGCTGGTCATCATGACCGCCGCGTTCGCCAAGCAGCTCGGCCTGACGGTGAACTACCAGAGCCTCTACACCGACGAGACCCTGGCCCGCAGCGGCGACATCCACTTCGTCATCGACCACATCAACCTCAGCCTGGGCAAGCGGCTCAGCGACAGCCTCGGCAGCGTGCGCTTCCCGGAGGTGGTGACCGTCGACTTCCTGCCGGCGCAGGAGTCGAGCAAGCAACGCGTGCGGCTGCTGGCGGAGCACACCGTGATCGCCATGTACCTGAACAACCGCGCCGCCGAATCGCTCGCGGTGGGTCGCCTGAGCGAGGCCTACTGGTGGGCCGAGAGGCGATCGTGCAGGACCCGCCTTTCCCCGCGCCTACAACACGCTGGGCGTCGTCTACCGTCGTCATGGCGACCTGGTCGAGGCCGAGCGCGTGCTCGGCCATGCGATGGCGCAGGAGCCGTCGAACCCGCAGATCGTCGCCAACCTGGCGCAGGTGTTCGCCGACCAGGGACGCGCCGCCGAAGCCGGCGCGCTACGGCAACGCCTCGTGCAGCTGGAGTCGGAGCCGCCGTTCATCTTCTTCGAACGCGGCCAGGCGGCGCTGCGCAACGGCAACGTCGAGGCGGCGCGCGATCTGTTCGCGCGCGAAGTGGCTCGGGCGCCCGACTACCACGAGTTCCACTACTGGCTCGCCATCGCCTACGCCAGGCTCGGCGACGCGAAGCAGGCCCGAGAGCATCTGGCACTGGCCATGGAAAACAGCACGACGCGCGGCGATCGCGACCTGTACGCGACCAAACTCGACCGGATTCGGTCCGCACAGCTGCAGTAGCGCTTGGGGCTGCGGCACGGCCACCGATGGCCTCCGCAGCTTTCGTTTCGCGCCCTGCAAAGCCGTTTCACGGCAGCCTGGCGGCACGCCGTCGCAAGTCGCTGGCGTCACGCGGCGCGTGCCGGCACAGTCGCGTCATCGAACCACGGAGCCGCGAGATGCCATCGACCAATTTCCTCCTGGCCGTTCTACAGCACACGCCAGTGTGGGTCTGGCCGCTGCTGGCGGCGCTGCTGTCGCTTGGCGTCTGGCAGGTCTTCCCGCGGACGATCACGTTGCGCCGCGCCACCTTGCTGCCGACGAGCATGCTCGCGCTGTCGCTCTGGGGCGTGCTATCGGCCTTCGGAACGGGACAGGCCATTGCGGCATGGGCCCTCGGCGGCTTGGCCGCGACAAGCTTGAGCTCGCGCGCGGGCGGCCCGCGCGGCGTGCGCTGGTCATCCGCCGAGCAGACCTTTCGCATGCCGGGCAGCTGGGTGCCGCTGATGCTGATCCTCGGCATCTTCTGCACGAAGTTCGGCGTCGGGATGAGCCTCGCCCAACACTCGGACTTGCGCAGTGCCGACGGCTTTTCGCTGGGCGCCAGTCTCGCCTATGGTGTATTCAGCGGGCTCTTTGCGGGCCGTGCGCTGGCGCTGTGGCGCCTCACCCGGCAGCAGCTGCAAGTGCGCCCGGCAGGGCAGGTGCCACGGCCCGTGCGTCAGAATTCCGGCCCATGACAGCATCCCCTGCAGTGCAGCCCCGCTCGCAGCGGCTGACGCACTTCGGCCAGCGCGGCCTGCATACGATGGCCATCGCCGTGGTGGTCGCTCTGTGCCTGACCTTGCTGCCTGGGCGGCACTTCGTGCCGACGCTCGTCTATTCGGTCTGCATCGCGATCGGGTGCTGGCTGTTCATCGACGGCGGGCGCATGCTGGCAGCGCGCTGGGTACACCGCAAGGAGCCGCCCGCGGCTCACCTTGCACGCGGCGAGTGGCCCGGCTGGGGCTGGATGGCGGCCGTGCTGCCGCTGGGAACGCTGGCGGGCTACACGGTCGGCAACGACCGTCGCCAACCGTCTCCTCGGCGAAGCCGCGCCACACTCGTCGCCACCGAACCTGCAATCCTTCGCGGCCATCGTGATCCTGTCGATGATCCCCGGCATCGCCGCGACCTACTTCTTCTCGTCGCGCGCGCACTTGGCCGCCAGCCGCGCGCAGGCCGAGCATGCCGAACGGCTGGCCGCCGAGCAGCGCCTCAAGCTGCTCGCAGCGCAGCTCGAACCGCACATGCTGTTCAACACACTGGCGAATCTGCGCGCATTGATCGGCATCGACCCGGCAGCGTGCGCAGGCGATGCTCGATCGCCTGATCCTCTTTCTGCGCGCGACGCTGGACGCCTCGCGCAGCGGCACGCACCCGCTCGCCACCGAGTTCGCACGGCTGACCGATTACCTCGAGCTGATGCAGATCCGCATGGGCCCACGCCTGCAGACGCGGCTCACGCTGCCGCGGGAGTTGGCCGCGCGGAAGGTGCCGACGCTGCTGCTGCAGCCCCTTGTCGAGAACGCGATCAAGCATGGGCTCGAGCCACAGGTGCGCGGTGGGCGCATCGAGATCAGCGCCGGAAGCGAAGGCGCGCAGCTCGTGCTGCGCGTGCGCGACACCGGGGCGGGGCTGGCGCCCGCCGCGCCCGAACAGGGCACGGGATTCGGCGTCGGACAGGTTCGCGAACGGCTGGCGACACTCTACGGCCCTGCGGCCAGCCTCGATCTCGCGCCGGCGCCGGATACCGAAGGTGGCACGCTGGCCACGCTGAGGATGCCGCTGTGATCGCCGCCACCGCGCTGATCGCCGAAGACGAACCGCTGCTCGCCGAAAGCCTGCGTGCCGAGCTCGCGCGACTCTGGCCCGGGCTGCGCATCGTCGCCACGGTGAACCACGGTCAGGCAGCCGTCGAGCAGGCGCTGGCACTGCGGCCCGAGGTCCTGTTCCTCGACATCCGGATGCCCGGCACGAGCGGGCTCGAGGCCGCGCAGGCGCTCGCCGAAGACTGGCCGGGCGCACCCGACAGCGCGCCGTTTCCGCTGATCGTGTTCGTCACCGCCTACGACCAGTACGCGCTGCAGGCCTTCGAGCAGGCGGCGGTCGACTACCTGCTCAAGCCTGTCAGCCCGAGCGCCTGGCACAGACCTGCTCGCGCCTGCAGGCCGCGCTGCGCGAGCGTAGCCGCGCGCCGGGCGCGGCAGCACCGGCACTGCAGGCCGCGGTCGAGCAACTGCGCCAGCTGCTCGATGCGCCGATGCTCTCGGCGCCCGGACTGGCAGCGGCCGAACGGCTGCGCGTGATCCCGGTCGGCGCCGGCGCGACGGTCCAGATGGTGCCGGTGGACTCGGTGCTCTACTTCGAGGCCGCCGACAAGTATGTTCGCGTGATCACGCCCGAGCGCGAGCATCTGATCCGCACCTCGCTGCGCGAGCTGCTGCCGCGGCTCGACCCGCAGCGCTTCTGGCAGATCCACCGTGGCACCGTGGTGCGCGACGACGCCATTGCGAGCGCGCTGCGCGACGAATCGGGCAAGTTCACCTGACGCTTACCGGCCTCCCGACCGGCTGACCGTGAGCCGCTGTACGGACATCGTTTCAAGGCGATGTAGCGCGCTGCGTCGCGCACTTTCACCCGCGCAAGGAGCAACCCGTGAAGACTTCAACCGTCCCGCGACGACATCGAAGCCCGCGCACGCCGCCGCGTCGGCATGAAGATGGGCTTCTACACCCACGCCCTGGTGTACGTGCTCGTCGACCTCGCGCTGTTCGCCATCAACAGCGTGACCGGGCGCGACCGCTGCACGTCTGGCCGCTGCTGGGTTGGGGCGTCGGGCTGGCGATCCACGGCATCGTGACCTTCGCCGGCCTGAGCGCGAGGGCCTGCGCAGGCGCATGCTCGCACAGGCGATCTCGCGCCTGCGCGACGGGCCCTGAACGACCGCAGCAGGGCAACCTCGAGGACCCTCAAGAGGAGCGAATCTTCCTCTTGCTCGACCTCGTCGGTTCGACCACGCTCGCCGAGAGGATCGTCCACCTGCGCTACTACTCGTTCCTGCGTGACTTCATCGAGGACCTCGAGCGGCCGGTTCTCGAGCACGGCGGCGACGTCTACCAGTATGTCGGCGACGAGGTCGTCGTCACGTGGCCGCTGGCGGACTTGCGCTCCAACGCGCGATGCATCGCCTGCCACTTCGCGATCGTCGACGCGGTCGAGAGAGCGCGCGGCCGCTATGAGCGTACATCGGTACGGCGCCCCGTTCCGCACCGGCATCCACTGCGGGCGCGTCGTGGCGGGTGAGATTGGCGAGCAGAGGAAGCAGATCGTCTTCGTGGGCGACGGTCAACACCGCGTCGCGCGCGGAGGCCGAAGCCATGGCGCGGCAGAGGAGTCTGATCGTCACCGGCGACTCTTCGCACGATCGATCTTCCGCCAGGTATCGAAGCCCGGGCATCGGAGCGGTCCAGCCGAAGGCAAAGAGCAGGCGATAGAACTCTTCGAGGTAATCCGCTCCGCCAACGTCCCGTAGCAGGCCTGTTGACCGACCGGGGTTCCTCCAGCGGCTGGCGCGTCGAATGGTGGAGGCCGCGCCGCCCGGAGCGACGCCTCCGCTTCGTCACCCACGCGCCACGTACAGTGCGAGACGCGATGGGGCACCGATAGAATCCGCCGCACCCCACTGCGACGCTGCGCCGACCGCGCACGCCCCGGCCCATGAGCGCCCCCAAAGAAGAAATCAAGTCCGGCAACTTCCTGCGCGCCATCATTGAGCGCGACCTCGAGGCGGGCACCTACGCGCAGCGCCACTTCGACGGCACGCCGGGCGACGCCGCGCACCAGGCGGCGGGCCCGCTCGACCCGGCGCGCATCCGCACCCGGTTTCCGCCCGAGCCCAACGGCTATCTGCACATCGGCCACGCGAAGAGCATCTGCCTGAATTTCGGCCTCGCGCGCGACTACGGCGGCGTGTGCCACATGCGCTTCGACGACACCAACCCCGAGAAGGAGGAACAGGAGTACGTCGACAGCATCCTCGATTCGGTGCGCTGGCTCGGCTTCTCGTGGGACGCCCACGGCACGAGCCACCTTTACCACGCGAGCGACTATTTCGACTTCATGTATCGCGCCGCGGAAGCGCTGATCGACGCCGGCCATGCCTACGTCGACGAGCAGAGTGCCGACGAGATGCGCTCTCTACGCGGCGACTTCAACACGCCCGGCACCGACAGCCCGTTCCGCAGCCGCACGCCGCCCGAGAACCTGGCGCGCTTTCGCGAGATGCGCGACGGCAGGCTGGCCGACGGCGCTGCCGTGCTGCGCGCGAAGATCGACATGGCGAGCCCGAACATCAACCTGCGCGACCCGGCGCTCTACCGCATCAAGCGAGCGACGCATCACAACACCGGCGACCGCTGGTGCATCTACCCGATGTACACCTATGCGCACCCGATCGAGGACGCGCTGGAGAACATCACCCACAGCATCTGCACCCTCGAGTTCGAAGACCAGCGGCCGTTCTACGACTGGCTGCTCGACACGCTGTGCACGCTCGGCTTGCTGGCGCAGCCTCGGCCGCACCAGTACGAGTTCGCGCGACTGAACGTGACGACGGTGATCACCAGCAAGCGCAAGCTGAAGCAGCTGGTCGACGAGCAGATCGTCGACGGCTGGGACGACCCGCGCATGCCGACCATTGTCGGCCTGCGAAGGCGCGGCTACACGGCCGAGGCGATCCAGCTCTTCGCCGAACGCACCGGCGTCAGCAAGGCCGGCGGCTGGATCGACTACGCCAGCCTCGATGCCGCACTGCGCGACGACCTGGACCCGAAGGCAGCGCGCGCGATGGCCGTGCTCGACCCGGTCAAGCTCGTGCTGACGAACTGGGACGAACTGATGGGCGCCGGCAGCGTCGACGCCTGCAGCGCGCCGGTGCACCCCGCGCAGCCCGAGCGCGGCCGGCGCGCGTTCGGCATCGCGCGCGAGATCTGGATCGAGCGCGAAGACTTCATGCAGGCGCCGACCAAGGGCTACTTCCGCCTCTTTCCTGGCAACCGCGTGCGGCTGAAGTACGGTCACGTGATCGAATGCAGCGGTTTCACGCTGGACGCCGAGGGCCGCGTCAGCGAGGTTCAGGCGATGCTGGTGCCCGACACGAAGAGCGGCACGCCGGGAGCCGACGCCATCAAGGTCAAGGGCGTGATCACCTGGGTCGGCGTGCACGACGGCGTGCCGGCCGAAGTGCGGCTGTACGAGAGGCTGTTCACCGAGGAGCAGCCCGACGCCGGCGGGCGCGATTTCAAGGCGAGCCTGAATTCACAGAGCAAGCGCGTCGTGACCGCCTACGTCGAACCCTCACTGGCCGCGGCACAGAGAGAAGACCGCTTCCAGCTCGAGCGGCATGGCTACTTCGTCGCCGACCGCGTCGATCACCGCGAAGACCATCTCGTCTTCAACCGCACGGCGACGTTGAGGGATTCGTTCACAAAGTGAGGCGCACAGCGGAGGTGAACTGCGGCCCGATGCCGCGATCCGCGGCGCCTCAACCCGGCGGCTCGATATCGACCGGCTCCACGGGGTCGGCCAGCGCGAAACCGAACACCTGGGCGTAGAAGGACGCCTCGGCCTCGAGCGTGCGCTGGATCGTCTCCCTGCGCCGAAAGCCGTGCCCCTCGCCCTCGAAGGTCAGGTAGGCGACGGGGATGCCGCGCGCCTTCAAGGCCTCGACCATCATCTCGGACTGCGCCGGCAGCACGACCTTGTCGTCCAGCCCCTGGAAGAAGATCACCGGGCACGAGAGCCTGTCGGCATGCAGCGCCGGTGAGCGCTCGGCGTAGAGGCGCTCGCGCTCGGGCGGTGGGGCGATCAGGTAGGTGTTGTAGCGCGACTCGAACTTGTGCGTGTCGTCGTCGAGCGCCTTCAGGTCGCTGACGCCGTAGTAGCTCGCCCCGGCCTTGAACATGCGATGCAAGGTCAGCGCGCACAGCGTCGTGAACCCCCCTGCGCTGCCGCCGCGGATCGCCATGCGTTCACGGTCGACGCGGCCACTCTCGGCCAGGTGGCGCGCCCCGGCGACGCAGTCTTCCACGTCGACCACGCCCCATCGGCCCTTCAGCAGGTTCCTGTAGGCACGGCCGAAGCCGCTGCTTCCGCCGTAGTTCACGTCGAGCACCGCGAAGCCGCGGCTGGTCCAGTACTGGACCGGGAGCCTGAGCGTGCTGCTGCTCATCGACGTCGGCCCGCCATGGCTCATCACGATCAGCGGCGGCAGCTCGCCGGCCGGCGCCACGAAGTCGCCATTGCACGGTGGGTAGAAGAAGGCGTGCGCGACGCGTCCGTCGCGGCTCGGGTAGCGGAGGCTCTCGGGCAGCGACAGGTCGCCCGCATCGGGCAAGTCGTCGACGCTGCGCGCCAGCACCCGGTGTGCGCCGCTCGCCGCGGCGATGCGCACCACCTGCTCCGGCGCTGAGGGCGACCCCGCCACCGCCACCACGAAGCCAGGCCCGGCACGCAGGTCGTCGAGGTCGGTGAAGAGCGTGTCGATCGCGTGCGCGCGGCCGCCGGCAAGGTCGATCCGGATCAGCTTGCTCAAGCCCTGCTCGATGAACGTGGCCACGATCTCGTCGTCGCCCGTGAAGCCAAACATCGCCTGGCCGAACACCCACTGCGGCTGGCCGAACTCGGCTTGCATCGGGCACACCGCCTGCAGCGCCTCGCCCGCCACGCGATGGAGATTCCACCAACCGGAGCGATCGGAGACGACGAACAACTCGCCGCGCGGCGACCACAGCGGCTGGCAGAGAGATTCGTCCGGCCCACCGGCGATGCGACGCGCACGCGCGAGGTTGCCGTCGTCACCCACGTCGGCCAGCCAGAGCTCGCTGCCCTCCCAGGGCATCTGCGGGTGGTTCCAGCACAGCCAGGCGAGCTGCCGTCCATCGGGCGACAGACGGGGCGCAGCATAGAAGTCGAAACCCCCGGTCAGTTCAGGCTCGCCGCCTGCGAGCCCGATCGCAACCAGGCTGTTGCGTGCCTCTTGGCCGGTCTGCGAATGATCTTCGCGCACCGCGATCAGGCGCTGCCTGCGAGTGTCGAGCACGAAATCCGCGTGCCTGTGCAGGCTGTTGCTCGTCAGCGCCTGAGGTGCGGATTCACCGGTTTGGCGGTAGACGAGGTTGTCGGCGTGGTTCGAGAAGTACAGCGTGCCGCCAGTCACCAGCAAGGCGCCGCCACCGTACTCGTGCACGCGGCTGCGCACGTTGAACGGTGCAGGCGTCACGACAGTGCTCGTGCCGTCGGGCCCGGCACGCACCGCGGCGACCCGACCCCCCTCGGCGGCCAGGCCCTCGAGCCAGTAGACATGCCCGCCGTCGATCTGCGGCGCAGACAAGGGCCTCGTGCCGGCGGCGAGTTGTTGCGCGCTGAAGGGTGATTTCCAGCTGCCGAAGGGTGCGATCGTGGGTGAGTGCATGGCAGGTTCCTTGCCGCGAACGGACTGCAGCGGTCGCAGTGCAGCGGCCAACGCAGCCAGCGCCTGGCGATCGAGCTTGCCCGCGCTCGTCTGTGGCAGCGCCGGGACGAAACAGAACTTGCGCGGTCGCTTGTAGGGTGCCAGGTGTTCGACCAAATGGTCTCGCAGTGCCTGCTCGGTCGGTTCGACCGTGTCGGCAACCAGCGCCACCGCGACCGTTTGGCCCCAGGTCTCGTCCGGCAGGCCGAACACGCCGGCCGCAGCGACGCCGGGACAACCCTCCAGCACCCGCTCGACTTCGGCTGGGTAGACGTTCTCGCCGCCGGTCACGATCAGGTCGGCGCGACGCGAATGGACGTGCAGGCAGCCTCGCGCGTCGATCTCGCCGAGGTCGCCGGTGTCGAACCAGGCCCCGCGTTCGAGTGGCGGCTCGCCGAGGTAGCCGGCCATCAGCATCGGACCGCGGACCTCGATGCGACCGTCGGTGATGCGCAGTTGCGCGCCGGCGAGCGGCGTGCCCGCGCCCTGGCTCGCCGCCTCGTAGCGCTTCTCGTAGGGTGTGCTGACGACCTGCGAGCAGGTCTCGGTGCAGCCGTAGGTGATGACGATCGGCAGGCGGCGATCCGCCGCGCGCTGCAGCAGTCGTGCCGATGCCGCCGCGCCGCCGAGCAGGATCGCGCGCAGCTGCGACGGCGGCGTCCAGTCTGGATGCGCGTCCAGGCACTGCATCAGCATCGTCGGCACCAGCGAAACGAGCGTGACGCGTTGCTCGGCAATCCACTGCGGCAGCAGCCGCGCATCGAAGGCCGGTGCCAGCGCCACGCAGCGCCGCGCCGCCAGGCAGCGTGTGACGATCGACAAACCTCCCACGCGCGCGACGGGCATCGCCAGCAACCAGCAGTCGTCGGCCCGCCAGCCCAGGTTGGCCGCGCTCGCCTGCGCCGAGGCGAGCAGCGCCGCTCGCGTCAGCACCGCACCGCGCGGCTCACCGGTAGTGCCTGAGGTGTAGATCGCGGCCGCCGCGTCCGGGTGAATGGTGCGCCCGCTGTGGCGCGCGGCGTCGAGCACGGCGGCGCGCTCTGCCTCTGTCTGGCGCGGATGCAGCAGCAGCACGGCCACGCGGGCCTCGAGCAACGCATAGAGCGTGACGAGCGTGTCCAGAGTGTTGGCACCAATCAGCGGAAAGGACGCGCCTTCGTGCGCGTCCAGCCTCAACGAGTGCAGGCGCGCGCGAACCCTCTGCGCCAGCTGCCCGAAACCGAAGCACTGCTCGCCGATGCGCAACGCCGTCGCGTCGCCCGCCTCGCGCGCCGCCGCGAAGATCGACAGCGCGTCGGTCGAGGTCTGGCCGGTGGCGCCGTCCACCTCTCGCTCAGGGCAGTCGCGGGAACTTGCGGAAATCGGGCTTGCGCTTCTCGAGATAGGCATTGCGCCCTTCCTGGCCCTCTTCCGACATGTAGAACAGCAGCGTCGCGTTGCCGGCCAGTTCCTGCAAGCCGGCCTGGCCGTCGCAGTCGGCGTTCAGCGACGCCTTCAGGCAACGCAGGGCAATCGGGCTGTTGGCGAGCATCTCGCGACACCACTGGACGGTTTCTTCCTCCAGCTTCTTGTACGGAACGACGCAGTTGACCAACCCCATGGCTAGCGCCTGCGGTGCGTCGTATTGCCGGCAGAGGAACCAGATCTCGCGCGCCTTCTTCTGGCCGACGATGCGCGCCATGTACGAGGCGCCGTAGCCGCCGTCGAAGCTGCCGACCCGGGGCCCGGTCTGGCCGAAGCGCGCGTTGTCGGCAGCGATCGTGAGGTCGCAGACCATGTGCAGCACGTGGCCGCCGCCGATCGCGTAGCCGGCCACCATCGCGACCACGGGTTTCGGCAACGTGCGGATCTGCCGCTGCAGGTCGAGCACGTTCAGGCGCGGCACGCCGTCGCCCCCCACGTAGCCGCCGCTGCCGCGCACGCGCTGGTCTCCTCCGGAGCAGAACGCCTCCTTGCCCTGGCCGGTGAGGATCACCACGCCGATGCTCGCGTCGTCGCGCGCGTCGGCAAAGGCGGCCTGCAGTTCGCGGATCGTCTCGGGCCGGAACGCATTGCGCACCTCCGGCCGGTTGATCGCGATCTTCGCGATGCCCTCTTCGGCCTTCGTGTAGAGGATGTCGGTGTAGCCGGGCACGGCCTTCCATGCCGGCACCGCGGGCAGCTTCTTCGTCTTCGTCGCCTTCGTCGCTTTCATCGCGTTCTCCTTCGGGTGGGTTCAGCCGCGGGTGGCTCGCGCCGGACCGCTGCACGTGTGCCATTGTGCAGGGGCGGCGTGCCTGGCCACACCGCCGGGATTCACCGCGCGGCCCGCTACGATCGGGTCATGCAGAACCCAAGCCCTGTCGTCCACCGCCCCGTCTGGAAGCGTGCGCTTTGGGTGGCGGCCGGGGCCGCGGCACTGTTGACCGGCATCGTGGGCATTTTCCTGCCGCTGCTGCCGACCACGCCGTTCGTTCTGGGCGCTGCGTTCTGTTTTGCGCGCGGTAGCGAGCGCTGCGAACAGTGGCTGATGACGCATCCGCGCTTCGGGCCGATGGTGCGCAACTGGCGCGATCACCGTGCGATCCCGCTGCGCGTGAAGCAACTGGCGTGGGCGACGATGGCCTTCGGATCGGCCTGGGGCTGGTTCATGTTGCCAGCGACCTGGGGCTGGGCACCGGCACTGATCTGTGCGGTAGTAGCGCTCTGGCTGTGGCGCTTGCCGAACCTGTAGCCGTGCCCCTGCTGCGGCCCGGGTTCGCCGCGGCACCGGCCAAATGCGAGAAAAGGGTCCCGACGCGAGTCGGACCCCTCTTCTATCAAACCCCCGCGGTGGACCGAGATCCACCGCGCGCATCGATGCGCCGGATCAGGCTGCGATGGCCTCGGCGACTGCGGCAACCTTGCGCCTGGCACGCGCCACCGGCGCCTTGGTCGCGGCAACCGCCCTGCGCTTCGCGACAGTGGTCTTGCGAGTCACCGCGGCCTTGGTGGACGTCGCCTTGCGCACGGCAGCGCGCTTGGCACTGACGGCCTTGCGCTTCGCGGTCTTGACGGCACGCACGACCTTCGCCTTCTTGACGCCCGCAGCGCGCGACAGCTTGTCGGCGCCTTCGGCGACCTTGGCGGACACGGCGAGTGCAACCTGCGCGCCGGGCAGACTGAAACGCGCAACAGCTTCGATACCGTTGACGGCGACGCGGTTGTCGATCCCCGCGGCGAACTCCGCCACCTTGCTGACGCTCTTGGACGCCGTGCTCGAACTCACTTCGATCGCCTTCTCGGTGCCGGTACTCACGCCATCGACGCCCTTGACGATGATGTCGGTCAGACCCCCGCGGAATTGTGCCAGCGTGTTCGTCAGCTGCGGAGCGACCTTGACGGTGCGGCTGTAGACGTTCTTTTCCACGCCTTCGTTCACTGCCTTGATCAGGCGATGAGTACCGGCGCGATAGGCATCCACCGCCAATGCCGCGGCGTTGCGATAGTTCTCGATCGTTTGCAGCGTGACATTGCTCAGGGTTTGAGTCTTCATGATGTGCTTTCGTGAGTGTTGTTGCGGAATCTTCGGTCGGGACTCGGTGAACCGTGCAATCGATCGGGTCGCCGGCGACGAATGAAGTGTCTGCGCATGGCCTAGAGAGCAAAACCCAAACTGCGCCAAGGCTCTAGGGAAGGCTCTCGAAGTCGACCACCCCTTGACGACGTCACGAGAGGCTCGTGCCAGACTGCGCACCGTTGCCGCGTCGCGGACAATGCAGCGGCCGCAAACCGACGCCACCCGCACCCAGCCGATGCCCCTCTTCCTGGTCCGCCACGGCGAGACAGCGCTCAACGCGGCGCGCGTGCTGCAGCCAGCCGACACGCCCTTGAGCGACACCGGACTTCGCCAGGCCGGCGCGCTGGCAAGACGCCTCGCCGGGCTCGGGGTGGCGGCGATCGTCAGCAGCGACCTGCCCCGTGCCCTGCGCACCGCCGAGGCCATCTCCGCGACCACGGGGCTTGCAATGACCACGAGCCCACTGCTGCGCGAGCGCAACTTCGGCGCGCTGCGCGGCCTGCCCTACGACGCACTGGGTTTCGATCCGCTGGCGCTGACCCAGGCGCCAGCCGGCGGCGAGTCGGCAGCGGCATTCGCCGGCCGCGTCGCCAGGGCATTCGCGATGATGGTGGCGATGCGCGCCGCACTGCCCGGGCCGCTCGTGATCGTGACGCACGGCCTGCTGATCCGTTCGATTCTCGACGCGCATGTCGATGGACCGGGCACGACGCAGCCGCCCCGGCGCATCGCCAACGCCTCGCTGACGATCGTCACCGCCTTGCCACCGCATCAGCTGACGCTGCTCGGCTGCACCGGTCACCTCGGAGAGCGATCCCCAGCCAGTGCGGCGGGTCTGTCCGGTGCGTAGGGCAATGCCCCTCGGAGGCTAATGGTTTATGCGGGGCATCGATGCCCCGCGAAGACGTTAGGCTTCGCCCGCCCCGATCCGGGCTGCAAACAACACATGGAAGCCTCGATGCACATCACCATTCCCCAGACTTTCAAATTCAGCCTGGGCGCCATTGCGCTCGCCGCGCTCGCTGCCTGTGGCGGAGGAGACGACACGCCGAGCCGTGGCGCGCTGCTCGAAGCGCCCTTGACCGTCGCCACACTGAGCGCCGCGCAGATCGATGCCACCACTGCGGCCACGGGCCTGCAAGGGCTGAGTGGCAAGGCACAGTGCGACGTCAAGGTCGTGGCGCTGAACTACGCCACCGTCGGCGCCGCTGGCGAGAGCACCAACGCGGCCGGAACCATCAATGCATCGGGCGTGCTGCTGGTCCCTGCCGGCGCCTGCACCAAGGCCGCCGCGCTCGTGGCGTACGCCAAGGGCACCGACGTGCAGAAGCCGCGCACGCTGGCCAACCCGACCGACGGCGAGACCTTCCTGCTTCTCGCGATGTACGCGGCCCAGGGCTACGCGGTCGTCGCGACCGACTACCTCGGCTTCGCGAAGTCGAACTACGCCTACCACCCCTACCTGCACGCCGACTCGGAGGCGAGCTCGGTGATCGACTCGATCCGCGCCGCGCGCAACGCGGCGGCACAGGTCGGCGCCTCGCTGTCGGGCAAGGTGATGCTGACCGGCTACTCGCAGGGCGGCCATTCGTCTATGGCGGCACACCGCGCCGCAGAGCGCGACAACGCGGCCGAGATCAATGTCGTCGCCGGTGCCCACCTGGCCGGTCCGTACAACCTGTCGGGGTCGCTCAGGGTGCCGGGAGCGATCGCCGGCTACCAGTTCTTCGTGCCGTACATCATCACCTCGTGGCAGAAGGTCTACGGCAACGTCTACAGCGACGTGAATGCAGTCTTCAAGTCGCCCTACGCCAGCGCGATCCAGACACTGCTACCCAGCCCGACGATGAACTACACGACGCTGGTCACGTCCGGTTCGCTGCCCGGAGCCGCCGGCGAAACGCCCGACCAGGCGCGCGACGCCCTGTTCCAGCCGGCCTTCTTGACCGTCTTGCAGACCGACACCACCGCGGGGGTCGCCCTCGATGCGAAGAAGAACGACCTGCTGGGCTGGAGCCCGAGGGCAAGAGTGATGCTCTGCGGCGGAGCCGGCGACCCGACTGTGCCGCCCGCAGTCCATCAGAGCGCGATGAAGGCCGACTTCGACAGCCGGCTGCTGATGAACGTCATGTCGGTCGACGTGGACGGCTACATCCAGGCCACCTACGGCCCCGGCGGTGCGGCCCCGACCGATCCGACCTCGGCTGCCTTTGCGACCTACTATGGCAGCTACCACGGCACGTACGAGCCGCCGTTCTGCCACGCGCAGGCGAAGGCACTGTTCGACACCGTGAAGTAGCGCGGACTCGATCGCTTCATCTGCGGCGGTTCCTGCCGTCTGTTGCGGTGATCGGGCGTCTGCCCGACCCGCACAATGACGCAACCGAGGCGACAAATCGACCGCATCACTGGGCGGAGTCCGGAACCCGTCACCGGAGCCAGAACCCGTCGCCGCGCGCAAGCGCGGTGTCCGGAAGCAACGAGGGCCACCGACCGGTGGCCCTTGGCTTTTCTGCGATCCGCCGGCGCCCGATCGCGGGCCACCCGGGCGCTCGCGCTCAGAGCTTCAACTCCAGCCTGAGCTGCCAGTTCACATAGGTTCGCGCCGTGGTCTGCGTCGTCTCGCGCTCGGTGTCGGTGTCGAAGCTGCCACCGTTCACGTAGTCGGACGGCGCCAGGTTGCTCGCCGTCAGGCGCAGTTGCACGCCGGGCGCGAAGACCCACAGCGCATTGGCATCGACGACGATCTTGCGGCCCTGATCGACGGTCTGCACGTCGCTCAGGCGCGTCGTGTAGGCAGGGTTCCAGTTGGCGCTGCCGCCCAGCGTGAGCGGCACGCTGCGAAACCGGTAGTCGATGCCCAGGTTGGCCGTCGCTGGCGGCTGCTGGTCGAGCCGGTTGTCGGGGCCCGGCACGCTCGCCACGCGCGAACGGAACAGGCTCGCGTTGGCGCGCACGTCCAGCGGCGGCGCCTCGGGCCAGAAGTCGGTCAGGCGGAACTTGGCCTCCAGTTCCAGCCCCTGTGTCACCGCATTGCCGATGTTCTGCGGCTGCGCCACCCAGCGCGGCACGTCGGCCCAGGCAACGTCCTGCAGCGTCGTCACGCTGCGGATCAGGTTGGCGAGGTTGCGCCGGAACAGGTTCGCGCTGAGTACGCCGCCGCCGGGCAGGTAGTGCTCGATCGCCACGTCGATGCCTGTCGCCAGTTCGGGCAACAGTTCGGGGTTGCCGACACGGTCGGGCGAGGTCGGGATGTTCGGCCCGGGCACCGGATAGCGCGCCGAGATCGACGGCCGGGCGATCAGGCTCTGCAGCGTCGGCGCGCGGTAGCTTCGCGTCAGGCTCATGCGCAGCTGGTCGCGGCTCGCCGGCTCGGGCTTCCATACCGCGTGCACGATCGGCGCCCAGACGTTGCTCAGATTGCGCACGAGGCTGCCATCGGCCTGGTCCCCCGTCGTGGCAATGCCTTCCCAGCGAAGGCCGGCGTGCGTCGCCCATTGCGCGGTCGGGTTCCATTCATCCTGCGCATACAGCGCGAAGCGCGAGGTGGCTGCGTTGAAGTTCTCGCCGAACTCGGCGAGCAGCGGCTCGCCGTTCTGCAGCGTGACGCGCGTCTCGGCGCGCCGCGTGCCCTCGAACTCCGCACCCGACACGATGCTGTGCTCGCCATCGACCAACGCGAAGAGCTTGCCGGTGAGGTTGAACGAGCGATCGCGAACGTTGGACTCGTCGTCGATCACGCGAAGCAGCGCGCCGGCCGCGTCGACTTCGTTGCGCACGACTTGGTTGGCGTTGCGCACCTCACCGATGCCGCCGCGCATTTCGACGCGCATCGCATCGGCAAGGCGCCGGTTCCACTGCCCGTTCAGGCGCAGCATGGAATACTGGTTGTCGTTATCGGACCGTGCGCTTGCGTAGGGAGGTGGTAGCAGACCGACGCTCTGCGTCAGCACCGCCTCACGCTGCGTCTGGCCTCGGCTCAGGACGACAAACGGCGACAGCACGAGCGCCTCGCCCGGCTCGCCGCGCCACTGCAGGCGCGAGCTCAGGTTCAGCCGGTCGCGCTGCTCCTGGCTCGCGATCTGCTCGTTCTGCGCCAACGTCGTGACACCGCCGTCCAGCGTCTGGTTCGTGGTGACGATCGCGCTGTCGTGGTCGCGCCGCAGGCTGAGGGCACTCAGCGAGAGGTTGTAGACCAGCGCGTCGACGCTATCGTTTCGCGTCCACGAAAGGCCCGGTGTCAATTGCCCGTTGTCGAGGGCGACGCCGAGCTTCAGGTCGTTGATGCGCTTGCGAAAGCCCTCGCGGGTGATGATGTTGATGGTGCCCGCGATCGCCCGCGTGCCGGTCTCGGCGGTGGGGGCGCGCAGGATCTCGATGCGTTCGATCTGTTCGGGGTCCAGTGAATCGAGCGAGAAGCCGGGCGGCACGCGCTCGCTGTCGAGCAGGATCTGCGTGTAACCGCCGCCCAGCCCGCGCATGCGGATCGCGCCACCGCGCCCGGGCGCACCCTGCATCGTCACGCCGGGCAGGCGCTTGAGCAGCTCGCCCACCGTGCTGTCGCCGTAGCGCTCGATCTCGTCGCGGCCGACGACGATCTTCGCCGCGGTGGACTGACGGCGCGCTTCGCTGTCGCTGGCCCGGCTACCGGTCACCTCGACCCGCTTCAGCGTCGAGGCCGCTGCCGGTGGCGGCGGGCCCGACGCGGGAACCGCCGCAGCTGCCGGAGCCGAAGTGGCAGGCGGCGCGGGTTCCACTGGCTCTGCCTGCTGGGCGCGCAGCGCTGCCGCCGCCAACAGGGCGCCGGCCAGCACGAGCACGCGCTTGCCGCCAGGCCGGGATCGCCACTTCATGCCTCGGCGACCGGACCCGGGAACCCCTCGACGCGGCTGCGCCCGCCTTGCTTGGCTTCATCGAGCGTCCGATCGGTGTCGCCTTCGGGCTGCAGCATGAGATAGATCTCGTGCAGGCCGTCCACAGGCTCGTTCTGGCTCTGCACGAACCCCAATTCGCGCGCCAGCGCGAGCATGCCCACGTTCTCGGCGAGCACCGTCGCCACCAGGCGCCGCGTGCCGTGCTCGCGCTGCGTGCGGATCAGCTTGTCCATCAGCAGCCTGCCCAATCCCGCGCCCTTCAGATCCGAGCGAACGATGATGCCGAACTCGGCGTCGACGTTGTCGGGGTCGGCCACCGCTCGCGCGACGCCCAGCGTCTCTCGCGCACCCTCCGGGCCTTCGGCCACGGCGAGGAAGGCCATCTCGCGCTCGTAGTCGATCTGCGTCAGCCGCGCCAGCTCGCTGCGTTCGATGCTGCGCCGGCTGTAGAAGACGCGCATGCGCATGTCGTCGGGGTCCAGGCGCTCGAGGAACGCCAGGTGCTGGGCTTCGTCCTCGGGCCGGATCGGCCGCAGCGTCAGATGGCGCCCCCGCCAGACGATGGTCTCGACCAGTTGCCGCCGGGTAGGGCCGGATCGCGAAGTTGTGCGCGCCGGCGGGCGTCTCGGCACTGACGCGGATGCGGGCGTCGAGCGCGATGGCGCCCTCGGGGTCGACGATCAGGGGGTTGATGTCGAGCTCGGCGATTTCCGGCACGTCGGCCAGCAGCTGCGACACCGCGACCAGCACGGCATGCAAGCGCGTCCTGGTCGGCCGCCGGGCGTGTCGCGAAACCCTTCGAGCAGTTTCGCGACGCGGGTGCGCTGCGACCAGCGCGCGGGCCAGCGCCGCGTTGAGCGGCGGCAGGGCCACGGCGCGGTCGGCCACCACCTCGACCGCCGTGCCACCCTGGCCGAACAGGATCACCGGGCCGAAGACGCTGGTCGATGCTGGCGCCGACGATCAACTCGTGGGCGTGGCTGCGCTGCACCATCGGCTGCACGCGTGAAGCCGTCGATGCGTGCGTCGGGTCGCGCTTGCCGCACGTGCGCGAGCATGGCCAGCGCCGCGGCGCGCACCTCGGCGGCGCTGTCGAGGTTGCAGCGCCACGCCGCCGACGTCGGACTTGTGCGAGATATCGGGCGACAGGATCTTCAGCACCACCGGGAAGCCGATCGCCTCGGCGGCGCGCGACGGCCGTCTCGCGGCTGCGATGCCGACGCTTCGCGTGGCCACCACCGGAATGCCGCAGGCGGCCAGAACCCGCCTGGCCTCGGGCTCGCTGAGCATCTCGCGGCCCTCGGCCAGGACCTGTTGCACGAGGCCACGCACCGCCGCCGTGTCTACGCCACTGGCGGCGCCGGCGGGCTGGCCGGCGTGGTGGCGGGCGCCTCCATCAACTGGGCCTGGTTGCGACGGTAGGTCACCAGCATCGCGAATGCACGCACCGCTTCTTCGGGCTCGGGTAGCTGGCGATGCCGGCATCCTGGAACACCCGGCGCGCCTCGGCCACCGACGCCCACCGAGCCAGCAAGCCATCAGTCGCGGCACCGGCTGGCCGGCCATCGGCGCCAGGGCACGCGCGATCTCGGCGCTGGGCACGATGGCCGTCGGCGCATGGATGAACAGCACGGCGCCGGCCGCCGGGTCGTCGTTCAAGGCCTGCAGGGCCTGCACGTAGCGCTCCACCGGCGCGTCGCCGATGATGTCCACCGGGTTGCCGTGCGACCAGTTGGCCGGCAACAGCGCATCCAGCCGCTGCAGGGTGGGTTCGCCCAGATCGGCCAGCTTGACGCCGGAATGCGAAGCGGCGTCGGCGGCGACCACACCGGCGCCGCCACCGTTGGTCAGGATCACGAGCTCGTCGCTGCGATTGGCGCGAAAGCGCGCCAGCGTCTCGGCCGCCAGGAACAGCTCCAGCAGTGTGTCCACGCGCAGCATGCCGGCGCGCGCGATGGCCGCCTCGTACACCCTGTCGGAGCCGGCCAGCGCGCCGGTGTGCGAGGCCGCGGCGCGCTGACCCTGGTGCGACCTCCCGGCCTTGACCAGGATCACCGGCTTGTTGCGCGCCGCGGCACGCGCCGCCGACATGAACTTGCGCGGCGATTCGATGGCCTCGATGTAGAGCAGGATGGCGCGTGTCTGCGGGTCGCTGGCCAGAAAGTCGAGCATGTCGCCGAAGTCCACGTCGGCGTGCTCGCCGAGCGACACGACGTGCGAGAAGCCGATCGCGCGCGAGCGTGCCCAATCGAGCATCGCGGTGACCAGCGCACCCGATTGCGAGATGAACGCCAGTTCGCCCGGCAATGCGTCGGTCTGCGCGAAGCTGGCGTTCAAGCCGAGGTGCGGCACCAGCAGGCCGATGCAGTTGGGGCCGAGGATGCGCAGCAGGTGGGGACGCGCCGCCGCCAGCATGGCCGCCTTCTGCGCGGCATCGAGCCCGGCTGTGAGCACCACGGCGGCCCGCGTGCCAAGGGCGCTCAACTCGCCGATCAGGCCGGCAACGGTGGCCGGCGGCGTGCAGATCACGGCCAGATCGGGAGCCGACGGCAAGTCGGCCGCGCGCGCGAAGACCTTCTGGCCGTCGAGCTCGCGGTACTTCGGGTTGACGGCGAGCACCGGGCCCTTGAAGCCACCCCGACGCAGGTTGGCCCACACCGTGGCACCCACGCTGGCGGGCCGTTGCGAAGCGCCGAACACGGCCACCGAGGCCGGAGCGAACAAGGGGTCGAGGTTGCGGATACTCATGCGTCGAGAGGCCAGATCGAGGGCGCGCCGCAGCGAAGCTGGCCGGCACGTGCCGGCGATCGGCATCCGATTGTGCAGTGCCTCGCACGCGCCGTGCCAGGCCGATGGCGCCACGCACGCTCATTGCGCACGGCGATCCGTGACAATCTGCTGTCGGGGGGCTGGCCCCCGACTTCGACCGATGTCATTTCGCCCCGTCCCCCTTCCCGAGCCCGTCATGGGCGCGCTGTGGCTGCACTCGATGCCCGGCCGGCTCGAGCCGTGGGAGTCGTTCCTCGCCGAGGCGCGGCGCGCCCAGCTGACTCTGCTGGTCTGCCTGACGCCCCGCCACGAACTCGCGTCGCTATCGCCCGGCTACGACGCGGCGCTGCACCGAGGCACGCTGCCGATGCGCTGGCTGCAGTTGCCGATGCGCGACCTCGGCCTGGCCGCAAACCTCGAGCAGTTTCGCGAAGGCATCGAGCGCATTGCGCAGGGCGTCACGAGCGGCGACGTGGCCCTCTTGCACTGCGCGGCCGGCATCGGCCGCACCGGTACTGCGGCCGCGTGCCTCCTCAAGCGGCTCGGGCTGCCGCGTGAGCAGGCGCTGCAACTTGTCCGCGCCGCCGGCTCCAGCCCGGAGTCGGCCGCGCAATCGGGCCTGGTCGACGTCTTCTGACCGCCGCCGGATGCTCGAATCACGCGCCGTCGAGCTGGCGTTCGTCCATTGCAGCGAAGCGCTGCTCGTGATCGACAAGCCGAGCGGACTGCCCGCCGTGCCAGGGCGCGGCGCGCACCTGCAGGACTGCGTGGCCAGCCGCGTGCAGGCCGAATTCTCCGATGCGCTCGTCGTCCACCGGCTCGACATGGCCACTTCCGGTCTGATGCTGATGGCGCGCGGCGTTGCAGCGCAGCGCGCGCTCGGCAACGCATTCGCGCGGCGCGAGGTCGACAAGCGCTACGTCGCGGTCGTGTCCGGCCTGTTGGCGTCGCCGGCCGGCGATGGTTGGGGCGAGATCGCCTTGCCACTCGCAGCCGACTGGCCCGAACGCCCGCGCCAGAAGGTGGACGTGCACGGCGGCAAGCCCTCGCTCACCCGCTACCGCGTGCTCGGCCGCGACCTGCCGAACGGGCTCAGCCGCGTCGAGCTGCAACCGCTGACCGGCCGCTCGCACCAATTGCGCGTGCACCTGCTCGCGATCGGCCACCCGATCGTCGGCGACACGCTGTATGCCCCGCCGGAAGTGCAGGCGCAGTCTGCGCGGCTGCTGCTGCACGCGAGCGCGCTGGCGCTGGCGCACCCGCTCAGCGGCGAGCGCATCGGCTTCTGCAGCGTGCCACCGTTCTGACACCGTAGACTCGTGGCATGACGACTCGACTGACGATCCTCACCGGTGCCTCGCGCGGCATGGGCGCGGCAATGGCCGAACAATTGCTGCAACCTGGCAGTGTCTTGCTGTGCATCTCTCGAACGGCCCATCCCCTACTCGCGGAACGGGCCAGCGCGGCGGGTGCGACGCTCGAACAGTGGACGCTGGACCTCGCCGAGCCCACGCCAGCGGCGGCACGCCTCGAGGCCTGGCTTCAGGCACAGGCCGGCGAGGCCTTCGACAGCGCGACGCTGATCAACAACGCGGCAATGCTCACGCACCTCGGTCCGCTCGAGGAGGCCGATGCTGCCGAGTTGTCGGCTGCGCTGCGCGTCGGGCTGGAGACGCCGCTGCTGCTGACGGCCGCCTTCCTGCGTGCAACGCTCGCCTGGCGCGCGCGCCGGCTCGGCGAATGCAAGGTGCTCAACATTTCGTCCGGGCTGGGCCGCACCGCGATGGCCAGCCAGGCGAGCTACTGCGCAGTCAAGGCCGGGCTCGACCACTTCTCGCGATCGGTGGCGCTCGACCAGGCCGTTGCAACGCACCCGGCGCGCATCGTCTCGCTGGCACCCGGCGTGATCGACACCGACATGCAGCTGCACTTGCGCGTCGCCGACCCGGCACGCTTTCCCGACCACGCCCGCTTCGTGCAGTTCAAGGCGTCCGGGCAGCTCGACTCGCCGGTCGCGGCCGCCACCAAGGTGCTCGCCTTCCTGCGCCGACCGGACTTCGGCGAGAAGCCGGTTGCCGATGTTCGCGATGCCTGAATGCCAGTTGGCGCCAGCGATCGCAACCCGCAGCCGGCCAGTGCGCCGCAGACCTTGTACTCCTGCGAACGGTTCCCATGTAGGATCGCGACCTGTTCATGTGTGAACCGAGCGTCGTCATGGCGACGGTCGGCGCAATTCCTTGCTGTCAGGAGTTTGAGATTCATGAAGAAGATTCTGTTGAGCGTGTTTATCGCCTTGCTGGGGGTAAGTTTCGTGGCACTCGACGCGCAGGCCAGGCGCCTGGGTGGCGGAGGCACGTCGGGCATGCAGCGCCAGATGCCGGCCAAACCGACGCCGACATCGCCTCCGGCTCAGCAAGCGCCCACCGCGGCGCCCACCGCAGCGGGCACGGCGGCGCCGGCCGCAGCGCCCCGGCGCTCGTGGATGGGCCCGATCGCCGGCCTCGCGGCAGGCCTCGGGCTGGCCGCGCTGGCTAGCCACCTCGGCATGGGCCAGGAGTTCGGGAACCTGCTGATGATCATGCTGCTGGGTCTGGTCGCGGTCGTGGCGGTTCGCTTCGTGATGCGGCGCTTCGGCCCCGCCGCACAGAACCCGGCGGATGCCACGGTGGCGCAAGGCCTTCAATACGCGGGCGCGGCGCGCGATGCTGGCTGGACGTCACCACCTGGCGCCGGCGCTTCGCTGTCGACCCCGGTATTGGCGCCAATACCGGCGCAGGGCGGACCCAACTTGCCCGCGGGCTTCGATAGCGCGGGTTTCGAGCGCATTGCCAAGCTGATCTTCATCCGCATGCAGGCGGCCAACGACAGGGCCGACCTCGAGGATCTGCGCCAGTTCGCGACACCCGAAATGTTCGCCGTGTTCAGGCTCGACCTTCAGGAACGCAAGGGCGCGCAGCAGCAGACCGACGTGGTGCAACTCGATGCGCAGGTGCTCGACTTCGCGCAGGAGGACACCCGCCAGGTGGTGAGCGTGCGTTTCCACGGGCTGATCCGCGAAGAGAAGGACGGTGCGGCGACGCCGTTCGACGAGGTCTGGCACCTCGTCAAGGCTGGCGACGGCAGCCGCGAGTGGGCGATTGCCGGGATCGCGCAGACCGCCTGAGAGCTCTCCGTCAGGGCGCCCGTTCCACCCCCGGAGTCGCGGCCTCCTTCGCCCTGACCAGCAGCACCGGCACGCTGGCCAAGCGCACGATCATTTCGGCATCGCTGCCCATCAGCAACCGGCCGACACCGCGTCGGCCGTGCGTGCCGAGCACGATCAGATCGGCCCGCCAGAGTCTTGCCTGTTCGATGACGTGGTCGCATACCCGGCCGGCGATGCTGTCGCACAGCACGGTGTCCACGCGCAGGCCTGCCTTCTCGACGCGTGCAGAGGCCCTCTTCAGCAGCAGCGCGCCGCCTTCGCGCAGCAACTGCATCATTTCGCCGGTGGCCATCGTCGCTGCCTCCATGCCGGTCGCGAACGAAATCTCGTCAACGACGTGGATCAGGCGCAGACGCGCACCGGTGAGCCTGGCGAGCTTGATGGCCTCCTGCAGGCCGCGCGAGGAGGTCGGACTTCCGTCCACGGGTACGAGGATCTTCTGGTACATGTCAGCCTTTCGAAGGGCGAGATCGGTCGCGGGGCCCATCGATCATCGCGGGCGCTTGCGGCAGAAGCGTTGACAGGCGTCAAGTGCCGTTTCATGCGCCTCGCGGTGCACTCGCTGGCGCTGCGCGATACTTCGCGCTGTCGAGGCAACGGAGAGCCGCCATGGCCAAGGGACAGCAGCGCAGCAACAAGGAAGCGAAGAAGCCGAAGAAGGACAGTGGCCCGCCCAAGCCGGTGGCGCCGCTGGCGCAGTCCGCGCCGATCACGACCGTGGTGCCCGATCGCAGCAAGAAGAAGAAGTGATCGCGCGGCGCCGTCGCGCCGTCAAGCCACGGGGTCCGCCGCTGGCGCGGCTGCGCCAGGCACAACGATCCGCACCCGCGTGCCGTGCACGCCGACCACCTGCCCCGGTCTGAGCTTGCAGGTCTTGCGCAACTCCTCGCGGCCGTCTACCTGCACCTTGCCTGCAGCAACCATGGCCTTGGCGCCACCGCCGCTGCCCGCAAGGCCGGTAGCCTTGAGCAGGGCATCGAGCGTGATGTGGTCGCCCCGCAATTCGAAGGCTATCGTCTGCATGCGCTGGATGTCCTGAAGCGGTTCGGGTTTCAGCCGCGGATTGTGCGCCCGGCACGTTCCTGGGTTCAGCGATAGCGTTCGCGTGCCAGCGCCGCGCCCAGCGCCAGCGCCTTGAGCTTGGCTTCGGCAACCGCGCGCGGCATCGGTGCCATGCCGCAATTCGTGCACGCCAGCAGACGGTGCTTCGGCACGAATTGCAGGGCGCGACCGATGGTGTCGGCCACGTCTTCGGGCGTCTCGACCACGTCGGAGGCGACGTCGATCACGCCCACCATCACGTCCTTGCCCTCGAGCAGGGCCATCAGTTCGGGCGGCACGCGGGAGTGGACGCACTCCAGACTGACCTGGGCGATGCTGCTGCGGGCGAGCGCCGGAAAGATCCGCTCGTACTGTCGCCATTCGTCGCCGAGCGTGCGCTTCCAGTCGAGATTGGCCTGGATGCCGTAGCCGTAGCAGATGTGCACTGCCGTCGTGCATGTCAGGCCACGCGCGGCACGCTCCAGCGCGGCTACGCCCCACTCGGCGGCGTCCTGCAGGTAGACGTTGAACGCCGGCTCGTCGAACTGGATGATGTCGACGCCGTCCTCCTGCAACGCCAGCGCTTCCTGGTTCAGCAGTTCGGCGAAGGCCATCGCCATCGCCATGCGGTCGCCGTAGTGGCGATCGGCGACGGTGTCGACGATGGTCATCGGGCCGGGCAGCGTGAACTTCAGCTTGCGCCTGGTGTGGGCACGCGCGAACTGCGCCTCGGCAGCGTGGACCCGACGCTTCAGGCGCAGCGGCGCGACCACCTGCGGCACCATCGCGTCGTAGCGGTTGTTGCGGATGCCCATCTTCACCTTGTGCTCGAAGTCGATGCCCTCGACCTGTTCGAGAAAGCCGTGCACGAAATGCTGGCGAGACTGTTCGCCGTCGCCGACGATGTCCAGGCCCGCATCTTCCTGCGTCTTGATCCACAGCAGCGTCGCATCGAGCTTGGCCTGCGCCAGTTCGGGTCCTTCGGCGCGCCATTGCGGCCACAGCTTGTTCGTTTCGGCGAGCCAGGCGGGTTTGGGCAGACTGCCGGCTAGGGTGGTCGGGAACATCGGGGGTCTCCGGGGATCGGCGGCACACCACGGCATCGGATCGCCCGCGGCGCGTATGCAAGCTTGTCACACTTTGTGCGTCCACATTCACGCTGCCCAAGCGCCTGCAAACCAACGCAGCGAGAATGGGTGCACCGCCGCCCGCCCCCTGCCACCGATGCATCACCGCCTGCTCTGGACGGCTACCCTGCTCATCGCCCACGCGGCGTGGGCACAGGCGCCGCAGGCTTCGCGGGGATCTGTTCACCCGGCCGAGGCGCTGGTCGACCGCAGCGCCCAGACCCAGCGAATGCGCCCCGACGAGAGCGAGCGCCTGGCGAAGGAGGCGCTGACGCTGCTGGCAAGGCAGCCCGACGCGGACCTCGAGGTCCGCGCGCGAACCCTGCTCTGCAGCCACCTCTCGGAGCGCGACCGCGTTGCGGCCGAGCGTGAAGCGGCAACCGCCGAGGCGCTCGTGCCGAAGCTGCGACGCGGCGGTCTGCGCGCAGGGTTGCTCGGATGCCAGGGCGAGATCCACGAATACGCGGGACACAACGAGGAGGCGATGAGCCTGTACCAGCAGGCCGTCGGCGTCGCCGACGCGGCAGGCGACCAGGAGATGCTCGCCGGGGCGTTGTTCCAGCGCGGCTACCTGCGCGGGGTGCAAGGCGACTACGCCGCCGGCCTGGTGGACCTGCGGCGCGCACAGGCGCTGTACGAAAAGCTCGATCTGCCCCAGCAGGCGGCGACCACGCTCAACGGCATCGCGATCATCTACAACCGGATGGGCGATTTCACCCAGGCCCGGGAGTACTTCCGGCACACGCTAGACGCACAGCTGGCGGCGGGACAACTGCGCGAGCAGGCCGTGACCTGGCACAACATCGGCCGCACCAACGAGAATCTCGGCGCGTGGGACGAGGCGCGCAAGGCCTTCGAGAGCTCGCTCGCCCTGTGCCGCGAGATCCATTACCAGCGCGGCGAGGCGCACGCCCTGCGCGGCCTGGCCAGCGTGCGCAATGCGCTCGGCGATGCCGGCGGCGCCCTGGCCCTGCTCGCGCAGGCCGACGCGCTGCAGCAGCAGATACCCGACGCGCGGCTGCGCGCGCAGATCCTGCTCCAACGCGGCATCGCGCTGCGCCTGCTCAAGCGTCCGGCCGACAGCCTCGCGTCCCTCGACGAGGGCCTGGCGATCTTCAGGAGTGCCGACTCGCAACACGAAATGGTCGACACCTACCGCGAGCTGTCGCAGACGCTGGCCGAGCTCGGCGACTGGCGCGCCGCCTACGAGATCCATCGCGACTTCAAGGCCAGCTCCGACCGGTTGCTGCAGCGCCAGCTCGACCAGCGCTTCGCGTCGCTGAAGGTCGCATTCGACAGCGAGGCCAAGGAGAAGGAGTACCGCCTGCTGCAGAGGGAACGCGACGCCGTGGAGGCCGCGCTCAAGAGTGCACGCACGCTGAGCAGCCTGCTGGTACAGGTGGCCGTGCTGGCGGCCTCGCTGACGCTGATCCTCGGGGTGATGGCCTGGCGCATGCGGCGCTCGACGGCGCGCATGCGCCTGCTCGCGATGACAGACGAGCTGACGGGCCTGCCGAACCGCCGCGCCGTGCTGACACGGCTGCGAACGCTGCTCGAGGGGCCGGAGTCGCCGACCTGCGCGCTGCTGATTGCAGACCTGGATCACTTCAAGCCGATCAACGATCGTTACGGGCACGCGGTCGGCGACGAGGTGCTGCGCGCAGTCGGCAGGGTCATGACCGAGGCCGTGCGCGAGCCGGTATTCGTCGGTCGGCTGGGCGGCGAGGAGTTCCTGGTCGTGTTGCCACAGACGGACCTCGAGTCGGCAGGCCAGGCCGCCGAGCGCCTGCGCGAGCAGATCAGCGCCATCGACACCAGCCGCTGGTTCACGGATCACGGCCTGGCCGTCAGCATCGGCGTGACCGTCTCGCACGCCGGCGGCGATACCGAGGGCGGCATGCTGCATCGCGCCGACACTGCACTCTACGAGGCCAAGCACAGCGGGCGCAACCGCGTCGTCACGCGGGACGCGTCGGTCTCGCCGCCATCGACCGGCGACTTTGAGATATAATTCGCGGCGTGGAGTTGTACAAGTCCATCGTGCTTTGAGGTCGGTACCCTGTCGCGGTTCTCGCGTCAGGTCTCGCTGGAAATCCCCCGGGTTCGTTTCTTGTGCGTCTTCGCATGCGCCCGCATTCGCTGCGCATATTTATTGTCTTGGCTACGACATGACTCAAGGTCGAGTCAGTCTTCACCGAGACTTCGTTTAGATTGGAACGTTAGATGACTACCCAAACCGGCACCGTGAAGTGGTTCAACGAGAGCAAGGGCTACGGCTTCATTGCCCAGGACGCAGGCGGCGCCGACCTGTTCGCCCATTTCCGCGACATCGAAGGCAGCGGCTTCAAGACGCTGACCGAGAACCAGCGCGTCCAGTTCGAAGTCAAGCAAGGCCAGAAGGGTCTGCAGGCAGCGAACATCAAGCCGCTCTGAAGCTTCGCTTCGGTGCTGAAAGAACCGCGGCTTGCCGCGGTTTTTTTTTGGTTTCGGCATCACATCGCTTCGCGATATGAGCCTTCACCGCAACGGCTTCGCCGTTGTGGCCTTGCGGTCGCCTGCGCGCTAGGCCGGACTGCCTTCCAGCAGCCCGCGCTGCCTGAGCATGGGCTCTATGCTCGGCTCGCGGCCACGGAACGCCAGGTAGGCCTGGCGCGGTTCGAGCGTGTTGCCCGATGAATAGATGAAGCGCCGAAGCCGCTCGGCGACTCCCGGGTCGAACGGATCGCCGGCCTCGACGAAGGCGTCGAAGCCATCGGCGTCGAGTACTTCGGCCCACAGGTATACGTAGTAGCCGGCGGCGTAGCTCGCACCGGAGAACAGGTGCTGGAAGTGCGCGAGCCGGTGGTTCATGCCGATCGCCGGCGGCAGGCCGATGCGTTCCAGCACCTCGCATTCGAGGGCCGTGATGTCGGGCGCTTGCGCGTCGGCGAGCGCGTGCGCGGCCATGTCGACCAAGGCCGACGCCGCGTAGCGCACCGTCTCGTAACCCTGGTTGAACTTGCGCGCCGCTTGCAGCCGCCGGACGAGATCCTCCGGAATGGCTTCACCGGTGAGGTGGTGGCGCGCGTGGCGCCTGAGTACCTCGGGATCCTCGAGCCAGTGCTCGAAGAGCTGCGACGGCAGCTCGACGAAGTCGCGCAGCACGCTGGTGCCCGACAGGCGTTCGAAGTGCACGTTCGACAGCAGGCCGTGCAGGCCGTGACCGAATTCGTGGAACAGCGTCGTCGCGTCGTCGAAGCTCAGCAGCGTGGGTTCGCCTGGGGCGCCCCTGGCGAAGTTGTTGTTGTTGACGACGATCGGCAGTACGCCCTCCGGCGTGCCGTTGCGCGACTGCTCTCGGTACGAACTCATCCAGGCGCCGCTGCGCTTGGTCGGACGCGCGAAGTTGTCGTGCAGGAACACCCCGACCAGCGCCTCCTGCGCGTCGCGCACCTCGTAGACCTGCACGTCCGGGTGGTAGGCGCGGACCGTCGGTTGTTCGATGAAGCGCAGGCCGAACAGCCGCTGCGCACAATCGAACGCAGCCGCCACCATGCGTTCGAGCGGGAAGTACGGCTTGACGACAGCCTCGTCGAGTTCGTAGCGCGCCTGGCGCAGCTTCTCTGCATAGAAGCGCCAGTCCCAAGCCTCGATCGCGTGGCTTTCGCCGCGCGAGCGCTGCAGTTCCCGCAGCGCCTCGTGTTCGGCATCGGCGCGTCGGCGAGCCGGGCCCCAGACCTGCGCCAGAAGCCCGTCCACTGCAGCCTGCGTGCCCGCCATCGTGTCGGCGAGTGCGTAGTCGGCGTAGCTCGCGTAGCCGTGCAGCCGCGCCTGCTCGTTGCGCAACGAAAGGACCTCGCCCGCGATGGCGCGGTTGTCGTGCTCGCCATCGTGTTCGCCGCGCGAGGTCCAGGCACGCCAGGCCTGCTCGCGCAGGTCGCGCCGCTCGCTGAAGCTGAGGAAAGGCACGATGTGCGAGCGCGACAGCGTGACCACGCCGTCGGCCTTCACGCCGCGCTCGCGGGCCGCCACGCGCGCGACGGCACGAACGAAGTCGGGCAGACCGGCCAGATCGGCCTCGCCGCCCAGCTCGAGCCGGAAGGCCGATTCATCGGCCAGCACGTTCTGGCCGAAGCGTGTCGTCAGCTCGGCGAGGCGCTCCATCACCTGTGCATAGCGGCGCTTCGGCTCCGGGGCGAGCATGGCGCCGGCCCGCACGAAGTCGAGATGAATGCGTTCGACGAGGCGGCATTGCTCGGCGCTCAAGGCCAGCGCCGCGCGCTGCGCGTGCACCGCCGCGATGCGCGCGAACAGGCCGGCGTGCAGGTAGATCGCGCTTTCGTGAGCGGCGAGCCTGGGCGCCAGCTCGCGCTCGACGGCCTGCAATTCCGGCGAGGTCATGGCTGCTCGCCAGGTTGAAGAACAGCCCTTCGAGCCGCACCAGCAAGCGCCCGCTGCGATCGAATGCCGCCACCGTGTCGTCGAATCCGGCCGGCGCGGCCAGGCCAGCGATCGCGTCGATCTCGGCCAGGTGCTCGCGCATCGCCAGATCGAACGCGGGCCCGAAATGCCGCGCGTGCACGGCCTCGAACGGCGGCAGGCCGTACGGCGTGTTCCAGGGCCCGAGCAAGGGATTGGCGTCGGCGATCACGCCGTGCTGGGAGCCACCGCTCATCGGCCGGCCTTGATGGCTTCGAGGTCCTTCTCGTCGTAGCGACGGTCGATGCAGGCCTTGTCGTAGGCCTGCCTGTCGGTGTCGAGCTTGTCGACGCGCCGATTGAACTGCGGAGCCGCCGCCTGATACGCCTCGATCAGCTTGACGCGTGCCTTGGACCGCTCGTTGAACGCGTCCACAGCCGCCTGGTCGCTGCGGTTGACGCCGGCCCTGTCGGCATCGATCGCCGCCGACACGCTGTCGATCTCCGCGCGATCTCTGGCGAGCGCGGCCTGCGCCTGCACGACGTCGGCGGTCTCCTGCTTGATCCTGTCCTTCTCGGTCATGCACTGGCGCAGTTCCTCTCGCGTCAGCAGTGTGTTGCTGCCGGTGCCTCCCGCCGGACTGCCCTCGGGCTGCTTGGCATCGGCGCCCTTCGCGGGAACCTTGGCCGCAGCCTTCGGCGGCGGCTTCACGGCGGGCGCAGGCGTTGGCGCGTCAGCGGCCAGCGATGCCGGCGCAACGATCGACAGGCAGGCGCCGATGGCAAGCGCGAGCAGGGGGTTTCGTGCAGGGAAGTCTTGTCGTTTCATCGATTGCATCCGTCAGGGCAGTGTTCGCGGGCTCGCGCAGGATCCCGCGGCGCGAATGATGCCAGGGCGACTCGGCAGCGCACGGGCACGCGGGCAACGGTCTACGGCTCGCCGAGACCTCGCTCGAGCAGCTGCGCCAGCAGCACATTGACGCCGCCCTCGTGCGAGGCGGCGCGCTCAATGAGCCGCTTGACGAGCGGCTGCGGCAGCTTGCAGGCGAATGGCACCAATCCGGCGGCGGCATCGCGCCGGCGCTGCTCGCGCCGGTCATGCAGGCTGGCGGCCCCGGCGCCGAAGCGCGGTGCGACGCCCGCGCCCGCCATGCGCCCGGTGATCTTCTTGGCCAGGGCCTTCTCTAGGTCGGTCTTCTTCATGCTCATGATGCGGTGCTCGGTTTGCTCGTAGCGTCAGATTGTCTCTCGGCCGGCTGCGGTAACCTCGCGGCCTGGCGAAGTACCCGCTTCGCCCCTGCGAGAGACCTGCATGGCGCTCAAGGCCACGATCTACAAAGCTCAGCTCCAGCTCGCCGACATGGACCGCGGCGTCTACGGCGAGCACTTCCTGACCATCGCCCGCCACCCGTCCGAGACCGACGAGCGGATGATGATTCGCGTGCTCGCCTATGCGCTGAACGCCCCGGCCAGTGCCGACCACGGTGCGCTCGAGCTGGCCAAGAGCCTATGGGACACTGACGAACCCGACCTCTGGCAGAAGGACCTGACGGGTCAGATCGTGCACTGGATCGACGTCGGCCAGCCCGATGAGCGGCGCATCCTGCGCAACAGCCCACGCGCCGGGCGGGTCACGGTGCTCAGCTTTGCCAGCAGCACGCCCGTGTGGTGGAACGGCATCTGCAGCAAGATCGGCCGCGCGCGCAACGTCGCCGTGTGGCAAGTCGATGCGTCGCAGAGCCAGGCGCTCGCGGCGCTCACGCGGCGCTCGATGCAACTGCAGGTCTCGGTGCAGGACGGAACCGTCTTCGTGAGCGAGGGCGAGCGCTCGGTCGAGATCACGCCGCTGGCGTTGAACGCGGCCTGACGGCGATGACGATCACGATCGAACACCTGCCCGAGCGCGGCCGCTTTCAGACCATCGTCGAGGGTCATCTGTGCGTGACCGAGTACCGGCTTGCGGCCGGCGTGATGCAGATGACGCACACCGAAGTCCACCCGTCACTCGAGGGGCGTGGCATTGCTGCCAGGCTTGTCGCGGCCGCGCTCGCCCATGCGCGCGTCGCTGACCTCAAGGTCGAGCCGCAGTGCAGCTATGTGCGAACCTACATGCGGCGCCACCCGCAGACGCGCGATCTCCTCGCGTGAACCCGCCGCAGCCTACGGATTCCAAGGTGGACGCCGCGGCAGGCAAGGTGCTCGATTTCTGGTTCGGCGTGCCGGGCTCGCCGGCTCACGGGCAGGCGCGCGCCGAGTGGTTCCGCAGCAGCGGCGCTTTCGATGCCGAGATTGCGCAACGCTTCGGGCCGCTGATCGAGCAGGCACTGCGCGATGAATTGCACGACTGGGACGCACGGCCCGAAGAGGCGCTCGCCCGCATCCTGCTGCTCGACCAGTTCACGCGCAACGCATTTCGCGATTCGCCGCGCGCCTTTGCCGGCGATGCGCAGGCGCTGGCCGCCGCGCGCGCCATGGTCGCGTCCGCGCAGGACTCGGCGCTGCTACCGGTGCAGCGTGCGTTCGTCTACCTTCCGTTCGAGCACGCCGAAGACCTGGCCGCGCAGGAGAAAGCGGTGCGCCTGTTCACGCAGCTCGCTGCGCAGGCGCCTGAGCTGAACGGCATGCTGGACTTCGCGCTTCGCCACCGCGCGGTGATCGCCCGCTTCGGCCGCTTCCCACACCGCAACGCGCTGCTCGGCCGGATGTCGAACGAAGCGGAGTTGGCATTCCTGCAGGAGCCAGGGTCCCGGTTCTGAGCGCCCCTCGGCTGTCGCCTTGCAGCAGCCGGCACTCGCTCAGGTGCCGGCCGCGTCCTGGTCCTGCAACATTCGCCACATCACCTTGCCCGAGCCCGATTTCGGCAAGGCATCGACGAACTGCACGATCCTGGGAACCTTGTACGCAGCCATGTGCTCGCGCGACCAGGCGATGATGTCCTGCTCGCTGGTCTTGTCCCGGGCCTCGGCGCGCAACACGACCACCGCCTTGACGGTCTCGCCGCGGTAGGCGTCCCTGGCCGCGACGATGCAGGCCTCCTGCACCGCGGGGCACTTGAACAGCAGCAGTTCGACCTCGCTCGGCCAGACCTTGTAGCCGCTCGCGTTGATCATCCGCTTCAGACGGTCGGTGAGGAAGAAATAGCCCTCCTCGTCCATCCGGCCGAGATCGCCGGTGCGGAAGAACGGCTTGCCGTCGAGCTCGATGAACGCGGCGGCGGTCGCCTCGGTGTGCTTCCAGTAGCCCTTGAACACCATCGGGCCATGGGTCACGATCTCGCCCACTTCGCCGGCGGGCAGCTCTTGAAACGTGACCGGGTCGACGATGCGTGAATCGACGCCGTAGATCGGCATCCCCAGGCATTGCAACTTGGCGCGCTCCGGCGGGTTGGCGTGGCTGGGTGCGGCGGTCTCGGTCAGACCGTAGCCTTCGGCAAAGGTGAGGCCAAACTCCTGCCGCAGCCGTTCGGCCACCGCTTGCGGCATCGCCGCGCCGCCGCCACTCAGGTAGACCAGGCTCGAGAGATTGAAGGTCTTGTAGTTCGGGCTGCCGAAGAGGTCGATGATCATCGTCGGGATGCAGGTCCAGTGCGTCACCCGGTAGTGCGAGATCAGCCGCCCGGCGAGTTCGCGGTCCCAGCGCGGCATCAGCACCGTCGTCGCGCCGGTATAGACCGCGCCGAGCACGCCGTACAGCATGCCGGTGATGTGGAACATCGGCACCACCGCCAGGCTCACGCTCTCGGCGCCGGCCCATCCCCACTGACCGCCGACGGCGTTGCTCATCAGCGTGCGGTGGGTGTGCATGCAGCCCTTGGGCAGTGCGGTCGTCCCCGAGGTGTAGGGCAGCAGCGCCAGGTCGTCGGGCTTGGCGAGCTGTGGGCCAGGGGCCACGCCGGCGGCGAGCGCGTCGCTCCAGCGCGCGAAGCCTGCGGGCAGCGGCACCTCGGCGCGCAGCCACTGCTCGATCGCCGGCGGCAGCGCGCTGTCCTCGTCGATGACCTCCGGCAGCGCATCGGCGTAGTGCACCACGAGCACCCGCTTCAGGCGCCGCTCGGCCGGCACGGCGGAATTCGCCGTGGCAACGAAGCCCGCCAGGTCGGCCGCGCAGATCACGACCTTCGTGTCGGGGTCTGCGATGTAGTGCTCGAACTCGTCCGCACGATTCATCGGATTGACGGGCACGACCACGGCGTTGGCGCGCATCACGGCATAGAACGCGACGACGAACTGCGGGCAGTTCTGCATGAACAGCGCCACGCGGTCGCCGCGCTCGACGCCGGCACTCTGCAGCCAGCCCGCCAACTGCTCGGCCTGGCGCTTCAATCCGGCGAACGAGAGCGACCTGCCACCGTAGACGTAGGCTGTCTTGTCGGGGAAGCGCGCCGCCGAGACCTCGAGGTTGAACCACAGCGTGGTGGCGGGCACCGCAAGCTGGCGCGGCAGGCGACGCGGCCAATGGGCATGGTGCGGACGGACGGCGTCTTGGCTCACGGTCGGGACTCCCTTCGAAGGCCGCCAAGGTAACGCAGCACCAGCGCACGCACCATGCTCCACAACCCTGAACCCGTCGCGTGCGGGAGGGCCGGGGGCGAGCCACACTGCGTCATGCTCCAGCTCTGCGTCGATGCACGCAACCTGACAGCCCGACTGCATGTGTCACCACGGCGCGGGCCGAAGCGAAACGCCCGTCGAACGACCCGGCGAAGGCGGCTCAGGCGGTCTCGCCGTCCCAGCCCACGTCTCCGCAGACGACGCGCACTCCATCCTGGCTGCGAAACGCCACCGAGACGGTGATGCACAGGTGCGCACCGTGCAGTGTGCGGTACGGGCGCGTGACCTGCACCTTGCCGACGCTTTCCATCGCACGCCGGTAGTACGGCCGGCGCCCGCAGTGTCCGCCCGCGGTCTCGCGCATTGGCGCGAAGGCAGGAGGCTCCCGGTGCTGGCGCTGCGACGCCCACTCGCTGGCGCCGATCTGGCGGCCATCGCGGTCCAACAGGTAGCACAGCTCGGCACGTCGAAGTTGCAGGAAGGTGGATGCGGCCTCGGCCAGCGCGAGCCCATCGGCAAGCAGTGCCGATGCGTAGCCGATGGCACTGAAGTAGGGGCGGATGCGCTCGCGGTAGCTGCGCTGCTCCTGGGCGCGACGCACCTCGTAGTCGTCCCACAGCCTGCGCAGCGCCTGCGGTGCGTCGTCGGGGGGCACCAGCGCGGATGCCGGGCGTGCGAACAGGTCGCCTTGCACGAGGTCGGCTTGCACGTCCAGTGCGACGAAGGCCTCCTCGGGAGTCTCGATGCCTTCCATCAGCACCAGCGCACCGCACTGGTGGAGCAGCGACACCATCTGCGCCACCACGCGGCGCGCCTGCGGCTCGAGCGCCGCACGCAGCACCAGGCTGCGGTCGAGCTTGACGATTTCGGGCTGCAACCGCCACACGCGGTCGAAGTTCGAATGCCCGGCGCCGAAATCGTCGAGTGCAATCAGGCAGCCGTTCGCCCGCGCCGTGCGCGCGCCGCGATCGAAATCGGCGTCGCTGGGCACGGCGTCTTCCAGCACTTCGAGCACCAGCTGGTGGCCCTTCAATCCGGAGCGCGCCTGCAGCGCCCCCTGGAACTTGTCGTGTGCCAGACGCGCCGCTGCAACGAAGACCTGCGGCTGCATGTTGAAGAACAGCCAGTGCGCCGGTGGCGCCATCTCGGCAAAGTTCAGCGCGTGAACCAGGCGCGCCGCACGGTCGCGTTGCAGCAGGTCGGCAAACGAACCGTCGCCACGCAGCGCGACGGGCAGCTCGACCGGCAGTCCACTGCACGCATCCTCGGCCCGCAAAAGGGCCTCGTGGCCAACGGCCCGGCCATGCACCAGGCTGTAGATCGGCTGAAAGCGGCTGCGCATCAGCAAGCCTCCGACCGCCAGCACCCAGTGCCCGCCATCGCGCTTCAGCCCGGCGCAGAGCCGCTCGAAGCCGGCCCCTTCATGGACGAAGGCCGTGTCCATCAGGCCCTCGCGAGTTCACGCCCACAGCGCGCCGGCAGGCACGGCGGCCACCGCCTGCGGGCTGTGCGCCCGGGTAACGCGCGGTGCAAGGAACGTTCAGGTTCATCGGGAGATCCGCCGCCCGGGCGGACGATCGATTACACCGCTGCCAGACCCGGTGCACAAGGGGGAAACTTTGTGCGAGGGCGCTTGCCAAGAGTCCGGGATTGCCTACAGCAGCACCGGCTCCGGCTCGAGTCGGATGCCGAAGCGCCCATAGACGCTTTCCTGGATCGCGCGAGCGAGCGTCAGCACCTCGGCGCCGATCGCGCCGCCGCGGTTGACGAGGACCAGCGCCTGCCTCTCGTACACCCCTGCGCGGCCGATGGTCTTGCCCTTCCAGCCGCAGGCGTCGATCAGCCAGCCCGCCGCCAGCTTGATGCGGCCGTCGGGGAGCGGATAGTGCACGACCTCCGGGTCACGGCCGATGATGTCGCGGCACTGCGCATCGCTGACGACCGGATTCTTGAAGAAGCTGCCCGCATTGCCGACCTGCGCCGGATCTGGCAGCTTGGCGCGGCGGATCGCGCAGACCCAGTCGAACACCTGCCTCGCGTCGGGCCGGGCGATGCCCGACTCGAGCCGCGCCCGCTCGAGATCGAGGTAGCCGAGCACCGGCTGCCATGGGCGAGGCAGGCGAAAACGCACCCGCGTGATCACGCTCTTGCCGGCGAGCGCGCGCTTGAACACGCTGTCGCGGTAGCCGAAATGGCACATCTCGCGCGTCAGCGTGACAGTGCGGCCGGTCATCAGGTCGACCGCCGTCAGTGAGTCGAAGCGATCCTGCAGTTCGACGCCATAGGCGCCGATGTTCTGCACTGGCGCGGCGCCGACGGTGCCGGGGATCAGCGCCAGGTTCTCCAGCCCCGGCCAGCCCTGCGCCAGCGTCCAGGCGACGAAGTCGTGCCAGTTCTCGCCGGCGCCGGCCTCGACGATGGTGGCGTCGCCGCGCTCCTCGAGCAGGCGGCGGCCGCGCAGCTCGATCTTGAGCACCAGCGGCTGCACGTCGCGCGTCAGCACGATGTTGCTGCCGCCGCCGAGGACGAACTTCGGCGCGCGGCCGAACTCCGGGTCGTCGACGACGGCGCGCACGTCGGCCTCGCTGGACACGCGAACGAGCTTGTGCGCAAGCGCGGGCAGGCCGAAAGTGTTGTAGGGACGCAGGCTGACGCCTGTCTCGATCTGCATGGCAGAATTTTCGCCGATCCGACGCATCCCCCGCGGACACCCCGGCAGACACCCGGGACCGGTGTCCGCGGCGCTACCGCGTACCATCCGATTCCATCTCGGCAACACGGTCAGACCATGCCCAGCTTCGACGCCGTCATCGATCCCAATCTGGTGGAGCTTCGCAATGCCATCGAGCAGAGCAACCGCGAGATCGGCACGCGCTTCGATTTCAAGGGTTCGTCGGCGCGCATCGAGCTTGCCGGCAAGGACAAGGAGATCACCCTGTACGCCGACAGCGACTTCCAGATCGCCCAGGTGACGGAGATCCTGCTCACCAAGCTGGCCAAGCGCAACGTGGACCTGCGCTACGTGGACACCAGCGCCAAGGTGGAGAAGATCGGCGGCGACAAGGTCAAGCAGTTGCTGACCGTGCGCAGCGGCATAGCGAGCGACGTGGCGAAGAAGATGCAGACGCTCGTCAAGCAGAGCAAGCTCAAGGTGCAGGCGGCCATCCAGGGCGACAGCGTGCGCATCAGCGGCGCCAAGCGCGACGATCTGCAGGCCGTCGATGGCGCTGCTTCGCAAGGAGTTGCCAGACCTGCCGTTGACGTTCAACAACTTCCGTGACTGAGGCCTTCATGCCGGCGCACTATCGCGTTGCATTGCACGGCTTCAGCGAGTTCGAGCGCAAGACGCTGACGTACTGCTTCGGGCAGGCAGCGACGCGCGAGCCAGGCTACGTGCAGGTCGAGCCGATCGCCGACGCCGACTTCATCGTCGCCGATGCGAACCACCCTGTCGTCGCAGGCAACTCGATCGCGCAGCGAGCGAATGGACGACACGCTGTTCATCGGCGACATGCCCCCGCCGGGCGCGCGCGATGCACCTGCGCGCGTCCGATCGACCCCGCGCGCATCCTGCGCACCCTCGACAGGATGGCAGCAAGGCGTGGACGGCGCGTCCGCAGCGCGCGGCCGCGACATCGTGCTGCCGCTCGGACACCGGCGACTCCACGCTTCGACGAGCACCGCGCTAGCGACAGCTTCGACACGACGCCAGCCGCGCTCCAGCACGAACCGGTTTCGATCACCTTCACCGACCTGAAGCCCCTGGGCGACGCAGACAGCCCCGCTGCGCAGGGCGAGGCGACGCTCGATGCCGAACGCGCCTCACCCGTCCTGACAGCGGTTGACCGCCGCGCGACCAAGGCCGAGGCGAAACGTGCGTCGCGGCGGGCCCGCCTTGCCCAGTCGGCGGGCGACGCCGCCGACACACCTTGCGAGGTGCTGCTGCTCGACGCGTCACCGGAACCGGTCGCCCTCGGCCTGCTGCTCGAGGTGTTCGGGTTCCGCGTCCAGCGCGTCGGCAGCATCTCCGCGGCGATGAGCGTCCTCGAGCGCACGCCGCTGGCCGCCGCGTTCATCGACGTCGATGCGCAGGATGCGACCGGGTTCGACGGTCTGCACCTGTGCCACCGCATCAAGCACCATCTCGTGCCGCTGGCGCGCACCGTGCCTGCCGTGATGCTGATGTCGACGCACGACTCGGCCGCCGAACGCGTTCGCGCATCGCTCGCCGGCTGCGACGCCTTCCTGACGCTCCCGGTCACGCGCGGCGACGCCGCCCGCGCCCTCGAGTCGTGCAAGGTCGCCCTGCCGAGCGACCCGCGCCGCTCCTGAGGCAGCCCCGGCGGCCCCGCTGCGGCGCCCCGAGGGGCGCAAATCCGAGCCGGGCCGCGACGCCCGTCCCGGCGGCCTTGTCGCGAACGGGACATGAGAAAATGGAACGATCGTGCTAAAACGCGGCGAGCCGGCCCCCACGAGGCGAACGACGCCTGGCGCCGTGCGTTAACCAGGCGCGTTGCCGGTGACGACATCGAAGGAGCATTGCCGATGGACCTGAACTTCACCCCCGACGAACTCGCCTTTCGCGCCGAGATCCGCGCCTGGGTGGCCGAGAACCTGCCCAGGGACATCAGCCACAAGGTGCACAACGCGCTGCGCCTGACGCGGGACGACATGCAGACCTGGGCGCGCATCCTCGGCAAGCAGGGCTGGCACGGATTTGCCTGGCCGAAGCAGTTCGGCGGACCGGGCTGGAACTCGACCCAGCGCCACCTGTTCGAGGAAGAGTGCGCGCTCGCCGGCGCGCCGCGCATCGTGCCGTTCGGCCCGGTGATGGTGGCGCCGGTGATCATGGCCTTCGGCACGCCCGAGCAGCAGCAGCGCTTCCTGCCCGGCATCATGAACGGCGAGGTCTGGTGGAGCCAGGGCTACAGCGAGCCTGGCGCGGGGTCGGACCTGGCATCGGTGAAGACGCGCGCCGTGCGCGCCGGCAACAAGTACATCGTCAACGGGCAGAAGGCCTGGACGACGCTCGGCCAGTATGGCGAGTGGATCTTCTGCCTCGTTCGCACCAGCACCGAAGGCAAGCCGCAGACGGGCATCAGCTTCCTGCTGATCGACATGAAGAGCCCCGGCGTCACGGTGCGCCCGGTCAGGCTGCTCGACGGCGAGCCCGAGGTCAACGAGGTCTTCTTCGACGACGTCGAGGTGCCGGCCGAGAACCTGGTCGGCGAGGAGAACAAGGGCTGGACCTACGCCAAGTACCTGCTCGCCCACGAGCGCACCGGCATCGCCGACGTGAACCGCTCCAAGCGCGAACTCGAGCGCGCTCAAGCGCATCGCCAAGGCCGAGGGCGTGTATGAAGACCCGCGCTTCCGCGACGAGATCGCCCGGCTCGAGGTCGACGTGGTCGCGCTCGAGATGATGGTGCTGCGCGTGCTCGCGCGCCGAGAAGAGCGGCAAGCAGCCGCTGGACATCGCCGGCCTGCTGAAGATCCGCGGCAGCGAGATCCAGCAGCGCTACGCCGAACTGATGATGCTCGCCGCTGGGCCGTTCAGCGTGCCCTTCATTGCCGAGGCGATGGAAGCCGGCTGGCAGGGCGACTACGTCGGCGCGGCGCACTGCGCGCCGCTGGCGGGCAGCTACTTCAACATGCGCAAGACGACCATCTACGGTGGCAGCAACGAAGTGCAGCGCAACATCGTCGCCCAGTCGATGCTCGGCGTGCTAGGCGCGAGGACATCATCATGGATTTCGATTTCACCGACGACCAGCAATCGTTGCGCGACGCGGTGCGGCGCTGGGTCGACAAGGGCTACGACTTCGAGCGCCGGCGCGCGCATCGTCGGCGCCGGCGGCTTCTCGCCCGACGCCTGGCGCGAATTGGGCGAGCTCGGGCTGCTCGGCCTGGCCGTGCCCGAGGCAAACGGCGGGATGGGCTTCGGCGCCGTCGAGGCGATGGTCGTGATGGAGGAACTCGGACGCGGCATCGTCGTCGAGCCCTTTGCAGCGGTGGCCCTGGTCGCCGCGCCGATGCTCGTCGGCAGCCGGGCGCCATCGGCGGCACTGTGGTTGCAGGGCATCGCCGACGGCAGCTCGATCATCGTACTGGCGCACCAGGAGCGCCGCGCACGTTACCGCCTCTCCCACGTGGAGACCGTCGCCACCCGCGACAGCGGCGGAAACTGGCTGATCAGCGGCGCGAAGAGCATCGTGCCGGCGGGCGAGCATGCCGGCGCGTACATCGTGCCGGCACGCATCGGCAGCGCAGTCGACGACCCGGCGGGCATCGCGCTGTTCTTCGTCTCACGCGCCAACGGCGTTCAGGTGCGCGGCTACCCGACGCAGGACGGCGCCTGCGCGGCCGAGATCGTGCTCGATCGCGCCAGCGGCATCGAACTGCTGCCCGCGGGCGAGGCTTATGCGGCGCTCGAGGCAGCGATCGATCGCGGCATCGCCGCGCTCGCCGCCGAAGCTGTCGGCGTGATGGACAAGCTGGTCGACGCGACAGTCGACTACATGAACACGCGCAAGCAGTTCGGCGTGGCGATCGGCACGTTCCAGGCGCTGCGCCACCGCATCGCCGACGTGAAGATGCAGCTCGAACTGGCTCGCTCGATGAGCTACTTCGCGAGCCTGAAGCTCGGCGAGGCGCCCGCGCAACGCCGTCGTGCCATCTCGCAGGCAAAGGTGCAGCTCGGACAGTCGATGCGCTTCGTCGGCCAGCAGTGCATCCAGTTGCACGGCGGCATCGGCGTGACCGACGAGTACATCGGCGGCCACTACTTCAAGCGTCTGACGGCAATGGAGCTCACGTTCGGCGACACGATGCATCACCTGGGCGAGGTCAGCGCGGCAATGCAGGACACCGCCGGCGTCTTCGCCTAGGCGTGCGTCGCCCCGGGGGCACGAGCGATTGCGCCTGCCCCGACAATCGAGGCCGATGAACGCGTTCACCCTTTACCCGGGCGCCCTCACCGACGTGGCGGGCCTGGCCGTCGGCCACGCGGCCGAACCGGGACGCCCGACCGGCTGCACGGTGGTGCTGTGCCCGCAGGGCGCGGTCTGCGCAGTGGCGGTGCGCGGCGGGGCACCGGGCACGCGCGAGACCGATCTGCTGCGGCCCGAGAGTACCGTGGACTGCGTGCATGCCGTGCTGCTCACCGGCGGAAGTGCATTCGGGCTGGATGCGGCGGGTGGCGTGATGCGCTGGCTCGACGAGCACGGCCATGGCCTCGCCGTGGGCACGGCCCGCGTGCCGATCGTCCCCGCTGCGGTGTTGTTCGACCTGTGGCTCGGCGATGCGCGCATCCGCCCCGGCGAGCGCACCGGCCATGCCGCGTGCGATGCGGCGGGCACGGCGCCGCCGCAACAGGGCAATGTCGGCGCCGGCGCCGGCGCCACCGTCGGCAAGCTCTTCGGTTTCGGGCGTGCGATGAAGGGCGGCATCGGCACGGCGTCGCTGTGCGTCGATGGGCTGACGGTCGGCGCGCTGGTGGCGGTGAATGCGATCGGAGACGTTTTCGACGAGCACGGCCAGGTGATCGCCGGTGCGCGCAACGCTGACGGGCGGGGCCTGGCCCACGGCATGCGCGCGCTCGCCGCAGGAGCCCTGCCGGCCAAGGTGATGCCCGGCACGGCCACTACCATCGGCGTGGTCGCCACCGACGCCCGGCTCTCCAAGGCGCAGGCCACGCAATTCGCGTCGCAGGCCCATCATGGCCTGTCGCGCACGATCAATCCGATCACTGTGAACGATGGCGACACCTTCTTCGCGCTGGCCACCGGTGCCGCCGAGCGCCCGGGCGAGCTGAGCACGCTCGGTGCACTGGCTGCGCAGGCAGTCGCCTTCGCCATCCGCAACGCGGTGTGGGCCGCCGAGTCGCTGCACAGCCCTGCACTGCCCGCCGCGCGCGATCTGGAGCGCTGAGTGCGCGCCTCGCCGCTCGACATCGGGGGCGGTCGGTCAGTCGATCTGCACCCTCGATAATGGACCGTGCGGTCGCAAGTCGCATACAGTGGCAGCATGCCGAACTGCAATCCCGCCACCGCGTCGCGCGCCGGCGAAGCGACCCCGGAACCCTGAAGGAGACGCCATGACCGTGATGATTCGAGGAGGCACCGTCGTCAACGCCGACGCGAGTGTGCGTGCCGACGTGCTGTGCGAGGGAGGCCTGATCCGCGCGATCGGCCCCGACCTGCAGGCGCCTGCCGGTGCCGAGGTGGTCGATGCCGGCGGGGCGCTGGTCATGCCGGGCGGCATCGACACTCACACGCACATGGAGCTCCCCTTCATGGGCACGGTGACGATGGACGACTTCTACACCGGCACGTCGGCCGGGCTGTCGGGAGGCACCACGTCCATCCTCGACTTCGTAATCCCTGCCGCCAGACAGTCGATGATGGAGGCTTTCCGCAACTGGAGCGGATGGGCCGAGAAGTCGGCCGCCGACTATGGCTTCCACGTCGCGGTCACGTGGTGGGACGACAGCGTGCACCGCGACATGGGCACGCTGGTCAACGAGCACGGCGTCAACAGCTTCAAGCACTTCATGGCCTACAAGGGCGCGATGATGGCCGACGACGAGGTGCTGGTGAACAGTTTCACGCGCGCGCTCGAGCTCGGCGCGCTGCCGACCGTGCACGCCGAGAACGGCGAGCTCGTCTTCCAGTTGCAGAACAGGCTGGTCGCGATGGGACTGACCGGGCCCGAGCAGCATCCGGTGTCGCGCCCACCCGCGGTCGAGGCCGAGGCGACGAACCGCGCGATCCGCCTGGCCGAGGTGATCGGCTGCCCCATCTACATCGTGCACGTCTCGAACGAGGAATCGCTGCAGGCCATCATGCGCGCGCGCGGTGCCGGGCAGCGCGTGTTCGGGGAGGTCCTTGCCGGGCACTTGACGATCGACGATTCGGTCTACCGCCACCCCGACTGGCGCGTCGCAGCCGCGCACGTGATGAGCCCTCCGTTCCGGGCCAAGAAGCACCAGGACGCGCTGTGGGCAGGGCTGCAGGCAGGCCATCTGCAGACCACGGCGACCGACCACTGCGCGTTCTGCGACGAGCAGAAGGCGATGGGTGCCGACAATTTCGCGAAGATCCCGAACGGCTGCGCCGGCATCGAAGACCGCATGGCAGTGGTCTGGGACGGGGGCGTCAACAGCGGGCGGCTCACGCCCAGCGAGTTCGTCCGCGTGACCTCGACCAACGCGGCGCATATCTTCAACATCTATCCGCGCAAGGGCGCGATCGCGGTCGGCAGCGATGCCGACCTGGTGGTGTGGGATCCGGCGGCGCGCAAGACCATCACCACCGCGACCTCGATCTCGCGGGTGGGCTACAACGTGTTCGAGGGCCGCACCGTGCAGGGCCTGCCCGTCGTGACGCTCGCCAATGGCAAGGTCGCCTGGTCGCACGGCGACCTGCGTGCGGTGCGCGGCGCCGGGCGCTACCTGAAGCGGCCGCCGTTCACGCCGATGTTCGAAGCACTCAAGAGACAGGCTGCGCAGCACGCGCCACAGGCCGTTCATCGCGGCAGCTGATTGCCCCTCTTCCTTCCGGCCGCCCGGCCGTCTTCCATGAGCTCAGGACACGCCGCGCACGAGATCGCTTCGTCCTCCAGCACCGACAACCCGGCGGTCGTCGAGGTTCGCGACCTGTCGGTGATCTATCCCGCGAAAGACCACAGCGTCGTCGCGCTCGACCGCGTCGGGCTGGAGATCCGCGAGGGCGAGTTCATTTCGCTGATCGGGCCTTCGGGCTGCGGCAAGACCACCTTGCTGCGCGTGATCGCCGATCTCGAACAGGCCAGTTCGGGCAGCGTGCTCGTCAACGGCATGAGTTCGCACGATGCGCGGCTGGCCCGCGCCTACGGCTACGTGTTCCAGGCACCGGCGCTGTTCCCCTGGCGCACCGTTCTGCAGAACGTGATGCTGCCGCTCGAGATCCACGGTCGCGCAGCCGAGGAAAGCCGGGCCACCGCGCGCGAGCACCTGGAGCGCGTCGGACTCTCCGGCTTCGAGGGCAAGTACCCCTGGCAGCTGTCGGGCGGCATGCAGCAGCGGGTATCGATCGCGCGGGCGCTCGGTTTCGAGCCGAAGCTGCTGATGATGGATGAGCCCTTCGGCGCGCTCGACGAGATCACGCGCGACCGCCTGAACGAGCAATTGCTTCGGCTGTGGGAACGCGAGAAGCGCACCGTGGTGTTCGTGACCCACTCGATCCCCGAGGCGGCGTTCCTGTCGTCGCGCATCGTCGTGATGTCGGCGCGCCCGGGGCGCATCGTCGAGGTGATCGAGTCGAACCTGCCCGCCGATCGCACGCTCGAGATCCGCGAGACGCCCGAGTTTCTCGCGATCGCGCACCGCCTGCGGGTTGCGCTGGCCGCGGGACATGGCAGCTGAAGCGTCATTGCGTCCGACCGATCGCCTCCTGCCGGTGCTGGCCGTGCTGGCCGCCATCGGCGTCGCCTGGTACCTCGCGGCAATCTGGCTCAATGCACCGCAGGTGATCGAACGCGTGTTCGCCGACCGGCCAGACTGGACCTGGCGCGAACTGCTCGCGAGCACCTGGGGCATGGATCGCCCCGTCCTGCCTGCGCCGCACCAGATCGCGCTCGACATGTTCCATTCGGTCGCCGACTGGCCGCCCGATTCGCCGCGCAGCCTGATCTACCATGCCGGCGTCACCAGCGGCGCAACGCTGCTCGGCTTCGTGCTCGGCTCGCTGCTCGGCGCCGTGCTCGCGGTGCTGATCGTTCACCTGCCAACCCTCGAGCGCGCCCTCTTCCCGTGGATCATCGCGTCGCAGACGGTGCCGGTGCTGGCGATCGCGCCGATCGTCATCGTCATCCTCGGCAGCTTCAACCTCACCGGACTGCTGCCGAAGGCGCTGATCTCGATGTACCTGTGCTTCTTCCCGGTGGTCGTGGCAATGGTCAAGGGCCTGCGCTCGCCCGGCGTGTTCGAGCGCGAGCTGCTGCACACCTACGCCGCGTCGAAGAACCAGACCTTCTGGAAGCTGCGCATCCCGGCCTCGCTGCCGTTCCTGTTCCCGTCGCTGCGGGTCGCCATCGCGGCCGGGCTGGTCGGCGCCATCGTCGGTGAATTGCCGACCGGCGCGCAGGCGGGCCTCGGCGCGAGGTTGCTGACCGGCTCGTACTACGGCAACACGGTGCAGATCTGGTCGGCGCTGGTGATGTCGGCGTTGCTCGGCCTTGCACTCACTGCATGCGTGTCGCTGGCCGAGCGGGCGCTGGTGGTCCGGGGCAGGCAGTGAGACTTCCCGTGTCAGCGCGCGTTCCACGGGCCGAGCGCCGGGCCGCTCCCAAGCCGGCCCGCGCCCCCTCGGGGGGCCGGCCGCTGTACGCAGCGGACGCGGGGTCCCAATGACTCCTCGGCAGATCCTGCTCGCGGTGCTGCCGCTCTTCCTCGTCTTGCAGGCACTGTGGCGGCCGGTCGGCATGCTCGATGGGCGCCTGCTGGAGTGGTCGGGCTTCGCGTCGCTGCTGCCCTTCGCGCTCGCTGCCGTGCCGGCTTCGATCCTCACGCTGTGGCCACTGCGCAAGGCGAGCGCCGTGCTGGTCTTCGTGCTGCTCGCCGCGCTCGCCGCCGTCGCGCCACTCGCACTGCTGGCGCAGCAGGAGAGCGCCGCGGCCACTGCACCCGTGTGGGACGCCGGCTTCTGGCTGTTCGTCGTCGCGCTCGCGCTGCTCGCGGGCAGCAGCGTGCGCTGCGTCGCAGGCCTCGACCTGCGGGGCCCCGTCTGGGGACAGGCGACGGCCGTGCTGTTCGGCGCCTGGACCCTGGTGTACTGGCAGTTGCTGACCCAGGCCTTCGAGGTGCCGCGGGTGCTGATACCCGCCCCGAGCCAGATCTGGCATGCGCTGCTCGCCAGCTACGACACGCTGGCGGTGGACTTCGTGCAGACCGTGCTGCACGCCGTGCTGATCGGCTATGCGATCGGCTGCGGCCTGGGGTTTGCCGTCGGCGTGCTGATCGACCGCAGCCCCTTCCTGCAGCGCGGCCTGCTGCCGCTGTCGGCCCTGGCCAGCACGGTGCCGCTGATCGGCATCGCGCCCATCTTCGTGATGTGGTTCGGCTTCGACTGGCACTCCAAGGCGGCCGTGGTTGCGGTGATGACGTTCTTCCCGATGCTCGTCAATACGCTGGCGGGCCTGAAGTCGGCCGGGCACATGGAGCTCGACCTGATGCGCTCTTACGGTTCCGGTTACTGGCGAACCCTGCTGTCACTGCGGATACCCGTAGCGCTGCCTTTCGTGTTCAATGCGCTGAAGATCAACTCGACGCTGGCGATGATCGGCGCCATCGTCGCCGAATTCTTCGGCTCGCCGATCACCGGCCTCGGGTTTCGCATCTCGACCGAGGCGGCGCGGCTGAACATGCCGGTGGTGTGGGCGGCGATTCTGGTCGCTTCGGTTTCCGGTTCGCTGTTGTTCGCCTTGCTCGCCTGGGCCGAGCGGCGGGCGACGTTCTGGCATCCTTCGGTACGCAAGACCTGACTCGAATCTGCGCTTTTCTTCCCGCCGAAAGGCATAACTCGTGGAGTGATGACGATGCTTAAGAAAGTCCTCGGTCTCTCGCTGGCGCTCGCCGGCCTGATGGGGTCGGCCCAGGCGGCCGACAAGTTCACCGTGCAGCTCAAGTGGCTGCCGCAGGCGCAGTTCGCTGGCTACTACGTCGCCCAGGCCAAGGGCTTCTACAAGGAGGCCGACCTCGACGTCACCATCAAGCCGGGCGGCCCCGACATCTCGCCGCCCCAGGTGCTGGCCGCCAATGGCGCCGACCTGACCGTCGACTGGATGCCCAGCGCGCTGGCCGCGCGCGAGGCCGGCGCACCGCTCGTCAACGTGGCACAGATCTTCAATCGATCGGGGATGATGCTGACCTGCAAGAAGGCCAGCGGCGTGGCGACGGCGAAGGACTTCAAGGGCAAGACGCTCGGCGTCTGGTTCGGCGGCAACGAGTATCCGTTCCTCGCCTGGATGTCGATCCTGAAGCTCTCGACCACCGGCGCGACCCCCGACGTCAAGATCCTCAAGCAGGGCTTCAACGTCGACCCGCTGCTGCAGAACCAGGCCGCGTGCATCTCGACCATGATCTACAACGAGTACTGGCAGGTCATCGACGCCGGCGTCAAGCCCGACCAGCTGGTGACGTTCTTCTACGAAGACCAGGGCGTGGCGATGCTCGAGGACGGGCTCTACGCGCTGGCGCCAAAGCTGAAGGATCCGGCCTTCGTCGCCAAAGCGGCGCGCTTCGTGAAGGCCACGATCAAGGGCTGGGAGTACGCGCTGAAGAACCAGGACGAAGCGGTGAAGATCGTCCTCGCCGCCGACAGCTCGGGGGGCTCGACCGCTGCCGTGCAGAAGCGCCAGCTGGAGAACGTGGCCAAGCTCATCACCACCGCCGGCACGCCGAAGATGGGCCAGCTCGACCCCGCCGCCTATCAGCGCACGGTCAAGGTGCTGCTCTCGGGCGGAAGCTCGCCGGTGATCAAGAAGGACCCGGGCGCCGACGCCTGGAGCAATGCAGTGTGGGAGAAGGCAACGGCCAAGTAGGGTTCGCGAGAGGCCGGGCCGCGGCGCGCGGACCGGCCTCGACGTGACACGCTCTGCGTCGATGCGCTGGTCGCAGGTCCTCTTCAGCCAGGGCTTCGGCACCCGCCGCGAGTGCGATGCGTTGCTGCTCGCGGGCCTCGTGTCGCACTGTCGGCAGACGGTGCTCGATCCGCTGGACGAAGTGGACACCGCCGGGCTGGAGTTCGAGGTCCGCGGCCAGCGCTGGCCCTTCCGCGCGAAGGCGTTGATCGTCCTGCACAAGCCCACCGGCTACGAGTGCTCGCGAAAGCCTAAGCACCACCCGAGCGTGATGAGCCTGCTGCCTGCGCCACTGCGGTTGCGCGAGGTGCAGCCGGTCGGCCGGCTCGACGAAGACACGACCGGACTGCTGCTGCTGACCGACGACGGCGCGCTGATCCACCGCCTGACGTCGCCGAAGAAGCACGTGCCCAAGGCGTACGAGATCGAGACCACCGAACCGGCGACCGCGCAGCAGGTCGGCGAGCTGCTGCGCGGCGTGGTGTTGCACGACGACCCGCAACCCGTGCGCGCCGCGTCGTGCGAGCAGACCGGCGAGCGCGCCCTGCGCATGACATTGCTCGAAGGCAAGTACCACCAGGTCAAGCGCATGGTGGCCGCCGCGGGCAACACGGTGGCAAGGCTGCATCGCAGTGAGTACGGCGTGCTCGCGCTGCCGCCAGACCTGGCGCCGGGCCAGTGGCGCTGGCTTGACGGACCGCAGGACGTGCTCGGCGGATAGAGCACCTCGACGCCCGCGCTTGACTGTCGTCTGCCGGCCCAACCTGCCGACACTCTAGGCAGCGGGTGACCGATGGCCTCGGATCGATTGCCTGCCTCCGGTGAGGGCGTTGCGAAATCAGTCGCGACTGCGCACGAGATGCGCCAGAGGCAGCGCCGTCGTCTCCTTGATCCGCTCCAGCACGAAGTTCGAACGAATGTCGATCACGCCGGGCTGCTTGAGCAGCTTCTCCATGATGAACCGCGAGAAGTGATCGAGATCCTCGACCCGCACGCCGATCAGGTAGTCCACATCGCCGGTCATCGAATAGCACGCCACGACTTCCGACCAGCCCTGTACCGCACGGGTGAACTGCTCGGCCGGCATCTTGCCCTTCTTCTCCAGCTTGACGCTCACATAGGCGAGCATCGCGAGACCGATCTTCGCCGGATCAACCAACGCGACGTACTGGCGGATGACGCCCGAGCGCTCCAGCGCGCGAACACGCCGCAGACAAGGGCTCGGAGAGAGCGATACGCGCTCGGCCAGTTCCTGATTGGACAGGCGGCCATCCGCCTGGAGGCAGGCAAGAATGCCGTGATCGAGCCGATCAAGCTTCTTTGTTGGCAGTTTATTGCTCATTCTTCAATATCTCCGCCTCAATTCACAAGCCTATTGCCAAAGCATAGGCATAGACTACCCCAGATTGGAGGGGTCCCATGAGTGCTGTGCTTCAACCCGCAATCCAGCCCGCGACCGCGCGCGAGTTTCTCTCCGGCAACGAGGCGGTCGCACGTGGCGCCTTCGACGCCGGCGTCGAAGTTGCAGCGGCGTATCCTGGAACGCCGTCGACCGAAATCGTCGAGACGCTCGCCACGTTTCCCGGCGTCTATGCCGAATGGTCGACCAATGAAAAGGTCGCCCTCGAGGTGGCGCTCGGCGCCTCGATCACCGGGCGGCGCGCCATCACCGCGATGAAGCACGTCGGACTGAACGTCGCTTCCGACTCACTGATGACGCTTGGCCAGGTGGGAGCCAAGGCCGGACTCGTGATTGCCGTCTCCGACGACGTCGGCTTCTCCTCGTCGCAGAACGAGCAGGACTCGCGCTTCTGGGGTCGGTTCGTGCACCTGCCCGTGCTCGAGCCGTCCGACGCGAGCGAAGCCTATGCCATGACCCGCGACGCATTCGCACTCTCGGAGCGCTTCGAGGTGCCCCTGCTTCTGCGCCTGACGACGCGCATTTCACACGTGAAGCGCATGACGCAAACGTCGGCGCACGAAGCGCCCGACGCAGGGCGCCACGGTTACGTGAAGGATGCGGCACGCTGGATCACCACGCCGAATCACGTCGCGAAGCGGCTGGAGCTGCGCGCCGAGCGCGACGACGCGCTCGCGCTCGAGGCGGAGGCCTCCGGCTGGAACCGGCTGGAGCCGGGAACCGACCGCCGCATCGGCTTCATCGTTTCCGGGCCTGCCTATCACGTCGTACGCGAGGCCCATCCGGATGCGCCGATCCTCAAGCTCGGCTTGTCGCACCCTCTGCCGCTTGGTCTCGCGAAGCGACTCGCCGCACGCGCGGATCGGGTGCTCGTCGTCGAGGAGGTCGATCCCATCGTCGAATGCGAACTGCGCGCGGCGGGTCTTGTCGTCCACGGCAAGGATGTCCTGCCGCGCGGGGGCGAGATCACGGTTCCGGTCCTGAAGCGTGCCGTTGCGCTTCTGAGCGACGACACCTCCGGCAGCAGCGTCACGTCTCGCGCTGCGCCCCTGTTTCCGCGCCCGCCGACGCTCTGCGCCGGCTGCCCGTACACCGGGGTCTATTTCTGGCTGGGGCAGTTGAAGGACACCATCATCTGTGGCGACATCGGCTGCTACACGCTGGGTTGCGGGTCGCCCTGGGACGCCATGGACACCTGTATTTCGATGGGTGCGTCGCTCGGCGTCGCCCATGGCATGGCGAAGGCGCTGGAGGCCGACGGGAACAAGAAGTCGGTGCTTGCGGTCATCGGCGACTCCACGTTCCTGCACACCGGGATGCCTGCCCTGGCCAACATCGCCTACCAGGGCGGCAACGTGACGGTGCTGCTGCTGGACAACCGTTCCACGGCGATGACCGGTGGCCAGAACAATCCCGGAAACGGCCACCGGCTCGACGGCACGCCGGCGCCGCGCATCGACTTCGAACGGCTCGTCGAAGCCCTGGGCGTGAAGCCCGAACGCATTCGCATGGCCGATCCCTACGAACTACCGACCTTCTTCAAGGTGTTGCGCGAAGAGATGAAGGTGCACGAACCATCGGTGATCATCACCAGCCGTCCGTGCGTATTCGTGCCCGAATTCGAACGCCGCCCGCCGCTCAAGGTCGTCGACGAAGACTGCAACGGCTGCGCGCGCTGCCTCGAGGTCGGCTGCCCGGCGATCACGGTGACGCGCCGCGAGCAGCAGACGCGCTCGGCGGGCAAGGTGGTGGAACTGGCCTGGGTGACCATCGAGCGGGCCGCCTGCACCGGTTGCGACTTGTGCGCGAAGGCCTGTTCGCGCGGCGCGATCGTCCCCGTATGAATACCGAGATTCTCGTCGTCGGCATCGGCGGACAGGGCGTGATGACGGCCGCCGAAACCATCGCCCGTGCCGCGCTCGCCGCAGGGCTCGAGGCGACCAAGACCGAGGTGGCCGGGATGTCGCAACGCGGCGGCGTCGTCTGCTCGCAGGTGCGCATCGGCAAGCACATCGATGCCACGGAAATTACGGCCGGGCAGGCGACGTTGCTGCTCGCGTTCGAATCGGCAGAAGGCCTGCGCTGGAGCCATTACCTTGCGCCGCGCGGCAGGGCGTTCGTCGATTCGTGGCGAGCCGTGCCGCCGGTGGTGTCTTCGGGACACTTCGACTATCCGAAGGACCCCGCGGCAGACATGCGGGCTGCCGGCGTCAACGTCGTCGAGATCGACGCACGCTCGGTCGCGGCCGCGCTTGGCGACGTCCGTCTCGCCAACAGCGTCATGCTCGGCGCCGCCGCAGGCAGCCTGCCCTTCTCGCCCGGGGTCTTGCGCGCCGAAGTGTTGCGCCGGTTCGGGAAGAGCGCCGCGCTCGCGGATTCGAACGGCCGCGCGTTCGACGCCGGGCGGGAGTTGGCAGCCTAGCCTTCGGCACTCACTCAGTGCACTGCGCCTGTTGCCACAGGCGCGCATCGATCGCAGGTCGTGCGGAGCGCGCCGGAAGAAATGACGAGCCCGAAGCTCGCTGCCTGCTCCACTCTCTGCGTCACGAGTAGGCACCCGGCCGCATTGCAGCGTCACTGCATAGGCGTCGCGGCGCATCGCCCCATAATCCGCCGATGCAGGTCTTCCGCGGCGTTCATCATCCCGGCATCGCCGGCGCCTGCGCACTCACCATCGGCAATTTCGACGGCGTGCACCGCGGCCACCAGGCCATGCTGGCACTGCTGCATTCGGAGGCACGGCATCGCGGACTGCCGACCTGCGTGCTGACCTTCGAGCCGCATCCGCGCGACTTCTTCGCTGGCCTGGCTGGCAAGCCCGACCTGGCGCCGCCGCGCATCGCGACGCTGCGCGACAAACTGGGCGAGCTCGAGCGCTGCGACATCGAGCAAGTCGTCGTGATGCGCTTCGACGCTGCGTTCGCGGGCCAATCACCGCAGGCCTTCATCGCAGACGTGCTGGTGAAGGGCCTGGGTGCTCGCTACGTGCTGGTCGGCGACGACTTCCGCTTCGGCGAACGGCGCTCCGGCGACTACGCAATGCTCGACACTGCCGGCCAGGCGCTCGGCTTCGACGTTGCGCGAATGAACAGCTATGAAGTGCACGGCCTGCGCGTCAGCAGTTCGGCGGTGCGCGACGCGTTGGCGGCCGGGAACATGGAACTCGCCGCAAGCCTGCTCGGACGGCCGTACAGCATCAGCGGCCATGTGCAGCATGGGCGCAAGCTCGGGCGTGAACTCGGGCGCAGCATGCCGGATCGCGACGACGGTTTTCGCACCCTGAACCTGCGCTTCCCGCACGCGCGCGCAGCCGCGACAGGTGTCTACGTGGTGCAGACCTTCGGCCTCGCCGAGCAGCCACTGCGAGGCGTGGCCAGCCTCGGCGTGCGCCCGACGATCGAAGACGCCGGCCGCGTGCTGCTCGAGGTGCACTGCCTCGACTGGCCCGAAGCGCTGGGCCTCGACGGAGGCTACGGTAAACTCGCCCGTGTGGAACTGCTGCACAAGATTCGCGACGAAGCCCGCTACGACGGGCTCGTCGCGCTGACCGCCGCGATACGGCAGGACGTGGCCGACGCGCGAAGCCTTCCTGGCCGCGCATGCGGCGCAGCGCCGCCAGACGACGCGCGACCGAATTTGACCGCGCAGCGGTCATCCCCATGCAGCTTGTGCCCGCGCAGGCGGGGGCGCCGACCGACCGACACTGCGCCTGCGCCGCAACCGCGTCGCGTCGCTCCCGAATGATGGATTCCCGCCTGCGCGGGAATGACAAGCCTCTGGTTCCACCATGACCGACACCTCCGCCACCAATGCCGCTGCCACCGACTACCGCTCTACGCTGAACCTGCCCGACACACCGTTCCCGATGCGCGGCGACCTGCCCAAGCGCGAGCCGGGCTGGGTGAAGGCGTGGGATGAGCAAGGCCTCTACAAGCGGCTGCGCGAGGCCCGCCACGGCGCGCCGCTGTTCGTGCTGCACGACGGCCCGCCCTACGCCAACGGCCAGATCCACATGGGCCACGCCGTCAACAAGGTGTTGAAGGACATGATCGTCAAGGCGCGGCAGCTGGCCGGCTTCGACGCCCACTACGTGCCGGGCTGGGACTGCCACGGACTGCCGATCGAGAACGCGATCGAGAAGAAGCACGGCCGCCACCTGAGCCGCGACGACATGCAGGCCAAGGGCCGCGCCTATGCCACCGAGCAGATCGCGCTGCAGCGCGAAGACTTCAAGCGCCTGGGTGTGCTCGGCGACTGGGCCAACCGCTACGCGACGATGGACCCGGCCAACGAGGCCGGCGAGATCCGCGCCTTCAAGCGCGTCATCGAGCGCGGCTTCGTCTACCGCGGCCTGAAGCCGGTGTACTGGTGCTTCGACTGCGGCTCCTCGCTGGCCGAGTTCGAGATCGAGTACGCCGACAAGAAGAGCCAGACGCTGGACGTCGGCTTCCTCTGCGCCGAGCCGGAGCGAAGCTCGCTGCGGCGTTCGGCCTGCCGGCGCTGACGAAGGACGCCTTCGCGGTGATCTGGACCACCACCGCGTGGACGCTGCCCGCGAACCAGGCGCTGAACCTGAACCCGGCCCTCGAGTACGCGCTGGTCGACACCGAGCGCGGCGTGCTGCTGCTCGCGGCCAGCCTGGTCGAGACGTGCCTGACACGCTACGGCCTGACCGGCACGGTGCTTGCCACGACGCTCGGCGAGAACGCTGGCCGGCCTGAACTTCCGCCACCCGCTGGCGCACGTCGACCCGGGCTACGACCGCCTGTCCCCCGTCTACCTGGCCGACTACGCGACCGCCGACGACGGCACCGGCATCGTCCACTCGTCGCCAGCCTACGGCGTGGACGACTTCAACTCCTGCGTCGCGCACGGCCTGGCCTACGACGACATCCTGAACCCGGTGCAGAGCAACGGCGCCTACACGGCCGACTTCCCGCTCTTCGGCGGGCAGAACATCTGGAAGGCGGCGCCGGTCATCGTCGAGGCGTTGAAGCAAGCCGAGCCGCCTGTTCGCCACCGAGACCATCAGTCACAGCTACCCGCACTGCTGGCGCCACAAGTCGCCGGTGATCTACCGCGCGGCGGCGCAGTGGTTCATCCGCATGGACGAAGGCGTGGGCGTGTTCACGAAAGACAAGGCGCCGCAGACGCTGCGTCAGATGGCGCTGGCCGCCATCGACGAGACCGGCTTCTACCCCGAGAACGGCCGCGCCCGCCTGCGCGACATGATCGCCAACCGGCCCGACTGGTGCATCAGCCGCCAGCGCAGCTGGGGCGTGCCGCTGCCGTTCTTCCTGCACAAGGACACGGGCGACCTGCACCCGCGCACGATGGAGATCCTCGACCAGGCGGCCGATATCGTCGAGGCCGGCGGCATCGAAGCCTGGAGCCGCGTGACGGCCGAGCAGATCCTCGGCGCCGAGGATGCCGCGCACTACAGCAAGAGCAGCGACATCCTCGAAGTCTGGTTCGACTCGGGCTCGACCTTCTTCCACGTGCTGCGCGGCACGCACCGCGGTGACACCGGCCACCCGGGTTGTCACCCACAAGGGCCGGAGGCCGACCTCTACCTCGAAGGCCACGACCAGCACCGCGGCTGGTTCCATTCGTCGCTGCTGGTCGCCTGCGCGCTCGAAGGCCGGGCGCCCTACCGCAGCCTGCTGACGCACGGCTTCACGGTCGACAGCCAGGGCCGCAAGATGAGCAAGTCGCTCGGCAACGGCATCGAGCCGCAGGCCGTGAGCCAGAAGCTGGGCGCCGAGATCATCCGTCTGTGGGTCGCGGCGAGCGACTACTCGGGCGACATCGCCGGCGACGACAAGATCCTCGCCCGCGTGGTCGACGGCTACCGGCGCATCCGCAACACGCTGCGCTTCCTGCTTGCCAACACGAGCGACTTCGATGCCGCGAAGCACGCCGTGCCCTTGGACCAGCTGCTCGAGATCGACCGCTACGCGCTCGCGCGGGCGGCGCAGTTCCAGGCCGAGGTGGTGGGCACCTGGAACGCCGAGCGCGGTGTGTTCGAGGGCGGCCATTCGGCGTCTACGAGTTCCACCCCGTGGTTGCCAAGCTGCAGCTCTATTGCAGCGAAGACCTGGGCGCGTTCTACCTCGATATCCTGAAGGATCGCCTCTACACCACCGCACCCGGTTCACTGGCGCGGCGCTCGGCACAGACGGTGCTGTGGCACATCACGCACGCGATGCTGCGCTGGATGGCGCCGTTCCTGAGCTTCACCGCCGAGGAAGCGTGGCAGGTGTTCGCGCCGGGCGAGTCGGCGTCGATCTTCACAGAGACCTACTGGACGTTCGCCGCCCCTGACCAGGCCCTGCTGGCCAGGTGGACCCGCATCCGCGAGGTTCGCGAGGTGGTGAACAAGGAGATCGAGGCCTTGCGCGCGGCGGGCACCGTCGGCTCGTCCTTGCAGGCCAGCGTTCGCATCACGGTGAACCCGGCCGACCATGCGCTGCTCGCCGCACTCGGCGACGACCTTCGTTTCGTCACCATCACCTCGCAGGCCGTGCTGGCCGAAGGCGCGGAGCTCGGCGTCGCCGTCGCGCCATCGGGGGCGACGAAATGCGCCCGCTGCTGGCACTACCGCGACGACGTCGGCCACGACCCGGCGCACCCGACCATATGCGGCCGCTGCACGAGCAATTTGCGCGGCCCGGGCGAAAAGCGCGAGTTCGCCTGATGGCCACGAAGAACGCATCGCGCGGGCTCCTGCCCTGGCTCGGCGTCGCGCTCGCCATCGTCCTGTTCGACCAGTTCACGAAGACGCTGATCCTCGGCAACTTCGCGCTCGGCGACAGCCACCGCGTGACCTCGTTCTTCAACGTCGTGCGGGTGCACAACACCGGCGCGGCGTTCAGCTTTCTCGCCGGCGCCACCGGCTGGCAGCGCTGGTTCTTCGTCGGCCTCGGTGCGGTGGCGGCAATCCTCATCGTCTGGATGCTGCGCAGCCACGGCGGCAGCGCTTGTTCGCCTGGGCGCTTGCGCTGATCCTCGGCGGCGCAGTGGGCAACGTGATCGACCGCCTGCTGCACGGCCACGTGGTCGATTTCATCCAGGTCCATTACGCCGGCTGGTACTTCCCGTCGTTCAACATCGCCGACAGCGCGATCACCATCGGGGCGGCCCTGCTGATCCTCGACGAACTCCTGCGCGTGCGGCGCACGCGGCGCTGACGCGAGTGGTCCGCAACCGGCAGAATCGCGCCATGAATGAAACCCCTGAGATCCGTCCGTCCACGCCTGCGTCCGACTCGGCCTTCAGCATCCGGCTCAACGAACTGCGGCTGGCCGATCCGTTGCGCTGGCTCAGCGCAGGCTGGCAAGACTTCCGCCGTGCCCCCGTCATCGGCCTCTTCTATGGCGGCTGCTTCGCGGTGATGGGCTGGCTGCTGCTGAAGGTCTTCGAGTACTCCCCGGCCTGGACGCTGGCGCTGAGCGCGGGCTTCCTGCTCGTCGGGCCGTTTCTCTGCCTGGGCCTGTACGACGTGAGCCGCAGGCTCGAACTCGGTCAGCGCCCTGCCCTCGCCGCGTCGCTGGTTGCCTGGCGCACGAAGATCGGGACGATGGCGATCTTCGGCACCGTGCTGCTGGTGCTGGAGATGGTCTGGGCGCGCGCATCGCTGGTCGTCTTCGCGCTCAGCTTCGACGGCATGCCCGACTTCAAGGGGTCGCTGCTCAAGCTCCTCGACCCCGAGAACACCGAGTTCATCGTGGCCTACACCGGCGTCGGGAGCATCTTTGCCGGGATGATCTTCGCGGTCAGCGTGGTCTCGATCCCGATGATCCTCGATCGCCAGACGGATGCCATCAGCTCCGGCCTGACGAGCATTCGCCTGTGCCTCGCGCAGCCCGGTGTGTTGCTGCTGTGGGGCGCGCTGATCACGCTGCTCGTCGTGTTCGCGATGCTGCCGGGGTTCCTCGGCCTGCTGGTTGTCGGGCCGGTGCTGGGGCACGCCACCTGGCATGCCTACCGCGCAGCGGTGGCACCCGACGTACCCGCCGCGGAGCCCGCCGCCAGGCGCTGAGAAGTCAGGGCAGCAGCACGCTGCAGCCCGTGGTCTTGCGCGCCTCGAGGTCGCGGTGCGCCTGGGCGACGTCGGCGAGCGCATAGCGCTGATCGATGCGAATCTTCACCTGCCCGCCCGTCACCACGGCGAACAGATCGTCCGCCATGGCCTGCGTCGATTCGCGCGTCGCGATGTGGGTGAACAGCGTCTGCCGGGTCACGTAGAGCGAACCTTTCGCACCGAGCGTGCCGACGGCGAACGGCGGCACCACGCCCGAGGCATTGCCGAAGCTCGCCATCAGCCCGAACGGGCGCAGGCAGTCGAGCGACTGGTCCCAGGTGTCCTTGCCGATCGAGTCGTAGACCACCTTCACGCCGGCGCCGCCGGTGATCTCGCGCACCCGTGCGGCGAAGTTCTCGCGCCGGTAGTTGATCGTGAACGCGGCGCCGTGCTCGCGTGCCAACACGCACTTCTCGTCCGAACCGGCGGTGCCGATCAACTGCAGGCCGAGCGCGCGCGCCCACTGGCAAGCGATCAAGCCGACGCCGCCGGCCGCGGCGTGGAACAGCACGAAGTCGCCCGCGTGCAGGCCGCCCTGCGGCAGCGTCTTCTTCAGCAGGTATTGCGCCGTCAGGCCCTTCAACATCATCGCCGCGCCGGTCTCGAAGGCGATCGCGTCGGGCAGCCTGACCACGCACTTGGCCGGCATGACGCGCAGCGTGCAGTAGCTGCCCGGCGGCTGGCTCGCGTAAGCGGCGCGGTCACCCGCTTTCAGATGCGTCACGCCTTCGCCCACCGCCTCGACGACACCGGCGCCTTCCATGCCCAGCGACAGCGGCATGGGCAGCGGGTAGACGCCCGAGCGCTGGTAGACGTCGATGAAGTTCAGTCCGCAGGCGTGGTGGCGGATGCGGATCTCGCCCGGGCCGGGGTCTCCCACTTGCAGGTCTACGAGGTGCATCGCTTCGGCGCCGCCGTGCTGTTCGACGCGGATCGTGGGGCTGGTCTGGTTCATGGCAGGGGTCTCCATCTCGAGGGTGGCAATGCGCTATCGTGCCAGCAAATCTGCCAAGCCTTCACCAACCTGTTCGATACCCCGTGAAACGCCTCACCACCGCCCCCAACATCGCGATCGCGACGCTGTGGGCCGACATGCTCACCAGCGGCGGCATCAGCGCCAGCGTGCAACGCTATTTCGCAAGCAGCATCGCCGGCGAAATCCCGCCCGATCAGGCGCTGCCCGAGGTGTGGATCGCCGACGCCGCGCAGTTCGACGCGGCGCGGAGCCTGCTCCACGAACTACGTCACCCTCCGCACCGCCGCTGGGTCTGTGCGAGCTGCCGCGAGTCGATCGACGGGCCGTTCGAGCAGTGCTGGAACTGCGGCGCGCGGATGCCGGACGCCGCGCCTCGATGACGCGCCTCTCGCCGCGCGTTGTACTGCTGATGACGCTGCCGCCGCTGCTGTGGGCGGGCAATGCCGTGGTCGGCCGCCTGCTCGTCGGCAGCGTGCCGCCGCTGACGCTGAACTTCCTGCGCTGGCTGCTCGCCACACTGCTGCTCCTGCCGCTGGGCTGGCGCGCGCTGCGCCGGCCGCGCGACATCACGACGCGCTGGCCGCACCTGTTGTGGCTCGGCCTGATCGGCGTCGGCACCTACAACGCGCTGCAGTACCTGGCGCTCGTCACCACCACGCCGATCAACGTGACGCTGATCGCCGCCAGCAGCCCGGTGTGGATGCTCGCCGTCGGCGCGCTCTTCCACGGCGAGCACCCGCGGCGGCGCCAGATCGTCGGCGCGGCGCTCTCGCTTGCCGGCGTGCTGCTGGTGATCGCACGTGGCGACCCTGCCGCGCTGGCGCGTGTTCAGTTCGTGGCGGGCGATCTCTACGTGCTCGTCGCGATCGTCTCCTGGGCCTTCTACAGCTGGATGCTGGCGCGTCCGCCGGCCTCGATGCGCGCGCCGCAGCGTCCGCCATGGAACTGGGCCGAATTCCTGCTCGTGCAGACGCTGTTCGGCCTGCTCGGCGCCGGCGCGGCGGCCGGCGCCGAAATCGTCCACGGCATGCCACCGATCGCCTGGAACGGCTGGGTGCTGGCTGCTCTGCTCTACGTTGCAGTGGGCCCTTCGATCGTCGCCTATCGCTGCTGGGGCCTGGGCATCACGGCCGGCGGGCCGGCGCTCGCCGCCTTCTTCGGCAATCTGACGCCGGTGTTCGCGGCCCTGATGTCGGCGGCGCTGCTCGGCGAGCCGCCGCGCTGGTTCCACGCTCTCGCGTTCGCCCTGATCGTCGCCGGCATCGTCGTCTCGTCGGCACGGCGCCCCTGAATCGTTCCCCTCGATGCACGCATTCGACGACGGGAGCCACTGCGCCCTACATCTCGCGCGGCTTCCTGCGCTCGGCGACCAGCCACTCGCGCAGGTCACCGAGCGCCTGACGGGACAGGCGTGCCGCGGACTCGTGCGCGACGCGCCCGAAGGATTCCTTCAGCCCGTTGCCGGCCACGACCTCGAAGCGCCCTGCGTCGTCCAGGTAGCTGCGCATCCACGCCGGCCGCCCCTGCGCGTCGAGAACGCGAAGCTCGACCACGAGCGTCGTCGAGACCTCGAACTTCTCCAACGGCAGGATGAAAGGAAAGAACGGAACGGGAATGGGGATCAGCCACAGGAACTTCCTGTCGAATCCGAAACGCACGGACTCGATCACGAGCATCGCGTCGTACCGATCGCCGCGCGTCGGTGCGGCAGACACCTGCTGGACGCCACCCTGCAAGCCATCGCCCAGTGCGACCTTCATCGCGGCGGCGACGATCGCCCCGGCCTGCACCTGCATCACGACCGCGCTGCCGCCGAAGCGGACGTCCGCCACCGCGTCGCGCGCCGCCTCCGGCACCAAGAGTGCCACTCGCGCTGGCGTGCGCTCTTCGTCGGCCACGCCCCACTTCGCAAGGAGAGCCGCGTCCGGCGAGACTTGGGGCACGGGGGGCGTGACGCATCCACCGAGCAGCGCCAGCGCGCCGACCAGCACGAGGCGGTGGCCACCGAAGAACCTCACGGTGCAGCCTGCGGCAGCGCGAGGGTCAGATCGACAGCCTGGCCTTCTCGCCACACCTTGAGCACGAGCTTGCCTGCGGGCACGGAGGCCAGCACGCGCTGCTCCAGATCGGCCGCGTCGCGAACGTCCTGGCCGTCGATAGCGAGGACGATGTCGCCGCTGCGCAACCCGGCCTCGGCGGCGCGCCCACCGTCGGCGACTCGGGTCACCAGCACGGCACCGCGCTCGCCGATGCCTGCCGCGCCGGCCTCGTCCGGCGAGAGACCTCGAAACGCGACGCCGAAGCTCGGCACGCCGGGCGACGCCGCAACCACCGGTTCGGATGCGCCCCCGCAAGTCATCGGAATGCTGATCAGCGGAGGGTAGCCGAGCTGCGTCTGGCTCGAATCGACTACCGCACCGACCCCGCCACCGAGGACAGCGCTGCTGAGCACGAACAACACACCGAGCGGGGGAATGAACGCCAGCGCCGCGCCTCCGACCGCCAGGCCCGCTGCCGTGCCCGCTGCCAAGCCAACGGCGGTGCCGGTGTGGCCTGGCGGCGCCAGAGTTGCCGGAATGCCCGCGCTCGACTCGGCACCGCCTTCGGCCTGGCACAGCGCCTTCAGTGGCTGGTTCGAGACGATCACCGTGGCCTCCCCCGGCGTGCTCGCGACACGCCAGCTGCCGCGGTCGTTGCTCAGCTGGCAACTCACTTGCGGGCAACCGGGCGTCTCCACCCTGACGGTCTGCATCGCCGGCTCGCTCACGCTCGCACAGGCGACGAGCCCGCACGCTACCATCGCGATCGTGATGACGGATGCTCTAGCGTGAATCGATGCCTCCCCGGCTGCGGCTAGACAGCATCGGTGCAGTCTATTCCCGATTGCAGCCTCTGACGCGCCGTCTCCGGCACGATCAGCTCTCGACGGTGGCGATCAGCGGCCGAAGATGATCTCCGCCGCGCACCTTGCCCACGTCGCAGGCCAGCCACTCGTCCCACACCTTCGACAGGAAGTAACCGTACTCCTCGGCATCGACGGACCAGGGCGTGACCACCGAGTCCGGATGATCCGGCCGCGCCTGCGGGCTGCCCACGATCGGCAGTTGCGCAGCGTCCCAGGTGTTCGGCGCCGTCGTCTCGAAGCCCCTGGCCTCGACGATCGGGATGAACTGCAGATAGGTCGACCCCAGTTCGCGACGCAGGAAGCGATAGACATCGAGCGGCCGCGACGCATTGAACCGGCTCACGCAGGTCAGCGTGTTGAACTTGGCGCCCAAGCGCCGCAGCATCCTGGCCGCCGCGACCACCTTGTCGAAGGTCGGTGCGCCCTGCTTGGTGATGCGGTAACGGTCGTGAATCTCGCGCGGACCATCGATCGAGAGGCCGACGAGGAAGCGGTGTTCCTTCAGGAAGCGCGCCCAGTCCTCGTCGAGCAGGGTGCCGTTGGTCTGCAGGTCGTTCTCGATCCGCTGCCCGGCCTTCGCGTGCTTGCGCTGCAGCGCAACCACCTTGCGGAAGAAGTCTAGGCCGCGCAGCGTGGGCTCTCCGCCCTGCCACGAGAAGACCACCTCGTCGCCGGTGACGCTCTGGATGTAGTCGCGCACGAAGTGCTCGAGCACCTCGTCATCCATGCGACCGCTGCCGGGGCCGCCGGGCAGCGTCTGCTTGCTCAGGTAGAAGCAGTAGGTGCAGTCCAGGTTGCAGGTCGATCCGGCCGGCTTGGCCATCACATGGAACCGCCGCACGGCGCGCTCGCCCAGCCATTGCGGGGCGTGGTACTTGTCGAGGGAGGCGGGTAGTTCGGCGCTCGGTGCGGTCATGCGTTCCCCGGGGTCGCGAGCGGCGCATGACGAGGCTGAGTCGCTGCCAAGACATCCCCATCCGGATTGCAACCGTTGCTATCCAGTCTGGCATGAACCGAGCAGACCCGTCCTTGCCCGGGATCAAGCCGGGCTTCGGGCTGCGCGACCGAGAAGCCCCCAGGCTCCGACGACTCGCCGCGGGTCGGGAAACGCAGGGGCCAGGGTCGGGAATGGGAACGCACCGCCGCTGCGGTCGACGAGGCCACGCGAGGCGACGCGGCGGCCGCGCCGCTGCGGCCCTCAGGCAGCCGTGAGGCCGAATTCGGAGAGCCGCTGGGCGTCGAGGATCCGGATGTCGCGACGATCGATCTCGATCAGGCCGTGCGCTTCGAGTTCGTGCATCACGCGCGAGAAGTACTCGGGGGTGAGCGACAGGCGCGACGCGATCGTCGCCTTGCTGACCGGCAGCGACACCGTGCGCACCTCGGCCGCGTCGCAGTCCTCGAGCGCCTGGTCGCGCAGCAGGAAGCCGATCACGCGCTGCAAGCCGGAGTGCAGCGAATAAGCCTCGACGTCATGCACCAGCCCGTGCATGCGGCGCGACAGCCCGGCCAGCATGCGCAATGCGAAGCGGTGGTCGCGCTCGATCTCTGCCAGCACCGCCCGCTTCGAGACCGTGAGCAGCAGCATGTCGGAAAGCGACTGCGCGCCCAGGATGTAGGGGCGGTCGGTGAACATGATCGCTTCGCCGAAGCTCTGGCCGGGGCCGACCAGTTCCAGCACCTTCTCCTGGCCTGCGGGCGACAGTACGAACAACTTGACCTGACCTGTCACGACGACGTGGAACTCGTTGCAGGGTTCGCCCATGCGGAACACCATGTCGCCGCGCGCCAGCCGGCGCATCAGGCACCCTTCGGCCAGCTGCTTCAGTTCGACCAGCGTCAGGTCGCTGAACAGCGGAAGTACCGAGAGATATTTCGGCACGTCGAACGGGCGCGGCTCCATCGGGCGTCTCCTGACCTCGGCGTGCGGGATTGTGCCAGCGCCCCGTTCAGACCGAACTCAGGACGACCGGGCTGCGTCGCACCCCCGCGTCAGATCGAACGCCGTGGCCAGCAGCAGCGCAGCGACCACGTTATGCGCCAGCGCCAGTGCGAGCGACACGCCGCCGGTCATCCGCAAGCCCAGCGCAAGCTCCGCAGCCAGCAGCGCGAGCAACAGCACGCCGTGACCGCGTCGACCGTTGCGCAGCGCGCCGATGCCCAGCGGCAGCACGACCAGCACGACGGCAAGACCCGACAACCGGTGCGCTGACTGCACCAGCGCACCCGAAGGGTTGACCGGCGGGGTGAGCGCCAGCACGGGTTCGCGCCAGGGATCGAGGGCGCTCCACGGCACGCCCGTCGATGCGGCGAGGCATTCGGCCAGGCCGCCGCAGCTCATCGCAGCGTAGGACGCGCTCAGCAAGCCTCCGAGTGCCGCCTGAACCACGAGCAGGGCCACGCCGAGCCTGGCCCACGCGCGCAGCCCTGGTGTGGCGTGCGCGGCGCCGCCGCGCGCAAGTCGCCAGCACAGCGCCAGCATCGCAAAGCCGCCGAGCAGGTTGCCGATCGCCACGGCCGGCACGCGCGCGTTAGCGGACCAGCGGCCCAGCACGGCGAGGAACAAGGCCAGCGCGAGCAGCGCGAGCGCCACGCGGCCTTCGCGCCACATCGGCGGGCGAGCCGTCAGACAGACGGCCATCATCGTGATCACCAGCAGCAGCGCGGCGCTCGCCACCGTGCGATGCGTCAACCGCGCTGCGGCGGTGCCCGCGTCCTCGCCTGCCGTCGCGGCAAGACCTTGCTGCAACTGCCGCAGGTTCTGACCGTAGCAGTGCGGTCCATCGGTACACGAGAGACCGGCCTTCGATAGGCGGATGAATGCGCTCAGGCTCGTGATCGCGAGCACCAGGATCGCGCACAGCAGAGCCAGGCGACGCAGAAATGCCCGGCGACGCTCGTGATCGGTTGCCGCAGCCCGACCGGCGATGCGGCGACCCGGCGGCAGGGAATTGCTGGCGTCCATCGTTTGATTGCCGCAACGTCGTCCAATGTCAATGTGACCGGCCCCGCGGTGCGTGGCTACGGGTCCTGCGCCCGTGTGGCGAGACTGCCGAGTGTTGCCCAGTCACGGCGATCGCGAAATGCCCCTGTTCGACTCACGGCACCGGACAAACCCTCGCCTTCGCCGCTCCTCGCGGGCCACGGCAGCGGCGCGTCGAGACGACGTGGTCCATTCTTATCTTGGTTCAATTTTGTGCGCAGGACTGCGCCGCAGAATTTCGACCACCTGCCGCGTCCCTTCATCGCGGCCAGAAGGAGACCCGATGAGCCCGACCGAACACGACAACGAACCCGTCCCCTGGATGCAGCAGTTGCTGGACAACCCGTTCCTGCTGCTGTTCCTCGGTGTGATGGTGCCGATGCTGGTCTACACCCTCTGGGGCGTGATCGACATCCTGACCGTGCCGCTGGCCAAGTGAGAAACCGCGCTGCCCGTTTCCATCCACCGCGAGGAACCACCCCATGAGCGCCATCCTGCCCCCCGCCGAACGACTGTGGTGGAAGCACCCGCTGGACCGTGTCGAAGGCACGTGGATCGCCATCGCCTTCGTCTGGTGCATGGTGATGTTCTTCATGATGGTCGGCTGGCACATCTGCGGCAAGCAGAACCTGTCCACCGAGACCTACCGCACCAAGCCCGAGATGTTCGCGGCCAAGGCGCAGGCGATGGTCGACAAGTACACGGTCCGCACCGAGACCGACCAGAAGATCCCGGTGGTGCACCCGCCGGCGGGCAGCGACGTCTACCTGATCGCCCGGCTCTGGAACTGGTGGCCGATCATCGAGCTCGAGAAGGGCAAGACCTACCGGCTGCACCTGACCTCGATGGACTACAACCACGGCTTCTCGCTGCAGCCGACCAACATCAACATCCAGGTCGTGCCCGGCTATCGAGCACGTGGTGAACGATCACGCCGAACCAGTCGGGGCAGTTCTCGATGGTGTGCAACGAGTACTGCGGCATCAACCATCACACGATGGTCGGCCGCATGTACGTGAAATAAGGGAGGCCGACATGTCAAGCGCCGTGACGTACCGCACCTGCCCTCGCTCGGGCCTTCAGTTCGAAGGCCAGGCCGAGAAGCTGATGATCGCCAACGCCGTCGCTGGCGTGGTGTTCCTGCTCGTCGGCGGCATCCTCGCCGTCGGCGTCGTGCTGACGCGCTGGCCGGCCGTGCACTGGCTCGCCGGCCGACACCTTCTACCAGGTGCTCACCGCGCACGGCATCGACATGCTGATCTTCTGGATCATCTTCTTCGAGATCGCGGTGCTGTACTTCTGCTCGTCGACCCTGCTGCGCTGCCGGCTCGCCACGCCGAACATCGCCTGGCTCGGCGTTCGCGCTGATGCTGATCGGCGCGGTGACGAACAACGTCGCGGTGCTGCCAGGGCGGCTCGAGCGTGATGATGACGTCGCTATGTGCCGATGCTGGCCGCGCCGCACTTCTACCTCGGGCTGATCCTGTTCGCGGTCGGCGCGCTGATCGGCCTGCTTCGTGTTCTTCGGCACGCTGGTCATCGCCAAGCGCGACAAGACCTACCAGGGTTCGGTGCCGCTGGTGACCTTCGGCGCGATCACCGCCGCGATCATCGCCATCTTCACGATCGCCTCCGGCGCGATCATCCTGATCCCGACCTTCCTCTGGTCGGTCGGCGTGATCAAGGAGGTCGACGCGCTGTGTACCGCACCATCTGGTGGGCCTTCGGCCACTCGTCGCAGCAGATCAACGTCGCGGCGCACGTCTCGATCTGGTACGCGATCGCGGCGATCGTCTTCGGCGCCAAGCCGATGTCCGAGACGCGTCAGCCGCGGCGCCTTCCTGCTCTACATCCTGTTCCTGCAGCTCGCCAGCGCGCACCACCTGCTGGCCGACCCCGGCGTGAGCACGGAGCTGGAAGGTCGTCAACACCAGCTACTTCATGTACTTCGCGGTGCTCGCCTCGATGATCCACGGCCTGACGGTGCCCGGGCGCGATCGAAGTCGCGCAGCGCAAGAAGGGCTTCAACAAGGGCCTGTTCGAGTGGCTGCGCAAGGCGCCCTGGGGCAACCCGGTGTTCTCCGGCATGTTCATCTCGCTGATCGGCTTCGGCTTCCTCGGCGGCATCTCGGGCGTGATGATGGGCACCGAGCAGCTCAACATGATCATCCACAACACCATCTACGTGCCGGGTCACTTCCACGCCACCGTGGTGATCGGCACGACGCTGGCGTTCATGGCGCTGACCTACTTCCTGATCCCGGTGCTGTTCCGGCGCGAGATGATCTGCCCGGGCCTGGCGAAGTGCGCAGCCCTACCTGTTCGGCCTGGCATGTACGTCTTCTGCCTGGTGATGATGGGCGCGGGCACGCTGGGCGTCTCGCGCCGGCACTGGGACATGGCCTTCAGCGGCGCAGCCGCTGGCCTACGAATGGCCGGGCGCCGCCTACCTGATGATGGGCCTGGTGGGCATCGCCGGCGTGGCGGCCATCGTCGGCGGCGCGATCTACATCTACGTCACGGTCGGTTCGCTCCTGTTGGGCAAGCGACTCGACAGCGGCGCGCGTCAGCCCGCGCTTCACGCCGATCCCGCCGACGCCGCGCCGGCGGCGGCCGTGCAGCAACTACGGCTGCGGTCGGCTTCGCAGCGCCCGGCACCTTCGCCCTGGCGATGGTGTTCCTGGTCGCCTTCGTGCTCTACTACTTCATCAACTGGAAGTACCTGTCTCAGGTCTGGGGCCTGAGCTGATCGGGGGACCTCGACCATGAACGCAGGCGCTCGCTCTGCACTGCTCGCAGCGCCGGCGCGCCTGGCGCGCGACGTGCTCGGGCTGTTCAAGCTGCGCATCGGCGTGATGATCATGCTCACCGCGCTGGTCGGCTTCGCGGTCACGCCAGGGCCCGGCGCTCGGGCTGGCGCAGGTGCTGGTGCTGGCGCTGTCGGTGCTCGTCTCCTCGGCCAGCGCGGGCGCGTTCAACCAGTACTTCGAAGCCGACAGCGACCGCCTGATGGCGCGCACCCGCACGCGCGCCTTCGTCACCGGCGCGCTGCCGCACACGCCGGCCTGGCTGGTGCTGATCGGCGCTGCTGCTGGCGGCGCTCGGTCGCGTCGGCCTGGTGGGCGCTGAACGCGATGGTCGGCGCTGTTACGTCTTCCTCGGCGCGTTCTTCTACGCCGTCGTCTACACGGTGTGGCTGAAGCGGCGCACCTGGCTCAACATCGTCATCGGCGGACTGGCCGGCAGCTTCGCGGTGCTGGCCGGCGCCGCGGCGGTCGATCCGCAGCTCGGCGCGCTGCCGCTGCTGCTGGCGCTGGTGCTGTTCCTGTGGACGCCGCCGCATTTCTGGAGCCTGGCGATCGCCAACCGGGAAGACTACGCCGCCGCCGGCGTGCCGATGCTGCCGGTGGTCGTGGGCACCGAGCGCGCCGCGCGCATCGTGTTCTGGCAGCACTGTGGCGCTGGTCGCCGCCTCGCTGCTGCCGGTGTTCTTCGGCGCCGGGCCGATCTACCTGGCCGGCGCGCTGGCCGGTGGGCTCTTCTTCCTGCGCAAGGCCCATGCCCTCGCTCGCCGCCCCAGCCGCCAGACGGCGATGGGTTCGTTCTTCGCGTCGCTGCTGCAACTCAGCCTGGTTCTTGCCGTCGGCGAGCGTCGACGCGCTGTTGCGCTAGGGTTCGGATGGCTCCTGTCGGCGTGAGCGCCCGCCACGCTGAGCGGCTTGCTGGCCGCGCTAGCCCTGTCGCTGCTCGCTCCCGCCCGCGCCGAGGACACCGCCGCTCCATTGCCGGCGCTGGATCCGTCCGCCGCACTGCGCACCAGCCAGGCGGCGATCGGCAGGACGATCGGCGACTACACCCTGCTCGACCGCGAGGGCCGCCCGGTGCGCCTGGCCGACTACCGCGGCAAGCCGCTTGCTCGTGAACTTCATCTACACCGGCTGCTTCCAGGTCTGCCCGACCAGCACGCGCGCGCTGGCCGAGGCGCTGCGGGCGATGCGCGGTGGCTTCGACACCGAGCCAGTTCAACGTCGTCAGCATCGGCTTCAACCAACCCGCCGATTCGCCGCAGTCGATGAAGGCGTTCGCGCTCCAGCAGCGGATCACGGCGCCGAACTGGAACTTCCTCAGCCCGCACAGCGCCAGCGTGGCCGCGCTGACGCGCGACTTCGGCTTCGAATACAGGCCGACGCAGGCCGGATTCGACCATCTGCTGCAGGTCAGCATCGTCGACACCGAGGGCCGCCTCGTGGCCCAGGTCTATGGCGACGACTTCAGCGCCGACCGGCTCGGCGAGCCGCTGCGCCTGCTGCTGCGCAATCAGCCTCTGCCGCCGCGCCTGGGGCTGGCCGACATCGTCGAACGCGTGCGTCTGCTGTGCTCGGTCTACGACCCCGCCACCGGCACCTACCGCGTCAGCTACGCGCTGGCGATCGAGATCGCCGGCGGCATCACCTTCGCGATCGCGATGCTCTGGTTCTTCGCCCTCGAATGGCGAGACCGACGGCGCGCGCACAGGGCGCAGCGTGCCGCGTCGACGGCACGACCGCCGGCCGTGCCCGCAGCGCATTGACGATCACCATGGCGAAGGAGTCGACCCCGGCGGCACGCGAAGTCGCACTGGCCCTGTGGCAACGCGGCGAGCGCGCCCTCGATGCGGTGTCCGGCAGCGCGCTCAACCCGCTTGCGCCATCTGGGCGCGCTCGGCTTCCTCTGTTTCTGGCTGCTGGCGGCGAGCGGCATCGTGCTCTACGCGGTGCTAGACACCTCGGTCGCGGGCGCCTACCGCTCGATCGCCGAGCTGTCGCGCCAACCCTGGGTCCTGGGCGGCTGGCTGCGCAGCCTGCACCGCTACGCGGCCGATGCCTTCGTCGTCCTCATGCTGGCCCACCTGCTGCGCGAATGGCTGTTCGGCCGCTACCGCGGCTTTCGCCGCTTCTCGTGGCTGACCGGCGTGCCGCTGCTGCTGCTTCACGTTTGTCTGCGCGCTCGGCGGCTTCTGGCTGAACTGGGACCGGCTCGGCCAGTTCTCGGCGATCGCCACCGCCGAATGGCTGGACTGCGCTGCCGTTCTTCGCGTCGCCGCTGACGCGCAACTTCCTCGGCGTGGCCAGCGTCGGCGACCGGCTGTTCTCGCTGTTCGTGTTCATCCACATCGGCGTGCCGCTGCTGCTGGTGTTCGGCCTGTGGTTCCACATCCAGCGCCTCAGCCGCGCAGCGGTGTTCCCGCCGCGCGCGCTCGCCGTCGGGGCAGGCGCTGGCGCTGCTCGGCGCTCGCGCTGGCGCTGCCGGTGGCGAGTCAGGGCGCCGGCCGACCTCGCGCACCGCGCCGCAGACCGTCGCGCTCGACTGGCTGGCTGCTGTTCGTCCACCCGCTGACTTACGCCAGCTCGGCCGGCGTCGTATGGCTGCTGGTCGGCGCGACGCTGCTGCTGCTGTTCGCGCTGCCCTGGCTGCCGCAGCCTGCGGCACCCCCGGTGGCCCGGGTCGACCCGGCCAACTGCAACGGCTGCCGGCGCTGCTTCGACGACTGCCCGTACGCCGCGATCACGATGGTGCCGCACCCGAACGGCAAGATCGGCCAGCGCAGCTCGCACAGGTGAACGCCGACCTCTGCGCGAGTTGCGGCATCTGCGTCGGCTCCTGCCCGTCGTCGACGCCGCTTCGCAGCGCGGCCGAGCTCGTCACCGGCATCGACATGCCGCAGATGCCGCTGAACGGCCTGCGCCGGAAGATGGAAAGCCAGCTCGCCGCGCTGAAGGGCGACTGCCGGATCGTCGTCATCGGCTGCGACAGCGGGGCGCGCGTGGCGGCGCTCGAAGCCACCGATGTGACGAGCCTGAGCCTGATCTGCACCGGCATGCTGCCACCCTCGTTCGTCGAGTACGCGTTGCGCAGTGGCGCCGCAGGCGTGCTGGTGACCGGCTGCCGCGAGGGCGGCTGCGAGTTCCGCCTCGGCGCGCAGTGGACGCAGCAGCGCCTGCTCGGCGAGCGCGAACCGCAGCTGCGCGCCTCGGTGCCGCGCGAGCGCATCGAAGTGACGTGGGCCGATGCCGGCGACGAGCCCGCCCTCGTCGAGGCGCTGGACGCGCTGCGCCTGCGCATCAGCGCCGGTGCGCCGGACCTGCCCAGATGACCCTGCAGCATGGATGAGGCCAAAGCCCCGAACCGACGCCGCTCGCCTGGGCCGGCCAGCTGTTGCTCTATGGCGTGTTCGCGCTCGTCATCGGCGTGTTCTCGCGCTGGCCCGACGTACCGCCACCTGGCACCCGACCAGGCGCTGATCAAGCTGAGCTTCACCCATGCCGGCAAGCGGGTCGCCGAATGCCGGCAGCTCAGTGCCGACGAGCTCGCGAAGCTGCCGCCCAACATGCGAGCGACGACGAAGTGCGAGCGCGAGCGCGCGCCGGTGCGCGTCGAGGTCGACATCGATGGCGCGCCAGCGGTTCGCCACGTCGCCCAGCCGTCTGGCCTGTCGAAGGACGGCGCTTCGGCGGTCTACCGGCGGCTCGAGGTGGCAGCCGGCGACCACCGCGTCGCGGTGCGGCTGAAGGACAGTGCCGCCGGCAGTGGCTTCGACTATCAGCGCGAGCAGACCGTGAAGCTCGCGCCGGCGCAGATCCTGGTGATCGACTTCGACGCCGAGAAGGGCGGCATCACACTCCAATGAACACCACCGCTGCTTCCTCGCTCGCGTCACAGGGCGCAGGCGCTGCGCCTCAGCCGCCGCAACCGACTACACGCTCGCCGTGCCTGCGGACGCGCGCCGCAGCCTCGCGCGCGGCTGGCTGTGGCTCGCCGTGCTGTCGCTCGTCGGCTCGGGCGTGTTCTCGGTGCTGCTGGTGCTCTCGCGCACGCCGGGCGTCAACCAGTGGCTGCCGGTGGCCGACTTCTTTCGCGTCGCGCTCGTCGTGCATGTGGACCTGTCGGTGCTGGTGTGGTTCATCGCCGTCGCCGGGCTGCTCTGGAGCCTGAACAGCGCGCCGCGCGGCATCGGCCTCGGGCTGGGTGGCGCTTGCCCTCGCCGGCGCCGGCGCGGTGATGATGTCGCTGGCGCCCTTCCTCGGTCACGGCGAGGCCGGTCATGGCCAACTACATCCCGGTGCTCGACGGACCGCTGTTCCTCGGCGGGCTGGCGGTGTTCGCCGCCGGCGTCGCGCTGCTCGTGCTGCGCAGCCTATGGCTCGCACCCCGGCTCGGCGTCTCGTTCGACGGCGCCGGCGCGCTTCGCTTCGGGCTGAACGCCAGCGTCGTCGCCACGGCGGTCGCGCTGCTCGCGTTCGCGTGGTCGCTCGCCGTCGTGCCGCGTTCGCTGGCCGGCAAGGCCTACTACGAGATCGCGTTCTGGGGCGGCGGCCATGCGCTGCAGTTCACCTGGACGCTGCTGATGCTCGTGGCCTGGCTCTGGCTGGCCGGCGCCTGCGGCGCGCGAGTCCGCCTGTCGCCGCGCATAGCGCTGCTGATGTTCGCGCTCGCGCTGGTCAGCGTGTTCGTCACGCCGTAGGCCTACCTGGCGCTACGACGTCGCTTCGGTCGAGCACCGCAACCTGCTGACCTGGGCGATGCGCTTGGGCGGCGGCGTGGCGATCCTGCCCGATCGCGCTGGCGGTCGTGCTCGCGCTGGCGCGCGCACCGGCAGCGGACGCCACGACGCGGCCCCTGCGCGCGGCGCTGGTCTCGTCGATGGTGCTGTTCGCGGCGGGCGGCGTGATCGGCCTGTTCATCAGCGGCAGCAACGTGCGCATCCCGGCGCACTACCACGGCTGCATCGTCGGCGTGACGCTGGCACTGATGGGCCTCGTCTACCACCTGCTGCCGCAACTCGGCTACGCCGCACCGGGCGCCGCGCCTCGCGACGCTGCAACCCTGGCTGTACGGCGCCGGGCCATTGCTGCACATCGTCGGCCTGGTGTGGTCGGGCGGCTACGGCGTGCAGCGCAAGGTGGCTGGCGCCGAGCAGGTGCTGCGCAGCGCCGGCGAAGTCGCGGGCATGGGCCTGATGGGCCTCGGTGGCCTGATCGCGATCGTCGGCGGGCTGCTGTTCGTGGTGGTCGTCGTGAGGGCGATGCGGCAATCGGCTGCGCTCCCGGACCCGGCATGATCGTCAAGCGCCTGCAAGGCTGGCTGCAACGGCTGTTCATGCGCGTCGAGGCGCTGTTCAACGCCGCCTTCGGCGACCGCCTCAACCCGCTGCTACCACCTCGGCGCGATCAGCTTCTTCCTGTTCTGGGTCGTCGCCGCCAGCGGCCTGTACCTGTACGCGTTCTTCGAGACCGGCGTCACCGACGCCTATGCATCGGTCGAGGCGCTGACGCATGGCCAGTGGTGGGCCGGCGGCATCATGCGCAGCCTGCACCGCTATGCGTCGGATGCGATGGCGCTGACGATGCTGCTGCACATGCTGCGCCACTTCGCGTTCGACCGCCTGCGCGGCTTTCGCTGGTTCTCGTGGCTGACCGGCGTGGCGCTGGTCTGGCTGGTCTACGTGTCGGGCATCAACGGCTACATGCTGCCGTGGGACCAGATGGCGCAGTTCGTCATCACCGCCAGCTTCGAGTGGCTCGACTGGCTGCCGATGTTCAGCGGCGCGCTGATGCGCAACTTCATCTACGCGAGCAGCGTGAACGACCGCTTCTTCTCGCTGCTGGCGTTCATGCACATCGGCATTCCGCTGGTCGTGCTGCTGCTGATGTGGGTGCATGTGCAGCGCGTGCCCAAGGCGCGCACGAATCCGCCGCGGCCGATCATGGCGAGCCTGCTCGCGACGCTGCTCGCGCTGTCGCTGGTGGCGCCGGCGCTGAGCCAGGGCGGCGCAGCCGACATGGCCGTGGCGGCCGGCACGCTAGAGCTCGACTGGTTCTACCTCGCGCTGCTGCCGCTGTTCTATGTCTGGCCGCTCGGACAGGTGTGGGCCCTCGTCGTCGCCGGCACCGCATTGCTGCTGGCGCTGCCCTGGCTGCCCCCGAACTTCGGACGTCGTCGCAAGGGCTAGGACCTGTTCACACTACTGGAAGGGCCGCGAAGGCCCGGCCACACGGGCCTGGTGCACGAGGCGACGCTGGCCGACGTTCCCGACCTGTGCGGACACGAGGTCTACGTCTGCGGCTCGGTGAAGATGGTCGAGGTGGCGGTGCCGGCGTCAGGCAAGACACGCGGCCATGACCAGTGACCAGAAGCCTCGCCGGCCGCGCGCGCAGACCGACAATCCCGCAATGGAATATTCGACCCTTCGTGCGGTCCATGTCGGCTGCGCCGGCATCAGCATCGGCCTGTTCGCCCTGCGCGGGGCGATGCAGTTGCGTGGCGTCGATTGGCGCCGCTGGCGCTGGCTGCGGGTCGCACCGCACCTCAACGACACACTGCTGCTCGCGGCCGCGATCACGATGGCGGTGATGAGCGCCCAGTACCCGCTGGTGCAGCCATGGCTCACGGCCAAGGTGCTTGCCTTGTGCTGCTATGTCGGGTTGGGCAGCATCGCACTGAGGCGAGCCGCCTCACCGTGCAAGCGACTCAGCGCCTTCGCGGCGGCGCTGGCCAGCGTCGGCTACATCGTCACCGTGGCGCTGACGCGTTCGGCCAGCATGGGGCTGGTCTAGGGCCTGTTCACGCGCTCAGAACGTCCCGGGATACGCCCCGCCGTCGAGCAGGATGTTCTGGCCCGTCAGATAGCCCGCTTGCACGCTGCACAGGAAGGCGCAGACGGCGCCGAACTCCTCGGCGGTGCCGAAGCGGCGTGCCGGGATCGCGCCGGAACGCTGCGCCCGCACGGCGTCGACCGACTGGCCCGCCTTCTGCGCCAGGCCCTGCATCGTGACTCGCAGCCGCTCGGTGTCGTGGGCGCCGGGCAGCAGGCCGTTGATCGTCACGCCGCGCGCGGCGATGCCGCTTCGCGCCACGCCGGCGACGAAGCCGGTCAGCCCGGCGCGCGCACCGTTGGACAGCCCGAGAATGTCGATCGGCGCCTTCACCGCGGCCGAGGTGATGTTCACGACGCGGCCGAAGCCGCGCTCGGCCATCGCGTCGACCGTGGCGCGGATCAGCTCGATCGGCGTCAGCATGTTGGCGTCCAGCGCCTTGATCCACGCGTCGCGCCCCCAGTCGCGGAAGTCGCCCGGCGGCGGTCCGCCGGCGTTGTTGACGAGGATGTCGACCTGCGGGCACGCTGCCAGCGCCGCGGCGCGGCCTTCCGGCGTCGTGATGTCGCCTGCCACCGCGCGCACCTGCACCGCGGGGTTGAGCGAACGCAGTTCGGCCGCCGTCGCCTCCAGCGCCTCGGCGCCGCGCGCGGTGATCACGACGTTCACGCCCTCGCGCGCGAGCGCCTGCGCGCAGCCCTTTCCTAGCCCCTTGCTCGCGGCGCAGACCAGCGCCCATTTGCCCTCGAGTCCCAGATCCATCGTCGCTCCTTCAGTGTCGAATCGCTGGACGCCGCGCGGCGCCCGAGCCGTCTCATGCACGCGCGTGCGCCAGCAGCCAGATGCCGGCCAGCACGAGCAGCGTGCCGGCGGCGACCCAGGCGGTGAAAGGCTCGCCCAAGATCAGCACACCCATCGTGATGGTCGACAGCGGACCGATCATGCCGGTCTGCGCGGCCATCGTGGCGCCGATGCGCTCGATCGCCATCATCATCATCAGCACCGGCGCGAAGGTGCAGACGGTCGCGTTGAGCACCGACAGCCAGATCACCTCGGGTGCCACGGCCATCTCCGCCAGCGGGCGCAGCAGCAGGAACTGCGCGATACATAGCACGCAGGCAACGCTGGTGGCCAGGCCCGTCAGGCGCAGCGCACCGAGGCGCCTGACTTCCTCGCCGCTGTAGACGAGGTACAGCGCATAGCTCACCGCGCTGGCGAACACCAGGGCCGCGCCGAGCGCGACGTGCGGGCCGACGAGTTGCACTTCGTGCCCGAAGACCAGCGCGACGCCGCCGTAGCTGACGGCCAGCGCCAGCAGCTGCCTGCGGCTGACGCCGCGCTTGAACAGCAAGACGCTGAGCGCGAGCACGAGCGTCGGGTTGAGGTACAGGATCAGCCGCTCCAGGCTGGCGCTGATGAATTGCAGGCCCGAGAAGTCGAGGAAGCTCGCCAGGTAGTAGCCGCTGAAGCCGAGACCGAGTATGGCCAATCGGTCGCGCCGCGTGAGCGCCGGCTTGCCGCGCCCGGCCCACCACGCGAGCAGCACGAACATCGGCAGCGCGAACAACATGCGGTACATGATCAGCGTCACCGCGTCGACACCGTGGCGGTACGCCAGCTTGACGATGATGGCCTTGCCCGAGAATGCGATCGCACCGACGCCTGCGAGAACCAGCCCCGGCCAGAGCGGGCGCAGCACGGCGCCGTGCGCTGGCATGAGGGGGGACGCTGTCATCGAGGGCATTCTGACGAACGCCCGCCGCGCGCGCGGCCCGGTTCAGGAGTGCAGTCCGAGCAGCTTGCGTGCTTCGGGCGGGCTCGCCACCTCGCGCCCGGCGCGGCGTGCGCAAGCGGCCAGTTCGGCGACGAGCGGTCCGTTGCCCGCGGCGCGCTCGCCACCGGGTAGGTAGAAGGTGTCTTCCAGCCCCGTGCGCAGCATGCCGCCGAGTTCGGCCGTCTTCTGGTGCACCGGCCAGACTTCGGCACGGCCGATCAGGGTCGTCTGCCACACGCTGGCGGGCGCGACCCAGCGTGGCAGCAGCGCCAGCAGGTCGGCGTCGCAGGGCATGCCGGAGGCCACGCCCATCACGAAGTTGTACTCGGGCGTACCCATCGCCGGCGTCAGCATGCCGGCCTGCAGGTACATGCCGACCGAACGCACGATGCCGACGTCGAAGCATTCGAACTCGGGATGCACATCGCACTCGCCCATCACGTCGAGAAACTGCTGCACCTTCTGCACCGGGTTGTCGAACACCATCGGCGGCCAGGCCCACTGGCCGTTGTCGCGGATCTTCAGGTAGTTCAGGCTGCCGGCGTTGCAGGCAGCGATCTCGGGCTTCACGCGGCGGATGCAGGCGAGCGGTCCGGCGATGTCCTTGCCCAGCACGCCGGTGGTGAGGTTGATGATGACCCCCGGGCAGGCCTCGCGGATCGCGCCGACCACCGCCTCGGCCACGTCCGGGTCCCAGCTCGGCAGGTGGCCCAGGCCCGCTTCCTGGCTGCGCAGGTGAACGTGCATGATGGCTGCGCCGGCGTTGAAGGCGTCGCGTGCCTCGGCCGCCATCTGCGCCGGCGTCACCGGCACCGGGTGTTGCCGGGGGTCGGTCAGCACGCCGGTCAGCGCACAAGTGAGGATCGCCTGGGTCATGGGGTTTCCTTTGCGGGCTCCAATCCAACCAGCAGCGTGCCGGCCGCAACCTGCTCGCCGATGCGCACGTGCAATGCCAGCACGGTCGAAGCCGCCGGCGCGGCCAGCCACATCTCCATCTTCATCGCCTCGACACAGACGATGGGCTGGCCTTCGCTCAATGCGTCGCCCGGTTGCACGAGCAACTGCGTCACGACGCCGGCCACCGACGCGCAGACGCGCTGCAGATCGACACCGCCGTCCCCGAGTGCGAGCGCCGAGGGCTCGCTGAACACGAAGCTCGCCCCGGCGAGGGCCAGATGAAGGTCGCTGCCGTCGCGCAGCGTCACCGCGCGGCGCTGTACGCCGTCGAAGCGGTAGCGCAGGCCGCCGGGCGCCAACGCCAGCACGCCGACCTCGTGCAAGACCCCGCGGTGAGTCACCTGCACGACGGTATCGCGGCCCGGTTGCACGCGCAGGCGAGCCGTCTCGCCGTCGCAGTGAAGCTCGATGTCGAAGGCGGCCACGCTGTCGGCGCGCCAGCCGGCGCCGTCGCGGTGCGCGAAAGCGGCGGCAGCAACGCACCAGGCCTCGTCGTTCGGCTGCGGGCGCTGCGCAATGATCTCGCCCTGCTCGAACCAGCGATCGATCAGCGTCGTCGTCATCGCAGCACCGCGAAACGCCGCGTGATCGACCAGGTCGGCGAGGAGGCGGCCGTTGTTGCGCAGGCCGAGCAGCGGCGCGTCGTGCAGCGCTGCGCGCAGGCGGCGGATCGCATCGTCGCGGTCACGGCCGTGCGCAATGATCTTGGCCACCATCGCGTCGTAGAACGGCGAGACGAGACCGTCCTGCGCGATGCCGTGGTCGATGCGCACGCCCGGCTGCGACGCGGCCGCTTCGGGGCGCCACCAGCGAACGCGGCCCGTCTGCGGCGCGAATGGCGTCGGCAACGAGTACGGATCTTCGGCGTAGAGCCGTGCCTCGATCGCATGGCCGCGCAGGCGAACCTCGTGCTGCTGCAGCGGCAGGCGCTCGCCGGCCGCGACGCGAAACTGCCACTCGACGAGATCGATCCCGGTGACCATCTCGGTGACCGGGTGCTCCACCTGCAGCCGAGTGTTCATCTCGAGGAAGTAGTGGTTCAGATCGGCGTCGACGATGAACTCGACCGTCCCCGCACCGCGGTAGCCGACGGCGAGCGCAGCCGCGACCGCGTCACGCCCCATCGCCTCGCGCAGCGTCGGGTTGACGACGGGCGACGGCGATTCCTCGATCACCTTCTGCCGCCGCCGCTGCGCCGTGCAGTCGCGCTCGCCCAGGTGGATGGCGTTGCCGTGCGCGTCGGCGAAGACCTGGATCTCGATGTGGCGGCCGTTCTCGATCAGGCGTTCGAGCATCAGCGTGCCGTCGCCGAACGCGCTCAGCGCCTCGCGCCGCGCACCGGCGATCGCCTGCGTGAGGTCGGCGCGTTCGCGCACCAGGCGCATGCCGCGCCCGCCGCCGCCAGCCACCGCCTTGACGAGCAACGGAAACCCGAGCGTCTCGGCCTCCTGCGCAAGGCGCTCGTCGCCCTGCTCTTCTCCAAGGTATCCGGGAGCGCAGGGCACGCCGGCCGCCGACATGCGTTGCTTGGCGAGCGCCTTGTCGCCCATCGCGGCGATGGCCGCAGCGGGCGGGCCGATGAAGACCAGGCCGGCATCGAGGCAGGCCTCGGCGAAGGCCGCGTTCTCGCTCAGGAAGCCGTAGCCCGGATGCACCGCGTCCGCACCGCTGCGTCGCGCCGCGGCGATCAGTGCATCGCTGCGCAGGTACGACTCCGCTGCGGGTGATGCGCCGATGTGCACCGCCTCGTCGGCCTGCTGCACGTGCAGCGCTTCGGCGTCGGCGTCGCTGAACACGGCGACGGTCCGATAGCCGAGTGCCCGCGCGGTGCGCATCACGCGGCAGGCGATCTCGCCGCGATTGGCGACCAGAATCTTCGAGAAGCTCATTGCGGTGCCCAGTTCGGCTTGCGCTTCTGCAGGAAGGCCGTCGTGCCTTCGATGCCTTCGGTGCCCTGCACCGCGCGCGAGAACACGGCTGCGGCCTCGGCGACGAGCTCGGCCGGTGGCGTGAAGCGCGCCATTGCGACGAGACGCTTGGTCTGCGCGACCGCATCGGGCGCGCATTGCAGGATGCTGTCGATAACCTTCGCGAGCGCCGCGTCGAGCGCAGCCGCGGAATGCACTTGGTGCACCAGGCCGATCGCGAGTGCCGCCGCAGCATCGAGCCTCGCGCCGCTGACCGCGAGGCGCTTGGCCTGCGAGTAGCCGATGCGCTCGACGAGGTAGGGCGCGATCTGCGCCGGCACGACACCGAGCGTCGTCTCGGGCAGGCGAAACGCGACGCTGTCGCCGGCGAGCGCGACATCGGCCACGCAGGCGAGACCGAAGCCCCCACCCATCACCGTGCCTTCCAGAACCGCGACGAGCGCCAGCGGCGTGCGCGAGTAGGCGACGCACAGCGCACCGAATTGCGCGTTGACATCGGCGATGGCGTCTTCGCCTGGCGTCTGTGCCTTCATGCGCGCTGCCGCCATGTCCTTCAGGTCGCCGCCGGCGCAGAAGTGCCCGCCAGCGCCGCGCAGCACGACGACCCTGATCGCAGCGTCCGCTTCGGCCGCCTCGAGCGCCAGCCGCAGTTCCGTCACCATGCGCAGCGACATCGCGTTGCGCACCTCGGGCCGGTTCAGCCAGAGGTGCAGCACCGCGCCGTCCACGCGCGCGACGAGCGTTTCGAGCGCGGGCAGATCGAGTGCCGCCATACTCACTTCGACTTGCCGGGCAATGTGCCCTCGAGCTTGCAGATGATGCCGAGCATCACCTCGTCGGCGCCGCCGCCGATCGAGATCAACCGGCTGTCGCGATACGCCTGCGACAACGGGTTGTCCCAGGTGAAGCCCATGCCGCCCCAGTACTGCAGGCAGGCGTCGGTCACTTCGCGCGAGAGTCGCCCGCACTTCAGCTTGGCCATCGATGCGAGCCGCGTGACGTCCTTGCCCGAGACGTACAGCTCGACGGCACGATAGGTCAGCGCGCGTAGCGCCTCGACCTCGGTGCGCAGCTCGGCCAACCGGTAGTGCACGACCTGGTTGTCGAGGATGCTCTTGCCAAAGGCCTGGCGCTGGCGCGTGTATTCGATGGTCTGGTCGATGAGCCGGTCTAGCGAGCGCAGCGAGCCGGCCGCGCCGTACAGCCGCTCCTCCTGGAACTGCAGCATCTGCAGCGTGAAGCCCATGCCTTCCTGCCCGATCAGGTTGCGCTTCGGGACGCGAACGTTGTCGAAGAACAGTTGCGCGGTGTCGGACGAGTCCATCCCGATCTTGCGGATCTTCTGCCGCGTGATGCCCGGTGCGTCCATCGGCACGATGATCAGGCTCTTGTTCTTGTGCGGCGCACCTTCGGAGGTGTTGGCGAGCAGGCAGCACCAGTCGGCCGTCATGCCGTTGGTGATCCACATCTTCGAGCCGTTGATCACGTAGTCGCCGTCCTCGCTGCGCGCCTGCGTCTTCACCGCCGCCACGTCGGATCCGCCGCCGGCCTCGCTGACACCGATGCAACCGACCCTGTCGCCGGCGATCGACGGCGCCAGCCACTCGCGGCGCAGCTCGTCGGAGCCGAAACGGGCCAGCGCCGGCGTGCACATGTCGGTGTGCACGCCGATGGCCATCGGCACGCCGCCGCAGTTGCACTCGCCGAGCGCCTCGGCCATCACCATCGAGTAGCTGAAGTCGAGGTCCATGCCGCCATACTCGGCCGGGTACTTCAGGCCGAGCAGGCCGAGATTGCCGAGCTTCTTGAAGACCTCGTGGATCGGGAACTGCTGCGCTGCCTCCCACTCGCGCGACGTGCGGGTTGATCTCCTTCGCGACGAACTTGCGGACGGTGTCGGCGATCTGCTCGTGTTCGGGGGTGAACTTCATCGGTGTCGGTCTCTTCGGAATTTCGGAATTCGGGGCGCGGCGAGACGCGGATCAGGAGCGGAGCATGGCACGCTGCAGACCTGCGATCACATCCGTGCCACGCCGAAAGTGTTCGGTCGCAGCGTGCGCGCATCGGCCTCGCGCGCCAGCGCGAGGCACAGCGCCAGCACGCGCCGCGTGTCGCGCGGATCGATGATGCCGTCGTCCCACAGCCGCGCGGTGCCGAACAGCGCCGTCGATTCGCGGTCGAGGCGGTTGCGCAAGGCCTCGGACATCGCCTTCAAGGCCTCCTCGTTCGGCGCGACGCCGCTGCGATCGAGCTTGCCGCGGCTGACGATGTCCATCACCTTGGCCGCCTGCGCGCCGCCCATCACCGCGGTGCGCGCCGACGGCCAGGCAAAGATGAAGCGCGGGTCGAAGCCGCGCCCGCACATGCCGTAGTTGCCGGCGCCGTAGGAGCCGCCGATCACGAAGGTGAACTTCGGCACCCGCGCGTTGGCCACCGCCTGGATCATCTTCGAGCCGTGTTTGATCGCACCGCTGCGCTCGGCCGCCGAGCCGACCATGTAGCCGGTGGTGTTCTGCAGGAAGACGAGCGGCGTGCCGCTCTGGTCGCAGAGCTGGATGAACTGCGCCGCCTTGGTCGAGCCGTTGGGCTGGATCGGGCCGTTGTTGCCGAGGATGCCGACGAGATGTCCGTCGACCCTGGCGTGCCCGCAGACCGTGTCGCTCCCGTAGCGCGCCTTGAATTCGAGGAAGTCCGAGCCGTCGACGAGGCGTGCGACGACCTCGCGCACATCGTAGGGCTCGCGCTCGTCGGCCGGCACCACGCCGAGCAGTTCCTGTTCGTCGAACAGCGGCGCCGGCGCGGCGGCGCAGCCGACGCGGGCAGCGTGTCCCACTGCAGCTTGTCGAGCAGCTCGCGCGCCAGCGCGATCGCGTGGGCGTCGCTTTCGCACAGGTACTCGCCGAGGCCGGTCACTTCGGCGTGCGTCTCGGCGCCGCCGAGTTCCTCCTCGCTGCAATCCTCGCCGATGGCAGCCTTCACGAGTGGCGGCCCGGCAAGGAAGATGCTCGAGCGGCCGCGCACCAGGACCACGTAGTCCGACAGGCCCGGCAGGTAGGCGCCGCCCGCCGTCGACGAACCGTGCACCACGGCGATCTGCGGGATGCCTGCCGCCGACAGCCGCGCCTGGTTGGCGAAGCTGCGCCCGCCTTCGATGAAGATCTCGCTCTGGTACATCAGGTTGGCGCCGCCCGACTCCACCAGGTAGACGAGCGGAAGCTTGTTCTCGCGCGCGATTCCTGCGCCCGCAGCGCCTTCTTCAGGCCCATCGGCGCGACCGTGCCGCCCTTGATCGCGCTGTCGCTCGCCGACACGAGGCAGCGCCGGCCGGCGACGACGCCGATGCCGACGATCGAGCCGCCGCCCATCACCGACTTCCTGCCGTCGTCGTCGTGCATGTTCAGCCCGGCCAGGCGGCTCAGCTCGAGGAACGATCGACCCGCGGTCGAGCAGGCGCGCCACCCGCTCGCGCGGCAGCAACTGGCCGCGCTTGTCGAAGCGCTCGCGCTTGGACTGCGACTCGGCAATCACCCGCTGCTCCAGCTGCCGGACCTCGGCCAGCCGCTCGCGCATGCGCTCGGCGTTGGCGGCAAACGCCGCAGACCGCGGCTCGAGCTTCGAGACGAGGGCCGGCATCAGCGGCAGCCCCGGCGGCAAGCGGCGGTGGAAAGGTCGGTTCAGGCATGTCGGGTCCGTGACGGCATGACGCATTAGAAGCTATGCTAACGTTAACGTCAATCCGATGCCGTATCGGTGATTTCACTGAGCTCCGCGCAGCGCGAAGCCGCTAGCATCGACGTCGAAGCCCGGCCGCCCGGGCCGGGCACATCCTCGCGAATGGACACGCCTCCGATGAATCTCGAAGAATGCACCCAGGCGATCCGCACCAAGGTCGGCGCCGACAGCGGACTGAACGCCACGCTCAAGTTCGATTGCGGGGCCGACGGCACGATCTACATCGACGGACGCAGCGCGCCGAACTCGGTGAGCAACGACAACCTCGAGACCGACTGCACGGTCGGCATCACGCTCGACAACCTGAACGCGCTGCTCAGCGGCGAACTCGAACCCGCCACCGGGTTCATGATGGGCAAGCTCAAGGTCGCGGGCGACATGAGCGTCGCGATGCGGCTGCAGCGTGTGATCTGAAGCAACCGTCGGCGCCCCGCGTGACTGCCCACGCCTCCCCGCACGCGCCCGCGCGGCGGGGGCGATCGCCCGCCAACGCGGTGCGCGAGGCGAAGGCCTTCGTCGATTCGCACCGCAGCGAAGGCACGACCGAGCTGTTCGGAATCACCGAACTGTGCAGGGAGTTCGGCATCACGCTGCGCGCGCTGCGCTTCTACGAGGACAAGGGATTGCTCTCGCCGCGGCGCGTGAACGGTGCCCGTGTCTACACGCGCAGCGACCGGGCACGGCTGACGCTGATCCTGCGCGCAAAGGCGATCGGCTCGACGCTCAACGACATCAAGCAGTACCTCGACCTCTACGGCAGCCACGGCGAGGGCCGGCTGCAACAGCTCGACTACGTGATCGTGCGGACGGACTCGGCCATCGTCGAGCTCGAACGGCGACGCGCCCAGATCGACGAGACGCTGGCCGAGCTTCGCGTCATCAACGAGCATTGCCGGCAGCAGGTCGACGCGCGCCGGCGCGGCACCACCTCGAAGTAGACGTCTGACGCTCGACCGACTCGGCGCCGCCGGCAGGCCCTCGTTCAGAACGCCACGGCCTGTCCGTCGCGACGCGGGTCACTCGCCGCCACGTAGCCGTCGGCCCCGGGCTCGCCCAGCCGCCAGATGAACTGGCCGGCGCCGAAGTCCTGGTACGAATCGTCGATCACGTCGATGCGATGACCGAGCTCGATCAACCCGCGCGACGGTGGCCGCGTCCATGCTGCGCTCGACGTTGATCTCCAGTCCCTGGTTGAAGCGCCAGCGCGGAGCGTCGCAGGCCGCCTGCGGGTGCTGCGCGTGGTCGAGCATGCGCACCAGCGTCTGCAGGTGGCCCTGCGGCTGCATGTTGCCACCCATCACGCCGAAGGACATGAGCGGGCGGCCGTCGCGGGTCAGGAAGGCCGGGATGATGGTGTGGAACGGCCGCTTGCCCGGCGCGACGACATTCGGGCTCGCCGCGTCCAGCGAGAAGCCGTGGCCGCGGTTCTGCATCGACAGGCCGTAGCCCGGCACGACCACGCCCGGAACCGAAGCCCATGTAGTTGCTCTGGATGAAGCTGACCATCATGCCGCTCTCGTCGGCGGCGGTGAGGTAGATCGTGCCGCCCTGGGCCGGGTTCCCGGCGCCGAAGTCCTGCGCCCGCTTCGGGTCGATCAGCCGGGCGCGGCCGGCGAGGTAGGCATCGTCCAGCATCGCGGCCGGCGAGAGCTCCATGCTGGCGGGTTCGGACACGTAGCGGTAGACATCGGCGAAGGCGAGCTTCATCGCCTCGATCTGCAGGTGCTGCGAGGCGATGCCATCCACCGGCAGCGCGGCAAGATCGAAGTGTTGCAGGATGCCGAGCGCGATCTGTGCCGCGATGCCCTGGCCGTTGGGCGGAATCTCGTGCAGCGTGTGGCCGCGGTAGTCCTTGGCCAGCGGTGTGACCCATTCGGCTGCATAGCCGGCGAAGTCGGCCGCGGACATCGCACCGCCGCTGGCGCGCGAATGGCGTGCCGCCGCCTCGGCGATCTCGCCACGATAGAAGGCTTCGCCTCGGCTCGTGGCAATCAGCCTCAATGATCGCGCCGCAGCCTCGAAACGGAACAGCTCGCCGACCCCCGGTGCACGCCCTCGCGGCAGGAAGGCCTCGGCGTAGCCCGGCTCGCCGGCGAGCAGCGCCGCTGCCGCGGCCCACTTCTGCTGCACCACCACCGGCACCGCGTAGCCGCGCTCGGCGATCTCGATGGCCGGGCGCAGCAGGTCGGCAAACGGCAGGCGGCCGAAACGATCGCTCAGACTCACCCAGCCGGCCACGGCACCGGGCACGGTGACCGAGTCCCAGCCTCGCTTCGGCGGCGTCTTCGCGTCGACGCCGTGCCTGCGCCTGAAGTACTCGGGCGTCCAGGCTGCCGGCGCGCGGCCCGAGGCATTCAGGCCGTGCAGTTCCTTGCCGTCCCACAGGATGCAGAACGCGTCGCTACCCAGCCCATTGCTGACCGGCTCGACGATCGTCATCACCGCGGCCGCTGCGACCGCCGCGTCGACTGCATTGCCGCCCGCCAGCAGCATGCGCAGCCCGGCCTGCGCACCCAGCGGGTGCGAGGTCGAGACGACGTTGCGGCCGAAAACCGGCAGTCGCACGCTCGGGTAACTGCGTGTCCAGTCGAAGGTCTGCTGCATCGTCTCGTCCTCGGTCAGGCAACTCTTGGCGGCACTGTGCGTCGCTTCGCTCGGTCAAGCTGCGCAGGCTGCTGCGGCTCACAGCGCGTCGAGACGCGCGCGCCGATGCAGGCGCCGAATGCCCCACCAGACGGCGATGGCGATCAGCGGCAGGCACAGCGCAACGGCCACGTCCGGCGCCACGGGCAGACCGGCGGCCTTCGCCCCCTTGGCCAGGTAGCCGACGAGGCCGGCGCCGTAGTAGGTCACCGCGGCCACCGACAGCCCCTCGACGGCGCCCTGCAGGAGCAACTGCGCCTTCTGCCGCTTGTTCATCGCGTCGAGCAGGTCCTGGCTGCTCTGCTGCTGCTCGATCTCGACCCGCGTGCGCAGCAGGTTGCTGATGCGCGAGATGCGCTCGGACAGTGCCTGCTGGCGCCGCGCGGCCCAGGCGCAGGTCTGCATCGCCGGTGCCAGGCGGCGGTCCATGAATTCGCCCAGCGTCTGCAGGCCGGCGTGGCGCGCTTCGCGCAGTTCCTCGATGCGTCGCTGCACCAGTTCGAAGTAGGCCGAACTTGCCGAGAAGCGCGCGTGCGTGTGGGCATACAGGCTCTCGACGCGTCCAGCCAGCTGCGTCAACTGGCGCAACAGCGCGGGCTCCTCGGCGCGCGCCGCGCTGCGTATCTCGCCGGCCACGTGCGCCAGGTCACGCTCGGCGTCGTGCAGCGTTGCCGCCACTTCACGGGCGACCGGCAGTCCGAGCAGCGCCGTCATGCGGTAGGTCTCGATCTCGAGCAGCCGCTGAACCGTGCGGCCGAGCCGGCGTGGGCTCATCGCAGCGGCACACACGACCTGGCGCGCATAGCCCGCGGCATCGAGGCGGAAGTCCGTGTAGATCTGCGCCTGCCCGTCGGTCACGCAGGAGCCGACCAGGCTGTTCTCGTCGAGCAGCGAGCGCGCCAGCGCTTCGCCGGTGGCCGCATCCGCGGGCGTCAGCAGCAGGTGCAGGCCGACCAGCCATTCGCCGGGCAACGTCGCCAGCCAATCGGCGGGCACCTCGCGCACGACGGGATCGTCGAACGAGGTCGGTGCCTCGCGCAGGCTGCGCCAGAAGGTGTAGGTCTGGAACTCCGTGTGCCTTTCCCAGCGCAGATGCAGGCCACCGAGGTCGATGCTCAGGTAGCTCGCCCCGGCAGCGGGCAGCGGAAAGTGGCACGCGCGCAGCAGCGTGTTCAGATGCTCTTGCGACGCATCGCCCTGGGGGGTGATCAGCGCCAGGTGCGACAGCATCAGCGGCGCAGCCAACTGCTCGTACGGACGCGCATGCACTTCGTTGTGCAGCGCCACTCGCTGTGCGTGCGGGGTGAGCATGCGTTCCTCCTGGCCGCGATTATCCGGCGCCGAAGGCGGCAGGCCGCGCACGAGCGGCCTGCACGAGTCTGTCAGGCGCGCCGGCAGCGGCGCGCGAGAGGAGGCATCACAACTCCTCGACGAACACGCTCTCCCGCTTGTTCTTGATCGACGGCAGCATCACCACGACGATCATCAGCGCCGCGGCGATCAGCAAGCCTGCCGACAGCGGCCGCGTCACGAACGTGCTCCAGTCACCTCGCGAAAGCAGCAGCGCACGGCGCAGGTTCTCCTCCATCATCGGCCCGAGGATGAAGCCGAGCAGCAGCGGCGCCGGCTCGCAGCTGAGTTTGTAGAAGATGTAGCCGACCACCGCGAACCCGGCGCCCATGTAGACGTCGAACGCGTTGTTGTTCAGCGTGTACAGGCCGACGCAGCAGAACACCATGATCGCCGGGAACAGAAAGCGGTAGGGCACCGTCAGCAGCTTGATCCAGATGCCGATCAACGGCAGGTTCAGGACCACGAGCATCAGGTTGCCGACCCACATCGACGCGATCAGGCCCCAGAACAGCTGCGGGTTGCTCGTCATCACCTGCGGGCCGGGCTGGATGCCCTTGATCGTCATCGCGCCCACCATCAGCGCCATCACCGCATTGGGCGGGATGCCCAGCGTGAGCATCGGGATGAACGAGGTTTGTGCGCCGGCATTGTTGGCAGCTTCGGGGCCGGCCACGCCGCGGATATTGCCCTTGCCGAAAGGCACTTCGCCTGGCCGCATGCGCATCTTCTTTTCCAGCGTGTAGGCAGCAAAGGCAGCCAGCAGCGCGCCACCGCCCGGCAGCACGCCGAGGATCGAGCCCAGAGACGTGCCTCGCAGCACGGCCGGGAAGGCGTCCTTGAAGTCCTGCTTGGTCGGCCACAGCCCCCTCACGTCCTTCGTGAAGACCTCGCGATGCTCGGCGGGCATGCCCAGGTTGGCGATGATCTCGCCGAAGCCGAACACCCCCATCGCGATGGCGACGAAGCCGATCCCGTCGGTCAGCTCGGGAATGTCGAAGCTGTAGCGCGGTACGCCAGAGATCACGTCGGTGTTGATCTGCCCGAGCAGCAGGCCGAGGATGATCATCGCGATCGCCTTGATCAGCGAGCCCGAGGCCAGCACGACGGCGCCAATCGAGGCCGAGCACCATCAGCGAGAAGTACTCGGCCGGGCCGAACTTGAAGGCGAGTTCGGTCAGCGGCGGGGCGAACGCGGCAATGATGATGGTGCCCACGCAACCGGCAAAGAACGAGCCGAGGCCCGCCGCGGCGAGCGCCGCGCCGGCCCGGCCCTGGCGCGCCATCTGGTAGCCGTCGATGGCGGTCACCACGGACGACGATTCTCCGGGCACGTTGATCAGGATCGCGGTCGTCGAACCACCGTACTGCGCGCCGTAGTAGATACCGGCCAGCATGATCAGCGCCGGCGTCGCATCGAGTGCGTAGATCGACGGCAGCAGCATCGCGATCGTGGCCACCGGGCCGAGGCCCGGCAGCACGCCGATGAGGGTGCCAAGCAGCGCGCCGAAGAAGGCGTAGGCGAGGTTCTGGAAGGTAAACGCGATGCCGAAACCGAGCGCGAGGTTGTTGAGCAGATCCATGTCGCGCCTTCAGTGACCGAAGCCGAACGACGGCCACAACGGGATCGTCAGGTTCAGCCCCCAGATGAAGATGACCCAGCTGCCCACCGTCAGGATAGCCGCGTTGACCAGCGCCTCGCCCCAGTGGAACTCGTCGCCGGCCAGCGCGGCCACGACGACGAGGACCGGCAACGCCAGGAACATGCCCAGGTGCGGCAGCGCCCAGCCGAACAACGCCACCGTGCCGACGATGTAGAGCAGCGGCTTCCAGGCCACGGTACCGACCGGGTCGCCGTCGGTCGTCTCGATGGTGAGCGCCTTGAACAGAACGATCGCGCCCAGCGCGGCCAGCAGAATGCCCAGCCCGAACGGGAAATATCCGGGGCCTGGCCGGGCCGACTGCCCGAAGTTGTAAGTCGTCGCACCCCACGCGAAGCCGAGGCCGACGACGACGAACATCAGTCCGGACCAGAAATCTCGCTGGCTCTTGATTTTCACGGGCTGGCTCCTTTGGTGGCTTCGCGAGTGTCGTCTGGATTCTAGGCAGCGAAAGCCCCCGCATGCCTGTGGTTTCCACGTAGCACGGCACAATGCGCTGCCGCGCCTTTCAGGCATCGCGGCCTGCTGCAGTTCAAGCCGCGGATTCTGCAAGCCATCGCAAGAGCGATTGCCGTGCCGGGCGCACTGCATACACTGCGAACCCTGAGATCAGACGAGAAAGGGAGCCCATGCGCAAGGCGTGGCTGGTGGGAGGCGTTGCCGCGATCACCCTCGCGGGCATCGTTTCGGTGGTGGTGTCGCGAGCGACGAGCAGCGGTGCCGACGGAGCCGGCGGCAAGAAGGGCAAAGTGCCCGAGGTGGCGCTCGAGTTCACGGCGCAGGAGGTGGTGCGCCCGCAGAACGCGGCGATGCCGCTGCGCATCGAGTTCTCAGGCCCGCTGGTGGCGCCGCGCACGGCGGTCGTGCGCGCCAAGGCCGCCGGCACGCTGGTCGACGCTGAGCGTGGCCGAAGGCAGCCGGGTGCGCGCCGGACAGTCGCTCGGCTGCATCGACCTGGCCAGACCTGCAGTCGCGCGTGGCCGAGCGCATCGCGCAGCCGTCGAGTCGGCGCAGGCGGCCCATGGCCCAGGCCGAGCGCAGCACGCAGCAACGAGCGGCTTGCCGCAGCAGAACTTCATCTCGCCGACGGCGCTGGACAGTCCTCGCAGGCCGCGGCTCGACGCCGCGCGCGCCCAGCTCAAGTCGGCCCAGGCCCAGCTCGCCACGACGCGCATCGGCATTCGCGAGGCGGCGACTGACGGCGCCGATCGCGGGCGTCGTCGCAAGCGCAACGTGGTGCCGGGCGAGAAGCTCAGCATCGAGCAGCCGGTGCTGACCATCGTCGACCTCGGCGCAGCTCGAACTGGCGGGCAGCGTCGGCACGCACGAGGTGTCGCGCCTCGCGCCCGGCATGGCGGTGGAAGTGCGCGTCGAAGGGCGTCGATGGAGCCGGTGGCCGGCCGCCTGGCGCGCATCGCGCCGGCGGCCGAGCCGGGAACGCGTTCGATCGGCGTGACGGTGGCGCTGGCCAACCCTGAGGAGACTCTGCGCGCCGGCCAGTACGCGCTGGCCAGGGTCGTGCTGCCCGACGAGCGGCCAGCGCCTGACCGCTGCCTGCCGCTCGCGGTGGGCAACACCTCGGGCAGGACCAGGTCTGGGTGATCGAGGACGGCAGCCTGGCGCGCCGCGCCGTCACCACGGGCCGGCGCGACGAGCGCAAGGCCGGTCGAGGTGCTCGCAGGGCGTGGCGCCGACCTCGCAGGTGCTGGCGGCGCGCTTCGACAACCTGCGCGAAGGCGCCAAGGCCGTGGTCGTGGCCGCGCGCCGCGCCAGTGGCCTCGGCAGCGGCCTCGGCGACGATGCGCTGAACTCGAGGTCGCCAGCCATGTGGATCACCCGCGTCTCGATCAACAACCCGGTCTTCGCCGCCATGGTCATGGTGGCGCTGTGCGTGCTGGGCCTGTTCTCCTACGCCAAGCTGGGCGTCGAGCAGATGCCCGACATCAGCTTCCCCGGCGCCTGGATGGACGTGCGCCTACCCCGGCGCCTCGCCCGAGGCGGTCGAGCGCGAGGTGATCAAGCCGCTCGAGGAAGCGGTCAACAGCATCGCCGGCGTCAAGCGCATCACGTCGCGCAGCTTCGAGGGCCGCAGCCAGACTGAGCGTCGAGTTCAGCGCTCGAACGCCGACATGGGCCGCGCGATGCAGGACGTGCGCGACCGCGTCGCGGCCGTGCAGGCCGCCTTCCCGCGCGACGCGAAGGCGCCGACCATCGCGCGCTGGAACAACGACAACAGCCAGCCGGTGGTCACGCTGGCGCTGCTGACGCACGACGCGCAGCCGCGCGCGAGCTGTCGATCCTGGGCGAGCAGGTCGTCGGCAAGCGGCTGCAGCGCGTCGAGGGCGTGGCGCGGGTCGAGATCAGCGGCCTGGCCGAGCGCGAGGTGCGCATCGACCTCGACCCGGTGCGCCTGCGCGCCTACGGCGTGACGCCGGCCGAGATCGCCACCGCGCTGCGCGAGGCCAACGCCGACCAGCCGGTCGGCCTGCTGTCGCGACGCCACGCAGGACGCGCTGCTGCGCGTGGAGGGCCGCGTGCGCGACCCCAAGCAGTTCGCCGACGTCGTGGTCGCGCGCCGCGACGGCCTGGCGCTGACGCTGGGCGACCTGGGCACGCTGGTCGAGCGCGAGCGCGAACCCGACTCGGTGGCGCGCATCAACGGCCAGCGCGCGATCAACTTCAACGTCTTCAAGCAGCAGGACGCCAACATCGTGGCCACCGGCGACGCGGTGAAGAAGCGCGATGGACGAGATCCGCAAGACGCCTGCCGCCGGACGTGGAGCTGCGGCTCATCTACGCCAGCAGCGACTGGGTCAAGGGCTCGCTCGACGGCCTGCAGCACACGCTGATCGAAGGCGCGCTGCTGACGGTGGCCATCGTCTTCCTGTTCCTGCACTCGTGGCGCTCGCACCATCATCACCGGCCTGACGCTGCCGATCGCGGTGATCTCGAGCTTCATCGCCGTCTATGCCTTCGGCTTCACGCTGAACTTCATGACGATGATGGCGCTGAGCCTGTGCATCGGCCTGCTGATCGACGACGCCATCGTGGTGCGCGAGAACATCGTGCGCCACGTGCACATGGGCAAGGACCACCACACGGCCGCGCGCGAGGGCACCGAGGAGATCGGCCTGGCGGTGATGGCCACCACCTTCGCGATCTGCGCCGTGTTCGTGCCGGTGGCCTTCATGGGCGGCATCATCGGCAAGTTCTTCTACCCGTTCGGCATCACGGTGGCGGTGGCGGTGCTGGTGAGCCTGTTCGTCAGCTTCACGCTCGACCCGATGCTGTCGTAGCGTGTGGAAGGACCCGCCGTCGGCGCACCTGAAGACGCTGCCGGTGCATCGGCCACGCTGATCCGCGGCACCGACCGCGTGCTGGACGCGATGCACGCGCGTCTACGAGCGCGCTGATCCGCTGGGCCTTCTCGCGCCCGCCGCTATCGCGTGCTGTTCCCGCCGCTGCCGGCCTACGGCCACGCCGTTCGATGCCGACGGGCCGGCGCGACAAGGCCAGCGCCGCGCCGCTGGCGCTGGCCACCATCACGCCGCGCGGCGTGGTGCATGGCCGATCGGCGGCGCGAGCTTCGTTGGCGCGCTGGGGCTGGCGCCGCTGGTCGGCAGCGAGTTCGTTCCGCAGACCGACCAGAGCTTCACCCAGCTGCAGCTGCGCATGCCGGTCGGCGCGAGCCTGGAGCGCAGCGACGCCAAGGTGCGCCAGGTCGAGGAGATCGTGGCCGGCCTTCCCGGAGGTCAAGAACGTGTCGACCAACGTCGGCGGCCAGGGCTCGGGCTCTCGGTCGGGCGCAACCAGGCGTCGCTGAACATCGCGCTGGTCGACCGCAAGCGAACGCAAGCGCTCGCAGAAGGAGGTGGAAGACGCGATCCGCGAGAAGATCGCCAAGATCCCCGGCATCGACGTCTCGGTCGGCTTCGACCGTCCGATCTACGTGGCCATCCTCGGCAGCGACCCCGACGGCCTGGCCCGGTTGTCGCAGGAGTTCGCCGAGAAGGTCAAGAAGATCCCGGGCACGGTCGACGTCGAACTGTCGGTCAAGCCCGGCCTGCCCGCCTATCGCGGTGCGCCTGAAGCCCGGCGCGGTGCGCGAGCTCGGCCTCACGGCGCCGCAGCTCGCAGCCAGCCTGCGGGCCTACGTCAACGGCGAGGCGGCGACCTACTGGACGACGCCCGACGGCGACCAGGTCGAGGTGCTGCTGCGCCTGCCGAGAGTCGCAGCGCGAACGCGTCGAGCAGATGCGCAACCTGCCCGTGGCCTTCGCCAAGGACGGCACGCCGATCACGCTGGACAGCGTGGCGAACATCGAACCGGTGTTCAACCCGGCCGTCATCCGCCGCCAGAACCTGCAGCGGCGCGAGGCGATCTTCGCCGGCGTGCAAGGACCGCAGCCCGCCGGCGACGTGGGCGACGATGTGCAGAAGCTCGTCAAGGCGACCACGCTGCCGCCGGGCTTCAGCTTCGATGTCGGCGGCCAGACGCAGCGAGCAGGCAGGAGGCCTTCAGCGCGCACTGCTCGGCGCGATGGCGCTGGCGGTGATCTTCATCTACATCGTGCTCGCCAGCCAGTTCGGCAGCTTCGTGCAGCCGATCGCGATCATGGCCTCGCTGCCGCTGGCGCTGATCGGCGTGATGCTGGCGCTGCTGTTCTGGCGCAGCACGCTGAACGTGTTCTCGATGATCGGCCTCGTCATGCTGATGGGCCTGGTGACGAAGAACGCGATCCTGCTGGTGGACTTCGCCAACCACGGCGCGCAAGGCCGGGCTGAGCGTGGCCGACGCGCTGCTGCAGGCCGGACTGATCCGCATGCGTCCGATCCTGATGACGACCGCGGCGATGGTGTTCGGCATGCTGCCGCTGGCGCTGGCGCTGAACGACGGCGGCGAGATCCAGGCGCCGATGGGCCGCGCCATCATCGGCGGCGTGATCACCTCGACGCTGCTGACGCTGGTCGTGGTGCCGGTGCTCTAGAGCTACCTGGTGCGCGAGAAGAAGGCTCCGGCATCGTCAGCGTCGGCTGCGCTGCAGACCACGGCGCAGAGCCTGCGCCCGGGTGAAGCGGCGGCCGAATAGGGCCGGCAACGCTGCTGCGCCCCGGCACCGCCCGTCAGGGCTGCCGGACCCTCTGCGCAAGCGCTTCCCACACCGGGCTCAGGTGCCCCGGTAGGCCGGGCAGCCTGCCGAGGTCGGCGTAACTCTCGCCGGGCGCGTGAAAGTCCGAGCCCCGTGAGGCGAGCAGGTCGAACTCGAGCGCCATTGCACCGTACTTCGCATAGTCTGCGCCGTAGTGACTGCCGGTCACGATTTCGACGCCCTGTCCGCCGTGCACCTTGAACTCCGAGAACAGCGCGAATTCCTCGTTCGGGCTGAGCCTGTAGCGGCCGGGATGGGCGATCACGGCGACGCCCCCGGCCTGGGTGATCCAGCGCACCGCGTCGGCGAGGCTCGCCCACAGGTGCGGCACGTAGCCCGGACGGCCTTCGACCAGGTACTTGCGAAAGACCGCCTGGGTGTCGGCACAGATGCCCGATTCGACCAGGTGACGCGCGAAGTGCGTGCGTGAGATGAGTTCCGGGTTGCCGACGTACTTCAATGCCCCCTCGAAGGCGCCGGCGATGCCCGCCTTCGCCAAGCCCCTGGCCATCTCGCGCGCGCGCTCTTCGCGCCCGCCGCGGGTCGCGCGCAGGCCCGCGACGAGCGCAGGGTCGCTCTCGTCGAAACCGAGACCGACGATGTGCACGGTGGTACCGGCAAAGGTGACCGAGATCTCGACGCCGCTGACCCAGGGCAAGCCAAGTTCCGCCGCCGCTTCGCGGGCTCGCTGCTGTCCGGCCACTTCGTCATGGTCGGTCAGCGCCCAGAGCTCGACCCCGTTGGCCTTCGCTCGCGACGCCAGGGCTTGCGGGCTGAGCGTGCCGTCGGAGACGAGGGAATGGCAGTGCAGGTCGGCGTTGAGCGGATGCGCTGGGAGTTTCACTGCCCTGATTGTAGAGAGCCGCACGGGGCCGGCAGCCTGCACGGCAGTCGGCCGAGGGACCCGCTCAACGACGCTTGGTCGCCCTTCCGGCAGCACCCTTGCGCGCCGCCGCCTTTACGGCGCGCACCGGAGGCGCGCCCTTGCCCGCTCCCGCGCGCGCCTTGCGCGCCGCTTTCAGTGCCCGGTCTGCCTGCGTCACGACAGCGAGTTCGCCGACCGCGTCGCCGCCAGGGCTCCGATCGCTGCCCGCCTTGTCGCCGAACTTGTCGCGGCGCGCGCGTGCCATCAGCGCGGCTTCCTCGCCTTCGTTGACCATCCGGAAGTCGATCTTGCGACCGTCGAGGTCGACCCGGCTGACCTGCACCCGTACCCTCGATCCCACGGTGTAGCGCGTGCCGGTGCGTTCTCCACGCAGTTCCTGACGCGCCTCGTCGAAGCGGAAGTACTCGCCGCCGAGCTCGGTGATGTGGACCAGCCCTTCGACATACAGACCGTCGAGCTGGACGAACAGACCGAAACTCGTCGCCGCGCTCACCGTACCGCCGAATTCCTCTCCCAGGTGCTCGCGCATGTAGCGGCACTTGAGCCAGGCCTCGACGTCGCGCGAGGCCTCGTCGGCGCGGCGTTCGTTGGCGCTGCAATGCGCGCCTGCCGTTTCCCACTGCTCCTCTTCGGCGCCGGCGCTCTTCCTGCGCCTTGCCGTGTGCCTCGGTGATGCCGCTGATCAGCGAATAGCGCTTGCCCGTCAGCAAGCGCCTTGATGACCCGGTGCACCAGCAGGTCGGGATAGCGGCGGATCGGGCTGGTGAAGTGTGTGTAGGCGGGATAGGCAAGGCCGAAGTGCCCTTCGTTCGCACCGGTGTAGACGGCCTGCTGCATCGAGCGCAGCAGCATCATGTGGATCTGCTGCGCGTCCGGCCGAGCCGCCGTGGCCGTGGCAATACTCTGGTACTCGCCCGGCTTCGGATCGTCGCTGATCGACAGCCCCAGGCCCAGCGCTTTCAGGTAGCTCTGCAACACCGCCCGCTTCTCGGGCGTCGGCCCCTCGTGAACGCGATACAGCGCCGGGTGCTTGCCGCGCTCGATGAAGTCGGCCGAGCAGACATTGGCTGCCAGCATCGCTTCCTCGATCAGCTTGTGCGCCTCGGTGCGGGTGCGCGGGACGATCTTCTCGATGCGGCCGTTCTCGTCGCAGACGATCTGTGTCTCGGTCGTCTCGAAGTCGATCGCACCGCGCCGCGTGCGCTCCTTCAGAAACGCGCGATAGACCTCATTCAGGTTGAGCAGATGAGGCACCAGCTCGCTGCGCTTCGCAGCTTCGGGACCGCGCGTGTTGGCCAGGATCGCGGAGACCTCGTTGTAGGTGAGTCGCGCGTGCGAGCAGATCACCGCGGGGTAGAACTGATAAGCCTCGATCTCGCCGCTCGAGGTGACGAGCATGTCGCACGCCATCGCCAGCCGGTCTTCGTTCGGGTTCAGCGAACACAGGCCGTTGGAGAGCTTTTCCGGCAGCATCGGGATCACGCGGCGCGGGAAGTAGACCGAGGTCGCGCGCTCGTAGGCGTCGACGTCGATCGGCTCTCCGGGCTTGACATAGTGGCTCACGTCGGCGATCGCCACCAGCAGGCGCCAGCCTTCGGTGGCCGTCTTGCCGCGCCCCTGCCGGAACGGCTCGCAGTAGACGGCATCGTCGAAGTCGCGTGCGTCTTCGCCGTCGATCGTGACCAGCGCCACGTCGGTCAGGTCGATCCGGCCCTTGCGGTCGACAGCGCGGATCTTGTCGGGAAGCTCGCCAGCCTGGGCCAGCGTCTCTGGCGAGAAGCGATGCGGCACTTCGAACTTGCGCACTGCTATCTCGATCTCCATGCCCGGGTCGTCGATCTCGCCCAGCACCTCGGTCACGCGGCCCATCGGCTGCGAGTACAGCGATGGCGGCTCGGTCAGTTCGATCGCGACGACCTGGCCGACGGCGGCACTCGCGAGGCCGTTCTTCGGCACCATGATGTCCTGCCCGTAGCGCTTGTCTTCCGGCGCCACGAGCCAGATGCCCGCCTCGTGCAACAGGCGGCCGATGATCGGCGACTTCCTGCGCTCGAGGATCTCGAGCACGCGTCCCTCCGGGCGGGCCTTGCGGTCGTAGCGGATGATGCGCACGCGCACCCGGTCACGGTGCATGACCGCGCGCATTTCTTGCGGCGACAGATAGATGTCGGGCTGGCGATCGCCACGCTGGACGAAGCCGTGGCCGTCGCGGTGTCCCTGGATCACGCCGTCGACTTCGCTCATCAGCGCAGCACCGGTGGCAGGGGGAGAAGTTGGGTTTGTTGTTTTGATGATGATAGAATCTCACGCTTCCTGAAATGCCCAGGTGGCGGAATTGGTAGACGCACTAGTTTCAGGTACTAGCGGGTAACTCCGTGGGGGTTCGAGTCCCTTCCTGGGCACCAAGAGAAATGGCAAACGCGCTTCGGCGCGTTTCTTTTTGGTTGCGACAAACTTGCGTACAAGTCAGTCTCCTCCGAGACTTCGTCTTCTTTGGCCGGCTCCGACAGCGCGCGAGCGATGCATGGCGAACTGCGAAGCAGCCTCAAATCGCGAACTTCTTCGCCAGCCCTTCGGGCCGAAGGTCATCGTATTCCTCGAACGGCTGGTGGATCCACGGACTGGTCGGCAGCATCTCGACGAAATAGTCGGGCGTGTAGGACGACACGCCCTTCGTCCAGATCACCGCCGAGCGCAACTCGGTGATGGACGGCATTCCGCGCAGACGCTCGACGACCGCGCGCAGCGTCACGCCGGAATCGGCCAGATCATCGACCAGCAACACGCGGCCCGCGAGTTCACCCTGTGGCAGCGTAATGTACTTGGCAATGTCGAGCCGCCCCTGGATCGTGCCGGAATCGGCACGGTAGGAACTCGTCGACATGATCGCCAGCGGCTTGTCGAACACCCGCGACAGCACATCGCCAGGACGCATGCCCCCGCGCGCCAGGCAAAGAATCTGATCGAACTGCCAACCGGAGGCACTGACCTTGAGCGCCAGACGCTCGGTGAGCATGTGGTACTCATCCCAGGACACGTAGAGATGTTTCCCGTCGTCAGTCAGCATATGGGCTCCACAGCGGTGAATTTCAAGCAGTGTAGGGGTGTCGCAGCACGATCGTGTGTTCGCGGCCCGGCCCGGTTGAGACCATCGCTATCGGCGCCCCGATGAGTGCCTGCACTCGCTCAAGATAGCGTCGCGCGTTCAGCGGCAGCGCGTCCCATTGCGTGATGCCGAAGGTGGATCCCTGCCAGCCGGGCAAGTTCTCGTAGATGGGCACACAGGCAAGTATGTCGTCGGCGTCCAGTGGCAGGATGTCGACGCGCTTGCCGGCGAGTTCGTAGCCGACGCAGACCTTGATTTCGGGCAGCCCGTCGAGAACGTCGAGCTTGGTGATGCACAACCCCGAGAGACCGTTGATGATGATCGAGCGCCTCAGCAGCGCGGTGTCGAGCCAGCCGCAGCGTCGCGGCCGGCCCGTCACCGTGCCGCGTTCCTGTCCAACCGTCGAAAGGTGATGACCTACCGTGCCCGGCACGTCCATGGTCAACTCGGTCGGGAACGGCCCTGAACCGACACGCGTCGTGTAGGCCTTGGTGATACCGAGGATGTAGTGGAGCATCTCGGGTCCTAGGCCCGACCCTGCCGCCGCGTTGCCGGCCACGCAGTTGCTCGACGTGACATAGGGGTAGGTGCCGTGATCGATGTCGAGCAGCGTCCCCTGCGCGCCCTCGAACAGCAGGTTCGCGCCCCGACGCTGCGCCGTGTGGAGCAGATAGCCCACGTCGGCCAGCATCGGCTTGACCTGCTCGGCCACACGCATCGCCAGCTCGAAGATCGGCTCGAACGCCAGTGGCTCCGAGCGCAGGTAGCCGCCGAGCGCGAAGTTGTGCAACTCGAGCAACTCCCTCAGCTTCTTCGCGAAGCGCTCCGGATGCTTCAGGTCCTGCACCCGCAAGGCGCGGCGAGCCACCTTGTCCTCATAAGCGGGGCCGATGCCCTTGCCGGTGGTGCCGATCTTGCCGGCGCCGCTGGTCTCGCGCAGTGCCTCGCGCGCCTGGTCCACCGCCACGTGAAAGGGCAGGATCAGCGGGCAAGACTCGCTGATGTAGAGGCGCGAACGCACGCTGACACCCATCGCCTCGAGCCGCTCGATTTCCATCAGCAGGTGCACCGGGTCGACCACCACGCCGTTGCCGATGTAGCAGGTCACACCCTCGCGCATGATGCCCGACGGGACCAGCTGCAACGCGGTCTTCACGCCCTTGATGACCAACGTGTGACCAGCGTTGTGCCCGCCCTGGAACCGCACCACGCCCTGCGCATGGTCGGTCAGCCAATCGACGACCTTTCCTTTGCCCTCGTCGCCCCACTGCGTGCCGACAACGACCACGTTGCGCCCACCGCCGACACTGCCTTCTTGCCGCTTGCCTTGCTGCATTTGTGAAGATTCCCCTGTATGCAAGAACGCGCCGCGCGTCACAGCGCGCGAACCACCCATTGCCCGGCCACCGCCACGAGTTCGCGGTCGCATTCGAACTCCTGCCCCTCGTGCTCGTGGCCCGGCAGCACGCACACCACCGCCTCGCCCTGTTCGCGCAGACGGCGCACCGCATCGCGCAGCGTCGAGTCCTCGCCCCATGGCGCGCGAATCACGGGAGGCAACTCGCGCCGCCGCGCCAGCATGACCACCTCCTTCAGGTCCATGCTGAAGCCGACAGCCGGACGACTGCGGCCGAACACCGCGCCGACCTCGTCATAGCGTCCACCGCGAACCAGCGAGTCGCTTGCGCCCCGGGCATAGATCGCGAACCGCGCACCGCTGTAGTACGCATAGCCGCCCAGGTCGGCAAGGTCGAAGCCCACGCGCACCTGGGAATGCGTGCGCTGCAGGTGCGCCGCCAGCCACTCGAGGTCATCGAGCGCGGCGCTGACCTGCGGCTGCGCCGGCAGCACGTGTCTTGCAGCTTCGATCACTTCAGGCCCGCCGTAGAGCCGCAACATCGCCGCCAGCGCGGCCTGAGTCCCGGTTGCCAGGCCGCGCGACAGGCTGTTCACGGCCGACGCATCCTTGGCCGCCAGCGCCCCGTGCAGCGAGGCGACCATCGATGCGTCGGCGTCGGATCCGGCAAGCACCCCGCGCATGATTCGCGCATCACCGAGATCGACCGTGAGACCCTCGACGCCGGCGCGCTGCAGGGCATCGAGGGCCAGCTCCTGCACTTCCAGATCGGCTTCGAGCCCCGGATGGCCGTAGATTTCGGCGCCGAGCTGCAGCGGCTCGCGCGTGGCATGCAGGCCGGAGGGCCGGGTGTGCAGCACCGGCCCGCAGTAGCAGAGCCTGGTGACGCCCCGGCGGTTCAATAGATGCGCATCGATGCGCGCCACCTGAGGCGTCGTGTCGGCCCGCACGCCGAGCGTGCGGCCGCTCAGCTGGTCGACGAGCTTGAAGGTCTTCAGGTCGAGCTCGCGTCCTGTGCCCGAGAGCAGGGACTCCAGATGCTCGAGCAGCGGGGGCATCACCAGCTCGAAGCCGTAGCTGCGGGCCACATCGAGCAGGTTGCGACGAAGGTCCTCGATGTGCCGCGCCTCGGCAGGCAGCACATCGCAGACGTGCTCGGGAAGGAGCCAGGCTGACGACATCGGAAACGGGCCAGCTGTCAAAGCTTGCATTGTACCGGCGCCTCTCTCTGGCACGCGGTCGCTATCGGCCCGCAGCGGGGCCGCAAGACGGCCCAGCCGCAAGCTTGCAGGTCGTCACCCTCAGGGCCAGAACAGCAGCAGCATTGCCAACCCGGCGATCATGCTCGTGAGCCCGAGAAAGCGGATCTGGCCATCTGTCATGCGCGTCGCGCGCTCGAACACGCTACGCCAGGCCTTCGGGCTGAGGAACGGTAGCAGCCCCTCGATGACCAGCATCAGCGCCAGTGCGGCGAGCAGGATGTTCCACAAGGGCGTCGGCTCCGTCACTTCCGTGGCGGCGCTGCGGACGGCGCGCCGCTTCCGCGCATGGCCTTGAAGAACTCGCTGGCCGGATCGACCACGATCACGTCGGACTTGTTGCGGAAGCTCGCCCGGTACGCGTCTAGGCTGCGGTAGAACTGGGCGAACTGCGCATCGCGTCCGAACGCGTCGGCGAACAGGGCAGACGCCTTGGCGTCGCCTTCACCCTTGACCTTCTGCGCATCGCGGTAGGCATCGGCAACGATCACCTCGCGCTGGCGGTCGGCATCGGCGCGGATCTTCTCGCCATCGGCGCCGCCGGTCGAACGAAGCTCGTTGGCGACGCGCTTGCGCTCGGACTCCATGCGCCGATAGATCGAGTCGGTAATGTTGGCCGAGAAGTCGACCCGCTTGATGCGCACGTCGAGGATCTCGATGCCGAACGACTTGGCCTCGTCGGCGAGGCGTGCCCGCACGCCGTTCATGACGATCTCCCGCTCGGTCGCCAGCATCGCCTGGACGACGCGCTTGGTCACTTCCTCGTTGAATGCGGCCTGCACGATTGGGCTCAGCCGGTTCTCGACATTGCGGATATCCACCCCGTTGTTGCGTATGAACTGCCGCGCATCGACGACGCGCCATTTCAGCATCCAGTCGATCACCAGGCTCTTCTTCTCGGCAGTGAAGATCGGACGGCTCTCGGGGCTGTCGAGGGTCTGAATGCGGCGGTCGAGGAAGACGACGTTCTGGAACGGCGGTGGCAGCTTGACCTTGAGGCCGGGCTCCGTCACCACTTCCTTGATCTCGCCCAGCGCGTAGATCACGGCGAACTGGCGCTGGTCGACGATGAACAGGGTCGAGAAGGCGATCATCAGTGCGACCAGTGCGCCGGCGACAACCATGCCAATGCGATTCATGACTGTGGCTTCCTGGTGGCGTTCAGCGGCCGTCGCGGTCGCGGCCGCGTTGGCCGTCGCGCGAACGGATGTCGATTGCACCTGTTGCCGGAGCAACCGGCTCGGCGGGCACCGCGGCAGCCGGCGGCGCAGTGCCGGTCGAGGCCTGCTGCAGGAGCCTGTCCAACGGCAGATAGAGCAGGTTTGAGTTGTTGCGGCTCTCGACCATCACCTTGCTCACGTTCGAGTAGATCTGCTGCATCGTGTCGATGTACATGCGGTCGCGCGTGACGACTGGCGCCTTCTGGTATTCGGCGAGCACGCTGAGGAAACGCTGCGCGTCGCCCTGCGCCTGCGCGACGACACGCGACTTGTAGCCCTCGGCCTCCTCGCGCAGACGCGCCGCGGCGCCCTGTGCCTTGGGGATCACGTCGTTGGCGTAGGCCTGGCCCTCGTTCTTCAGCCGCTCGCGGTCGGCTCCGGCCTTGAATGCGTCGTCGAACGCCGCCTGCACCTGCTCTGGGGCCTGGACGCTCTGCAAGTTCACGTTGACGACCTGGATGCCGGCTTTGAGCCGGTCGAGCTGGGCCTGCACCGACTTCAGCAGCTCGGCGGCTATGGCGTCGCGCTGCTCGTAGAGCACCGAGTCCATCAGGCTCTTGCCGACGATCTCGCGCACCGCAGATTCGGCGGCGAGCACGACCGCCTCGTCGGGGTTGCGGTTCTCGAACAGGTAATCGCGCGCGTCCTTCAGGCGGTACTGCACGGTAAGCCGGATGTCGACAATGTTCTCGTCTCGGGTCAGCATCGACGACTCGCGCAGCCCGGTGGCCTGGACGACGGTGTTGCGGCCGACCTCGACCGTGCGCAACTGGGTGAACGGCACCGTCTCGTGAGCCTGGAACGGATAGGGGAGGCGCCAGGTGAAACCGGCCCCCACCGTGCTGCTGTACTTTCCGAACGAGGTGACCACTGCCTGCTGGCCTTCCTGCACGATGAAGAAGCCGCTGCCCAACCAGATCAGTGCCACGACACCCGCGATGAGCCCGATGCCGATGCCGGCGCTCCTCATGTCGGGCTGGAAGCTGGGGCCGCCACCTCCCCCCGATCCGTTGCTCGGGCGAGCGGGCTTCTTGCCACCGAACAGGCCGCCGAGCTTGTTGTTGAATTCGCGCCACAGCTCGTCGAGATCAGGCGGACCGTCCCCCTTGCCGCTGGCGAAGATCCGGTTGCGCGCGCGGCCCGCAAGTGCGCCGAGCAAGGCATGCGCTGCCTGTGCCACGGCGTACCAACGTCGCGGACGCTCCGATGGGTAGGAGATGAGAGAACTCATGGTCATGCGTGTGAGTGAAAGATTGCCGACGGCGGATTGTCGACCTGCGAAGCGCCCGGCTCCTCGCCCCGGTCAGATGCGGCCAGCGGCGTCGGGTTCAAGTCGTCGGCGCCCGCAACGACCTCGGCGAGCAATTGGCGCAGCACGTCGAGTCCCTCCCCGTCGCGCGCGCTGACGAATACGCGGGGCGCGCGCACGCCGCCCTCGCCTTCGATGGCGTCGCGCAGTTCGCGCGGGCGCTGCGTCGCCTCCAGCCGATCGAGCTTGTTGAACACCAGCACCTGCGGCACGCGCTCGGCGCCGATCTCGTGCAGCACGCGCTGCACGTCGGCGATCTGCTCGTCGCGCTGCGGGCTGGCGGCATCGACCACATGCAGCAGCAGGTCTGCGTCGGCAGCCTCCTGCAACGTGGCCTCGAAGGCCTCGACGAGCTTGTGCGGCAGGTCGCGAATGAAGCCCACGGTGTCGGACAGGCTGACCGACCGGCCTGCGCCTTCGATGAAGAGCGAGCGCGTCGTCGTGTCGAGGGTCGCGAACAGCTGGTCGGCCGTGTACGCCCTGGCCTTGACCAGCGCATTGAAAAGCGTCGACTTGCCGGCATTCGTGTAACCGACGAGCGAGACGCGAAACGCGCCGCTGCGTTCCCGCGCCCTGCGCTGCGTTCCCCGCTGACGTTTGACCTTCTCGAGGCGGGCCTTCACCGACTTGATGCGCTCGCCGATCATGCGTCTGTCGAGTTCGATCTGCGCCTCGCCGGGCCCGCCACGCGTGCCGATTCCGCCCTGCTGCCGCTCGAGGTGACTCCAGCGCCGCACCAGCCGAGTGGACAGATACTGCAGCCGGGCAAGCTCGACCTGCAGCTTGCCCTCGTGGCTTTGCGCACGGGCGCCGAAGATCTCGAGGATCAGCATCGTGCGGTCGGCCACGGCGACCCCGAGATGCCTCTCGAGGTTGCGCTGCTGGGCGGCAGAGAGCGCCTGATCGAACAGTACCGCCTCGACCTGATGGCCGAGCACCAGCGCCTTGATTTCGTCGGCCTTGCCGGAGCCGACGAACAGCGCAGGGTCGGGTGCCTTGCGCCGGCAGACCACGCGCTCGACAACGGCATCGCCGGCCGATTCGGCAAGCAGCGCCAGTTCATCGAGCGAGGCATCGAAGGCGCCGCTACCGAAATCGACGCCGACAAGGATGGCCCGCGGTACACCGCCAGCAGTCTCGGAGTCCAGGAGGGACGCCGCCTCGGGGCGGCGCGTGGCCAGCGGCTTCAGGTCGCCTCGGGCTCTTCAGCCGCGTGGAAGTTGACGGCTCGCCCCGGCACGACCGTCGAGATCGCGTGCTTGTAGACCATCTGCGTCACGGTGTTGCGAAGCAGCACCACATACTGGTCGAACGATTCGATATGGCCTTGCAGCTTGATGCCGTTGACGAGGTAGATCGATACCGGCACGTGCTCCTTGCGCAGCAGGTTCAGGAACGGATCCTGCAAGAGCTGACCTTTGTTGCTCACGATATGCTCCGTGATGTAAGTTGACAGGGTGGGACGTTAACACAGCGACCGCTTGCTCCGGCCGAGCAAGGCCATGAATCAGTCGCGATCCTTGAACGGATTCTTCGACGAGCGCATCTCGATCCGCAGCGGCGTGCCGACAAGCTTGAAATGCGCCCGGAACCGCCCTTCGAGGTAGCGCTTGTAGACATCGGTCACGTGCTCCAGAGAATTGCCGTGAATGACGATCAGGGGCGGTTTCATGCCCCCCTGGTGCGCGTAACGGAGCTTGGGCCGGAAGGCGCCGGCACGCTTGGGGGCCTGGAAAGCCACCGCTTCCTGCAACAGCCGGGTCAGCACCGGCGTACTCATCTTCTTCACCGCCGAGGCGTACGCGTCGGCGATCGCCTTCCACACCGGCGCGAGCCCCTGGCGCTTCAGCGCCGAGATGTGCGCTACCGGGGCGAACTTCAGAAACGCCAGGCGCTGCTCGATCGAGCGCTGCAGCATCTCGCGCTGGTAGGCGTCGACGGCATCCCACTTGTTGACGGCAAGCACCACCGCCCGGCCGCTCTCCAGGATGTAGCCGGCGATGTGCGCGTCCTGGTCGGTCACGCCCTGCGTGGCGTCGAGCAGCAGCAGCACGACATCGGCATCGGCAATCGCCTGCAGCGTCTTGACGACCGAGAACTTCTCGACTGCCTCGAACACCCGCCCCTTGCGGCGCAGGCCGGCGGTGTCGATCAGTTCGAACTTCTGGCCATGGCGCTCGAACGGTACGCTGATCGCGTCGCGCGTCGTTCCGGGCTGGTCGTACGCGACCAGGCGTTCTTCCCCGAGCCAGGTGTTGATCAGGGTCGACTTACCGACATTGGGCCGGCCGGCGACAGCCAGGCGGATCGGCGCCCCGTCCGGCGCGGGCTCCGTCTCCTTGTCGGGCGCAAAGCCTTCGAGCACGGCGTCGAGCAGGCTGCGGATTCCCTGCCCGTGCGCTGCGGACACCGGAAGCGGCTCGCCGATGCCGAGTTCGTGAAACTCGCCCAAGTGCGGCGAGTCGACCATGCCCTCGGCTTTGTTGACGGCCAGGACCACCTTCTTGCTGACCGAGCGCAGATAGCGCGCAATGTCGTGGTCCTGCCCCGACACGCCGGAGCGGATGTCGACGACGAAGATCACTGCATCGGCCTCGGCCACGGCCTCGCGGGTCTGGCGCGCCATCTCCTTGACGATGCCCGACTCCGCAGTCGGCTCGAAGCCGCCGGTGTCGACCACGATGAACTCGTGCTCGCCATGCCTCCCATCGCCATAGTGGCGGTCGCGCGTGAGGCCGGCGAAGTCCGCGACGATTGCGTCGCGGCTCTTGGTCATGCGGTTGAACAGAGTCGACTTGCCGACGTTGGGTCGGCCGACCACGGCGATGACGGGCTTCATGCGCTGCGTGGGCCCTCGACTCGCCGCCGCGTCGCCCGCCTCATTCGGGGCGAAAGGCGAACAGGCCGCCGGTGCGGGTCACGACGAGCATCGTCTTGCCCGACAGCGCGGGCGGCGCCACGACGGCGCTGCCATCTGTCGTCAGGCGCAGCAGCGTCTTGCCGTCCTCGCGCGAGAGAAGGTGCACATTGCCCTCGCCATCGCCGAAGACTGCAGTTCGTCCCACCAGCAGCGGCGCGCTCAGGTCGCGGTAGAGCAGCTTGTCGTTGGTCCAGGCGACCTCGCCCGTGGCGAAGCGCCAGGCCGTGATGCGATCGGAACCATCGGCACCGACCAGCAATTCAGCGTCGGCAGCGATACCCTCGTTGCCGCCGACGTTGCGCGTCCAGACCAGCGTGCCGCGTTCGACATTGACGCAGCCAACGGCATTCTGGAACGACCGCGCGCATACCGTGTTGCGCACCCGCACGGCAGGTGCCAGCAGGTCGGCCAGGCGCTCGACCTCGTTCGTGCCGCGCGGCGTGGCCACCGCCACCTCCCAGCGCAGCGCGCCGCGCAGCGGGTCGACGCCCGCCAGGCGCGGGCCCTGGCCGACGAGCAGCGTGTCCTGGAAGGCGCCTAGCACTCCTGCCTTGGACAGCGTGAGCGGCTCGCCGGGGCGCTGCAGGGTCCACAGCTTGCGGCCATCGAGGGCGTCGAAGGCCTGCACGACGCGATCGACGCTCATCACGAAGACGCGCTCGCCTGCCACCAGCGGCGCAGTGGCCACGCGTGCCCCCAGTCGTGCACGCCAGACGATGCGGCCGGCTTCTAGCGTCAACAGTTCGTTGTCGCGCGTCACCACGCTCGCGAAGCGTCCGTCGCTGCCGACACCGGCGCTCAGCGGTGCGCCCACGCTGGCACGCCAGAGCTCACGGCCGGTCTCGGCCTGCAGCGCGAGCACCGTGCCGTCGGACCCGGCCACGGTGAATACACCACCGCTCGACGCAGTCTCGCTGACGGCCACCAGCAGCGGGAACTTCACGCTCTCCACGCGCTGGTTCCACACCATGCGCCCACCGATCTGCGCTGTCACCGGCTCGAGCGGGGTCGGCTTCGGCTTCGGCGTACCCGAGCAGGCGGCCAGCGCCAGCGCCGCCACCAGCACGAACCACTTCGAGTGCCCGCCACGAGGGCGATGCGATCGCGTCATTTGCCCGCCTCGACGCCCACGGCAGTCTTGGGCTTCTCGGGCTCGGGCGCCGCACCCAGCGCGGTCAGCTTGGCATCGATCAGGCGGCGGTACTGGATGTTCGGGTCCATTGCCTTCCAGGCGCTGGCATAGGCCGCCTTGGCCTCGTCCTTCTTGCCCTGCGCGAGCAGGATGTCGCCCCGCCGGTCGGCAACGAGCGCTTCGAACTGCTTGGTCTTTGCCTCATCGAGTTGCTTCAGCGCCTCGTCGTACTTCTTCTCGTCGAGCAGTACGCCGGCCAGGCGCAGACGTGCGATCGTCTGGTACTCGGCCTCCTTGGCGTTCTCGCTCACCCACGCGAGCGTGGCCCGGGCGTTGTCGATCTGACCCTTCTCGAACTGCGTCCTCGCCGCCAGCAGCCCGCCCTGTTCGGTGAAGGCGGTCCGGGGAAAGCGCTCCTTCATGTCGGTGAAGACGCGCCCTGCCTTGTCGGCATCGCCGGCCTGCGCGGCACGGTCGAGTTCGTCGTACATCGCGCCGGCCTTGATGGCCTGGTCGCGCTGCCACCAGTTCCAGCCGTTCCACGCCGCATAGGCGCCCAGCACGGCGATCAGGACCCAGGTGATCAGGTTGCCGTATTGTTTCCAGAAGGATTTCAGCTGATCGAGCTGTTCCTGTTCTTCGAGGTCTAGGGCGGTGGCCATGGGATTCAGTCAGGTCGTGGGGTAAAGGCGCGATTATGCGTTGCGCAAGCCCGCTGCCCAGTCGGCGACCCGGTCCAGCCTCAGCGTGTACTGAGCCGCCGCCGGATCGCGCAGCGGCTTCACGGCCACCTCGCCCCTTGCCAGTTCGTCGGGGCCGAAGACGAGCGCGACGCGGGCGCCGCTGGCGTCGGCGCGCTTGAACTGCGCCTTCATCCCGTGGCCGCCGGCGTGCATCAGCACGTTCATGCCGGCCTCGCGCAGAGCCTCGCAGGTGACGGTCGCCGCGGCCAGGCAGGGCGCGCCGGGCACGATCGCGTAGACGTCGGGGGCCGTCTCCGGAATCGAGGCACCGACGGCGTCGAGCAGCAGCAGCATGCGCTCCACACCCATGCCCCAGCCGACGGCAGGGGTCGGCTTGCCGCCGAGTTGCTCGAACAGCCCGTCGTAGCGGCCGCCGCCGCACACCGTGCCCTGCGAGCCCAACTTGTCTGTGATCCACTCGAACACGGTCAGGTTGTAGTAGTCCATGCCGCGCACAAGACGCGGATTGATGCGGTACGGCTGTCCGACCGCATCGAGCACCGCGCGCACTGCGTCAAGGTGTGCGAGCGATGCCTCGCCGAGGAAGTCCATCAGCTTCGGCGCCGCCTCGACGAGCGCCTGCATCGCCGGGTTCTTGGTGTCGAGGATTCGCAGCGGGTTGCTTTGCAGGCGGCGCCGCGCGTCCTCGTCGAGCCGGTCGGCATGGGCCTCGAAGTGCGCGATCAACGCGGCGCGGTGCGCCATGCGTTCAGCGGGTTGACCGAGGCTGTTGAGCTCGAGCCGGATGTCGCTGTCGGCAAGGCCCAGGTTGCGCAGCAGCGCACGGCACATCAGGATCTGCTCGGCGTCGACGTCTGGCCCGGCCAGACCGAGCGCTTCCACGTCGATCTGGTGGAACTGCCGGTAGCGCCCCTTCTGCGGCCGTTCGTGACGGAACAGCGAGACGTTGGACCAGACGCGCAACGGGCCGTTGTACAGCGCGTTGTGCTCGATCATCGCGCGCACGATCCCTGCCGTCGCCTCGGGGCGCAAGGTCAGCTTGTCGCCGTTCATCGCGTCTTCGAACGAGTACATCTCCTTCTCGACGATATCGGTCACCTCGCCGAGGCCGCGCACGAACAGCGCGGTCGGTTCGACGATCGGCGTGCGCACGTTGACATAGCCATAACCCGCCATCAGCGCGCGCACCTTGCCTTCGAACCATTCCCAGCGCGCCGAGTCGGGCGGCAGGATGTCGTTCATGCCCTTGACGGCCTGTAACGGCGAGGGTTTGAGGGATGCAACCATGGGATCGGGCTTGGCGTGGCGAAGCCACGATTATTCAACGGCGGCAGCGCGCGCCGCGGGAGCCGGGTTCGATCCGGCGGCGTCAGCCGGGTGGCGTGTCGATGAAAAGCTCGGCGAAGCGGGCCGCCGCGGCAGCGCCGCGCGATCTCTCAATCACGCTCATGCCGAGTTCGAGCACCGGGCGCAATTCGCCCCAGGTGCGTGTCTTCTCGATGCGCATGGCGAGTTCCTCGATCACCGGGCCGAGCTGGTCGGTCAGGTGACGCACCGCCAGGCGCCGCCGCTCGGCGAGTACCGCGGCGGTGGAGACAAGCGCCATCGGTGCCATCGCTGCTGCGCTCGAAGTTGCCGCCACCGCCGGCTGGGCGGCTTGGGCCGGCAGTGGCGCCGCTGTCGAAAGCACATCGATGTAGCCACCCTCGAGCAAGGCAAGCAGCGTCGCATCGGCGTCGAGCTGGATCAGCGCCCGCAGATCGGTGTCGCTGCGCCGGCCGTCGACCAGGATCAGCGCCGTGCGCAGGCGCGGGCCGAGCCGGTCGGCGCGGGTCTCGATCTCGTGTTGGCCCTTGGCGCTCTTGCGGTAGACCGTGGTCATCGTCGGCGGCTGCCGTGGAGTGGAGTGGGCAAGCTTAGCCCTATGGAGCCCACCCTGCCCGGGCAGCGATGCAGTCTTGTCGTGCAGTCTGCACGGTGCGCAGCGTCGCGCTCAAACCGTGGGCACCGAAGCGCCGTAGCGGCGCTCCACGTAGCCTTCGACCAGGGCCTGGAATTCCGTGGCGATGGCCGCGCCGCGCAGCGTCAGTGCCTTCTCGCCGTCGATGAAGACCGGCGCCACTGGCGCCTCGCCGGTGCCGGGAAGGCTGATCCCGATGTCGGCATGCTTGCTCTCGCCCGGGCCGTTGACGATGCAGCCCATCACCGCGACCTTCATCCCTTCGACGCCCGGATAGCGTGCCTTCCACACCGGCATCTGCGCGCGCAGAAAGTCGTCGATCTGCTTGGCGAGCTCCTGGAACGTGGTGCTCGTCGTGCGGCCGCAGCCCGGGCAGGCGGTGACGCTCGGGTTGAACGAGCGCAGGCCGAGCGACTGCAGGATCTCGCGCGCGATCACCACTTCCTGCGTGCGTGCCTCGCCCGGCTGCGGCGTCAGCGAGACGCGTATCGTGTCGCCGATGCCCTCCTGCAGCAGCAGCGCGAGCGCTGCCGTGGAGGCGACAGTGCCCTTGGTGCCCATGCCGGCCTCGGTCAGCCCGAGGTGCAGCGCGTAGTCGCAGCGGCGAGCCAGGGCGCGGTAGACGCTGACCAGGTCCTGCACGCCCGACATCTTGCACGACAGCACGATGCTCTCGGCGCGCAGCCCGATCTGCTCGGCGAAACGCGCCGACTCGAGCACCGACGTGACGATCGCGCGGTACATGATCTGCTGCGGCGGATGAGGTTCGGCGCGGCGGCCGTTCTCGTCCATCAAGTGCGCCAGCAATTCCTGGTCGAGGCTGCCCCAGTTGACGCCGATGCGCACCGCCTTGTCGAGCCGGGCGGCGATCTCGACCATCTGCCCGAACTGGCGGTCGCGCTTGTCTCCCTTGCCCACGTTGCCCGGGTTGATACGGTACTTGGCGAGCGCCTCGGCGCAGGCGGGATGGTCCGCCAGCAGGCGGTGGCCGTTGTAGTGGAAGTCCCCGATCAACGGCACGTGCACGTCCATGCGGTCGAGCTGCTCGCGGATGTAGGGGACGGCAGCCGCTGCCTGCGGGGTATTGACGGTGATGCGCACGAGCTCCGAGCCGGCGAGCGCCAGCTCCTTGACCTGGATGGCGGTGCCGACGACGTCGACCGTGTCGGTGTTCGTCATCGACTGCACGCGCACCGGGGCGTCGCCGCCGATCGTTACCCCATGCTCGCCCCTGCCGACACGTACCTGCCGAGTGCGTCGCGGCGCGGGTGATGCTGGCAGGATGAAGTCGTCCGACGCGGTGTCCATCGCGCTACTTCAAGTCGAGCCGCGCCACGTTGTCGCGTGTCGACGCCGCCAGATCGACCGGCTGGCCGCGGAAGACCAGTCGTGTCGCCGCGGCGTTGCCGATCTTCACCTTGAACGGCGGCGTGCCGTCCAAGCCCACGGCCTCGCCCGGCTGCAGCATGCGCTGCAGCAGCGCCGCGCCGCTCGCATCGAGCACCTCGACCCAGACTCGCCCGAAGCACGAAGCTGTAGCGAGCCGGCAAGTTCGGCCGGCGCCGCAGCCGGACCGGACGCCGGCTCGGGCGGAAGCACCGGCGCCGCTTCGGCCGCCGCTTCGAATGAGGGTGTCGCGCTGACCTGGCTGGCCGGAGCCATCGTCGGGCTCGCCGCGGAGGCTGCGACTGCGGGGCGGCGCGTTCCCGGCGTCCAGCTCTGCGGCAGCAGGTAGACGACCACGGCAGCGACCACCAGCAGCAGCGGAAGCCACACTGCCGGGCGCGAGAGCATGCTCAGATCGGTCGGCTGCAGGCGGCCCGGCCGCTCGCGGAATACCGTGTTGAGGCCCTGGTTCACCCTGTCGAGCCCCTGGTCGCCGAGCTTCGGCAACAGCGCCAGGACCGGCGCCTCGTCGATCTTCAGGCTGCGGCAGACCGACTTGGCCAGCGCGCGGGTGAAGGTCATGTCGGGCAGTTCGTCGTAGCGGTCGGCCTCCAGCGATTCGAGCTTGCGTTGCGTCACCTTGATCGACGCCGCCAGCACAGCGATGTGCAAGCCCTGCGCTCGTCGCGCGGCGCGCAGCATGGCGCCCGCCGTCGCCGGCGACGCTGCGCCCACGGCTGCAGCCTTGTCCGGGGCGTCAGGCAGCGGCGAGCCGTCACTCACTCAGCTTCCCCTGCAGGTACGCCGAAGCCTCGGGCGATTTCGGGTAGCGGCCAAGCAGTTGCTGGCCGATCTCATTCGCGCTCCTGACGTTGCCGCCTCGGTATTCGATCCGCGCGGCGAGCCACAGGGTCTGCGCGCTCTCCTGCTGTGGCGAAGCATTGACGCGGCGGATGTAGAAGCGGGCCCGCTCGTACTCGCCGCGCTGAAACAGCACCTCCGACAGATTGAGGGCAACCGCGGTGTTCGAAGCGTCGACAGCATAGGCCCGCAGCAGCGTGCGCTCGGCCTCGGGCAACTGACCGGCTCGGGCCTCGCACACGCCTTGCGCCAGCAACGTGCGCGTGACGTCGCGGTACTTCAGTTGCGCCAGGGCCTGCTGGAACTGCGCATTCCCCTCGCCATAACGCTTCTGCAGACAAAGAAACCAGCCGTAGTTGTGCATCACGCCGGCGTCGTTCGGGCTGAGCTGCAAGGCGCGCCTGAAGCTGTCTTCGGCGAGCACTTCGTCGCCCAGGCCGGCATAGATCAGCCCCCGGAGGTTGAACGCCTCGCTCATCTTCGGATCGGCGAGGATGGCCTGTTTCACCTCGTCGAGCGCGGTCGTGAGCTGGCCATCCGAGAAATAGGCACTCGCCAGCTGGAGCCTCACGTTCGCACGCCGGTTCGCCTCGGGCTGGTCGGACGCGGTGACCAGGTCCCTGGTCTCGCTGGGTGGCGGCGTCGCCGGGGTACTGCACGCAGCCAGCGCTGCAGTCCAGACGAGCGACAGCGCGAGGCGCTTGCCAAAGGCTTGCCGGTTCATGTGCGCTCCTCCCCGACGCTGGCGACGGGTGCCCCGGCAGCGACTCGTTTCGTGGCGGGCACAGCCCGGATCGGAATCGGGCGACCCGCCAGGCGTGCGTGCGCCCGCGTCCGGTCCTGCACCTCGCCAGCGAGCTGGCCGCAGGCTGCCGCGATGTCGTCACCGCGAGTCTTGCGCACGGTGGTCACGATGCCCGCGTCGCGCAGGACTTCGGCGAACGCGAGAACACGCTCCGGCGGCGAACCGCGCAGACCCGACTCGGGGAACGGATTGAACGGAATCAGGTTGAACTTGCACGAGATGCGCGTCGCCGGATCGTCACGCACCAGGTCGATCAGCTCGCGCGCCTGGGCCGTGCTGTCGTTGACGCCATCGAGCATGCAGTACTCGAAGGTGATGAAGTCGCGCGGCGCCGTCTCGAGGTAGCTGCGGCAGGCCTGCAGCAGTTGCTCCAGCGGGTGCTTGCGGTTCAGCGGCACCAGCTGGTCGCGCAGCGCGTCGTTCGGCGCATGCAGAGACACGGCCAGTGCGACCGGGCAATCGTTGCGCAGTCGATCGATCATGCGCACCATGCCGGAAGTCGAGACCGTGACGCGGCGCCGCGACAGGCCGTAGCCGTGGTCGTCGAGCATCACGCGCAGCGCAGGCAGCAGCGCCGAGTAGTTCTGCAGCGGCTCGCCCATGCCCATCATCACCACGTTCGAGATGACGCGTTCGTTTCCGGCTCCCCGCGCCATCGAGCGGGCGCGCAGCACATGCTCGGCATGCCAGAGCTGGGCGACGATCTCGCCCGTGCTCAGATTGCGGCTGAAGCCCTGGTGCCCGGTCGAGCAGAAGCGGCATCCGACCGCGCAACCGGCCTGCGACGATACGCACAGTGTGGCGCGATCGTCTTCGGGGATGAACACCGTCTCGACCGCATTGCCGCCTCCGACATCGAACAGCCACTTGATCGTTCCGTCGCTGGAGATCTGCTCGCTGACAACGGTGAGCGGCCGCGCCGTCGCCACGTCCGCAAGCTTGCCGCGCAGCGACTTCGCGAGGTCGCTCATTTCGGCGAAATCGGTCACACCGCGCTGATGGATCCACTGGAGAAGCTGCGTAGCGCGGAAGCGCTTCTCGCCGAGCTGCTCGCAGAACGCGCCAAGCCCGTCGAGATCGAAATCGAACAGATTGGCCGCGGTCATCGGAGGAGAGCCTCCAGCCGCCTTCAGCGGCTGTAGATGCTCATGGCAGGGAAGAAGAAAGCGATCTCGACCGCTGCCGTCTCCGGCGCATCCGAGCCGTGCACTGCGTTGGCGTCGATGCTGTCGGCGAAGTCGGCCCGGATCGTGCCCTTCTCGGCCTTCTTCGGGTCGGTGGCTCCCATCAGATCACGGTTCTTCGCGATGGCGTTCGCGCCTTCGAGCACCTGGATCATCACCGGCCCCGAGATCATGAACGCGACCAGGTCGTTGAAGAACGGCCGCGCCTTGTGCACCGCGTAGAACGCCTCCGCTTCGGCGCGCGACAGGTGCGCCATTTTGGCGGCGGCAATCCTCAGGCCGGCGCCTTCGAAGCGGGCGTAGATCTGCCCGATCACGTTCTTTGCCACGGCGTCGGGCTTGATGATCGAGAGGGTGCGTTCGAGCGGCATGAATGGACTCCTGGGACTTGCCTTGACAAAGCGTTGGATTGTAGCCGCAGGGGGTCAGGCAGCGACCCCGCCGGACCCCGACGAGGCCGGTACGGGGCGACGACCCGCCCCGTCTCGCGACACCAGACTCAGCGGCTGCGTTGACCGCCGCGGCCGCCACCACCGCCACCGCCGCCGCTACCCCGATTCCCGCCTCGGTTCCCACCACGATTTCCGCCCCGGTTGCCGGCGAATCCAGGGCCGCCGGAGCCGCCTCCGGCGGCGCCGCCCGGGTCGCCACGCGGTCCGCCACGCCCGCCCTTGCGATGAAATGCATCGGCGCCGATGTAGCCGACCGAAGTCTGCAACGGATCGGGCTCTCGCGGCCCGCTGCCGCGCTTCGGGGCCGGCGCCGGCGCACTGCCGCCTGCGCCGAACCCGCCACCGCCGCTGCGGCTGAACGGCGAACGCGTGTTCTGCGCGAACCGCCGATCGAACGTCTGCTCGAGGGGGTTGGGGATGCGGCTCGGATCGAAATCGAGATCCTCGTCGGCATCGGCGTCACGCGGCTCGCGTGCCTCCGCTTCGGGCCCCTGCTGTCGCGGTGGCAGCTCGCGCCGTGGGCCGCGCTCGCCGCGCCCGCCTCTATCGTTCGGCCGTGGACCCCGCTCGCCGGCCTCCCCCTGCGGTCCTCGCCCGCCCCCCGCGTGGCCTGCCGAGCCTTCGGGTGCGCGCGCACCCCCGGCAAGCTGGCGGATCAGTCGAACATCGGCATCCTCCAGATCGACCCAGACGCCGCGCTTCAGGCCGCGCGGCAGCACCACCGTGCCGTAGCGGATGCGGATCAGCCGGCTCACGGTCAGGCCGACGGTATCGAAGAGCTTGCGCACCTCGCGATTGCGGCCTTCGGTGATGACGACGCGGTACCAGTGGTTCACGCCTTCGCCGCCACCGTCCTCGATAGCCTTGAACCCCGCTGCCTGCCCCTCGACCATCACGCCCTGCAGCAGGCGCTCCCGCGCGTCCTTGTCAAGCGTGCCGAGCACGCGCACGGCGTACTCACGCTCGACGCCGAATCGCGGATGCATCAGCTGATTGGCCAGTTCACCCGAGTTGGTGAACAGCAGCAGGCCCTCGGTATTGATGTCAAGCCGGCCCACGGATTGCCATTTGCCGTGCTGCAACGGAGGCAGGCGGCGAAACACAGTGGGTCGCTGCTGCGGATCGTCACGCGTGACCACTTCCCCCACAGGCTTGTGGTAGGCGATCACGCGCGGCCGCGGCGGGGCGATGCGGTACTTGATGGCACGGCCATTGACCTCGATCCGGTCACCGAATGAGATGCGCTGCCCGATATGGGCCGGTTCGCCGTTGACCGTGATCCGTCCGTCGAGAATCAGCTCCTCCATGTCTCGGCGGGATCCCACGCCCGCCTGTCCGAGCACCTTCTGCAGCTTGGGTGCGTCGGGATCGGGGGCGAGAACGCGCTTAGGTGTCGACGCGACTGCAGCGTCGCCCTCGCCCGGTTCGCCTTCGGGCTCGATACCGGCCGGAGAGGCGCCCTCCGCGGCCTGTTCCTCGGCATCGAAGGCGCCGGACATCACCTGCGTGAACAGGTCGACCACCTGTTCCGGTGAACGCAGCTGCGACAGCGCGGGCTCGACACCCGCAGCAGCGTCCTGCGCCCGATTCGCGCGCTGTCGCTCGCGTCGATTGCGGCGCCGGTTGCGGTCCGTCGACCCATCCTCGCCACCGTGTTCGACGGCCGGCGCGCCATCGTCACCGGCAGTCGAGCTGTCGAGTCCGTCCGCCGTCGCCTCGATCAGGCGCGGCGCGGTCTCGGCTTCGCCAGTCCGCTCGGCGGAGACGACGATCGCCGCCGATGCCGGTTGCGGCTCCGCGTCCGGGAGGGAAGGCGCAAGTTCGAGCGTTGGCTCCGGCACCACCGTGCGACGGCGGCGCGGCGTCTTGGTCGGTTCCACCGCGGGCTCGCCCTGCGTCTCGGGCGCTGCGGCGCTGGTCCGCACATCAGATCCGCCCTCTTCTATCGGCGCCTTGACCGCGCGTCGACGCCGCAGCGGCTTGGCCTCGGCAGGTTCGGCAGCAGGGCTCTGACCGTCGTCTGGCAGCGGGGCTATTTCGGGCGTCGTGGTCATGCTTGCGGTTCCATGGAAGCGGCCTGCGCGGCCGCTGCGGGCTCTTGCCCCTCGGGGGCGGATTCGGATTCGGTCGCGACCAGCGCAGCGGTGTCGCTGTCGCAATCTTGTTCGCCAGAGGCGGCATTCCCCGTCTCTGGACCGGCTGTGTGCACTGGCTGCGGCGACGGGTCCGAGAGCAGGTCTGCAAACGTCGCCGCGGCCTCCCCCTGAGTGTCTTGCAGTGGCAGCTGTTCGAGGCGCTGCAGACCGAGGTCGTCGAGGAACTGTGGCGTCGTGGCGTACAGCGCAGGACGGCCGGGCGCCTCGCGATAGCCGATGGTGTCGATCCAGCCGCGTTCCTCGAGTTGCTTGACGATCTGGCTGCTGACGGTCACACCGCGGATGTCCTCGATGTCGCCCCGCGTGACCGGCTGGCGATAGGCAATGATGGCCAGCGTTTCCATTGCGGCGCGCGAATAGCGCGGCGGCTTCTCCGGGTTGAGCCGGTCCAGGTATTCCCGCAATTCGGGCCGGCTCTGGAAGCGCCAGCCGCTGGCCAGCGCCACCAGTTCGACGCCGCGCCCTTCCCAGTCGCGCGCCAGTTCGTCGAGCAGCGCGCGCAAGGTATCCGGGCCCACTTCCTCGGCGAACAGCGTGCGCATCTCGCGCAGGGGCATCGGCTGGTGGGCGCAGATGAGCGCGGTCTCGAGGACGCGCTTCGCATCCTGTGTATTCATGGCTGTCGTCTATGTCTTCGGCCGGTGGCGCCGGCTCGCTGGAGGGAGCTGCCCTTGCGGGTCTGACTCGGGTCCGTGGAACGAGGCTCGCCAGCGCCGGTTCGGGGCAGGCACCTCGCCGCAGTTCAGGAAACCGGGGGCACTCCGACCGCTGCGCGTGCAAGCTTCTTGTCGCTACCTTCGGAGGCGATCGCTGAGGTGGTCTTTCCGATCGTCCAAACGCGCCTGCATTGGCGGGCTGAACGGACCGGCCCACGAAAGGATCCGGGATGATTGTAGCGAAGCCTGGAGCGGCTCAAGCGGATGCCTCGACGACACACGCCCAGGCACGTGCGAAGTCGTCCGGCGCAGGCGCCTCGAACGTCAGCGTCTGGCCGGTCCGGGGATGAACAAAGGCGAGGCGAACCGCATGCAATGCCTGCCGCTGCAGGCCGAGCGCTGGGTGCCCGCCATACAGTGAGTCGCCCACCAGCGGATGCCCACGCGAGGCCAGGTGGACCCGGATCTGGTGTGTGCGGCCGGTGTGCAGCGTGCAGCGCAACGCGCTCACGCTGCCGCTCACTCCGGCGTCTGCGCGACGCGCCAGCGCCAAGCGCTCGACATCGGTCTGCGCCGCTCGGCCCGACGCCAGCACCGCCATCCGGATGCGCGAGTGCGGGTCGCGACCGATCGGTGCGTCGATGCGCACCGGACCAGTCGGCCAGTCGCCGTGGGCCAGCGCAATGTACTGGCGGTGCACGTCCCGCGCGGCAATCGCTCGCGAGAGCGCGGTCACGGCGGGCAAGGTCTTGCCGACCACCATCAGCCCCGACGTATCCTTGTCGAGCCGATGCACGATTCCGGCTCGCGGCAGCGTCGCGGCAGCGGCATGCCAGGCGAGCAGGCCATTGAGCAGCGTACCCTGCCAGTTCCCCGCGGCCGGATGCACAACCATGCCGGCGGGCTTGTCGACGACGATCAGATGTTCGTCCTCGAACACCACCGAGAGCTCCATGACCTCGGGTCGAAACGCCCGGCTCTCGGCGGTCGCAATCAGTTCCACCGTGAGCCGCTGTCCGGCGGCAACCTTGCGCGACGCGCCGGTCACGACGCGTCCGTCGAGCTGCACATGCCCGCCCGCGATCAGGCCCTGCAGGTGGGTGCGCGAGAATTCGGGGGCCAGCGAGACGACGGCCTTGTCGATCCGCTCGGCGTGCAACGCCTCGTCGACACGCGCTTCGCGCACTTCGGGCGGCTCGTTCCACGGCGCCATTTCGGCGTCGTCCGGCGCATCGCCGGCGGCCTGTTCGGCGGGATCGCCGAGCCTCGCACGCGAAGGTCGAACCCTATAATTCCCGTTCACCATCTGCTTGCGACATGACCTGAAACCAGGTCAGTCTCTTCCGAAACTTCGTTTTGGTTGCGACGTAACTTGAGTACAAGTGAGTCTTCACTGAAACTGCATTTTCAACACGACCGCGTTGCGCAGGCGACGCCTGCGAGACCAATGAATCCGACTCAAGCGTTGTGCCGCCGGCTGCTGACCCTGTCGACGCTGCTCCTTGTGGCCCTGCCGCTCGCCGGCTGCGACACGACGCCCAAGGACAGCGGGGCGAGCCAGAGCACCGAGAAATTGTATGCAGAGGCCAAGGACGAGGCCTCGAGTGGCAACTACGACAAGGCCGCCAAGCTCTATGAGAAGCTCGAGGGCCGCGCCGCCGGCACGCTGCTCGGGCAGCAGGCCCAGCTCGAGCGAGCCTGGAGCCTCTACAAGGCCGGCGACAAGGCCACCGCGCAGACCGCGGTCGACCGCTTCATCAAGCTCAACCCGAGCAGCGCTGCGCTGGACTATGCGTACTACCTGCGCGGACTGATCAACTTCAACGACAGCCTGGGCCTGCTCAGCAACCTCGCCAACCAGGACCTCTCGGAACGCGACCAGCAGGCCTCGCGCGACGCCTACCAGTCTTTTCGCCAGCTCGTCGAGCGCTTCCCGCAGTCCACCTACACGCCCGACGCACAAATGCGGATGAACTACATCATCAATGCGCTTGCGTCCTATGAAGTGAACGTCGCGCGCTACTATTTCCGGCGCGGCGCGTATGTCGCCTCGGCCAGCCGGGCACAGGCGGCCGTGCAGGACTTTCGCCAGGCTCCGGCGACCGAGGAGGCGCTGTATATCCTGTCGCAGAGCTACGCCAAGATGGGCCTGACCCAACTTCAGGAAGACACCGACCGCGTGCTGCGCAAGAATTTCCCGAACAGCGTGTTCTTGACCCGCGGCTTGGCGGCGCGCGAGCACGCCTGGTGGCAGTTCTGGTGATCCCGCCGCGAGCGGAATCACCGTTGTTGCGAGGTCGATCATTCAACAACTCCTGAGCGAATCCAACCAGGCCAGTGCCTCGGCTTCGGAACCGACGCGCGTCATCGGCGGCAACGCCTCGCGCAGACGGCGCCCGTAGTTCATGCCCGCCATCCGCGGGTCGCAGACCACCAGCAGCCCGCGGTCGGTCTCGTTGCGGATCAGCCGCCCTGCGCCCTGCTTCAGCGACACCGCGGCCTCGGCCACGAAGTAGTCGGCGAAGGCGTTGCGACCCTCGGCTTCGAGCCGCTTGACACGCGCCTCCACCAGCGGATCGTTGGGGGGTGGGAACGGCAGCTTGTCGATCAGCACGCACTGCAGCGCTTCGCCGGGCACGTCGATGCCCTCCCAGAAGCTCTGCGAACCGACCAGCACCGATGCCGGGCGGTCGAGGAACTGTTGCAGCAGCTGGCGTTTCGGCGCGCTGCCCTGTACCAGCACCTGGATCGGATCGCCGTTCGCCTCGAACGCTTCGCGCAGGCGATCGCCGACGGCTTGCAGTGCGCGCAGCGTGGTCGTCAGCACGAAACTTCGCCCGCCGAGCGCGCGCGCACAGCGCGCTGCCAGCGTCGCCACGGCGACGGCATGGCCCGCTTCACTGGGCTTGGGAAACCCGGCAGGAATGTACAGGCGGGCATGCGCCGCGTAGTCGAACGGGCTGCCGACACGCAAGGTCCGCGCATCGTCGAGGCCGGCGGACTCCGTGAACCACGACAGCCGCTCGTCGTCACCCAGCGTGGCCGACGTGAAGATCCAGGCCTTCGGGGCCAGCGCCATCTGCTCGCGCAGCGCGTCGCGAATGTCCAGCGGTGACTCGACCAGCCGCGCCTGGTGCGGCGTAAGGTCTATCCAGCGAACCTTGCCCGCGGGCGCGCGGCGAGTGAACTGACCGGCCTTGGCCGCCAACTCGTCGGCGCGGACCAGCAACTTCGGGAAGTCGGGCGCGCTGTCGGCAACGGCGTCGAGCGCCTTGCGCGCAGCCGCGCAGGCAGCTTCGATCCCCGCGAGGGCGGCGGCGAATGCGTCATGGCCGGCCCGTTCTTCCCAGCGCAGCTTCAGCGTTCCGCGGACCTCGCGCAGCGGCCCGGCGGCGGCCAGGCGCAACTCACGCGCGGCACGCTCGCAGTGCGCCGCCAGTTCCTGCCAAGGATGCAAGCCGCGCGCATGCTGCAGCCCCGCGCCGAGCAGGTCACGCGCGAAATCGGTGACCTGCGCACTACCGAGCGTGGTACCGAGGAAGGCCACGCCCGCCTCGGTAAGCTGATGCGCCTCGTCGAACACCGCCACGTCGACACTTGGCAAGAGTTCGGCGACGCCGGTGTCGCGCAGGCTCATGTCGGCGAAGAACAGATGGTGATTCACGACGACGAGATCGGCCGCCATCGCCTCGCGCCGTGCCTTCATCACGTGGCAGCCGCGGTACTCCGGGCATTCGGACCCGAGGCAGTTCTCGCGCGACGAGGTGACGAGCGGGATGACGCTCGAACGCTCGTCGAGGCCGTCCACTTCGGCCAGGTCGCCGCTAGCCGTCACACCGGCCCATTGCTCGATCCGGGCCAGCGCGCGCACTTCCCAGCGGTCGGGCAGATGCACCTCCTGACGCGCCAGCGCGAGCCGGTGCACGCACAGGTAGCTCGCCCGGCCCTTGAGCAGCGCCACCGTCAACGGCAGCTGCAGCGCTTTGCGCAGGCGGGGCAGATCGCGCAAGAAGAGCTGGTCCTGCAGGCTCTTCGTGGCGGTGCTGATCAGGGCCCGCGCGCCCGACAGAAGCGTCGGCACGAGGTAGGCAAAAGTCTTGCCGACGCCGGTTCCGGCTTCGACGACCAGTGCCCGCCGGGCGGCAATGGCCTGCGCCACGCCGAGCGCCATGCGCAACTGGACTTCGCGTTCCACATAGTTCGCGTCGGCCCGCGCAAGCGCTCCGCCGGAGGCGAACGCTGCGTCCACGGCGAGTTCGAGCGCACTTGCCGACGCGGGCGCTGCGACCGCAACGCTCACGCCGGCTCGGGCGGATCGAGCTGCTCTTCGAGTCGTGCGATCTGGTCGCGCAGGAGCAGGCGACGCTTCTTCAGCCGGCGCAGCGTGAGATCGTCGTCGGGGTTCTCGGCCACGGCGCGGTCGATCAGATTGTCGAGATCGGCATGCTCGATGCGAAGCTCGATCAGCTGCCGGTGCGGCGAATGCAGGTTGTCTTCCATCGGTATCAGGGGGTTACCTGTGCTTGGCGGGAGGGGCAAACCGATTATCCTTGATACCCATGAAGGAACCTGGATACCGACTTTCCGCCGCTACCGGCATGCACCGCGGCGATCGGGCCTACCAGCAGGACCAGGTTCAGATCATTGCCCATGCGCGCGTTCAGGGCTGCATTCTCGCCGTGCTGGCCGACGGCATGGGAGGCAAGAGCGGCGGGCGCAAAGCCGCTGATCAGGTGATCCTCACCGCGCAGCAGCTGTTCGAGCGCTATGCGCCGAACGCCGACGACGCCGGCACCTTCCTCAAGCAGATCGTCATGGAGGCGCACCTGATGATCAGGCTGACGGCCATCACCGCGGAGGAAGAGCCACACAGCACGGCAGCGGCCTTCCTGGTCGGGCCTGCGCGCGGCTGCCACATCGTCCATGCCGGCGATTCACGCGTGTACCACTTCCGTGGCGCGGAGATGGCAAGCCGCACGATCGATCACTCCTACGTGCAGCGGCTGGTCGACGACGGCCATCTCGCCGAAACGGACGCCAACGCCCACCCGCAGTCGAACCTGTTGATCGGCTGCCTGGGCACGCAGGAGGACCCGCCGCTGACCTCGGCCCACATCGAGCGGCTCGAGTTCGGCGACAGCCTGTTGGTCTGCAGCGACGGTCTGTGGCATTACTTCACGCCGCGCGAACTCGGCGCCATCGTGCACACGCTGCCGCCCCGCGAAGCAAGCGAAATGCTTGTCACCAAGGCGCGCCAGCGCGCGCGCGGCGGCGGCGACAACCTCTCGTTGGCCCTGGTGCGCGTCGAGGAATTGACGGCATGAACGGCGTTCGGTTCCTCGGCAAACGCGAAGGCCCTACCCGACGTGATCCTCGTGCCTTGCCTCAGCGCATCGGGGTGTTGGTGTTCTGCGCGGGTGCCGAAGAGGCAGATGCCGGCGAAGCGCTTGGCGTCGGCAGCGGCGCCCCAGGATTGGCCTTGCGTGCGCGCTCCTCGTTTCGACGCGCCACTTCCTGTCGGTGGGCTTCGGCCTGCAACTGTTTCGTCTCGTAGACGCGTCGTGCGCGCGTTTCCTGTTCGGCACGCTCGGTACCGCTGCTGGCCGCCCGACCCGTGCGCGACGACGCTGCACTGGACGGCGCGGCCGAGGGCTTCGGATCTTCGGCGTCCCGCCGCTTTGCGCTGCTTTCGCGCGCTGTCTCCTCGCGACGGCGTGCCTCTTCTGCGCTGCGCTTGGTTTCGATGGCCTGCAGGCGTTCGCTGGCACGTTGCGTGCGCCGCACCTCGTCGAGCGCCTGCTGCTCGCGATTCAGCCGTGTGAGCACTGCGTGACGCTGCGCCCGGGCATCATCGACGCAGGATGTGACGATGAACTTCTGGCCGCACATCTGCACCTGTTGCACATAGGCCGCTTCGGCAGCGGCGCGTTCAGCACGGATGCGATCGCGCTCCATCGCGTCGTTGGCGGGCATCTCTGCCCGCGCCGCGCCGCCGAGCAAGAGGGCAAGGACTGCCAGTCGAGCAATGCCATTGCGTAGCGGCTTCATGTGAGCGAAGTATCGACGTCGCGGCGAGTAAGGGCCAGGAACGCAGCCGACTGCATCTCGATCAGCCGGGAGGCGGTGCGTGCGAACTCATGCGCCAGCGGGCCGCTTCTATAGAGGGCTTCGGGCGCGACCGCCGCCGACATGATCAGCTTCACACGGCGGTCGTACAGCACGTCCACCAGCCAGGTGAACCGCCGCGCCTCCGACGCCAGCCGGGGCGACATTTCCGGCACGTCCGACAACAGTAGAGTGTGGAACTGGCAGGCAAGTTCGAGGTAGTCGTTCTGCGAGCGCGGCCCGCCGCACAAGGTCTTGAAGTCGAACCAGATCACGCCGCCGGCGCGGCGTCGGGCGCGGATCTCGCGCTGCTCGATGTGCAGCAACGGGTTGTCGTCGCGAGCCTCGGCCAGCCGAGTGAACGCTTCTTCCATTGCCTCGTCCGCCGCGGCGCCGAGCGGCGCGTGATAGAGCCGCACCTGCTCCAGCGCACGCTGCCGGTAGTCCACGCCGTTGTCGACGCCGACGACCTCGAGCCGGGTCTTCAGCAACTCGATCGCCGGCAGGATACGGTCGCGATGCAGGCCATGCGGATACAGCGCATCCGGGTGGAAGTTCGATGTCGTGACAATGCTCACGCGGTTGGCGAACAGCGACTCGAGCAGGCGGTGCAGGATCATCGCATCGGTCACGTCGGAGACATGGAACTCGTCGAAGCAGATGAGGCGAAAGCGTCGTGCGATGCGCCGGCCGAGTTCATCCAGTGGATTGACCGTGCCCTTGAGCTCCTTCAGTTCCCGGTGCACCTCGCGCATGAACTCGTGGAAGTGCAGGCGCGTCTTGCGCTGCAGCGGCACCTCGTTGAAGAAGCAGTCCATCAGGAAGCTCTTGCCGCGGCCGACGTCGCCATGCATGTAGACACCCCGAGGAATCGGCGGATGGCGCAAGAGTTTCGTGACCGCGTTCGAACGCCTGGCCTTGTAGTCGGCCCATTCGTCGAAGCAGCGCTGCAGCGAAGCGACCGCGCGCAGCTGCGCCGGATCGCTGGCGTAGCCCCGCTCGGCGAGCAGCCGCTGGTAGGCCTCGGTGACGCTCAAGATCGCGGCGGCCTGCAGCAGTCGGTCAGAAGTTCAGCGTGCGCTTGTCGACCGCGAGCGCCGCTTCCTTGGTCGACTCGGAGAGCGACGGGTGCGCGTGGCAAATGCGCGCGATGTCCTCGGCGCTGGCCTTGAACTCCATCGCCACCACCGCCTCGGCGACCAGCTCGCTGGCCATGGGACCGATGATGTGCACGCCGAGGATTTCGTCGGACCCCGCATCGGCAAGGACCTTGACGAAGCCGGTCGTGTCGCCCAGCGCTCGCGCCCGGCCGTTGGCCAGGAACGGGAACTGCCCTGCCTTGTAGGCGCGGCCCTCTGCCTTCAACTGCTGCTCGGTCTGGCCGACCCAGGCGATCTCGGGCGAGGTGTAGATCACCCACGGGATGGTGTTGAAGTTCACGTGCCCGTGCTGGCCGGCGATGCGCTCGGCCACCGCGACGCCCTCTTCCTCGGCCTTGTGCGCGAGCATCGGGCCACGCACGACGTCGCCTACTGCCCACACATTAGCGAGGTTGGTCTTGCAGTCGGCATCGACGACGATCGCGCCGCGCTCATCGAGCTGCAGGCCGACAGCCTCGGCGTTCAGGCCCTTCGTGTTCGGCACGCGGCCGATCGAGACGATCAGCCGGTCGACTTCCAGTTTCTGCTCCGCTCCCTTGGCATCGGTGTAGCTCACCGCCACGCCTTGCTTGCCCGTTGCCTTCACCGCCGTGATGTTCACGCCGAGCTGGATCCTCAGGCCCTGCCTGGTGAAGACCTTCAGTGCCTCCTTGGCGACGCTGGCGTCCACCGCACCCAGGAAAGTCGGCAGCGCCTCGAGCACCGTCACGTCGGAGCCGAGGCGGCGCCAGACCGATCCCATCTCGAGCCCGATCACGCCCGAACCAACGACGCCCAGCCGCTTGGGCACCGCACCGATGCGCAGCGCGCCGTCGTTGGAGAGGATGCGCTCCTCGTCGAACGCCGCGGCCTGCAATGCGCGGGCGTTCGAGCCGGTGGCGACGATGACGTGGCGGGCCTGCACGACGTCTTCCGCCGCGGCGCTGACCTTGATCTCGTAACCTCCATCCACCGCACCCGCGAACGATCCGCGGCCGTGAAAGAACGTGACCTTGTTCTTCTTGAACAAGTAGAGGATGCCGTCGTTGTTCTGCTTCACGACGCCGTCCTTGCGGGCCAGCATCCGCGCCACGTCGATGCCCAGGTTGGACAGCGTGATGCCGTGGTCGGCGAAATGATGCCCGGCGTGCTCGAAGTGCTCGCTCGACTGCAGCAGCGCCTTCGACGGAATGCAGCCGACGTTGGTGCAGGTGCCGCCCGGCGCGGGGCCGCCCTTGTCGTTCTTCCACTCGTCGATGCAGGCCACGTTGAAGCCGAGTTGCCCGGCGCGGATGGCCGCGATGTAGCCGCCGGGGCCGGCGCCGATGACGACGACGTCGAATTACTTTGCTCATGCTGATTTCACTTGGTTGTAGATGCGGACGAGTTCGGAGACGAGGATGCCGTCGATTCTCGTGCCTTCGAAGTTGGCGTCGGCGATGGAAGCGTTGCTGAGGTCGACGTTCCGGAAGGTGGCGCCGGACAAGGCGACATCAAGGAACGTCGCGCCGCGGAGGTTCACGTTGTCGAAGGTCGAGGCGCTGAGGTCCACCCCGACGAAGCGCGACTTCGGCCAGCGCACGTCCTCGTGTTTCATCGAAGCGTCATCGGCCATGCGGGTTTCCTTCGGTTGAGACTCGAAAGTCGGATGAGGCGTGAACCGTCTTGCCGGACTAGCCCGTCTGGTCGGCCAGCCTGAGCGTCACGACGCCGCCGACGATCATCGCCACACCGACCCAGCGCCCCAGCGTCTGCGCATCGCCGAAGAACATCACGCCGATGAGGAACGTGCCGGCGCCGCCGATGCCGGTCCAGACCGCATACGCCGTGCCGATCGGGATCTCGCGTTGCGCCAGCCAGAGCAGCCAGCCGCTCATGCTCATCGACCAGATGGCCCCGGCGATGCCGGCGATGCGGTACTCGGGCTGCTGCGACAGCTTGAAGCCGAGCGGCCAGCCGATCTCGAACAGGCCGGCAAGCGCGAGGTATAGCCAAGCCATTGCGCGCCCTCAGCTTCGCGCCGTCGATGCAGGGCAAGTCCCGCCGATCACTCCGACGGCACGAATATCCACAGCAGGATGTAGAGCAGCAAACCCGTGCCGCCGAACAGGAAGAGCACGAAGAAGATCAGGCGCCAGATCCAGCTTTCGACACCGGTCGTGCGGGCGATGCCGCCGCAGACGCCGCCGATCCAGCTGTCGCTTGCGCTGCGGCGCAGGTTGTTGATCGCTGCCACGCCCGGCGCCATGCCCCGGCACCGGCCCGCCGTCGAGCAGGCGCGCCTTGGCACGCTCGAACTCTTCGCTTCCGTCATGCGCCTCGGTTGCGCAGCTCGTCCAGCTTGGTGATTTCGTCGGCGACGGACATGGCGTCTCTCCCCGTTGATCAGATGTCGAACAGCAGCCGCGCCGGGTCTTCCAGCGCTTCCTTCATCGCGACCAAGCCCAGCACCGCCTCACGGCCGTCGATGATGCGGTGGTCGTAGCTCATCGCCAGGTAGTTCATCGGGCGGACCACGATCTGGCCGTTCTCCACCACGGCGCGGTCCTTGGTCGCGTGCACGCCGAGGATCGCGCTTTGCGGCGGGTTGATGATCGGCGTCGACAGCATCGAACCGAAAGTGCCACCATTGCTGATCGAGAAGGTGCCCCCGGTCAGCTCGTCGAGCGAGAGCTTGCCGTCGCGCGCCTTCTGGCCGAACTCGGCGATCTTCTTCTCGATGTCGGCAAAGCTCATCTGGTCTGCGTTGCGCAGGATGGGCACCACGAGTCCGCGCGGTGAACCCACGGCGATGCCGATGTCGAAATAGCCGTGGTAGACGATGTCGTTGCCGTCCACCGACGCGTTGATGATCGGGTACTTCTTCAGCGCGTGCACCGCCGCCTTGACGAAGAAACTCATGAAGCCGATCTTCGTGCCGTGCTCCTTCTCGAAGCGTTCCTGGAAGCGCTTGCGCATCTCCATCAGCGGTGCCATGTTGACCTCGTTGAAGGTCGTCAGGATGGCGTTGCTGGCCTGCGATTGCAGCAAGCGTTCGGCGACCCGTGCGCGCAGGCGGCTCATCGGCACGCGCTGCTCGGGGCGGTCGCCGAGGTTGACGGTAAGCGGGGCGTCGACAGTGGGCAATGCCTTGGCCGGGGGCGTCGCTGCGGGTCTGACCGCCGGGGGCGCTGCGGCGGCCGGCTTGGCCGGGGCACTGAGCGCACCCAGCACGTCGCCCTTCGTCACGCGGCCGTCCTTGCCGGTGCCGGCGACGGAGCCGGCGGCGAGCTGGTTGTCGGCCATCAGCTTGGCCGCGGCAGGCATCGCGACGCCGCTCTTCGAACCGCCTGCTACTGCCAGTGCCACCGGTGCGATTGGCGCCGGGGCTGATGCCGCCGGGTACGGCAGTGGCCACACCTTCAGTGTCGATGGTCGCGATCACCTCGTCACTGACGCAGCTCTCGCCATCGTTCTTCACGAGCTTCGCCATCACGCCGGCGGCCGGCGCAGGCACCTCGAGCACGACCTTGTCGGTCTCGATCTCGACGAGGATCTCATCCATCGCCACCGCTTGGCCCGGCTGCTTCTTCCACGTCAACAACGTCGCCTCGGCGATGGACTCCGAGAGCTGCGGAACCTTGATTTCTACGATTGCCATGATCTGTCTCGATGAATTCTGTTGTCTACCGCGCGTTGACCGGCGCGCCAGCGACCGGTCGAACACGCGAAGTCATGATGGCGCGAAGCGTCCGGCATCACGCTACTTCGTCAGCACGAAGCCCTTGAGCTTGACGAACGCCTGTTCCAGCAGTGCCTTCTGCTGCTCCTGGTGCAGATGGGCATAGCCCACAGCGGGCGAAGCCGACGCAGGCCGGCCCGCATAGCCGAGGCGCTGGCCGTCGCACATGTTCTCGTGCACGTAGTGCTGCACGAAGAACCAGGCGCCCTGGTTCTGCGGCTCGTCCTGGCACCACACGATGTCGGTCGCGTTCGGGTAGCGCTTCATCTCTGCGGCGAAGGCCTTGTGCGGGAACGGATAGAGCTGCTCGACGCGCAGGATCGCCACGTCGAGCCCCTTGCGGTCCTCACGCTTCCTCACCAGGTCGTAATACACCTTGCCAGAGCAGACGATGACGCGCCTGACCTTCTCGGGGTTGACTTCAGCATGGTTCTCGCCGATCACGGTCTTGAACTCGCCACGCGTGAACTCGGCCATTGGCGAACCGGCATCCTTGGCGCGCAGCAGAGATTTCGGCGTCATGATCACTAGAGGCTTCCTGAACTGGCGCACCATCTGGCGCCGCAGCACATGGAAGATCTGACTCGCAGAGGTGGGCTGTACGACCTGCATGTTGTTGTCGGCAGCCAGTTGCATGAAGCGCTCGAGCCGCGCCGAGCTGTGCTCGGGCCCCTGACCCTCATAGCCGTGGGGCAGCATCAGCGTCAGTCCGTTGACGCGGCCCCACTTGACTTCGCCGGAGGCAAGGAACTGGTCGATCACGACCTGCGCGCCGTTGACGAAATCACCGAACTGCGCCTCCCAGATCACCAGCGTGTTCGGGTCGGCGCTCGCATAGCCGTATTCGAAGCCGAGCACGGCCTCTTCCGACAGCAGCGAATCGATCACGACGAACGGCGCCTGGCCTTCGGACACGTGCTGTAGCGGTGTGTAGGTACCTTCGTCCCAGCGTCTCGCGGTTCTGGTCGTGCAGCACGGCGTGGCGGTGGGTGAAGGTGCCACGCCCACAATCTTCGCCCGACAGGCGCACCGCATAGCCGCTGGCCAACGAGCGAGGCAAACGCCAGGTGCTCTCCCATGCCCCAGTCCATATTGATTTCGCCGCGCCCCATCGCGGCGCGATCGGCCAGCACCCTTTCCACCAGCGAATGCGCCTTGAAGTTCGCGGGCAGCGTGGTGATGCGCTCGGCCAGGCGCCTGATCTCCGCCAGCGGCAGCGCGGTGTCGGCCGAATCGGTCCACTTGCGGTTCAGGAACGGCGCCCAGTCGACCGCGTACTTGCTCTTGAAGTTCGTCAGCACCGGGTCGTAGGTATTCTTGCCCTGGTCCATCGCTGCAGCGGAAGGCCTTCACCATCGCGTCCGGCCCGTCGTCGGGCAGCACACCCTGGGCCACGAGCTTCTCTCCGTACAGCCTGCGCGTGCCAGGATGATGTTCCGATCTTCTTGTACATCAGCGGCTGCGTCAGCGCCGGCGTGTCCTGTTCGTTGTGGCCGAGCTTGCGGAAGCAGACGATGTCGACGACCACGTCCTTGTTGAACTCCTGCCGGTAGTCGAGCGCCAGCTGGGTGGCGAGCACCACCGCCTCGGGATCGTCGCCGTTCACGTGCAGCACCGGCGCCTCGATCATCTTGACGACGTCGGTGCAGTAGAGCGTGGAACGCGTGTCGCGCGGGTCGCTGGTCGTGAAGCCGATCTGGTTGTTGATCACCAGGTGCACCGTGCCGCCGGTGTAGTAGCCGCGAGTCTGTGCCAGTGCGAGCGTCTCCATCACCACGCCCTGGCCGGCGAACGCCGCGTCGCCGTGGACGAGGATCGGCAGCACCGAGACGCCTTCCTTGTCGCCGCGCCGGTCGAGCCGCGCCTTGACCGAGCCCTCGACCACCGGGTTGACGATCTCCAGGTGCGACGGGTTGAACGCAAGGCTCAGGTGGACCGGCCCCCCCGGTGTGACGACATCGCTCGAGAAGCCCTGGTGGTACTTCACGTCGCCCGAAGGCAGTTCCTCCGGCGCCGTGTGATCGAACTCCGAGAACAGGCCCGCGGGGCTCTTGCACAGCGTATTGACGAGCACGTTCAGCCGCCCGCGGTGGGCCATGCCGATGACGATCTCCTGCACGCCCTTCGCACCGGCGCGCTGCACCAGTTCGTCCATCGACGCGATGAAACTCTCGCCGCCTTCGAGCGAGAAGCGCTTCTGCCCGACGTACTTGGTGTGCAGATAGCGTTCGAGCCCCTCGGCCGCGGTCAGCCGCTCGAGAATGTGGAGCTTGTGCTCCAGGGTGAATTCCGGCTTCGAGCGAACGCTCTCCAGGTGCTGCTGCCACCAGCGCTTTTCGGTCGGCTCGGTGATGTGCATGAACTCGGCGCCGATCGAGCCGCAATAGGTCTCGCGCAGTGCCTGGACGATCTCGCGCAGCGACATGTGCTCGGCGGTCGAGAAATAGGTGTTGCTCGCGCTGAACGTGATGTCCATGTCGGACTCGCTCAGATCGTAGAACGCCGGCTCCAACTCGGGAATCCTCGGGCGCTCCTGGCGCTTCAGCGGATCGAGGTCAGCCCAGCGCGAGCCGAGGAAGCGGTAGGCCGCGATCAGCGACTGCACATGCACCTGCTTGCGCGCGACGGCCAGGTCCGCGCTGCTCGCCTTGTTGCCGAAGGCGTTGGCCTTGGCGCGCTGCGCGAAGGACTCGACGACCGGCGCATGCGCCACGTCGCGCGCGGTGCTGCCGTCGGCGGCGGGAACGTTCTGCAGCGCGTCGAAATAGGCGCGCCAGTTGTCGCTCACCGATCCGGGGTTGTCGAGGTAGGCCTCGTACATCTCCTCGACGTAGGGCGCATTACCCCCGAACAGGTACGAGTTCGACCTGGTCTGCTGCATCATTTCGCTCACCTTTCGCGCCGGTTTCCGGCGCACCGATGGGTTGAGAAACCTTCCGCGGCTCGGCTGCACCGATTGGCGGACTAGCGCCCCGCCCCGGCTGCTTCCAGCGAAGGAACGGGAAAGAACTGTCTACGCTCGCAGCCGGCAATCTAACACCGCCGCGCCGGCCCGCCAAAGATGGGATTGTGATCCCGCCACAGCGGACCCGACGTCAGGCGGCGTTAAGCCGCGTGTGCATCGGCGAACGCCGGGCGTGCGGCTGAGGCACGTTCACAGCGCCAGGCGTCGCCGGGCTTCGAGGTACTCGCGCTGCAACCGCGCCACCAGTTCGCGCGTCGGCAGCACCGAATGGATCGCGCCGATGCCCTGCCCGCAACCCCAGATGTCCTTCCAGGCCTTCTTCGCGTCGCCACCGAAATTCATCTTGCTCGGATCGCTCTCGGGCAGGTGATCCGGGTCCAGCCCGGCAGCGCGGATCGACGGCTTCAGGTAGTTGCCGTGCACGCCGGTGAACAGGCTGCTGTAGACGATGTCGTCTGAACTGCCGTCGACGATCGCCTGCTTGTAGGCTTCGCTGGCGCGCGCCTCGACGGTGGCGATGAAGGCCGAGCCGATGTAGGCGAAGTCGGCGCCCATCGCCTGTGCCGCGAGCACGGCGCCGCCATTGGCGATCGCGCCGCTGAGCGCCAGCGGCCCGTCGAACCATTCGCGGATCTCCTGGATCAGCGCGAACGGGCTCTTCACGCCGGCATGCCCGCCCGCGCCGGCCGCCACCGCGATCAGGCCGTCGGCGCCCTTCTCGATCGCCTTCCTGGCGAACATGTTGTTGATGACGTCGTGCATCACCACGCCACCCCAGGCGTGCACGGCGTCGTTGATATCGGTGCGCGCGCCGAGCGACGAGATGACGATCGGCACCTTGTACTTGGCGCAGACCTGCATATCGTGCTCGAGGCGGTCGTTGCTCTTGTGCACGATCTGGTTGATGGCGAACGGTGCCGCCGGACGGTCCGGGTTGGCCTTGTTGTAGGCCGCCAGCGCTTCGGTAATTTCGGCCAGCCACTCGTCGAGCTGCGCTGCCGGGCGGGCATTGAGCGACGGCATGGCACCGACGACCCCGGCCTTGCACTGCTCGATCACGAGCTTCGGATTGCTGATGATGAACAGCGGCGCGCCGATGATCGGCAGCGGCAGGTCGCGAAGAACGGGGGCAGCGGCAAGGGACTCTCCTGGCCGGCAACATGCCGGGGTTGCAGTGGACGGCGACGGATGCTGCGCGATGTGCGTGTGCAATCAGAAGGCTTCTAGGGCCAGCGCCGTGACGCTGTCGCCACCCTCGACGATGCTGTCACGCAGACCCTGCACACGGGCCAGGATGTGTTCCGCGTAGAAACGCGCGGTGACGATCTTGGCCGCCATGAACGCCGCGTCGTCGCCGGCGGCGAGCCGGTCCTCGGCCACCATTAGCGCGCGCCCCAACTGCCAGCCGGCGACCAGGTTGCCGGCGAGCATCAGGTAGGGCACCGAGCCGGCGAACACCGCATTCGGGCTCGCCTTCGTATTGCCGACGACGAAGTCGACCACCTGCTCGAAGGCCTCGCGCGCCGCTGCCAGGCGTTTGCCCATCGCGCGCGCGGCAGGGCTCTGGCGCGTGCCCAACTTTGTTTCGGTCGACGGCAATCTGCTGCGCAATCGCGCGCGCCGTGGCGCCACCGTCGCGCATCGTCTTGCGGCCGACGAGGTCGTTCGCCTGGATCGCGGTCGTGCCCTCGTAGATCGTCAGGATCTTCGCATCGCGGTAGTACTGCGCGGCGCCGGTTTCCTCGATGTAGCCCATGCCACCGTGCACCTGCACGCCGAGGTTCGTGACCTCCAGGCTCATCTCGGTGCTGTAGCCCTTGATCAGCGGGACCATGAATTCGTAGAAGACCTGGTTCTGCTTGCGGACATCGGCGTCGGGGTGGGCGTGCGCGGCGTCGTAGGCCGCGGCTGCCGTTAGCGCCATCGCACGGCAGCCTTCGGTCAGCGCGCGCATCGTCATCAGCATGCGCCTGACATCGGGGTGGTGGATGATGGCCGCGCTGGCGGGCGACGAGCCGTCGACCGGCCGCGACTGGACGCGGTCCTTCGCGAACTGCGCCGCCTGCTGGTACGCGCGCTCGGCGACCGCGACGCCCTGCACGCCAACGCCGAAGCGGGCCGCGTTCATCATCATGAACATGTACTCGAGGCCGCGGTTCTCCTGGCCGATGAGGGCCGCCACCGCGCCGCCGTGGTCGCCGAACTGCAGCACGGCCGTCGGGCTCGCCTTGATGCCGAGCTTGTGCTCGATGCTCACGCACTGCACGTCGTTGCGTGCGCCGAGCGTGCCATCGGCATTGAGCAGGAACTTCGGGCAGATGAAGAGGCTGATGCCCTTCACACCCTCGGGTGCACCGACCACGCGCGCGAGCACCAGATGGACGATGTTCCCGGCCATGTCGTGCTCACCGTAGGTGATGAAGATCTTGGTGCCGAAGATCCTGTAGCTGCCGTCGGGCTGCGGCTCGGCGCGGGTGCGCACCGCGGCGAGATCGCTTCCCGCCTGCGGCTCGGTCAGGTTCATCGTGCCGGTCCACTCGCCGGAAATCATCCTCGGGATGAAGGCGGCCTGCTGTTCGGGCGAGCCGGCGGTGATCAGCGCTTCGATCGCGCCATCGGTGAGCAGCGGGCACAGCGCGAAACTCATGCTGGCGGAGTGCAGCATCTCGGCGCAGGCAGCCCCTATCGTCTTGGGCAGCCCCTGGCCACCGAACTCGACCGGATGCTGCAGACCCTGCCAGCCGCCGTCGCAGTACTGACGAAACGCTTCCTTGAAGCCTGGCGTGGTCGTGACCTGGCCGTCCTTCCACGAAGATGGAGTCTTGTCGCCTTCCCAGTTCAATGGCGCGATCACGCCCTCGTTGAACCTGGCGCATTCCTCCAGCACGGCCTGCGCCGTCTCGGCACCGAAGTCCTCGAAACCCGGGATCTTCGTCACTTCGTCGAGGTGAGCCAGTTCGGTCATGCAAAAGAGCATGTCCTTCACGGGGGCGCGGTAGGTCATGTCTGTCTCCAGGTAGCGAAAGGGCGCGTCAACTCGCGTTGCGCGCCCTCGGGGTCAGCGTGTCGTATCGTGCGCCGGTTTCAGCCGAGCGCCTTCACCAACTCGGGGATGGCGGTGAACAGGTCGGCCTCGAGCCCATAGTCCGCGACGCTGAAGATCGGCGCCTCGGCGTCCTTGTTGATCGCGACGATCACCTTGGAGTCCTTCATGCCTGCCAGATGCTGGATCGCGCCGCTGATGCCAGCTGCGATGTAGAGCTGCGGCGCGACGATCTTGCCGGTCTGCCCGACCTGCCAGTCGTTCGGCGCGTAGCCCGCGTCCACCGCGGCGCGGCTCGCACCGAGCGCGGCGCCGAGCCTGTCGGCCAGCGGCGTCAGCACGTCGTTGAACTTGTCCGCCGAGCCCATGGCCCGACCGCCGGAGACGATGACCTTCGCGGCCGTCAGTTCGGGGCGGTCGTTCTTCGCGATCTCGCTGCCGGAGAAGCTCGACAGGCCTGGATCTGCGGCGGCGCTCACGCTTTCGACCGCCGCGCTGCCGCCTGTGACAGCGGCCGGATCGAAGCCGGTGGTGCGCACCGTGATCACCTTGGTCGCGTCGGTGCTCTGCACGGTGGCGATCGCACCGCCGGCGTAGATCGGGCGCTCGAAGGTGTCGGGCGCGAGCACCTTGGTGACGTCGGAGACCTGCCCCAGGTCGAGCAGCGCAGCGACGCGCGGCGCGATGTTCTTGCCCGACGCGGTCGCCGGGAACACGAGGTGGCTGTAGGCACCGGCGAGTGCCACGACCTGCGCCGCGACGGGCTCGGCCAGGCCGTGCTCGAAGCACGCGGCCTCGGCATGCAGCACCTTGGCCACACCGGCGACCTGCGCGGCAGCCTGCGCCGCGGCAGATGCGTTGTGACCCGCGATGAGCACGTGCACCTCGCCGCCGCACGCGGCAGCAGCGGTGACGGTGTTGAGGGTCGCGCCCTTGATCGACTTATTGTCGTGTTCAGCGATGACGAGTGAGGACATGTCAGATCACCTTGGCTTCGTTCTTGAGCTTGGCCACGAGCGTGGCGACATCGGGCACCTTGATGCCGGCGCTGCGCTTGGGCGGCTCGCCGACCTTGAGGGTCTTGATGCGCGGTGCGACATCGACGCCGAGGTCGGCCGGCTTGACGACTTCGAGCGTCTTCTTCTTCGCCTTCATGATGTTCGGCAGCGTCACGTAGCGCGGCTCGTTCAGGCGCAAGTCGGTCGTGAGAACTGCTGGCAGGCTGAGCCTTAGGGTCTCGGAGCCGCCGTCGACCTCGCGGGTCACGAGTGCATGCCCGTCGACGATCTCGACCTTGCTCGCGAAGGTGCCCTGCGGCAGGCCGGCAAGCGCGGCCAGCATCTGCCCGGTCTGGTTGCAGTCGTCGTCGATCGCCTGTTTACCGAGGATCACGAGGCCCGGCTTCTCCTTGTCGACGAGCGCCTTCAGCAGCTTGGCGACGGCCAGTGGCTGCAGGTCGATATCGGTCTCGACCAGGATCGCGCGGTCGGCGCCGATGGCCATCGCGGTACGCAGCGTCTCCTGGCACTGCGCGACGCCGCACGAGACGGCGATGATCTCGGTGGCGACGCCCTTCTCCTTCAGGCGAACGGCCTCCTCGACGGCGATCTCGTCGAACGGGTTCATGCTCATCTTGACGTTGGCGATGTCGACGCCCGTACCGTCGCTCTTGACGCGAACCTTGACGTTGTAGTCGACCACCCGCTTCACCGGGACCAGCACTTTCATGATGAGATGCTCCTGCGCTTTGCGTTGATTCGATCGGATCCGTTCGAACTTGGGATTCTATTGTCGTGTTGCATCCGACCCGATCGCGCGCAAACTGCCCTCGACTACAAGCCAAACACAAAATAGAACGACCGTGCTATTTTAGATCGAAACAGGCCCTGGTGTCCAGCCCACGCAGATGTCCGTCTATCGTGCACTCACTTGTGGCTCGCCGTCCGGCCGCGCCGCCCGCATGCCTCGAGCCATGTTCAACGGTGTCAGCAGACCGAGACCAAGAACGAAGAAGATCGCCGTTGAGAGGATCGCAATGCGGTGGTTGCCCGCGGTGAGCACGGTCACCAGGCCATAGGTGATCGGCCCGACGATCGCCGACAGACGCGTGGCCAGCGTCCACAGCCCGAAGAACTCGCCCAGTTGCGCCGAGGGCGCAAACAGGCCGGCAATCGCGCGCCCGGCCGATTGGCTCGAGCCCATGCACAGGCCGGCAATCACCGCAGCCACCCAGAACAGCGCTGCACCGGTGGCCAGCGCGGCGAGGACGGTCATCACGATCCAACCCGCCAGAGTTGCTGCCAGCGCCGCCTTGTGCCCAATGCGGTCCTGCGCGTAGCCGAACGCGAACGCACCCAGCGCCGCGGCAATGTTGACCATGAAGATCAGCGCCATCGTGTCGGTCTGCTTGAAGCCGAGTACCTGCTCGGCATAGACCGCAGCGAGAGCGATCACCACCGAGATTCCAGCCTGATAGCAGGCGCCGCAGGCCAGCAGCCACATGAAGTCGCCGTAACGTCGGGCGTCGCGCCAGGTCGCGACGAGCCTCTGCACCGACGCGCGCAGCCCGGCGTCGCCCGCAGTTCGCGCCTGCGGCACGGCGCGCTCGCCAAGCAACGCGAAGGTGGCGAGCGAGGCAGCGCCGTACACGCACGCGGTGATCAGCATCGTCACCGGCACGAAATGGGTTGCCGGCAGGCCCCGCGACTGCGCCCACAGCACATATCCCAGGCTCAGGCCGAGCGACAGCATGCCGCCGAAATAGCCGAAGCTCCAGCCCCAGCCCGAAACACGTCCCATGGAATCGGCACGAGCGAGTTCGGGGAGGAACGAAGCGGTGAGCGATTCGCCGTAGGAATAGAAGGTGTTGGACACGACGATCGCCAGCGCCGCGAACACCACGTCGCCCGGGCCAGCCCCGGCGAGCGCGATAGTCGACACCACGCAGCCGAGCGTACTTAGGGCCAACAGCCGCTTCTTCGCCGCACGCAGGTCGGCATAGGCACCGAGCGCCGGCATCGTCACCATGACGATCGCGCTCGACGCCCCGATGACGAGCGTCCACGCCAGCGTGGCCCAGGATGCGTCGCCCGCCACCACGCCGACGAAGTAGGCGTTGAACACCGCCGTGAGCACGACAGTCGTGTAGCCCGAGTTGGCGAAGTCGTACATCGCCCAGCCGAACACCTCGCGCTTGCGCACGCCCTCGTTGAGGCAGGACTGGTCGAACAGCGACATGACAGGCATCCCTTGGGCGCGGCGGGGCCGCAAGTGATGCCGGGACGGGGACCGGACCCGCATGCCCTCTTTCGAGAAGCGGTGGATCCAGTTAGAGGGGCACCACGAGACAGCGCGATGCAATGATTGCACAACAGCCCGCTTGCGTAGGCGAGATGCTGCGAAGGAGTTTCAATCCGCCCTTCATTTGCGCTGCCGCGAGTCCGTTTGCAATGCACCGGACTATCATCGCGCGCACCCTGCCCGGGTGGCGAAATTGGTAGACGCAGCGGGCTTAAAACCCGCCACTTCCCGCAAGGGGGTGTACGGGTTCGATTCCCGTCCCGGGCACCACGTAGACGTTGTTTCAGCTATCGCGGGTACTTCTTCAGGGATCGCCGTCTGCGCTACGGTGCCCACATGGCCCGCCACGAGGATCGGAGGTGCCTCCCCGCAGCATGGCGAAGCACCGACTCGCCGAGTAAGATCGAATCGCAGGGTCGCGCGCACACGGAAATGCAGCAGTGACGGGTTTGAGATGCCGCCGCAGAGCAGGAAGTAGCAGGGAGTCCGACATGTACAAAGTCACCTTAGTGCTTTCGGGCGCGCTGCTGGCCGGCTATGCCCTGCACGCCTGGGCGCAACAAGGCCGGGTCGACCTTCGTCCCGCTGTCACGGCGATGGGGACCTCGTCGTCGAACGGGGTTTCATTCGCGTGGTTCTACGACTCGACCGAGCGAACCGTATATGTTTGCCGCACCACGCAGGGCGCCGCGGATGCCATCGACTGCAAGGCGAAGACGCAGCTACCGTAGGCGCTAGCCTGCCCGCAGCTGCCCCCCTTGTACGCCGCGACCGCCTGGAGTCGTATCTCGTCAGCGGAGCAAGGCGGAAACGGCGGAGGGCGTTTCGATTTCCAACTCCCGCAACGGTCGAACCATTGCCGATTCAGGCTCGCGCGGCCTCCGTCAGTTCGATCTTCACCTCCAGCACCTCGAGGTTGCGCTGCCGCTCGAAACTGACCTTGATGTCCTTGGGCTGGATCTTCACGTACTTCGACACGACAGCCAGCAGCTCACGCTGCAGCGCCGGCAGGTAGTCGGGCCGGCGTGGGCTGCGTGCGCTGCGTTCGTGCGCCAGGATGATTTGCAGGCGCTCTTTGGCCAGGCTCGCCGACTTCTTGTTCTGCCCGAGCAGAAACGACAGGAGCGACATGGGCTCAGGCCCTCGCAAAGAGGCGCTGGAAGAGGGTGGGCCGCGCAGCCTTGGTGAAGCGCATCTCGCGGCTTTCGCCGAGAAAGCGGCGAATCACGTCCTTGTAGGCTTCGGCCACGGCGCTGCCCTTCATGTGGATCGCCGGTACGCCCTGGTTCGAGGCATTGAGCACTGTCTCCGACTCGGGGATCACGCCGATCAGCGGGATGCGCAGGATTTCCTGGATGTCTTCCACCGAGAGCATCTGCCCGCCGGCCACGCGCGTTGCGTTGTAGCGGGTGATCAGCAGATGCTCCTTGATCGGCTCCTTGCCGTCGATCGCACGCTGCGTCTTCGAGGCCAGCATGCCCAGGATGCGATCGGAGTCGCGTACCGAAGAAACCTCGGGATTGGTGACGACCAAAGCCTCGTCGGCGTAGTGCATGGCCATCATCGCCCCGGTTTCGATGCCGGCCGGTGAATCGCAGATGATGTATTCCATGCCCATCTCGGCCAGCTCGTCGAGCACGCGCTTCACGCCTTCCTGCGACAGCGCATCCTTGTCGCGCGTCTGAGAGGCCGCCAGCAAGACCAGGTTGTCGCTGTGCTTGTCCTTGATCAGCGCCTGCGTGAGCTTGGCCTCGTTCTGAATCACGTTGATCAGGTCGTACACCACGCGCCGCTCGCAGCCCATGATCAGATCGAGGTTGCGCAGACCCACGTCGAAATCGATCACCGCAGTCTTGTGGCCGCGCAGTGCCAGACCCGATGCGAAGCTGGCGCTCGTTGTTGTCTTGCCGACACCCCCCTTGCCGGAGGTTACGACGATGATCTTGGCCATCGAGGAGGAGTCCTTTCGGTTGTCGTGGGTCGAGCACCGGCGCAGCCGGCGGGGCATGGCGAAGTCGTCATGCTCGTCATTGGAGAGGTTCCACTAACAGGCTGTCGCCGACGAGGCGCACCATCGCGGCGCGCCCCACCACCTCGGTGGGCAGGGCGATCTCGGTGGTCCGGTAGACGCCGGCGATCGACAGCAACTGCGCTTCCATCGCCGTGGTGAAGATTCGGGCTTCGGTGTTGCCCTTGGCGCCGGCAATCGCACGGCCGCGCAGAGGCGCGTACACATGAATGTGGCCATCGGCGATGACCTCCGCACCATGGCTCACCAGCGCCAGTACCACCAGATCGCGGTCGCGGGCGTAGAGTTGCTGGCCCGAGCGCAGCGGCCGGTCGACGATCATCGGCGGCGGAGCGGGCAGTCGCACCTCGACGATGCACTCAGTCAGCACCACGGGCGGCACCAGCGGTTGCTCGCGCGCGGGCCGGGCACATTCAGGCGCTTCGACCAGACCGACGGCAAATGCGGCGGCCATCTGCGCGGCGTCGCCGCCGCGGGCAGCCAACGGCACCATGCGGTGGCGGCGTAGCAGCGCGATGAGTTCAGTGAAGTTCACCGGCTCCTCGGCATCGCGGACGCACGCCAAGTCGATCACCACCGGCTCGTCCTCGAAAAGACCCGGCATCACGCTGGCACGTTGTTCGAGCTCGATGGCCAGCGTATCGAGATCCGTAGTCTTCAACACCAAGGCAATCAGCGTGAGCGCGGCGCTCCTCAGCTCGAGGATGGCGGTGGCGATCTCGCGGGAAACGACGACCATGCGGTGGGGCACCCGAAAGTGAACGATTCTATCGGCACGGCCCATCGGTGGGTCGCATGCTTCCTGTGATATGCGCGATGCGCTGGCACATCCTTCGAAGCCGCGACATCCGGCTATCAATGCCCCGTGCGCTGCGCCAGTTCATGGGCGTTGATCGCTGGCGCAGGTCCGACTGCCGCGGCTACGGCTTCAGGTGTGTGGCGAGGAAAGCCTCCATCGCGTCGTAGAACTCGAACTGGTTCTCCTCGTTGCGAAAGCCGTGGCCCTCGTTGTCCTTGACCATGTAGGACACTTCGATACCGCGCTTGCGTAGCGCCTCGACCATCTGGTCGCTCTCGGCCTTGTTGACGCGCGGATCGCGCGCTCCCTGCACTACGAACAGGGGCGTCTTGATGCGGTCGGAGTTGAGCGCTGGCGAAGTGGCAGTCAAGCGCGCCCTGTCCTTCTCGGGGTGCCCGACCATGTCTTGGAACTTGGGCAGGATCGGGCGCCAGTACGGCGGGATCGTATTCATGAACGTGAACAGGTTGCTCACGCCAACATAGTCGACCGCCGCCGCATAGAGGTCGGGCGTGTAGGTGACGCCTGCCAGCGTCGCATAGCCGCCGTAACTCGCTCCGTAGATGCCCAGGCGCTTCGGATCGGCCACGCCTCGTTCGATGAGCCACTGCGCGCCATCGGTGATGTCGTCCTGCATCTTCAGGCCCCACTGGCCGAAGCTCGCTTCCCAGAACTGCCGTCCGTAGCCGGTGGAGCCACGGAAGTTCATCTGCAACACGCAGTAGCCGCGGTTGGCCAGGAACTGCACCTCGGGGTTGTAGCCCCAGACATCTCGCGCCCAGGGGCCTCCATGCGGGTTCACGACACACGCCAGATTCCTCGCCTCACGCCCGACCGGCAATGTCAGGTAGCCGTGAATCGTCAGCCCGTCGCGGCTGCGGTACGAGATCGGCTTCATCGGCGCCATGTCGGCGGCCGGGATCTTGGGGTTGATCTCGGCCAGCTTCGACAGCGTGTCGGCCTTCGCGTCGTAGATGTAGCGCGCGCCGGGTGTGCGGTCACTTGACGCAGCCACGATGAACTTGTCCTCGGCCTTGGTCGCGCTCTGCAGGCTGACCTCCATGCCCGGCACCATGGCCCTGATGCGCTCGTAGATCTCTTGCGTCTTCGCATCGAAGAACTTGTGCTCGACCTTCGTCGTAACGTAGTTCGCCTCGGTCAGCTTCTTGCGCAGACGTGACCAGGTCACGCCGCCGAGGTCGACCTCGGGATGCACGAAGACCTCTTCTTCCACGTCGGGTCGAGCGGGGTCGATCACGACCAGCGCCTTCTTGTCGCGCCCGCGGTTGCTGATCGCATAGAGCTTGCGGTTGTCGGCCGAAAATTCAGGCACCTCGACCTCGGTCTTGTAGTCGCTGGTGACGATGGGCTCGGAAGGCGCTCCTTTCGTCCGGGCGGTACAGCACGATCGAGTTCAGTCCTTCGGTGCGATACGCCAGGCGCACCCGCCCGGCATGGTCGGTGCCCCAGCCGACGATGTCCCCAGGATTGCGGGCCACCAGTGTCTCCTTGCCCGTGCGCAGGTCGACCCGGTAGACGTCGAAGACCTCCGGGTTGAGACGGTTGTGGCTGACGAGGATGTGATGCCGATCGTCGGGCAGGACATCCACCAGATCGGCGCGGACCTTGTCGCCCGGTGTCAGGTCCGTGACCTTGCCGGTCCTGACATCGACCGAGACGACGTGGAAGTTCTCGTCTCCGCCGAAATCCTTCGTGTACAGGATGCGGTCGCTGCCCTTCCAGTGGTAGATGCTGATGTCGCGTGCGGTCTCGGCCGTCAGGCGCCTGCGGCTCGCCCACCGGCTCGCTGCCCTTCAGGCTCTGAACGAAGACGTTCAGCCGGCGCGGCGCGCCGTCCACTGCTACCGGTTGCATGAACCCGAGGGTGCGACCGTCCTGGCTCAGTCTGAAATACGCCTTCTCGGGGTTGCTGAAGAAGTCGCGCACAGGGTAGGCCATTGGCACGGCCTGCGCCAAGGCCGGCGTTGCCAGCATCAAGGCAGTACCGAGAGACGCGCCCACGAGCGCCAATGCAGTGGAGGCCAGCTTCTTGATCTTCATCGGAGTTCCTGCGGTGAACGGATGGTAGCGCCGCGTGCGAGTGTCAGACACCGTCGGCGCGGTGCTCGGGCACAGGAACTCGGCGAGCACGAGGCGATACGCCCACCGTGCCACCGAGTCGCTGCGCCATGCTGTCGGACGGACCGGGAAGCGGGCCTGGTGTCCAACTTCTTTCCCGTCCTGGTCCTTGCCGGAAGTCACGCTAGCTGGCCAGGTCGTTGATATTGCTTGGAGGCCCGACGCGCAGTCGAACCGGGCTATAGGGATTCGCAAACCTCACCAATGCCAGCAACGGCGCGGTCCGCAGAGGGTAGCAGACCCAGGCCAAACATGGCTTCGGGGGCAGTCCATCGAGGAAGTGGTCCCATCCCCTCAAAGACTGGAGCTTCCGGGAAACTCGGGGCGCTTCATTCCGCTCTGTCGAGGCCGGGTTTCCGGTTGATGGACGCCGACGCGCCGGGTGCGTATGCTGGCCACAAGTTGAAGAACGTAACCACGATTGCACGCCTATGGGGCCGGACGCATTCATCAGTGCACCCGCGACATTTCGCAAGCCCGACGCCCAGCGAGAGGAAGCTTGACAGGTAGATTGCTCATGTCCACAGGCACCATCCGACTTCACCGCGTGTTCCGTGCGAAAACGGAGCTCGTCTACCGGGCGTTCTTGGACGCTGACGCAGGAGCCAAGTGGCTGCCTCCATACGGCTTGACCTGCAAAGTGCGCCACATGGATGCCAAGGTTGGTGGGACATACGAGATGTCGTTCACGAGCTTCACGAAAGGCCTCGGTCACTCCTTCGGCGGCGAGTATCGTGAACTCGTGCCATTCGAAAGACTTCGCTATACAGACAGGTTCGACGACCCAGACTTTCCCGGAGAAATGCAGACGACCGTGACCTTGAAGCAAGTGTCGTGCGGAACCGAGATCACGATAGTGCAGGAAGGGCTGCCTGAAGCCATCGCGCTCGAGATGTGCTATCTCGGCTGGCAAGAGTCGCTCGCACAACTTGCGAATCTCGTCGAGCCTGGGATTCCGGGGTAACGAGGTGAACGCCGTTGCGTGCAGTGAAATGTCAACAACTGGAGGATGACATGTCCGAGTCGCAGGCGACAGGAGGCACAGGCGCACCTTGGCATCTCTGGGTTACCGGCGCACTTGCACTCTTATGGAATGCTGTGGGTGCCATGGATTACGTCATGACGCAGACGAAGAACGCGAGCTACATGAGCGGGTTCACTGCAGAACAGCTGGCTTTCTTCTACAGCCTTCCAATATGGGTAGTCTCGACCTGGGCTATCGGCGTCTGGGGTGGGGTCCTCGGCGCGTTGCTACTGCTCGCGCGCAAGCGTTTGGCCGTGTGGATCTTCCTCGCCTCTGTTCTCGGGGTTGTCGGTACAACGTTCCACAACTACATCCTGTCCAATGGAATGAATGTCATCGGTGACGCCTTCTCCCTTGGCTTCACCGCGGTGATTTTCGCTGTAGCGCTCGGCCTGTTTCTCTACTCCCGCGCCATGCAGAGGCGGGGCGTCCTCGCTTAGCCTGCGATCGGCATGGGCCAGGAACTGATCGGCGTGCCGTCACTGCCCCTTGTGTCGAACGGACCTCCGCCAGTCTGCAGGCACCGTCGGTCGCTCGTGTCAGACGTCTAAGCTGCCGCGGCTAGGCAGGACGTCGCCGCCACTGGTCGAGGCCGATACGATGAACAAGGACGACGCTGCATGATCTACAGCGGCCCAGGACCGCGCGCAGGACGAGCAGGCGGCCCAGGCGCAGCAGATGCCGCGCTGGAGAGCGCCAAGGGAAGCTCTGGTGGCGCTTGCTGGGCATCCCCTCGACAGGGCGCTGGCGCCAGCTTTACGAGGTTCTGGAAGGCCGGAAGCGTCGATTGCAAGAAGTTGGTCGAGCTGCGTGGAGTCGACCTGGAGCAGTACCGCGGCAAGGGGCGCGAGGAGGTGCGGGAACGACTGCGACGTGATCGCGCGCGGAGGCGGTGGCCTTGGCCCCGCCACCGCGCTGCAGTCCGCTCCACTTAAGATCGGCGACACGGTGGCCACAAAGCGCAGGCGCCGTGTACGGGTGGCTACATGGTGGCTGCACGGCCAAGTCCACCAGAAACGAGAACGACCCGAAACGGGGCCGTCTTCATGGGTGGAGGCGCGACCCGGAGTCGAACCGGGCTAAACGGATTTGCAATCCGGTGCATAACCGCTTTGCTATCGCGCCTTCGGACCACAGACAAAAAAGGGAAGCCGCGGCTTCCCTTCTTGAATCTGGAGCGGGAGAAGAGTCTCGAACTCTCGACCTCAACCTTGGCAAGGTTGCGCTCTACCAACTGAGCTACTCCCGCACTTCACATCGACTGGCCGGTGTCCGCAGGGCCCGTCGAGCCGCGCATTATAACATACGACTCCGCGTCTCACCGCAGCCGCAAGCCCGGGCGTGCTCGTAGTTCAATGCGTCAGCAATTCGGCGCCCCCGACGGCCGGCACGGCCGCCTCGGCCTTGGCTTCGACCTTCGGTGGCTCCTCCTCGGGCAGCGCCTGCGGCGCCGATCTCGAGCGAGAGTTCCAGCACCTGGTCGATCCACTTGACAGGAACGATCTCGAGGTGGTTCTTCACGTTCTCGGGAATGTCCTGCAGGTCCTTTGCGTTCTCTTCGGGAATCAGCACGGTCTTGATACCGCCGCGATGCGCAGCCAGCAACTTTTCCTTCAGACCGCCGATTGCAGTGACCTCGCCGCGCAAGGTGATCTCACCCGTCATTGCCACATCGGCCTTCACCGCGATGCCGGTCAGCGCGGACACGAAAGCCAGCGTCATCGCGGCACCGGCGCTCGGCCCGTCCTTGGGCGTCGCGCCGTCGGGCACGTGGATGTGCACGTCGCGCTTCTCGAACATCTCGTCCTTGATGCCCAAGCGGCGGGCGCGGCTGCGCACCACCGAACGCGCAGCCTCGACCGACTCCTTCATCACGTCGCCGAGCGAGCCGGTGCGGATGATGTTGCCCTTGCCGGGCATCACGGCCGCTTCGATCGTCAGCAGGTCGCCCCCGACCTCGGTCCACGCCAGACCGACCACCTGGCCGATCTGATTCTTCTTCTCGGCACGCCCATAGTCGTACTTGCGCACACCGAGGAAATCGTTCAGGTTTTCATCGGTGACGACGACCTTGTCGGTATAGGTCTTGAGTTGCACCCCCTTGACGACCTTGCGGCAGATCTTCGATATCTCGCGCTCGAGCGAACGAACGCCGGCCTCGCGGGTGTAGTAGCGGATGATGCCGCGGATCGCTGCTTCGGTGACTTCGACCTCAGCGTCCTTCACCCCGTTGTTCTTGCGCTGCTTGGGCAGCAAGTAACGCAGGGCGATGTTGAGCTTCTCATCCTCGGTGTAGCCGGCCAGGCGGATCACTTCCATCCGGTCGAGCAGCGCCGGCGGAATGTTCATCGAATTCGAAGTGGCGATGAACATCACGTCGCTGAGGTCGAAATCAACCTCGACGTAGTGATCGCTGAAGGTGTGGTTCTGCTCGGGATCGAGCACTTCGAGCAACGCACTCGACGGATCACCGCGGAAATCCATGCCCAGCTTGTCGATCTCGTCAAGCAGGAACAAGGGGTTCCTCGTGCCGATCTTCGACAGGCTCTGCAGCACCTTGCCCGGCATCGATCCGATATAGGTGCGGCGATGGCCGCGGATCTCCGCTTCGTCGCGCATGCCGCCCAGCGCCATGCGGACGAACTTGCGGCCGGTAGCACGCGCCACGCTCTGGCCGAGCGAGGTCTTGCCAACCCCCGGAGGACCGACGAGGCACAGGATCGGCGCCTTGACCTTGTCGACGCGCTGCTGCACCGCGAGGTACTCGAGGATGCGGTCCTTGACCTTCTCCAGCCCGTAGTGGTCTTCGTCGAGCACCGTCGCGGCGTTCGACAGGTCGTGCTTGATCTTGGTCTTCTTGCTCCAGGGCAGGTTGACCAGCGTGTCGATGTAGTTGCGAACGACGGTCGCCTCGGCCGACATGGGTGACATCAGCTTCAGCTTCTTCAACTCGGCGTCGACCTTCTTGCGCGCTTCCTTGCTCATGCGCGCGGCGACGATCTTCTTCTCGAGTTCCTCGAGGTCGGCGCCCTCTTCTCCGTCGCCGAGTTCCTTCTGTATCGCCTTGACCTGCTCGTTCAGGTAGTACTCGCGCTGGCTCTTCTCCATCTGGCGCTTGACGCGGCCACGAATGCGCTTTTCCACCTGCAGGATGTCGACCTCGTGCTCCAGCAGTTCGAGCAGTTTCTCCAACCGCTTGTCGATCGCGAACAGGTCGAGTACCGACTGCTTGTTCTCGAGCTTGAGCGGCAGATGCGCGGCGATCGTGTCCGCCAGCCGGCCGGCGTCCTCGATGCCGGCGATCGAGGTCAGAATCTCGGGCGGAATCTTCTTGTTCAGCTTGACGTACTGGTCGAACTGCTGCGTCACGGCGCGGCGCAGTGCCTCGATCTCGGCCTTAAGGTCGGTCTCGGGCGGCACCGGCTTGACTTCGGCTACAAAATGCTCGCCGTTGTCGCTGATGCCCAGCGTGTTGGCCCGCTGCACGCCCTCGACCAGCACCTTGACCGTGCCGTCGGGAAGCTTGAGCATCTGCAGGATGCTCGAGACGCAGCCAACCTCGAACATGTCGTCTGGCTTGGGCTCGTCTTTGCCCGCGGCGCGTTGCGCCACCAACATGATCTGGCGGCCTGCCTCCATCGCAGCCTCCAGTGCCTTGATGGACTTCGGGCGGCCCACGAACAGTGGGATCACCATGTGCGGAAACACCACCACGTCGCGCAACGGCAGCAGCGGCATCGTGATGGGTTCGGCCGGTAGAACGGGATGTCCGGACATTGCTTACCTCTCTTTCTCGGTCCCATCTGAGGCCCGACACTTGTTTTGCAAGATGCCCGTCGACCACCAGGCGGCGGCCGGGAAAATCACGCGCTCGCCTTGGCCTGCTCTTTGTAGACCAGCAGGGGCTTTACGCCGTCGTCGATGGTGTGTTCGTCGAGCACCACCTTGGTCACGCCATCGAGCGTGGGCAGATCGAACATGGTGTCGATCAGCGACTGCTCCATGATCGAACGCAGGCCGCGCGCGCCGGTCTTGCGCGCAAGCGCCTTGCGCGCGATGGCCGCCAGCGCCGACGGGCGGATCTCGAGGTCGACACCGTCCATCGCAAACAGCTTCTGGTACTGCTTGACGAGCGCGTTCTTCGGCTCCGTGAGGATGCGCACCAGCGCCTCGTCGGTCAGTTCACCCAGCGTCGCGACGACCGGCAGCCGCCCGACGAGTTCGGGAATCAGGCCGAACTTGATCAGGTCTTCGGGCTCGACTTCGCGAAACACCTCCGACACCTTGCGATCGGACTTGCTCTTGACCGTGGCGCCAAAGCCGATCCCGGACTTCTCCGACCGATTCTGGATCACCTTCTCCAGCCCGTCGAACGCCCCGCCGCAGATGAAGAGGATGTTGGTCGTGTCGATCTGCAGGAAATCCTGGTTCGGGTGCTTGCGGCCGCCCTGCGGCGGCACGGAGGCCATCGTGCCCTCGACGAGCTTGAGCAACGCCTGCTGCACGCCCTCGCCCGATACATCGCGCGTGATCGAAGGGTTGTCGGCCTTGCGCGAGATCTTGTCGATCTCGTCGATGTAGACGATGCCGCGCTGGGCTCGCTCGACGTCGTAGTTGCAGTTCTGCAGCAGCTTCTGGATGATGTTCTCGACATCCTCGCCCACGTAGCCGGCCTCGGTCAGCGTAGTCGCGTCGGCAATCACGAACGGCACGTTCAGCAGGCGAGCCAGAGTCTGCGCGAGCAGCGTCTTGCCCGAGCCCGTCGGACCGATCAGCAGGATGTTGCTCTTCGACAGCTCGATCTCGTCCTTCGTCGAGCTCATGTGCTTGAGCCGCTTGTAGTGGTTGTACACGGCCACGGAGAGCGTGCGCTTGGCAGGCTCCTGGCCAATCACGTACTGGTCCAGGCTCGCTTTGATATCCCCCGGGATCGGAAGGTCGGACTTCGCCGCGCGCGCCTGCGAGCCGTCCGCCGGAGCCTCGTCGCGGATGATGTCATTGCACAGCTCGATGCACTCGTCGCAGATGAACACCGACGGGCCGGCGATCAGCTTCTTCACCTCGTGCTGGCTCTTGCCGCAGAACGAGCAGTACAGAACCTTTTCGCTGGAGGAGCCTCTTTTCTCGGCCATGGGGTGGGTTCAGTGTGGAAGTCGTCGAGGAATCATAGTGCAAGTGAAGGTCACGGCTGGCCCCCGATAAGCACCCCGTTCCCAGAGCTGTTCAGTTGCGACATGACTTGCGTACAAGTCCAGTCTGCACTGAAACTCCGTTTTCGAGCGGTCGCGCGCCGTCCTCAGGCGCGCTTCGCGATCACTTGGTCGATCAGGCCATAGTCCCGGGCCTCGTCCGCCGACATGAAGAAGTCGCGCTCCGAGTCGAGCCTGATCTTCTCGAGTGACTGGCCGGTTCGCTCGGCGAGGATGGTGTTCAGGCTTTCGCGCAGCTTGAGGATTTCGCGGGCCTGGATCTCGATGTCGCTGGCCTGGCCCTGCGCGCCGCCCGAGGGTTGGTGGATCATGACGCGCGAGTTCGGCAGTGCGAAGCGCTTGCCCTTGGCACCGGCAGCCATCAGGAACGCGCCCATGCTGGCCGCGATGCCCATGCATAGCGTGGAAACATCGGGCTTAATGAACTGCATCGTGTCGAAGATCGACAGGCCGGCGCTAACCGAGCCGCCCGGCGAGTTGATGTAGAGCGAGATGTCCTTGTCCGGGTTCTCGCTCTCCAGGAACAGCAGTTGCGCCACCACGACGTTCGCCGTCTGGTCATTCACCGGGCCAACCAGGAAGATCACCCGCTCGCGCAGCAGCCGGCTGTAGATGTCGTAGGCGCGCTCGCCGCGGCCCGAGGTTTCGATGACCATGGGCACCAGGCCCAGGCTGTTCGTGTCCAGCGCACTCATGAGTCTTCCTTGCAGAATGAACTTCGGAGATCCGGCCTCATTATCTCGCCACCGGAGCAGCCCCACGGGCGTTGCTGCTGATCTGCATACGACAAAGGCGCCAGCCTCTCGGCCTGGCGCCCTCGCCAACGGATACCGACCGCTTCAGCTCGCCATCAGTTCGTCGAACGGCAGTGCCTTGTCGGTCACCCTGGCCTGGCCGAGCACGAACTGGGTCACGTTGTTCTCGACCACCACCGCCTCGACCTCGGCCATGCGCTGGCGATCGCCGAGGTACCAGCGCACAACTTCCGACGGCTTCTCGTAGCTCTGCGCCATCTCCTCGATGTGCGCCTGCAGCTGATCGGGTCGCGCCTGCAGGTTGTGCGCACGCACCAATTCGCCCACCACCAGGCCCAGGCGAACACGGCGCTCGGCCTGCGGCGTGAACATCTCGGCCGGAATCGGCGCCTTGTCGGCGTCTTTCACACCGCGTTGCTTCAGGTCGGCGCGCGCCGACTCGATCATGCGCCCGGTCTCGCCCTCGACCAGCGAGCCGGGCACGTCGAGCTCCGCGCCCCTGACCAGCGCGTCCATCACCGCCGCCTTGTTGCGCGCCAGTACGCGGAACTTCACTTCGCGCTCGAGGTTGCGCTTGATGTCGGCGCGCAGCGCCTCGACGCTGCCATCCTTGATGCCGAGCGACTTGGCCAGCGCTTCGCTGACCTCCGGCAGGTGCTGCACCTCGATCTTCTTCAGCGTGACCATGAAGTCGGCCTCCTTGCCGGCCACCTCCTTGCCCTGGTAGTCGGCAGGGAACTGCAGCGGGAAGGTCTTCGACTCGCCAGCCTTCATGCCGCGCACCGCGCCTTCGAAGGCGGCCAGCATCTGGCCCTCGCCGATGATGAACTGGAACGCCTCGGCCTTCCCGCCATCGAACGGAACACCGTCGATCTTGCCCTCGAAGTCGATCGTCGCCCGGTCGCCATCGTTTGCGGCCTCACCCTGCGGACGCAATGCAAAGCTCCGGCGCTGCTTGCGCAGGATGTCGAGCGTCTTGTCGATCGCTGCCGCGGAGACCTCGGTCGACACGCGCTCGATCTCGGCCCCGCTCAGGTCGCCGAGCTTGACCTCCGGGTAGACCTCGAAAGTGGCATCGAAGGCAAGTTCACCTTCTGGCGCGCCCTGCTTCTCGGCGATGCGCGGCGCACCCGCGACACGCAGCTTGGCCTCGGTCGCCGCGTCGGCGAAGGCACGGCCGACCTTGTCGTTCATCACTTCGTAGTGGACCGAGTAGCCGTAGCGCTGGGTGACCACGCTCATAGGCACCTTGCCGGGGCGAAAGCCCGCTGCCTTGACGGTGCGCGCAAGCTTGCGAAGGCGGGACTCGACCTCGCGCGTGATGGTCTCGGCGGGCACCCTCAGCGTGATGCGGCGCTCGAGCTTTTCCAGGGTTTCAACTGTCACGGCCATGATTCTTTCTGCTTTCGTTGCTGGTGCGCGGGGGGGGACTCGAACCCCCATACCATCGCTGGCGTCAGGACCTAAACCTGGTGCGTCTACCAATTTCGCCACCCGCGCGAATGTCAACAGGACATCGTCGCCGCCAAGGCGACCCCCTCTAGGTTGCGATCCGGTCAACCTAGTATTTTAGCCGCCCGTCGCAGCGGGCTGCTCGCGCCCGGGTGGTTTGACGCGAAACCATGCCGCGTACATGGCTGGCAGCGCGAGCAGTGTCAGCGCGGTGGCGACGATCAGCCCGCCCATGATCGCCACCGCCATCGGGCCCCAGAACCCGCTGCGGGACAGCGGGATCATCGCCAGCACCGCGGCCGCAGCCGTCAGCACGATCGGCCGGAAGCGCCGAACAGCCGACTCGACGATCGCGGTCCAGGCGGGTACACCGCGGGCGCGGTCCTGCTCGATTTGGTCGATCAGGATCACCGAGTTACGCATGATCATGCCCATCAGTGCGACCACGCCCAGCAACGCGACGAAGCCGAATGGACGGTCGAGCAGCAGCAGCGCGGCAGCCACGCCGGGAATGCCCAGTGGTCCTGTCAGGAAGACCAGCAACGAACGACTGAAACTCTGCAATTGCAGCATCAGTAGCGTGAAGATGATGAACAGCATCGCCGGCACGCCGGCGGCGATCGAGCCCTGGCCCTTGCTGCTCTCTTCCACCGCGCCGGCCACCTCGATGCGGTAACCCGGTGGCATCCGCGCCGCCAGCTCCTGCAGCTTCGGCCAGACTTGGGATGTCACGGTCGGGCCCTGCAAGCCTTCGACCACGTCGCCCTGGATCGTCACCGCGAAGTCGCGGTTCTCGCGCCACAAGATCCCCGGCTCCCAGCCGAAGCCGATCGTGGCGATCTGCAGCAAGGGCACGCTGCGGCCGCTGGCGGTGGGCACGTAGGCATTGCCAATGTCGGTGATCGCGTTGCGCTCCTCGAGCGGTTGGCGCAACACGATGTCGACCAGCTTGTCGCCTTCGCGATACTGGCCGATCGTGCTGCCGGAAAACATGGTTCGCGAGGCCTGCGCCATCGTCTGGCTGCTGACGCCGAGGGCGCGCGCCTTGTCCTGGTCGATCTCCAGCCGGAGCACTTTCACCGACTCGTTCCAGTTGTCGTTGACCCCGCGCATGTTCGGGTTGGCGCGCAGCACCTCCTTTGCCTGGTCGGCCCACTGGCGCACCGCCGCGACCTCGGTACCGACGACGCGGAACTGCACCGGGTAGGGCACGGGCGGGCCGTTGGGCAGCAGCTTGACGCGGCCGCGCACCTCGGAGAATTCCTCGGCCAGCAGCCCGGGCAGGCGCAGGCGCAGCGCCTCGCGTTCCGTCAGGTCCTTGGGCAACAGGATGGCCTGGCTGACGTTGGTCTGCGGGAAGATCTGGTCCAGCGGCAGGTAGAAGCGCGGCACGCCCGCACCAATCCAGGTGCTGACGCTGGCGACACCCGGTTCGCGCATCATCCGGGCCTCGAAACGGCGCGCAATCTCGTCGCTCTGCTGCACCGTCGAGCCTTCGGGCAGCCACAGGTCGACCAGGATCTCGGGCCGGCTCGAGTCGGGGAAGAACTGCTGCTGGACCTTGCCCATGCCGGCGATGCCGGCGGCGAACGTGAGCAGGGTCAGGCCGATCGTGATCCAGCGGTGCTGAACGCACCAGTTCACGCTACGCCGGAAGCGCGAGTAGAACGGGGTGTCGAACAGTTCCTGCGGGCCTTCGACGTTCGCGCCGGCAACCTTGCTGCGCGTACGCAGCAAGTGGGCGCCGAGGTAGGGCACGAAAAAGACCGAGACAACCCAGGAGATCAGCAGCGCGGCCGCGGTGACGGCGAAGATCGCGAAGGTGTATTCGCCAGTCACCGACTTGGCCATGCCGATCGGCAGGAAGCCGGCCGCGGTGATCAGCGTGCCAGTGAGCATCGGCATCGCCGTCACCTCGTAGGCGAAGGTGGCGGCGCGCATCCTGTCGTAGCCCTCCTCGAGCTTGCGCACCATCATCTCGACGGCAATGATCGCGTCGTCGACCAGCAGGCCGAGCGCGATGATCAGCGAACCGAGCGAGATCTTGTGCAGGCCAACGCCCCAGTAGAACATCGTCACGAAAGTGATCGCCAGCACCAGCGGGATCGTGATGCCCACCACCAGCCCCGGCCAGATGTCGATCCGCAGTGGCCTCAGGTGCAGGCCGAGGCTGATGAAGCTGACCGCGAGCACGATGATTACCGCCTCGGCCAGCACTGCGATGAACTCGCCCACCGAGCGCGAGACGGCGCGTGGCTGGTCCTGCATCTGCTCGAGCGTGATGCCGAGCGGCAAGTCTCGCTGGATGCCTGCGCTGGCACCGCCCAGCGCCTTTCCAAGCTGGATGATGTCGCCGCCCCTGACCATCGAGATGCCGAGCGCCAGGACCTCCTTGCCCTGGTGGCGCACCTTCACCGCCGGCGGGTCGACGTAGGCACGGCGGATCTCGGCGATGTCCGCGAGCCGGATCGAGCTGGCCACGCCGGTGCTCGGGTTGACGGCGCGGATTGGGAAGCGCGCCAGTTCGTCCACCGAGTTGAACTGGCCGCCGATGCGCACCTGCAGGTTCTCGCTGCCGGCGTTGAGCACGCCCGCGCCTTCCACCGCGTTCTGGGCGCCGAGCAGTACGATGACCTGGTTCATGTCCAGGCCGAGCTGGGCCAGGCGCTTGTGCGAGATCTCGACGAAGAGCTTTTCCGGCTGCACCCCGAACAGCTCGACCTTGGCCACGTCGGGCACGCGCAGCAGTCGCTGGCGCACGGTCTCCGCGTGGACACGCAGTTCCTCCGGGCTGAAGCCGTCGGCCGAAAGCGCATAGATCGAGCCGAACACGTCGCCGAAGTCGTCGTTGAAGACCGGGCCCATGACCCCCGTAGGCAGCGTGCCGCGCATGTCGGCCACGCGCTTGCGCGCCTGGTACCAGCTGTTGGAGACGTCCTTCGCCGGCGACGAGTCCTGCAATTGCAGGATGGTCAGCGACTCGCCGGGTTTGGTGTAGCTGCGAATCCTGTCGGCGTAGGGAACCTCCTGCAGCGTCTTCTCGATCTTGTCGGTCACCTGCTCGGCGACCTGCTGCGCGCTCGCACCGGGCCAGAAGGCCTGCACGACCATCAATCGGAACGTGAACGGAGGATCCTCGTCCTGACCAAGCTGGAAGTAGGCAGCAACGCCAAGCACCATCAGCACGACCATCAGGTAGCGTGTCAGCGCCGGGTGCTCCAGCGCCCAGCGCGAGATATTGAAGCCCCAAGGCGATGTCGGAGTCCATGCGAGACCGTCAGCGCGCGGTGCCGCTGGCGGAGGCTGAAACCGGGGCTGGCACCGCGGGCTCGACATACAGCTTGACCTTCTGCCCCGCAGTCAGCGTGTGCACACCGGCGGTCACGACGACCTGGCCCGTGCTCAGTCCGGCGGCCACGACCACGCTGTTGCCGTCGGCGCCAGCGACCTCGATCGCCTGCGGACGGACTGTCAGCGTCGCCTTGTCGAGCAACCACACGACGGTCTTGCCCTGGAACTGGGTCACAGCCGCCAGCGGGAGCCGGGCCACGCCAGGGACCCGGGGCAGTTCGACCAGCACGGTCGCTGTCTGTCCCAGCCTCACGCCTGCACCGCCGACATCGGCCTTGGCGAGGAAGGTTCGCGTTGCCGGGTCGGCGGCTGCCGACACCTCTCGCAAGCTGGCGGGCAGCAACGCGCCTCCGCTCCAGAGCCTGACCTTGAGTGCGCCGGGTTTCGAGCCTGCCTCTCGCAGCTGGCCGACCTTGTCCTCCGGTACCGCGAACACGACGTCGCGCGGCCCGTCGTGGGCGAGGCGAACCACGGGCGCCCCGGCGGCCACGACCATGCCAGGCTCGCCGTCGACACCGGTAATCACCCCCGGCGCGTCCGCAACGAGCGTCGAATAGGCAGCCTGGTTGCCCTGCAGACTGGCCAGTGCACGCGCCTGCTCGAGGCTGGCCTGCGCCGCCTTGAGCGTTGTCTCGCGGCGCTCGAGCTCGGCCGCGCTGATGAAGCCCTGCCCCTTCAATTCTCGGAACCTCGTGAAGTCGGCTGCCGCCTGCTCGTGGTTCACTTGCGCCGCCGAGAGGGCGGCACGCGCCGCATCCTGGTTCAGCTTCGAGTCGTGCGGATCCAACTGCGCGAGCACCTGCCCCGCCTTGACGCTGTCGCCCAGCTCGACGTTGCGGCGAGCGATCTTGCCGCCGATGCGAAAGCCGAGTCGAGACTCGGTGCGAGCCCGAACTTCGGCGGCGTATTCGTGGCTGCCCCCTGCGGAATCGCTGGCCACGGTCATCGTCCGCACGGCGCGGATCGGCTCCGCCACCGCCTCCTGCCTGCTGCAACTCGTCGTCAGCAGAGCGGCCACCAGCGCCATCAGCAGAGACTCGAATGTCGGGGACGAATGCATGAGATTCCTAGACCGGCCAAGAGGCTCTGCGCCGCGCGAACATGGCGACGCCCTTGACTCGAAGGGGACGGTTCCGAAAACTGACTGACCGGTCAGTACTGTATGCGTGCCGCTCCCGACTGTCAAGCGTGCGTGCTTCGCCCTGCGCCCGGTTCCACTGCGGGAAGAGCGGTGGCCTGCCGCGCGGCCTTCGGCCACGCGCCAGCGCACTGCGAGGGCGACACGAGTCGTCTCGCGCCCAGCCGCACGCGCGGCGCCACCAGCATGGACAATGCAGGTCTGTGAGCGTCAACCACTACGAGAACTTTCCCGTCGCGTCCTGGCTGTCCCCGCCCGCGCTGCGTCCCGCGATCAAGGCGATCTACGCGTACGCGCGCACCGCTGACGATCTGGCCGACGAAGGGCGGGCTTTAGCCGTGGATCGCCTCCGAGACCTGGCCGCCTACGAGGCAGACCTGCAGGCTGTCGCGTCAGGCACGGCGGCGTCGCAGCGCTGGCGCGGCGTCTTCGACCCGTTGGCCAAAGCGATTCACCGCCACCGCCTTCCGCTACCCCTTATGACCGACCTGCTGAGCGCCTTCAGGCAGGACGTGGTGCACCACTCATACGCCGACCGCGCGGAACTCCTCGACTACTGCCGGCGCTCCGCCAACCCGGTCGGCCGTCTGCTGCTGCACCTTTATGGCGTCGGCGATGCCGATGCGCTGCACCAGTCCGATGCGATCTGCACGGCACTGCAGTTGGCCAACTTCTGGCAGGACCTGTCGGTGGACACCCGGCGCCAGCGGCTCTATGTCCCGATCGCCGATTGCGCTCGCCACGGCGTGGCGCCCGCAGCGATGCTGGCCGGCGACGACGGCACGCAGACTCGCCTGCTCGTCGCAGAGATGGTCGGCTGGACGCGCGCGATGATGCTTCACGGTGCCCCGCTGGTCCACCGCGTTGGCGGTCGCGCCGGCTGGGAACTGCGCCTCGTGGTACAGGGGGGGCTGCGAATCCTGGAAAGGATCGAGCGACGCGGCTTCGACGCAATGCGCCATCGACCAACACTGCGCTGGCACGATGCGCCCACGCTGGCCCGGCGCGCGATGACGATGCACCCGCCGCTCCTTGCTCGCGAGGAGCCTGCGTGACTCCCGAGCAATACGTGCAGGACAAGGCCGCCCGCAGCGGCTCGAGCTTCTACTACGCGTTCCTCTTCCTGAAACCGCCGCAGCGTGCCGCGATCACCGCCTTCTACGCATTCTGCCGTGAGATCGACGACGTCGTCGACGAGGTCACCGACCCCGTGGTCGCCGCGGCCAAGCTTGCCTGGTGGCGAACCGAAGTCGCTTCGTCATTCGACGGCCAGGCCAGCCACCCGGCGATGAGCGCCTTGATGCCCCATGTCGCGAAGTACGGCATCACGGCCGCACAGCTCGGCACGGTGATTGACGGCTGCCAAATGGATCTCGAGCAGACGCGCTATCTCGATTACCCAGGGCTGGCGCTCTACTGCCACCGCGTGGCGGGCGTCGTTGGCGAGGTGGCGGCCAACATCTTCGGCCGCAGCGACGATGCGACCGTCGCCTATGCGCATCGGCTAGGCCTGGCGATGCAGCTGACGAACATCATCCGCGACGTCGGCGACGACGCGCGCCGGGGCCGCATCTACCTGCCGCTTTCAGAGCTGAAGCACTTCGACATGAAGGCTCACGAACTGCTCGCTTCGCGCCCGCCGCTCGCCTATGGCGAGCGCTTCGACGCGCTGATGCGTTTCCAGGCCGAGCGCGCGCACCGTTGTTACGACGAAGCGATGGCGCTTCTGCCCGAAGCGGACCGCCGCGCGCAGAAGCCCGGATTGATGATGGCCAACATCTACCGCACGCTGCTGGGCGAGATCGAGGCCGGCGGATTCCAGGTGCTTCACCAGCGCATCACATTGACGCCGCTGCGCAAACTGTGGATCGCGATGCGCACGAACTGGCGGGGAGGCTGATGCGGCTGGCGGTCATCGGCGGCGGCTGGGCCGGACTGGCCGCCGCCGTCGAGGCCACGTCGCGCGGCCACGCGGTCACGCTGTACGAGATGGCGTCCGGATTCGGCGGACGCGCTCGACGTGTCGAGAGTGGCGCAATGGCGCTCGACAACGGACAGCACATCCTGATCGGCGCCTACACGACGACGCTGCGCCTGATGGCACGGGTCGGAGCCGACGCGCAGCTTCTACTGTGGCGCACACCGCTGTGCCTTGCCTTCGCCGACGGCGGTGCCCTCGCGCTGCGACCCGGTGCGCCGATGCTCGCCTTCGCACGCGGAGTGCTCTCGCGCTCTGGCTGGCGCTGGAGCGACAGGTTCACGCTGTTGCGGGTGGCGTCGGGCTGGGCACTGCGCGGCTTTCGTTGCCCTGAACGGCTCACCGTCGCACAGCTCACCGCCGACCTGCCAGCCCGCGTGCGCGCCGACCTCGTCGATCCACTGTGCATTGCCGCGCTGAACACGCCGGCGTCGACGGCCAGCGCCAGCGTCTTCCTGCGCGTGTTGCGCGACGCTCTGTTCGCCGGGCCCGGCTCATCCGATCTGCTGTTGCCAAGAGTGGACCTCGGCGCGCTATGGCCAGACCCTGCAGCCGCCTGGCTGTCCCGGGCCGGGGCCGAACTGCGCCAGGCCTGCCGAGTCGCGCAAGTGCAGCCTGCAGAACGTGGCTGGCGGGTCGACGGCGAAACCTTCGACGCGGTGGTACTGGCCACAAGCGCCGTCGAAGCCGCGCGCCTGGTGCAACCGATCGCGCCGGCCTGGGCCGGATGTGCGAATGCGCTTCGCCATGAGCCGATCACGACCGTCATCCTGCACAGCGAGGGTGCGCGCCTGCCGCGCCCGATGCTCGCCCTGCACCCCGGCGCCTCGGCGCCGGCCCAGTTCGTGTTCGACCTCGGGCAGCTGCGAGGCTTCGATGGAGCTCTCGCCTTCGTCATCAGCGGCGCAGGCGCATGGGTCGCACGGGGGGCGAAGGAGACGGTGCGGGCGACATTGGCACAGGCCCGGACGGCACTCGGGTCGCATCTGAAGGGCCCGCTGACCGAGTTGCGAACGTTCACCGAGAAGCGCGCGACCTTTCTGTGCACGCCCGGACTCGAGCGCCCTTCAGCGCGGGTCTCTGCAGGACTGTTCGCTGCCGGAGATCATGTTGCGGGCCCCTACCCCGCCACGATCGAAGGCGCCGTGCGCTCGGGCGTCGGCGCCGTGATTGCGCTGGAGGCAGCGCTTTCGGCCAGCGCAGCGCAACGGGCGCCGCCCGCAAGCTCACGGAGCTCTTCCGATCCGCCGGCCAAAAGCAGTACGACGGGCTAGAGATCGAGGTCGCGCAACGATTTCCCGCCCGTCAGCGCTACGTTTCGTCATACAGAATCCTGACGAACTGAGCGACAATGAGACGCATGACAAGCGCAAAGGGAGCCACCCCGGCCATCCAGGTGCTCGAGCGCACGTTCGCGTTGCTGGACATCCTCGCGTCGCACCAGGATCCGGTGTCGCTGAAGCTGATCGGCGAGCAGTCCGGACTTCACCCGTCGACCGCCCACCGCATCCTCAATGACCTGGCAATCGGCGGCTTCGTGGAACGGCCACGGGCGGGCAGCTACCGACTGGGCATGCGGCTTCTCGAACTTGGCAACCTGGTCAAGGCCAGGCTCGACGTGCGTGATGCCGCGCTGGGGCCGATGCGCGACTTGCACCGCCTGACAAACCAACCAGTCAACCTGTCGATACGACAGGGCGACGAAATCGTATACGTCGAACGCACATTCAGTGAACGCTCTGGAATGCAGGTAGTGCGCGCCGTCGGGGGGCGCGCACCGCTGCACTTGACCTCGGTCGGCAAGTTGTTCCTGGCGCAGGACGACACACAGCGTGTTCGCGCCTACGCCTCCCGCACCGGGCTTGCCGGGCACACGCGCAATAGCATCACCGAATTGCCGGCGCTTGAACGCGAGTTGGCGAAGGTGCGGCGGATCGGCGTCGCGCGTGACGACGAAGAACTCGAACTGGGTGTGCGCTGCATGGCGGCCGGCATTTGCGACGATCAAGGCAAGCTGGTCGCCTGCCTGTCGATATCGGCCCCGGCCGACCGATTGGAAGAGGCCTGGGTCGAGCGATTGAAGCAGACAGCCGGGCAGATCTCGGCCTTGCTCGGCCATCGCGACTGACGCCGGCCCAGCGACTTCAGGCCCGATCACGCCGGGCATTCGCGGCGGGCACTACCAGCTCAGGAATTCAGGCGAATCTCCGGTCGCGGCGCGAGCGCATTCTCATTGATCCAGCGGCGGACCCGCTCGGCATCGCCGATTCGAGAATACTTCCCGGCCGAATCGAGGAACACCATGATGAGCTTGCGGCCGGCCATCTGCGCCTGCATTACCAGGCAGCGTCCCGCCTCTGAGATGTAGCCCGTCTTCTGCAAGCCGATGTCCCACGAGGGGCTGCGCACCAGTCCGTTGGTGTTGCGAAACGTCAGTTCTCGCCGTCCGATCTCAACCTGGTACTCGGGCGAAGTCGACAACTCACGAATGATCCGATGCTGGTGGGCGGCGTTGACGAGCGTGGCCAGGTCACGCGCGCTCGACTGGTTCTTGCTGGACAGCCCGGTGGGTTCGACATATCGGGTATCGACCATGCCGAGCAACTGTGCCTTGTCATTCATCGCCGCGACAAAGGCATCCAGGCCGCCGGGAAAGCTGCGCCCGAGCACGTGCGCGGCACGGTTCTCGGATGACATCAGCGCCAGGTGCAGCATCTTCTCGCGACTCAGCTGCGTGCCCACCGTGAGGCGAGAGCGGCTGCCCTTTTCCGTGTCCACATCATCGTCGGTCACGGTCAGCGTCTCGTCCAGCGGCAGACGAGCCTCGGTGACGATCAGCGCCGTCATCAGCTTGGTGATCGAAGCGATCGGCAACACCGCCTGCAGATTCTTGCCGAACAGGATCTCGTTCGTGTCCTGATCCATCACCAGTGCCACGCTCGACTTGAGCTCCAGCGAGTCGGCGGTCCCGTGAAGGCCGTACAGTGCGCCGAAGGAGGGCTTCTCAGGCGCGACCCGCACGACGCTGCGGGGCGGGACCTTCTTGGTGACACGCACCGACGCGGCGGTCGCAGCCGATCCTGCACCGGTCTTCTTCGCCATCGGCGTCGCGGCGTGCACCGCTGACAACGCAGCCGGCAGCATCACGGCAAACATCAGCGCGCCAAGGTGGCGCCGCAGCAAGCCTTGCAGAAATCGCGGGATCGTCAACGCAGCGTCCTCGGGTCGGTTCGTCGGTGCAGTGTATTGGAAAGAAAAAATCTACACAAGATCAGAAACTTACGAGCGTTTCCTCAAGTCGGTCGCAAGATCCTCGTGATCCAGCAGCCTGAATCGGGTGACCTGCATGCTGCTTATCGGCAGGTCGGGGGCCGACCTTCAGCCGCCAGGAGCTCGGCCCGAGCGTGTACACCGCGAATCGCCCGTCGCTGCTCGAAGGCTGCCCTTCGGTGCCCCTCGTGCCTGCTCAACCTTGCGCCGGGACGCGGTCGATGTTGCTGTGCAGCTTGTTGAGCGCCGCCAGGTAGGCCTTGGCCGAAGCCACCACGATGTCGGGATCGGCGCCGACGCCGTTGGCCACGCGCCCGCCGAGCTGAAGCCGTACCGTCACCTCACCCTGCGATTCGGTGCTGCCGGAGGTGATCGCATTGACCGAGTAGAGCTGCATCTCGGCACCGCTCTGCACCTTCGCCTCGATCGCCTTCAGGCTCGCGTCGACCGGGCCGTTGCCATCGCTCTCGGCGTGCAGTTCAGCCCCTCCCGCGGCGAAGACGACACTGGCGTGCGGCCGCTCGCCGGTTTCCGAACGCTGCGACAGCGCCAGCAATCGATAGTGCTCGTGTTCGGCGGAGACCGATTCGTCCATCACCAGCGCAATGATGTCCTCCTCGAAGATCTCGCTCTTGCGATCAGCCAGTTCCTTGAAGCGGGCGAAGGCGGCGTTGACCTCGGTCTCCGACTCGAGCGAAATGCCCAGTTCCTGCAGCCGCTGCTTGAATGCATTTCGCCCCGATAGCTTGCCGAGAACGATCTTGTTGGCCGCCCAGCCTACATCCTCGGCACGCATGATCTCGTAGGTATCGCGCGCCTTGAGCACCCCGTCCTGATGGATGCCGGAGGCATGCGCGAAGGCATTGGCGCCGACCACCGCCTTGTTCGGCTGCACTACGAAACCGGTGGTCTGCGACACCAGCCGCGACGCATGGACGATCTGCGTCGTGTCGACGCCAACCTCGAACCCGAAGTAATCCTTGCGCGTCTTCAGCGCCATCACCACCTCTTCCAGCGCGCAATTGCCGGCGCGTTCACCGAGGCCATTGATCGTGCATTCGATCTGCCGGGCGCCGCCGATCTTCACGCCGGCCAGGGAGTTGGCCACTGCCATGCCGAGGTCGTTGTGGCAGTGCACCGACCACACGGCCTTGCCGGAGTTCGGAATGCGCTCGCGCAGGCTGCGGATGAACTCGCCGTACAGCTCGGGAATTGCGTAGCCGACCGTGTCGGGAATGTTGATCGTCGTCGCCCCCTCCGCGATCACCGCCTCCAGAACACGACACAGGTAGTCGGAATCGGAGCGATAGCCGTCCTCGGGCGAGAACTCGACGTCGCCAGTCAGGTTGCGGGCGAAGCGCACGGCGAGCCGAGCCTGCTCGAACACCTGTTCAGGCGTCATGCGCAGCTTCATTTCCATGTGCAGCGGGCTCGTCGCGATGAAGGTGTGCACGCGCGAAGACGCGGCGCCCTTGAGCGCCTCGGCTGCGCGCGAGATGTCGCGGTCGTTGGCGCGCGCGAGAGAACACACGATGCTGTCCTTGACGGCAGCGGCGATCGCCTTCACGGCCTCGAAGTCGCCGTTGCTCGAAGCGGCGAAACCAGCCTCGATGACATCGACGTGCAAGCGTTCGAGCTGGCGCGCGATGCGCAGCTTCTCGTCACGCGTCATCGATGCGCCGGGAGACTGTTCGCCGTCGCGCAAGGTGGTGTCGAAAATGATGATCTTGTCGGACACGATGTGCTCCTTGTTCGCAACCCGCACCACAAAACGAAACGGCCCGCTGCGGGTTGCATGCGGGCCGTCGAGACGAATACATGGAGACGGACGTCAGCGAGCCCGGTGCACTCCCAGCAGTAGTAGCGCGGCAGCAAGACGCAAATTCATGGCTGAAATGTAGCACGATCCAACCGCACCACCGCGTCCGCGCTCAATGGTGCAAGCCCTTCTCGTCGGGCTCATCGGTCGACGTCGCGATCACGCTGACTGGCTTGCCCTTCATGCGCTTCCAAACATAGACCCCGTATCCCGACAGCCCGTAGGCAACGAAGAGGCCGAACAGCACGCTCGGAGGGTGAAAGCTGATGACGGCGATGCCGAGCGCGATGGCGACGATGACGATGAACGGCACCGATCGCTTGAAGCTCACGTCCTTGAAGCTGTAGAAGGGCACGTTGGTCACCATCGTGAGCCCAGCATAGAGCGTCACGCAGAACGCCGTCCAGTTGAGCCACGGCCCCTCCCTGAAACCCTTCAATCCGGCGTCGTCCAGCACCCAGATGAAGCCCATCACGATCGCCGCCGCGGCGGGGCTCGGCAAGCCCTGGAAGAATCGCTTGTCGACCACCGTCAGGTTCGTGTTGAAACGAGCCAGACGCAGCGCCGCCGAGGCGCAGTACACGAACGCCGCGAGCCACCCGAGCTTGCCCAGATCCTTGAGTGCCCATTCGTAGACGACCAGCCCTGGCGCGGCGCCGAACGACACCATGTCCGACAGGCTGTCCATCTGCTCGCCGAATGTGCTCTGGGTGTTGGTCATGCGCGCGACGCGGCCATCCAGGCTGTCGAGCACCATGGCGCAGAAGACGCCGATGGCGGCCTGCTCGAAGCGCCCGTTCATGGCCATCACGATGGCGTAGAAGCCGCCGAACAGTGCCGCCAGCGTGAACAGGTTGGGCAGGATGTAGATGCCCTTGCGCCTCTGGCGCGGTGGCGGCTCCGTGTCGTCGTGCGGTTCACTGACGACCGCGCCGCCAACCTCCTGGATCTCGCTCATGACATGCGCCTGCCAGGGAGTTTCTTCATGCGCGCGAGGATACCGTAGCAGCGGTCTCATGAGGCACCGCTGACAGCGTTGACTGCGGCCGGCGCCTGCGGCTCCTTCACATCGCTGCGCGATGCGAGCCTGCGCCGCAACGCCCTTCGACCATCGTCAGTTCTTGCTCTGGTCTACCAGCCGGTTCTTCCTGATCCACGGCATCATCGCTCGCAATTGCTCGCCCACCACCTCGATCGGGTGTTCGGCGGTCAGGCGGCGGCGCGACAGCAGCGTCGGCGCCCCGGCACGATTCTCGAGGATGAAGCTCTTCGCATACTCGCCGGTCTGGATGTCCTTCAGTGCCTGGCGCATCGCGTCGCGCGTCGCACCGGTAACGACCTTCGGACCTGTCACGTACTCGCCGTACTCGGCATTGTTCGAGATCGAGTAGTTCATGTTGGCGATGCCACCTTCATAGATCAGATCGACGATCAGCTTGAGTTCGTGCAGGCACTCGAAGTAGGCCATCTCGGGCGCGTAGCCCGCCTCGGTCAGCGTCTCGAAGCCAGCCTTGATCAGCTCGACTGCCCCCCCGCAGAGGACCGCCTGCTCGCCGAACAGGTCGGTCTCGGTCTCTTCGCGGAAGCTCGTCTCGATCACGCCGGCCTTGCCGCCGCCATTGGCCGCGGCGTAGCTGAGCGCGAGGTCACGCGCCTTGCCGGTGCGATCGGCATGGACGGCGATCAGGTGCGGCACGCCGCCCCCTTGCGCATACGTCGAGCGCACCGTGTGGCCGGGCGCCTTGGGTGCGACCATCCAGACGTCGAGATCGGCACGCGGCACGACCTGCCCGTAGTGGACGTTGAAGCCATGTGCGAATGCGAGCGATGCGCCCTGCTTCATGTTCGGGCCGACGTCGCTGCTGTAGACGGCAGCGATCTGCTCGTCAGGCAAGAGCATCATCACCACATCGGCCGCCTTCACCGCCTCGGCCACGTCAGCCACCTTGAGGCCGGCCTTCTCGGCCTTGGTCCAGCTCGCGCCTCCGCGGCGCAACCCGACGGTCACCTTGACGCCGCTGTCGTTCAGGTTTTGCGCGTGGGCATGGCCCTGCGAACCGTAGCCGATGATGGTGACGTTCTTGCCCTTGACGAGGCTCAGGTCGGCGTCCTTGTCGTAGTAGACCTTCATGCAGTTCTCCTGTGAGTGATCGATTCAGTGGGTATGGCTTCAGACGCGCAGGATGCGCTCGCCACGACCGATGCCGCTGGTGCCCGTGCGCACCGTTTCGAGAATTGAGCTGCGGTCGATGGCCTGCAGGAAGGCATCGAGCTTGGCGGAGTCGCCCGTGAGCTCGATGGTGTAGCTCTTCTCCGTGACGTCGATGATCCGACCACGGAAGATGTCGGCCATGCGGCTCATCTCCTCGCGTTCCTTGCCGACCGCACGCACCTTGATCAGCATCAGCTCGCGTTCGGTGTAGCTGCCCTCGGTGAGGTCGACGACCTTGACGACTTCGATCAGTCGGTTCAGGTGCTTCGTGATCTGCTCGATCACCTCGTCCGATCCGGTGGTGACGATTGTCATGCGCGACAGCGAAGCGTCCTCGGTGGTGGCGACGGTCAGGCTCTCGATGTTGTAGCCACGGGCGGAAAACAGCGCGACGACGCGCGACAGCGCGCCGGGTTCGTTCTCGAGGAGCAGGGCGATGATGTGCTTCATGGTGTGCAGTGAGCGCGCTCTTCACGCCGTCGGCGGTAACCGGCGACCCTTGGCCACGCTGTGTGATGTCGATTGACTAAGTTCGCCGAAGCTGAAGCGCGCGTCCTGCAGGCGCCTGGCCGGGCGCGGTAACACTCGACCCGAACCCGCGCATTCAGCCCGTCACAGGTCTTCGGACCCCAGGAGCATCTCCGTGATCCCTTGCCCTGCCTTGACCATCGGCCAAACGTTTTCGGTCGGGTCGGTACGGATATCGAGGAACACCGTACGGTCCTTCAGGCGGATCGCCTCGCGCAGCGCGCCTTCCACGTCGCCCGGCTTCTCGACCAGCAGGCCGACATGCCCGTAGGCTTCAGCGAGACTGACGAAGTCGGGCAGCGCGTCCATGTAGCTGTGCGAATAGCGCCCACCGTAGTCGAGTTGCTGCCACTGCCGCACCATGCCGAGATAGCGGTTGTTGAGCGCCACGATCTTCACCGGCGTCTTGTACTGCAGGCAGGTCGAGAGCTCCTGGATGCACATCTGGATCGAGCCTTCGCCGGTGACGCAGAATACGTCCGAATCCGGCCTGGCGAGCTTGATGCCCATCGCGTAGGGAAGGCCGACGCCCATCGTCCCGAGTCCGCCCGAATTGATCCAGCGTCGTGGCCGGTCGAAGCGGTAGTACTGCGCCGCCCACATCTGGTGCTGGCCGACGTCGGACGTGATGTACGCATCGCTGCCCCGGGTCAGCTCGCACAGCTTCTCGATCACGAACTGTGGCTTGATGACGTCGGGACTGTTCTTGTACTTCAGACACTCGCGCTTGCGCCATTCGTTGATCTGGCCCCACCACGCCGAGAGCGCCGCCGTGTCGGGCTTGGTCTGGGCATCGCGCACCTGCGCGATCAGTTCCTGCAGCACGTCCTTCACGTCACCCACGATAGGAATGTCGACCCTGACTCGCTTCGAGATCGAAGACGGATCGATGTCGATATGGACGATCTTTCGCTCGACCGATGCGAAGTGCTTCGGACTGCCGATCACACGGTCGTCGAAACGCGCCCCGACAGCGAGCAGCACATCGCAATGCTGCATCGTCATGTTGGCTTCGTAGGTGCCGTGCATGCCCAGCATGCCGAGAAACTTCGGGTCGCTCGCAGCGATGGCGCCGAGGCCCATCAGCGTGTTCGTGCAGGGGTAGCCGAGCAAGTCGACGAGCTCGCGCAACTCGGCCGAGGCATTGCCCAGCACGATGCCGCCGCCGGTGTAGATGTAGGGCCGCCTGGCATGTAGCAGCAGTTGCACGGCCTTGCGGATCTGCCCACCATGGCCCTTCTTCACCGGGTTGTACGAACGCATTTGCACCGTCGCCGGGTAGCTGAAATGCGCGGTCTTGAGCGACACGTCCTTCGGGATGTCGACCACCACCGGTCCGGGTCGCCCGGTACGTGCGATATGGAACGCCTTCTTCATCGTCAGCGCCAGGTCGCGCACGTCCTTGACCAGGAAGTTGTGCTTGACGATCGGGCGCGTGATGCCCACGGCGTCACACTCCTGGAAGGCGTCGAGCCCGATGGCGTGCGTCGGCACCTGGCCAGTGATGATCACCATCGGGATCGAGTCCATGTAGGCCGTTGCGATGCCGGTGACTGCGTTCGTCACGCCTGGCCCCGACGTGACAAGCGCGACGCCGACTTCACCGGTAGCGCGCGCATAACCGTCGGCGGCATGCACCGCGGCCTGCTCATGGCGCACCAGCACATGCTCGATCCCGTCTTGCTTGTACAGCGCGTCGTAGATGTAGAGAACTGCGCCGCCTGGGTAGCCCCAGAGGAACTTGACGCCTTCTGCCTGAAGGCAGCGAACAAGGATTTCGGAGCCGTTGAGCTCGGTGGGGGAGGAATGCGGCTGCGCCGTGGCGGCGCGCTTGACTTCCGCGGCAGACATTTCCATTTCGAACCTTTGCGAATTTCTCTGACGAAAAACCATCGGTGTTCCTACGCGCGCCCTCGTGAGGCGGCAGCGGAACCTGCGCGATCTGCCACCGGACACCCGGGTCGGGCGGCGCGTGTCAGACCAGACTGTTGTGCAAAGCAGCATTATGGCACCCCGTTCGCCCGCGTCCGCGGAGCCGCCGGCACACGGGCGCGCGATGACATAATCGCTCCCGCCTCCCTGCCCTGCGAGCGCCGCCGCCCCTTGGCCACCGACAAAGAACTGTCCGACTTTCTCAGGAGCGTGGAGAAGCGTGCCTTCAAGCGCACCGCCTACTCCGTTCGCGACGATGATGCCGCCCTGGACATCGTGCAGGATTCGATGATCCGCCTGGCCGAGAAGTACTCCGACCGCCCGGCCGCCGAGTTGCCGTTGGTCTTCCAGCGTATCCTGTCGAATGCGACGATGGACTGGTTCCGGCGCCAGAAGGTTCGCACCGCGCTGGTGCAGAATTTCTCGCACTTCGAATCGTTCGCCGAAGCGGGGGACTTCGACCTGCTCGAGATGCTCGAGGCCGCCGATGGTTCGACGGCATCCGACAGCGCAGCCGATTCGGTCTCCCGGTCCCAGACATTGCTGGCGATCGAAGGCGAAGTGACCAAGTTGCCGGCGCGTCAACGCGAGGCCTTCCTGCTGCGTTACTGGGAGGAGTTCGACGTTGCCGAGACTGCCTCGCTCATGGGTTGTTCGGAAGGAAGTGTCAAGACGCATTGTTCTCGGGCCGTGCATGCCTTGGCGCTGGCTCTGAAGAACAAGGGAATCGAGCCATGAACGAGTCTCAAACCACGATGGCGCACCGCACTATCGATGCCGATAGACTGCAGTCGCGTTACGCGTTGCGGGTGGCTGCTCGGCTGGCGGAACAGTCGGAGATGCTGACCCACGATGTCGGCGAACGGCTTCGCTTCGCGCGTGAACGCGCGCTTGATCGCGCGCGCGCGCGGCGCGCCTCGACGGAAAGCCCGGTGCTGCAGGTCGGCAGCGCCCGTACTGGCAGTCTGGCGTTGGGCGGTGGAGAATGGTCGCCTTCGTCGTGGTGGGTCAGGTTCGCGCAGGTGCTGCCGCTGCTGGCCCTGGTGGCAGGGCTCCTGCTGATCCAGAACCAGCATGTTGGCGCCCAGATCACCGCAGCGGCCGAAATCGATTTCGATCTGCTGGTCGACGAACTCCCGCCGACGGCGTACAGCGACCCCGGGTTCCTAGAATTTCTGAAGGCGCAGCGTGATTGACATGGACTCCGCTCGCTGTCCTGGGTGCAGTCGTTCGCAGAGTCTATGCCCGGCGGGTGCCGCCGCGCTCGGGCGGAGCGTTGCGACGGATGAGCTGGCGCTGCGCGGACGACTTGAGCGGCGCTGTGGGCCGGGGCATCGCAGTTGCGGCGCTGGCCGCGATGTTCGGTTCTGCGCCTCCTGTCGCTGCCCAACCCAGACCGGCGGCGCCGGTCGCGTCTGCCGGTACTGGCGCACCAGCAAGCGTCGGACAGGGGCCCGCCTGGGCTGCGCTCAGGCCCGCGCAGCGCGAGGCGCTGAAGCCGCTGGAACGCGACTGGGCCGGCATCGACAGCCTGCGCAAACGCAAGTGGATCGAAATCGCCGAGCGCTTCCCGAACATGCCCCCGCAGGACCAAGCGCGGCTCCAGACGCGTATGGCCGAGTGGGCCAGGATGACACCGCTCGAGCGTGGTCAGGTACGCCTGAATTTCCAGGAAGCCAAGCAGACACCCGTGCAGGACCGACAGGCGAGCTGGGAGGCCTACCAGGCCCTCTCGACCGAGGAGCGGCGCGCGCTCGCCAGCCGCGCTGCTCCTGCCGCTGCGGCTTCGAGCCGTCCGGGCCAGGCTGCCCCGAAGGCAGCTTCCGCAGCGTCGTCTGACAAACGCTCCCGCGAAGCGTCGCAGGTCAAGTCGAACACCGTGCCCGATCGGGCACTCGCGGCGCCGCCCAAGCCTGTGGGACCGTCAGTTGTCCAGGCGCAGCCGGGCGCGACGACCACGCTGATGTCCAGGCCGCCCGCGCCTCCCGCACACCAGCAGTCGGGGCTGCCCAAGATCGCGACGTCTCCCGAGTACGTCGACAAGGTCACGCTGCTGCCGCAGAAGGGCGCCCAGCGCACTGTGCCCTTCTCAGTGGCAGCGTCGGCGCCGTCGGCGCGCCCCTGAGCGGCCAGCCCGCCACACCACTCGAATCCGTGCCCGCCGAACGATTGCCGACGCCCGACCTGTGGCGTCGAATGGCCTGCTTCGTGTACGAGGGCGTGCTGCTTTTCGGCGTGCTGATGACCGCCGGCTTGCTGTATGCCGGCATCACGGAACAGCGCAACGCCATGTTCGGCCGGCACGGCCTGCAGGCAGTCCTGTTCGTGGTGATCGGCCTCTACTTCAGCTGGTTCTGGTCGCACGGCGGGCAGACGGTCGCGATGAAGGCGTGGCGGGTCCGGCTCGTGTGTGCCGACGGATCGCCAGTGTCGCTGGGCCGTGCCATGGCTCGCTACCTGACGAGCTGGCTCTGGTTTGTGCCAGCGCTGCTCTCACTGCAGCTGACGGAGGGGGCCGGGACCGGGATGATTTTCGCGATCCTCGGCGTCGGGGTCATCACCTACGCCGGGCTGGCGCTGCTGCACCCGGACCGGCAGTTCTGGCACGACGCCGTCTGCGGTACGCGGCTGACCGACTGGCGCGGCAGCCTGCCAGGGCACAATTCCGGCCCATGACCAACCCCTTGGGAGACGACCGGAGCCTCGCGCACTCGCGCGCGACGCGGGCGCTGTCGTTCTGCGTCTACTGTGGTTCGCGCAGTGGCGACGACGCGGCATTCGCCGACGCGGCTCGGGCAATCGGCGAGGCGATCGGCCGACGCGGCTGGCGGCTGGTTTACGGAGGTGGGCGGGCCGGTCTTATGGGCAGCGTTGCCGATGCGGCACTGGCCGCGGGCGCCGACGTGGTCGGCGTCATCCCGAAGGCCCTGATGGGACGCGAACTGGGCCATGGCGGCCTCACCGAACTGCATGTGGTCGACACGATGCACGAGCGCAAGCGCCTGATGGCCGAGCGCAGCGACGCTTTCGTGGCGCTGCCGGGCGGCATCGGCACCTTCGAGGAGTTGTTCGAGGTGTGGACCTGGCTTCAACTCGGCTATCACGACAAGCCAGTTGGCCTTCTCAATGCGGCCGGCTACTACGACTCTCTGCTGGCATTCCTCGACCAGAGCGTCGCCCGGGGATTCGTGCCGCGCGACCAGCGCGGGCTGCTGCAGGTGGGCGCCGATCCCGGCGCCCTTCTCGACCGGATGGCCGCACTTGCGCGGCCGAGGCTTGTCGTCGAGCTGTACCGTCAGATCTGAACGCTGCCGCGCGAGCGCTTACGCAAACGGACTCAGACGGCGTCTTCGTCGGTCTCGCCGGTGCGAATCCGCACTACCTGTTCGACCGCGGTGACGAAGATCTTGCCGTCGCCGATCTTGCCCGTCCTGGCCGCCTTGACGATGGCCTCGATGCACCGCTCGACGTCGCCATCCTTGACCACCACCTCGACCTTCACCTTCGGCAGAAAGTCGACCACGTACTCGGCGCCGCGGTACAACTCCGTGTGGCCCTTCTGGCGGCCGAAGCCCTTGACCTCGGTCACCGTCAACCCGGTGACGCCGACCGAGGCGAGTCCCTCCCGGACCTCTTCGAGCTTGAATGGCTTGACGACGGCGGTGATCTGCTTCATGGCGTGCTCCGGCGGGCAATGTTGACTTCGAGTGAGTGTATGCGCCGCCGTCGCACCGCGCTCAGGCACGAAACTTCGAGGTGATGGGGTAACGCCAGTCCTTGCCGAACGATCGGTGCGTGATGCGAATGCCCACCGGTGCCTGGCGCCGCTTGTATTCATTGGCCTTGATCAGCTGCGTCACGCGCTGCACGTCCGAATGCGGGAAGCCGGCCGCGACGATTTCGTCGATCCCCTGGTCCTCCTCCATGTAGCGCTGCAGGATGGCGTCGAGCACCTCGTAGGGCGGCAGGCTGTCCTGGTCCTTCTGGTCGGGGCGCAGTTCGGCGGAAGGCGCGCGCGTGATGATGCGTTCGGGGATCACCTCGCGGCCCTGCGCGTTCTTCCACTTCGCGAGCCGGTAGACGAGCGTCTTGGCCACGTCCTTGATGACCGCGAAGCCGCCCGCCATGTCGCCGTAGAGCGTGCAGTAGCCGGTGGCCATCTCGCTCTTGTTGCCGGTGGTCAGCACGATTGCACCGAACTTGTTCGACAGCGCCATCAGTAGCGTGCCGCGGATGCGCGCCTGGATGTTCTCCTCGGTCGCGTCTTCCTCGCGTCCGGCGAACTCCGCCGCCAGGCTGGCGCGAAAGGCTTCGAACATCGGCACGATCGAGATCTCGTCGTAGCGCACAGCCAGGCGCTGCGCCATTTCGCGCGCGTCGATCCACGAGATGTCGGCCGTGTAGGGCGAGGGCATCATCACGCAGCGCACCCGGTCTGCGCCCAGCGCATCGACCGCAACGGCGAGCACCAGCGCCGAATCAACACCACCCGAGAGGCCGATGATCACGCCCGCGAAGCCGTTCTTGCCGATGTAGTCGCGCACCCCGGTGACGAGTGCCGACCAGGCCTGTGCCTCGAAACCGGGTGAGGCCATCACCTCGCCGGCAACGCTGCCGTCGGCAGAGACTTCGACCATCCACAGCGCCTCTTCGAACATTGGCGCGCGCGCCGCCAGACGGCCTTGCGCATCCAGCGCGAACGAGGCGCCGTCGAACACGACTTCGTCCTGCCCGCCCGTCAGGTGCGAGTAGATCAGCGGCAGGCCCACATCGCGCGCACGCTCGGCCATGCGCTCCTCGCGCTCGACGAGCTTGCCGAGGTGGAACGGCGAGGCGTTGAGCACGCACAGCACCTGCGCCCCGGCCGCCTTGGCCGAACGCGCCGGTTCGTCAAACCAGGCGTCCTCGCAGATGTTGAGGCCGAACATCAGGCCACCGACCTCGAACACCACCGCACCCTGCCCGCAGTCGCGGCCCGAGGCGAAATAGCGTCGCTCGTCGAACACCTGGTAGTTCGGCAACTCGCGCTTGCAGTAGGTGGCGATGACCCGTCCCCCTGCCAGCACCGAGGCCGCGTTGCAGCGCCGCGGCACGGCATGCGAGCGCGACCTAAGATCGCCTCTTTCTCCGAACTGATGCGGATGCCCGACCACCACATGCAAGCCCTCGCAATCGGCCAGCTCCGTTGCCAAGTCGCGCAGCGCCTCCGCGCAAGCCTGCATGAACGCACTGCGCAACAGCAGGTCTTCCGGCGGATAGCCGCACAGACTGAGTTCAGGTGTAAGCACCAGGCGCGCGCCCACCGCGTGGGCACGCCGCGCCGCATCGGCGATGAGGCGCGAATTGCCGGGCAGATCGCCGACCGTGGCGTTGATCTGCGCGAGCGCCACCTTGACCGGAATCCGGGTTGACATATGAGCGGTGAGAACGAGGAAATCAGCTCGAACGATTATGTCATCCGGGTCTTCGGCGACCCCGCGCAGATCGACCCCGCGCAGTGGAACGCGCTGCTCGAAGCACAGCCGTCGGCCACGCCGTTCATGAGCCATGAGTACCTGCTCGCGCTGCACGAATCCGACAGTGCGTCGCCCGACGCCGGATGGACCGCAAAGTTCATCGCCATCTTCGCGAAAGCAGGCAGCGCAAAGGCCCTCGTCGCCGCCGCCCCGCTGTACCTGAAGGACCACTCGTACGGCGAGTACGTCTTCGACTGGGCCTGGGCCGACGCCTACCGGCGCCACGGCCTCGCCTACTACCCGAAACTGCTCTGCGCCGTGCCCTTCACGCCGGTGCCGGGGCCGCGGCTGCTCGCCCGCGACGACACCCTTCGCGCGATGCTGCTGCAGGCAATGCAGCGCATGGTGCGCGACTCCGGGCTGTCATCGGCCCATCTGCTGTTCCTTGACGAGGCCGACCAGCGCGCCGCGCGAGCGGCCGGCTGGATGCTGCGCAGCACCGTCCAGTTCCACTGGACCAATCGCGAAGCGCCACCCTACGCAAACTTCGACGACTTCCTTGCCAGCCTGCAACGCGACAAGCGCAAGAAGATCGGCCAGGAGCGCCGCAAGGTGATCGAGGCAGGCGCCAGTTTCGTCGCTCGCGCCGGGGCCGACATCACGCCCGACGACTGGGACTTCTTCTACCGCTGCTACACGCTCACCTATCGGGCGCACCATTCGACGCCCTACCTGACGCGTGACTTCTTTGCCCGTGTCGCCCAGGCCATGCACGGACACTGGCTGCTCTTCATTGCCGAGCGTGAAGGCAGGCGCATCGCGGCGTCGCTGGTCGCACTGGACCCGGCACGCGGGAACGCCTTCGGCCGCTACTGGGGCGCGACGGAACATGTGCCATGCCTGCACTTCGAGGCCTGCTACTACCAGCCGCTCGCCTGGTGCATCGACAATGGCTACCGCCGCTTCGAGGGCGGTGCGCAGGGCGAGCACAAGATGGCGCGGGGGTTGCTGCCGGTCACGACGGCATCGGCGCACTGGCTGGCGCATCCCCAGTTCGCGCAGGCGGTGGCCGACTTCCTGCACCGCGAGGGACGCGCGGTCGTTGGCTATATGGACGAGTTGGAGGAGCGTAGGCCGTTCAAGGCCGTGCCCCCCTGAGACTCACGAGAAGAGGCCCCGCACTGCGGCGCATTCTCGAACATCCAACCCAATCTCAGAGCTTGACCGATTGCATGTAGCTGTCGAAGCGCATCTCCGCAAGACGAAACCAGAAGTTCTGCTCGCGCTGGAAGCTCGCGTAATCGGCGTAGATCTTCCGCCAGTTCGCATTCCGCAGGCCAATTTCGTTATACAGCGCCATCGCTTCCTTGAACGCTCGATCCATCAAGTCCTTCGAGAACGGCATGAGCCTGGTTCCTTGCGACACCAGTGTCTTCAATGCCGCCGGGTTCCACGCATCGTACTTGGCCTGCATCTCGACGTGGGCACAGGCCGCGGCAGCCTCGATGATCGCCTTGTACTCTGGCGTCAGCGAGTCATAGGCCTTCAGGCCGATCAGGAAGACGAGTTGCGAGCCGCCTTCCCACCAAGCCGGGTAGTAGTAGTACTTGGCGACCTTGTTGAATCCGAGCTTCAGGTCGTCGTATGGCCCCACCCACTCGGCTGCATCGATGGAGCCCTGTTCCAACGCCTGGTAGATCTCGCCACCCGGAATGTTCGAAGGTACAACTCCCAATCGCAGAAGCACCGCGCCGACGAAGCCGCCGCAGCGAAACTTCAGGCCCTTCAGGTCGGCCACCGACTTGACTTCCCTGCGGAACCAGCCTCCCATCTGGGCCCCTGTATTGCCACCCGGGAAGCAGCTGACACCGTAGTTCGCGTAGAACTCGCGCATCAGCTTCAGGCCGTTGCCTTCGACCATCCAGGCAGTCGTCTGCCGGCTGTTCATGCCGAAAGGAACTGTGCTGCCCAGCGCGAAGGTCGGATCCTTCGCAAAGAAGTAGTACGGCGCCGTGTGCGCCAGCTCGACGGTGCCGCTCTGCACACCGTCGAGCACCCCCCCGGTCGGCATCAGTTCGCCCGCGGCATGGGTCGAGATCTGGAACTTGCCGCCGCTCATTTCGCCGACCTTTCTGGCGAAGGTCTCGGCGGCACCGAAGTGCGTATCGAGCGATTTCGGAAAGCTCGACGCCAGGCGCCAGCGGAGGGCGGCCTGGGCATGCACCGCGGCGGGGGCGGCACCGGCGGCCAGTACTCCGGCCAGGCCCGTCTGCCGAATGAAGGAACGACGCTCGATGAATGGGCTCCTGCTGGAAATGCGAGGCAACACGACTGCTGGACGGAATTCTAGATTTCGCCAAGGAGCGCCGGCGCAAGTGTTTACCCGTCCGGAAAGGGGCATCGCCCGTACCGTCTCCCGTAGCACCACTTCCAGGCATGCGTCTGGCTTACGAGCCCGCCACCTTCATGCGCTCGATCAGCACCGAGCCTAGCGTCTTGCTGCCCATCGTGTAGGCGTCGGCGCCGACGGCAACGATCGCCTTGAACATGTCACGCAGATTGCCGGCGACGGTGATCTCGTGCACCGGGTAGGCGATGCGCCCGCCTTCGACCCAGAAGCCCGCCGCGCCGCGCGAGTAGTCGCCCGTCACGTAGTTCACACCCTGGCCGATCAGCTCGATCACGAAGAGGCCGCGGTCAAGCTTGCGCAGCATCGCGTCGAGGTCGTCGCCGGACTGCGTCAACCGGCTCGCGAGGCGCAAGTTGTGCGAGCCACCGGCATGCCCGGTGCTGCGCATGCCGAGCTTACGTGCCGAATAGGTCGACAGGAAGTAGCCCTGCACGACACCTTCGCTCACCACGGTGCGAGGCCGCGTCAGGACGCCCTCGTCGTCGAATGGCGCGCTGCCCTTGGCACGCGGGACGTGGGGGTCCTCGAAGAGGTCGACGTGCGAGGGCAGCACGGCCTGGCCGAGGCTGTCGAGCAGGAAGCTCGACTTGCGGTACAGCGCACCGCCGCTAGTCGCCTGAACGTAGGCGCCGAGCAAGCCCGCAGCGAGCGACGACTCGAACAGCACCGGCACCTCGCAGGTGGCGATCTTGCGCGACGCGAGGCGCGACAGCGCCCGCTCCGCCGCATAGCGCCCGACCGCCTCGGGCGCGGCCAGTTCCAGCGGCGCGCGCATCGAGCTGTACCACGCGTCGCGCTGCATGTCGTCGCCACCGCGGCGGGGCAGCGAGGCGATCGGCGCGACCGACAATGAATGCCGCGAGCTCGCATAACCGCCCCGAAAGCCGCGGCTGTTACCCGCAAAGAAGTGCGATTGCTGGGCCGAAACCCCCGCGCCCTCGGAGTTGGTGATCCGGCGGTCGGTCGCGAACGCAGCGCCTTCGCAGCGCCGGGCCATCTCGGCCGCTTCTGCCGCGTCGATCGGCCAGGGGTGAAACAGGTCGAGGTCGCGCGTCGCGGCGTCGCCGGTGGCCATGTCTTCGATATCGGGCAGGCCCGCGGCCGGGTCCTCGGCGGTGAAGCGGGCGATGTCGAACGCGGCGCGCACCGTCTGCTCGAGCGCGGCGCGCGAAAAGTCAGACGTGTTCGCATTGCCACGCCGCTGTCCGACATACACCGTGACGCCCATCGACTTGTCGCGATTGCGCTCGACGTGCTCGATGTCACCCTTGCGCACCGACACTGACAGCCCGGCACCCTCCGACGCTTCGGCAGCGGCGTCGCTAGCGCCCAGGCTGCTCGCAAACGCGATGGCCTCCTCGACCAGTTGCTGGAACGTTTCGCGCGTATAGGCGAAGCCGTGCGGCGAGGAGGGCTTTGCTGAACTGGAAGGGCTAGACATGAAGTCGCCTCGCAAAACGAAGTTTCAGTGGAGACTCGCTTGTGCTCAAGTTACTTCGGAACCAAGCACTACAGGTGTGGAGGGGCCAAAGCTATGATACCGACGCCCTCTTCGCAACCCCCATTCATGATCCTGCCTGAGCTCAGTGCCCTCCCCGATTCGCCCGACGACCCGGCGACCCCTGAGCGGCCGAGCAAGACGCAGTTGAAGAAGGCAATGCACGAGTTGCAGGACCTCGGCGAGGCGCTCGTCGCGCTGCCTGACGAGCGCGTCACCGCACTGGCTCTGCCGGAGTCTCTACTGGCGGCGGTGCAGGAGTTCAGGCGAACACGCTCGCACGAGGGCCGGCGGCGCCAGATGCAGTACGTCGGCAAGCTGATGCGCCGCATCGACCCTGAGCCGATCCGCCAGGCAGTCGCCGCGATGCGCCTCGGCCAGGCGAAGGACGCGCTGACGTTGCACCAGGCCGAAAGCTGGCGCAAGCGCATGATCGAGAGTGACGACGCGATGACCGGCTGGGCCGCCGAGTTCCCGGCGAGCGATCTGCAGCAGTTGCGCAGCCTGATCCGCGCCGCGCGCAAGGACGCCGCGGTCGCTCCCGAACTGCGCAGCGGCCGCGCGTATCGCGAGCTGTTCCAGTTCATCAAGCAGGCGCAGCAGGGCGATGAAGACTAAGACGAGATGCCCCTACGACAAAGGTACCTGGAAGTCCGCTTGCGGCCCCTTGCCGACCTTGAACGTCCGCTTTGCGCGCGCAGGTCGGTGCGGCAAAGGCGCGTCCGGGCAGCCCGCAGCGCTTGACTGGGGCGGTCGGCGCTTCGCGCCGACTGCCCTGCGATGCTCGGTCTCGCGGCCCCGTCGCAGAACTCGCTTCGTTCGCTGCGCTCACTCGCTCAAACAACTGCGACGAGTCAGTTGACGATTCGCGCTTCGCGCGGGCCACGAGCCCTGTGCTTCTCGGCGCCCCAGAGGCGCGCCGCGATCTGCCCGAACGCGCCTTTGCGGACACGCTGGTGCTTCTTGCGGGGAAAAGCACAGAGGGTCCGCGCGGCGGGCGGTGCCCGGTGGGGGCGATTTCTGTGGCGACGAGAAGCGCAGGCCCGGGGTCGGCGCGCGAAGCGCGCTTCGTAGACTGACTCGGCGCAGTTGTCTGAACGGAGTGAGCGCAGCGAACGCAGTGAGTTCTGCGACGCGACCGCGGGGCGAGCATCGCAGTGGAGTCGGCGCGCAGCGCCGACCGCCACAGCATGAGCCCCTGCCGGGCACCGCCTGCCGCGCCGCGCTGAGGCCACACAAAGCGGACGCACGCGAAAGGCAGCAACGGGCCGAAAGCAGGCCTTCAGACCGGGTCGGCGATTCTTGCGTCGCGGGTCAAACGAATTGCGGTGGAGCAACTGAAATGGCAAACAACTTCGAGCGGCTGCGGGTCGGCGTCGTGTCGATCAGCGACCGCGCTTCGAGCGGCCTGTACGAGGACCAGGGGCTTCCGGCGCTGCAGGCCTGGCTCGCCAGCGCTGTGCGCAACCCGATCGCCTGGGAAGCACGACTGATCCCGGACGACGAAGCACGAATCAGCGAAACGCTGCGCGAACTGGTCGACCTGGCGCACTGCGACCTCGTGCTGACCACTGGCGGCACCGGCCCGGCGCCGCGCGACGTGACGCCCGAGGCGACGCTGGCCGTGGCGACCAAACTGATGCCCGGCTTCGGCGAACAGATGCGCCAGATCAGCCTGCGCTTCGTGCCGACGGCGATCCTGTCGCGCCAGGTGGCGGTGATCCGTGGCAAGGCACTGATCGTCAACCTGCCGGGCCAGCCCAAGTCGATCGCCGAGACGCTGGCAGGCCTGCCCGACGCGCAGCCGCGGTTCCGGGCATCTTTGCGGCCGTGCCCTACTGCATCGACTTGCATCGGTGGGCCATACATCGAGACCGACGATGCGGTGTGCAAGGCGTTCCGCCCGAAGGCGGCGCAGCGCCCAGAGCCGACCGGCGGAGTCACTTGACCAGCCGGTTCAGGCGCTTCGGCGTCGAACTGCTCGGTGGTGTGCGCGTCCTGCGGCACGCATTCCTCGCCGGGCAGTTCGCGCGAGCGCGCCGACAGCTTCTCGATCGCCTGCCACAGCAGCGCAATCTGGTGCTCGTGGCCCGACGGCGTTGTCGATCAGGCCCTTCATCGCCTGCGACACCGGGTCGTCGCCCTGCGTCACGCCGTAGGCCGAGAAGCCCATCTTCGCTGCGGCCGCCTCGCGCGCGGCGTCGGCCTCGGCCTGCAGCACGCGCGCCGGGTTGCCGACCGCGGTGGCGCCGGGCGGCACCGCCTTCACCACCACCGCGCTGGAGCCGACGCGCGCGCCGTCGCCGACCGTGAAGCCGCCGAGCACCTGCGAATTGGCGCCGACGATCACGCCGCGGCCAAGCGTCGGATGCCGCTTGGCGCCCTTGTCAGCGAGGTGCCGCCCAGCGTGACGCCCTGGTAGATCGTGCAGTCGTCGCCGATCTCGGCCGTCTCGCCGATCACCACGCCCATGCCGTGGTCGATGAAGACGCGCCGGCCGATCGTGGCGCCGGGATGGATCTCGATGCCGGTCAGAAAGCGCGCCAGGTGCGACGACGAAGCGGGCCAGCCAGTGCAGGCCGGCGCGCCAGCACCAGTGCGCGCAGCGGTGCAGCACCAGCGCATGCAGGCCCGGGTAGCAGGTCAGCACCTCCCAGCCGAACGCGCGGCGGGATCGCGCTCCAGGATGCAGGCAATGTCTTCACGCAGGCGGCTGAACATGGCGGCGTGCTTCGGAGTGACGGAGCCAGTGTAGGCGCGGGCGCTACTTCCTGCCGGGGCCGCAAGGGCTCGTGCCGCGATGCCGCGCAGGATGTGCACTTCCTCGTCGGTCACCCGCGCCCGGTTGAGCGCCTGGTTCAGGCGCGGCATCAGCTTCTTCGGCGCGGCCGGGTCGAGGTAGCCCACCGCCTCCAGGGCTTGCGCCAATGCTCGAGCAGGCCCTGCACCGCCTGCGCGTCGGCCACGGCCGGCGCCGGTGTGCGCGGCGTGACCTCGAAACCACCGAGGGCCAGGCGCCACTCGTAGGCGATCAGTTGCACCGCCTGCGCCAGGTTGAGCGAGGCGTAGCCGGGCGCGGCCGGGATCGACAGGCACTGGTGGCAGCGGTAGACGTCGTCGTTGGCCAGACCGAAGCGCTCACTGCCGAAGACGAAGGCGATGGGCGGTGGCGCGCTCTTGCCCGACTGCATCAGCGTGGCGAAGTGCTCGCGCGGCGCTGCGGTGGGCGGGCCGAAGTCGCGCGGCGTCATGGCCGTGGCGCAGACATGCGTGATGCCGTTCAGCGCTTCGGCCAATGTCGCCACCACGCGGGCGCCGGCCAGCACATCGGTGGCGCCGCTGGCCATCGCCAGCGCTTCGTCGTGGCCCAGCACGTCGTCGTAGCGCGGCGCCACCAGCACCAGGTCGTCGAAGCCCATCACCTTGATCGCGCGCGCGGCGGCGCCCACGTTGCCGGCGTGGCTGGTGTTGCAGCAGCACGAAGCGGGTGGTCGGTGGCGGGGCAGAAGGCATGGCCGGCTAAAATCGCGCTGACCCGAACGCTGCTGCGTCAGGCGCGGTGGCGATTGTCACCGCCCGCTCTTTCTCCCCGCCGATCGACCCCTGCCCCGCCCCCATTAGGTTGTCCCATGACGCAGACCCTCCACCCGATGCTCAACATCGCCGTCAAGGCGGCACGCGCAGCCGGATCGATCATCAACCGCGCCGCGCTCGACGTCGAGCGGCTGCAAGTCACCGCCAAGGGCGTCAACGACTTCGTCACCGAGGTCGACCAGGCGGCCGAGCAGGCCATCATCGAGGTCCTGCTGACCGCCTACCCTGGCCACGGCATCCTGGCCGAAGAGTCGGGCCGCCAGCACGGCGCCAAGCACAGCGAGTACCTGTGGATCATCGACCCGCTCGACGGCACCACCAACTTCATCCATGGCCTGCCGGTGTATGCGGTGTCGATCGCGCTGGCGTTTCGCGGCAAGGTGGAGCAGGCCGTCGTGTACGACC
>CAVPAZ010000001.1:0-152947 GCA_963701725.1 uncultured bacterium | reverse complement strand
CCTCGCCGCGGGCGAGGGCCGCGCGGGCGTTGACGAGAAACTGCGACGCCCAATACGAGCCGGGCGGCAGCGCCCAGGCATCCAGCCCGACGGGCTGGCCCACGGCCGTGCGGTAGGTGACGGCATCGGTCGAGCTGTTGTTGAAGCAGACCACGTCCCACGCCTCGTTGTCGTAGCGTACGCTGTAGAAAGGGGGACTTTCGTCGGCAAAGAGCACCATGCGGCGGTGCCGGTTCCCCGCGGCCGGCACGTCGGCCGGGCGCAGGGGGACGGCGCGCACGGCGTAGACGGCGCAATGTCCGCCGCCCGCCGGGTTGAGCCCTTCGCCGGGAGGATACCGGATGCTCCAGGTCGCGGCCCGTCAGATCCGCCAGCATCCACGGTTCTTCGTATACCCGGCCCCGCGTGGTGAGGGTGCGGTCCATGAGGTAGAAGGAATCCTGGAGCACATGCCACTCCGCGTCGCCGGTCAGCCGCGCCTCCACGAAGGTCTCGCCGCCGGTCGCATGGGCCAGGCCGATGGACACCGCGTGCCATCCGGAGCGTCCGAGCGGGATGCGCAGCGGAGCGGCGTCGGGGAAGACCGTGCGCAGCATCCAGCCCTCGTACAGGGCGCTGCGGTAGCGGAGCGCCTGCCATTTGCCGGACGGTTCCGCGCCGGGCCGCGGGTCGTCCACGGTCGCGCCCGCATCGGTCCACGCATCCCTGGGCAGCGCGCAGCGCAGGTCCGTGATCAGCAGGGCGCCGGCTCCGTTCGTGGGCTCAATCGGCGTTTGCATCATGGAAGATTCCCGCTCTCCTCTTGCCGTGCGTGCGGGGATGAGCTTTGTCGATGTTCGCTCTCTCCTGCCCTCTTTTCGACGGCAAACTGCTCAGGTGGTTCAGATCGGTGAACGATAGCGGGCGACGACGTGAGTCGCGTTGCGACAACGTCGCTCACGCGATAACGGTGGACGATTCCGACTCCGCCCCTCGTCAGCCGCTATCGTCGCGACGCTATCGTCCGCCGTTTCCCTGTCTTGCCGCGTTGCCTCCTGCGTAGCGACGAAGCGTTAGACGCACCACACTAGAACCCGTAGCCGGGGGGGTGATGGGCAACGTGGATATCCGCGACGGATTCCACGCTGTTGCCCCGCGGCGGCTGGTACCGCTCCCACAGCCGCATCACGTCCGGGTCCTCCAGCCGCATCCCGGTCAGCGCCACGTCGTCCGCCGCAACGCACAGACCCGCGGCGCCCGCCACATAGTAATCGTCCGCGCGCCGCAGCCACTCGTCGCGCGGCGGCACCGCCACCTCCGGCCCGTACCGCGCGAAGCGGTCCCCGTAATGGCCCAGGCAGGGGATCACCGCGGTGGCCGTGCCCCGAACCGCGGCGGCGTAGGCCGCGACATCGGCGACCCCGATCCTGCAGGTCATCGGGGTGCGGATGCGCCGCGTGGGGCGCGGTGAACGGGGTGCGGCGGGGAAACGGCATGACCACGTCCACCAGCCTCTCCCGCGCCCAGGCCTCGACGTCCAGACCCAGCCTCCGGTTCCAGGCCAGGTCCGGGCCGGTGAGCACCGCCAGCTCCCGGCGTCCGCGCGCCGTGGGTCCCGCTTCATCCAGCAGCCGGCGCACCTCGCGCATCCAAGCCGTCACGAACTCCGCCCAAACCTGCTGCAGCCGCGCATCCGAATCGGGCACGCCGCGCGCGTCCGTTCCGAACAGCGCCCGGAAGCGCGCCTGCACGGGCGCCTCGTACCGGACCAGGGGATGGCCGCGATGGCAGGCGATCACCACGCCATCCGCCCCGCGGGCGAGCGCTTCCCCCAGCAGCGCGCCCAGGCGCGTCCGCACCGGGGCAAACGCGACGCTCAACTGGCCCAGGGGCGACCCGTCGGCATGCAGGCACCGGAACTCCGGATGGGCCGTGAAGAAGGGCGAGCGGAAGATCTGGTGCAGGGGCGGCGGCGCGACCCAGGACTGCGGCCGCAGCCCCATCCAGAAACGTTTGCCGTACGCGTGGGCGCGGTCGATCGCCCCCTGCAGGGGATCCTCGCCGCGCGCGATCATCGCCCGGACCTCGCGCAGAATCGGCTGCCAGCGAAAGTCCGCGGCGACGTCCCAGCGCCCTCCCCCGCCAGGGCGCCGACCTTCGAAGGCCACAGCACCACGTCCGTGCCCGGGTGGTCGTAGCAGACCACGTCCCACCGGCCTTCATCGAAGCGCTCGTCATAGTACGGGGGCAGGGCCGCGCAGCCGTGCACCAGCCGCCCCGTGCGCCGGCGCGCAGTCAGCCGCGGCACGTCCTCCGGGCACGGGGACGGCGCGCACCGACCACACCGCGCAGTGCAGCCCGGCCAGGGTGCGCGGATAGCCGACCGGATGGCGAATCTCCAGGTCGCGGCCGGTGAGATCGGCAAAGGCCCAGGGCAGCTCGTGCAGAGGGCCGCCGAGGTAGTGGAGGGTCCCCTGCGCCACCAGTTGGCGGCCCGTGCGGCAGGCGCACTCCAGCAGATCCCAGCGCGTGTCGCCGCGGAGCCGCACTTCCGCCATCAGATCGTGCGGCCAGCCGGCTTGCGCGCACATGCCGATGGACACCGCGTGCCAGCCCGTGCGCCCCAGGGGGATGCGCAGCGGCGCGGCATCGGGGAAGACCGTGTGGATCATGCTGCCGCGCCAGGCGGCGGCCTTGTAGTCGATGACCCGCCACTTGCCGGCCGACGGCGCGCTGATGGGCCGGTCAATCGCGCAGTCCCCATCGGTCCACGCCTCCGCCGGCAGCGCGCAACGCAGGTCGGTGATCAGCAGTTCCTCCGCGGCGGAAGGTTGATGACGTTCATCTCTGCTGACAGCCACGTGTCTCTCCTTAAGGCTACCCCCGCACGTCAACCCGCGTGTGTTCATTCATGCTCGGCGATCATGCGGGCGAGTTTGCGGCGCTCGTCGTAAGTCGCCGGGTTGACCCGCCCGTTGATGCGGACTTCGGGATGGCGGCGACCAGGAAATTCATCGGCACATAGCCGTTCCCGTCCAGGACCAGGTTCAGGCGCGCTTTCCCGCCGGTACACCGAATGACCGCCGCATTCACCGCTTCGGCAAGCACGGGCCGTTCCAACACGCTTTCCCGCTCGATCGTCAAGCGGTGTCGGCCGCGCGCCAGAAAGCCGACGGGACCTTGAGCGTTCCGAGCACCCGTTTGCCGTCGATCCGCAGACCCGCGGCGAAATCGCCGCGGCCCTTGATCCCGATGTCCCACTCGGATTGACGATGACGGAAACGGCGGAGCGTGATCGGCATGGACAGATCGGAAACGAGCCACGTGATTCCACCCAGGTCGCTTTCGATACCGGCAACGGCTTCCACAAGGTTGGAGTACCATGAGGCGCTCGCGAACGCCTGCCACTTGGTCACCGTGGTCAAAGGACGGCGGAAGGAAACGCCTTCCGGCGAACTGTGAAACCACGCGAAGGTTCGATCGTAGAGATCCAGGAGCTTTTGCAGCGCAGCGGCGCGGCCGCGCTTGCGCAGGAGCCGCCCCGCGAACAGGTCTATGCGGCAAACCAGTTTTCGCCTATACGGGTCCACCCATACCAGCCGCGCTTTTCCCATTCCGGCTTGTAGCGGATGCCGTCCAGTTTCAGCAGGTGGTTCTCGACAAACGCCGTCAGCTCGTCGCCCTTCTCGTAAATGAGGTCTTCGCCATACAAGCCGTGCATGCAGCCGAGGTTGGATACACAGGCGGTGTCGTTTACGTCGCCGTCGTACGCGTCGGTGTACTCCTGCGCGCGGCGGTGGACGGCTTCGTTCAAGAAAACCGGTCGCCGGATTGAATTCCAGGCGGAGGAAGTTGGCCTTGACGCGTTCGGCCAGTTCCAGGGCCCGGGCCCCGGTCTTGGAATCGCCGCTGAGCCTCGCCAGGTGGACCATCACGCGACAGGCTTCGTACCACCAGCCCATCTCGACCGCCACATAACCGAAGGACGTCCGCCGAACTCCTCGGGGTTATCGCCCGCCATGCCGCGGGTCAGAAGCATGCCGGTCTCGTCGGTGAGGTTGCTGATGTTCCGGAAGATCTTCTTCACCTGGGGGTAAATCCGTTTCACTGTTGCCGCATCCCCGCTGCGGGCCCAGTAGCGGAATACCAGTGCGATGAAATTGAGATTATGCGCCCCACTGATCGTGTAGGTGTGATGATGCTCGAACGTCGTATTGTAAGCGTGGCCGATCCGCCGTCAGCGCGGCAGGTTCGGTTCAGGAAGAGGAGTGCTCCCTTGACGTCCCGAACCGTCCGGCGTTGAGGAGGCCGAAACAAGGCAAGGTGGTGTCCCAGCCCCAGACCCAGTAACCCCAGTTGTCCGCCTGAAAGGCCCCCGTGTCCTCCACCTTCATCGATTGCATGTACAGCGGCTGCATCCGGACGAAGTGCGGAATGTGACTGTGGTACCCGGTTTCGAAGCAGGGCAATTCCTTCGCAATGGACCGGTAGCGCTCAAGCTGGGCCTGCCAGTCCTGCTCCAAGCGGGCCGGGAACACCTGTCCCGCCAAGGTTTGCCATTCCTTCAGACCGTCGGCAAACACCACCGCCATAAACCCCGTCGGGGATGCGCTGGATAGCAGCGTCAGATTGTGCCGGCGGTCTTCGGCTATTCTGACGCGAGCGCCGCTCGCAACGCCCACATACGTTTCCCCTTCCATGTGCAGGTCGGGCAGGTGCGGCGTGCCGATTTCCTCGCCTTTCATCGTGGATTTGCGCTCGACGGTGAGGGAATCGAAAACCTTGAAGAGCACCGCATCCCGGATGGACTTCACGCGTTCGAAGATCGTCCGGGCAGGCTGCGCCTGCGGCTTGATCCAGGCGGCGTCCGGCAGAAACAGCGCCAATTCCAGTGCTTCGCGCGGCGGTCAGCTCGCAGTAAAGCACCTTGCCGCGGATGAAAACCCGCACGCGCACCGGCTGTCCCTTCACGGTGGTTTCATTAACGAAGCCAAAGGGAAAGATCTCGATGTCTTCGATCGGCACCGGCTCGCCATCCGCGCGGATTTCGATGCCGATTGCGTTAATGAATGAGGTGACCCGAGCGGCTGGCGGCCGAAATAATTCACGCGGATCAGGTGTCCGTCCGCTCGGCGCAGCTCAAAGTTCACCCGGCCGTCGCAAAACGCGTATCCGCTGCTCGGCAGGCCCATGCCGAACTTCATGGAGATACTCTTCATGGCCCGAGCTTCCTATTGCCTTGTGGTTCGATCAGAGTTTCCTGGCCGGATGCCCGGCCGATCCGCTTGCATCCGCGTCAACGGTGGCCGCCGTATTCCCGGGCGGCGTCGACGAAGGCGAGCACATTTTCCAGCGGCACCTCGGGTTCGAGCATGTGCGCGGGCGCGAGAAACAGCCCGCCGCCCTTGGCCACGACGTTCAATCCGCCGCTTGACCAGTTCCCGGATATCCTTCGGCGTCCCGAACGGCATGGTGCTCTGGACGCCGACGGTTCCCCAGAAGGACAGGTCCTTCCCATACTCCTTCTTGATCTTCTCCGGGTCCATGCACTCCGGCTGAACGGGGTTGAGGACGTCCACGCCGATCTCGATGAGGTCCGGAATCACGGGTTCGATGTAGCCGTCCGAATGGAAGAACACCAGGGCCTCCGGATGGATCGCCTTGACGTCGGCGATGGCCTTGGCGAACGGCGGCTTGAACCACTTGCGCCAGAGGTCCGGCGCGATCATCATCTGCTGCTGCATGCCGATGTCGTCGCCGAAGCAGATCATGTCCGCACCCGCCTTCGCCGCGGCCCTGGCGCCGGCATGGGTATATTCGCCGCACTTGTTGACAATGGCCGCGACGATCGGCTCGTCCGTCAACAGCCCCATCAGGGTCAGGTCTAATGCCGCGCATCCAGAGCATGCCCTCGAAGAAGCCGCCGGCGCCGCAGACGGCGGCGTATCCCTTGTCCTGGGCCTCCCGCACTTTTTCCGGAAGATTCGTCGGGCACTCCGCGTCGATCGCAGGCCAGGGATATCGCTCCACCTCCTCCACGGACGTGCGCATTCTTGAGCGCGCTGGCCATTCGGTGCCGGAAATGGTGCCCCTCGGGTGAATCGGCGGGGACGGACGGGATGCCGCAGCCGTCGAACTCCGTCCCCAGGCGGCGCGTCGGGGTTCATCGCCTTCCAGTCCACCACCCTGGCCTGCGGAGGCGCGTCCGGCGCCAGCCACTTGCAGTCCAGGTCGTAGAAATCGTACGGATCCCGATCCGTCTCCACGTGGAGCTTCCACCTCTGGAGCAGGGCCGGGCAGAGGTTGAAATCCCACGGGACGTAGCCCTCCAGCGTGCGCCTCAGCGCTCCCAGTACCCGTTCCCTCTTGGTTGTGGGTCGGGCCAACCTTGCCTCTCCTCGCCGTTTCTCCGTCTGCGCCCCGGTTATGCCTACTTCGCATCCTTCCCGGCGGCGAGGCTCACCATGCGCCAGGACTTGCCATCGTAGAACATCAGGGCGGGCTGACCCTCCGCGGCACGGCTGCCCGCATCCACGGCCATGTCCCCGAGTTTCGGCTCCGGGATCTTGCTCACATCGCACGGCGTCAGGTTCAGCAGCGCCGGCGCGCCGCCGGCCCCCTGGTAGGTCCGCATCACCCCGCCGTCGGCCAAGGCCTCGATCACGTTGCCGCCATCGGCTCCCCGGATGTCCACCTCGTCGCGCCGGGCACCGTAATCCGGTTCCCGCTGGCTTCCGCTTCAAACACCACCGCCCGGCCCGGAGGATAGGTCGGCCCCTGCGTGGCCCCCGCCTCATCGCGTGTCCAGCGAATGAAATAGTTTTGGAGAACTTCCAGGCGGCTGCTCCGCAGCGGCGACGCAAAGCGTGCCATGCGGTAGTTCCCGGGGCCGGGCGCGTAATCTTTCGTCAGGCCGTCGTAGACTTGGAGCGTGAGCCCGGCCATGTCCCAGTTCAACCCGTAGCCGTCGCCCGGCTCATAGCAGATCGGCTCCCCGACGCATGAAATCCACGAACCGGTGCGCAGGCGCACGTTGTCCACACGCCCCCGCGCCACCAGGCAGTGCTCCGCCCGCTCCGCCTCGATGCGCACCCCCTCGATGCTGACATCCTGCACGACGCCGCGGGTACCGTCCAACAATATGGCCGTGTAGCTGGCCGCCGAGAAGTACCCGCCGAAAAGGCTGAGGTCGTTCACGGTCCCGCACATCCACAGGCCCACTGACTTGCCGGGACCCCAGGCCGCGAAGTTGCACCCGTAGAAGCGGAACTCGGTGTTGGAGGAACCCTTGCTCAATTCCGTGTGCGGACCGGCGACATCCCAGACGTTGTGCGGGGTGATGAGGAAGCTCACTCCGTTGCTGGCGGAATTATAGAAGTCGCAGGACACAAAGCGGTTGATCTCCGACGCGAAGCAGTACACGTCAGCCAGGCTGTAAACGCCGTCGAGCAGGATATTGCTGAAGTAGTGGGAGCCCGCCGAGCCGTCGCTCTTGTCCCGCGCCAGCAGCACCCCGACATTGGCGGTGCTGGAAGTGATGTGCAGATCCTGGAGGCTGCAGTGCGAGCTGTCGGTCAGGTCGATCACCGGCTGGTCTTTCATCGTTCCCACGATGGTCGTGTTCAGCCTGCCTCCGCCGCGCAGGGTGATGAAGTCCATCGAACGGGGGTACTCCTCCGACTTGGGCCGCGTGTTCCGGCCTGTCAGATTCAGGGGCTTGTCCAGCACGTAGCTGCCCGGCGGCAGGTAGATTTCCCGCCGCCCGGCGGCAGGGCGTCCACGGCGGCCTGCAAGCTGGGGAAGTCGGTCGCCACCAGCCGCCCGGGCGCCTCCGCCCGGCGCCATCGCGGCGCAACCACAAAGTGGAACCAGAGCCAGCCGCAGCAAACGCATGTTGTTCCTCCCAGTCGCATCTATGCAAAACCAGGGTTCAGGGTGTCAGGTTGGTCCAATTCGACGAGCTTACTGAGGTTCTTGCCGAATGTCCGCAAAGGAACACAAGAAGATCGGTTCTTGGCTCGGTGGCTCATTGACTCAAGAGCCTCCTGCAAAACGCCCGGCGTCGGAGGACTCCGCACTCCAGAGACTCGAAAACCGGTTGTCTTCTGGAGGGGCGAGCTTTGCGAGCCCGTTACCGGAGGGGGTTTCTGCAAGAGGCTCTGCGAGGCGGGGATTCACCACGGAGGCGCGGAGACACGGAGATGCAGGAAGGCACTCTTTTTCCCCTCTTTCTCCTGGAGGGAGTGTTGCGCGGGTTTGCCGTTCGCCGCGGCGAACGGCAAACCCGCGCAACCTCTTCCGTGGAGGCCACGGAAAAGAGTCCCCTCCGTGTCTCCGTGCCTCCGTGGTGAACTTTCTTAACCGGCGGCTCAGCGGATGATGATCACCGCCCCGGACGGCGGCATGTTGCAGCGAACGATGACGATGCCCGAGCCGCCAAGACCGCCCCGACTCGACAAGTCGCTGCCGCCGCCGCCGCCGCCACCCGTGTTGGGCGTGCCCGGGAGACCGTCGCCGGGCGTGCTCCGGTCTGATCGGATGAGCCCGCGCCGCCGCCGCTCAGGCCGCCCGCGCCGCCGGTCACCGGAAGCGTGGAGCCGCGGCTTCTTTGCGCCGAACCGCCGCCGCCGCCCCCGTAGTACCTTGCGACCCCGCTGAATGTGAACTGCAAACCGTTGCCGCCGGCGCCGCCACGGCCGCCCTCACCGCCGACCCACGCGCCGCCGGGAGCCCCGGCGCCGCCGCCGCCGCCACCGGCGAAAAGGTAGCCATCGTTACCGCCGCCGCTCCCGTCGCGGCCTTGACCGGAGATTCCCGTGCCGCCCGTGCCCGATCTGGATCCTCCGCCGCCGGAACCACCGATGCCGCCTGCCGTTTCCGGCAGCACTCCTCCGAGCCGCCGCCGCCCCCGCCGGTACACGACAAGCGAACCCAGCGACGACTCGCCGCCGGCATCCCCCGGATGCTGTCGCGCCAGGAACCGGGACCGCCGCGCGCCACCGTAACCGTCTGCGGAGCCGTCACTGGTCAGATTGGTCACATACTGCACCCCGCCGCCGCCGCCGCCCCCACCGCCCGTGCCGTTCCCGCCGCCGCCGCCGCCGGCCACGACCAGCACGTCGCAACTGAGGTCGATCCGGCGCCATAATACCCCGTTCGACGCGAACGCGTAGATGATACTGCTGCCGTTGGTGGTCATCGTCAGCGCCGGAATCGGCAACGCCGAGTAGCGGACAAAGACAATGCCCGAGCCGCCGGCGCCGCCTGTGCTCGCGTCCCCCGCGCCGCCGCCCCCGCCACCCGTGTTGGCTTTGCCCGCCTCCGCGACACCGGTGTGCTGCCGGTATGGTCGGTGAAGCCCGCGCCGCCGCCGCCTTCACCCCCGTCACCCCTGATACCCCGCACCGCCGGCATCCTGTGCCGATCCGCCGCCGCCGCCGCCATAGTAGTTCGTGACTCCACTGACGCTGGACTGCAAACCGTCCCCGCCGGCGCCGGCGGACCCGCCGGGTACTTGGTTGGGCGCACCGCCCAGGCACCCGCGCCGCCGCCCCCGCCGCCGCCAAAGAATGACCCCGGGGTGCTGCCGGGGCCGCCGTCCCGCCCCCCTGCCCCACCCAACCGGGGCCGCCCGAACCGTTGTAGGTTCCGCCGCCGCCGGAACCGCCGCTGTTGCCGCTCTTGGTTGGAGGATTGGCTCCCTCTGAACCGCCGCCGCCACCCCCCGTGGCCGGAAGACCCAAACCGAACAACGAATTGCTGCCGGACTGCCCCCAGTTGCTGTCGGCGGTGGCGCCGGCGCCTCCGGCGCCAACCGTGACCGATACCGCGCCCGTCACAAGCACCGCGAGCACAGACAGCACCCCGCCGCCACCCCCGCCGCCGCCGGCCGTGCCATGGCCCCCGCCGCCACCGCCGGCCACGAGCAGCAGTTCGCAGTACAGGCTTCCGGCCGACACCGTAAATGCGCCGTCGTTGGTGAACGTGTGGACGATGTAGTCGCCGTTCGTGGTGATGTTCCCGCCGGTCGCCGTCGCGCCCTCGGGCCGCCGCCCCGCCCATCATCAGCAGGGCCAATAGGAAGGTGATGGTTCCGGCCGCGACCGATCCTTTCTCCTTCCGCGCACCGCCTGCCAGAGTCCGTTTCATGCCTTTCCTCCCCAGGATGATCGACCCATCGCCGGACGCCATGTGCCCGCCTGTGGCGGCACGCTGCCCCATGAACCGTACTTTGCCACACGACGGGTAGAGACAACAGCGCACAGCACTGGTAAAATCGGTAGACCTGTTGAGCCTCCCGGAAGACTCCGGCTCTCAGGCTACCCTAAAGTCCAGAGAGCGTCGGGTACGCTTGTTGCGCGGCACGGGGGTCTTCGGAAAAGGCCGGAGTATTACCGACACTTTGACGCCCAGTACAAGAGTCGGCGGGCAGACAGATGCGTAATCCGCGATGAACCGGACACCCAATCCGGGATGATTCCGGACACTGAATCCGGGATGAAAGCGGACACCGAATCCGGGACGTGACCGGACAGTGAATCCGGGATGATACCGGACAGTTTTGGGGCGTGACCGGATTGGGTGTCCGGCACGATCCCGGAATGGCGAAGAGCGATAGCGACGCTGGATAACTGAGACGTACTGTCTCGCCTTTCCAAACCGGAAAGGAGAGGCAGATGTCGAGGAAGCAGTTGTCCATGCGTAAGATTGGCGAAGTAGCGAGGCTGAAGGCATCGGGGCTGAGCGTCCGGCAGATTGCGCGCAGTTGTAACGTGGCGCGCAGCACGGTGGCCGAGTATCTGGAGCGGCTGGAGGGCAGCGGGCTGAGTTGGCCGCTGCCGCCGGAGTTGACGGAAGAGCAGTTGGAGGTCCGGCTCTTCCGGCAGGCGCAGACACGCGGGCGGGATCTGGACCGTCCGCTGCCCGAGTGGGCGCTGATCCACAAGGAACTGCGGCGGCGGGCGGTGACGCTGAAGCTGCTGTGGGACGAATACCGGGAGGTTCATCCCGAGGGCTACGGGTACAGCCAGTACTGCGAACTGTACCGGCGCTGGGCCAAGACGATCGATGTCTGCCTGCGGCAGACCTATCCGGCCGGCGAGCGGCTGTTCGTTGACTACGCCGGCATGACCATGCCGGTGAGCGATCCGGCTGGCGGCGAAGCCGTTCGCCGCCCAGATCTTCGTGGCGGCGCTCGGGGCGAGTCACTACCTGTACGCCGAAGCCACGCGCACCCAGCAGCTCCCCGACTGGATCGACTCGCACATCCGCACCTTCGAGCACCTGGGCGGGGTGACCGAGATCCTCTCTCCCGACAACCTGAAGAGCGGCGTGACGCGGGCGTGCCGGTACGAGCCGGACGCGAACCCGACCTATCTGGACATGGCCCGGTTCTACGGGGTGGCCGTGATCCCGCGCCGGCCGCGCAAGCCGCGCGACGGCGCCAAGGTGGAAAGCGGGGTGCAGATCGTCGAGCGCGAAGTGCTGGCCCGGCTGCGGGACCAGACGTTCTTCTCGCTGGGCGAGTTGAACCGGGCGATGTGGGCGCTGTTGGAGAAGGTCAACCGCCGGCCCTTCCAGAAGCTGGATTGCTCCCGGCTGGACCTGTTCATCGAACTGGACAAGCCGGCCTTGAAGCCGCTGCCGGCGGCGCGCTACGAGCTGCGCCGACTTCCTCCACCCGACCGTCAACATCGACTACCACATCGAGGTCCTCGGGCACTACTACAGCGTGCCCTTCGAGCTGAAGGGGCAGAAGCTCGACGTGCGGCTGACCGCCCGGATGGTGGAAGCGCTGCACCGCGGCAAGCGTGTCGCCAGTCACCCGCGCGACGACCGCAAGGGCCGGTACACGACCGATCCGGCGCACATGCCCAAGGCGCACCGCGAGCATCTGGAGTGGTCTCCCAGCCGCATCATCCGCTGGGCGCAGAAGATCGGTCCGCACTGCGCCGCGGCCGCGCAGCAGATCATCGAAGGCCGCGATCATCCCGAGCAGGGATACCGCGCCTGCCTGGGGATCATCCGCCTGAGCCGCAGCTATGAGTCCGCAGCGGGTGGAGGCGGCCTGTCGCCGCGCGCTGGCCCTGGACGTGTGCTCGCTACCGCAGCATCCACTCGATCCTCAAGACCGGCAAGGATCGTGAGCCGCTGCCGGGCGAGCAACCCACGGTGCCGGTCTGCAACCGCCATCACGACAACGTCCGGGGCGCGGCGTATTACGCGCAGCAACCGCCTGCCGAACCGTGCCTGGTCACGGAGGAAGGAGGGGCCATGAACTGATAGGGCTCCCGTCGGGAGCCCGTTGTGGGCCGTCTGGTGAGCACGCGATTCGAAGCACAGAACAGATCGGGTGACAAACGATGAAGAAAGGAAACGCCGCGATGCTCAATGAACAGACGATGACGAAGCTCTACGCCATGAAACTCAACGGCCTGGCCGAGGGCTACGAAGAACAACGGCAGCAACCGCGCATGGCCGACCTGTCGTTCGACGAACGCTTCGGCCTGCTGGTGGATCGGCAGTGGCGCTGGCGCGAAGAACGCTCGCTGAAGACGCGGCTACACCACGCGAAGTTCAAGCTCCAGGCCTGCATCGAGGATGTGGACTACCGTGCCGCGCGGGGGCTGAAGCGCGCCCAGATCGAACAACTGTCCAGCTCGCGAATGGGTCGGCTACCACCAGAACGTGATCGTGACCGGCTCCACGGGAACCGGCAAGACCTTCCTGGCCTGCGCGCTGGGCCAGAAGGCTTGCCGTGACGGCTACCGGGTGCGGTACTACGTCGCGGCCAAGCTCTTCCGCGAACTGACCCAGGCCCACGCCGACGGCAGCTTCATGAGCCTGAGCAGCAAGCTGCTCAGAGCACGGACCTGCTGCTCATCGACGACTGGGGCATGGAGACGCTCAAGGAAGCCCAGTACCGCGACTTCCTGGAACTGCTCGATGACCGCCAGGGCTCCGGCGCGACGCTGATCACCAGCCAGTTCCCCACGAAACTCTGGCACGACACCATCGGCAACCCCACGGTCGCCGACGCCATCCTCGACCGCCTGGTCCACAACGCCCACCGCATCGACGCTCAAGGGCGAGACCATGCGCAAACCCCGAGGTCAGACCGACATGAACCCGCACAGACTCCCTGCCGCCTTCGCGGCAGGCTACAATAGGCCCCATAAATGGGGGGGGAGGAAGAGAGAAGAGAACGTCGTCCCGATCGGAATCGGGACTCCGACTGGGACAAGGAGACACGCAAAATCCTTGACCCATATCCGGACACTTTCGTAAACCATGAACACACAGCGTCGCTTCGCTCCGACAAACTGTCCGGTCTGATCCCGGAATCGGTGGCCGGTTTGATCCCGGAATCAGTGGCCGATTTCACCGGAATACGCAGAGAGACAAAGGAACGACCAGAGCAAATCGTATTCCGTTCTCGCGTGAGCGACGTTGTCGCAACGCGACGCACGTCGTCGCCGTTATCGTCCACCGGAAAGAGGAAGAGGCGGTTGACGAGAACGGCGCGATAGCGGCGGACGATTGAGCAGGCTCCAGGGCGTCTCGGGCTGCATCACCGGACCGTCGCCGACTTCGCGCGGCCGGGCGACCACCCGCCGCGCGCCGCGCCTCAGGGCATGTCCTTCCAGAGGCAGCGGACCTGCTTTTCGGCGAAGCCGCCGGCGCCGAGCAGGACGATGGGGCGGCGGTCGGCCGAGGTAGGGCTCGTAGTAGCGCCTGCGCCTTGAGCTGCGCCAGGGCGTCCTCCGCGCGGCGCCGAGCTTGAACTCGACCACGTAGATGGCCTTGGGCGTCTTGATCACGGCGTCCGGACGGCCCTTGTCCGTGCGCGTCTCGGGGATGATTTCCCCGCCCGCCGCCGAAGCGCGGCGAAGAAGACCGAGTGGTAGTAGGCCTCGCGCTCGACGTGCAGTTCGCCGGGAATCGACGGCGAAAAGCGCCGTCAGCGCCTCCTCGAACGGCGGGCGGTTGCCGGTGCGCAGGGCCGCCAGCATGACGGCGGCGGCGGTCTGGCCCGTCGGCGCCGTTCGGTCCGCAGAAATGTCCGAGCATCATGCCGAACCAGGCCTCGCGCACCTCGGCGTTGGGAAAGCCCAGGGTATAGACCTGGCCGCTGACGGACTTGACGGTCAGATAGCCCGATTGCCAGAGCAGCGGGTTCGGCCTTGGGCTGGGCGATGTCGAACAGCAACGACAGGTCGGTGGCCTTGACGCCCTTCAGGTCGCCGTCGGGCCGTTGCAGCGTCTCGGCCAGTGTCGACCAGCATGCCCGGCGTGCCGCTGGCCCACCAGTAACTGCCAAATTCGCCGTCGTCCAGGCAGTTGAGGATCGCCCACGGGTTGTAGACCCTCTCGCCGTTGCCCCACCAGTAGCCGTTGTAGCGCTCCCGCAGCGTCGTCCCACGCCTGGGCCTCCGTCATGCCGTTGGCCTGCGCCAGGCGCGGCGATGAAGGGGGCGAAGTCGCGGTGCAGCTCCGTCCTCGGTGTAGCCGCAGATTTCCGCCGCTGTCGCGGAAGGGTCAGATCCTTCATCTGGTTCAGCTCGGAGAAGATGCTGGTGCGGACCATGCGGCCGATGCCGGTGATGAAGAGCTTTTCGAGCTGCGCGTCGCAGCCTTTGAGCGAGCCGTAGAAGGAGGAGAGCACGTCGCGCATCTGCTGGCCAGCGGCGGATCGTCGATGTGGTCGTGCACCGGCTTCTCGTATTCGTCCACGATCACCACCACGCGGCGGCCGGTCTGGGCGTGGATGTCCGCGCAGCAGGGACGACAATGCGTGCCGGGGCATGTCGTCCCTGTCAGATGGAGATGCCGTAGCGGCTGCGCCGCGTCGGCCAGCAGGCGCAAGCAGCGACTGCGCCGAGCGTGTCCGGCGTGGGCACATGCCGATGTCCGTCAGACTGAGATGCACGACCGGATTGGTCTTGCTCCAGTCCCATAGCGGTTCGATGGCCAGGCCCGCGAAGAGTTCGCGGCGGCCCTCGTAGAGGCACCGGATGGTCGAGCAGAGCAGCGACTTGCCGAAGCGGCGCGGCCGGGCGAGAAAGAGATATTTGCCGGCGTGCAGCAGGCGAACAGCGCCGGGTCTTGTCCACGTAGAGATAGTTCGCGCCCTGCTTCGCGCAGCACGGCGAAGTCGCTGATCCCCAGGGGCAACCGCGGCAATGTGCGACTCCTTCGTCACGCCGTCACGATAGCGCGCCGCGACGGCGCGGGCAACGGATTTCCTCTCGGCTGAACCGCCATCGGTTGGGGGAAAACTGGAGCAAACTGGAGAATCTGGGGGACAGGAACATAGTTGCAGCGTCGTCCGAGGTCAGTCAGGGCCAGACCGCGAAACGATTGGCGTCTGGCCCGCCGCATCGCGGTGAGCTATCAGGGTGAAGCGTAATCAACATTCAACACTTCAACCGCCGCGCTTTCCGGGGCCGCGAGCTCTCTGTCCCAGCGCAGGCGCTGCTGGTGCCGATTGATCGCCATGCCGACCGCGGCGTAGTCCAGCCCTCCTGCTTGGCGCCTGCCTGCTCATCTCCGGCAGCGTCAGCCCCGTGTCCGTCGAGCGAGCCCAGCCGTCAACCCAATTGTTGCATGTTGAGATGTCACCCGCTCTGCGCCATTCCGGTTCATCCTGCTGGTCTGGGCAATTGGGTTTGCCACAATGATCGTAGGGGCCGCAGTCTCGGAGATGCGGAAAGGCCGACATTCGGCTGCACCCTATTCGGAGCCCGCTGGCTGCTGACGGGAGAACGCGGGCGTCGGCCGCACAAGATCTGCAGACAGCAATTGTAAATTATGGCCCCCGCCTCCTGCCGCCTTGTGCGGCAGGGGCGGGAGATTGTCGGAAAAGCGTGCTTTTCCCGACACTCTGTTCACCAGCGACACAAGGTCGCTGGGGTCTCAAGGCCATAACTACAATTGCTGATCTCGGAGAAAGAATCGGTTGACGCTGTGTTGCAATTGTGACACACTGGAATCATGAAATCAGCAGTCATACACGCACGAATTCGAACCGCGGATCAAACGACAGGCGGAAGGCGCCTCGCACGACCTAGGGCTGAGCCCAACAGAGGCGATCCGGAGATCTACCGGCTGATTACTCTGCGGCGCGGCCTTCCCTTTGCTGTCGCCGTGCCCAATGCATGCACTGCGGCCACGCTGGAAAAGAACTGGCGAGGGGAAGACGTTCAGGAGTTCGAGTCCCTTGACGCCATGTTCGAGAGCTCGCCTCGCACGCATCCATGCCGTCGACGATCGCCAGTACCGCGATCCACAGGCCTGCCCGCGCCCGGGACGCGGCGGCGCGAGCACCGTGACGCCGATGGATTGCCCGGCGTTGCTCGATCCGCGGCGAACGCTGCTCGGCGCGGAACAGGAACGCTGGCTTGCCGACGGCTGGAGCCGGCACCACGGCTGGAACCTGCTCGCGCAGCAGACGCTGATGGCGCGCTTCAGCTGGCGCGACCCGGCGCAGCGCGAAGCTCCAGACATTCCCGGCGGCCTGTACTGGACCGACGGCTGGGACGGCTACCCTGCGGCGCGCACGCGGCTGCTCGGCGCGGCGGTAGAGCGCCAGGCCGCGAACTCGTGGTCCTCGGCGGCGACGTGCACGCGAACTACGTGGCCGACCTGAAGCTCGATTTCGACGACGCGAACTCGCCCGTCGTTGCCACCGAGTTCTGCGGCACCTCGATCACCAGCGAGGGCATGGCGCAGAGCCGCATCGAGGCAGCGCTGCCGTTCAATCCGCACATCCGCTACGGCCGCGCCGACCAGCACGGCTACACGCGCTTCTCGCTCGAAGCAAAGGCACTGCACGCGCAGCTGCGCGTGCTCGACGACGCGCTCGACCCGCAGAGCGCGATCCGCACCGCGGCGGGGTTCGTGGTCGAGGCGGGAAAGCCCGGAGCGTATCCCGCCTAGCTGGACAAGGTTCCGCCGCGCCCAGGTTGGACGGCCGTCTGCATTCGGCCCGAATGAAGCGGTCAGCGCGGCTTTCCCTTTCCCGGCGTCTGCGATGCAGCGGGAGCTGCCGGTCGAGTTCGGGCCGCGAGATCACACTGTCGCCAATTCCGGGCGTTGGCGGAAGGCCGGTTCAGAGCAAGTCAGTTGATGGGCTGGCACCGGTTGAGATCAGTTCCCTCTTTGAGCTTGACCTCGAGCACTGCCCGAACTGCGGTGGCAATCATGCGGCCATGTCTCCTGGGCAAACCCGCAAACGGCACTCTGCTTAGCGCGTGCGGCCGGGTTCCTCAGCGTTCGGCAGCCACCACCTACCATAAGACCGCGTTCAGCGCCTCGACTGCCGGTCCCGACTGCACCATCGTCGCGGAAACGGGGCTTTGAACGAAGCATCTTCTCCTCGGCGGCGAACGCAAACCGCGCGTAGCGGGTGCGTAAGCGACTTCGCGCCGGCGTGCGTCCATTCCTTCCGCAGAGGTCAGGCAAGCACGACCTGCTCCATCTGGAAATCGGGTATTGCGAAGGCGCAGTCCTGTTAACTCCAATACTCGGGGATGTCGCTCCAGCGCGCCCCGGGCGCGCTCTCGTCGGGCAGGCCGGCCGCCTCGTCGTACTGAAGCCGCGCGGCGTGCACTTCCAGAGGGCGTAATGTGCGGTGTCCGTGCCCGCGCTGCCGCCTTGGCCGGCGCGGGCGCGAATCGCATCAAGTGGCATGCGGTCGTCGTTTGCTGCCAGCGAGCGACGAGGCGCGAGCGCAGACGCCGCAGCGTGCACGCGCAACAATTGCTGTATGAACTGACGGGCGGCCGGCAACGCCGGGGCCTCGCTGCGGCGGACGCGCGTCACCAGGCCGAAGCGCGCGCTCGCGCCCAGCGCCGGCGTCAACGCGATCTCCGCCAGCTCGGGCGCCGCAGCGCGGACGGCGAACAGCACGGCGTCGGATTGCCGGGCCACTTCGGCCAGGCTGGCGATGTCCTCGCTGCGCTGGGTCACGCACGCCGCCGGATGCGCCTGCGGACCGAACTGCGCGACGAGGGTGCGCGCAATCTCGTCGCCGAGCGGCGTCGTGACGATCGGATGGTGCAGCAGGTCGTCGAAGCGCACTGCGCCGCGCCGGCGCAGCAGCGGGTGCCCCCGGCGGCACATGAACGCGCCGCGCAATTCGGCCAGGACTTCCACCTTCAGGTCCGGCGCCGGCGCGATCGAGCGCACCTCGAGGACCAATGCGTCCAGCGCGCGGCTCGGCCAGGCCCTGCGCGAGCAGCTCGACGTTGCCACGCGCGATTTCGACGTGCAGCCCCCGATGCTGCGTCGCCATGTGCAGCAGCAGCGGCGCCGTCAGCAGCGCCGCCGGGCCCGAGGCCATGCCTAGGCAGAGGCGGCCGAGCGCCGCGTCGCGCGCCTTGGGGCCGCAGGCGCTCAGCTCATCGGACTCGAACAGGATGCCGCGGCCCGCGCCAGAACCTCGGCGCCGAACGCGGTGAGTTCGGCGCGGCGGCCGACGCGGTCGAACAACGCCTGCCCGAGCTCGTCCTCGAGCGCGCGGATGCTGCGGCTGAGCGCCGACTGGGTAACGAAGCAGGCTTCGGCCGAACGGCTGAACGAGCCGCTTTCCGCCAGGGCGACCAGATGCCGCAACTGCACCAGGGTCATCACCCCTCCGAGTCGGCCGAAGATGAGTTGAGATCATCATACCCCTGCACACAATGCATTGGACTTCTCGTTTCGGGACTCCTAGGATGCCCCGGCGTCATCGCTCCCTCACATCACTCACCCCGCCACGAGCGATCCGACGCGTGCACCCAGAGGAGACTTCCATGCCCAGCCTGCTTCGTCGTTCGGCCCTCGTCGCCGGGCTCATGGTTCTGGCCAGCGCCGCGTTCGCGCAGACCTTTCCGTCCAAGCCCGTGTCGCTCATCGTCCCCTACCCGGCGGGCGGCCTGTCCGACACCATCGCGCGCATCGTCGAGCGGCCGCTCGGCAAGGTGCTGGGACAGCAGGTGCTGGTGGAGAACGTCGGCGGCGTCGGCGGCGCGATCGGCGCGCAGCGCGTGCTCGCGGCGCCGCCCGACGGCCACATGCTGTACCAGGGCTCGCCCAACGAGCTGATCCTGTCGCCGATGGCGCTCAAGGCGGTGAAGTACAGCGCCGAGGACTGGCGCCTGGCGCAGATCATCGGCGGCTTTCCGCTGGCCGTGATCGCTCGCAAGGGGCTGCCGGCGAACAACATCGACGAACTGGTGGCGCTGGCGAAGAAGGCCGACGCCGAGGGCAAGCCGCTGACCTACGCCAGCGTGGGCATCGGCAGCCTGTACCACCTGCTGGGCGCGCACTTCGCCGAGGTGATTGGCGTGCGCATGACGCACGTGCCCTACAAGGGCGGCGCGCCAATCATGCAGGACCTGGGCGGCGAACTGGTCGACGTGTCCTTCATCGTCGTCGGCGAGCAGCAGGTCGGCATGGCGGACGCAGGGCGGCTGAAGTTCCTGGCGACGCTGGCGCCCGCAGGCGTGGTCGAGGCGCCTTTCCTCAAAGGCATCCCGAGCATCAACGAGAGCAAGTCGGTGCGCAACTTTGCCTTTAACACCTGGACCGGCTACTTCGTGCGCAAGGACACGCCCGAACCCATCGTCCAATCATTGAACCGCTCACTCGCCGCGGTGATGAGCGACCCGGCGGCCAAGGGCCAGCTGGAGAAGATCGGTGGCACCGTGCCGTCGATGATGACGCTCGACGAGGCTGCAAAGTTCTACGCCAGCCAGACCGCGCGCTTCCGGGCGATCGCCAAGGCTATCCAGCTCGAGGCGCAGTGACGCACGCCGGAACCTGCAGATGAATGCCCTGATCGATGCGCTGCGCGCGTGCGACGCCGAGTTCGTCGCGATGCGGCGCGACATCCACCGGCACCCCGAGATGGGCTTCAAGGAGCACCGCACCGCGGCGCTGGTGGCGGACCTGCTCGAGGCCTGGGGCTATGCGGTCGAGCGGGGCATCGGCGGCACAGGGCTCGTGGGCACGCTGCGGCGCGGGACGGGCACGCGCCGCCTGGGCATCCGCGCGGAGATGGATGCGCTGCCCGTCGTCGAGGCCACTGGCCTGGCCTGGTCCAGCGTGCATCCGGGTGTGATGCATGCCTGCGGCCACGACGGCCACACGACGATGCTCGTCGCCGCCGCCAGGGAGCTCGCCAAGCGCGACGACTTCGACGGGACGCTGCACCTGATCTTCACGCCCGCCGAAGAAGGGCTGGGCGGTGCGCAGCGCATGATCGAGGAAGGCCTGTTCGAACGCTACCCCTGCGACGCGGTGTTCGCGATGCACAACATGCCAGGCATCGCCCAGGGCCGGCTCGAGATGCGTGCCGGCGCGGCGATGGCCTCGGGGGACACGTGCAAGATCACGCTGCGCGGCGTCGGTGGCCACGGCGCGCTTCCGCACCACGCGCGCGACCCGGTCGTTGCCGCGGCGAGCCTGGTGCTGGCGCTGCAGACCGTGGTGTCGCGCAACGTCGATCCGCAACAGGTAGCGGTGGTCACAGTGGGCGCGATGCATGCGGGCAACGTCGGCAACGTGATCCCCGACGAAGCCCGGCTGGAGCTGACCGTGCGCACGCTGGACCGCGAGCTGCGTCCCCAGCTCGAGGCGCGGATTCGCGCGATCGCGCATGCGCAGGCCGAATGCTTTGGCGTGCAAGCCGAGGTGGACTGGCGGCCGGGCTATCCGGTGCTCGTCAACACCCCCGAGGAGACGGCGTTCGCCGGGCAAGTCGCCGTCGAACTACTCGGCGCCGAGCGCGTCAACCTCCACGGGCCGGCTATCACCGCTAGCGAGGACTTCGCGTTCATGCTCGACCGCGTGCCGGGCTCCTACCTGTTTATCGGCAATGGCGCTACCGGAACGCCGGGCGGCGCCTGCATGGTGCACAACCCGGGCTACGACTTCAACGACGACAACATCGCCGTTGGCGCGGCTTACTGGGTCTTGCTAGCGCAACGCTTCCTGATCGCGGCCGGGCCAGGATAGCGGCTGCGGCTACGGTTACAACTGCAGCTTGCGCGCCTCGAGGGTGTTGCACTGTCGCAGGTTGCCGCACTCCAGTCCGCGCCAGAAGTAGGCAAGGCACTCCGCGCCGCTGTCGGGGGTGCAGCCCACCCCGCCGTGCGATGTGATGCTCCCGACCGCAAGGCGCTGGAACAGCTGTGCCGCTCCATCGTGCGTCAGGCGCCGGCCAACGAACGGGTGCAGTGCAACGCCGAGGGACACGTGGTGCCGAGGTTGAGGATCACCTGGCGCGACGGCACGACACACCTGGTGATGATGCCGCTGGAGTTCATGCAGCGGCTGGTTGCGCCGATTCAATGCCTGAGCTGGCCTGCCCTGGGATTTTCGCGAGATACCCCGCGCGAATGGCTGCTTCGCGGCGACCATTTCAGGGCAGCGAGTGTCGCATCAGGGTCGGCAGTGAACCATCAACCGCGCTCGACTGGCGGCCGCTGTCGGCTATAAGGGTGAGTTCAGACATTGTTCGACGGGTGTGGGCTGTCATACGCACACCGGCCGCTCGGCGGTGGGGGTCGCGGGGCAACACCTGACTCAACCTGTAGTTCGTTAACCAAGACGGCCTGCCTCAAAGCAGTCGCAGCCCTCAGCCGTAAGAACAATGCTCTGCGTTTGACCCGTGTGCAGATGGCTGTCAGTTCTTGCCGAGGTAGAAACGCATCGAAAGTCGCTGCACGATGTTGCCGTACGGTGGATAGAACAGGCCGATCGGGAACCAGCGGTGGCGCTTGAAGACCGACTTGCCGTGCGACAGCTCGCGGAAGCCCTCCTCGCCGTGGTAGCTGCCCATGCCCGAGTTACCGATGCCGCCGAACGGCAGGTCGTGCTGGAAGACGTGCCAGCCCCAGTCGTTGATCGTCACGCCACCGGCATGGGTCTCTCTCAGCAGGCGACCCTCGTCGCTGCCGCTCAGGCCGAAGGCATAGAGCGAGAGGGGCCGCTCGCCGCGGCGCACCATCGCCATCGCGTCGTCGAGGCGGTCGTATTCGAGCACCGGCAGGATCGGACCGAAGATCTCTTCCTGCATGACCTGCATGCCGTCGTTCACGTTCGTCAGCACGTGCAGCGGGATCTGCCGGCCGGCACCGGCATCGGTGCCACAGCGGACGATCGTGGCTCCCTTGGCCTTCGCATCGTCGAGCATCTGGCGCAGCCGTGCCGCGTGACGTTCGGTGATGATGCTGGTGTACTCGACGTTGCCGCCGACCTTCGGGTAGAGCTTTCCGAAGGCATCGCGCACCGCTTCGGCGAACTCGGCGGACTTGCCGCGCGGCACCAGCGCGTAGTCGGGCGCGACGCAGATCTGCCCGGCGTTGAAGGCCTTGCCGTGAGCGATACGCTTCGCCGCGTCGAGAAGGTCGGCGTCAGGGCCAACGATGGCCGGGGATTTGCCACCGAGTTCCAGCGTCACTGGCGTCAAGTGTTCTGCCGCGGCGCGCATCACATGGCGTCCGACCATCGGCGACCCTGTGAAGACAAGATGGTCGAACGGAAGGACGTTGAAAGCCTGCGCGGCCTCGACCGCGCCGCCGACCACCGCCACTTCGTCTTCGCTGAAGCATTCGGCAAGCAGCTTGCGCAGGATCTCGGTCGTCCGGGGGGCGAACTCGGAGGTCTTGATGATCGCCCGGTTGCCTGCCGCCAGAGACGCCACCAGCGGCCCCAGCGTTAGGTACACCGGGAAGTTCCAGGTCCCGATGATGCCGACCACGCCCTTGGGCTGGTATGCGACCCAGGCGCTGTTGGTGAGGAACAGCAGTTCGGTGCTGCGCCGGCGCGGCTTTATCCACCTGCGCAGGTGCGACAGGCAGTGATGCGCCTCGAGGATCGGACCCATCACTTCGACCAGCTTGGTCTCGGCGCCTGCGCGAACGCCGAAGTCGGCGTTCACCGCGGCGACGATGTCGTTCTGGTGCTTCTGCAGCGCAGCGATCAGCTTGCGCAGGTTCGCCTTGCGCGAGGCGAGGTCCGGGAACGGTGCCGCGTCGAAGGCCTTGCGCTGCCGGTCGAACAGCTCGCGCATGCGGGCGATTTCCGCCGCATCGGCATTGGCGCCGGGTACCGCATTCAGGACGGCGCTCATGCCGGAACTCCGATCAATTCGACTTGTGCCTGCTTCGCGTGAACGGGTGCAATCTGTGCCATCGCGTGCTCCGCCAGCGCAGTGATGGTGAGCGAAGGATTCACACCCGGGTTGGCTGGCATCGCCGCGCCGTCGCAGACGAGCAGGTTCTTGTAGCCGAACACGCGAAGGTGCCGGTCGATGACACCCGTCGTCGTGTCGGCGCCGATCACTGCTCCGCCCAACAAGTGCGCCGTGGTCGGGATGTTGCCGAGGGCCTCGAGCACGTTGCTCTGCGCGATGCCGCCGGTGTGCTTTGCCAGCCACTCTGCTGCGGTATTGCCGGCCGCGATGAAGGTCGGGTTCGGCTTGTCGCGGTTCTGCTCCGTAGAGAGGCTGTAGCCGCCGCCGAACCAGCGCTTCTTGGCGCGCAAGGCAATGGCGTTGTCCAGCGCCTGCATCACCAGCAGCATGACCATTCGCTCGCTCCAGCCGACTGGCCAGAGAGTCTTCAGCCATTGCAGCGGATGACGCGCAATGCTGCCCAGCCACTTCAGCGGCCGCGTCACCCGGCTGCCCTTGCCGACCAGGACGGTGTAGAGCAGCGACATGAAGTCGCCCTTGCGGCCGTAGTTGACGAACTCGATGTGAGTGTCGTGGTCGACGTGGATGCTGCAGCTGATGGCGACGTCGTTCCAGGTCCGCCGATCCTCGGGCAGACGCACGGTGAGGATCGATTCGCTGTTGGTGCGCACGAGTTCGCCGAGGCGGTCGCTGACCGCGGGCAAAGAGCCCCCGTGCTTGCAGTTGGCGAGCAGCGCATTGGTGCCTAGCGGGCCGGCTGCGAAGACGACACCGCGCGCGGTGAAGCTCTTGCGCCCCTTGAAGAACCAGGCTCCGGGTCGCTCTGTGGTGACGCGGTAGCCGTCGCTGCCGTCGGCCGCGCCCAGCGGCGCGACATCGACCACCTCGTGCTCGGGCAGGATCGTGGTGCCCTTCTTCTCGGCGAACCACAGGTAGTTCTTGACGAGTGTGTTCTTGGCACCGGTGCGGCAGCCGACCATGCAGGCGCCGCATTTCGTGCAACCGGTGCGATCGGGCCCCTCGCCACCGAAATAGGGATCGGGAACAGTCTTGTTCGCCTCGCCGAAGAAGATGCCGTTGGGGGTGCGGGTGAAGGTGTCCTCGGTGCCGAAATGGCGCGCCATCTCGCGGATCAGTTGCTGGTTGGCCGAATCGAAGGGCACGGTTTTCACGCCCAGCATGAACTCGGCCGTGTCGTAGTGCGGGCGCAGCACGTTGGCCCAGTCGTCGATCTCGTTCCACTGGACGTTGTGGAAGAACTCGGGTTTGGCGCGGTAGAGGGTGTTCGCGTAGACGATGCTGCCACCACCTACGCCCGAGCCGCTGGCGGCGAACACATCCTTGAACGGCGACAGGCGCAGGATCCCCTTCAGGCCGAGCATCGGCGCCCACAGGAAGCGCCCGAGCTGCCAGGTGGACTCGGCGAAATCCTCGTCGCGATAGCGCCGTCCGCATTCGAGCACACCCACCTTGTAGCCCTTCTCGGAGAGTCGCAGCGCCGAGACGCTGCCGCCGAAGCCGGAGCCGACGATCAGCCAGTCGAAATCGAATTTGCCGTTTGTCATGATCATTCTCGTTGCATTCGCCACCCTGGCCCCCCCGATGTCGATCGCGACTCGGCGGACTGAGGGTGAATCCCCGTCGGGGCTCGGCGCGTCACGGAGCGACGCCCATGCGCTTGTGCCAGCGGTCCTACTTGGTCACGATCTGGAACGTCCCCGGCGCCTTGTCGATCAGCGTGAAGAAGCGCACCAGGTCGATCTTGCTGCCGTCGACCTTCAGGTCGTCGCTGAGCAGCGTGTCCTTCACCCCCGCGGTGCCGGCCATCATCTTGATGAAGATCGGCTTGGTCAGCGTGAGGGTCGCGTTGGCGTCGGCGGCCGGCGCGGCCTTCTTGAAGTGCAGCACCGCGTTCTCGATCCACAGCACGTAGGACTCCTTCGTGTCGGTGACTACGAGGTTGATCTTCAGGTTCTTGCCATCCGCGGCGGGGCCGTCGAGCCCGGCGGCCATCGCTTCGAGGAAGCGCTCGATCGGCGTCTGGTACAGCATGTCGATCAGGAACGAGCGATCCACGCCCTTCGTCGGCGGGCCGGTGCGCAGTTCGGCGGCCGCGGTCAGGTAGCTGTTGCGCCACGTCGATGCCTCCGCCATGTAGCCCATCTGGTCGTAGGTGCGTGCCAGCAGCTCCTTGGCGGCCTTGTTGTCGGGCGCGCCGAAGACGGCATGGTTCAGCAGCTCGGCCGCCCAGCGGTAGTCTCCCTTGTCGAAGGCCGCTTGCGCCGCCGCGACAGCCTTGTCGACACCGCCCATCACCTCGAGGTAGCGCTTGGCCGACTCCTGCGGCGGCAACGGGTTCAGGTTGGCCGGGTTGCCGTCGTAGGCCCCGAGGTAGAGCTGGTACACCGCCTTCACGTTGTGGCGCAGGTCGCCGTAGTAGCCGCGCGTGCCGGGGTAGGACGCGAGCGACTTCGGCAGCTTGATCATGTCGGCGATCTCGCGCGGCGTGTAGCCGGCGTTGGCCAGGCGCACAGTCTGGTCGTGGGTGTACTTGTAGACGTCGCGGTGCATGGTGACGAATTCGTTGATGCGCGCCTTGCCCCAGATCGGCCAGTTGTGCTGGCCGACGTAGATTTCGGAATCGCCCATCTGGTCGAGCGCGTCCTGCATGTAGGTGGCCCAGCGCAATGCGTCGCGTGCCTTGGCACCGCGCACCGGCAGCAGGTTGTGCATGGTCTGCGCCAGGTTCTCGGCGCCGCCGTAGACCTTCTTGTCCGGAATCGAGAAGGTCAGCTCGGCCGGGGCCTCGGCGCCCGGCACGTTGTGGAAGACGAAGCGCACGCCGTCGAGCGTCAGCTCCTGCGTCGGCTGCGTGATCAGCTGCGTCGGCTCCAGGATGCCGATGGCGCCGTAGGCCACGTTCTTGCCCAGGCCGGTGTCGACCAGACCCTTGGGCGAACGTTCCAGGTTCTTGCCGAACTGGTACATCGAGCGCCGGGCCATCGCCGTGCCAACGAGGATGTTCTCGCTGGTCGCTTCTTCGATGAAGCCTTCCGATGCGATCACCGGGATCTTGCGCTCGGCGACTTCCTTCGCAGAGGCCACGCCCAGTGCGCCGCCGAAGTGGTCCGCATGGCTGTGCGTGAAGACGATGGCCGTCACCGGCTTGTCGCCGAGGTGCTTGCGGGCGAAGGCCATCGCCGCGGCGGCGCTTTCGCGGGCGGTCAATGTGTCGACGACGATCCAGCCGGTCTTGCCTTCGATCAGCGTGATGTTGGCAATGTCGAAACCGCGCAGCTGGTAGACGCCGTCCGTGACCTTGAACAGGCCGATCTGGGCGTTCAGCACGGCGTGACGCCACAGGCTCGGGTTGACGGTGGCCGGCGGCTGGCCGTCGACGAACCTGAAGGCGTCGAAGTCGATCAGCACGCTGCCGTCCGCGGCCAGCACCTTGCCCTCGGGCTTCGCGATGAGTCCGCGCTTGGCGTCCTCGAAGTCCTGCGGGTCGTCGAGCTTGAGCTCCTGCGTGAACTGCGCATTGGCCTTCAGCGTCGCAGCCTCGGCGTCGCCGGCGCTACCGCCGACGCCGGCATTCTTGCCGCAGCCGGCCAGCAGCGCCAGCAGCGCTGCGGCGATCGAGATTTGAAGTCGTTTCATGGTCATGGTTTCAGGTGTTTCGTTTGAGATTTAGGGGTTGAGCAGATCGGTGCCCGCTTTGCCGCAGGCTTCTATCCGGGCGTTGACCCACCCTGCAACTCCGTCGCGGTGCTCCCGCGGCGCATTCGTTGCAATCGGTTGTGCGTCGTCTTGGGGGTCGGTCGATGGGATGCCTCAGTATTCAGTGAGGCTGTGCGCGTGGCTATCCACTTTCCGGCTCTTTCGTCGGAGACGGCGCGGGGCTGCGCGCGTCGGCTGAAGCGGCGGCGCGCGGCGGCACCACGTCACTTGTTCTTCTTCAGGTAATCGGCGAGGTAGGTGAGTTCGTCGGCGCAGCCCTGCTCGGTCTGACCGAGGACGAACTTCGCGACGACGCCACCGATCAGCGGCACGTCGACCTTGGCCTTGTGCTGGATGCGGTAGACGCAGCCCTTGCCTTCGGGTACCAGTTCGAAGTCGCCGGTCACGCTGATCGGCTTGCCGACGATCCGCAGTGTCAACTGGCCCTTGTGGCCTTTGCCCTCGGTCTGCCACTGCTCCACCAGTTCGATGTCGCTCTCCGGATTGAGCACCTTGGAGATGATGGCGTTGAGCTCGCGCCGCACCCTGCGCTTCATCGTCACCACCATGCTCGGCGTCTTCTTCGCCTTGCAGCTCGCGCTGAGTTCACCGAGTTCCAGGCAGCGCGCCTCGAGCCATTTGGGGTCGGTCAGCAGCGCGTAGGCCTTGTCGACCGAGGCTGCCAGTTCTTGCTCCACCATGTCGTTCTCCCGTTGAACCGTTCAGGCCACGTCGCGCAATTCGCGGCGTAGGATCTTGCCGACCGTCGACTTCGGTAGCGCCTCGATGAAACGCACGAACTTGGGCACCTTGTAGCCAGTGAGTTCCTTGCGGCAATGCGCGATCACATCGGCCTCGGTGACCGTGGCGCTCGGTGCCTTGACGACGAAGAGCTTGACCGCCTCGCCGGACTTCTCGTCCGGTATGCCGATGCAGGCGCACTCGCCCACACCGGGGCAGCCCGTAGCCACCGCTTCGATCTCGTTCGGGAACACGTTGAAGCCCGAGACGAGGATCATGTCCTTCTTGCGATCGACGATCTTCAGAAAGCCTTCCGCGTCGAAGGTGCCGACGTCGCCGGTGCGGAAGTAGCCGTCGGCGGTGAAGGCCGTGGCATTGGCCGCGGGCTGCTGCCAGTAGCCCGCCATCACCTGCGGGCCCTTGACGCAGATCTCGCCGGCCTGGCCGACGCCGACCTCGCGGCCTTCGTCGTCGAGCAGCTTGATGTCGGTCGACGGCAAAGGCAGTCCGGTGGTGCCGGTGAAGGCCTGCACCGCCGCCGGGTTGAAGCTCACGACTGGCGAGGTCTCCGACAGGCCGTAGCCCTCGCGGATGAACGTGCCGGTAAGTGCCTGCCACTTGTCGGACACCGCACCGATCACCGCCGCGCCGCCGCCACCCGCCAGGCGCAGGCTGGACCAGTCGATCTCCTTGCTGCCCGGGTGCATGACCAAGCCCGCATAGAGCGTGTTGACGCCCATGAACACGGTCGGGCGCGCCTTCTTCAGCGTATCCAGGAAACTGTCGAAGTCGCGCGGGTTGGGGACCAGCCAGTTGTCGGCGCCGACCGAGAAGTAGGTGATGAAGTTCACCATCAGCGCGAAGATGTGGTACAGCGGGATGGCCGTGACGATCACTTCCTCGCCGGGGCGCACGCCATCCGGCATGAAGGCCTTGAACTGCTCGGTATTGGCGACCAGGTTGCGGTGCGAAAGCGCTGCGCCCTTGGACAGACCCGTGGTGCCGCCGGTGTACTGCAGGAATAGCAGATCGTCGCCGTTTACGTCCACTGCTTTGAACTGCAGCTTGGCGCCATCGGCGAGCGCATCCGTGAAGGCTATCGCGCCGCCGAGTCGCGCATCCACTGGCGGGCTGGGCAGCACCACACCGCTGCCGTCGCCCACGCCCACCGTGATGATCGTCTTCAGGCCAGTCTTGGCCATCACCTCGGCCACCGTGGCCGAGACACCGCTGTACACGACGATGGTCGCGGCGCCGGCGTCGTTGAGCTGGTGCTCCAGTTCGCGCGGGGTGTAGAGCGGGTTGACGTTCACCTGCACCGCACCGGCACGGATGATGCCGAGAAAGGCGATCGGGAAGGCGAGCAGGTTGGGCGCCATCACCGCGATGCGGTCGCCCTTCTTGACGCCGAGCTTGCCCTGCAGGTACGCGGCAAAGTCGCGCGACAGGCGGTCTAGCTGGGCGTAGGTGAGCGTCTGGCCCGCGCAGCGCATGGCAGGCTTGTCGGCGAAGCGCTTCATCGCCTGCTCCATCAAGTCGACCACCGAGCGGTACGCGTCGGGGTTGATGTCCTTGGGGATGCTGCCGTAGCTGGCTTGCCAGTGTCGTTGAGTCATTGCCGTTTCCTTTGGTGTGTGTGGTGCCGGGCACGCCAGCGTTTGCTCGGCCCTGGGCATGGCAGTACTGTCGCAGTGGGGCTCCATGGTGACTATCCGTTTTCCGTCAATCGTCGGCCTGGGCGTCGCGAGCACTTCGGCGACGAAGGCGGCCAGGTCGCCACGACATTGGTTGGCCTCGCGCAGCAGTTCGAAGAGGGGGAAGACATGCGGCAGGTTGAGCCAGACCGCCGCTTGCGCGTCGACTCCGGCCAATTGCGCCCGCTCGACGGCGCGCAGGCTGTGGTCGAGCAGCATCTCCGAACTCGAAACGTGGAATCTCAGTGGAGGCAGACCGCTCCAGTCTCCGCGCAACGGAGAGACCTGCGGGTCATCGGCCAACACCCGCGGCAGGTAGTGGCCGACCACCGTATCGAGCGCCTCCAGGGTGAACATGACGTCGCGCTTCTCGTTGAAGTGCATCGACCAGCCCTCACCACTGAAGTCGGTCATCGGCGACAACAGCACGGCACCGGCAGGCATCGGTAGACCGGCCGGCCGACAGCGCTGCAACAGCGCGAGCGCAAGGTTCCCACCGGCCGAGTCGCCCGCCAGGACGATGCGCTCGGCGGGCACATCCTGCAGCAGCCAGCGGTACGCGAGTTCGCAGTCGTCGAGCGCCGCTGGCGCCGGGTGCTCCGGCGCCAGCCGGTAGTCGGGCAACAGTACCGGCACCTGGGTGCGGCGCGCCAGATCAGCACAGAAGGCGCGATACGTAGCCGGCAGATGGACGCAAAAGGCGCCGCCGTGCAGGTACAGGATTGCGCCGTCCTGTTGGCGCTCCCTGGGCCCGATCCACTGCGCGCTGACGTCATCGGACAACTGCTCGGCGTGCGTCCGCTCGCTCGGCGCCACGCCACCGAAGTGGCGATCAATCATTGCGGCGCGTCGGCGCAGCAATTCGATCGACGGCGCATGGCGCCAGACCGGCTTCACCAACGCGCGCAGCAACAGGTTGAGCAGTGTCCTGCGCATCGTCGGCTCTTAGACGGCCGCTGCCTTGCGGGCCACACGCTTGGCGGCGGTGTGCCGTTTCATAGCAGGCTTTGGCGCCGTGCGTTTGGCCGCTCTTGGCTTGGCCGGGGCGCGCTCGGCGCCCGTGCCCTTGCCCGCAGCGGGTGGCGCCGCCGGCTGTACGGAGGCTGACTCGGGAGCCTCGCCGGTGCCGAACTCAGCCTTCAGTTCCTCGAACGCTTCACGCGTGCAATCGGCGAGTCGGTCGATGTGGTCGACGGCACTGGGAATGCCGAGGAATCCGATCTGCAAATGGTCCGCCAGCGTGACCACGGTGACGTTGAGCATCTGCCCGGCCGCGACGACCGACATCGGCAGCGCCAGTTCGACCTCGGCACCCATCAGGTAGCACCGCTTCTCGAGCCCGAACGGATTCGAGAAGAGCAGGTTCGACACCAGCAGTGGCTTGGAAATGCCGACGCGTTCGAGCAGGATCGGCAGCGAATGCACCAGCGTCGTGTAGAGCATGACGGTCTCGGCCGGGTTGTTCTTCACCGCCGCCTTGACCCGCGAAGTCTCCTTGCGAATCGCGTCCAGGCGTTCGCGCAGCGTCATGCTCGGCAGACCCATCGCCAGTTGGAGCACCGCGATCTGGTTGCCTCCGCTCGCGCCGGAAAGCGCGACCGGCATGTCGACCACCAGCGGCTTGCGCGCACGCCTGGGCTTGTCGGCCAGGTAGCGATCGAGCGCGCCGTCGAGTACGGCCAGCAGCATGTCGTTGACCGTCGCCCCGGCGTTCTTGCCGAGCGCCTTGAGTTCACCCAGCGGCAATGTCGTGAAAGCGTAGTTGCGCTTGCTGCTGGGCTTGCCGCTGAGCACGCGCGGCACGCGTATGAAGGGCAGCGCCATCGCCTTGTCGTTCAGGCCCAGGCTGCGCAGGCCCTGTCCCGCGAGCATGCGGTACAGCGAGGCGGTGGAGCTCACGATGCCCGAGGCCGTGGCCAGCGACTTGCGCAGCGTCCCGCCGACCGCACGGCCGGCATCGCCGAGCTCGTCCTCGAGCTTGTCCCGCGCGTGGTTGGCGCGCGGCACGCCTTGCCACAAGGCGCGCACCTCGGGATCTGCCGGGTCGGTGGAGAGCCAGTGCGTCACCGCCTGGACGAAGGTGCGCCCGTCGATGGTTCCGTGGTGCACCTTGCCGTACAGCGCTACGCGGCCGTCGGCCAGTCCATCTATGACGTAGAACTGCCACAGCAGGCCGCTGCGGTCGAGCGGGGTTTCGTGCAGCGTGCACACCTGCTCGAGCAGGTTGCTCATCGAGCCATCGCCGTCCAGCGTCAGTCGGTGCACATGCCACGAAAGGTCCGCCCCTTCCAGCGGCTCCAGGCTCGGTGCGCTGGTGAGCGACAGCGAGAGCTTGCAGTTGAACGGGGGCCCCGGCGGATGCTCGAGCATGCGCTTGAGGAGTTTGTCGGCAAAGCGCTTGGGCTGGCCCTTCGGCGGCCGCAGCAGGACCAGCGGGCCGACGTTGAAGGGGCGTTCGCGTGTCTCCAGAAGGAACATCGCCAGATCGATGACCGAGAGCTTGGGCACGGTTTGTCTCCGAGTGTGTGATGGCGACGCGGCGCGAAGGCGGTGCCGGATGACGGGACTCTAGGGACCCGCCGGTCGCGTGGCTATCCGATTTCCGTCGATCTGCGAGGGGCTCCGAGCTTGTCCGCTTGCGGAGGGCGGTTGTTTCGCGCCCAATGACGGCCTGATCAGTCTGCGCAACCCCAATGCAAGACGAGCTATGAGCGCAGGACAACCCGACGCAGCACAGTCACCGCATTCGCAGCAACGCAGCACCGAGATCTTCACCTTCGATCCCGGTGCCATGTCGCTGGCGTTGCAGGACGGCGTGCTGGAGCATGTGCAGCTCGAGCGCGGGAACTTCCGCGGCCAGATCGCGCACACAGCTGCCGCCAGCACCCGCGTCGACTGGGGCAGCTACAACTTGGCGGTCTTGGCGCGCGGGGAATTGACCAAGGAGATGGTGACGCTAACGCTGGCGCTTGACGGTCGAGGTGATTGGCGGGTACACGGGCAGCCGAATGTCCGCGGCGACATGGTTGTCTTCCCTGAAGGGGGCGAGTTGATGATCGCCCTGCCGCCGCAGGCGCAGTGGCTGACACTGCAGGTACCTCGAAGCCGGCTCGAATCGGCAGGGCTGGCGATGACGCCGCTGCTGGCCACAAGCGCCAGGAGGATGCGCGGCGACATGGATGCCAACCTTCTCCAGGCATTGGGTGAGCTAGCGCCCGTGCTGGCACCGCAGGAAACCAAGGCGCATTTCGGCGCAGCAGACGTGGAGCGCGCGCATGACGAACTGCTGTCGGTCTTGCTGAGTGAACTGGCCCGACGGGGTGGCAAGGGCGATAGCGGTGCTTCGCTTCGCCCTGGGGAGCGCTGGCGCGTGATTCGTCGCGCTGAGGAGTATCTCGAGTCCACGGGTGAAGCGTCGGTGCGCATCGACGACCTGTGTGTCGCAGCGTGCACCAGCCTGTCGCGCCTCGAGCGCGCCTTCAGGGAGGCCTTCGGAGTGAGCCCGCGACGCTTCCTGATGCTGCGCCGGCTCGCGGCAGTTCGCGGTGAGCTGCTCAAGGGGAACTCGCGATCCTCGGTCACCGATGTTGCGACACGGTGGGGGTTCTTCCACCTCGGCCGCTTCTCACAAGAGTACCGATTGCACTACGGGGAGCGCCCTTCAGAGACATCGAGCGCAAGGCGCGGATAGACCTGCGCGGTGGCTTCGATGAGAGCCCGCTGTAGCGGCCCAGGCGGTGCCGCGCACGCGATGAGGAATTGTGCGGATACGGCGACGCTCGCCGATCCGTTGAGGCCTCGCGTGGCTGACCGTCGTGACCGACTCGCGATGGCCGGCTCCCTACTCAGAACGAGGCTGGCTCAGGGTCGGCTGGAAGGCGCTTTGCTGACGTTCGCTCTGCCAGGTTCGAGTGCTCACAATGGGTCGAGGCTGTGAGAACCCCCTCACACCGGGAGCATCGAATCCGTAGAGTTCGCGGACATATCGAGCACGGGAGCCGGTATGTCGCGCTTCATCGAAGGCCGGGACCGAAGTCAGGTCACGCTGATTCCAGAGTGCCTGGACGACTTCATAGCCGAGGACAACCCGGTTCGGGTGGTCGACGCGTTTGTTGCCGAACTCGATCTGTCTGCACTGGGCTTCAAAGGGACGACGCCGGCGTCCACGGGGCGGCCGTCCTATGACCCCGCGGTGCTGCTGAAGGTCTACATCTACGGCTACCTCAACCGCGTTCAATCCAGCCGGCGCCTGGAGCGCGAGTGCCAGCGCAACGTTGAGCTGATGTGGCTGACCGGACGCCTGGCGCCGGACTTCAAGACGATTGCCGATTTCCGCCACGACAACCCTGCCGGCATCCGCAACGTGTTCCGCCGCTTCGTATCGATCTGCCGACAGCTCAAGTTGCTGTCGCAAGGCGTGGTGGCTGTGGACGGCAGCAAGTTCAAGGCGGTCAACAACCGTGACCGCAACTTCACGCCGCACAAGCTGGCCAAGCGCATGCAGCAAGTCGAAGAGAGCATCGCGCGCTACATGGATGCACTCGACACCGCGGACCGCACCCAGCCGGCGGACCTGCAGGTCAAGACCACGCGCCTGCAGGACAAGTTGGTCAAGCTGCGCAAGCAGATGCAGCACCTGCGGGATGTCCAGACCGAGCTGGGCAAGCAGCCCGACCAACAACTCTCGCAAACCGACCCTGATGCGCGCTCGATGGCCACCAGCGGGCGCGGCACGGGCATGGTGGGCTACAACGTGCAGATCGCGGCCGACACCAGGCACCACCTGATCGTTGCCACCGAGGTGATCAACGAAGGCCACGACCGCGGCAGCCTGTGGTCGATGGCGCAGCACTCGCGCGAGGCGGTGGGTAAAGACCAGATCGAACTCATCGCTGACAGGGGCTACTTCAAGGGCCCGGAGATCCTGGCCTGCGAGCAGGCGGGCATTGAGACCTACGTGCCCAAGCCGATGACTTCCAACGCCAAGGCCGAGGGTCGGTTCAGCAAGGCCGACTTCATCTACGTCGCGCGCGACGATGAGTACCGCTGCCCTGCGGGACAGACCCTTTGCAGGCGATCAGACTTCGTTGACGACGGCATGACCATGCGCACCTACGCGCGTTACGGGTGTGGCGACTGCCCTCTGAAGGCACAGTGCACGCCGGGCACCTCGCGCAGGATCAGGCGCTGGGAGCATGAGGACGTGCTCGACGCGATGCAGGCCCGCCTGGATCGAAAGCCCGATGCGATGAAGATCCGAAGACGAACGATCGAACACGTCTTCGGAACATTGAAGCACTGGATGGGTTCGGCGCACTTCCTGATGAAGACACTCGTGCACGTGCCCACCGAAATCAGCCTTCATGCGCTCGCATACAACCTCAAGCGAATGATCAGCGTGCTCGGTATCGCCAAAACGATGAAGGCCATGAGGTTGGCGGGCGCGTGAGCGCCTCTTCATGGCCAATTCGAGTGAACTCAGCGTTGAGAATGGCCCGAATACGCATATCGGCCATGTGAACGCACTGGATGGCGCAAGACACCCGATTCCGAAGCTGAATAGCATCGGCGGCCAAGGTCAGCGCTGTTGAACAGTTCTCACACAGCCTCGGTCGTGTGCCGTCCTTCACCTGCCGGAACTGAGCGGCCGCATGCTGTCTCTGACTGCCCGTCGCTTTCTGGCACTGAATTGCCAGTCCCAGCCTTGTGCAGCCGGTCATGTGTGGCCGGCGAAGTGGCGGTGTCATCCATCAGAAGTCCCTCGTCAGGGGGTTGCTTCGCGGTCTGAGCAATGCCGACCGCCCTCTGGCCGGATGCGCTTCCCTGTCTGGTTGGACAAGCTCAAGGAACTCGAGCGCCTGATAGAGCGCCCCGTTACGATCGACCCCCTACAACGGCTACCCGGAGGGGGCGACCCATGACATTGAAGAGCCTGTCCTTCGCAGTCTCGTGCCTGGCGTTGTGCAACGTGAGCGCTCATGCTGCGGACGTCCGCGACACGCCGTGCCGCACGACGGCGGAATGCCAGGCCGAGGCCGACAAGCTTCGTGGCACGGTCACCAAGGACGCCACCAGTGCCACGGCAAAGGCGCAGGACCAGTTCTACTGGCTAGGCCGCATCAACATGGCGTCGACCGTGATGCTGGTCGAAGAAGGCCTCATCCCGCGACCCCTGGTGCGGCCGATTGCCGAAGGCGTGGCGTACTCGATCCGGCAGGCCGACCAGCCCGGCGGGAAACGGCCAACCGACGTGCTGCAAGTCGAGCGCATCATTTCCGACCGGTCGGGGCCGGAGGCGACCCTGATTCATACCGGGCGCAGCCGCCAGGACATGCTGGCCGCCGTGCGGGTGATGCGCCTGCGCACCGAGTTCCTCGATACAGCCGCTGCCCTGCTCGCAGCGCGCCGGGCCCTGTTGGACATGGCGTCCAAGAATGCGGAGACCTTCGTGCCGGCTTACACGAACGGCGTGCAGGCCCAGCCGGTCAGCTACGCGCACTACCTGCTTGCCTTCGCCGATTCCCTGGCACGCGACGGCCAGCGAATTCGCGAGTGCTACGCGCGCTTGAATCTCAGCCCGATGGGCACCGCCGTGCTCGCCAACTCGAGCTGGCCGCTCAACCGTGATCGCCTCGCGGAACTGTTGGGCTTCGACGGGCTGGTCGTCAACTCCTACGATGCCGGTCAGGTCATCTCCTACGACGTACCGATCGAGGCCGCCAACATCGTGAGTTCGGTGGCCATTCGGATCGGCGCAATGATGCAAGATGTCCATACACAGTATCACCAGAGCCGGCCCTGGCTCTTGCTGGATTCGGGCAGCACCTACACCAGCAGTGCGATGCCGCAGAAGCAGAACCCGGGCGTGATCATGGGAGTCCGCAGCAAGGCTTCCGATGTCGTTGCAGCAGCCCAGTGGGTCACGCTGCGCGCCCACAATGTGACGCCGGGCATGGTCGACTACAAGGACGCCTGGGAGACGCCAAGGACCTTCGTGCTGGCCACCGAGATGCTGAACCAGTACGTCTCCGTGCTGAAGGCCTTGCGCATAGATCCGAAGCGGTCGCTGGAAGAACTGAACGACGACTGGACCACGTCGATGGAACTGGCGGAGACGCTGCAGCGGATGAACCAAATTCCGTTCCGTGTCGGGCATCACTTCGCCAGCGAGGTGGTCACCTACGCCAAGGCGAACAACATCAAGCCCTCCGAGTTCCCGTATGACCAAGCCGTGAGGATCTACGCCGAGGCGGCGGGCAAGTATTCAGTCGCGCAAACGAAGCTGCCTCTGGATGCAACCACTTTCAAGGCCACGCTTTCACCCGAGAACATGGTGCGTACACGCGTAGGCATCGGCGGGCCGCAGCCGGCCGAAGTCACGCGCATGCTCGGTATTACGCAACAGACGGTCAAAGGCGACGACGAGTGGCTGGCTCAACGCCAGACCCGGCTGGTCGAGGCACAGGCCAAGCTCAACATGGCGTTCCAGAAGCTCCTGGGCGAATGACGCGGTCGAGCAACTGATACGCGTCTGCGATCAGTCAGCAAGAAAGTCCGTTCGTCCGGTCCTGAGGGTTCGAAGGACGAACGGCTTGTTTGTGATCGGAGAAATCCAATCGATCGAATGCAGTTCGGCATGGGATGCTGACAGCGCCGCGCGGCGCTTGCGATACTCGGTTCCGATGCAGTCGATCCTCGGCGTCACCGTTCCGTTCTTCGCGCTCGTGCTGTGCGGCTACGTCGCGGCGCGCGGCCGGTTGCTGCCGCAGTCGGCGATTCCGGGGCTCAACGCCTTCGTGCTGTTCTTCGCGCTGCCGTGCATGCTGTTCCGCCTGGGCGCGAGCACGCCGTTCGCGCAGCTGATCGATCCGACACTGATCGGCCTGTACGCCGTCTGCGCGCTGGCGATGGTGGCGTTCGCGGTGGCGGCGACCCTGCGCAGCGAGGCTGGCGGGCCCGGTGTCGACCTGAAGAACGCCGCCTTCGGCGCCCTCGTGGCGGCATTCCCGAACACCGGTTTCATGGGTGTCCCGCTGCTGGTGGCGCTGTTCGGCGAGCGCGCTGCCGGGCCGCTGATCGGCACCCTGCTCGTCGATCTCTTCCTCACCAGTTCGCTCTGCATCGCGCTGGCGCAGATGCACAGTGGCAGCCACGACGACGGCGCCTTGGGCGACGTCCCGATGGCGGCTGCCGTGCGACGCTCGATTCGTGGCACGCTGGGTAACCCTCTGCCGTGGGCGATCGGCGCGGGCGCGCTGTTCTCGCTGGCCGGCTGGGCGCTGCCCGGCGCGGTGGGCCAGATCGTCAAGATGCTGGGCGACGCCGCCACGCCGGTGGCGCTGTTCACGATCGGCGCCGTGCTGTGGCGCGCCGGGCGGCATGCGCACACGCTGACGCCGCCGGCGCAGTTCGTGCCGCTGGCGCTGTTCAAGCTCTTCGTGCACCCGCTGCTGGTGTTCAGCGCCGGACTGCTGGCCCACGCGGCCGGCATCGCCGTCTCGGCCTTCGGCCTCTCCGTGCTCGTGCTTGCCGCAGCGCTGCCGAGCGCGAGCAACGTGTCGCTGCTGGCCGAGCGCTATGAGGCCGACAACGGCCGCGTGGCGCGCATCATCATGACCTCGACCGTACTCGCATTCGTCAGCTTCCCGGTGCTCGCCTGGGTGCTGGGCGCGCAACCCATTCCATGAGATTCGCATGACCCGATCGACACCCGATGCTCGCGATGCGCCGATCGCCGTGGTCAGCGCGATGCACGAGGAATTGCGCGCCCTCCTGCCGCAGCTCGACGACGTCCGCCGCGTGAACCGCGCCGGACGCGAGTTCCATTGCGGGCGCCTGCACGGTCAGCCGGTGGTGCTCGTGCTCAGCGGCATCGGCAAGGTCGCCGCCGCGACCACGGTGTCGGTGCTGGCCAGCGAGTTCGCGCCGCAGTCGCTACTCTTCACCGGCGTGGCCGGTGGCCTGGCGGCGGGCGTTCGCGTCGGCGACGTGGTACTGGCACGCGAACTGCTGCAGCACGACATGGATGCCTCGCCGCTGTTCCCGCGATACGAGGTGCCGTTGACCGGCCGCTCGCGCTTCCCGGCCGGCAGCGCGCTGAGCGACCACCTGGCCGTGGCGGCGGCGAATTGCCTGGCCGGCGCAGTGCACGCCGTCGGCGCAGAGCACCTGGCCGAGTTTGGCATCGACACGCCGCGCCTGCACCAGGGTCTGGTGATCAGCGGCGACCGCTTCGTCGCCACCGCCGTCGAGAGCACCGCCCTGCGGCTGGCCTTGCCGGATGCGCTGGCAGTGGAAATGGAGGGCGCGGCGGTGGCCCAGGTGTGCGCCGACTTCGGGCTGCCGTTCGCGTTGCTGCGCGTGATCTCCGACCGCGCCGACGACACGGCGCACCACGATTTCCTGCGCTTCACGCGCGAGGTCGCGAGCGTGCTGACGCGCTTGATCGTGGGTGCCGCGCTCACGCCGCCGGCGTTCCAGGACTGACTCGTCGGGCCGGCGTGCCGAGTTCGGCTCGGCGCTTCGCGAACCACTCGTCGAGGCCCACATCGTCGAAGCGGGCGGCCAGTGCATCGGCCGCGTCCTGCGCAGCCTGCGCCTCGTCTTGCAGGGCCAGGTCGCGGCAGGCCCGCGCACGCTCGAGTTCGACGAAGGCGCGGTCGACCTGCTCCGCGCGCTCGGCATCGTGCTCGTCGAGCAGCGCCAGTGCGCGCAATGCGTTTTCGCGGGCCTGCGCTGCGTCGCCCAGTGCGTTGGCCACCATCGCGCGCAGGTAGGCGGCGCGTTCTTGATTCACCCACGTGCCTGCGCGCAGCCAGAAACGCTCGGCAAGGCGGGCGGTGTCGGCCAGCGTGGTCCGCAACGGGTCCTGGCGCAGTTCAGCCCGGGGCCGCTCGAGCAGGCTGGAGGCGATGTTGTTCGCGCACGCAGCGATGGCCGCGTCGAGCTGGCTGGCTTGCTGCCACGACGGCGCCGCGAGCCCCCGCAGCGCGAGAGCTACCGTATCGGCGGCTGCAGTCGAGGACAGCATCGGCGTCCGATACATCGCGGCGCTGAGGGAAACCGTGTCCTGTGCCTGGCTCACGCTGGCGCCGGCCGAGACTGCGAGCTCGTCGCACAGGCGTGCCGCGGCGGAATCGTCGCCGGCGAGTTGCGCCGCAGTCGCCGCCTGGCGCCACAGGGCCAGCGGCGGCCTCTCGCCCGCGACGCGCAGCAGCGGATCGAACATCGCATGCGCCTCGGCCCAGGAGTCGAGCTTCTCGCCGAGCACGTGGTTGATCAGGAACGCCAGGCTCGGCCAGCGCTCGGCGGGCAGCGCCGCCGGGTCGATCCGGCGCAGCAGGTCGGCCGCGCGCGTCGGGTCGTCGTCGTGGCAGGCCTGGGCCTGGTCGAGCATGGAAGGTGATGTGTTGCTCATCTGTGTCCTGCCTCCATCGGGCAAACTGTAGCGAAGGAACCGCCATGCCTGCTCGCTTCTTTGTCGAACCCCCGCTGCTCGCCGGCACCGACCTCAGCCTACCCCCGGGCGCGGCGCGTCACGTGCAGGTGCTGCGTCTTCAACCCGGCGCCAAACTGACCCTCTTCGACGGTCGCGGCGGCGAGTTCGCCGCCACCGTGACGCAAATGGGGCGCAGCGAGGTGCGCGTGCGCATCGGCGCGCACGACGCGGTGCAGCGCGAGCTGGCGCGGGCGGTCACGCTGGCGCTGGGCATGCCGGCCAACGATCGCATGGACACGCTGATCGAGAAGGCCACCGAACTCGGCGCTGCGGTGATTGCGCCGCTCCTCTGCGAGCGCTCGGTGCTCAGGCTGCAGGGCGAGCGCGCCGAAAAGAAGCTCGTGCACTGGCGCGGCGTCGCCGTCGCCGCCTGCGAGCAGAGTGGGCGCACCCGGCTTCCTGCGCTGTCCCCCGTATCCGCGCTGCCGGTCTGGCTGCAATCCCTACCCGCGCCAGGCGCCGACGTGCGCTTGCTGCTCAGCCTCGGCGACGCGCCCACGCTAGCGCAAGCGGCTACGCCGCTGGCGGGCACGCGCGATGCGGTGCTCGTGCTCAGTGGCCCGGAAGGCGGGCTGAGTCCGGGCGAGGAGGCGCTGGCGCGTCGCTTCGGCTTTACCCCTGTGAGCCTGGGGCCGCGCGTGCTGCGTGCCGACACCGCGCCACTGGCGGTGCTGGCCTGCCTCGGCCTGATGCAAGGCTGACCCCGGAAGGTGACCCCGGGAAGAAGCGCGCGCAGGCGGGGTATATCGCCACCGTCTATCGACTTGATAGAGGTAATTGACTTTGCAGGTGCGCATCGCGCCCCTAGCATTCCCTTCATCGCGGCACCTGCCGCACTGAAAGGAGATCGAGATGTCCAGTCCCTTCCACGCCCCCGGCTCGGTAACCGTCAAGAACCTCGAAGCGGCCTTTGCCGGGGAGTCCATGGCGCACATCAAGTACCGCTATTTCGCCAAGCTGTGCCGCGCGGCAGGCGACGAGTCGACCGCCGCGGCGTTCGAGGCCACCGCCGAGCAGGAAATCCTGCACGCCTTCGGCCATGCCGACCTGCTGTTCCCCAAGGCGAACGTGACGCCCGCCAAGGCCCTGCAGTTGGCGATCGAAGGCGAGACCTACGAGTACACCGAGATGTACCCGAGCTTCCGCAATGCCGCCGTCGCCGAGGGTCATGCTGCGGCGGTGACGGAGATCGACGGTCAGATCGCCGAGTCGAGGGAACATGCCGAGTTGTTCAAGGTGGTGCTCGAGAAGGCCGCCAAACGCTTTGCCGCATTGGCCAAGGTGGAGGAGCGCCATGCCAACCAGTACCAGGCCGTGCTCGACAAGCTGAACGCCTGATCCCGCAGAACTCCGAACATCGAGGAACATCCCCATGAAGAGCTATCAATGCATCGTCTGCGGCTTCGTCTATGACGAGGCGCTCGGACTGCCCGCCGAAGGCATCGCGCCCGGCACCCGTTGGGCCGACATTCCCGCCGACTGGGAATGCCCCGACTGCGGCGTCGCCAAGGCCGACTTCGAGATGGTCGAGATCTGACCGGGCATGGCTGCAACGGTCTCGTCGCCACCGGTCGTCATCATCGGCAGCGGACTCGCGGGCTACACGGCGGCGCGCGAGTTCCGCAAGCTCGACAGGCAGACCGCGCTCGTCATCGTCAGTCGTGACCACGCGGGCTTCTATTCGAAGCCGATGCTGTCGAACGCGCTGGCGGGCCGCAAGACGGCAGCCACGCTGGTCATGAAGCCCGCCGCGGCGATGGCCGACGAGCTGCCGGCGACGGTGCGCACGCACACCGAGGTGCTGCACGTCGACACGACGGCGCAAACGGTGCAATCCGCCGACGGGCAATCGCTGCGCTACCGCGACCTGGTGCTTGCGCTAGGCGCAGATCCGATCCGCCTGCCGCTCGAAGGCGATGGGGCGCCGGACGTGCTGTCGGTCAACGATCTGGACGACTACGCACGCTTCGCCGAGCGGCTTGACAAGGTGTCGGAAGTGGCCATCCTGGGCGGCGGCCTGATCGGCTGCGAGTTCGCCAACGACCTGCTCGCGCGCGGCATCGTGCCGACGGTGATCGATCCTGCCGCGTGGCCGCTGTCGCGCCTGTTGCCGGCGGCCGCGGGCGCATGGCTGCGCGAACGACTGGAGGCGGCCGGGGTGCGGTTTCGCTTTGGCGTCGCAGCGACCCGTGTCGACTGCAGCGCGGGCCGCTTCACGATCGGCCTGAACGACGGCGGCCGCACCGAGGCTGGCCTGGTGCTTTCGGCGATCGGCCTGCGGCCACGCACGGCTCTTGCCCGCGACGCGGGCCTGGTGGTTCAACGCGGCATCGTCGCCGACCGCCGACTCGCGACTTCGGCAGCGCACGTATATGCGCTGGGCGACTGCGCCGAGGTCGAGGGCCACACGCTCCCCTACGTGATGCCGATCATGCAACAGGCCCGCGCGCTGGCGGCCACGCTGGCCGGCACGCCAACCGCAGTGATCTACCCCGCGATGCCGGTGGTCGTGAAGACGCCAGCCTGCCCGACGGTGGTGTGCCCGCCGCCGATGGACGACGTCGGCGAGTGGTCGGTGCAGTCCGACGCCCAGGCGCTGGAGGCGCGCTTCCACGGCGCCGACGGCAGGCTTCTCGGGTTCGCACTGATGGGCAGCGCGACGTCCCAACGGCAGGCCCTTGCGGCTCAGGTCCCGGGGCTGCTGAGATAGCTGGACTCAAATCGCCAGCGGGTCCACGTCCACCGCCCAGCGCAGGATGCGCTCGTCGGCGCCGCGTCGCTCATTCCTCAGGGCGTGCAATTGCGGCAGCCAGCCGGCCAGAACGCGCTGCAGCGTGACGCGTGAGGGCGACTCGATCAGCATCTGCATGCGCTCGACGTTGGCGACACGCGCCACGCTGGCGGGCACCGGCGGATAGAAGGCGACGTCGGCGCTGCCCGCCGACGCTGCAGCAATCTGCGCCGCGGCATGCAGGAAGTCGCGCGCCGCCGTGGCGCTGCGAGCTTCGGCGCGCAGCAGGGCCAGGTGAGAATAGGGCGGCAGCCCGGCCATCTCGCGTTCCTTGAGCTGGCTGGCCGCGAAGGCCGCGAAGTCGTGCCCGTGCAGCGCGGCATAGAGCGCGTGTCGCGGGTGCCAGGTCTGCACCCACATCTCGCTGCGCGCGGCGTGTTCGGCGTCTCGCCCGGCGCGGCCCGCCGCCTGGAGCAGCAGCGCGAACAATCGCTCGGGCGCGCGGAAGTCGCTGCTGAAGAGCGCGCTGTCCGGGTTGACCGCAGCCACCAGCGTAATGCGGCGGAAGTCGTGCCCCTTGGCGATCATCTGCGTGCCCACCAGCACGTCCACCTCGCCGGCGTGCACGGCGCCGAGCTGTACCTGCAGCGAGCCCTTCAGGCGCGTGCTGTCGGCGTCGATGCGCGCCACCCGGGCCTCGGGCAGAACCTGCGCGAGTTGCTCTTCGAGGCGCTCGGTGCCACGACCGATCGGCGCGATGTCGGTGTTGCCGCAATCTGGGCAGGCGCGCGGCACGGCCTGCGTGAAGCCGCAGTGGTGGCAGCGCAGCGAGCGGTCGAGCTTGTGGAAGACACGCCAGGCGCTGCAGTGCGGGCAGGCGCTCTTCCAGCCGCAGGCGCCGCAGTGCAGCACCGGCGCATACCCTCGGCGGTTGAGGAAGACGAGGCTCTGCTCGCCACGTTCGATCCGCTGCCGCAGAGCCGCCACGAGCTGCGGCGAGAGCGCCTGCTGCGCGCCGCCGCGCGGTATCTGGTTCATGTCGATCAGGCGCACCTGCGGCAACGCGCCGCCGCCGATGCGCGACGGCATCGCCAGGCGCGTGTAGCGTCCTTCCAGGGCGCGCTGCCAGCTCTCGAGCGACGGCGTAGCGGAGCCGAGCACGACGGTCGCCTGCTCCAGCTTGCCGCGATACACCGCGATGTCGCGTGCCGAATAGCGGGCCCCTTCCTGCTGCTTGTACGACGGGTCGTGTTCCTCGTCGACGACGATCAGCCCGAGCCGTGGCAGCGAAGCGAACACCGCCAGCCGCGTGCCCAGCACCAGATCGGCCAAGCCCAGGTGTGCGGCCAGCCAGTGGCGCAGGCGCTGCGCGGGCGTCAGGCCACTGTGCAGCGAGACGATGCGCCGCGGCGCCGGGCCCGCGGTGAAACGCTCGGCGAAACGCGCTTCGAGCTGCGGCGTGAGATTGATCTCGGGCACCAGCACCAGCACCTGGCGCCCGGCGGCGAGCACCTGCTCGGCGGCGCGCAGGTAGACCTCGGTCTTGCCGCTGCCGGTGGCGCCGTGCAGCAGCACGACCGGGCTCGTTTGCGTCGCCATCAGCAGACCGAGTTCAGTCAGGACCTGTGCCTGTTCGGCACTGGCCGGCGGCGGGTCGCGCCGCCCGGGGAGCCCGCAGTCGGGCAGCGCGTCCCGTGTCCACGCCTTGCGCAGCCGGTCGATGCGCCGCTGCAACTGCGCATCGTCGAGTTTGCGAAGCTCGGGAGGCAGCACGGAGAGCGCCACTTCGCCCACGCTGCGTTGGTAATACGCGGCGGTGAAGCCGACCAGCTCGCACCAGCGCGGCGAGAGCGGGGGCAGCGAACGAACGACCTGCCGCACCGCTCGCAGGGTCACGCTCGATGCAACCATAGCGGTCATCGAGTCCGACACCTGTTCGGACTGCGCCGTCGGCCACACCAGGCCCGCCACCTCCCGGCGCCCGAGCGGCACGCGCACCAATGAACCGGACGCAAGCGGGTGCTCACTGGTGTAGTCGAGCGGCCCCGTCAGACCGCTGTGCTGCGGGGCATCGACCGCGACCCGGACTTGTCGCAGCTCAGCCATTCCCGGCGCGATGCGAGTTAGGTGACAAAGCTCCAGTTCTCTTCAAGCAGCACCCCTAAGTCCATGATTCGACAGACTTTTCAAGATTGTCCACGGGTCCTGTGGATAACTTTGTGGGAAACCCGCCCGAAGTTGCGCCAAGGGCTTGATCCATGGGGCTTGCGCGAACATTGCGCGATTTCGCAGCACCTGCGGGCGCATCAATGAAATCAACGACTTACACGACAACGCCTCGGCTTCGCCGGCGCAACGCGGAAGCGACGGCGCCGCGCCGGGAGAAGCCGCATTTTGGGGATAAGTCAAGCACCGGACGCAAGAATTCGCAGTTTTCAGAGGCGAAATCCCGACTCCGAACAATCGGGAAAATACTGCTTGCAGACGCCGGTTGCGGCTGTACGGCGACACTCAGCCTGCGCCGGTCTGCCGGCCGCGCATGCGCCGCGAGTGCGTGTGGACGGCATCCACCAGCACGTTGACGTTCTCCGGTGGCGTGTGCTGGCTGATGCCGTGACCCAGGTTGAAGATGTGTCCGTTCGTCGGACCGGGCGGGCCGAAGCTTTCGAGCGCCTTGACCGCCTCGGCCTCGATCTGCTGCGGCTGCGCGAACAGCACGTTCGGGTCGAGGTTGCCCTGCAGCGCAATGCCCGCGCCGACGCGCGCGCGCGCGGCGCCGAGGTTGACCGTCCAGTCGACTCCGATCACGTCGGGCCGCAGCGCGGCAATGTCTTCGAGCCACGGCCCGCCGCCCTTGGTGAAGACGATGCGCGGCACGCGCACGCCGTCGCGCTCGGCCTGTACCTGCTCGAGCACGCGGTGCGTATAGGCCAGGCTGAACTGCTGGAAAGCACCGTCGGCCAGCACGCCTCCCCAACTGTCGAAGATCATCACCGCCTGCGCGCCGGCGTCGATCTGCGCGTTCAGGTAGGCCGCCACGGCGTCGGCGTTGATGGTGAGAATCCGGTGCATCAGGTCGGGCCGGCTGTAGAGCATGGTCTTCACGAGCCGGTAGTCGTCCGACCCCGCGCCCTCGACCATGTAGCAGGCCAGCGTCCACGGGCTGCCGGAGAAACCGATCAGCGGCACGCGGCCGTTGAGCGCCCTGCGGATCGAGTTCACCGCATCGAACACGTAGCGCAACTTCTGCATGTCGGGCACGGCGAGCGCCGCCACGGCTGCCTCGTCGCGCACCGGATGGGCAAAGCGTGGCCCCTCGCCGGCGCCGAAACTCAGCCCGAGGCCCATGGCATCGGGCACGGTCAGGATGTCGCTGAACAGGATGGCTGCGTCCAGCGCGTAGCGATCGAGCGGCTGCAGCGTGACTTCGGTGGCGAATTCGGGGTTCGTCGCCAGCGCCATGAAGCTGTTGCCGGCCCGCACCCGCGAGGCCTTGTACTCGGGCAGGTAGCGCCCGGCCTGGCGCATCAGCCAGACGGGTGTGTAGTCGGTCGCCTGGCAAAGGCAGGCGCGGAGGAAGGTGTCGTTCTGCAGCGGTTTGTTCATGCGCCGATTGTCGCAAACGTGGAACGTCTGTCCGCTCCATAATGTGCGCCCACCTGCAGTCTGCCTATGGCTGCGTTTCGGAGAACCGCCATGCCCGTCCAGAACATCCTGCAGACCATCGGCAACACACCGCACATCCGCATTAACCGGCTGTTCGGTGGCACGCACAACGTGTTCATCAAGAGCGAGCGAGCCAATCCGGGCGGCTCGATCAAGGATCGCATTGCACTGTCGATGATCGAGGCGGCCGAGCAATCGGGGGCGCTCAAGCCGGGCGGCACGATCATCGAGCCGACCTCTGGCAACACCGGTATCGGCCTCGCGATGGTGGCTGCCGTGAAGGGCTACAAGCTGGTGCTGGTGATGCCCGACAGCATGAGCATCGAGCGACGCCGCCTGATGCTGGCCTACGGGGCGAGCTTCCTGCTGACGCCGCGCGAGAAGGGCATGAACGGCGCCATCGCGCGCGCGACCGAACTGCTTGCCGAAACGCCGGGCGGCTGGATGCCGCAGCAGTTCGAGAACACCGCCAACATCGACGTGCACGTGCGCACCACGGCGCAGGAGATCGCGGCCGACTTTCCAGGCGGCGTCGATGCGTTGATCACCGGCGTCGGCACCGGCGGCCACATCACCGGCTGCGCGCAGGTGCTCAAGGCGAAGTGGCCGAAGCTCAAGGTCTTCGCGGTCGAGCCGAGCGCGTCGCCGGTGATCAGCGGCGGCAAGCCGAGCCCGCATCCGATCCAGGGCATCGGCGCCGGCTTCATCCCGAAGAACCTGCACACCGCCCTGCTCGACGGTGTGATCCAGGTCGAGGCCGAGGCAGCGCGCGAGATGGCGCGCCGCGCGGCACGCGAAGAAGGCATGCTGGTCGGCATCTCGTCGGGCGCCACGCTGGCGGCGATCGCGCAGAAGCTGCCCGAGCTGGCGGCCGGCACGACTGTGCTCGGTTTCAACTACGACACCGGCGAACGCTACCTGTCGATCGATGGGTTCCTGCCGGTCGAGTGAATTCGCGCCCGGCGGCGGGGCCGCCGCCTTGAAGGCGGCCTGCATCGCCCCATCTTCGCCCCGCGGACAGCAAAGTCTGCGCAAATTGGAAGGACTCTCATGATTCGCTCACGTTGGAATTGGCTCCTGGCCATCGCAGCTGCGCTGTCCCTTGGCGGCTGTGGGTATAACGACTTCCAGCGCCTCGACGAACAGGTCAAGGCTGCATGGTCGGAGGTACTGAACCAGTACCAGCGCAGGGCCGACCTGATCCCCAACATTGTCGCCACCGTCAAGGGCGAGGCGAGCTTCGAGCAGGACACGCTGACCAAGGTGATCGAGGCGCGCGCACGCGCGACGAGCATCAATGCGACGCCCGAACTCGTGAACAACCCCGAGGCATTCGAGAAGTTCCAGAAGGCCCAGGGTGAACTCACCGGCGCCTTGAGCCGGCTGATGGTGGTCGCCGAGCAATATCCGCAATTGAAGGCCAACGCGGCGTTCCAGGATCTGCGCGTGCAGCTCGAAGGCACAGAGAACCGCATCACGGTTGCCCGCAACCGCTACATCAAGACCGTGGCCGACTACAACGTGCTGGCACGCAGCTTCCCGACCAACCTGACGGCAATGATCTTCAGCTACGGCGCGAAGCCCAACTTCACGGTGCAGAACGAGGCGCAGATATCCGCTCCGCCGACGGTGAGCTTCGACAAGCCGGCGTCGAAGTGAACACCAGAGTGTGATGCTGCGCTGGCTGACTGCGCTTCTCGCGTCGCTGGCGATCGCCGCGGGCGCCCTGGCGCAGGACGTGCAGCCGGTGCCTCCACTCGTCGGCCGGGTGATCGACCAGACCGGAACGCTCAGCGCGGCACAGGCGGAGGCGCTCGACGGCCGGCTGGCCGGCATCGAGCGCGAGCGCGGCTCGCAGATCGTGGTATTGATGCTGGCGAGCACCCAGCCCGAGGACATTGCTGCCTACGCGCAGCGAGTTGCCGACAGCTGGAAGATCGGCCGCCGCCAGGTCGGTGACGGGGTGCTCGTCGTCGTGGCGAAGAACGATCGGCGCGTGCGCATCGAGGTGGCCAAGGCGCTCGAAGGCGCCATTCCCGACCTGGCCGCGAGCCGCATCATCAGCGAAAGCATCACGCCGGCCTTCAAGGCCGGAGACTACGCCCGCGGTTTGAATGCAGGCGTAGACCGGCTCGCTGCGCGCATCGGTGCCGAGGGCCTGCCCGAGCCCGAAGCACTGCGGCAGGCAGCAAAGCGCCCGGCCGAAGGCTTCGACTGGCAGGACCTGGCGATCTTCCTGTTCGTCGGCGCGCCGATCGCCGGCGCGCTGCTGACCGGCCTGTTCGGACGCAAGCTCGGCACCCTCGCCACTGGCGGCATCGTCGGCGGTATCGGCTGGTGGCTCACGGCGAGCGTCTTCGTGGCCGGCGCCGCGGCGCTGCTGGCACTGGTGCTGGTCGGCATCATCGGCATCGGCAGCCGGGCGGGCAGCCGCGGCGGCCCGGTCATCTGGGGCGGTGGCGGGGGCGGCTGGGGCGGGAGCAGCGGCGGGGGCGGCGGCTTCAGTTCGGGCGGCGGCGGCGACTTTGGCGGCGGCGGCGCCTCGGGGAGTTGGTGAGCATGAACCGCTGGATGCGCATCCTGAGACACCGCTGGCTCGATGCAGGCGATGCCCGGCGCGCGCTCGGCAGCGGCGCGCTCGAACGTCTGCACGAGCGGATTGCTGCCAGTGAGCGAGCGCACAGCGGGGAGATCCGCATCTGCGTCGAGGCCGGTCTACCGCTCTCCTACCTGTGGCGCGGTGCTTCGGCGCGAGTGCGAGCGGTGACGCTCTTCGGAAAGTTGCGCGTCTGGGACACCGAGCAGAACAACGGTGTGCTGATCTACCTGCTGCTCGCCGAGCACCGCATCGAGATCGTTGCCGACCGCGGGCTCGACCGCCACGTGGGCCCGGCGCAGTGGCAGGCCATCGTCGGCGGTATGCGCGAAGCCTTTCAGGCCGGGCGCTTCGAAGACGGCTTGAACGCTGCCATCGCGGCGGTGGATACGCTGCTGGTGCAGCATTTCTCGCTGCGACCGGGTCAGACCAATCCCAACGAATTGCCCGACGCGCCACTGCTGCGCTGAGGGGTCGGCGCCTCGGCGCGCCGCCGATGGTGCCTACAGTCGCCGCACGATGACGCTGCCCACCGAGTAGCCGGCACCGAACGAGCAGATCACCCCCACGTCACCCGCCGCCAGGTCCGTGCTGTGCAGGTGGAAGGCGATGATCGAGCCGGCCGATGCGGTGTTGGCGTACTCGTCGAGGATCAGCGGTGCGGTGTCGGCGGCGACATCGTGGCCGAGCAGCTTGCGTAGCACGAACTGGTTCATGCCCTGGTTGGCCTGGTGCAGCCAGTAGCGCCGCACCTGCTTGGGCGTCATGCCCAACGCAGCGAGATGGCCCTCGATATGCGCAGCGGCCAGCGGCACCACTTCCTTGAAGACCTTGCGACCCTCCTGGCGGAAGGTCTTGTCGCGCGCATCGGGATCGGTGTCCTCGCAGCGGTTGAGGAAACCGAAGTTGTTGCGGATGTTGTTCGAGAACTGCGTCGCCAGCCGGGTGCCGAGGATCTCCCAGCGCTGCGGCGCGGTGGCGGTGTCGTCGCCCTCGACGAGCACCGCGGTGCAGACATCGCCGAAGATGAAGTGGCAGTCGCGGTCGCGCCATTCGAGATGGGCCGAGGTGATCTCGGGATTGACCACCAGCACGCAGCGGGCGCTGCCGGCGCGCACCGCGTTGGCCGCCTGCTCGATCGCGAACGTGGCCGATGAGCAGGCCACGTTCATGTCGAAACCGTAGCCGCCGGCGCCGATCGCCTGCTGGATCTCGACGGCCATCGCCGGGTAGGCGCGTTGCATGTTGGCGCTGGCGCACAGCACGGCATCGATATCCTCGCCACGCTTGCCGGCGGTGGCCATCGCCTGGCGAGCCGCGGCCACGGCGATTTCGGCCATCAGCGACAACTCGTCATCGGCGCGCGGTGCGATGCGAGGCCGCATGCGGTCGGGGTCGAGCACGCCAGACTTGTCGATCACGTAGCGCTGCTTGATGCCCGAGGCCTTCTCGATGAACTCCACGCTGGAGTCGACGATCGCCTCGACCTCGCCGGCCTCGATGCGAGCTGCGTTGCGCGTATTGAACCGCTGGGCGTAGGCATTGAAGGCCTCGACCAGTTCGGCATTGGTGATGACCTGGGGCGGCTGGTACAGGCCGGTGCCGGTGATGACGACGCGGGGCATGGGTGATCTCATCCTGAGCGCTTGAAAGCCTCAGTCTAGCGCCGCGTGCCGCGGCGGCCATCGGCGCTGACCCTCGCGTCGAGCCCGCACATGAAGGAACGCCCGCGGCAAGGCGGGCGTGTCCGGTCTGCCGCGGAGCCCCGCAGCGACACGACGAGGCCTATTTCTTGCGGAACTTGCGCAGCGCGGCGATCTGTGCCGCCATCGTGGCGAACTCGCCCTGCGCCTTGGCCAGGTCGATGTCGCTGCTGGCGTTGCGCATCGCTTCCTCGGCCAGCTTCCTCGCTTCGGTGGCCTTGGCTTCGTCGAGATCGTGGCCACGGATCGCGGTGTCGGCCAGCACCGTCACGGTGCCCGGCTGGATTTCGAGAATGCCGCCGGCCACGAAGACGAACTCTTCCTCGCCGTTGTCGGCGCGCTCGATGCGCACCGCGCCGGGCTTGATGCGCGTGATCAGCGGCGTATGGCGCGGCAGGATGCCGAGCTCGCCGTTCTCGCCGGGCAGCGCAACGAACCTGGCCTCGCCCGAGAAGATGCTACCTTCGGCGGAGACGACGTCGACGTGAATGGTGGCCATGGCGGATCCTTACGTGGTCGTCTTCGCCTTCTCGAAGGCCTCGTCGATCGTGCCGACCATGTAGAAGGCCTGCTCGGGCAGCGCGTCGCATTCGCCGTCGATGATCATCTTGAAGCCGCGAATCGTTTCCTTCAGCGGCACGTACTTGCCCGCCGTCCCGGTGAAGACTTCGGCCACGTGGAAAGGCTGGCTCAGGAAACGCTGGATCTTGCGCGCTCGGCTGACGGCGAGCTTGTCTTCCGGGCTCAACTCGTCCATGCCCATGATCGCGATGATGTCGCGCAGCTCCTTGTAGCGCTGCAGCGTGCCCTGCACGGCGCGGGTCGTGTTGTAGTGATCCTCGCCGACCACGTTCGGGTCGACCTGGCGCGAGGTCGAGTCGAGCGGATCCACCGCCGGGTAGATGCCGAGCGAGGCGATGTCGCGCGACAGCACCACGGTGGCGTCGAGGTGAGCGAAGGTCGTCGCCGGCGACGGGTCCGTCAGGTCGTCCGCCGGCACGTAGACAGCCTGCACCGAGGTGATCGAGCCCACCTTGGTCGACGTGATGCGCTCCTGCAGGCGGCCCATTTCCTCGGCCAGCGTCGGCTGGTAGCCCACCGCCGACGGCATCCGGCCGAGCAGCGCCGACACCTCGTTGCCGGCGAGCGTGAAACGATAGATGTTGTCGACGAAGAACAGCACGTCGCGGCCTTCGTCGCGGAACGACTCGGCAATCGTCAGGCCGGTCAGCGCAACGCGCAGGCGGTTGCCAGGCGGCTCGTTCATCTGCCCGTAGACCATCGACACCTTGGACTCGCCGAGGTTGTCGCTGTTGACGACGCCCGACTCCATCATCTCGTGATAGAAGTCGTTGCCCTCGCGGGTACGCTCGCCGACGCCGGCAAACACCGACAGGCCCGAGTGCCCCTTGGCGATGTTGTTGATGAGCTCCATCATGTTCACCGTCTTGCCCACGCCGGCGCCGCCGAACAGGCCCACTTTGCCGCCCTTGGCGAACGGGCAGATCAGGTCGATCACCTTGATGCCGGTTTCGAGCAATTCCTGCGACGGGCTGAGCTCGTCGTAGCTCGGCGCCTTGCGGTGGATCGGCATCGCCAGCTCGGCGCTCACCGGCCCGCGCTCGTCGATCGGATTGCCGAGCACGTCCATGATGCGGCCGAGCGTGGCCTTGCCCACCGGCACGGTGATCGGGTTGCCGGTGTTGCTGACCATCAGGCCGCGGCGCAGGCCGTCGGACGAACCGAGCGCGATGGTGCGCACCACGCCGTCGCCGAGCTGCTGCTGGACTTCCAGCGTCAGTGCCGAGCCCTCTAGCTTGAGCGCGTCGTAGACGTGGGGCATCTTGTCGCGAGGGAACTCGACGTCCACCACCGCGCCGATGCACTGAACGATCTTGCCTTGTGCCATTTCCTACAGTCCTTCAAAGCGAAGCTTCAGAGAAGACTAACTTGTACTCAAGTTAGGTCGCAACTAAACGGTATTCGACTTCTAGCGTTGGCTCGGCCGGCCGGCACCGGGCCGTTGCCAAGCCGGCTGCGCGCCCCACGGGCCACGCAGGGGCCCCTGCCGGGCCCTGGGGGCAGCAAACGAAGTGAGCTTGGGGGGGCGTCATGCCGTCAGCCACTGATCGCGGCGGCGCCGCCGACGATCTCGGAGAGTTCCGTCGTGATCGCTGCCTGGCGGGTCTTGTTGTAGACCAGCTGGAACTCGGCGATCAGGTTGCTCGCGTTGTCGGTGGCGGCCTTCATGGCCACCCTGCGCGCCGCCTGTTCAGAGGCCATGTTCTCGGCCACCGCCTGGTAGACCAGCGCCTCGAGGTAGCGCGTGAGCAGCGCGTCGATCACGCTCGGGGGGTCGGGCTCGTAGATGTAGTCCCAGCCGTATTGCGCCTTCTCGCTCGCCGACTGTTGCAGGCGCTCACCGGTGAGCGGCAGCAGTTGCTCGATCAACGGCTGCTGCGACATCGTGTTGATGAACTTCGTGTAGCACAGGTGGACCGCGTCGATCTCGCCTTCGGCGAAGGCGTCGAGCATCACCTTGACCGGGCCGAACAGCTTGTCCATCGGTGGCGCATCGCCGAGTTGCACCGCGAAGCTCATCACGCGGGCACCGATGCGAGTCAGGAAGGCGTAACCCCTCGTGCCCAGCGCCACTGTGTGCACCTTGCCACCGGCCTGCTGCGTCTCGCCCATCCGGCTCGTGACAGCGCGCAGCATGTTGGAGTTCAGCCCGCCGCACAGCCCCTTGTCGGAAGTGACGACGATGAAGCCGACGTTCTTCGGCGCGTCGCTCTTGCGCATGTACGGCGAGCGGTACTCCGGGTTCGCCTGCGAGAGATTCGCCGCGATATTGCGAATCTTGTCGGCATACGGCCGGGCCGCGCTCATCCGGGCCTGCACCTTGCGCATCTTCGACGCCGCGATCATCTCCATGGCCTTGGTGATCTTCTTCGTACTCTCGAAGCTCTTGATCTTGACGCGTAATTCCTTGCCGGCCGCCATGACGGGTCTCCTTAGGCGAACGACTTCTTGAAGGCGGTCAACGCGCCGGCCAGTTCCTCCTCGGCGGCTTTGTCCATCGCCTTGTCGTTCTCGAGCTTGGCCAGCAATGCGGCGTGGCTCGACTTCAGGTGCTGGTGCAGGCCGTGCTCGAAGGCGAGCACCTTCTTCAAGTCCACATCGTCGACGTAGCCCTTGTTGACGGCGAACAGCGTCGCGGCCATCAGACTGATCGGCAGCGGCGTGTATTGCAGTTGCTTGAGCAGCTCCGTCACACGGGCGCCGCGGTCGAGCTGCTTGCGGGTCGCCGCGTCGAGGTCGGAGGCGAACTGCGCGAACGCGGCCAGCTCGCGGTACTGCGCCAGGTCGGTACGGATACCACCCGACAGGCTCTTGATCAGCTTGGTCTGCGCCGAGCTACCGACCCGCGATACCGAGATGCCGGCATTGATGGCCGGGCGGATGCCGGAGTTGAAGAGCGAAGTCTCGAGGAAGATCTGGCCGTCGGTGATCGAGATCACGTTGGTCGGCACGAAGGCCGACACGTCGCCGGCCTGCGTCTCGATGATCGGCAGTGCGGTGAGGGACCCCGTCTTGCCCTTCACTTCCCCGTTGGTGAACTTCTCGACGTAGTCGGCATTCACGCGGGCAGCGCGCTCGAGCAGGCGGCTGTGCAGATAGAACACATCGCCGGGGTAGGCCTCGCGTCCCGGCGGGCGTCGCAGGAGCAGCGACATCTGGCGATACGCGACGGCCTGCTTGGACAGGTCGTCGTAGATGATCAGCGCGTCCTGTCCGCGGTCGCGGAAGTACTCGCCCATCGTGCAGCCCGAGTAGGGCGACACGTACTGCATCGCCGCCGACTCGGAGGCCGACGCGGCGACGACGATCGTGTACTCCATCGCGCCGTGCTGTTCGAGTGCGCGCACCACGTTCTTGATCGAGCTCGCCTTCTGGCCGATCGCAACGTAGACGCAGGTCATGTTCTGACCCTTCTGGTTGATGATCGTGTCGATCGCCACCGCGGTCTTGCCGGTCTGGCGGTCGCCGATGATCAGTTCGCGCTGACCGCGACCGATCGGCACCATAGAGTCGATCGCCTTCAGCCCGGTCTGCACCGGTTGGCTGACCGACTGGCGGGCGATCACGCCCGGAGCGACTTTCTCGATCACGTCGGTCATCTTGGCGTTGATCGGGCCCTTGCCGTCGATCGGCACGCCGAGCGCGTTGACGACTCGGCCGATCAGCTCGGGACCGATCGGCACCTCCAGGATCCGGCCAGTGCACTTGACGACATCGCCTTCGGAGATGTGCTCGTACTCGCCCAGAATCACCGCGCCGACCGAGTCGCGCTCGAGGTTCAGCGTGAGGCCGAAGGTCTGCTGGCCGGTGGGCGTGGCCGGAAACTCGAGCATCTCGCCGGCCATCGCGTCGGACAGCCCATGGACGCGGCAGATGCCGTCGGCCACCGACACGACCGTGCCCTGGTTCTTGATGTCGACCGCGCTGGAAAGGCCTTCGATGCGGCTCTTGATCAGCTCGGAAATTTCTGCGGGATTCAATTGCATGGGGTTCTCCAGGTTCACGCGGTGAGCGCGACCTTCATCTGTTCCAGACGGGCCTTGACCGAGGTGTCGAGCACCTCGTCGCCGACCACGGCGCGAATGCCGCCGATCAGGTCGGCGTCGATCTCGACGCGCGCGTTGAGCTTGCGGCCGAAGCGCTTCTCGAGCGCAGCGACCACGTCGGCGAACTGGCCCTCGTCGATCGCGAACGCGCTTTGGATAGTGGCGTCCGACACGCCAGTCCGGGCGTTCATCAGCGCCTGGAACTGCGCCGCAATCTGCGGCAGCGCGGCCAGGCGTCCGTTGTCGATCACCGCGTGCAGCAGGTTGCCGATCTTCGCATCGAGCGCCCCCGCGAACGCGGAGACGACATCGAACACCTGCGCCGCCCCGACCTTCGGGTCGTCGGCGAACTGGCGCAGATCGGGGTTGGCCGCCACCGCTGCCAGCGCATTGACCTGCGCCGTCAGCGCAGAGGCGTCGCCACCCCCGGCGGCCTTGAACAGCGCCTCGGCGTAGGGCCGGGCAATGGTTGCCAGCTCGGCCATGGCTACAGTTCCGCTTTCAGGCGACCCAGCAACTCGGCGTGCACCCCGGCGTTGACCTCACGGCGCAGTATGGCTTCGGCCCCCTTCACGGCGAGCCCGGCCACCTGTTCACGCAGCACTTCGCGCGCCTTGGCCGCTTCCTGTTCGGCCTCGGCCTTGGCCGCGGCGATGATCTTGGCGCCTTCCTCGCTCGCGCGCGACTTGGCTTCCTCGACCATTTGTTGCCCCAGCCGCTCGGCGTCGGCGAGGCGCTTGGCGGCGTCGTCACGCGCGGCGGAAAGCTGCTGCTCGACGCGCTGATTGGCCACCGCCAGCTCGCTCCTGGCCTTGTCGGCCGCCGACAGACCGTCGGCGATTTTGCGCGCACGCTCGTCGAGCGCCGCCATGATGGGCGGCCAGACGAACTTCATCGTGAACCCGATCAGGATCAGGAACACGATCATCTGTGCAATGAGTGTTGAGTTGATGCTCACGTCTCGCCTCTCGGTTCAGCGAAGGGTCTCGCGTCGCTGCGCGGATCGCGCAATCGCGCCGGTCACTTCGGCAGGTTGGCGATCTGGGCCAGGAACGGGTTGGCGGTGGCGAACCACAGCGCGATACCGGTTCCGATGATGAACGACGCGTCGATCAGGCCAACGAGCAGGAACATCTTGGTCTGCAGTTCGCCCATCAGTTCGGGCTGGCGCGCCGCCGACTCGAGGTACTTGCTGCCCATGATGCCGATGCCGATACAGGCACCGAACGCGCCGAGACCGATGATCAGGCCGGCGGCCAGGGCGACAAAGCTGATGACTTCCATGGTGTTTCCTTCTTGGAGCTTGGGGGGGTGGGTGAAAGGGGAATCGCGGCGATCAGTGGTGGTCGTGGGCCTGCCCCACGTACACCAGCGTCAGCATCATGAAGACGAACGCCTGCAGCGTGATGATCAGGATGTGGAAGATCGACCAGACGGTGCCGGCAACGACATGGCCGAGCAACAGCGCAATGCCGGTGCCGCTGAACGCGAACGCGCCGCCCATCAGGCCGATCAGCAGGAAGATCAGCTCGCCCGCGTACATGTTGCCGAACAACCGCATGCCGTGCGACACGGTCTTGGCAATGAATTCGACCATCTGCATCGCGAAGTTCAGCGGCCAGAGCAGGAAGTGGTTGCCGAACGGGGCGGTGAACAATTCCTTGACCCAGCCGATCGGGCCCTTGATCTTGACGTTGTAGTAGAGGCAAATCAGCAGCACCGTGACCGACATCGCCATCGTCGTCGACAAGTCGGCGGTCGGCACGACGCGCAGGTAGGCGTGTGAAGCGTCGTGGCCCGAAGCGCTGAAGATCATCGACCAGATCGCGGGCAATAGGTCGACCGGCAGCAGATCCATCGCATTGAGCAGGAAGATCCAGACGAACACCGTCAGCGCGAGCGGGGCGACGAACTTGCGGCTACCCGCGTTGTGGACGATGCCCTTGGCCTGGGTGTCGACCATCTCGACGAGAAACTCGACCGCCGCCTGGAAGCGCCCTGGCACGCCAGAGGTCGCCTTGCGCGCGGCCAGCCACAGCAGCCAACAGACGATGATGCCGAGGGTGATCGAGAAGAACAGGGAATCAAAGTTGATGATGGAGAAGTCGACCGGACCCGTCTGCTCGCCATTCTGCAGGTGATGCAAGTGGTGCTTGATGTAGTCGCCCGGGGTGAGTGCTGACGCGTGACCTTCTGCTGCCATGTCTTCCTCAACGACGCTCGTTCTTCTTCGCTCGACCCCGCCACAAGAGGGCGAGCCAGTTCACCTGCAAACACACCACCATCGCCACCAGCAGCGCAGGCCAGTTCAGGCCCGGCACCACCCGCACGGCGCCCAACAGCAGCGCCAGCGAGAGCACCATCTTCACGCCCTGCCAACCCAGGAACCCGATCACTCCGGCCGTTGGCCCGGCCCCCGCCAGCCGGCCCACGCCGCGCGCCAGGAGCATGGCCGGCAGCACGACGACCGCCGCACCATAAAGTGCCGACAAGCCGACCGCGCCGCGCCCGCTCAGACCCCATGCCGCGCCCGCTACCGCCACGCCCGCTGCCGCCTGCGCCGCGACGACCTGCCACACCGAAATTGATGGCTGGCTGTCCCGCAGTGCCTGCGCCTGCGCGCGCGTTAGGGGTGTGATGTGATCTGCGTCCTCTTCGTCATCCCACCCGCCACGGTCCAAACGTTCGGTCATGGTGTTGCGATGATTCAAGGCCGGCAAACCCACGAAATTATACGTAATAACCCGTGGCCTCGAAATTGGCCGGCACGTCATCGGGCATTGGGCTCAGTGCGTGGATTGAATGTCGAGCACCATCCAGGAGCGGTGGCTCTGCCCAGGCTGCAAGGTCACCAGCCCGAGCGCACTCGGCGCCGGCTGGTTGATCGCGTTGCTGACGTGGCTCACGGGCTCGACGGCAAAGAAGTCTTCCCCCTGCGGCGTGCAGATCACGAGCCTGCCCAGCGACGAACGCAGCGTGAGCGCGAAGAGTTCGTCGCGGATGCGCGCCGGGCCTGCCCAGCCCTCGAAGCAATGGTCGTAGTCGAGATGCGCCAGGTCGGCGTCGACACCGGGCTGAGGCACGAGCTGTGTCGGCAACTTGAACGGATCGAGCTCCCATCTGCCGCTGCACTCCACGTGCAAGCGGCTGCGCGCTCTCTTTGGGAAGCAGCAGCGCCAGCCCACTCCCATCGGCGCCGCGTGCGATGCCATGTTGGTGACGCTCAATTCGGCCCGCAGCGAGGTCGGGCCGAGCTGGAACAGCTGGCGCGCGCGGAAGTCGAACGGCCAGCCTTCGTCGGCGCGATGTTCGAATGTCAGCGCGAGTTCCGCCGGCCCCCTCGGCCCGCTGGGCGGCTCGAACTCCCACCGCGACAGATAGCCGACGCCATCCAAAGCGTGCGGGCCGTCTTCGACAGCGAGTGCCAGCTGATAGGGCCGGCCCTGCCAGTTGAAGCGCCCCTGGGCGATGCGGTTTGCGTACGGCACGAGCGCAAAACAGGCCGCCTTGCGTGCACGAGCAAGTTGATCGGGCTCCTCCGATCGCAGCACCGGCACGCCGTGGTGCCACAGGCCGGCGATGCTGCCACCCAGGTCGGGCCTCAACGCCAGGCGCAGCGCGCCGGCCCGGAGCTCGAACGCCTCCGTTTCATCCTTGTCGATCGCCGATACGGTCATGCCCCTCCCGCCGCTCTTCGTTGCCCGAACAACTGTCTCTGAATGCTACGCCGCCCGCCACTCAACGCCCGCCGCCCGTTTGCGTTCCGCCCGCCAGTGTGTGCACATGGATCGAACCCTGCGTTCGCAACGACGCGATCGCGGCCTGTGCGGCCTGGACCAGCAGCCCGAGGTCGGAGGCGATGGCCACGTAGTCGAAGCCGATCGCGCGGTACTGCGCCACCATTTCCGGTGTGCCGCCGATCGTTCCGACCGGTTTGCCCAGGGTCTTGCAGCGCCGCACGACCTGGGCCATCACCTCCACCACCGCGGGATGCGTGAACTGGCCGACGTGACCCATCGAGGCCGACAGGTCGGCCGGGCCGACGAACAGCGCATCCACGCCCGGCACGGCGGCGATCGGCTCGAGCTGCCCGACTGCCAGCATCGACTCCAGCTGCACGATCAGGGCGATGCCGCTGTTGGCCGTGGACAGGTAGTTGGCGAGCATGCCGAACTTCGACGCGCGGCTGCCTCCGGCCATGCCGCGCACACCCTCCGGCGGATAGCGCGTCGCGGCAACCGCGCGGCGTGCCTCGTCGGCGCTCTGCACGAAGGGCACGAGCAGCGTGGTAGCCCCGACATCGAGCACGCGCTTGATCGTCACCGTGTCGTTCCACGGGACGCGGACCACGGGAACCATGCGCGACGACGACACTGCCTGCAGCAGGTGCACCACGTCCATCAGGTCGAGCGGCGAATGCTCCATGTCGATCACGCCCCATTCGAAGCCGGCGTGCGCAATCGCCTCGGCCACCAGCGGGCTCGCAGAGCTGATCCAGGTGCCCACCGGCGAGTGACCGCCGGCAGCCGAGAGAAGGTGCTTGAACGGGTTCATCGGGATCCCCGGAGTCAGGTTGGGCAGCGAGGCGCGAGCCCGCCCCGCGCAGAGTGGCTCGCTCGGTTGCATCCGGCGGCCGAAGCTCGGTTCAATCGAGCTCCGCCTTCAGGTAGTGCGCGCCGGCGACCGGATTGAAATAGTAGGGCGGGATCTCCTCGAAGCCGAGCGTGGCGTACAGGCCGCGCGCGGCCTCCATCTCGTCGAGCGTGTCGAGCAGCATCACCGAGTAGCCGGCGTGGCGCGCCTCGTCGAGCAGCGATTGCGCGAGCATCCGCCCGAGGCCGAAGCGGCGGAACGCCGGTCGCACGAAGAGCCGCTTCATCTCGCAGGCGTTCGCGTAGTCGACATCAGGGACCCCGCGCATGGCGCCGCAAGCCGCGAGCTCACCGTCCACCATCGCCAGCAGGAGCCGCCCGGTCGGCGCGCTGTACTCGCCGGGAAGCCCGTCGAGTTCGTCCTCGAAGTTCTGGAAGCACAGGTCGACCTGCAGGCTGCGCGCGTACTCACGAAGGATCTCGCGCGCCGCGTCGAGCAGGGGTGGCTTGTCGGCGACGACCAGGCGAATTTCGGGGGCTTGCATCCGTGACGGGGCGACCATGTCGAGACGAAATCAGTTTACCCGCCGACGATGGCCACCAGGAACGCAACGACGGCAGCACAGACCGTCAGCAGCATGATGGCCAGCGCGCGGGTCGTGTCGTCGTCGTCGCTGGCATGGACGCCCGACGGCAGCAGCTTGTCGCCGCTGATCATCGGCCCGATCAGGTCCCTGCGCAGCCGCAGCCAGTAGGTGAGGATGGCCGCCACGTGCAACAGCACCAGTCCGATCAGTACCCACTGCCCGATGCTCTTGTGATAGCCGGTGAGCAACAGCGCGGTCGCGCTCGAGACGAACTTGTTCAGCGGCCCGGTGGTGGCGATCTCGTCGTCGGCGAACAGGCCCGACGCCACCTGCGCCGACAGGAACAGCAGCATCGCGAACACCGAGGCGCTGCCGAGCGGGGTGTGGCCCACATCGAGATGCTCGTCGCTGCGACCCTGCTTTCGAAGGTAGCGCAGCAGCGTGGCCGGGCTGTAGAGGAAGCTCGCGAAACGTGACCAGCGCCCGCCGACGAACCCCCACGCCAGCCGAAACGCGAGCAGCGCGAACACCGCATAGCCGAAGCGCAGATGCCAGGTCATCGCGTTGCCGCCGATCTTGACGCTGACGATCGACCCCACGAAACACATCACGAGCGACCAGTGGAACAGCCGTGTCGGCAGGTCCCACACGCGCACCGCCTTCAGGCCCGGCTGTTCCGATGCAGGGTTTCCCATCGCTACCGCCTCGCGTTCTGTCTGGGTTCGGTGCCGCAACGATACATCCAGCAGGGACAGTCTGGCGTTGCGCTGGGGAATTCCGCCGCGCGGGAACAAATGGCGCGCGGGCTTCGTACACTGGGATGTCGAGTTCGCATGATCGACTTACGGCGGGCGCCGGCGCCCCGTCTTGTCAACGTCCCACAGGAGAATCTGAATGAAACGCCTTCTTTCTTCCCTGACGATCTCGGCCGCCGCATTGGCCGGCCTCGTCGTGGCGCTGCCCGCGGCAGCCCAGTTCGCCAAGCCCGAAGACGCGATCAAGCACCGCAAGAGCGCCATGTTCCTGGAGGTCACGCACTTTCGGCCGCATATTTGCCATGGCGAATGGAAAGGTGCCGTTCGACGCCAAGGTGGCGGCCGAAAACGCAGAAGTGCTGGCCGCCGTGTCGAAGTGGCAGTTCGCTGGCTTCGTGGAAGGAAGCGACAAGGGCGACACGCAAGGCCAAGCCGGAAATCTGGACCGAGACCCGCCAAGTTCCGCGAGAAGGCCAGCAGAAGCCAGGAGGACGTGATCAAGTTCAACGCAGCCGCGAAGGCCGGCAATCTCGACGCCATCAAGACCGCCGTCGGCGCCGTCCCAGTCCTGCACCGCCTGCCATGACGCCTACCGCAAGGAGTGAACGCCCAGTGCCTTCACGCCCGGCAACGATCGTGTCCCCGCTAGTAACTCACCCAAAGGAGCCCACCGCCATGTTTCGCAAGTTCACCTTCACGCTTACCGCCACCTTGAGCCTGCTCCAGCCGGCTGCAGCTCGATGACGCCAGCCACGCCTACGCAAGTTGCGGACGGCATCCTGACCGGCAAGAACGGCATGACGCTGTACACGTTCGACCGGGATGCCGCAGATTCAGGCAAGAGCGCCTGCAACGGCCCTGCGCCACCAACTGGCCGCCGCTGATGGCCGCGGCAGAGGGAAGGTCGCGGGCGACTACAGTTCGTGACCCGTGACAACGGCGGCAAGCAGATCGCCTACAAGGGCAAGCCGCTCTACTACTGGGCCAAGGACACGAAGCCGAGACAGCGGAGACGGCTTCAACGGCGCCTGGCACACCGTGAAGCCCGACCGCCTTCGCTAGCCGCGATCGAACTTGAACACCGCCACGCTGGCCAGCAGGTTGGGCCAGCGGCGCACCGCCTCGCCGCGTTCAATGCCGAAGGCGTCCAGGATTCGCAGCCCGTCCTTGCGCGCCAGCACCTCGAAGTCGGCATAGGTGCCGACGCGGATGTTCGGCGTGTCGTACCACTGGTAGGGCAGCACCTTGGTCACCGGCATGCGCCCGGCCAGCACATGCAGCCGGTTCGGCCAGTGGGCGAAGTTGGGGAAGCTGACAATGCCCACGCGGCCGACGCGAGCCGTCTCGCGCAGCATCCGCTCGGTGTTGCGCAGGTGTTGCATGGTGTCGAGCTGTAGCACGACGTCGAAGCTCTGGTCGGCGAACATCGCCAGGCCCTCTTCCAGGTTCAGCTGGATCACGTTGACGCCCCGCTGCACGCAGGCCAGCACGTTGGCGTCGGCGATCTCGATGCCGTAGCCGCTGCATCGCCGCGCATCGCGCAAGTGGGCCAGCAACTCGCCGCTGCCGCAACCAAGGTCGAGCACGCGCGAACCCGCTGGCACCAGCTCTGCGATCAGCTCCATGTCCTTGCGGTCGCTCATTGCCGACTCGTCGTGCCCAGCCCTTCCCCTTGAAGGGAACGCAGCGGGATGGGGCGGGCGTGTGCCCCACCGGAAGGGTCAGTTTCGAGCGCGATGCGCTCGAAACAGGCTCGCAGCACGGCGTGGTAGCGCGGGTCGTCGAGCAGGAAGGCGTCATGGCCGTGCGGGGCCTCGATCTCCGCGTAGCTCACGTCGAGACGGTTGTCGAGCAGCGCCTTGACGATCTCGCGCGAACGGGCCGGCGAGAAGCGCCAGTCGGTCGTGAAGCTGATCAGCTGGAACTTGCAGCTGGCGCTGGCAAGAGCGCGTGTCAGGTCACCGCCATGTTCGCGCGCCGGATCGAAGTAGTCGAGCGCACGGGTGATCAGCAGGTACGTGTTGGCGTCGAAGTACTCGCTGAACTTGTCGCCCTGGTGCCGCAGGTAGCCCTCGATCTGGAACTCGATCTCCTGCGTCGTGTAGCCGAGCGCGTCGCCCTGGAGCTCGCGCCCGAACTTGGCCTCCATCGCATCGTCGCTCAGGTAGGTGATGTGGCCGATCATGCGCGCTACGCGCAGGCCGCGCCGCGGCAGCGTGCCGTGCTCGTAGAAGTGGCCGCCGTGGAAGTCGGGGTCGGTGACGATCGCGCGCCGCGCCACCTCGTTGAAGGCGATGTTCTGCGCCGACAGGTTCGGCGCCGTCGCCACCGCGATGCAGTAGCGCAGCCGGTCGGGGTAGCGCAGCGCCCAGTCCAGCGCCTGCATGCCCCCGAGGCTGCCGCCGAGCACCGCTGCCAGACGCTCGATGCCCAGCGCGTCCATCAGCCGCGCCTGAGCGTCGACCCAGTCCTCGACGGTGACGACCGGGAAATCGGCACCCCAGGCGCGGCCGGTCGCCGGGTTCGTGTGCATCGGCCCGGTGGAGCCGAAGCACGAGCCGGGGTTGTTGACGCCGATGACGAAGAAGCGCTCGGTGTCCAGCGGTTTGCCGGGGCCAACCAGGTTATCCCACCAGCCTTCGCTCTTCGCCTGCCCTTCGTAGGTGCCGGCCACGTGGTGCGATGCGTTCAACGCATGACACACCAGCACCGCATTGCTGCGCTCGGCGTTGAGCGTGCCATAGGTCTCGTAGACCAGCGTGTAGGCGGCGAGTTGCGCACCGCTGCGCAACACCAACGGCTGCGCGAAGAACATCGACTGCGGCGTGACGTGACCGATGGAGCCCATCGCGGGGGCGGCCTCGGCGGCGACTCAGCCGGCGCCGGGCAACGAACGCAGCGAGCCTGAGGCTGTCACTTCAGGGGCGCGGCGGCGCGGTGTCGATGAAGCTGGGCCGCGTGGCGAGCTTGTCGTGCAGGCGCGCCAGGTTGGGCTGCGCGCTGCGCCAGTCGATCTGCGGGAAACGGAAATCGAGGTAGCCGAGGGCGCAGCCGACCGCGATGTCGGCCAGAGAGAAGTGCGTCCCGAAGCACCATGCCTTGTCGCCCAGGCCCTGCGACATCGCCTGCAGCGCGGCGGTGACGCGGCTCAACTGGCGGCCGATCCATGCCGGGCTGCGCTGCGCTTCGGTGCGGCCCGGCCAGGTCTGCTCCAGGCGCGCGAGGATCGCTGCGTCGAGCACGCCGTCTGCCAGCGCTTCCCAGGTGCGAACCTCGGCGCGCTCACGGCCGCGTTCGGGGATCAGCTTGCCCACGGGCGACAGCGTGTCCACGTACTCGACGATGACCCGCGAGTCGAACACTGCCTCACCCCCATCCAGCACGAGGCAGGGCACCTTGCCCAGCGGGTTGGACTTGAGGATCGCGTCGCTGGCCCAGACGTCCTCGAGCTCGAACTGATAGTCGAGCTTCTTCTCGGCCATCACGACGCGAACCTTGCGGACGTAGGGGCTGGTGAGTGCGCCGATGAGTTTCATGCTGCGGGTATCCCTGTTTCGAATTGATTCTAGCGAAGCCCCCGTGTCGTCGCTGAGCGCCCTGGCGTCGCGCGGCGACACGGCGCCGACAGCCCTTGACAGCAAGATTCGAGCCGGCCGCCGCGGGCCGCCCCAAGGCGATTTGCAACGAGGAGCGCAGCGAGTCGGGCAGTCAGAAGCGCGTCCAGGCGACCGACGCCGGCCGGCCGGGCAGATCGAGCGCGGCGTGCGCTGCCGGCGTGCGCGCGATCACCCGGCCGCGTCGCACGACGGCGAGCCGTGTCGCACGCAGGCGGATCGCCTCGATCGCGTCGCGCGCCTGCAGCAGCACGAAGTCGGCGTGGCAGCCGACCTCGAGCCCGTAACCGTCGAGCCCGAGAACGCGCGCGTTGTTCACCGTGACGGCATCGAAGCAGGCCCGCATCTGGGCCTGCGAGGTCATCTGCGCCACATGCAGGCCCATCTGCGCCACTTCGAGCATGTCGCCCGAGCCGAGCGGATACCACGGGTCCATCACGCAGTCGTGACCGAAGCCGACGTTGATGCCGGCCGCCAGCAACTCGGGCACGCGCGTCATGCCGCGCCGCTTCGGGTAGCTGTCGTGGCGGCCCTGCAGGGTGATGTTGATGAGCGGGTTGGCAACCGCGTGGAGTTGCGCCTCGCGCATCAGTGGCAGCAACTTGCTCACGTAGTAGTTGTCCATCGAGTGCATCGAGGTCAGGTGCGAGCCCGTCACACGCCCTTGCAGGCCCAGCCGCTGCGACTCGCCAGCCAGCGTCTCGACATGGCGCGACAGCGGATCGTCGCTCTCGTCGCAGTGCATATCCACACGCAGCCCGCGCCCGGCGGCAAGCTCGCAAAGGATGCGCACGCTCTCGGCGCCGTCGTTCATCGTCCGTTCGAAGTGCGGGATGCCGCCGACCACGTCGACGCCCATGGCCAGCGCGCGCTTCAGGTTCGCGAGCGCGTTGGGAGAGCGCAGCAGGCCGTCCTGCGGAAAGGCGACGAGTTGCAGATCGAGCCAGGGCTTCACGCGTTCGCGCACCTGCAGCAGTGCCTCCACGGCAAGCAGGCGGTCGTCGCAGATGTCCACGTGCGAACGGATCGCGAGCAGCCCCTTGGCCACCGCCCAGTCGCAATACTGCAACGCACGCTCGACCAGGGCATCTTGCGTCAATAGCGGCTTCAACTCGCCCCACAGCGCGATACCTTCGAGCAACGTGCCGCTCTGGTTCACACGAGGCAGCCCGACGCTGAGCGTCGCGTCCATGTGGAAATGGGAGTCCACGAACGGCGGCGCGAGCAGCAGCCCCTGTCCGTCGAGCACCGGAACGCCGGCGGGCGCCGCCAGCGCCGGGCCGACGGCCGCAATCCGCCCGGCCAGCGCGAGCAGGTCCTGGCCGGTGCGTCCGTCGGGCAAGGTTGCGTTGCGTACGAGCAGATCGCTCACGATCGGTCTCCTGCGTTGACTCGCCGACGGTCCGGCGGGCATGGCGACGCGCGAGGGCAGACGCCCCCGGTCGGCTACTCGTAAACCTCGGCGTTCGGATCGGTCGCCTCGAGCTCGTAGCTCGCCGCCACCATCGCCAGACGCGCGATCACGCCATACATGTAGAAGCGGTTCGGCGCACTGGCGCCCGGCTTCACGCCGGGCCTGGGCAGGTGATTGGCCTCGGCGAACGCCAGCGGCACGAAGCTCGACCCCGGTGCGTTCAGCTTCTCGTCTGCACCGCGATGCGCGTGCATGCGGTAGAAGCCCCCCACCACGTAGCGATCGATCAAGTAGACCACCGGTTCGGCCACCGCGTCGTTGATGCGCTCGTAGGTCGGGACACCTTCCTGCAGGATCACCTCGCCGTGACCCTGCCCATCCTCGATCGCGCCCGTCTTGCTGCCCATCATGCGGCTCAGGTCGGCAAGCTCCTTCGCATCGCGCAACGTCACGATACCCATGCCATGGGAGCCGGCGTCGGCCTTGACGATGACGAAGGGCTTCTCATGGATGCCGTACTCCTTGTACTTGCGGCGGATCTTGCCGAGCAGCGCGTCGGTGTTGCTCAGCAGGCGATCGGTGCCGCTGCCGTCGCTGAAGTTCACCTCGCCGCAGCGGGCGAACATCGGGTTGATCAGCCACGGGTCCATGCCCAGTAGCTTGGCGAACTTCTTGGCCACCTCCTCGTAGGCCTGGAAGTGATTCGTCTTGCGCCGCACTGCCCAGCCGGCGTGCAGCGGCGGCAGCAGGTACTGCTCGTGCAGGCCCGCAAGCACCGGCGGAATGCCGGTCGACAGATCGTCGTTGAGCAGGATGGTGCAGGGATCGAAGTCCTTGAGCCCGAGGCGGCCGCGGCGTCGAACCAGCGGCTCGAGCGTGAGCTCGCTGCCGTCGGGCAGCGCGAGCGGCGTCGGCTTCTTGAGACTCTCGTCCAGCGATCCTAGGCGCACGTTGAGCCCGGCCTGATGGAAGATCTGCAGCAGCCGCTGCAGGTTCATCAGGTAGAACGGGTTGCGCGTGTGCCGCTCGGGAATCAGCAGCAGATTCTTCGCCTCGGGGCAAATCTTCTCGATCGCCGCCATCGCCGCCTGAACGGCCAGCGGCAGCATCTCGGGCGTGAGGTTGTTGAAGCCGCCCGGATAGAGGTTGGTGTCCACCGGCGCGAGCTTGAAGCCGGCGTTGCGCAGGTCGACCGCCGTATAGAACGGCGGCGTGTGCTCCATCCACTCGAGGCGGAACCAGCGTTCGATGGCCGGCAGCGATTCGAGAATGCGCTGCTCCAGCTCGTTGATGGGACCGGTGAGTGCGGTGATCAGGTGGGGAACCATGGGCGGTGCGGCTTGCAGGGGCACTCAAGGTGCGCGTGCGTTCTTCCAGTCGCGGTACAGGTCGAGGTCGAACCCGTCCGGGTAGTTCAGGTAGCCCGGCAAGTGGCCCTTCACGCCCTTCACGCCGTACTGCCAGATGATCTCCTTGGTCTTGCGGTCGACCACGATCACGCGGTCGTGCAGGTCGTCGACGATCAGCACGTCGCCGGTATCCGGCAGCTCGCGGGCGATCGACGGGTGGTCGAGCATCTTCTCGCCATCGGCGTGAAAGTATTCCCAGGTCGGCTTGCCGGTGGCGGGGTCGAAGATCATCACGCGCCCGGGCTTGCTGAAGTCGGCGACGATCACCTGCTTGCCGTCCACCGTCGGGAAGGCATCCGACGGGTAGCGGATCTTCGGCGCGCGCACGCTCCACAACACCTTGCCTTCGCGCGTGATGCGCGAGATCCAGGCCGCGGTGATCTCGCTGACCAGGATGTCACCGTTGTCCATCGGCGTGGCGCCGTTCGGATGCGCCAGCTGATGCGGCGGGTTGTGCTTGCACTTCCCGGGCTCGCCCCACTGGGTGGCGATGCTGCTGTCCTTGGGGTCGATGATCAGAATGCGGCAGTTGCGGATGTCGGCGGTCAGGAACTTGCCGTCGGCCAGCAGGTGTGCATCGTCGGGATAGTTCAGCAAGCCGGGCTTGCTGCCGCGCGTATCGGGAACGCCGTAGGACCAGGTGATGGCGCGCTGTTCGTAGTCGACGATGTGCACGTCGAAGTTGTCTTCCTCGCTCACCGCCAGGAGCTTGCCGTCATGAGAGAAGTTCACGTCCTCGTTGCCGCGGTAGATCTTCAGGTTGGGCGACGGGAACTCCCACACGATGCGCTTGTCGGGCGTGACCTCGATCAGCCGGTTGTTGCGCCGGTCGGCGATCACGATCGGGTAGGGAAGTGGCCTGCCCCACGATGGCACGGGGTTCTTGCGATCGCCCGTCACTGGCGGGATCGGCGGCAGCTTGACGCCGCTGGAGACGATGCCCGCCCCGGTCATCTCGGGCGTCACCTGCACGGCCACGCCCGGTGGCTTGGGCTCCTTCGCGCCGTCCTTGGCTGCACCGGCCGCCCACGCCAGAGACACCGACAGCAGCGCAGCGGTCACGCCTGACAGCAGCAGGCGCCGTGGCGCCCTCATGGAATTCTCTCGGCGACGCATGTCTGGCCCTCCTTGTTGGTGTGTGTGCGAGCGAGGCGGCAGGATGCCTCATCGCGCCGCCTCTTGCGTTGACGCAAGGCAAGCAACGCCCAGCCTGCAAGGCTACGGGATTTCGGTCACTACCCGTCCATGCAGTGCCTGCACCGGCCGCGCGTTGTTCGGGAACAGCTGGCCCAGGTGTGCCAGCTGAGCTGCCGAGAGCTGCAGTGGCTGCTTCATCACGAGCCACAGCACGCCCTCGGTACACGGCGGCGCGGTGAGCGAGCCCTGGTAGGCGTAGTAGCCGTGCGCCGCCGGCAGCAGCTGCGCGGGGTCGACCTGCATGCCCGGCAGTACGCGCTCGGCCTGGCCGCCCGGCGGCATCTTCGGCAGCAACGCGGCCAGCGCCGGGTTCTCGGCACCGAGCCTGAACAGGACGACGAGCGAGACCAACCCCCCCGATGCACTCTTGTGCAGGAAGTGCATGGCCATCGGGAATTCCTCACCCTGCAGCTTGTCACCCCCCGGTGTGTGGAAGTGGAACTGTTGCAGCGTATGGCCTTCGCGCCCGACCAGCAGCTGGCTGCCGTTGCCAAAGCGGACGCGAACCGTGTGGCCGTCGTTGACGATGCGCAGCGGCGCGGGACGGTACTGGAACTGCAGTTCCGGCTGCGTCTTGCGCTGCGCGGCCACGATGTCGATCGGCGACTGCCGCTGGCCTCGCTCGCACAGGGCGTAGTCCGGCCGCATGCGGCCCCACTGCGCGGGCCCGTACTCGCCGCTGTACTGCCAGTGCGGGCTATCAGCGGCGGGGGCGGCCAACGGCAGGATGGCGGCGGCGCAGCACACCGATCGGCGAAGCCAGGCAGGAACGGTCGTCACGGAGGCCCTTCGCGAAGTCAAACGCACTCAGCGAGCGTAGCGCAAGCCCAGGCGCAGGTCGGCTGCTCGTGTCGCGGGCCCCAGAAGAAAGGGCCACCCGAAGGTGGCCCTTGACTCTTGCAGCGAGGTCTGCCGCGACTAACCGTGATAAGCCGTCTCGCCGTGGGAGGCGATGTCCAGGCCCTCGCGCTCCTGCTCTTCGGTCACGCGCAGGCCGATCGTCATGTCGACGATCTTGTAGGCCACCAGCGAGACGACGCCCGACCAGACGATGGTCAGGAGCACCGCCTTGAGCTGGATCCACACCTGCGTGCCGACGGAGTTAGAGATGACCGCAGCCGTGACCCAGTCGCCCACCAGGCCCGGCCCGCCGAGCGCCTGGGTGTTGAAGACGCCGGTCAGCAACGCGCCGGTAATGCCGCCGACGCCGTGGACGCCGAACACGTCGAGCGAGTCGTCGGCACCGAGCAGGCGCTTCAAACCGTTGACACCCCACAGGCAGGCGAAGCCGGCCACGAAGCCGATGACGATCGCCGCCATCAGGCCGACGTTGCCGGCCGCCGGCGTGATCGCGACCAGCCCGGCCACCGCACCCGAAGCCGCACCCAGCATCGAGGCCTTGCCCTTCATCAGCGCTTCACCGAGGCACCAGGCCATCACGGCCGCGGCCGTGGCCGAAAACGTGTTCATGAAGGCAAGGACCGCGGTGTTGCTGGCCTCGAGCGCCGACCCGGCGTTGAAGCCGAACCAACCCACCCACAGCAGCGCGGCGCCCACCATCGTCAGCGTCAGCGAATGCGGCGTGAAGGCCTCGCGGCCATAGCCGACCCGCTTGCCGATCATGAACGCGCCCACCAGGCCGGCGACCGCTGCATTGATGTGCACCACCGTGCCACCCGCGAAGTCGAGCGCGCCCCATTGCCACAGCAGGCCCGCCTTGTCGTTCATCTGGTCCACGACCTCCTTGCTCGCATAGGCGTCGGGTCCCATCCAGAACCACACCATGTGGGCGATCGGTGCGTAGCTGAAGGTGAACCACAGCGCCATGAAGGCGAGCACGGCCGTGAACTTCGCGCGCTCGGCAAAGGCGCCGACGATCAGGCAGCAGGTGATGCCAGCGAACGTCGCCTGGAAGGCGAGGAACAGCAGTTCGGGGATGTAGACCCCCTTGCTGAACGTGGCCGCCATCGCGAACGAGCCGTCGGCGACGTTGAACAGTCCCTTCATGAACAGGCGGTCGAAACCGCCGACGAAGGCGTTGCCCTCGCGTGAACGCCAGGCTGTAGCCATAGACGCACCACAGCACGACGACCATCGAGAACGTGACCATCACCTGCATCAGCACCGACAGCATGTTCTTGCTGCGCACCAGGCCACCGTAGAAGAGCGCCAGGCCCGGCACCGTCATCATGATGACGAGCAAGGTGGCGACGATCATCCAGGCCACGTCGCCCTTGTTGGCCACCGGCGCCGACGCTGCGGCCTCGGCCGCGGAGGCTGCCGGGGCCGCGGCGGGCGCGGCGGGCGCGGCTGCGGGTGCGGCCGCCTCGGCAACCGACGCCGCGACGGCAGGTGCCGAGACCGCCTCGTCGGCCGCCAGTGCCGGGACGGCGCTGCACAGCACCGACAGGCCCAGAACGATCGATGCAAGGTTGAGTTTCATGGGGTTGCGTTCCTTGTTCATCACAGCGCGTCCTTGCCCGTTTCGCCGGTGCGGATGCGTACCACCTGGTCGAGCGCCGACACGAAGACCTTGCCGTCGCCGATCTTGCCGGTGCGCGCAGCGCCTTCGATCGCCTCGATCACGCGGTCGACGATGGCGTCGTCCACCGCCGCTTCGATCTTCACCTTGGGCAGGAAGTCGACGACGTACTCGGCCCCCCGATACAGCTCGGTGTGGCCCTTCTGCCGGCCGAAGCCCTTGACTTCGGTTACCGTGATGCCCTGCACGCCGATGGCGCTCAGGGCCTCACGCACTTCGTCGAGCCTGAACGGCTTGACTATCGCGGTCACCATCTTCATGGTCTCGATCTCCTCGATTGAACGGTTTCAGAAGGTCTTGCTGACAGAGACCACGGCGGTGCCGCTGCTGATGTCCTTGTTGGTGGCGAAGGCAGTCCCGAAGCTGTAGTTGCGGTTGGTCGCGATGTAGGCCAGGCCGAACACCCAGCCGTCGACGGTGTAGGTGCCGCCGAGTTTCCAGTCGGAGATGTTGTCGGGCATGCTGCCGCCGATCTCGGGCACGATCGCGCCGCCCTTCAGATACTGATAGCCGTAGTGGGCGACGACGCCGAAATTGTTCCCAAGGTCGTAGCTGAAGCCGAGGTCGATGTAGCTCGAGCCCTTGGAATTGGGCGCGCCGAAGAAGTCGGTGACCGCATAGTTGTACTTCAGCGAGACAGGGCCGTAGCTGCCACCGATGTAGATCTCGGCGTTGTCGATCTTGAGGGTGCCGTTGGCCCCCGATCCCGGGTAGTAGTAGTAGATCGCGCCGACGTCGAGACCGAAGCCTTCGAACGTGGCCTTGTAGCCGCCGTAGAAGTCCATCTCGAGGTTGGCGCCGTTGTACATCGCGCTGTCGATGTTGGAGTTCCAGTTGCCGACATACAGACCCGAGCTGTGGCCGACATCGAAGCCGCCCTGCAGGGCCGGCTTCTTGTCGGTCTGCGAAATGCCGCGGAAGCGATAGTCCGAGAACAGGCCGAGGTTGCCGCTGAGCGTCCAGTCCGGCGCCGGTGCCGCCGGCGCCGCAGCGGTTTGGGCAAAAGCGGGCGCGGCCCCGAGAGTGACGAGGGCGACGAGGGCGAGAGCGTGTGATTTCATGGCAATTGACTCCAGAGTTGCAAGAGGGATGCCGGGGGGATTGCAGCTTCCGTGCCATGTGCCGGCCGGGCGGTGCCCGGGTCGCAATGCCTCAATACGGGGCACAAGCACGTCGAATCACCCGATCGACGCACTAACTTGGTTCCGCTGCCCTCGAGCGCCCGGGCAGCACCCGTCGGGCAGGATGGGATGGCGGCAACGCCCACCACGGGCACAATCGATGCGAACCATGCACGGCGCTTCAATCGCCGCGCGCACTGCGAAAGGGAGAACAGCCTCATGTCGCTGGCCGTGATCCGCAGCCGCTCGCTCGACGGGCTCGACGCGCCCGAAGTCACCGTCGAAGTGCACCTGGCCAATGGCCTGCCCAGCTTCACTCTGGTCGGCCTGGCCGACACCGAGGTGAAGGAGGCCCGCGAGCGGGTGCGGGCGGCGCTGCAGAACAGCGGCCTCGAGTTCCCGCACAACAAGCGCATCACGGTCAACCTGGCGCCTGCCGACCTGCCCAAGGAATCGGGCCGCTTCGACCTGCCCATCGCGCTCGGCATCCTGGCCGCGAGCGGACAGATCGACCCGCAGCGGCTCGACGCGTTCGAATTCGCCGGCGAGCTGAGCCTGGCCGGCGACCTGCGCCCGGTGCGCGGCGCACTGGCGATGGCTCTCGCGCTGCGCCGGCGCGGGGTGACGCGCGCACTGGTGCTGCCCAAGGGCAGCGCCGAGGAAGCCGCATTGGTCGAAGGCCTGGCGATCCATCCGGCTGGGCACCTGCTGGACGTGGTGCGCTCGCTGCTGCCCGCAGACGCGGCAAGCTCCTTGCCGTGCGCCGTCCCGGCGCTGGCGACACTTGCCGAGAACCTGCCCGACTTGCGCGACGTGAAGGGCCAGGCCGCCGCCAAGCGCGCGCTCGAGATCGCTGCGGCAGGCGGGCACAGCGTGCTGATGGTCGGCCCGCCGGGCACCGGCAAGTCGATGCTGGCGCAGCGCTTCGGCGGCCTGCTGCCGCCGATGACACAGGACGAAGCGCTCGAATCGGCCGCCGTGCTGAGCCTCACGGGCGACTTCCGCGCCGAACGTTGGCGACGACGCGTGCTGCGCTCGCCGCACCACAGCGCATCCTCGGTCGCACTCGTCGGTGGCGGTTCACCGCCGCGCCCGGGCGAGATCTCGCTGGCGCACCACGGCGTGCTCTTCCTCGACGAGTTGCCCGAGTTTCCCCGTACCGCACTCGAGGCGCTGCGCGAGCCGCTGGAGTCCGGGCGCATCGTGATTTCGCGCGCCGCACGCCAGGCCGAGTTCCCGGCGCGCTTCCAGCTCCTGGCGGCGATGAACCCCTGCCCCTGCGGTCATCTGGGCAGCCCCTTGCGAGCCTGCCGCTGCACCCCGGATGTGATCGCCCGCTATCAGGGACGAATCAGCGGCCCGCTGCTCGACCGCATCGACCTGCAGGTCGAGGTGCCGGCGGTCGCGCCCGAGGCCCTGGCCGTGGCGTCAGACGGCGAGGCCACCGCGCGGGTCGCCGAGCGAGTTGCGCAGGCCCGGCTGCGCCAGATCGAGCGCCAGGGCTGCCGCAATGCCGAACTCGCCGGGGATCTGCTCGAAGTGCACTGCGCGCTCGACAACGCAGCTTCGAAGTTCCTGCAGTCGGCGGCGGCCCGCCTGAACTGGTCGGCGCGCAGCTTCCATCGCGTGCTGCGCATCGCGCGCAGCGTGTCCGACCTGGCCGGCGGAGCCACCATTCAATTGGCGCACCTGGCCGAAGCGATCCAGTATCGACGGGTGCTCAGCGTCTCTTGATCGTCGCACCGTCAATGACGACGACGTCACCAGACCTGAATCCGGGATCCGCGCTGTTCTCGAAACTGCGCACACTGCCGTCCTTGAGCGTGACACGCGTCACCCAGACGGTCGTCTTGTTGGCGCTCTTCTGCACCTCGTTGCCCGCATAGGCGCCTGCCGCCGCGCCGCCGACGGTGGCCAGGGTCTTGCCGACACCACCGCCGATCTGGTGTCCGATGACGCCGCCGACCACCGCGCCACCGACGACGCCCACCGCGCCGCCCTTGCCCTTGCGCGTCTCGGTCTTCACTTCGTTGACGATGGCGCAGCCGCTGCACAGCGCAGCGAGCTTCTCGGGCGTGGCGGCTTGTAACGCGGCCGGCGCAGTCGCTGCCAGCGCGCTCGCTACGGGCAACGTGGCGATCGCAAGCAGGCTCGCGCAGATCCAGGCCGTCAGCGTGGGTTGCTTCTTCTTCATCAGGAACCCCTCGTGCTTCGCCCGCGCGACGCGCGGCGCGTGCCGATAGACTACCCCAGGAACCCCAGGTTGCGCGCGCCGGCGTCGAAGTTGGCGAGGTTGGGGAAGAGATCGAGCAGCTGCCCATCCGACACGCCGAACCAGCGCCCCAGCGTGGCCGCGTATTGGTCGACCGAAACCTCGGGCACCAGGGAGCCATTGCCGATCTGGTTCGGGCTGCCGAATTCTCCCCGCGCGTCGCTCACGCCATAGGCGGGAAAGTTGCCATACAGGTCGCCGCCGCGCACCGCGCCGCCGAGGATGAAGTGGTGCGAACCCCAGCCATGGTCGGTGCCGTCGCCGTTGCTGGTGAAGGTGCGCCCGAAGTCGGAAGCGGTGAACGTAGTCACTTCGTTTCCCACGCCCATCGCCGTGAGCGTGTTGTCGAAGTACTTCAGCGCATGCGATAGCCGGGCCATGTTGTCCGCCTGCGTGCGGTTCTGGCCGTCGTGCGTGTCGAAGCCGCCCATGCTGACGAAGAACACCTGCCGCTGCACGCCCAGCGCAGTGCGCGCGGCGATCGTGCGGGAAACGATCTGCAGTTGCTGCGCGAGCGGGTTGGTCGACTTGCCGCCTGTCAGGGGGTTGTCGTATTGCAGCAGCGGGTCGACCGTACCGCCGGCCAGGCCGGGCGTGCCGTGGGGCGCCGCGTTGGCGACGGGCAGCGCCGCACTCAGGTTGGCTTCGGCGTCGATCGAGCGACCCACCACGGCGGCATGGTCCTGCTCGAGCAGGTGCTGCGAGCGCGCCGTGCGCATGATGTCGCGCATCTTCGAGAGCGCCGTGGCCGAGCCAAACAGGGTGCTGCCCGAACCGCCGATTCGAATCGCCCCATTGTTGGACACCTGGTATTGCAGCACCGCCTGCCCCGACAGCCAGACCGCGTTGCCCGAAGCCGAGATGCTGGTGAACACCGCCTTGCTGTTGGCGCTGGCCAGCAAGTCACCCATGCGCCCGCCCCAGCCGGCGGTGGCACCCTCGGGCGCATAGGCCTGCCAGGTCGACTGCTGGTCGTTGTGCGAGAACAGCTTGGGTGGCTTCGGGAAGGCGCTGTCCTTGTACTGCGCCTTCGTCGTCGGGCGCAGCAGCGGGCCGACGTTGGGCAGGATCGCCAGCCGCTTGGCGGCAAACAGGTCGCGCACGCCGGTCATGACCGGATGCACGGCGAAGCTGCGGCCTTGATCGCGCAACGGCGTAATCGCGAGGACGCCGCCCAGCCGGTCCGGCGAGCCGGCGCCCGCGGTCGCGACCGGCGCCGTGCCGGGTGCTTTCAACGAGATCGGGTCGGGGGCCTGGTTGCGCACAGTCAGGTAGTTGGCCCAGGAGCCGGGGTCGGTGGCGAGCACCATGTTGTAGGCGTCGTTGCCGCCGTAGAGGAACAGACAGACGAGCGCCTTGTAGCCGCCCGCCGACTGCGCCGACGCGCTGCCGATGCCGGCCAGGTTGAGCGCGAAGGGTGCCGCCGGTCCGGCGACCGAGAGCACACCGGCACGGCGAAGGAATTCGCGGCGCGAAGCGGAATGACTGAAGTTGCTCATCGGGTGGTGCTCACTTCTGAACAAGGAACTCGGGCGCCACCAGCGCCAGAAGGACCGCGGTGTAGACGCGGTTCTTCTTCGCGTTGTCGACCGCGGTCTGGTTGCTGCCATCGGCCTTGAGCGCGGGCAGCGCGATCGAATCGACCGCGGCCACGATCTCGGTCTTCAAGGCGTCCTGCGGCGCTGGCCCGAGCAAGCGAGTCAGCACGCGGTCGACCAGCGCCGCGCTGTTGTCGGCCAGCGCGAGTTCGCCGCTGAAGTCGATCTGCACGTCGCGCCGCGTGGCCTTGTAGTCGGTGCCGTTCTGCCCGAAGCCGTTCTGCACGCCCGAGCGCATGAAGTTGGCATAGCCCGCCACCGTGGTCTCGTGCGTGATCTGCATCTCGGGCACCGCCAGGCCGGCCATGCCGGCCAGCGTGTTCGGCGGCACATAGCCGGGGCGGTAGAAATTGAACACCGACGGCGAACGCAGCGGCGTCTGGCCGAGCTGCGACCCCGCATCGTCGGTCGTGCCGATCAGGAACTTGCCGCTGTCGGAGGTGGCGCCGAAGGCGCGCAGGAACGCCGTCATTCGCAGCACCGGCTCGCGCAGCTTGCCGTAGGCCGGGCCGCTGGCGACCGACGCGTCGCGCGCCTCGGCGTCGAGCAAGACCGCCCTGACCATGGCCCTCATGTCGCCGCTGCCGCCGGCGAAGGCCTGCGCCACCCGACCCACGTAGGCCGGGCTCGGGTTGCTCGTCACCAGGCGCTGGATAAGCTGCTTTCCGATGAACGGGCCCACGTTCGGGTGGCTGGCCAGCGTGTCCAGCGCGACCTTCAGGCTGGCGTTGGGATCGGCCCTGCTTTGCGCCGCCACCGTGGCGCCGAGGAACTGCTTCTCGCTCAGCGAATGGAACTGCGTGTAGCCCTGCATTGGCGAATAGAGCCGCGCCGGATCGATGAATTCGGCGCCCCACCCGTAGTAGCGGGCGTCGGCCGTGTCGGGCCCGTCCCAGCTCCAGCCGGTGAACACCTTGGCCAGTCCGGCGATGTCGGCGCCGGTGTAGGTCTCCAGCGGCTTGCCATCGCTGCCGGTCCTCAGGCTGCCGTCGGCGTTGAGTTCATACAGGCCGATCGAGAACAGCTGCATCACCTCGCGCGCGAAGTTCTCGTCGGGCACCCTGCCCTTGGCGAGGTCTTCCTTCATGTTCTTCAGGTGCGAGAGGTAGAGGCCCATCATCGGGTGGCGCGACACCCCCTCGATCAGGTTGCGGTAGCTGCCGAACGCGTTCGTGCCCAACATGTCGAGGTAGCCGGCCACGCCCTGCGGGTTGCCAGCGATGCCGCTGTCCATCGTCGAAATCACGAAGATCTGCGACAGCGCATAGGCCACGCGCTGGCGCAGCGGATCCTCGCCCGTGAGCGCCTGGCGGTAGAAACTGTCGAGCGCTTCGCGCGTGCCGGCCCGGCTGTCCTTGTTCACCGCCTTGAGGGCCGCGTCCTCGGCGTCCCAGGCAGCGCGGTGCAGCTTCTGCGGCCGGGCGAGCTGCTCGTCGATCCACGCCGAGTAGCCGATCGCCATCACCCGGTCGGTCTCGGCCTCGGTCGGGCCGAACGTGGCCTGGGTCAGAAAGCGCGCCGCATCGGCGCGCGACGGCGGCAGCGCGACCTTGCCCTCGGCCGGCGCCCCCGTCCCATCGGCGCCGCTGCCGCCTGCGCCGCCGCAGGCCGCGAGCGCCGCCATAAGCACCGCCACCCCGAGGACCCGCAAGAATCGCCTCGCGCCCCCCGGCCTATCGATGAAGTACTGCGCCTCCAATTCGACCTCCTGGCTAGAACGCAAGCCGGCCCGGCACGCGGCGCGCGCCTCGGGTCCGTGACTGCATGTTCCGCGATCGCTACCTGAAGATAGCGGCACGAACTGGCACGCGCGCGGTGCCGGGTGCAAGTGTTCCCGCCATTTGGTGACGCCACGTAGCACGGCTACACGCCCTTGCTTCGAATGCAACACGAGGCTTCAGCGGCTTCACGCGCCGCTGCAGCGGGCGGTTCGCCGCCGAGCGGCTCGCTACAGCAGCGAAGCCAGTGCGCGCCGCGCCTGCGCCAATTCCTGGCGCCCGCGCCGGGCCCAGTCTCGTAACTGGTCGTCACCGATCCGGCCGACGTTGAAGTAGGTCGCCGCCGGGTGCGACAGGTAGAAGCCGCTCACGCTGGCCGCCGGCGTCATGGCCAGGCTTTCGGTCAGGTCCATGCCGATCTCGCCCGCCGCCAGCACGCTGAACATGTCGCGCTTGACGGTGTGGTCCGGGCAGGCCGGGTAGCCCGGCGCGGGGCGGATGCCGACGTACTTCTCGGCCACCAGCTCCGCGATGCCAAGCTGCTCATCCGGCGCGTAGCCCCAGAACTCGGTGCGCACGCGCTGGTGCAGGCGTTCGGCGAAGGCCTCGGCCAGGCGATCGGCGAGCGCCTTCAGCATGATCGCGCTGTAATCGTCGTGGTCGTCGAGGAACTGCCGCTCCCTCTTCTCGATGCCAAGGCCGGCCGTCACCGCGAACAGGCCGATGGTGTCGGCCACGCCGGTCACCTTGGGTGCGATGAAGTCGGCAAGGCAGCGGTTGGGCCGCCGCACGCCGTCGACCACCGGCCGCTCGGTCTGCATGCGCAACGGCGCCCAGCGCATCAGCACTTCGCTGCGCGATTCGTCGCGGTAGATCTCGATCACGTCGTCGTCGACGCTGTTCGCCGGGTAGAGGCCGATCACGCCATTGGCAGCGAGCCAGCGGCCCTCGATCAGGCGCTTGAGCATGCGTTGGCCGTCGGAGAGCACGCGCCGCGCCGACTCGCCGACGATCTCGTCGGTCAGGATCGCAGGGTAGGGCCCGGCCAGGTCCCAGGTCTGGAAGAACGGCGCCCAGTCGATGCAGGCCGCCAGCTCGGCCAGGTCGTAGTTCCTGAACACGCGGCGGCCGATGAACTTGGGCTTCGGCGGTGAGTATCCCGCCCAGTCGATGGGCGTCCTGTTCGCGCGCGCCTGCGCCAGCGTGACCAGCGGCGCCGCCTTCTTGCTCGCATGCAGCCGGCGCACGCGCTCGTAGTCGATCCTGAGTTCCGCGATGGTCGCCGCGGCCTTGTCGTCGCTGAGCAGCTCGCTGCAGACGCCGACACTGCGGCTCGCGTCGGGCACGTAGACGACCGGGCCGTCGTAGTGCGGCGCGATCTTCACCGCCGTGTGCACGCGGCTGGTCGTCGCGCCGCCGATCAACAGCGGCATCTTGCGGCTGCGGAAGAAGTCGTCGCGCTGCATCTCGGCCGCGACGTGCTGCATCTCTTCGAGGCTGGGCGTGATGAGCCCGGACAGGCCGATGATGTCGGCGCCCTCGGCCTTGGCCTTGGCCAGGATGTCCTGGCAGGCGACCATCACGCCCATGTTGATGACTTCGAAGTTGTTGCACTGGAGGACGACGGTGACGATGTTCTTGCCGATGTCGTGCACGTCGCCCTTGACCGTGGCGATCACGATCTTGCCCTTGGCCCTGGCCTTGCCGCCGGCGTCGACGAGCAGCTTCTTTTCCGCCTCGATGTAGGGCAGCAGGTGCGCGACGGCCTGCTTCATCACGCGCGCGCTCTTGACCACCTGCGGCAGGAACATCTTGCCCTGGCCGAACAGGTCGCCGACGACGTTCATGCCCGCCATCAGTGGGCCTTCGATCACGTGCAGCGGGCGCCCGCCTTCAGCCTTGATGCGCTGGTAGACCTCTTCGGTGTCTTCGACGATGAAGTCGTTGACGCCGTGCACCAGCGCATGGGCGAGCCGCTCGTCGACCGGTTTGGCGCGCCAGGCGAGCCTGGCCGTGTCGTCCTTGGCCAGGCCCTTGGCGCCCTCGGCCACTTCGATCAGTCGTTCGCCGGCGGACAGCGGCGGCTCGCCCGGCTCGTAGACGGGCCTCCTGTTCAGCACCACGTCCTCGACCCGCTCGCGCAGCACCGGCTCCAGGTCGTCGTAGACGCCGACCATGCCGGCGTTGACGATGCCCATGTCCATGCCCGCCTTGATGGCGTGGTACAGGAACACGGTGTGGATGGCTTCCCGCACCGGGTCGTTGCCGCGGAACGAAAAGCTCACGTTGCTGACGCCGCCGCTGACCTTGGCGCCGGGCAGGTTCTGCTTGATCCAGCGCGTCGCCTCGATGAAGTCGACCGCGTAGTTGTCGTGCTCCTCGATGCCCGTCGCGATGGCGAAGATGTTGGGGTCGAAGACGATGTCCTCCGGCGGGAAGCCGACCTCGTCGACGAGGATGCGGTAGGCGCGCTCGCAGATCTGCGTCTTGCGTTCGTAGGTGTCGGCCTGGCCCTGTTCGTCGAACGCCATCACCACCGCCGCAGCGCCGTAGCGGCGCACGAGCTTGGCTTGGTGGCGGAACGCCGCCTCGCCTTCCTTGAGCGAGATCGAGTTGACGATGCCCTTGCCCTGGATGCACTTCAGGCCCGCTTCGATCACGCTCCACTTCGAGCTGTCGATCATGATCGGCACGCGCGCGATCTCGGGCTCGCCGGCGATCAGGTTCAGGAAGCGCACCATCGCGGCGCGGCTGTCGAGCATCGCCTCGTCCATGTTGATGTCGATGATCTGCGCGCCGTTCTCGACCTGCTGGCGCGCGACGCCCAGAGCCTGCTCGAACTGCCCGGCGAGGATCATCCGCGCGAACGCCTTCGATCCGGTGACGTTGGTTCGCTCGCCGATGTTGACGAAGAGGGACCCCTCGCCGATGGAGACGGGCTCCAGCCCCGAGAGCTTCATCGGCGGAACAACAACGGCTGTGGCGGGCGGTGAGGTGGGCATGGCGGACGCTTCACGGTGAACGACCATGAGGCCGCGGGGCTCACCGCGACCTGGCAAGTCGGGTGAGCGCCGTTGACAGCGGCGGGCTGCGAACCCCGCCGTGCCCAAGCCTGGCAGCGCGGGAGCGTGGGCTCCGGCGGCTGTCGCAACGCTCCTTGGGCGAGGGGAGATTGTAGGGCGACGCCGCAGTTGGCCTTGGGGTTCGATTCAAGCGAGCTCGGCGTAGGACGGCAGCGTCATGGTCCCCTCGGCTTTGCGCCCGAGGACGCAAGCGAACCAACGGCGGCCCGCGCCATGGTGCACCCGCAGGCGAGCAGCCACGCTGCTCCTGAATTTCCTTCGGCATGCAACTGGGCCGGGCCCTCGGAGCAATCCGCTGGCGCTGACCGCCTGCAAGCGACCGCTGTCGGTTCCTTCGCTCGAGCGCCTTCCGGCTCTGGCTTGCAGCCCGCGCGGCGCGGGGACGCGCCGCCCCTTCGCGGGCACGGTCCGTCCGCAGGGACGGCCCGTGTCCGGCTCAGGCCTTCAGCGCGGCCAGCACCTCGTCGAGCATCTTCTTGGCGTCGCCGAAGAGCATGCGGTTGTTGTCCTTGTAGAAGAGCGGATTGTCGACGCCGGCATAGCCGGTCGCCATGCTGCGCTTCATCACGATCGAGGTCTTGGCCTTCCACACTTCCAGCACCGGCATGCCGGCGATCGGGCTGGTCGGGTCTTCCTGGGCCGCCGGGTTCACGATGTCGTTGGCGCCGATGATCATGGCGACGTCGGTATCGGGGAAGTCCTCGTTCAACTCGTCCATCTCGAGCACGATGTCATAAGGCACCTTGGCCTCGGCGAGCAGCACGTTCATGTGGCCGGGCATTCGGCCGGCAACCGGGTGGATGCCGAAGCGCACGTTGACGCCCTTCTCGCGCAGGACTTTGGTGATCTCGTAGACGGTGTGCTGGGCCTGCGCCACCGCCATGCCGTAGCCCGGCACGATGATCACGTTCTTCGACTCGCGCAGCAGTTCCGCCGTCTCCGCGGCGAGGATCGGATTGACCTCACCCGCCGGCTGCGCGCCACCCGCGGGCGCAGGTGCGCCGCCCTCGCTGCCGAATCCACCCGCGATCACGCTGATGAAATTGCGGTTCATCGCCCGGCACATGATGTAGGACAGGATCGCGCCGCTGGAACCGACCAGCGCGCCGACGACGATCAGCAGGTCGTTCGAGAGCATGAAGCCGGTCGCTGCCGCCGCCCAGCCGGAGTAGCTGTTGAGCATCGAAATCACCACCGGCATGTCGGCGCCGCCGATCGCCATCACCATGTGGATGCCGAAGAGCAGCGCGATCACGGTCATCACGACGAGCGGCATCATGCCGGCGGCAATCGATTCGGCGAGCAGGAACTGCCGCCCGAACCAGATCACCACCAGCAGGCCGGTGAGGTTCAACCAGTGGCGCCCGGGCAGCAGCAAGGTCTTGCCGCCGATCTTGCCGGAGAGCTTGCCGAAGGCGATCACCGAACCGGTGAAGGTCACCGCACCGATGAGCACGCCGATGTAGATCTCCATCTCGTGGATCGACTTGGCAGCGCCGGTGAATTCCGCCGAGGCCGCCGGATCGATGTAGTTGGCAAAGCCGACCAGCATGGCGGCGAGGCCGACCAGGCTGTGCATCAGCGCCACCAGTTCCGGCATCTGCGTCATTCTCACGACGCGCGCGGCGTACAGACCGATGCCGCCGCCGACGACCATCGCGCCGATGATCCAGGCATAGCCGGTCGACGTGACTTGCGGCCCGAAGACCGTCGCCAGCACGGCGATGGTCATGCCGATCATGCCGTACAGATTGCCGCGGCGCGAACTCTCCGGATTGGAGAGACCGCCGAGGCTGAGGATGAAAAGGATCGTCGATCCGATGTAGGAGGCAGTTGCAAGCGTTGCGGACATGAATCGCCTCCGTTATTTGCGGAACATCTGCAGCATGCGCTGCGTGACGGCGAAACCGCCGAACATGTTGACCGCGGTGAGCGCGATCCCCACCACGGCGAACCCGAGAATCCAACCCTCGGGCCGGTTGCCTGCGGCTTGGGCCATCAGTGGCGGCGCGATCTGCACCAGGGCGCCGATGGCGATGATGCTGCTGATCGCGTTGGTCACGCTCATCAGCGGCGTATGCAGGGCGGGCGTGACGTTCCACACCACCATGTAGCCGACGAACACCGCGAGCACGAACACCGTGAAGTGGCCGAGGAACGCCGGTGGCGCATAGGCGCCGACGAACCAGAACAGCACCGCTGCGATCAGGAACGTGATCGCCGTGCTCTTGCCCGAGGCCGGCGCACTCGCCTCGCCATGCTTGGGCGCCTTGGCCGGCATTGCGGCCGGCTTGGCCGCAACCGGCGCCGCCTTGAGGGGTGGCGGCGGCCAGGTGATCCCGCCCTCCTTGATGACCGTCAGCCCACGTATCGCGTCGTCGTCCATGTTGACATCGATGATGCCGTCCTTGGTCTTGCAGAGCTCTTCGGCGACGCGGAACAGGTTGGTGGCGTACAGCGTCGACGACTGCTTGGCGAGGCGGCTGACCAGGTCGGTGTAGCCGACGATGGTCACGCCGTGCTTCACCACCGCCTGACCGGGCTCGGTCAACTCGCAGTTGCCGCCTTGCTCGGCCGCCATGTCGACGATCACGCTGCCCGGCTTCATGCTACGCACCATGTCGGCGGTGATCAGCCTGGGCGCGGGCTTGCCGGGGATCAGCGCGGTGGTGATGATGATGTCCACCTCCTTGGCCTGCTTGGCGTACATCTCGCGCTGGGCCTGCTGGAAGCCCTCGCTCATCACCTTGGCGTAGCCGCCGCCGCCGGAACCTTCTTCCTCGTAATCGACCTTCACGAACTCGCCGCCGAGCGACACGACCTGGTCGGCCACTTCGGCACGGGTATCGTTGGCGCGCACGATGGCGCCGAGACCGGCAGCAGTGCCGATCGCCGCCAGGCCGGCGACGCCGGCACCGGCGATGAAGACCTTGGCTGGCGGAACCTTGCCCGCGGCCGTGATCTGGCCGTTGAAGAAGCGGCCGAAGGCGTTGGCGGCCTCGATGACGGCGCGGTAGCCGGCGACGCCGGCCTGGGAGGTCAAGGCGTCCATCTTCTGGGCGCGGGAGAGCGTCCGCGGCAGCGAGTCGATGGCCAGCACGGTGACCTTGCGCGCCGCCAGCTGCTGCATCAGTTCGGGATTCTGCGCCGGCCAGATGAAGCTGATCAGGGTCTGGCCCTCGTGCATCAGACCGACCTCTTCCTTGCTCGGGCCGCGCACCTTGAAGACGATGTCCGCCTTGGCCCAGAGTTCGGCAGCCGTTGCAACGACCTGTGCACCGGCAGCGCGGTAGCTGTCGTCGCCGCAGTTCGCGGCGTCGCCCGCGCCGCTTTCCACGGCCACCGAGAACCCCAGCTTGACGAGCTTTTCCACCACATCGGGGACGGTCGCGACGCGCTTCTCTTCTACCGCCGTTTCCTTCGGAACTCCGATAAGCAAAGCCATGAACTCACCTCCTCAGGTGTGTGGAGTACTGGCCCCACCGCCGGCGGCGGTCATCAGCAACGGGGCTCATCGCAACTTGCTGACTTGATGAACCGCCGAAGCTTACACAATCATTCCCCGCTGACCACGCGAACCTTCTTGCGGCAGATCAACCTACCATCCGGGCCATGACCGACCGTTGGAAGCCGAGCGTCACCGTGGCCGCGATCGTCGAGCACGACGGGCGCTACCTGCTGGTGGAGGAAGAGACGCCCGAGGGACTGCGCCTGAACAACCCGGCCGGCCATCTCGACGAAGGCGAATCCCTGCTGCAGGCCGTGGTGCGCGAGGCGCTGGAAGAAACCGCACGCCGCTTCGAGCCGAGCGCGCTACTCGGCGTGTACATGTCGCGCTTCAGGCGGCCGTGGCTGGACGAAGACGTGACCTACCTGCGCTTCGCCTTCTGCGGCACGGTGGGCGAGGCCGAGCCCGGGCGGGCGCTCGACGACGGCATCGTGCGTACGCTCTGGCTGACGCCCGAAGAGATCCGCGCCAGCCAAGCCCGGCACCGCAGCCCACTGCTGCTGCGCTGCGTCGAGGACCATCTGGCAGGCCGACGCTACCCGCTGGAGGCGCTGGTCGCCGACCCGACGCTGTTCGCACCCGAACTCAAGGGAAGCACGGGTTGAGTCGGAGCCCGCCGTGCGTCGCCGCGCGGCGGGCTCCGGTCACGCCGCGGGGTCGATCGGCGTCACGATCCCGTTGCGCGCCTCGACCACTTCGGCCGCATCCAGGCACAGGTCTTCACGGAAGCGCTGCCCGGTCAGCAGAACGCCGATCGGCATGGCGGTAGCGATGTCGCGTCCCGCGGGCACGCAGGCCGAGGGCAGCCCGAGCAGGTTGGCCGGCACCACCGGCCTGATCATCTCGATCGTCGCCAGCGCACCTTCGGGCGTGGCCGCGTCGAAGCCCTGCTCGAACGGAATCTGGGTCCATGTCGGCGACAGCACGAGCGGGTGCTCGGCCATGAACTGCGACCACGCGCGGCCGATGCCGTCGCGCAGCGCCAGCAGTTGCGACATCTCGGCGACGCTGTTCAGCGGCGGCACCGCGCTGTTGGCCGCAGCCAGGAAGGCCTTGCCGCCTTCGCCCATCAGCGGCATCAACTGGTCCATCACCGACGCGAAGTCGCCGAGCAGAAAGCGCGCCCAAGCCGCCACCGCCTCTTCGTAGCGCGGCGGGCAGGCTTCGACGACGTCGTAGCCGGCATTGGCCAGAGTGTCGGCGGCGCGGCGCACCACTCCCGAGACGGTGGCATCGCAACTGCCGCCCGGAGGCGCCGCCACCAATGCAACCCGGATCGGCCTGCCGACCGCAGGCCCGACCAGGGGCGCAGTGATTGTCCACGGGTCGCGCGGATGCGCACCGATCAACACCTGCAGGCCCAGGCGAACGTCGGCGACGCGACGCGCCATCGGGCCGTTCGCGTTCATCATCTGCACGGCCAGCAGATGGTCTTCGGTTGGCACGAAGCCGGCATCGGGCACGCGCCCGGCGCTGGGGCGGATAGAGGCGATGCCGCAGGCGTTGGCCGGGTTGCGCAGCGAGCCGCCGATGTCGTTGCCGAGACCGATCGGGCTCATGCCGGTGGCCAATGCCACCGCCTCGCCCCCGCTCGAGCCGCCCGCCGTGCGCTGCGCGTTCCAGGGGTTGCGCGTGATGCCGTGCAGCGAGCTGTCGGTGCTGACACGCAGGGCCATGTCGGGCAGGTTGGTGCGCCCAATCGGGATCGCGCCCGCCTTGCGCATGCGCTGCACCACCGGCGCGTCCAGCGGCACCACGGCGCCGGCCAGCGCCGGCACCCCCCACGTAGTGGGCAGGCCGGCCATGTCGATGTTTTCCTTGACGGTGCAGGGCACGCCGTGCAACGGCCCGAGCGCATCGCCGCGCACGACGGCCTGGTCGGCCAGCGCAGCGCCCGCCCGTGCCTCGTCGGCCAGCACGCGAACGATCGCGTTGACCTTGGGGTTGACCTCGGCGATGCGCGCCAGATGCACCTCGACGACTTCGGCCGAGGTGACCTGCCGGGCGGCAATTTGGCGCGCCAGTTCACTTGCGGATCGTTGCCAGAGATGGGTCATGGAGCCTCCGTGGAAAGACAGTGGGGTGAGCGGAGCGGCCAGTCTACGTTCGTCGAGACGGTCGGGCGATCCTGACGTTCCCGACGAAGTCCGTGGTGGCGCCGTGTCCTGGCTGGTCGGGGCCAGCGCGGCGCCACAGGAATCTGCCCGCGCAAAGGCGGGACAATCCAGCCATGTCTAGGCAGCGTGTCGTGGTGGGCTTGAGCGGAGGCGTCGACTCCGCGGTGTCGGCCTACCTGTTGAAGAAGGCCGGCCATGAGGTCGTCGGCGTCTTCATGAAGAACTGGGAGGACGACGACGATGACGAATACTGCTCGTCGCGCCAGGATTTCCTCGACGCCGCGAGCGTCGCCGACGTGCTTGGCATCGAGCTCGAACACGTGAATTTCGCCGCCGACTATCGCGACCGCGTGTTTGCCGAGTTCCTGCGCGAGTACCAAGCCGGGCGCACGCCCAACCCCGACGTGCTGTGCAACGCGGAGATCAAATTCAAGGCCTTCCTCGACCACGCGCTGCGACTGGGTGCACAGAAGATCGCCACCGGTCACTATGCACGCGTGCACGCACGCGACGGGCAGTTCGCATTGCTCAAGGGCCTGGACCCGTTGAAGGACCAGAGCTACTTCCTGCACCGCCTGAACCAGGCTCAATTGAGCACGACCCTGTTCCCGCTCGGCGAACTGGCGAAGACGGAGGTGCGGCGGATCGCGGCCGAGATCGGGCTGCCGAATGCGAAGAAGAAGGACTCGACCGGCATCTGCTTCATCGGCGAGCGGCCGTTCCGCGAGTTCCTGCGCCGCTACCTCGCCAACGCCCCGGGACCGATCAAGGACGATCGCGGCCGCACGCTCGGCGAGCATGTAGGTCTTTCCTTCTACACGCTCGGCCAGCGCAAGGGCATCGGCATCGGCGGGCTGAAGGAACGACGCGGCGAGAGGGCGGCAGCGAGCATGCACCCTGGTTCGTCGCCCGCAAGGACATGGCGGCCAACACGCTCTACGTCGTGCAGGGGCACGAGCACCCTTGGCTGTTGTCGCATCGCCTGACTGCCGACGATGCGAGCTGGGTCGCCGGGCGCCCGCCGCCCCCTGGCCGCTACGGAGCCAAGACGCGCTACCGCCAGGCCGACGCGGCCTGTGCGCTCACCGAAGCGGCCGCCGACAACTTCACGCTCGCCTTCGACACGCCGCAATGGGCCGTGACGCCGGGCCAGTCCGCCGTGCTGTACGACGGGGAGATCTGCCTCGGCGGCGGCGTGATCTGGCAGGCGCACTAAGCGTTTCGCGCGCGCAACCCGGCGAGTGCCTACAGCGTGCGCTTGAAGTACGCAACGACCGCTTCGCGCGCCTTGCCGGCAGCGACGGCGTTCCAGGTGAACGTGACATCTCCGCCGTGGCCCAGATGCGAGAACGGGTCGGTGACCGTGATCTCTGGTTCATTGCGGTCGAAGGCATGCGTCGCGCCCGGGTACATCGTCACGCTGGCGATGCCCGGCGCCCTGCCTTCGGTCGCTGCCACGAGATTGGGGCAGGTGTCGGGCAGGTCGTAGGTATCGAGTTCGCCGCCCTGGATGAACACCGGCGCGCCGGTAAACGAAGCGAACGCGTAGCCTGGCACCGCGTTGTAGACCCAGCACACCGGATACAGCGGCGCATGTGCCTTGAATTGGCGCGTGCCGGCCATGTATAGATCCGTGTAGGGCTTGGTGGCAGTGAGCATCGACACGACGCCCCCCCACGAGAACCCCATGATGCCGATGCGTGACGGGTCGATGCTCCCCTGCCTGGCCAGGTACGCCAGCGCGCCATACGCGTCGGGCAGCGTCTCGGGCACGCCGCGCGGGCGATTGGCCCCCCCGGTGACGCCACGCGGCTTCCACATGTCGATTTCCAGCGTCGCGATGCCGGCCTTGTTGAGCTCCTCGATGTGGAACTTGCCGCGGCTGTCGATGCCGGACGAGCCGTGCACCACCACCACGGCGGGCAGGTTGCTGCCCGGCGGCAGCCGCAACTCTGCGGGCACCTCCAGCGGCGCGGTCGGCGACAGCGAGGTGTAGCTGACCTGCGAGATCGCAACATCATCGTCCCCACCGCCGCAACCACCGATCAAGCCCACCACTGTCGTGACTCCTGCCATGCGCCAAAACGCGCGGATGATGCCCATGTGTGTCTCCCATTCGATGTGATCCCGCCGACCCCGGCAGGATGCGCAGTGTGCCCGGCAGTGTTCGCGCGGGACAGTTCGAATTCCGGATCGGCGATAAGCTCGCCAGATCACCCCGCGCGGACCGGGGCCGTTACATCGAGTCGAGGATCGCCATGGACGAGCTGGTCTGCTTCGAGCGACTCTGCGCCCGCTTGCGCATACGCCAATTGCGCCTGCTGGCCGAGATCGGCACCGTGGGCAGCGTCCATGCGGCGGCGAAACGCGTCGCGATGAGCCAGCCCGCGGCCAGCCAGGCGCTGCGCGAGATCGAATCGCTGGTCGGGCTCTCGCTGTTCGAACGCAGCGCCCGCGGCATGGTGCCCACGCCGGCCGGCCGGGTGCTCATCGCGCACGCACGGGGATCCATGCGCTCACTCTATGCGGCGACGCAGTCGTTGGCCGCGCTGGACAGCGATGCCGGAGCGCCGCTGCGCATCGGAGCGCTGTCCGGTGCGATCAGCGCGATCGTCGAGCCGGCGCTCGAAGCGGCGTCAGCGGACGAGATCGTCGCCCTGTCTGTGGTCGAAGACAACGCCTTCGCGTTGCTCGAAGGCCTGACCCAGGGTGCCTACGACCTGCTGCTGATCCCCGAGCCGGCCGTCCTGTCGCCGGGGCTGGCCTTCGACGCGCTGGTCGACGACCGCATCGCCGTCGTCGTCGCGCCGACGCATCCGCTGGCTCGGCGCCGCCGGCTAGCCCTGGCCGACCTCGAACCCTTCCGCTGGGCCTTGCCACCGCGGGCATTTCCGACCGGGCAGGCCGTTCACCTGTGGTTGGCGCGACGCGACTTGCGGCCACGCCAACTCAGCGTGGACACGAATGCGCCGGGCCTGATGCCCGCGCTGCTGCGAGCCACCGACAGCGTTGCGCTGCTACCCGCTTCGTACCTGACCCGGCTGATACGCGACGGTCGTCTGCGCGAGTTGGCGGTGCCGGAGGTCGACGTCCCGCTCGGGCGGCTCGGCGCCTTGTACTTCCAGGGGCGCGAGCATCCGCGGCTCGCGCGCTGGCTCGCCTCGGCGCGGCAAGCGCTGGCGAAAGCGCCTGGCCAGCATCACCGCGCCCGTGCCAGGTCCTGCGTCCAGTAGCGGCCATAGCGGCTGCCTGCAGCGCCCGCCACGCAGGCCAGCCCGACCTCGTCGAACGCGGGGTTCATCAGGTTCGCGCAGTGGCCATCGCTGTGCATCCAGCCGTCGATCACGCTGTCGACCGTGGCATAGCCAGCGGCGATGTTCTCACCCAGGCTGCTCCACGCGTAGCCGGTCGCGTCGACGCGGTCGGCCATGCTGCGGCCGTCGGCACTGGTGTGGGAGAAGTAGTCGTTGGCCGCCATGTCGGCCGTGTGCGCAGCCGCGGCCTTCGTCAGGAGCGCGTTCCAGCGCAACGGCAATGCAGGCGCGAAGGCACCCCGGCTGCCGCAGCTCGCACCTGCCGCGCGCAGCTGGTTGATGCGCGCCAGCGCACTGGCGGCGAAGTCGCTCAGGCCGCAGGTCGCCGTTGCCTCGGCCATCGCAGGGTCGACGCCGGCGGCGGCGCCGGGTGGCGTCGCGCTCGCCGGGTCGGACACCGCCGTGTCATCGCCGCCGCCGCAAGCTGACAGAAGCGCCACGACGAGACCGCACCCCAGCGCCACGGCGTGCCTGCATGGCCGGAATGGATCGATGGTCTGGAGCATGGGCCGAAGGCTACACAGGCCCGGGCGAGGCAGGGGTAAGCGCACGTAAGTGCGACGAGGCCGTTGGAGTCGGGCGTGACGCACGTTGCGGGCCTTGCGCGGCGGCCGGCCCTGCCCGCAACGCCCGCCGCCCCGCTGGGACACAATGGCCGCGCCATTGCGGCGCCCGGCCGGCGCTCGCGCCGATCCCGTCAAGACATCTGCCATGACCGACACTCCGCCTCCCGCCGCCCCGCCGGCGCTGTCTTCCCTGCGCATCGACCGCAGCTCCCTGACACCGATGCGCAAGCGCCGCTGGGGCCGCTGGATGGCGATCGCGCTCGTCGTTGCGGCCGTCGCAGCGGCGGCGCTCTGGCCGCGCAAGACCGAAGTGCAGCTCACGTCCGTCGTCACCGCCTACCCATCGCAGCAATACGCGCAGCTCACCGCGTCGGGCTACGTGGTGGCGCAGCGCCGCGCGGCGGTGGCGAGCAAGGCGACCGGGCGGCTGGTCGAGTTGCGGGTGCGCGAAGGCAGCGTGGTGAAGAAGGCGAGCTCATCGCCCGCCTCGACGCCAGCGACGTCGAGGCCAGTATCGGTGCCGCGCAGGCCGGCGTGCGCATGGCCGAGGCCGGCGCTGCGCCAGGCCGAGGCCGGATTGCGCCAGGCGCAGGTGGAGCAGGCCAACGCCGACGCCGAACTCGCGCGCAGCAAGAGCCTGCAGGCGCAGGCCTTCGTGTCGGCGCAGGCGGTGGACGCAGCGCAACGCCGCGCCGACGCCGCGCGCGCCTCGGCCACGTCGGCGCAGGCCGCGATCGCGCAGGCGCAGGCCTCGGTCGGCCAGGCGCAGGCGCAGCTCAAGGTGCAGCGCGTGAACGAGGACTACGCGCAGATCCGCGCCCCGTTCGACGGCGTGGTGCTGGTCAAGAACGCCAACGTGGGCGACATGATCACGCCGTTCTCCAGCGCCGCCGGCGCCCAGGGCGCGGTGGTGACGATGGCCGACATGAGCACGCTCGAGGTCGAGGCCGACGTCTCGGAGAGCAACCTCGCCAAGGCGCGCATCGGGCAGCCGGTGGAGATCACGCTCGACGCCCTGCCCGACACGCGCTTTCGCGGCAGCGTCGTCGGCATCGTGCCGACGGTAGACCGCGCCAAGGCGACGGTGATGACGAAGATCCGCTTCGAGAAGCTCGACCCGCGCATCCTCCCAGAGATGAGCGCGAAGGTGACGATCCTCTCGCAGCCGGCCAGCGACGCCGACCAGCAACCGGTGCTCGCGACGAACCCGCGGGCGGTGGTCGAGCGCGACGGCCGGAAGGTGGTGTTCCGCGTCAAGGACGACACGGTCGAGGCCGTCCAGGTGACGCTCGGCCGCAAGCTCGGCGACAGCGTGGAGCTGCAGGGCACGCTGAAGTCTGGCGACCGGCTCGTGCTCTCGCCGCCCGCGAAACTGGCGACGGGTGACAGGTCGCGGTGGCGGGCAAGTGAGCGATGTCTTGAACCCGGCCCTCATCCGCATCCGCGACCTGAGCAAGGCCTACCAGCGCGGCGAGCAGGACATCCCCGTGCTGGACGGCGTGAACCTCGACGTGCAGGCGGGCGAGTTCGTCGCGCTGATGGGGCCCAGCGGCTCGGGCAAGAGCACGCTGCTGAACCTGATCGCCGGCATCGACAAGCCCAGCGCCGGCCGCATCGAGATCGGCGGCATCGACATCGCCACGCTGAGCGAGGGCGAGCTGGCCGACTGGCGCGCCGCCAACGTCGGCTTCATCTTCCAGTTCTACAACCTGATGCCGGTGCTGACCGCGTTCGAGAACGTCGAGCTGCCGCTGCTGCTGACGCGGCTCTCGCGCGCCAGCGCAAGGCGCACGTGCAGGCGGCGCTGGACATGGTGCGCCTGACCGACCGCGTGGACCATTACCCGAACGAGCTGTCTGGCGGCCAGCAGCAGCGCGTGGCGATCGCCCGTGCGCTGGTCACCGACCCGACGCTGATCGTCGCCGACGAACCGACCGGCGACCTGGACCGCGTGACCGGCGAGGAGGTGCTGGATCTGCTCGACCAGCTGAATCGCGAACTCGGCAAGACCATCGTGATGGTCACCCACGACCCGAAGGCGGCGGCACGGGCACGGCGCCTGGTCCACCTCGAAAAGGGCGTGCTGGTGCCCGACGAAGCTGTCGCCGGCCTGGGATGAAGCAGCCTTCGCTCCAGCGCACTTGGCGGGCGGCTTGCGGCCCAATACCGACCTTGAACGTCCGCTTTGCGCGCGCACGTCGGTGCGGCAAAGGCGCGTCCGGGCAGCCCGCAGCGCTTGACTGGGGCGGTCGGCGCTGGGCGCCGACTGCCCTGCGATGCTCGGGCTCGCGGCCCCGTCGCAGAACTCGCTTCGTTCGCTGCGCTCACTGCGCTCAGACAACTGCGACGAGTCAGTTGACGATTCGCGCTTCGCGCAGGGCCACGAGCCCTGTGCTTCTCGGCGCCCCAGAGGCGCGCCGCGATCTGCCCGAACGCGCCTTTGCCGACACGCTGGTGCTTCTTGCGGGAAAAGCACAAGAGGGTCCGCGCGGCGGGCGGTGCCCGGTAGGGGCGATTTCTGTGGCGACAAGCATCGCAGGGAGTCGGCGCGCAGCGCCGACCGCCACAGCATGAGCCCCCGCCGGGCACCGCCTGCCGCGCCGCGCTGAAGCCACGAGAAGGCGGACGCCGGGCAACGGCAGCAACAGGCCGCATGCAGCCCCCGCAGCCCGGCGAGGATCGAGAACTGCCCCATGTTCCTGCTCCGCCTGCTGCTGAAGAACGCGTTTCGGCACCGGCTGCGCACGGTGCTGACGATGGTCGGGCTGGTCGTGGCGATCTGCGCCTTCGGCCTGCTGCGCACCATCGTCGACGCCTGGTACGCCGGCGTCGAGGGCACGTCGAGCACGCGGCTGGTCACGCGCAGCGCGATCTCGCTGACCTTTCCGCTGCCGCTGAACTACGCCGAGCGCATGCGCGCGTGGAAGGCGTGTCGTCGGTCTCGTGGTCGAACTGGTTCGGCGGCGTCTACATCACCGAGCGCAACTTCTTCCCGCAGTTCGCGGTCGAGCCGGCGAGCTACCTGGCGCTGTACCCCGAGTACCTGCTGAACGACGACGAGAAGAAGGCCTTCCTGCGCGACCGGCAGGGCGCCGTCGTCGGGCGCAAGCTGGCCGAACAAGTTCGGCTGGAAGGTCGGCGACCAGATCCCGCTGCGCGGCACGATCTACCCCGGCACCTGGACCTTCACGCTGCGCGGCATCTGGGACGGCGTCGACGCCAAGACCGACGAGGCGCAGATGCTGCTTCCACTGGAAGCTGCTCTCCGAGACGACGCGCAGGCTGTCAGCGAGACGAGCCGACTACGTGGGCGTCTTCATCGTCGGCATCGACGAACCCGACAACGCGGCGCTGATCTCCCAGCGCATCGACGCGCTGTTCAACAACTCGCTGGCCGAGACGCTGACCGAAACCGAGAAGGCGTTCCAGCTCGGCTTCGTCTCGATGAGCGAGGCGATCCTGGTCGCGATCCAGGCGGTGAGCTAGGTCATCATCGTCATCATCATGGCGGTGATGGCCAACACGATGACGATGACGGCGCGCGAACGCCTGGCCGAGTACGCGACGCTGAAGGCGCTGGGCTTCGGGCCGGCGCTTCGTCGTCAAGCTGCTGTTCGGCGAGAGCCTGGTGATCGCGCTGATCGGCGGCGGGATCGGGCTGCTGGTCACGCTGCCGCTGGCCGCGGCGTTCGCCAAGGCGGTGGGCACGCTGTTCCCGGTGTTCATGGTCTCGCCGCTGACGATGGCGCTGCAGCTGCTCGCCAGCCTCGCCGTCGGCGTGATTGCCGCCGCGTGGCCGGCGTGGAAGATGTCGCGGCTCAACATCGTCAACGGCCTGCGGCACGTCGGGTGAAGGCCGTTCCGCTCGCCTACATCGCGCGCAACCTCTGGGTGCGCCGCGTCACCACGCTGCTCACGGCCGGCGGCATGGCGCTGGTCGTCTTCGTCTTCGCCACCGTGCTGATGATGAGCGAGGGCATCCGCGCCACGCTCGTCGCCACCGGCCAGCCCGACAACGTGCTCGTGCTGCGCAAGGGCGCCGGCGCCGAGATCAACAGCGGCATCGCACGCACGCAGGCGGCGATCGTCGAAAGCATGCCCGGCATCGCCACCGACGCGCTCGGCGAGCGCCTGCTGAGCAAGGAACCGGTGGTGCTGAACACCCTGCCCAAGCGCAGCAACGGCAAGCCGAGCAACGTGACGCTGCGCGGCACGTCCGCCCTCGGCATGGAGCTGCGGCCGCAGGTGCGCATCGTCGAAGGGCGCATGTTCCGCCCGGGCACGTCGGAGATCATCGCCGGCCGCGCGGTCGCCAACGGCTTTCAGGGTGCGGCCCTCGGCGAGACGCTGCGTTTCGGGCAGCGCGACTGGCTGGTGGTGGGCGTGTTCGACGCCGGCAAGAGCGGCTTCGACTCCGAGATCTGGGGCGATGCCGAGCAGATGATGCCGGCCTTCCGCCGCAACGCCTATTCGACGATCGTGCTGCGACTGGCCGACCCGGGAGGCGCGCAGCGCGTGCGCGACACGATCGAGGCCGACCCGCGGCTGAAGCTCGACGCCAAGCCCGAGACCGCGTTCTACGCCGAGCAGAGCGAAGCCCTGGCGACGTTCATCCGCATCCTCGGCCTGTCGCTTTCGGTGATCTTCTCGATCGGCGCCATCGTCGGCGCGATGATCACCATGTTCGCCGCGGTGGCGCAGCGCACCGGCGAGATCGGCACGCTGCGCGCGCTCGGCTTCCGGCGCAGCGCAGTGCTCGTCGCCTTCCTCGGCGAAGCGCTGCTGCTCGCGCTGGTCGGCGGCGTGATCGGGCTGGCCGCCGCTTCGGCGATGCAGGCGGTAAACATCTCGACCATGAACTTCCAGACCTTCAGCGAGTTGGCGTTCCAGTTCAGGCTGACGCCGGAGATTGCGCTGCGCACGCTGCTGTTCGCGCTGGCGATGGGCTTCGTCGGCGGCTTCGTTCCGGCCTGGCGCGCCGCGCGGATGAAGATCGTCGACTGCCTGCGCGAAGGCTAGCGCAACGACGGCGGTTCGCCGTTCCCCCTGCCGTTTCGCTTTCCTTCATCGGCCATCAGCGCGCGGCGCTGCGCCTCGATCGCACGCAGCCGGGCGTCGACCACCGAGGCTTCGATGAAGTCGACCTGCCCGCCGCTTCGGGCCAGGCGTTGTGCGGCGCGCAGGCGCTCGATGGCACCGGGCAGGTCGCCGCTGTTCAATTGCGCTTCGGCGTCGGCTCGCAAGGCCCGCAGCGGCTGCGCCAGCCGCGCCCAGACCTGGCTGAGCGTCTTCCATGCCAAGGCATCCTGCGGGTGTGTCGCGAGCCAGGTCTGCAGCAGTTCCGCGCTGCGTTGCAGCGCCGGCACGGCCTGCAGCCCCTGCTCTGCAGCCCGCGGGTTGGCCGGTGCGAACGCCTGCGCATGGGCGCCGAGCGCGATCTGCGCCTGCAGCATCAGCACCGGGCGCGAAGCGTCGCCGCGCAGCGCCGCCATCGCTGCGGCAGCGCGCACGGTGTCGCCGCGCTCGAGCATCGACTGCGCAGACAGCAGTTGCACCGCGCGCAGCGCCCGGTCCTCGCGGAGCGGGCTGCCTTGCACCAGGCCGAACGCCTGCGCGAGCGACGCGTCGGCGCGCGCCCAATTGCGCAACAGCGTCGCAGCGAGCGCGCTTGCATAGGCGTCCGCCAGCCGGTCGGGCACGCTGCCGCCGACGGACTCCACGAGCACGTCGGGCAATCGCACGCCTTGCGAGTCGGCCGGCCGCTCGGCCCCGCCGGTGCCCGCGGGCGCCGGTGCGGCACTGCCGTCCTGCCCTTCGAGACGGCGCAAGGCTTCGTTGCGCGGGTCCATCAGCACGCGGGCGCGCCCCCGCGCGGTGGCGTGCTCGAGCGGGTTGATCGCCGGCATCGACACTGCGCCCAGGCCGGCACGCGAGCGCGCCTCGCCGATGCGCTCGACCGTGAGCGGGTGGCTGCGCAGGTACGGGTAGTTGCCGCTGTCGTTCAGGCGTGAAGACTGGTCCAGCTTCTCGAACATCGCCGCCATTCCGGCAGAGGAGAAGCCGGCCTGAGTCATCACCCCATAGCCGACGCGATCGGCCTCGCGCTCCATGTCGCGCGAGAAATTGAGCTGGGTCTGGATCGCCGCCGCCTGGCCGCCGGCGATCACCGCGTTGGCGGCATTGGCACCGTCGGGGCCGCGGCTGCGGCTCGCCGCGAGCACGCCGAGGATGGTCGTCACGATGCCGAGGATCGAGGCCTGCCGGCTCGGTGCGATGCTGCGCGCGATGTGGCGCTGCGTGATGTGCGAAAGCTCGTGCGCGAGCACCGAGGCCAGCTCGTCGCGCGAGGCAGTCATCGCGATCAACCCGAGGTGCACCCCGATGAAGCCCCCCGGCAGCGCGAACGCGTTGACGCTTCGCTCGCGCACCAGGAAGGGCTCGAAGGGGTAGCGCAGGTCGAGCTCGACGCCGATCTCGCCGCGCGCGCGTGCCGCGGCGAGCAGCGGCTGCCAGAGCGACTGCAGGTATTCGAGCAACACCGGATCGTCGAGATAGTCCGGGTCGCGCCGGATCTCGCGCATGATCTGCTCGCCGATCAGGCGCTCGGCGCCGACGCTCAGGTCCTCGGAGGCCGAGTCGCCGAGTGCCGGCAGCGCGTTGGGCGACTGCGCATTCGCGGCCGGCCAGCCGCCCGGGCCGAGCAGCGAGGCCGCGCAGAGCAGCGTGGCGAGCCGCCGCGGTCGGCGGGGGCGGCAGTTCTGGGTCATGGGTCGGGGCTGCATCGATCGGTGGCGGCGCGGGTGGCTATCATGCCAGCGCAACATTGCCGCCATGTGCAGATCCGATATGACCCCGCCCGAATCCCCACTGACGCATTTCGACGCCCAGGGCCAGGCCCACATGGTGGACGTGGCCGCGAAGGCCGAGACGCACCGCATCGCGCGCGCCAGCGGCGTGATCCGCATGCAGCCGGCGACGCTCGCACTGATCGCGAGCGGCAGCGCGAAGAAGGGCGACGTGCTCGGCGTCGCGCGCATCGCGGCGATCCAGGCCGCCAAGCGCACCAGCGAGCTGATCCCGCTGTGCCACCCGCTGCCGATCACGCGCGTCGCCGTCGAGTTCGAGCTCGACGCGGGCCTGAGCAGCGTGCGCTGCACGGCGCAGGTCGAGACGCTGGGCCGCACCGGCGTCGAGATGGAAGCTCTGACCGCCGTGCAGGTCGGTCTGCTCACCATCTACGACATGTGCAAGGCCGCCGACCGCGGCATGGTGATGGGCGAGATCCGTGTGCTGGAGAAGCACGGTGGAAAGTCGGGAAGCTGGGTGGCAGCAGAGTAGGCCCTCACATTCAAGTTTCATGTGGGCCTGGACGTCCGCAAGAACAGCATCAGCGTGGCAGCAGCCGAGCCGGGGCGATCGGCCGGTCGGTTGATCGGCAGGGCCCAGCGCGCAGGACAGTCGATACGGCCTCTAGAACCGTGACTTGGTGGGACCTCTCACACAAGTTCTTCCGCCTGTACTCTGGCTCTGATCTCTTCAACGAGGCTGCGCCAGTAGTCTTCTGACTTTTCATCTGGAGCCTCTCCAAGCTGGCGCCAGCGACGCCGCTCGAAGTAGAGCCATGTACGAAGGTCGGTCAGGGTGCTTTGTCGTTGGGGGTCCGCAACCCGTGCGCACTCCTCCACTGAACCCCAGTGCTCCTGTCCATCAAACGTCAAAGCGAACAGCCCGATGCTGTTGATGTCCGCGCCGGGTGACGGAATGTCTGACAGCGTGAGATAAGAGTTCGGTATGCGACGCACGCGGGTGCTCCTTGAATCCAAACGAATGAAGAGGGGACTTGCGGGCGCGTCACATGCCCAGCGACTCGTGACGGTCTGCGGCCGCAAAGAGGTCATCGGCGAGCCGTCGATCCGTCCCGCGGATGCTTTGGGCGTAGGCCCGCACCTCGGCCGCCTCGCGTTCGCGCCTGTTCGGCACCGGAGTCGCGGCGGAGGGCGACACCAGGCGGCGCAAGGCGGCGATCAGCCATGTGCCTAGCGGCGACGGGCCGCGACTTGCGGCGATGTTGTCGAATTGAGCTGATGCAGTGGTGCTGTAGTTCATGACGATCTCAATGAGCTTGCGCGTGCCGGACTGCAAGCCGCTCGAGCTCGCGCTGTGCGCGCGCCTCCTCGACGGCCACCAGCGAAGCCCAGAGTTCGCGACCCAACAGCGGCAGTTCAGTAACCAGCTCGGACACCCATTCAGCTCCACGCGGCATGGCGACCGGTGACGGGACGAGGACCTTGGCAAATTGCGTAGACATCTGGATCTCCCTTTCCTGCTCCTGGGGCGTGACAGCCCCGAATGCATGAATGTTAGGGTTATCCCTTAGACTGTGCAAACTAACAGTGTGAATGCGGCCATTCCGGCCGTGAATGACCTGCCGCGCGCTCACTCTGCTGATCGTGGCGCCTGCGTGATCCTGGCGCGTCGGCGGTTGCCGCTATTGCCACACAAGGGCCTCACGACCTACGATTGCATGCGTCGCATGGGATCAAGAGAAGAACCAACGAGTCCGGTGGAGCATATGTTTGACTTGCCCGAACTTCTCTACTTGCTCGTCAACTACCCGACCCTGATCGCAGTCCCGATCATTCTCTTTGCGGCGCTCGCGCTATGGAGTCGTTCGCGCACCGCATGGGGGGCAACAGTTGCGTGGAATCTGTACCTTGTCTATGAACTCGGCATGAAAGCCGGGGAATTTTGCAGCGGCGACGCCTGCATGAAGCGCACACCACTCTATGTCGTCTACCCGCTGCTGGCCATCCTGTCGTTGACGGCCGTGGTACAGGGCTACGTTCACATCCGCGACAGACTCGAGCGCGAGCGGTCGCCAGGCCGCGCTGATGTCTCGGTACCTGCCGGGAGCTGATCGCGTCGCCCGCGTCGATCTGTCGCGTCGGCGGCGAGGTACGCTTGCAGTGTGGACGTCTACGTCTTGATTGTCTGCGTTGCGTTAGGTATCTGGGCACTGTTCGGCTTCGGCATTGCAGTGTGGGGGTGGTTCGCACACCGTAGCGACAGCCGAGGCCCATCTGCCAGGCCCCTCGATCTAGAGGACCTCTGATCGTCCGCTGCAGGCACTCGGGAGAGGGCGTTGCGACCCGTTGCGCCCGATGACGGCTGGCTTTACACCCGCGGGCATCGTCGCGTCCCGGAAGCCCCCCGACGGCAGGCCCCCTACCTACGGCGCGCCATGCATTTGGAAGACCCGGCAGGTTCCTTGCTTTTCACTCGATGCAAAGAACACTGCCGCGCTGGCCAGGCTCGCGCAAGCACTCGCAGCATGAACACCTTCGAATTGATTGTCTTCTTCGTGCTAGGCATCTTGGCAGTGGTCGGCGTCGTCGCTACGGTGTTGGGGGCGACTCGGACACCTACCGACCGCTGATCGCGCGCTGCAGGATCCTGGCTTCCGAAGCTACGCGGCGTGCCAGAGCGTGGCAAAGAAGTGGCAGGTGCTGCCGATCAGCACGAACAGATGCCAGACGAAATGGCCGTAGCGCAGGCGCTCGTCGAGAAGGAAGAAGGCGACGCCGACGGTGTACGCCAGGCCACCGCCCAGCAACAACAGCAGCCCGTCGAAAGGCAACTGCTGCAACATCGGCCAGATGGCCACCAGCGCCAGCCAACCGAGCCCCATGTAGAGCGCGGTGGACCAGAGTGGGTGGCGCAATCGGTTACTCACCTTCGCCCACATGCCTGCCAGTGCCAGGCTCCATACCAAGGCGAACGGTGCCCAGCCTGTCGAGTCGTGCACCAGACCGAGTGCAAACGGCGTGTACGTACCCGCGATGAATAGATAGATCGCCGCTTGGTCGAGTCGGTTGAACCAGTCTTTGGCGCTACCCCTCGGAAGTGCGTGATAGGCAGCCGACGCGAAGTACAGCACCATCATCGTCAGCGAGAAGACGAGGGCACCGATCAGCGTACCGCGGCTGCCGTGGCGCGGGGCAAAGCTCGTGAGCACCGGCAGCGAGCCGACTGCCAACAGGAACCCGATGCCGTGGCTCAGCGCATTGGCAGCTTCTTCGCGCAACGTCTGGGTGCCGGTACTCATGCTCGTGCCCTGCATGACTTGTCGGCAGCGCTTGCGAGAACTCAACACCCCAATGCTTGCTGGCGGAGCGGTCAGATCGTGTGCTACTCACGCTTCGGTCAGGTCTGGTGCGTGCTCGGGACGTGAGCTTCGTGCGCTCCGCGCCGCGGCAGCCGCCCGCGGCGCCGATACGCCGGGATCAAGAGTGGATCGACCATCGGTCTGCTGTGCACGTGCTGGATGCCGGTCGACTGCGCGCCGGTCGTCAAGGACGCTCTGACTCGAACGATCAAGGCGTTGATGAACGCGCTGGTTGCGGTGTGGGTGGTCATCGGTGTTTCCCGTTCGTCGGCGGAGTGGCGTGACCGGATGTTCAAGGGGCACAGGCTCATGCCGTGACCTACCGGAGGAAGAGCACCGGAGATTTCCCTTGAACTTTGATCCCTGTGCTAAGGTATTACTTTTAAATACTCAACAGGGGCATCGATGGTTACGGTTGCCGTTAACCCGGTCGCGATCAAGCTCGACGCCGACATCAAGGAGCGCGTGAAGCGCCTGTCTGAGACTCGCAACCGCACCCCGCACTGGCTCATGCGCGAAGCCATCCGACAGTACGTCGAGCGCGAGGAGAAGCGGGAGTCGTTCCGTCAGGACGCCGTCAACGCCTGGAGCGAGTACCAGGCCACGGGCCTGCATGTGACGATGCAAGAGGCTGACGCTTGGCTGGCGAAACTGGAGGCCGGCAAAGACATCGAACCGCCCGAATGCAACGCCTGATCTGGTCGCCGCAGGCTTTGCGCGACGTGCAGCGCCTGTATCGCTTTCTGTCCGAGAAGAACGTCGAAGCGGCCAAGCGGGCGGTGATGTCGATCCGCGCGGGGATGAAGGTCATCGCACGCCAGCCAGGCATCGGCCGGCCTGCCGAAGACATGGAGCCCGAGTACCGCGAATGGCTGATCGACTTCGGCGACAGCGGCTATGTGGTGCTGTACAGACTTGCCGAATACGGGGCAGTGATTCTGGCGGTGCGTCACCAGAGGGAGGCGGGATATTGAGAAGGACCCAGCGAAGACCTGGAGAGCCCATCTATCGGAAGTCTTCGAAGCCGAGCGCCCCCGTCGGCGCCTGGCACTGAAACGGCGCCGCCCCGGTGTCGTCGTCGAGCAGCTCGCAGACCTCGAAGAACGGCGCGGAATCGTCGTTGCGGAACTCCTTCAGGCGCTGCGCCACGTGGCGCGCGGCATCGAGCTGGCCGTCCCCGGCCAGCGCACGCGCCCAGGCCATCATCAGCCGGGTATCGAGCAGGTAGTGCGGCACGCGCGCGAAGGCGTGCGCCGGATCGGCCACCTGCTCGGCGGTGGTGACGGCCGCGTAGTCGGCATGGTGGCCGAACAGCACGCTGCGCTTTCCGGCGGCGATGCGCTCGGCCAGCGGCGCCGCGCTCGCGCCGGGATCGAAGATCGCCACCACGCGGCTGTAGTCGACCAGCGCCGCACAGCCCCCCATCAGCAGCAGCGCCGCGGCGACACGCAGCGGGCGCACGCCCTGCGGCGCGGCCGGCGCGGCAACCGCGGACGTGTCGCCCCCCAGGCACAGGCCGAACGCGAACGCCGTGGGCAACAGGAAGTGCGCGTACCACAGCGGGTACTCGAGCTGGCTGTGCACGGCCATCATCAGCACCATCAGGAAAGCGGCGCGCAGGGTCAGGCTGGCCGCGGCGTCGGTGGTCTCGGCCCCGGCCCGAAAGGCCCGCCACAGCGCCCAGCCGAGCAGCGCCAGCACGAGCAGCGCGAGCGGCACGCCCAGCTCCACGGCGAACTGCAGCGGCAGGTTGTGCGTGTGATCGAAGAACGCCACCGGGCGGTCGGGAAACGGCGTCAGCGACCAGGCGAAGTTGAACTCGCCCCAGCCGACGCCCAGCCACGGGTGGTTCGCAATCAGCGCGAGCGTGTTGGCCCATATCGCGAAGCGCGAACTCGAGATGTCGCCCTTCACCAGCTGGGCATCGCCACCGAACACGTGCTGGCCGTGATGCGCCCAGGCCGCGAGCCCGCTCCACAGCAGCGCGAAGACGAACGGCAACGCGATCAGCAAGGCGCGCGAGCGGCGCGACAGCCGCCGGTCCAGCAAGCCCCAGGCGCCGAGCATCAGCACGCCGAGCATGCCGGTGCGCGACGCGCTGAGCACGATGCCCGCCAGCAGCAGCACGCCCAGCGCCGGCGCGGCGAGGCGCCCGATGCGGCCGCGCTCGGACAACCACAGCAGCGCGACCAGCGACCACAGCAGCAGGCTGCTCAGGTGGTTCGGCTGGCGCAGGTTGCCGGCCGCGCGGCCGCCCGAGATCTGGGCGATCAGCGTGCCGTCGGCCCACTGCGGCGCGAGTACCTGAACCATGCCGATCAGCGCGCCGAGCACGCCCGCGACCAAGAGCGCCACGCACAGCGCATGAAACGCTGGCAGGCGCCAGGCCGGAGCGCGCCAGCGCCGCGCCAAGCATGACGAGCAGGGCCACGGCCGCCAGCGTGCCGAGCGCCGACAGCGCCAGCGTCGACGGCAGGCCGGCCCAGAACGGCGCCGCCCCCGCCGCCAGCGCGAGCAGCGCCAGCGCGGCCAGCAGTGCGCCGAGACCACCGTTCCGAGGGCGGCCCGGCGTCATGTCCGCCGACGCGAGCAGCAGCGCCCAGACCCCCCAGCCGATGAACGCCGCGGCCTGGTTCAGGAACGTTGCCGACGGCGGCAGGTTGAACGCGAGCAGCGTCGGCAAGGCCACCGCGACGCAGGCGGCCGCTGTCCAGGCGAAGGGCGGCAGCGGGATAGTCGCAGGTCGGTCAAACGCCATGGCAAGGCCGGAATCTGGCATAGGGCGCACTTGATGTGGACTCGAGTGTGGGATTGTGGGGGACGCACCCTGGGAACCTGGGCAAACCCGTTTCCTGCATTGCTGTTTGCGCAGTCACACGCCAATCCATGCAGACGAACCAGCTGGCGCTGCCGTCCACCGGCCCGGCCGGCAGCGTGGCATATACTGCGGCATATGGCACTTGGAGGAATGAACATGGATCAACGAGTCGCGCGAGTTGGCAAGAACAACCGTGCCCAGGTGGTCACCATTCCGCTCGAGTACCGGTTCCCCGAAGGCATGAAAGCGGTGTTCATCCGCAAGGTGGGCGAAGAAGTGATCTTGTCCCCGCGACCGAACGATTGGAGTGCCTTCATGGCGTCGGATGTTCGAGCAAGCGCAGACTTCATGGTCGGCATCGAGGATCTTCCGGCCCAGGAACGCAGCTTCCCATGAGCGCGCTCTACATGCTGGACACCGATACCTGTGCGTTCGTTCTTCGCCGAACATCTGACGCGCTCCTCGCGCGCATCCAGGCCGTCCCGGTGCTGCAGCAAGTGATGTCGGTCGTGACCTATGCCGAGTTGCTTTACGGAGTTCAGGTGTCTTCGAAGAAGAAGGCGAATCAAGCGGCCGTGGAGGCTCTCGCACGCCACCTTGCCATCCTGGAGTGGCCGCGCGAAGCAGCTAGGCACTATGCAGAGATTCGTTCTGACCTGAAGAGAAAGGGGTCGATGATCGGCGCGAACGACCTCTTGATTGCAGCGCATGCGCGCAGCATTGGCGCAATCGTCGTGACGAACAACACGAAGGAGTTCACACGCGTCAAAGGGCTGAAGATCGAGAACTGGATGATCTGAGCGGGGCGGCTTGCCGCGAACAATCATCGAAGTGCTGCGCACGGATCACAGCGGGTACTCGAGCTGGCTGTGCACTGCCATCATCAGCACCATCAGGAAGGCAGCGCGCAGGGTCAGGCTGGCCGCGGCGTCGGTGCTCTCGGCCCCGGCCCGAAAGGCCCGCCACAGCGCCCAGCCGGGCAGCGCCAGGCCGGAGCGTGCCAGCGCCGCGCCGATCGCCACCAGCAGGGCCGGGGACGTGCCGGAATCGGGCATATGACGAAAGCGATGTGAGCGCGAGTATGAATTGTGGGGTATGCCCTCGAGGCAGCTTCCAGCTCATGAGCCCTGACTTGCTGCTTGCATGACGCCCTCAAGAAAGCAGAATGCAAGGCCGTCACTCGGCAGCGCAGCCGCGCATCTCGCTAGCCCGTGATGAGTGGCGCTGCAGATCGGTGGCGTCGCACACTACACTTTGGCGCTTGTCGGGGGAGTTGAATTGGACACAGCGTGTGGCTATCGAGCACGCCAGTTCGAATGCATAGTGAGGCACCATGAAAGCAGTGATCCTGGCGGGCGGGTTGGGCACCCGGATCTCGGAGGAGACCCACCTCAAGCCCAAGCCGATGGTCGAGATCGGCGGCAAGCCGATCCTGTGGCACATCATGAAGCTGTACTCCGGCCACGGTATCAATGATTTCGTGATCTGTTGTGGCTACAAGGGCTACGTCATCAAGGAGTACTTCGCCAACTACTTCCTGCACATGTCGGACGTCACCTTCGACTTGGCGAACAACAGGATGGAAGTGCATCAGCGCAAGGCCGAGCCCTGGCGCGTGACGCTGGTGGATACCGGCGAAGAGACGCATGACGGGCGGGCGGCTGAAGCGGGTCGCCGATACCTCAGGACGAAGAGGCCTTCTGCTTCACCTATGGCGACGGCGTGGCGGACGTCGACATCTCGCGCGACGATCGCGTTCCACCGCAGCCATGGCAAGCTGGCGACCGTCACCGCGGTTCAGCCGCCCGGCCGCTTCGGGGCGCTGCAAATGGATGGGCGAGCCGGGTCAGCGGCTTCATCGAGAAGCCGCGGGCGATGGCGGCCTGGATCAATGGTGGCTTCTTCGTGCTGTCGCCGAAGATGCCTCGAGCTGCATCGAGGACGACCAGACCAGCTGGGAAGGCGAGCCGCTGACGCGCCTGGCCGGCGAACGGCCAACTGATGGCCTTCGAGCACGAGGGCTTCTGGCAGCCCATGGACACCCTGCGCGACAAGAATCAGCTCGAACAGCTCTGGGCATCGGGCAAGGCGCCGTGGAAGATTGGTAACTGGATCCGGACGTTCTGGCGCGGCAAGCGGGTCTTCGTGACCGGCCATACCGGTTTCAAGGGCAGCTGGCTGTCGCTGTGGCTGAGCGAGCTGGGCGCCGAGGTCCATGGCTTCGCACTTGACGCCGCCAACCGAACCCAATCTGTTCGAGGCTCGCCGACGTCAGCGACCGGCTCGTCCGGACACGCCGTTGGCGACATGCGTGACGCAGGCGCGCTGAGGCGTGCCCTGCTGGCGGCCGCACCCGAAGTCGTGTTCCACCTGGCCGCCCAGCCGTTGGTGCGCCATTCCTATCACGAGCCGGTCGAGACCTACGCCGTCAACGTCATGGGCACGGTCAATCTGCTGGAGGCCGTGCGCGCTGGTGCCTAGCGTGCGCGCCGTGGTCAATGTCACCACCGACAAGTGCTACGAAAACCGGGAGTGGGTCTGGCCCTACCGCGAGAACGAAGCCTTGGGCGGGCACGACCCCTATTCCAGCAGCAAGGCCTGCTCCGAACTCGTGACGGCGGCCTATCGCGCACTCGTTCCTCGCACGCAGCCGGCGTCGCCGCTGGCCAGTGCGCGCGCCGGCAACGTGATCGGCGGCGGCGACTGGGCGCGCGACCGGCTGCTTCCCGACTTCCTTCGCGCGCCGACGCAGGCGCATGCTCGACGTGCGCTCCCCGAGGCCACGCGCCCCTGGCAGCATGTGCTCGAGCCGCTGTCGGGCTACCTGCTTCTCGCCGAGCTGCTCGCGGTGCAAGGCCAGCGCTTTGCTGCGCGGCTTGGAACTTCGGCCCCGACGCGATGCTGACGCCAAGCCGGTCCATTGGATCCTCGACCGCCTGACCGCCCAACTGCCCGGCACGAGTTGGCACGGCGCACGGCGGTCGTAGCGTCCGCACGAGGCCAGCAACTAAGCCTCGACAGTTCGAAGGCCGGAACGCAGCTCGGCTGGACGCCCGCTGGGAGCTTGCGCAGGCGCTGGACCGCACGGTCGAATGGCATCAGGCCTGGCACGCAGGGCGCCGGACATGAACGGCCGTAGCCTGGCACAGATCGACAGCGTACGAGGCGGGACGCCAAGCCATGAGTGACCGCAACATGGCTGCAGTCACCACCACGCCGCTGCAGTGGCCTGGTAGTGGTCGCAGCGGCTATGCACGCTGAGGACCAGCGGGGCTTCTTTAGCCGCTCTGTTCTGCGCCGAGGAGCTGGCGGAGCGGCTCTCGAGACCGCGATCGCCCAGATCAACCATACGCTTGACGCGCCGTCGCGGCACGGTGCGTGGCCTGCATTTCCAGTATCCGCCGCATGCCGAGGACAAGTTCGTCAGTTGCCTGCGTGGTGAGGTCTTCGACGTTGCGGTCGACCTGCGGCGCGGCTCGCCGACCTTTCCTGCGGTGGCACGCCGAGATTGCTATCGCCGAGCAACCACCGCAGCTCTGCTGATCCCGCGAGGGCTTTGCCACGGGTTCCAGACGCTGAGCGACGACTGCGAGCTGATCTACCTGCACTCGCTGCCGTATTCACCCGGCGCCGAAGGGCGCTCTGAACGCGAGGACCCGCGCTGGCCATCCGTTGGCCGCTGCCGATTACGGACTTTCGCGCGCGCGATGCGTCCCATCGCTTTCCTGAGCCGTTGATTTCACCGGGGTGATCGCGATGAAGTGCCGCCATTGCGGATGCCGACCTCAGCCTGCCCTTCATGGACCTTGGCAGGCGCCACCGTCCAACGCCTACCTCACCGAGCAGCTACTTGCATGAGCCCGAAAAGTGGTTTCCCGCTGCGGGTGTTCGTGTGCGACGCAGCTGCTGGCTGGTGCAGACCGAGGACTATGCGCAGCGCGAGCGAACTGTTCTGACGCCGACTACGCCTACTTCAGCTCGCTTCTCCGACCAGCTGGCTGCGCGCACGCCGAGCGCTATGTGGACGACGATGGTCGCACCGCTTCGGCCTCGAGCGTCGGAGCCATGTGGTCGAAGTGGCCGCCAACGACGGCTATCTGCTGCAGTATGTGAAGGCGCGGGGCATTCCCTGCCTGGGCATCGAGCCGACGGCCAGCACGGCGCGGCGGCCGCGCAAGGGCATTCGAGATCATCGAAGAGTTCTTCGGTGTGCGACTGCGCCGGGCGAGTTCGCGGCGCAGGGCTGGCAGGCGGACCTGATGGTGGCCAACAACGTGCTGGCCCACGTGCCCGACATCAACGACTTCGTCGCCGGCTTCGCCAGGCTGCTCAAGCCGCACGGGCGTCGCCACGTTCGAGTTCCCGCACCTGATGAAACTGGTGGCGGACTGCCAGTTCGACACGATCTACCACGAGCACTTTTCGTATCTGTCGCTCACTGCAGCAAAGCGCATCTTTGAGCCAACGGGCTGGCGGTGTTCGACGTCGAAGAGCTGCCCACCCATGGCGGCAGCCTGCGCGTCTTTGCGCAGCGCGCACGACAGCGGCCGCGCAACCGCTGTAGCGGCCGGGTAGCCGAACTGCTGCGAAGCTGAAGCAAGCAGCTGGTGTGTCAAGCCACTGCCGTATTACGCCGGTTCCAGGCGACGTGCCGACCGCATCAAGGATGACTTCGTGTCTTTCCTGATCGAAGCCAAGCGGGACGGCAAGGCGGTCATGGCCTATGGTGCCGCAGCCAAGGGCAACACACTTGATCAACTTCGCGGGCGTGCGGCCCGATCTGCTGCCGTGTGCTGTCGACCGCAACCCGGCTAAACAGGGCAAGTACATGCCGGGCAGCCGAATCCCTATCGTCGCGAGAAGAGCGTCTGCGGCGCGAGCGACCCGACTATGTCTTCATCCTACCGTGGAACCTGAAGATGGAACTCACGGCACAACTCGACTATGTGAGGGAATGGAGTGCGAAGTTCGTGACTGCCGTCCCTCGGCTGCAGATCCTGTAGACGATGATTCAAGTCCACCCCTCGGCCAGGATTTCCCCGTTGGCCGATATCTGAGGATTCAGTCCGCGGAAGCAGAATTGTGATATCCGAGGATGTCGTCATCGACTCGTTTGTGAAGATCAAACCGGCGGGTGGTAGTAAAGACCTCTTCATCGGTGCCAGGTCAATCGTCAATTCTGGCTGTGTGTTCTATACGGGCAATGGAATCCGCATCGGACACGACGTGGCGATCGCCGCAAACTGCACACTTGCTCCAGTCAACCACGAGTACTCCGACAAGAACACCCTTATCCGCAAGCAAGGCTTTCGGGCGAGCAAGGGAGGAATCGTGATCGGCGACGACGTCTGGATCGGAGCCAATTGCGTCCTACTCGACGGCACCGTCATTGGAAATGGCTGCGTCGTCGGCGCAGGTTGCCTTGTTCGAGGTGTCCTGGACGCATACGGCGTGTATGGAGGCAATCCGCTGAAGGAGTTGGGGCGACGCACATGATGTTTACAGTCATCGGGGGCAGCGGATTCATCGGAGCGGCGCTTACCGACCGACTGGTGGCCAACGGCGAAGAGGTGTTTCTGCGACTCGCGGTTCGGCCGAACTCTTCACTAGGCCTGGGCCATGTGTCTACGCGGCGGGAGTAACTGCCGACTTCCGCGTACGACCTTCGACACTTTGCGTGCCAACACGAGTCTGCTTGCAGACCTGCTCGAGAAGGCGGACTTCGATGCGCTTGTCTATCTCTCGTCGGCTCGAATCTACAGGCATGCCGAGCACACGGGAGAAGAGGCGGCCATCTTCGTGAGGCCAGGCGATCCGGAAGATCTTTACGACCTCACCAAGCTCGCGGGTGAAGCACTGTGCAACGCAAGTAACCGGTCCAACGTGCGTGTTGTTAGACTGACCAATGTCGTTGGCCCGGATTTCACTTCGAAGAACTTCCTAATCGACCTCATTCGAAACGCCTGTGATGATGGGGAAGTGAATCTTCATACTGCTCCGCAGTCGGAGAAGGACTATGTGAGGCTCGAGGATGTACTCGATCTGATGCCGCAGATAGTTATCTCGGGTCGCCATACTTGCTACAACTTTGGTTCGGGTCGCAATCTCTCTCACTCAGAACTTCGTCGGCACCATCGTTGCATGCTGCGGTGCCCGATTGAATATCGCGATGTATGCGCCGCCAGTTGTTTACCGACCAGTCAATATCGCGAGACTGCAAGACGAGTTCGACTATAGGCCACGCTCTGTTGTCGAATACATTCCGCGTCTTGTCGACGAATACAGGAGGCAGAAGTGATCAATATTGACCTGCAAGAAGGCACGGTTCAGACCTCAGGCACAGAGGGTGACTCAACTCATGCCATTGGCTCGCCAGAAGCGTTCCGGCTCATTTCGAGGGCTTGGTTGCGCAGCGGATGGGATGCGAAGTATGTCTATGGCTTCACTTGGATGGGCCGGCCGGTCATACAACTGCCGGAAGACATGCTTCGCATGCAAGCACTATCTATCGAGTCGAGCCGGATGTGCTGATCGAAACGGGCATCGCGCATGGCGGCAGCCTGATCTTCTATGCGAGCCTTTTCAAGGCGATGGACAAGGGGCGCGTCGTGGGCGTCGACGTAGAAATCCGCCACCACAATGCCTCGCAATCGAGGCGCACAAGATGGCTGACCGTATCTCGATGATCGAGGGTTCGTCGGTTGACGAAAGCGTCGTGGCGCAAGTGCGTAGCCAGGTCGGGTCTGGCGAGCGAGCTCTAGTGGTACTCGATTCCAACCACACCCGCTCCCACGTTCTGCAAGAGCTTCGGGCCTATTCCAATTTCGTCGCCGTCGATTCCTACATAGTGGCTTGCGACGGAATCATGCAGGATCTGGTCCGACACGCGCACCAGTCCGACCTGGATTACCGACAATCCGCAGTCTGCCGTCCAGGACTTTCTGTCCGAGCGGGATGACTTTGTGTTGGAGGAGCCGGCCTTCCCGTTCAACGAGGGACAGATTTACGAACGTGTGACCTACTGGCCGAATGCGTTTCTAAGACGGATGAAGTAGTTCAATCATGCGCGGCCACCCAGGTGGTGAACATCTCGCGGTAAGCCACTTCCACCTTGCGCGCAAAGCCTGCTCCATCCATCAATGGGCTGGCTTCCATTTCCGCGCGCAGCCCTCCCCGCAACATCGCCAGCCTAGTCCAGTCACTGGCCAGTGCCACAGCCTTCTCGATGTATTCCTCTTCCGAGTGCGCAACCCATTCGGGGTGTCCAAAGCCCTCCAGGATCGAGCTCCCGAGGCGCCCCACACTGGGCCGGCCGGCTAGCGTCACGTACGGCAGACCCATGTAGAGAGTCTCGAAAAGCGTGGTACCGGAGTTGTGCGGGAAGCAGTCTAGTCCGATGTCCAAACCCCGAAGCAAGTCCCATGGCGGCGAATGAAAGCCTAGTTCGAGCCGCTCCCTTGCAATGCCGTGCCTTGCGAATTTCTCCGCCAAGGTGGCGCGCATCGCCGCGTCTAGGTAGTTCTTGCTGTCCACAACCAAGCGGGCGTCCTCCACGCGATTGAGGATTTCAGCCCAGACCCGAATCGACCGATGGTTGAGTCGCACTGACCGGGTCAGCGTTCCGAAGGTGACATAACCTCGCTGGGCTGCGGGCAGTTCACTGACGGGGCCCATCCCCTCAGCGGGGCGGTAGACGTAGCCAGGTGTTGCCAACCGCCAGGGTTGCTCTGAGAAGAGGTGTTCGCTACCCTGCGGCGCACTCGTGCTGTCGGTCAGCAGATAGTCGACAGCGCTCAGGCCAGTCGTGTAGCCATAGCCCAGCCACGACACCGACACAGGCGCAGGCCTTCTGGCAAACACCCCGAGACGGTTGTATGCGGTATGTCCCGCCAAGTCCACCAAGATGTCGACTCCGTCTGCACGGATCCGCTCGGCCAATGCAGCGTCGGACAAGCCAACGGTGGGAATCCAGTGGTCCGCATAGCCGCGGTAGCGAGAAGTCACTGCGTCCTCCTTCGCCAGCACAGCATACGCATACACCTCGACCGTGTTCTTGTTGTGGTGCTCCAACAATGGCTCGAGAAAATGGCGCACAGGGTGGTGGCAGAAATCCGGCGAGACATACCCCACTCGCAGCCGGCGGGTCGTATCGCGGTCATTGCTGTGATCTCGCCATGTGCCGCGATGCGGTAGCCCAAAGCGCTCGTCAAATGCACGGTAAGCCTCGAAGATTTCCTCAGCGCTCTTGTCCGGGTGGTAATTCAAAGTGAAGAGTAGATTGCCATATCCACCGACATGGTCCGGATTGAGAATGAGCGCCCTTTGATACGTCTCGATCGCCGCATCGATCTCGCCCTGTTCTTGCAGCACATTTCCCAAATCGCCAAGTGACTCGGCATGATCAGGCCGGATCAGGAGCGCCTTGCGGTAGCAATCGATCGCGGCCTCGAGCAGGCCATGTTGTTTGTAGAGAAGACCCAGATTGACTTGCGCTTCAAGATAGTCCGGCTTGATCACCAGGGCCCTTCGGTAGCTCTCCGCCGCCCCCTCGAGATCTCCTTGAGCCTCCAACACCAAAGCCAAGCCCATCCAAGCCTCGGGAAACGCCTCTCGAAGGCGGAGCGCGGTGCGAAAGTGCCGCTCGACCCGCACATCGGCGTCACTATCTAGCAGCGCTAGCCCCAGGTTGTAGTGCGCCTTCGCATGATCTGGATTGATAGCGATGGCGCGCTCATAAGATTGCACCGCGCCTGGCACCTGGCCCTTCGCGCTCAGTGCATTACCCAGGTTCATGTGCGCGTCAGCCGAGTTTGCGTCGACAACGATGGCGGCCCGGTATAGCCGCTCTGCCTCACTGAGTTCGCCTCGCGCCTCCGCCACATGACCCTGCTCGATGAGCCATTGGGCCGTCTCAGCGCCGTCGCGTGGCGCGGTGGCAGGTGCTGGCTGGGATTGTCGGTCGCGCACGAAGGCGCGCATCAGGCGAGAGAACATTGCCGAACCTCAGCCAAACATCAGCTCATGGCCGATCGTTGCAGGGAACGGCTCGATTCCGCATTTCGGAGCGTCGCTTCGCTTAGTCTTGCAATCCACGATGCAAACATCTGGTGATATGCGTGTTCGACCTTGCGCGCGAAACCGGCTTCGTCCATCAGCAGACTCGCCTTCATCTCCGCACGTAATCCGCCACGCAATTTCGCGAGCCTCGGCAAGTCCGTGGCCAGTGCCACGACCTTCTCGACGTAAGCATCTTCGGAGTCCGCGATCCACTCCGGGTGTCCCACGCCTTCCAGAATCGAGCTGCCTATCCGCCCAACGCTCGGCCTGCTGGCCAGCGTCACATAAGGCAATCCCATGTAGAGCATTTCGAACAGCGTGGTTCCAGAGTTGTGCGGGAAGCAGTCCAGCCCAATGTCCAGCCCCCGAAGCACATCCCACGGTGGAAAACTGAAGCCAATCTGCAGTCGGTCAGGACTAACACCGTGCGCCGCAAACCTCGCCGCGAGATCAGTCTGCATTCGGGGCTGCTTGAAGTTCTGGCTGTCGACCACTAGCCTCGACCCTGGCACCCGCTGCAGGATCTCAGACCAGACGCGAATCGTACGATGATTGATGCGCACCGCTCGCGTCAAGGTACCAAAGGTGACGAAGCCTCTCTGCAGCGCAGGCAATGGACTTACAGTTCCCGTCGATTCGCCGGGCCGATACACATAGCACGGAGTGGCGAGCCGCCACGGCACTTCAGCTAGAAGATCTTCGCAGCCTGCAGGCGCACAGGTCGCGTCGGTCAGGAAATAGTCGATGGCGGTCAGACCAGTGGTGTAGCCAAATCCTAGCCACGACAGCGAGACCGGAGCTGGCTTGCGCGCGAATACGAGAAGTCGGTTGTTGCCAGTGTGGCCGGCGAGATCAACCAGAATGTCGATGCCATCTTCGCGGATGCGCTGTGCAATAGCATCGTTTGACATACCGAGGGTGGAGATCCAATGGTCGGCATGGCGCCTGTAGAGATCTGTCACTCCGTCTTCGACGGCCCCCTCTGCGTACGCGTAGATCTCGAACTCGCTCTTGTCGTGGTTCGCCAACAGTGGTTCGAGGAAGTAGCGAACGGGATGATGGCGAAAGTCGGGTGACACATAGCCGACCTTCAGTCGTCGGTTCAGTCCGCGGTCATTCGAGTGGCTGACCGTGTCGCGCTGCAGCGGTAGCGCATGGTATTGCTCGAAGTCGCGGTAGGCCGCGAAAATCTCGCCTGGGCTCTTGTCTGGATGATAGTTCAATGCAAACAGGAGGTTGCTCTGCGCTGGCGCATAGTCGCGTTGCAGCCCCAGCGCTGTGGAGAACTCGGCAATCGCCTCTTCGAGCCGACCTTGGGCCAACAAGGCGCCAGCGAGATTGTTGTGCGCTACCGCATCCGGTTGAAGCGCCAATGCTTGGCGATAACTTGCTACCGCTTCTCCAATGTCACCCTGTTCTTGCAGCGCGTTGCCGAGATTGCTGTGGGCCGCGGCGAACCCCGGCTTCAGCGCGATAGCCTTGCGATGGCTATCGATCGCGCGTGCCAGATCGCCCCGCTGCTGAAACGCGGTACCGATGTTGCTGTGCGCTTCGGCCAGCGTTGAGTCGAGTGCGAGTGCCTGCTCGTAGCTTGCGAGTGCGGCGTCGAGTTGACCATGTTCGTGCAACGCCGATCCCAGACGCAGGCGCGCTTCTGCGTTGGCCGGGCTGAGCAATACAACTTTGCGGTATTGCTCGATCGCCCCGGCCACATCGCCCTGTGCCTTCAGCACGTCGCCCAGGCTCTGCAGCACTGGAACATGCTCGGGCTGAAAGGCGAGCGACCTGGAATAGCTTTCCACGGCCGCCCCCCAATTCGCGTTGCCGGCGTGGATGTTGCCGAGGTAGTGGTGCAACTCCGCGGAGTTCGGGTTGAGTCGCAGACCCTCGATAGCTGTGTCCCGGGCCAAAGCAAGGTCACCTGCCTGGAACTGAGCTTGTACCAGGTCGCACCTGCACACCTCGAAGGCAGGATTGACAGCCAACGCGCTCTGCATCAAAGAGGCCGCCTGTTCAGAATCACCCTGTGCGCGCAGCACGGTCGCTAGAACATACAACGCATCGTGCGACGCGGGTGCCAAGCGCACCGCCTGTCGCAACTGCTGCTCGGCCTCGGAGTGGCGCTGCAACTCGGCAAGAGTGAAGCCGAGGTTGACGCGCGCTTCGACGCTTTCTGGAGTCAGCATCACGGCCTGGTGGTAGCAGGCGGCTGCGGCATCTAGTTCCCCCTTGTCTAGTAATACATTGCCCTCGGCCCTATGCGCCGCGCTCAGCTCGATATCGCTGGGCTGTTCACCCGGCACGATGTGATCCACGTCCACCTTCGCCACGCGCGCAGGTGTCTTTAGCCACGAAAAGATAGACATTGCAACTCCGTCAATCGCCGACGCTCAGAGCCTCGTCATAAGCCACTCGGTCAATTGATCAACATAGCGCTTGTCGTAGCCCGCATCACGCAGCGCCCACTTGAACGCATTGCCAAGTTGCGCCTTCTTGTAGCCATTGAGCCGCACTCTTGCCTTGAAGACGTCGACCCGCGACGACACCTGCCGCATCGCGCTCTGCGTCCTGGTGGCGAACTTCTTGTCGTCCAGTTTCTTCACATCGAGCGGTAGCTGCGTCGCGTAGAACGTGGCCAGCGATGCGCCGAAGCCCTTCGCTTCCTTGGCGTCAAACCAATCAAGTAGCATGTTTCTTGCCTCTCGTTCAAAAGCCGCTGATCGGAGCGAACCCAACAATCTCACCGGTGACTCCATCCAGCAAGACTACCCAGTCGTCGCGTCGCGCCAGCAGCGGTAGGTAGACCAGAGTGCCGACTGAGCGTCCGGTCGCATCCAAGGCTGAGCGGAGCTCGGTGCTCCGCTGCGGCAGATGGTCGAGCAGAGTCCTGAGTGGTCTAGCCTTCGTCAACGCAGCGCGGCGAGTGTAGGCGTCCCATTCGCGCCAGTAGCGCGGCCTCATTCCGAGGTCGACGCCAGCCATGCCCATTGCGATCGCTTCAAACCTTTCGTCGCCGTCGGCCGGCTGCGATGTTGCCACAGTGCGTGGGCCGTTGATCGATAGCGAGCGCAGCGGCTGCGGCGCCTGCGGCAATTCCGACTCCACTACTGCTGCCGCCGGAACCGCACGGAAACGATCGACCTCCAACGCCAGCACCACTGGCCGCGCGAGAAATGTAGCGTACAGCCCGTAGGTCAAGGCGCCAAGCTGCAAGATCACGACAATACCTAGGTCTCGCCGCAACTCGGCTTTCCGCTTGTGGCGATCGAACACAACGAAAGTAAGCAACGGCCCGGCCATGACATCGACACTGACGAGTAGCGTGAACAGTTCGGTACCTCCCGAAATGACACGGTACGGCCACGGATACCACGCAGTGAACACCAGCGCCGCGCTCAACGTGGCGACAATGAGACTTGCGCTCAAATGCACAGTTGCTGCCTTAGCGCGCGACATCCAGCCGATCGATCGGGAAAGTTGCATGGAGCAAGCGGGTCAGGGGCAAGTACGCCAAGTGAAGCGGTTTGCCAGTGCTCCCCGCTGAGGTGGCACGTTCGGTGATGCGAGCCACACGACAGCAGCCCCGCTCGCTACGACTGCGGTCCCCCGGTGGAGGCAGAAAAGCGCACGTGCAGGGCGTTGTGTCGAGTCCATTCCCGCCACGACAGTTACGGGCGTCTGGGCGACTCGGGGCATTCCAAAATTCTACTGGGCGACGACCGCCGCGGCCGCCACCTGCGGCGGTTGCACGTAAAGCAAGATGGGGTTGATCGTTGACGCTGCGCGCCATGCCGCTGAAGCACGTTCACAGGTGTCAGCACTGTACATACTGCACAGCATTTCGAGTGAGCGAGTGGCTGCGGCGGGCTGGTCGTTCAGCGCTGCGGCCATAGCGCTGCGATAGAGGGCGCCATCGCCCGGATAGCGCTGTGCCGACCGCTGCATGGCGGACAGGGTCGCGGCGTCCATACCGCCATGAGGCGTAACGCGCATCGTCTGCAGTACGCCGCCAAGTTGTGTGAGGACGGTCAACGATGGCGGCGCCACCGGCGTCAAGTTGCCGATGCGCGCGAGACGGATTCGAGTTGCCATCAGGTCGCTTTCAACGCTGCGGTACTCCAGCATGAGCATCGCTGCAAAGGCCGAGAGCGACAACGTGAGTGCCCCAATGGCCCAGCGCGGCAGCAGCGCAACTTGGCGGGCCTGAGCCGGTGAGTCGAGCGTACCCATGGCAATTGCCGCTGGAAGCAAGAACATCATGTGCACATGGGGCAGTTCAAGTAGTGAGTGGAACAAGAGAGTGGTCGGGCACAGCAACAACACAACATGCTCCGGCGCGCGAAGCGTGCCCCAGCGAACGACAAACCACACCATGAGCCCGACTGACGCGAGCAAACCGACGGCCGCACCGTTCCAGACCATGAGGTCGATGAACAGATTGTGCGAATGCTGTACCACCAGATGCAGCGGTGCATGCTCGGTCATCACAGCCTGCTGGGCTACGACGCCTTGGTTCCAGCCGTAACCGAACCACGGTGCCTTCGCCACGGCGTCGAGCATCAGCCGCCAGATGAGCGGCCGACGCCCCACATCAGTCTGCTGTTGCAGGGTAAGACCGGCATCGATCAGCACGGCGTGATTGATCGCTGGCCACGTGAGCATCAGTAGTGCCGTGAACGTGCCCAGCGCCAACAGCACGACTGCGCGTACGCGCCTCGTGCTGCCTCGCCGTCCGACAAGGACTGCCGCGGCGCCGATTAGCAGCGCACCCAGTAGACCAGTGCGCGACTGGGTTGCGACGAGCCCTATCAGTACGAAGCCCACGGCCAACACTGCGGTTACTGCGCCGATACGGTTGTGCAGGTACGCCCACCAGAACGCCAGCATTCCCCATAGCAACAAGGTGGCGAGTTGATTTGGCTGTCCGACATTCGCTACGACGCGACCTCCCGGCGGTAGTGGCAACACCAACATTCCCATGGCATCGAGCCCGACCCATTGGTATACGGCGAGGCCAGTGGAGAGCAAGGCTGCCAGCGCGAGGCCTGCGAACATCGCGTCGATAAGGCGACCAGGAGCGATGGCCTCGCAGCGGCGGCCGAGCAGGACTGCAAGTCCCACGGTGGCCAGCATCGCTGCCACCAGCCAGCCGTCCTGCGCATAGAGCAGCCGTCCGGCGAGTGCCTGCAGTAGCGGCACAACGGCCAACGCTGCGGCTCCAAGTGCAAGGCGGCTGAGCGGCCATCCGCCTGGCCGGGCAGCCAGAGCCCAAGCCATCACGGGTATCAGGATGACCGCCATGGCCCAGTCGGAATAGAACTTGGTCCATGGCTGGGCTTGGAAGCTGATCAGCCACGGTAGCGCAAATGCGGTGGCCAGCAGCACCCACGCCACCCCGGTAGGAGAGTTCGTTGTTGTGGCGCGGTTACTCGTCATTTGACATTCAGAACACGTGCGGCCCCTGAAGAGGGGCCGCCTGTTCCTACGATGCCGCAGCTTACTGGCAGCTCGACGGACGGTACTTCGAGGCGATGGTGCCGCTACAGACCCAGTTGGCCTGGTTGGAGTTGGCGTTCAGTGACGCGGTCAGTGTGATCGTACTGGCGGCGATCTTCGGCTCGATTGCGGAGGCCGTCGCAGTGATGGTCGGGTTCGCCCAACCCACGCTTGCCACGTATTTCGAAACCTGCGACTCGGGGGTAAACGACGCGTTGGGCGGCAGATCGCTATAGTTCGCGACGTACTCGGCAACGCCGCTCTTCGCTGACGAGGCAGCGAGCAAGATTTCCGACACCTTGGCGCGGATCGTGTAGTCCTGGTATGCAGGCAGCGCCACGGCTGCCAAGATGCCGATGATCGCCACGACGATCATCAACTCGATGAGGGTGAAACCTTGCTGAAATCTCTTCATTCGTGGCTCCTTGGGGGGCATTGATTGGGACACGTCCCGTTTGAAAGCAGAAACCGTACCACAAGTGGCAAGTCCGACCAGTCTGTGCTCAGCCCAGAAAGCCCAACAGGAAGTGTCACACGTCAACAGTCTGGCCGTCTGCAAGTGTCAGGACTTACAGAACTTGTCACTTCCGCAGTTGACTTGTACCTCTTGGCTTCCGCCTGGCCGGGCAGCCAGGGCCCAAGCCATCACGGGCATCAGGATGACCGCCATGGCCCAGTCGGAATAGAACTTGGTCCATGGCTGGGCTTGGAAGCTGATCAGCCACGGTAGCGCAAATGCGGTGGCCAGCAGCACCCACGCCACCCGGGTAGGAGAGTTCGTTGTTGTGGCGCGGTTACTCGTCATTTGACATTCAGAACACGTGCGGCCCCTGAAGAGGGGCCGCCTGTTCCTACGATGCCGCAGCTTACTGGCAGCTCGACGGACGGTACTTCGAGGCGATGGTGCCGCTGCAGACCCAGTTGGCCTGGTTGGAGTTGGCGTTCAGTGACGCGGTCAGTGTGATCGTGCTGGCGGCGATCTTCGGCTCGATTGCGGAGGCCGTCGCAGTGATGGTCGGGTTCGCCCAACCCACGCTTGCCACGTATTTCGAAACCTGCGACTCGGGGGTAAACGACGCGTTCGGCGGCAGCGCGCCATAGTTCGCGACGTACTCGGCAACGCCATTCTTCGCTGACGAGGCAGCGAGCAATATTTCCGACACCTTGGCGCGGATCGTGTAGTCCTGGTATGCAGGCAGCGCCACGGCTGCCAAGATGCCAATGATCGCCACGACGATCATCAACTCGATGAGGGTGAAACCTTGCTGAAATCTCTTCATGGAATGCTCCTGGGCAGGATGGGTTGGGACGCGGACCCCTTGAATGCAGGGGTCGTGCCAGGCGATTGACAGCAGAATCCGCGTGAATTTTGCCCACGATGCGACGCTTTCCGTCACTTTGGACAGCCTGTCGCGGCGCTCGGGTGCCGCAAGCGACGTATTCCGTCACTTGCGTGACAGCGCGGGATAGGCGCACTTGACGTCCTCGAGTACCCTTTCTGGCGAAGACGATCTTCGCGCTTGGTGGCATGGTGAGCCAAGACACGCTACAAGCTGGGACTAATCGCTTACGAACGGCCTTGTGCTTCCACAAACTGCCGTATCCCTTCCTTCAACTTGGAGTTCAACGCGCTCTAGCGCTTGATGACCAACCCTTGTCCGGTCGGCAGTGGCATGACGCGATAGCCGCGCTCTTCAAACCATTCATCCTCTGCCAGCTTCTGCGCGCGGTAGAAGGACCACTCGTAGTCGTCCAAGATCAGAATGCCGCCTGGCACCATCCGGTCAAAGAGAGCGTTCAATGCCGCAACCTCAGCCGGCGCCTGATTCATATCAATGTGCAGGTACGCGATTTGTGCTGGGCTGTTACCTTCCAAAGATTCAGGAACAGCGCCCTTTATCAAGTGAACCTGTGGGTAGCCTTCGAACTTTGCTCGCACGCGGGCGAACAGTTCAGGACCATGTTCCGGCATCGCGTGATTCACCATCTCGCCGCTGTGCTCGAACAAGTCGTAGGCCCAGAAGCGCTTGGGGAATTCGCGGCCACCAAGATAGTCGACCACTGTCTTCACGCCCACTCCTGCGTTGGCTCCACACTCGACGAAATCGCCGTCGAGTTGAACACAGTGGTACGCCGCGCAGGCCAACACATATCGGCGCCAAATGACGGCGTTGTCAGCCGCCGAGCCAGCGTTTGCCTTCCACGCATCGACGAACGACTGGTCGTCAAGCATCGAGTTATTGCGAGCCCACGTAATGAAGTTGTCAGCTGCATGGAAGCCGGGCGCCATATCAGTGGTGAGTTCCCTTACGGCGTCAATGAAACGTTCGGGATCCTTGACGCCCCAGAAGGCGGGGGCAAAGAAGTTTGGTAGCCCCTCAAGCGCGGGCACGGAGCGCGGTGGAAGCGGCACTGTGTGTCCCGCTACCAGCGCGCCGTGGCCACTGCTCCTAAGCGCTTCGACTGCGCCCCGATACATTCCTGTCAATACTTTTCGAAGCATTTCGTTGACCCTTCGCTACCCGTGTTGGAGATCCACTCTGGTTGATCTCTTCTTGACTGTTCATTATCGTGCCTCGTCAAGTCATCCGTTTCTGACTTGCAGACGCAGCAGAAGCGGTCGTGTCGCAAAGCATGGCGTTGGCTAGATCTGCCATCAAGTCGTTTGATGGCCCGGGAAGCGGCGCAGGTCTTTCGTTGCGCGGTCATCGATGCGTTCGACGCTGACGATCGATGACGACGTGCTTGCGGTGGCGAGGGAATCGGCTGCCTGGCAGCACAAGAGCTTCGGCGAGGAGATTCCGACACTCGCGCGGCAGGCGCTACCCTCGGGGCGAGTCGCGATAGTCGCAACGGTGTGCCCTTGCTGCGGGCTCGAGCAGGGGGAGTGCCGGTGACACCGGAGTTGGTGAATCAGCTGAGCGACGAGTTGCAGTGACTCACCATGGCCGAGCGCCGGGCGTTGTCCCGAAGCCTGTTGAACGCGGCCGGATGACGGCTCCTCATTCGTGATGCTACGCGGCCTTGCGTTCGGCATCGATGACGCTGGCGGACTTGGCCTTCAATACAGCCAACAGAGTCTTCATGTCGCGGTGCCCGCGCAGCTTTCGGAAGCGCCCCTTGGCATCGCTCAACGCGCCTGCGATCCAGCGCAGCGTCATCTGCCCGTCCTTCCATCGCTTGACGTTTCGCGTGAAGTGCGCGATCGAGCCGTTCAGGTTCTCGATTGGGTTGGTGGTGCGCAGCGTGCGGTACAGCGCCCCGGTGATGCCCAGCGCCTGTACCGTCAAGGTGTCCTCCAGCCCCTCGCGCAGGCTGGCCGCGGCGCCGGGGTGCTTGGCGTTCAGTGAGGCTGCCAGCCGCTGCAGTTGCTTCTTGGCCAACTCGGCGTTGCCGCCGTCCCAGGCATCACGCATGGCACGGCCTACGCTGGCGTGCAGTTCCTGCGGCAGATGCTCGATCACGTTGCGCCGCTTGTGCTCCTGGCAGCGCTGGATGAGGGCCAGGGCGCCGAAGCATTCGACGATGGCCTTGCGCAAGGCCTTGCCGCCGTCGATCACCCACAGCCGCGCCCGGTCAGCATCGAGTCCTCGATCAACCAGGTCGCTGAGCAGCGAGCGCACGACGCGGCTGGCCTCGGTGGAGCCCTCGCGCAGCCCCAGGACGTGCTTGTTTCCCTTGGCGTCGATGCCCAGGGCCACGAGGATGACGCGGTCACGGAAGTGGATGCCATCGATCATCACGACCGGCAGGTCCAACTCCTTGATCGAGGCGGACAGCCATTCGTGCAGTTGCGCCTGGCTCAGCGCCACCCAGCGCCGCGACACGGAGCTCTTGGACACCGACAGCGGCTCGTCGGGCTCGGGCAGCCTGTCCAGGGTGTCGGCATAGCGGCGCGTGGAGACCCCGGCCGCCAGCGAGGCCAGCGTGGCCATGTCCAGCGGATCCGTGTCGGCCACCCACGCGAACGTGGGTAGCTCCAGTTCGCCGTGCTCCAGGCTGCGGGCCCGAGGCTTGGTCACGCCGATGCGCTGGCCACCCAACACGACGCTGGATCGCGTCGTGCCGCCACGCACCGCCTTGCGGCCGGCGTCAGGCACGTTCTTGGCACCGCACAGAGCGACGCGGTCGGCCTCCATCATCGCCGCCAGGACCTGCTTGCCGGCGTTCACACACAGACCGTAGAACGCCTGCTGCACGTCGCGCAGCACGCCTTGTACGTTCAACGACAGCTGCACCTGCGCAGCCGGTACTACCCGCAGTGCGGGCTTCGTGCGAGACTTCATTTCGGTGGTTCCTTTCTTTGCTTGCTAGGCACCTGCATGTTCGCATCCAGGCGAAAGGAACCGCCACCCTCAGCTCATCGGTTCAACAGGTTCTGGGACATCGCCGAGCGCCGCGGCCGGATCGATTCAGACCAGCGGCAACGCCTGGCCGGTTTCCTGCGCGATCTTCCGGTGACCATCGATGTCGAGACGGCCGGCCAGGCGTGGGCCGCAACCTCCCGACTCGCAGCAGTGCACCGGCTCACGATCTATGACGCCGCCTATCTGGAACTGGCACAGCGTCTGAGTCTGCCCCTGGCAACGCTCGATACGAAGTTGCGCGCGGCCGCTGCTGCACTCGGTATCACGTTGCTCGGCGAGTGAAGACGGCAGGCCGGTACGCGAACGAGGCAATCACCCCATCAAGCGACGGCCAGCATCAAGTGCCCAAGAGGCTCCGCGGTGGGTTTCACCTTGATTTCGATGTCGTAGCCGAGTCGATTCAAGCAGTCCATCAGCTTACGCTCGGACAGGTTGGAGAAGTCGCCACGCATCATGTCGGACACCTTAGGCTGGGTGATCCCCATGCGTTTTGCTGCCGCTTGTTGGGTCAGCCCCAGGCGACGCATGGCCTTCCTGATCTCAATGACCAGCCCGGTCTTGATCTTGAGCCTATCTGCGTCGGGCAGCCCAGGATCGGCATACACGTTGCCAGAGTGCCCACCACGTTGACCAACACGGGCCAGGTCACCATACCCAAGCGCATCCGCGATGCCCTGCAATTGCTCCCCGGTTCTGCCGAGGAGTTTTCGGTCAACGCGGGGGGCGAGGTGGTGCTGCACCCACCCCGCTTGTTCAAGACCAATGGGATGGACGCCCCCACCCGTAGCCGGCATCGAAGTGCCAAAGTGGAGGTGTGTGCAACCACTTGAACCGGAAAGGGGCGTCCACCATGAAGATTACGACTGTTGGCATCGACCTGGCAAAGAGCGTGTTCCAGGTGCATGCGGTAGATGACCGCGGCCGAGCGGTGCTGCGCAAGCAGCTTCGGCGTGATCAGATGACTGCGTTCTTCGCGAACCTACCGCCGTGCCTAATCGGCATGGAAGCTTGCGCCAGCGCCCATCACTGGGCCCGAACACTGCAGAAGTTCGGCCACACCGTGCGCCTGATGGCACCGCAGTTCGTCAAACCCTACGTGAAGACGCAACAAGAACGACGTCGCCGACGCCGAGGCGATCTGCGAAGCCGTAGCTCGACCGAACATGCGCTTCGTGCCGATCAAGAGCGTCGAGCAGCAGGCGGTGCTGGCGCTGCACCGGGTGCGACAGGGCTTCGTGAGGGCTCGCACGGCGCAAGGCAACCAGATTCGTGGCTTGCTCGGTGAGTTCGGACTGATCATGCCCAAAGGCATCGTCAACGTGGCCAAGCGAGTGCCTACCCTGCTCGAGGATGCAGGCGACGAGTTGCCAGCATCGCTGCGACATCTGATCGAGCGCTTGACCGATCACCTCAAGGAACTCGATCGGCAGGTTGACGAGTTGGAGACGCAGATCAAGGCTTGGCATCGCAGCAGCGAGCTCAGCCGCAAGTTGGAGAAGATCCCCGGGATCGGTCCCCTGGGGGCCAGCGCGCTGGTCGCCTCAATCGCCGACGCGAACAGCTTCGACAACGGCCGGCAGCTGTCGGCCTGGCTGGGTCTGGTGCCCAGGCAGGACTCCAGCGGCGGCAAGCCCAAGCTGCTGGGCATCAGCAAGCGCGGCGACGTGTACCTGCGAACCTTGCTGATCCACGGTGCGCGCTCGGCGATCCGGGCGGCGCAGCGCAAGACGCGTCAACACCAACGTCTGGCTCGCCGGCCTGCTCAGCCGGCGTCATCCGAACATCGCAGCCGTAGCGCTGGCCAACAAGAACGCGCGCACCGTCTGGGCGCTGCTTGCACACGGCCGGGAGTTCCGACCCGACTACGCGCCCGAGGTCTCGGCCGCATAGCCGGGTCGGCGGATCGACAAGACAAACTCGACACAGGAGAACACACCACCGATTGCTCAGGCGATCACGCAGTGATGGCAAGACAGGTTAGACCGGGGTTGGCGAAGCCCAGAACGACCGGAGCACCTCGAGTGCGAGAGACCGATTGAGGAGCCAACCAGCAAATCCCATCAGGGACAGCGGCGACGCCGCAACGAAAGTCCGGATGTACGGGTGCAATCTTCCCTTCCAGCCGTCATGAACTGAAAGCTTGGCAAACCGGGGGCGTCCATGTACGGTCGGTTCATGCGCAAGGACCAGTTCGAAGCCGTGCGCGGACGCGCAGAAGTGCCCTGGCGGACGGATGAGCTGATGAAACTCCTTTGCGCGGTCGACTGATGCGCGAGACACCGCTGCCGTCCCTGTTTCTGGCCGGCAAGGACCTACTTTCTGACCCTCGAAGTCATCTCTCCCTGATCAGGCGGCGCGACACAGCGCGAGCCGCCCCTGCCTTTCCTGAAAACGGTGCAGGCCATCCGGCTCAAGCAGAGGCCGCATCGTATCGCAACGCGATATACAATATTCCGGTGATAAAGTCTTTCAAGTGCGGCGATACCGAGGCCCTGCACCAGCGCCGCCGGGTGGCGCGCTGGGTGAACATCGAGGCGGTGGCACGACGCAAGCTGGATCAATTGGACGCGGCGTGTGAGTTGCGTGATATGGCACCGCCGCCTGGCAACCGGCTGGAAGCCCTGAGCGGCAACCGCAAAGGGCAGCACAGCATCCGCATCAACGACCAGTTCCGCGTGTGTTTTGTGTGGACGCCGCAGGGCCCGAAAGACGTGGAAATCGTGGACTACCACTGAAGGAGTGTGAATTTGAGCAAGAAGCTGCCCCCTATTCACCCCGGGGAACAATTGCGGGAGGAGTTCATGATTCCGTTGGGGCTCTCCAGCAATGCGCTGGCGCGCGCGCTGAACGTGACGCCCGCGCGCATCAACGAGATCGTGCGCGAGCGGCGCGGCATCAGCGCCGATACTGCGCTGCGGCTGGCGCGGTTCTTCAATACCTCGCACCAGTTCTGGCTGAACCTGCAGAGCAACTACGACGTGCACTGTGCGGAAGACGCGGCGGGCCGGGTCATTGCGCGTATCCAGCCGTGGCAGGGGACTGTCGAGCACTGGGGTGCTGGCCTGACCAAGCGCTTCACCGGACGGCTTCACCGTCGGCGAATGCGCAGCGCGGCACGCGAAATGCGTACTTCGCGATGGCGCCTCAGCCCAGCCGCATTACCTGCCCCGCTTCCAGTGCATGGATGCGGTGCGGCAGCCCGAGCCGCGCGATCTCGGCCATCACCGCTTCCATCTCGCCCGGCTTGATGTGGGTGATGTGAACGTCGACGCTGGCGTTGAGCGGGCCGCCGAGCTGCGCCAGTTCGAGCCCTAGCGTCGACGGGCAGAGGTGGCTGCTGATGCGCGCGAGCACACGCTCCTCGTCGCCGAACGCGGTCTCGATGACCAGATGCTCCACCTTCATGCCACGCAGCCGCTGCCAGAGGGCGGGGTTGGGCCCGGTGTCTCCGGTGAAGACCCACCAGCCGTTCCGGCCCTCGAGCGCAAAGCCGCAGGCGGGTACGGTGTGGCTGGCGCTCAGCACTTCGATGTTCTTGCCGCCTAGCTCGAGGCGCTGGCCGTGCTCGATCGGCACGAGTTGCAACACCGGATGCTCGCTGCTCGGCAGGTGCGTGAAATCGGGCCAGATCGCGCCATTGAAGATGTGCGTGCGCAGCGCAGCCAGCGTGGCCGGGAGCGCGTGCACGCGCACCGGCGGGCGGTGCGTCGCCTCGCGCTGGCGGATCACGCTGTCGGCGAGCAGGCCGATCGCCAGCACGTGGTCGAGGTGCGAATGGCTGATCAGGATGTGGTCGATGCGCGCCAGCTCGTCGAGCGTGAGGTCGCCGACGCCGGTGCCGGCATCCACCAGCACGTCGTCGCCGAGCAGGAAGGCGGTGGTTCTGCAGCCGGCGGCGATGGCGCCGGAGCACCCGAGCACGCGGATCAGCATCGCGCGAACCGCCGCCTCGGCGGCAGCCGCTTGGGGGTGGGAAGGGGGGCGGCGGCCCTGGGGCTCTTCATGGGTGGCTCGCGTCGCATGTTGCCGGCAGCGGGCCGGCTGCGCAAGACGCCGATGTCGAATTTGCAGTGCAATCGTCACGCCGCCAGTGTGCCGGCGCGAGCCGCGTGGAATGCATCACGCGCCGGACCGACGCATGCAGGCGATCGTGAAGGGGAGGCGCGAGCCCGAGCCGGCTTCGCTGCGCCGGCTCAGCCCTGCACGAACTGCATCTGCGTGCCGGCGAGCTCGATCACGTCGCCGTTGCGCAGCGGCACGGTCTCGCCGATCAGCGGGTTGCCGTTGACGCTGGGGCGCATGGCGCCCTCGACGTGCGCGAACACGTAGCCGGTCGGCCGCCGGGTGATCGACGCCACCTGCACGCCGGGCTTGCCGACGGTGGTGACGACCTTCGTCAGCGTCACTTCGCGCCCGGCCGCACTGCCGTTGAGGACCTTGATCAGCGCGGCGCCCGACGGCGGCAGGGCGCCGAAATCGGAATGCCCGAGCCCGCCCCGCTGCGACGGCGTCCCGGCTGGCAGCGCGCCGGGCGAGAGGATCATGGTCCGCTCGTAGTCGGTGCTCTCGTCGACCAGGTACTTCATCTTGTACTTGCCGATCTCCACCATGTCGTTGTGGGTCAGCAGCTGCTTCTTGATCGCCTTGCCGTTGATGTAGGTGCCGTTGGTGCTGTTCAGGTCTTCGATGAAGACGTCGGCACCCACCATCTGCAGCACCGCGTGCTCGCCGCTGACGGCGAGGTTGTCGATCACGATGTCGTTGTACGGGCGCCGGCCGAGCGTGGTCTTGTCCTTGGCGATCTGCACCTCCTTGATCACCACACCGTCCAGCGATACGACCAACTTGCCCATGCTTGCCCCCAATCAGCTCAGAATCCAATGCCCGGCGTCTGCACGACGGCCCTGTGCGGCCGTTCTAGCGCCGAAACGGCCACCAGGAGCGCGCGGCAGGTGCCCGCACGCCGTCCACACGCGCCAGAATGACCGCGATGTTATCTTTTCCGCCGGCGTCGTTGGCCGCGTCGATCAGCGCAGCGCCCGCCGCGGCCAGTGAACGGTGGCTGTGCAGCAACTGGCCGATGCTCTCGTCGTCGAGCATGTCGGACAAGCCGTCGGAGCACAACAGGTAGACGTCGCCGGGCATCACCTCGTGCACGTGCGTTTCGAGCAGCACGGTGTCTTCGACGCCCACGGCACGCGTGACGAGGTTCTTGTTCGCCGAGAACGACGCCTGTTCGGCGGTGATGAGCCCGGCGTCGATCTGCTCCTGCAGCAGTGAATGGTCGTGCGTCGCCTGGCTCAGCCGCCCGCCGCGCAGCCGGTAGGCGCGCGAATCGCCGACGTGCCCGAGCAGCAGGCGCCCGGCCCGAAACACCGCGACGACGAGCGTGGTGCCCATGCCCGCGTATTGCGGGTTGGAATTGGCGGCATTGAAGATCGCGCGGTTCGCGTTGTCGACGCAGATGTCCATCGCGCGGCGCACCTCGGCATCGGTCGCGCTCTCCGACGCCTCTTCGAGCCAGCGCCCGAGCTCGGTCTTGATGAACGAGGTGACCATGCCGCTGGCCACCTCGCCTGCGTTGTAGCCGCCCATGCCGTCGGCCAGCGCCAGGAGCTTCGCACCCTCGTGCACCGCCACCGAATCCTCGTTGTTGTTGCGCGCGCGGCCGGTGTCGGTCGCGCTGAAGAATTCAAGGGTCATGGCATGCGGTGGCCGGGCGGGAGTCACTCGCCAGGATTGTGCCTCGGATCGTCGCGTGAGAACTTCACGGTCGAGGCAAACAGGTCCACTGCGCCACGCACTTCGGGGGGTGCCGCGGGCTCCGATGCACCGGCCATCCGGGTGGCGATCAGCTGCAGGTCGAGCGCCAGCTGTCGGCCGTCGGCATGGCGCAGTTCGGGGCGCTTCTCGAGCAGCTAGCGCCACCAGGTCGGCCAGCGCCTCGGGCAACTCGGGCCGCAGGCTACGGATGTTGGGGGCGCGCTGGTTGACGATCTGGCTCATCAGCGCGGCCATCGAATCGGCGCGATGCGGCAGCCGCCCGCAGAGCAGTTGAAACAGCATCACGCCGAGCGAGTAGAGGTCGCTGCGGCCGTCGATGCGCCGGCCGGCCATCTGCTCGGGCGACATGAACGACGGCGTGCCGAGCACCATGCCGGTACGGGTGCGGCTGGCATCGGCGATGCGGGCGATGCCGAAGTCGGTGACCTTGACGCTGTCGGTGGCCAGATCGACCATCACGTTGGCCGGCTTGACGTCGCGATGCACGACACCCTGGCGGTGCGCATAGGCGAGTGCGTCGGACACCCGCGACGCGACGCGCAGCACCACCGGCACCGGCAGCAGCGTGCCAACCTGGGTGTGGCGCTGCAGGTCGTGCCCACTGAGGAACTCCATCGCGATCCAGGCCAGCCCCTGGTCTTCGCCCGAGTCCAGGACGCTGACGATGTCGGCGTGGCGCAGCCGGGCGGCCGTCTCGGCTTCGCGCAGGAAGCGCTGGCGCGCCTCGGCCCGCTCTTCGTCCGCGAACTCGCGGCCGAGGGCGATCGTCTTGATCGCGAGCGGCCGATCGGACCGCGGATCACGCGCCAGATAGACCACGCCCATCGAACCCTGGCCGATCCTGCGTTCGACGCGGAACGGCCCGAGCCTCGCGATGCCGGGCGCTTCGTCGGGCTGTGGTACGTGTCTGGGGGCGAGTGTCATCCAGCGAGGCCGGCGCGATGCGGGCATGCAAAGGTAGCACGGGGCCGGCCGCGAGAGGGCCTCTGGCTCACCTGCAGCAAGGCCGCGATACTGCATAATTTCGCGAACTCATGGCACCTGAAGGGGTGACGCTGAATGGAAGCGATGGCTTGGTTCACGATTGCGGTGTTCGCGATCACGATCGTTGCAGTTATCAGCAACGTCGTCGATAGCGCGGTCGCGGCCCTGATCGGCGTCGTCGTGATGATCTGGTTCGGCGTCATGACCGACGTCGATGCGTTCGGTCTCGTCGACTGGAACGTGATGGCGATCCTGGTCAGCGTCTGGATCATCGCCTCGTACTTCGGCAAGACAGGCGTTCCGAGCTGGCTGTCGGTGCAGGCGCTGCGGCTGTCGGGCGGCCGGCCCGGCCTGCTGGTGATCATCCTGTCGGTGCTGGCCGGCGTGATCTCGATGTTCGTCGACAACGTGGTCGTCATCCTGATGATGGCGCCGGTGGCGCTGCCGCTGGCCCGCGCGCTCAAGCTGCCGGTCACGCCGCTCGTGCTGATGATCGGCTTCGCCGCCAATTTCATGGGCTCGGCCATGCTGCTCGGTGACCTGCCGCCGCAGATGCTGCACAGCGTGGCCGGCGCCGAGTTCATGGACTTCTTCTGGCACTTCGGTCGCCCGTCGTCGTTCCCGATCCTGATGGTCACCTTCGTGATCACGCTCGGGGCGATGTACGCCTACGGCTTTCGCGGCTACGGGCGCCAGGCGCTCGACCTCGACAGCCTGGGCATCGAGACCCGCATCCCGAACAAGCTGTTCGCCGGCATCGTGGTCGGCTGGTTCCTGCTCACCGTGCTGGGCATGGCCTTCCGTCAGGCGCTCGGCGTCAAGCTCGGATTCATCGCGATGACGGGCGCCATCACGCTGGTGCTGCTGCTCGAGCTGCTCGGCGACCGGGTCAAGGCGCCCAACTTCGAGAAGATCCTGGAAGAACTCGACTGGCGCGCGATCTTCTTCTACATCGCGCTGTTCGCGCTCGTCGGCGGGCTGGAGAAGATGCACCTCCTGGACGTGCTGGCGGATCACCTGCGGCCGGTGTTCACCGAGAACTACGCGCTCGGCGCGACGCTGATGTACTGGATCACGGTGCCGATCGTCGGCATCGTCGAGCACGACGCCTACATCCTGACCTTCCTGCACACCATCAAGGAGCTGGAAGCCGATGGCGTGCCCCCGTGGCCGCTGTGGTGGATGCTGCTGTGGTCGGGCACGCTGGGCAGCAACCTCACGGTGGCGGGAGCGCCGGCGCTCTACGCCGCGCTGAACATCTGCCAGCGCGAGGAGAAGCGCAAGGTCTCGCTGCGCGAGTTCCTGTCCTGGAGCGTGCCGTTCACCCTGGTGGCTGCCGCGCGTGTGTTACGTGCTCGGCATGCTGATCTGGGTTCTGCCTTACGCGAAATGACGCATTGATGCCGGAGCCCGCCATGTACAAGCACATCCTGATCCCGACCGACGGTTCGACGCTTTCCGACCACGCGGTGGCCCACGGCATCGCGCTGGCCAAGGCGACGGGCGCTCGTGTGACGGGCCTGTTCGTCGCGCCGGCACCGACGCCGCTGGTGTTCGAGGGCCTCGTTCCCGTCGGCTACATGCAGCCCGACGAGCACGCCGCGCTGACCGCGCGCGCAGCCGCGCGTTACCTCGGCGTGATCGAGAAGGCCGCGCAACAGGCGGGGGTGCCCTTCGAGGGCGTGACGGTGACCGGCGAGTTTCCGGCGGACGCCATCCTCGAACCGCGGCGAAGCGTGCAAGTGCGACCTGATCGTGATGGCCTCGCACGGCCGCCGCGGGCTGGCCGGCGTGCTGCTGGGCAGCGAGACGCAGAAGGTGCTGACGCACGCCAAGGTGCCGGTGCTCGTTTGCCGCTAGGCATCTGCCGCGGCAAGCTCCTCACTTCACCAGCAGCACCGGCACGCTCGAGTGCTCGACCGCGCTCTGGGCCACCGACCCGAGCAGCGCGGCAGTGTGGCTGCCCAGGCCGCGCGTGCCCATCACGATCAGGTCGCAGCCCGTGTCCTGCGCCACCTCGGCGATCGTCGTTGGCCCGGGCGGGCCGACCTGTCGATGCGCCTCGATAGGTCACGCCGCCGGCATCGAGCAGGGCGCGCGCGGGCGCCAGCGCTGCCTCGCTGCGCTCCTGGTGGTACTCCTCGCAGCGACTTGCTCGCGACGAAGGACGAGACGTCACCCGAGACCGGGCGCTGCACGTTGAGCAGTGCACCTCCATGGCGGCGGGATCGCGCAGGTCCTGGCGCATCGCCAGCAGGTGCCGCACGGCGCGCTGCCGCGCCTTCCGAGCCGTCCACGGCCAGCAGCACGCGCCGGCATCGCGCCGGCGCGCGTGCGCGCGGCACGGCCGCGCGGCGCGGCAGCGGGCGCGCCGGCGTGCGCGAGCCACTTGCCGAGGGCCAGCACCAGCAGCGCACCGGCGACGCCGGCCCCGTAGCGCAGCAGGTCGGAGGCGACGATCTTGGGCATCTGCGGCACGACGTCCGGATTCACCAGCGCCGGGTCGGTGACCGCCATCGTGCCGGCGATCCAGCCCAGCAGCATGCCGCCCAGCGTGATGATGACCGGGATAGCGGTCCATCAGCTTGATGACCATCTGGCTGCCCCAGACGATGATCGGGATGCTGACCAGCACGCCGAAGATGACCAGCGCCATGCCGTGGCCGCGTGCCCGAGGCTTCGGCAGCGCCGGCGATGGCGATCACGTTGTCCACGCTCATCACGAAGTCGGCCACGATCACCGTCTTGACCGCGCCCCAGAGCCTGTCGCTGCCTTCGATGTTGGCGTGCCCCTCCTCGTGCTCCGGCACCAGCAGCTTGACGCCGATCCAGACCAGCAGCACGCGCGCCCACGATCTTCAGGAACGGGATCGCCAGCAGCGTGCAGCGCGAAGAAGATCAGCACGATGCGCAGCACGATGGCGCCTGCGGTACCCCACAGGATGCCCTGCGTGCGCTGCTTCGGCGGCAGCTTGCGGCAGGCCAGCGCGATGACGACCGCGTTGTCGCCACCCAGCAGGATGTCGATCATGATGATCTGGCCGACAGCGACCCAGAACTCGGCGGTCATGAACATGTCCATCGTCGTGCGTTCCTCGCAGCGCTGGTGGCGCCTTCAGCCCGGGCGGCTGCAGTGTAGTGGCGCGCCGGCGCCGGCACGCTGCGGATCACGCGCACCGCCAGTGCGGCGTCAGCCGGGCCGACGAACGAGGGCCGCACGCGGCGGCCCCTTTGCGGTCGTGGCGCCGCGGGCCTACAGCAGCGCCTTGAGCAGCCTGCCCATCTCCGACGGATTGCGCGTGACGGTGAAGCCGCACTCTTCCATGATCGCGAGCTTGGCGTCGGCGGTGTCGGCGCCGCCGCTAGATCAGCGCGCCGGCGTGGCCCATGCGCTTGCCAGCCGGCGCGGTGACGCCGGCGATGAAGCCGACGATGGGCTTCTTCATGTTCGCCTTGCACCAGCGCGCGGCCTCGGCTTCGTCGGGGCCGCCGATCTCGCCGATCATGATCACGGCGTCGGTGTCGGGGTCGTCGTTGAAGAGCCGCATGATGTCGATGTGCTTGAGCCCGTTGATCGGGTCGCCGCCGATGCCGACCGCGCTGCTCTGGCCGAGGCCGATCTCGGTGAGCTGCGCCACGGCTTCGTAGGTCAGCGTGCCCGAGCGGCTGACGACGCCGATGCGGCCCTTCCTGTGGATGTGGCCCGGCATGATGCCGATCTTGATCTCGTCGGGCGTGATCAGCCCGGGCAATTGGGGCCGAGCAGCAGGGTCTTCTTGCCGCCCGCGGCCTCCCTCTGCTTCATCTTGTTGCGCACCTCCAGCATGTCCTTGATCGGGAATGCCCTCGGTGATGCAGATCGCCAGGTCGAGGTCGGCCTCCACCGCCTCCCAGATCGCCGCGGCGGCGCCGGCCGGCGGCACGTAGATCACGCTGACCGTCGCGCCGGTGGCCTGCGCCTTGGCGTCCTTGACGCTGGCGTAGATCGGGATGCCCTCGAAGTCCTCGCCGGCCTTCTTCGGGTTCACGCCGGCGACGAAGCAGTTCTTGCCGTTCGCGTAGTCGCGGCACATGCGGGTGTGGAACTGCCCCGTCTTGCCGGTGATGCCCTGGGTGATGACCTTGGTGTCCTTGTTGATCAGGATCGACATGTTCAGTTCCTCGCGGGCAACTGCTTACTTGACGGCCGCGACGATCTCGGCTTGCGCGGCCTCGGCCATCGTGTCGGCGCTGATGATGGGCAAGCCGCTGTCGGCCAGGATCTTCTTGCCGATGTCCTCGTTGGTGCCCTTCATCCGCACCACCAGCGGCACGCTCAGATTGACCGCCTTGCAGGCGGCGACCACGCCTTCGGCGATGGTGTCGCAGCGCATGATGCCGCCGAAGATGTTGACCAGGATCGCCCTTGACCTTCGGGCTGGCGAGCATGATCTTGAACGCCTCGGTGACCTTCTCGGCGGTGGCACCGCCGCCCACGTCGAGGAAGTTGGCCGGCTCGCCGCCGAACAGCTTGATGGTGTCCATCGTCGCCATCGCCAGGCCGGCACCATTGACCAGGCAGCCGATGTTGCCGTCGAGGCTGGATGTAGGCTGAGGTCGAACTTGCTGGCCTCGACCTCGGCCGGGTCTTCCTCGTCGAGGTCGCGGTAGGCGACGATCTCGGGGTGGCGGAACAGAGCGTTGGAGTCGAAGTTGAACTTGGCGTCGAGCGCCTTGATGTTGCCGTTGCCTTCGAGGATCAGCGGGTTGATCTCGGCCAGGCTGGCGTCGGTGTCCATGTAGCAGGCGTAGAGCTTCTTGAACACGTCGACCGCCTGTGCCTGCGAGGCCTGCGGGCACGCCGATGCCCCGTGGCCAGTTCCAGGCGCCTGCGCATCGGTCATGCCCGTCAGCGGATCGACGAAGACCTTGATGATCTTCTCGGGCGTCTTGTGCGCCACCTCCTCGATGTCCATGCCGCCTTCGGAGCTGGCCATCAGCGCGACGGTCTGCGTCGCGCGGTCGGTGACGGCGGCGACGTAGTACTCCTTCTTGATGTCGGCGCCTTCCTCGATCAGCAGGCGCCGCACCTTCTGGCCCGGCGGGGCCGGTCTGGTGCGTCTTCAACTGCATGCCGAGGATCTGTCCGGCGAGCGCACCCGACCTCGTCGAGCGAGCGGGCGAGCTTCACGCCGCCACCCTTGCCGCGCCCGCCGGCGTGGATCTGCGCCTTCACGACCCACACCGGGCCGCCGAGCTTCTGCGCTGCCTCGGTCGCCTCGCGCACGGAGAACGCGGGGTAGCCGCGCGGAACCGGTACGCCCGCCTGGCGCAGGATTTCCTTGCCCTGGTATTCATGGATCTTCATCGTGAAGTCTCTTGCATGGGTTGAGGTGGGAGGAGCGCTGCCGCCGGCTGCGGCGCAGTGTCGGCGCTTGAGCTGACAGTGCCTTGACGGTACCAGCGCGGATAGTGGATGCGCACCGCTTCGCCGCCGGCGCGCAGCGCGTGGCAGCGGTCGATCTGGAACGGCTGCTCGGCCGCATCGGCGTCGCCACGGGTGTCGATCACCGTGCCGGCGAAGGCCTGGACGACGGCGGTGGGCAGGTCCTGCGCCATTTCGGTGATGTGGGTGCAACCGAGAACGCCGCCCAGGCGCTGCTTGACGCCCTGCCGGAAGCGGCGCATCAGGTTCAGCCCGGCCAGCTTCGCGTAGGCGTCGCCGTAGTCGTTGCACATCCCCGGGTAGGGCATGGCACGCGTCTCGGCACCGGCTTCGACGATATTGAAGCGTTCATCGACCACCAGGCGCAGCAGCATGTCGTGGATCGGCTGGCCCGCCGGACGCTTCCCGGAGGGGAGCATCGCTTCGCGCGTCCGGAGGTCGGTGAGCTGCGCGTCGACCTCCCACAAGCCATCGCCGCGCGCAAAGACCTCGATGGCGATGGTGCGGCGATGCTGGAGCTTTCGCGTGGGCGCGGCGGGGGGCAGGGCCATCGGTTGGGTGATCCCGGGGCAGGCGCCGATGAGGACGCGGCAGGCGGTGAAGCGGGCAATGTAGCATGCTGCATCGCACCAATATGGCGGTCGGCGTGCCGACCGCGCCGGCGATCAGTCGTCTTCGCCCCGCAGCAGGCGCCGGATCACGTCGGCCGAGAAGCCGCGGCCCGTCAGGAAACGCAGTTGCCGGGCGCGCTCCGCCGCATCGCCGGCCGGGGCGTCGAACTTGCGGGCCCAGACCTGCCTGGCACGCGCGAGTTCGCTGTCCCTGAGCGCCTGCTCTTCTTCGGGCGGGAGCTGCAGACCGTGCTGCGCCAGTTCCTGACGGATGCGCAGATTGCCGAGGCGCACCGCGCGGGTGCGCACCCGGGCTTCCACGAAGCGGGCTTCGCTGAGGTGCCGGTTTTCTGCCAGCCAGTCGAGCAGCGCATCGACATCGGCCTGCATTTCGGGCGTCGGCGGCAGGCGCCGCGTGAACGTCGCTCGGCCCGCAGGCTCGAAGGCTGCGTCGGGCTTTGCCGTGCCCGCCGCCTGCGGATTCACGTAGGCCAGCAGCTTGCGGCGCAACTCGACACGGCTGTGCTCGCGCTGCGCCAGCAGCTGCAGCGCGCGGGCCTTGAGCGACAGGCGCGGCTTCATCGCACCTCACCCCGGTCGCAAGCCGCTGTCTATTCGCGGGAGGCCTTGCCCTTGGCCTGGGCAGCCGGCTCGGCTTCGCCGGTGGGCAGCAACGGGATGCCGACCGCCGTGCGCACGAGGTTCTCGATCTCCACCGCCAGGCCGTGGTTCTCGCGCAGGAACTCGCGCGCGTTGTCCTTGCCCTGGCCGATCTTCTCGCCCTTGTAGGCGTACCAGGCACCCGACTTCTCGATCACCTTCGCCTCGACGCCCATGTCGATGATCTCGCCCTCGCGACTGATGCCTTCGCCGTAGAGGATGTCGAATTCGGCGGTCCTGAACGGCGGCGCGACCTTGTTCTTGACCACCTTGACCTTGGTCTCGTTGCCGATCACCTCGTCGCCCTTCTTGATCGAGCCGATGCGCCGGATGTCGAGCCGCACCGAGGCGTAGAACTTGAGCGCGTTGCCGCCGGTCGTGGTCTCGGGCGATGCCGAACATGACGCCGATCTTCATGCGGATCTGGTTGATGAAGATGACTGTCGTGTTGGTCTTCTGGATCGACGCGGTGAGCTTGCGCAGCGCCTGGCTCATCAGGCGCGCCTGCAGGCCGGGCAGGCTGTCGCCCATGTCGCCCTCGAGCTCGGCCTTGGGGGTGAGCGCGGCCACCGAGTCGATGACGATCAGGTCGACCGCGCCCGAGCGCACCAGCGCGTCGACGATCTCGAGCGCCTGCTCGCCGGTGTCGGGCTGCGAGATCAACAGCTCCTGCAGGTTGACGCCGAGCTTCTGCGGCGTACTGCGCGTCGAGCGCGTGCTCGGCGTCGATGAAGGCGCTGATGCCGCCCAGCTTCTGCATCTCGGCGATGACCTGCAGTGTCAGCGTGGTCTTGCCCGACGACTCGGGGCCGTAGATCTCGATCACGCGGCCGCGCGGCAGGCCGCCGACGCCGAGCGCGATGTCGAGGCCGAGCGAGCCGGTGGAGACGACCTCGATGTCGTCGAATCGCCTCACCCTCGCCGAGCCGCATGATCGAGCCCTTGCCGAACTGCTTCTCGATCTGCGCCAGCGCGGCCTGCAGTGCCTTGGCCTTTTCGGGTTCATGCTCGATGGGGTGGTGGCGTCCATGGTGTCTTTCTCCGGAAAGTGGCGAGGATTATCTCAGAAGCTGGATGTTTGTACAGTACTTTGTCGGCGCCGTGCATCCCACGATCTAGGGGAGCGCGCCCATCGCTGGCCGCGCTTCGGCGAGGGTTCCCGTCGTGCCGCAGCGCGACCTGGAGGCGAAACATACAATGAACTTGCAGGGCCTCTCAGTGCCACACAGCCAACCAGGAGACAGCCATGCGCATCCTCATCGCCGAAGACGACCAGGTGCTCGCGGACGGGCTGCTGCGCTCCCTGCGCAGTGCCGGCTACGCGGTAGACCACGTCGGCAGCGGTAGCGAAGCCGACGCGGCGCTGGTGTCGCACGAATTCGACTGCCTCATCCTCGATCTGGGCTTGCCGAAGATGCACGGCCTCGAAGTGCTGCGCAAGTTGCGTGCACGCGGTTGCAGCGTGCCGGTGCTGATCCTCACTGCCGCCGACAGCGTCGAGCAGCGCGTCAAGGGCCTGGACCTCGGTGCCGACGACTACATGGCCAAGCCGTTCTCGCTGCAGGAGCTCGAGGCGCGCGTGCGCGCCCTCACGCGGCGCGGCCTGGGCACCGCGTCGACGGTGATCAAGCACGGACCGCTGAGCTTCGACGCCACCGGCCGCGTGGCCTACATCAACGACCAGATGATCGACCTCTCCGCCCGCGAGCTTTCGCTGCTCGAGGTTCTGCTGCAGCGCGCCGGCCGCCTGGTCAGCAAGGATCAGCTCGTCGAGCGGCTTTGCGAGTGGGGCGAAGAAGTCAGCAACAACGCGATCGAGGTCTACATCCACCGCCTGCGCAAGAAGATCGAGCAGGGTCCGGTGCGCATCGCGACCGTGCGCGGGCTCGGTTACTGCCTGGAGAAGATCCCGAGCTGAGCGGTCGGCCCCGGGTGCGCGCTAAGCTCGGCTCCACCATGCCGACCTCGGAATCGACGCGCAGCAAGGAGCAGCGCTCGCTGTTCGGCGAGATCCTCGACTGGATGCTCGCGCCCCTGCTGCTGCTGTGGCCGATGAGCGTGTTGCTGACCTGGCTCGTGGCGCAGAACATCGCCAACCGGCCTTTCGACCGCGAGCTCGGGGCCATGGCGCAGGTCCTGGCGCAGCAGATCGCGGTGGAACCGGACAAGGGAGGGCAGCGGGTCGCCCGGTTTCGGCTGCCCGAAGGCGCCACCGAGCTGTTGCGCAGCGACGAGACTGACGATATCTACTTCCAGGTGCTCGGCTTGCGCGGAGAGTTCATCAACGGCGACACGGCGATTCCGGTGCCGCTCGACGTCGATCAGGGGGCGGCCGGCGAAGTGCGCTACCGCGACGACACCATCAACAACACCGCCGTACGCGTGGCCTCCCTGTGGGTCTATGTAGACGGCGTGGGCAACGAAGGCGCCGGCGGTACGCCACCGGGGCCGATGGTGCAGGTGGCCGAGACGCTCGGAAAGCGCTCGCGCCTCGCCACCGAGATCATCAAGGGCGTGATCCTTCCCCAGTTCGTGATCCTGCCGCTGGCGGTGTTGCTGGTGTGGCTGGCATTGGCGCGCGGCATCGCGCCGCTGAACGCATTGCAGCGGCGCATCCGCGGCCGCGAGAGCCACGACTTGAGCCCGCTCGACGAGCGCGAAGTGCCGGAGGAGGTGTCGCCGCTGGTGCGCGCCATCAACGACCTGCTGTGGCGGCTCGACGCGAGCATCGGTGCGCAGAAGCACTTCCTGGCCGACGCCGCGCACCAGCTGAAGACGCCGCTGGCCGGTCTGCGCACTCAGGCCGAACTGGCACAGCGCGAGATCGATGCCGGAACGAGCGGCCCGCAACAGCTGAAGACCTCGCTGCAGCAAATCGCCCACGCCAGCCAGCGCGCGGCGCACATGGTCAACCAGCTGCTCTCGATGGCGCGTGCCGAGGACAAGGAGCACTCGGCGCGCAAGCAGGACGTCAACATCGCCCGCCTGGCGATCGAGACGGTGCGCGACTTCGTGCCGCGCTCGCTGGAGAAGCGAATCGACCTCGGCTACGAAGGTCCGGACGGGAGCGCGGCGGCGCGCCAACGCCCGGGACCGGTGGTGACCGGGCATGCGTTGCTGCTGCGCGAGCTGATCCGCAACCTGGTCGACAACGCGCTGCAGTACACGCCCGCCGGCGGCACCGTCACGGTGCGCGTGGTCGACGACCCGTTCGGCCAGGTCGTGGTGCTGCAGGTCGAGGATTCGGGCCCCGGCATCGCGCCGGCCGAGCGCGACCAGGTGTTCCAGCCGTTCTACCGCTCGCTCGGCACCAACGTCGACGGTTCGGGCCTCGGTCTGGCCATCGTGCGCGAGATCGCCACCCAGCACGACGCGGAAATCACGCTGGCGCCAGCCAACCTGCGCCACCGCCCGGGCCTGAGCGAACAGGCCGGCGCGGCATTCGGGCCCGGGGCGCGCTTTACCGTGCGTTTCCCGGCCCATGCACCGAAGGAAGCATCTGCCGAGACCGCGTCCGGCGCGGCGCCATGAAGCGTACCCCACGGTCGGCCCGCGGTCTGAGCGCCGGTTTCGGCGCTACCGCTCACCAGTTGACTTCACGCTCCGGTGTTGCGGTGATGCGGTGGATGCTCAGATCGGCACCGTCGAACTCTTCCTCCTGCGACAGGCGCAGGCCGATCCCGAATCGGATCAAGCCGTAGACGACGAAGCCGCTGGCCAGCGCCCATGCCACACCGAGCAGCGTGCCGAGCAGTTGGGCGCCGAGGCTGACGCCGCCGAGACCGCCGAGCGCCTTGCTGCCGAAGATGCCGGCGGCAATGCCGCCCCAGGTTCCGCACAGCCCGTGCAGCGGCCACACGCCGAGCACGTCGTCGATGCGCCAGCGGTTCTGGGTCAGCGTGAACAGGCTGACGAAGATTGCGCCCGCGACACCCCCGGTGACGAGGGCCCCCAGCGGATGCATCAGGTCGGAGCCCGCGCACACCGCCACCAGGCCGGCCAGCGGGCCGTTGTAGGCAAAGCCGGGGTCGTTGCGGCCCATCGCCACCGCCACCAGCGTGCCGCCCACCATGGCCATCAGCGAGTTGACCGCCACCAGGCCCGAGATCTTGGCTATCGTTTGCGCGCTCATCACGTTGAAGCCGAACCAACCCACGGTGAGGATCCATGCGCCGAGGGCGAGGAACGGGATGCTCGACGGCGGATGTGCCGAGATCGCGCCGTCCTTTCGATAGCGGTTGCTTCGCGCGCCCAGCCACAGTACCGCCGGCAGCGCAATCCAGCCGCCGACCGCGTGCACGACCACCGAGCCCGCGAAGTCGTGCATCTCGGCGCCGGTGGCGGCCTTCAGCCACGCCTGCACGCCGAGATTGCCGTTCCACACCACGCCCTCGTAGACGGGGTAGACCAGGCCGACGACCACTGCCGTGGCGAGCAGCTGCGGGTAGAAGCGTGCCCGTTCGGCAATACCTCCCGAGACGATCGCCGGGATCGCTGCGGCAAAGGTCAGCAGGAAGAAGAACTTGACGAGGTCATAGCCGTTCCTCGCCGCCAGCGTCTCGGCGCCGCTGAAGAACTGCACCCCGTAGGCGATGCTGTAGCCGACGAAGAAATAGGCCAGCGTCGAGACCGAGAAGTCGACCAGGATCTTGACCAGCGCATTGACCTGATTCTTCTTGCGCACCGTGCCGAGTTCGAGGAAGGCGAAGCCCGAATGCATGGCCAGCACCATGATGGCCCCGAGCAGGATGAAGAGGGCATCGCTGCCTTGCTTGAGTGGCTCCATGAAACGTCCTTGGCGGATGGGAAACCGATCGAGCCGGTTGCGAACGAGCGCCGGCCGTACACGCCGCCATTCGCGCGGATGCGCCAGACTGAAGCAATCGATGTGCCATATTGGGGCACCTTTCGGCGCACCTGGCTTGAGCTTTCAAGCACCACAAAGCGGCGCTTGCGCCATGCAGGTGCGCATTGACCGATGCCCGCCCGGAATCGGCATAGCGCGCGCTTTGCCGTCGCCGCCCGCCGCTTCCATAATGCCCGGTTGCTCCAGACCCGCCGGGGCCGCCAAGCCGCCATGCCAGAACCTGAATCCCCCGCCATCCGCATCCGCGGCGCGCGCACGCACAACCTGAAGAACATCGACCTCGACCTGCCGCGCAACCGGCTCGTCGTGATCACCGGCCTGTCCGGTTCGGGCAAGTCGAGCCTCGCCTTCGACACGCTCTATGCGGAGGGTCAACGACGTTACGTCGAAAGCCTTTCGGCCTACGCGCGGCAGTTCCTTCAGCTGATGGACAAGCCCGACGTGGACGTGATCGAGGGCCTGTCGCCTGCCATCAGCATCGAGCAGAAGGCCACCTCGCACAACCCGCGCTCGACCGTCGGCACGGTGACCGAAATCCACGACTACCTGCGGCTGTTGTACGCCCGCGCCGGCACGCCGTTCTGCCCCGACCACGAGCTGCCGCTGCAGGCGCAGAGCGTGAGCCAGATGGTCGATGCCGCGCTCGCGCTGCCCGACGGCACGCGGCTCGCGGTGCTGGCGCCCGTGGTGCGCGACCGCAAGGGAGAGTTTGCCGAGCTGTTCGCCGACATGCAGGCGCAGGGCTACGTGCGCTTTCGCGTCGACGGCAGCACCTTCGAGGCCGCCGACCTGCCGAAGCTTCAGCGCGCCGAGAAGCACGACATCGATGTGGTGATCGACCGCGTGAAGGTGCATCGCGATCTGCACGACAGCCTGCGCCAGCGCCTGGCCGAAAGTTTCGAAGCGGCGCTGCGGATCGCCGACGGGCGCGCGCTGGCGCTCGAGATGGACGCGCCCGGGGAGCCCCCCGCAGAGCGCGCAGCCGGCCGGCGCGAGCACCTGTTCAGCAGCAAGTTCGCCTGCCCGGTATGCAGCTATTCGCTGGCCGAGATGGAGCCTCGCCTGTTCTCGTTCAACTCGCCGGTCGGCGCCTGCCCGGGCTGCGACGGCCTCGGGGTGGTGACGGTGTTCGACCCCGAGCGCGTCGTCGCTTTCCCGAGCCTGAGCCTGGCCAGCGGCGCAGTGAAGGGCTGGGACCGGCGCAACGCCTACACGTTCTCGATGCTCGAGAGCGTGGCCCGCCACTATGCGTTCGACGTCGAGAGCGCCTTCGAAGCCCTGCCCGCGAGCGCACAGCAGGTGCTGTTGCGCGGTTCTGGCACGACCGAGATCGAGTTCGTCTACGAAGCGGAGGGTGCCTCGGGTCGCAAGCGCAGCGTCAAGCGCAGCCATCCCTTCGAAGGCATCATCCCGAACCTCGAGCGCCGCTACAAGGAGACCGACTCGGTGGCGGTGCGCGAGGAGTTGGCGCGCTACATGGCGTCCAGGCCTTGTCCCGCCTGCCACGGCGCACGGCTGCGCCGCGAGGCGCGGCACGTGTTCCTGGTCGACGCGGCGGCGGGCGATGCAGCACCGCCCAAGGGACGCCCGATCTACGACGTCGAGCACGCCACGCTGCGCGACTGCCTGGCCTACGTCGAGGGCCTGCACTTGAAAGGCGCCAAGGCCGAGATCGCCGACAAGGTGCTGCGCGAGATCCGTTCGCGCCTGAAATTTCTCAACGATGTCGGGCTCGCCTACCTGAGCCTGGACCGCAGCGCCGACACGCTCAGCGGCGGCGAGTCGCAGCGCATTCGCCTCGCGAGCCAGATCGGCTCGGGGCTGACCGGCGTGATGTACGTGCTCGACGAGCCGAGCATCGGCCTACACCAGCGCGACAACGCGCGCCTGATCGGCACCCTGCGCCATCTGCGCGACCTGGGCAACAGCGTGCTCGTGGTCGAACACGACGAGGAAGCGATCCGTGCCGCCGACCATTGCATCGACATGGGCCCGGGCGCCGGTGTGCATGGCGGGCGCGTGATCGCGCAAGGCACGCCGGACGAAGTGGCGGCGAACCCGGCTTCGCTGACCGGGCGTTACCTGTCCGGCGCGCTGAAGATCGCGCTGCCGCAGCGGCGCAAGCCTTGGGGCACGGGCTCCCTCTGCCTCCCGGAGGGAGAGGGAGCAGTCAGTTCGGCCGAGCGGGCATCACGAGCCGCGGGAGACAGCCTGCGGATCGTGAATGCCCGAGGCAACAACCTGCGCGGCGTCGATGCGGAGATTCCGGTCGGCCTCTTCACCTGCGTCACGGGCGTTTCGGGTTCAGGCAAGAGCACGCTAGTCAACGACACGCTCTACGCAGCGGTCGCACGCAAGCTCTACAACAGCCATGCCGAGCCGGCGCTGCACGACCAGATCGAAGGGCTCGAAGCGTTCGACAAGGTGATCAATGTCGACCAGAGCCCGATCGGCCGCACGCCGCGCAGCAACCCGGCCACCTACACGGGGCTCTTCACGCCGATCCGCGAGCTCTTCGCGGAAGTGCCTGCCGCGCGCGAGCGCGGCTATGGCCCGGGGCGCTTCAGCTTCAACGTGGCCGGCGGCCGCTGCGAAGCTTGCCAGGGCGATGGCGTGCTCAAGGTCGAGATGCACTTCCTGCCCGACGTCTACGTGCCCTGCGATACCTGCCATGGCAAGCGTTACAACCGCGAGACACTCGAGATCCTCTACAAGGGCAGGAGCATCACGCAGGTGCTGGCCCTGACGGTCGAGGACGCGCACGCCTACTTCAACGCCGTGCCGGCGATCGCGCGCAAGCTGCAGACGCTGCTCGACGTGGGCCTGGGCTACATCCGCCTCGGTCAGAGCGCGACCACGCTCTCCGGTGGCGAGGCGCAGCGCGTGAAGCTGGCTCTCGAACTCTCCAAGCGCGACACCGGGCGCACGCTCTACATCCTCGACGAGCCGACGACGGGCCTGCATTTCGCCGATATCGACCTGCTGCTGCGTGTGTTGCACCAACTGCGCGATGCCGGCAACACCATCGTTGTGATCGAGCACAACCTGGACGTCATCAAGACCGCCGACTGGATCATCGACATGGGACCCGAGGGCGGGGCCGGCGGTGGCCAGGTGGTGGCCACCGGCACGCCGGAGGATGTGGCCGCCAACCCGGCGAGCCACACCGGGCGCTACCTGCAGCCGTTGCTGCGCCCGTGAAGGGCCGGCTCAGTCATGCCCCTTGTTCTTTCCGTTCCCGTGTCCGCCCTGGTTGTTCCCGTTGCCGTGGCCGTGGCTTCCTTCGCGTTCATAGCGCTCGCGAACCCAGCTTTCCTGCACGAAGTACACCGGCCGCCCGCAAGCGTTGTATGTTCCACAGTACTTGCCCCAGTGCTTCTGATGGCCGGACGGCACGTACAGGTAGACCGGTTGCTGCACGACGGCCACCCGCGGCGGCGCGTAGACAATCGGTTGCGCATAGATCACCGGTGGTGGGGGCAGGTTGCCGATGTTGATCTGGCCGTAGACACCGGGCTGGTTGATGCCGATCGAAACGCCGACGCTGGTTTGCGCGAGCGCGGGTGACACTGCGGCGGCGGCAAGCACCAGGGCGAATAGCTTCTTCATCGGGGGAACTCCTTGAGGGCTTATCGGCTATCAACGCAGTTCGGCGTAGCCCCGCCGACAGCCTAGGCAACACTCTTTCATGAATCGGCTGGCGATGTGTGTGCACCCGTTACCGGCGGGCGTCCGGAGATGTCTTGGAGACCCTCGCGGACAATCCGCACGCGACTCGCTAGACTGCCGGCTCAGCACACGCTCCGGAGGCACTCCGAAATGAACGAGCAGCTCACGGCCGCCGACGGCCACCGCTTCGAAGCCTACGTCGCCGCGCCCGCAGCGGCACCGCGTGGCGCACTGGTGGTGGTGCAGGAAATCTTCGGCGTCAACTCGCACGTGAGATCGGTCGCCGACGGCTTTGCGGCCGACGGTTATCTTGCAATCGCACCAGCGCTGTTCGACCGCGTGGAACGCAGCGTCGACCTCGGCTACGGCGACGCAGACATCCAGCGCGGCTTCGCGCTGAAGACGGCCACCGGCAATGAGTGCCCGCTGCTCGACATTGCGGCAGCGAAGGCCCGCGTCAGCGGCGCCGGCAAGGTCGGCGTGATCGGATACTGCTGGGGCGGCCTGCTGAGTTGGCTCGCCGCCTGCAGCCTGGACGGCCTGGCCGCCAGCATCGCGTATTACGGCGGCGGCGTGCCCGGCCATGCGTCACTGAAGCCGCGCTGCCCTGTGCTGGCGCATTTCGGCGAGCGCGACAACCACATTCCGCTCGACACCGTGGAGGCCTTTCGGGCCGCACAGCCTGCAGTGACGATCCAGCTTTACCCTGCGCTGCACGGGTTCAACTGCGATCAGCGCGCTTCGTACGACGCCGCCAGCGCGGCACTGGCGCGCGAGCGCACGCTGGCGTTCCTGCACCGGCACGTCGGCTGAACCATGAAGGCACTCGGACATCTGGTCGGCGTGCTGTTCGCGGCCGCTGCGACGGCGGGAATCGCGCGCGCAGAACCCTACGCCGGAGCGCTGTTCGACGCCCACCTGCACTACAACGAAGAAGCCTTCGCCGCCCATCCGCTGCCCGACGTGCTGGCGCGAATGAAACGCGCCGGCGTGCGCGCGATCATCGCCAACAGCCGGCCGAACGAAGGCACGAAGTCGCTTGCCGCGGCCCGGGCCCAGACCACCGCGGCGGGCGTGACGGTGGTGCCGTTCGTCCGGCTCTACCGCAACCGTGCCGACTACACAGGCTGGTTTGCCGACGAGACGATCGCCACGATGGTGCTGGAAGAACTCGCGCGCGGCACCGCCGCCGGCCCCTACCGCGGGCTGGGTGAGTTCCACCTCTACGACAGCGCGAACGCCAACGGTCCGGTGGCGGCCCGACTGATGCGCCTGGCGCAGGACAAGGGCCTGGCGGTGCTGGCTCATGTGGACGACGCGGCAATCGATCTGCTGCTGGCGCACGCACCGCAGGCGCAACTGATCTGGGCCCACAGCGGCATCGGCGGCGCGCCGGTCGAGCGCGTGCGCGAACTGATGCGGCGCCATCCGACGCTGCTGGGGGAGTTGTCGTACCGGCCCGGCCTGACCGATGCCGACGGTCACCTCTCGGCGCCGTGGAAGACACTGTTCGCGGAGTTCCCGACGCGCTTCGTGCTCGGCTCCGACACCTGGGTCAACGCGCGCTGGAGCGAGTACGAATCCCTGATGCAGGCGGCGCGGGTCTGGCTCGGCGACCTGCCGCCGGCCACGGCGCAGCGCATCGCCTGGCGCAACGCGGCCGAACTGTTCGGTCTGGCCGAACCGAAGTAGACCGTGCCGCCATCGGCGCGGCGCCCGGCTGGTGCGGCCGAGCCCGCTTGAAGGGCGCCCAGAAAAAAGCCGGCGCACCGGCACCGGCCTCTTCCCGACGCGGCAGCGTGCCCGCGTCGCGCGCTTCAGCTCAGATGACTGTTGATCAGTTTGGTCATCTCGAACATCGACACCTGGGCCTTCTTGAAGATCTCCTTCAGCTTGGCGTCGGCGTTGATCATCGTGCGCTTGGCCGCGTCCTGCAGCTTGTTGGCCTTGATGTACTCCCACACCTTCTTCGTGACCTCGGTGCGCGGCAGGGCCTTGGAGCCAATGATGGCAGCCAGCGCCGCGCTGGGGGTCATGGCCTTCATGAAGGCCGCATTCGGCGTGCGCTTCTTGGCCGGCGCGGCCTTCTTCGCCGCCGCCTTCTTGGCCGGCGCGGCCTTCTTCGCCGCCGCCTTCTTGGCCGGCGCAGCCTTCTTCGCCGCTGCCTTCTTGGCCGGCGCGGCCTTCTTTGCGGGTGCCTTCTTGGCCGGAGCCTTCTTTGCAGTTGCCATTTTGAATTTCTCCATCAAGTGAGTGGTTGATGTGCAGCAAGTGGGTGAGAGCCGCATGAGCTCTCGCTTCCTCACTTGTCCTGCGCAGCGGATGGTACTGCGTGCACAGTGGGATGAGAAGCTGTTTTCATAGGAGAAACACCCATTCATGCGCATCGCATCGAGCTTTTGTCGCGGGATCGCATCACTCTGGTCCTCGCAGCGGCTCGCGGGCTCACGCGCCGACGCGTTCAGCGCACGGCCGTGCGCTCGCCTGCGCGGGTTCGGCGCTATGCTTCGCGCATGAAGATCGTCGTTCGTTGGTTGCTTCTGGCTTGCGCACTGCTGCTGGTGGCGCACCTCTACCCGGGTGTGACCGTGTCGAGCTTCGGTTCGGCACTGATCGCAGCCTTCGTGATCGGGCTGTTCAACGCGCTGCTGCGGCCCCTGCTGGTGCTGCTGACGCTGCCGGTCACGCTGCTCACGCTGGGCTTGTTCCTGTTCGTCATCAACGCCGCGATGTTCTATTGGGCGGCCATCGTGCTGGACGGCTTCAACGTCAGCAGCTTCGGCGCCGCACTGATCGGATCGCTGCTCTACAGCCTGTGTGGAATGTTGATCGACGTGGCAATGGAGCGCCTGTTCCAGTCCGCGCGGTAGGTCACGGAGAACTGAAGTTGCGCGCGATCCGCAACTGCCCGTTCTTCGATCTCGGCGGTGGCCTCGCTAGCGAGCCGGCGAGACCGGCAGGCTTGACATGTAGTCAGCCATCGCTTCGAGCTCGGCGTTGGAAACAGCCTTGACCACTTCGACCATGCGCGGGTTGGCGTTCAGCCTCGCACCGTCGCGAATGTCGATCATCTCGCGCAGCATGTACTTGAAGTGCTGCCCGGATACCCGCGGATAGAACCTGTTGGCATCGCCCTCGCCCCCTGGGCCATGGCATGTGGCGCAGCGCGCCTTGTAGCTCTTCTCCCCTCTCGCCAAGTCGGTACCGGGCCCCTTGCCGTTGTCAGGTGGCACCGGCAGGCGCGACAGGTAGACCGCAATGTCGGCGACGTCCTGCGGACCGATCTCATGCCGGTCGATGAAAGGCAACATCTTCTCGTTCTTGCGACGCCCGGCGCGAACGTCGGTCATCTGCTTGATCAGCACGGTGTCGTGCTGGCCCGCGAGCCTCGGGTAGCTGCCGTCTGGGCGCCCCAGCGCCTGGGCGCGGTGGCAGCCCTGGCAGACTTCGAACGTGATCTCGCCGCGCGCAGGATCGCCCTTCGCACGCAGTGCCTGGAGCTTCTCTCCTTGCATCTCGTTCCACAGGTACTCGGGCTCGTCCGCGGCGTCCTTCGCGGATGTCGAGTCTGCCAACACCGCCCCTGCGAGGGCCATGCCCAGCACGGACACCACGCGTCGCCAGTTCAGGATTTCCAAGGTCCACTCCTGCTGCAATGACGTGTGTGCCTACAGCCCGGCCAGGTACTCGGCGACCGCGGCGATCTCCTGCTCCGTCATGCGCTCGGCGACCGAACGCATGGAGTGCGCCCGGTCATTGGTCCGCGCGCCCTTCTTGAACTGGTTCATCTCCGCGATCGTGTAGGCCTGATGCTGCCCGGCGATGCGGGGATAGCGCGCATTGCCGATGCCGTTGGGCTGATGGCACCCTTCACAGGCAGGCACACCGGTCGTCGTGTTGCCATCCTCGTACAGCACCTTGCCGGCGGCGGCCAGCGCGGCGTCCTGCACGGTGCCGGGCTGCGGCTTTTGCGCCGCGAAATAGGCTGCGAGATCCGCCACGTCACCCGACTTCAGCGTGGCGACCAGCGGCGTCATGACGTCGTTCTTGCGCTTGCCCGACATGTAGTCGTTGAGCTGCTTGGCGAGGTACTGCACCTGCAACCCCGCCAGGCGCGGGAACATCGGCACCGAACTGTTGCCGTCTTCGCCGTGGCACGCGACGCAGACCGTGCTGGCAATCTGCTTCGCGTCCGCGGCGGCTGTCGTCGAAACCGCCGACAGGGCGCAGCCCAGCAGCAACCCGATGGCTCTGCGCCGCATCGCCGTCATGCGAGCGTCTCGGCGAACAGCGCGGCGTCGACAAACCTGCACGCAGTGCCCTGCATGGCGGCCCCGTCAGAACGGTATGTCGTCGTCCATGTCGTCGAAACCGGTCGACGACTTCGACGCCGGCGCGGCGGCCGGCTTGGTCGCTGCCGGGCGTTGCGCAGCCGGCCGCGCGCCGCCGGTGTCGCCGCCTTCGCGGGCATGACCGCGCGAGCCGCCGCCTTCGTCGCCGCCGCCCATGCCCTCGCGCCCGCCGAGCATCTTCATTTCCTCGCCGACGATCTCCGTGCTGTATCGATCGTGGCCTTCCTTGTCCTGCCACTTGCGCGTCTTCAGGCGCCCTTCGACATAGACCGAACTGCCCTTCTTCAGGTACTCCGCGGCGATCTCGGCCAGTCGGTCGAAGAACACGACCGTGTGCCATTCGGTCTCGTCGACCTTGTCGCCGGAGTTCTTGTCCTTCCAGGTACGTGTCGTGGCCAGGCGAATGTTGCAGATCGCCAGACCGCTCGGCGTGTAACGCGTTTCCGGGTCGCGGCCGAGGTTGCCGATGAGGATGACTTTGTTGATCGATGCCATGACTCTCTCCAGATTCCAGCGCAATGAAGTTTGTCCGATGATAGCGGCGTGAATGACGGCCGCGTGCCATGCATCATGCGCGAGGCAGCGTCCCGGCGCCACGCCCATTGCGGGTGCACCCCCATCGGTGCGCACCGATGGGGGAGGCGGCACCGGCAGGCGCCGCTACCATCGTGGTTCGATGAGCCCACCGCCGCATGCAACGACCGCCCCGCCTGACGCCCTGCTGACCGAGGTCTTCGGCTACACGAGCTTTCGTGGCCAGCAGCGCGACATCGTCGACCACGTCACCGGTGGTGGCGACGCGCTGGTGCTGATGCCGACCGGCGGCGGCAAGAGCCTGTGCTACCAGTTGCCGGCGATCGCTCGCCATCGCGCCGGGCGCGGCGTGGCGGTGGTGGTGAGCCCGTTGATCGCGCTGATGCACGACCAGGTCGGTGCGCTGGAAGAAGCCGGCGTGCACGCCGCGTTCCTGAACTCGACGCTCACCGCGCAGGAGGCAGCGCGCATCGAGCGCGAGATGATGGCCGGCCGCCTGGTGCTGCTCTACGCCGCGCCCGAGCGCGTAACGACGCCGCGCTTCCTGGCCCAGCTCGACTCGCTGCACGAACGCGGCCTTCTGAGCCTGTTCGCGATCGACGAGGCGCATTGCGTCAGCCAGTGGGGGCACGACTTCCGCGAAGACTACCTGGCGCTGAACGCGCTGCACGAGCGCTACGGCGACGTGCCGCGCATCGCCCTCACGGCCACCGCCGACGAGCTGACGCGCGCCGACGTCGTCGAAAGGCTGCAGTTGCAGGAAGCGCGCATCTTCATCAGCAGCTTCGACCGCCCGAACATCCGCTACCGCATCGTCGAGAAGGACAACGCGCGGACGCAACTGCTGCGCTTGCTGCGCGACGAGCACGAGGGCGATGCCGGCATCGTGTACTGCCAGTCGCGCAAGAAGGTCGAGGAGACCGCGGCGTGGCTGAACGACGAGGGCATCGTCGCGCTGCCCTATCACGCCGGCCTCGACGCCGGCGTGCGCAAGCGCCACCAGGACCGCTTCCTGCGCGAGGACGGCATCGTGATGGTCGCGACGATCGCCTTCGGCATGGGTATCGACAAACCCGACGTGCGCTTCGTCGCCCACCTCGACCTGCCGAAGAACATCGAGAGCTACTACCAGGAGACCGGGCGCGCCGGTCGTGACGGGCTGCCGGCCGACGCCTGGATGACGTACGGCCTGGCGGACGTCGTGAACCAGCGGCGGATGATCGAGGAGAGCCCGGCGGCCGAGGAGTTCAAGCGCGGACAGCGCGGCAAGCTCGACGCGCTGCTCGCGTTGGCCGAAGCGCACGACTGCCGGCGCGTACGCTTGCTCGCCTACTTCGGCGAAGCGAGCCAGCCCTGCGGCAACTGTGACAACTGCCTGCACGCGCCCGCGACCTGGGATGCCACCGAGGCGGCTCGCAAGGCACTGTCGTGCATCGTCCGCTTCCACCAGCAGGGCGGCCAGCGCTTCGGCGCCGGGCACCTCATCGACGTGCTGCGCGGCAAGGCGACCGACAAGGTGGCGCAGCACCACCACGAACGGCTTTCCACCTTCGGCATCGGCGCTGACTTGAGTGAGGCGCAATGGCGAGCCGTGCTGCGCCAACTGATCGCGCTCGGCCACCTGCGCACCGAAGGCGAATACAACACACTGGAACCGACGAGCAGCGCACGAGAGGTGCTGCGCGGCGGGGTCCAGCTGCTGCTGCGCGTGGCCGCCGCCAAGCCCAAGCGCGGCAAGACTGCCCGCGCGCCAGCGTCTTCCCGCGGCAAGGACAGACTGCCTCCGATGCCGCTCGATGACGCCGGGCTGGCACGCTTCGCCGCGTTGAAGGCCTGGCGCACTGAAGTGGCCCGGGAACACAACCTGCCACCCTACGTCGTCTTCCACGATTCCACGCTGGCCGAGATGGCGCGCAGCGGCCCGATGTCCCTCGCCGAGTTGTCGGGGATCAGCGGTGTCGGCGTGAAGAAGCTCGAGGCCTACGGGCGCGAGATCCTGCGGGTTCTGGAGGCGTCCATCGGTTGAGCTGGTCGCCCGATCAGGCCCCGCTCATCACAGCGGCGAGACACCGATCAGCCAGACGTGCGCCCGGAACACGAACAGGGCGTACAGCGCCAGACCGCCTAGCACGGCGATCGCGTCGTTGAGCGACGACGGTCCAGCACCCGGCAGCGCGCGCTGTGGCCGATGTTTCAGCGAGACGCGATCGGCCACGGCCCAGGCGAGGAAGCCGCCGAACAGCAGCACGTCGGCCGCGTTGCCGTTGGCCAGCAGGTGAGCCAACGCCCACAGCTTGACCGCGAACAGCATCGGGTGCTTGGCCGCGCTCTTGATGCGCCCCGGCAGGTAGGCCGCCAGCAGCAGCGGGAAGACAGGCACCAGCAGCAGCAGCGCCAGGTGGCGCAACCACGGGGGCGGCGCGTAGAGCACGACGGGCTGCTGGCGTGCAATTCCGTAGCCGACGACGATCAGCACGAAACCGGCCACCGAGGCGACCGAGTACAGCCCCTTCCAAGGGCCCTCGCCCAGGCGCGCCTGCATCGCATTGCGCCAGGCCGGCGCCACGATGGAAACCGAATGCACGCCGATAAAGATGATCAGTCCGAGGACGAGGAGGGTCATGGTCAGGTGCTCCGGTCAACGCCCGACGCGGGGCGCACTGCGAGTCTACCGAGTACGATGCCCGTGCACCGCCACTGGCAGCGATCGCCATGCCCGCCGCCCTCGAAACCCTCGCCGTTATCGATTTCGAAACCACCGGGCTGTCGCCCGCGACCGGCGGGCGGGCCACCGAAGTCGCGGCGGTGCTGGTGCGCGGCGGGAAGATCGTCGGTCACTATGCGAGCCTGATGCGCAGCGGCGCCTGGGTGCCGCCCTTCATCGAGCACCTCACCGGCATCAGCAATGCGATGCTCGAGCGCGCGCCGCCTGCCGAGCAGGTGATGCACGAAGTCGCCGCGTTCGTCGGCGAAAGCCCGCTGGTCGCGCACAACGCGGCCTTCGACCGCTCGTTCTGGCAGGCCGAATTGCGGCGCGCGGGCAGCGTCGCGGCGCACCGGTTTGCCTGCACCATGCTGCTCGCGCGTCGGCTCTACCCCGAGAGCGCCAACCACCGGCTCGGCACACTGGCCGCACTGCACGGCCTGCCGGTTGCCGGCCGCGCGCACCGCGCGCTGGCCGACGCCGACGTCACCGCGAAGCTGCTCTTGCAGATGCAGCGCGACGTCATGAAGCGCTTTGCCCTGCCCGAGGCGCCGCACGCGCTGCTCATGCATCTTCAGCGCGCGGCGCGCGACAATCTGGCTGCGTGCGTGGCGAGGCACGCGCTGCGCGAAGGCGAGGCGATCGCCTGAACGCGCGATACTGGCTGGTCGCCAGCCGCCGCGCGCCCCGCTTCACGAGCGAGTTGTTTCGCACAGCCGGCGCCGACCCCATCAAGCCCCATCGAGGAGACCCACATGTCCGACACGAAACCCCTGACCGCCGCCGAGAACGCACTTCGCGAGGCCGCGCTCGACTACCACCGCAGCCCGGTGCGCGGCAAGATCAGCGTGGTGGCGACCAAGCCGCTGTCGAACGGGCGCGACCTCTCGCTCGCCTATTCACCCGGCGTGG